>NZ_WTTA01000002.1:0-542526 GCF_009828825.1 Erysipelothrix aquatica | reverse complement strand
GACAACAATATCTTGATGACATTGCCTTTAAAATCAACTCAATGCCTCGCAAAATGTTTGACTTTAAAACTGCCTATGAGATAGAATTTTTAAAAATGAATAGTGGTGCGGTTGAGATTTGATAAAATAAAGCATACGATTAGTCGTATGCTTTTTCTTTATATACAATCAAAACTTACTAATTTGACAATAAATAGAGTAATGGCTATAATTATCTTAAACTCAATGAGAGGGAATAATATAGTCGTAAGTTATTTAAAGAGAGATACTGTTGGTGAGAAGTATTATTAATTGATTATAGATCTACCCTTGAGAGATTAAATTCGGAAGACAGCCGTTATCTGTTAAAGGGATGTTTCACGTGAAACATTCGAAAAAGGGTGGCACCACGGTAAATCCGTCCCTTAATGAGGGTGTTTTTTTTATTTTAGGAGAGATAGTTATGTTAGATATTAATCTATTTAGAACTGATGCGGATATTATTCGCGAAAACATCAAGAAAAAATTCCAAGATCACAAACTACCGATGGTCGATGAAATCATTGCATTGGACATTGAATATCGTGGTTTAAAGACACGTGCAGACGAATTACGTGGACAAAGAAACTCATTAAGTAAGGAAATTGGTAAACTAATGGGTCAAAAGAGAATCGATGAAGCTAACGCCATAAAAGAGCAAGTTCAAGCATTTGCTAAAGAACTTGAAGAAATTGAGCAAAATGAAGAGCCAGTATTTGATAAATTACAACAACTCTTAATGCAAATACCGAACTTAATTGCTGATGATGTTCCATTAGGAAAAGATGACAGTGAAAATGTTGAGCGTTCACGTCACGGAGAAATGGTAGAAAAGCCATTTGAAGTCCCTTATCACGTAGATATTATGGAGTCATTCGATGGAATCGACTTAGAAGCAGCACGAAAAGTTAGTGGACAAGGCTTCTACTACCTACAAAAGGATGTTGCGCGTCTTCATTCAGCTGTTACTGCATACGCAAGAGACTTCATGATTGATCGTGGTTATGATTATGTTATTCCACCATATATGATTCGTAGTCATGTTGTGACTGGTGTGATGAGCTTTGAAGAAATGGAAAATATGATGTATAAAGTTGAAGGAGAGGATCTGTACTTAATTGGTACCAGTGAACACTCAATGATTGGTAAGTTTATTGATACAATTAATCCTGAATCAAAGATGCCACAACGCCTCACTAGCTACTCACCTTGCTTCCGTAAAGAAGTAGGTGCTCATGGGATAGAGGAGCGAGGAGTATATAGAATACACCAGTTTGAGAAGCAAGAAATGGTTATTGTATGTAAACCGGAAGAAAGTGCTGCATTATTTGAAGAAATGTACAAAAATTCAGTTGATTACTTCCAAAGTTTAGATATTCCAGTCAGAGTATTAGAGTGTTGTTCAGGTGATTTAGCAGATCTTAAACACAAATCTGTTGATGTTGAAGCATGGAGTCCTCGTCAAAAGAAATTCTTCGAAGTTGGGAGTTGCTCAAACCTTACAGATGCTCAAGCAAGAAGACTAAAAATAAGAATTGATACAAAAGACGGACGCGTATTCGCACATACCTTAAACAATACAGTTGTTGCACCTCCGCGTATGCTTATCGCATTTTTAGAGAATAATCTTCAAGAAGATGGTTCAGTACTAATTCCTGAAGCATTAAGACCTTACATGGGATTCAAAGAAAAAATGGTTCCTGTATCTAAATAAATCATTAAGAAAAGGAGTTAATCTTAAGATTAACTCCTTTTTTAGTTGCATTAACTACTGTTTTGTTAAGTATTCCTTAATAACTCGAGTTACAGGAGCAGAATTATTGTCTTCAACTACAAAATCAGCAATTTGTTTGACATCATCATGCGCATTCTCAACGGCATATCCTATACCCGCTAGCTCGAGCATTCCAATATCGTTATGGTAATCACCAAATGCAACAACATCATTACGATCTATATTCATTTCTTCGAGAAGATGCTTAAGACCTTCGCCTTTATCGACATTGTTATGCATGACGTCAATCCAAATTTTACCCGCAGTAACAGCATTATAACTGCTTGATAGGGCAGGTTCAATAAATTCTTTGTAATTATCAACCGTATTATTAAGGCTCAGCATAGTAACTTTGATTATATCGTCATTCACTTTAGATATGTCGTCGACTATATTGTAGTCGAGATAATATTCATACAGTTTTTGTTTATGGTCATCATTATAGACTTCGACATAAGCACTCGTTAGAGACGATGCGATGATTGAAGTTTCTTTTGCTTTACGAATGGGAACTAGGATTTCTTCAATATCTTCCTGAGAAAATACAGACTTATAGATAATTTTTCCGTTATATTCGACAATTGCACCATTGTCTGAGATAAAATTGATCTCATGATTAAAATCCTTTACTTTATTTTTAATACTAAAGAGTGTTCTTCCGGAAGCTAGAACAAGTCCGGAATCACTACTGTTTAGTAGATCTAGTGTTTCTTTAAAATCTTTTGGCAACTCTGAATTATCATTCAGAAGGGTGTGATCCATGTCACTTACAAATAGTTTTGGCATATACTACCTCCAGTGAAATTATATCATAAATGTTTCACGTGAAACGTTGCATTTATTTGCATATTTGTTATAATAACTATGCTACTACAACATAATCTAATGAACCAGGTCAGGGTAGGAATACAGCAGCCTTAATTTAGCTCTTATGTGTGTAGTGGCTTTTTTTGTATCCAAAATGAGGTGATAAATCATGAATCACGAAATGTATATGAGAGAAGCTATAAAACAAGCTAAATTGGCATATGAGATGGATGAAGTACCTGTCGGTGCTATCGTAGTAAAAGACGGGAGAATTATAGGTAAAGGATTCAATCTAAGAGAGAGTACCAATAGAACAAGCGCACATGCAGAAATTGAAGCCATGAATGATGCGGGGAAATCACTTAATAGTTGGAACTTAAGCGGTTGTACTGTTTATGTAACTGTTGAACCTTGTCAAATGTGTGCAGGTGCAATGATTCAAGCTCATGTAGATACGGTAGTATTTGGTGCTAATGAACCAAATAGTGGTAGCTATGGGTCAGTATTGAATATGTCTGAAATTAAGGGATTTAATCATTACCCGAAGGTAATCCCAAACATACTCGAATCTGAAGGGAGATTACTTATGAAAGAATTTTTTAAAGAAAAACGTAATAATGAAGTAAAAATCAAACGTGTCGACGATGAATCCTATAATCTATACTTAGATGTCAGAAAGAAAGTGTTTGTAGAAGAACAAAACGTTGATATAAGCCTCGAAATAGATGAATACGATTCACCTAATAATGAGAATGTAATGCATGTAATGGCGGTTGTTAATAATCAAGTTGTTGGAGCTGCTCGGTATGTGAAAAAGGGTGATACCCTCAAGGTTGGAAGAGTTGCAGTGCTCAAAGAGTATCGGAAATTCAAAATAGGGACTAAATTGCTCCAGGATGCTGAGAAACAAGCAAAAAATAATGGATTTAAGCGACTAGAGTTGGGTGCTCAGATTCAAGCAATACCATTCTATGAAAAAAATGGCTACAAAGAATATGGTGAAGTCTTTGATGACGCAGGAATTGATCATATAATGATGGAAAAAGAAATTTAAAAAACATCAATCACTTGGATTGATGTTTTTTTATAGTGTAAACTTATGTGTTCGGTACTTCACTGATTTGTGTTGCTTTGACGATAGTTCGCCATGGATCAACAGTCGTCTGTTCTGTACATGTAATTAAAGTAAGTGTTCTAGAATCTGGAGTGTCATTCAAGACCGACACATCCGTATGATGAACGGTAGAAATGTCTTCAATACGATAAGTATAAGTATTTTTTTTATCGTTAAGTATTACCTCATCACCAATCTCAAGTTTATCAAAATCTCTAAAAACACAGCTTGCACAGTTACCATTGTGGCCAGCAATAGCGAAGTTTCCGTTACCTGTAGGTTCAGGAGAACTTTCATACGCAACTACATAGCGAGAAAGATAGTTCCAATCATTTGTTTTAGCAATCAAATGATTCACACCTAGTTTTTCAATAACTATATAGCCCCATACATTGGCATCAACAGTCTCAGCTGGCAACTCCGAGTTCTCAGATAATAAAGGAGCATTCATAAAATTTTGTAGTTCTTGTTCCTGTGATTTACGTTCAAAGTATTTGATACCTACATCGTAAACAATGATTGAGAGCCCCAGCACAGTCATTAGTATCCCAATGATACCAAGAACATTTACCTTTTTCTTCTTTTCCATACCTTAATTATATGGAATCAAATAAGTAATTACAACCAATAGGCCGTATGATATAATGAATAATAGGTGATAACATGGCATATCAGTCATTATATAGAAAATACAGACCTTCTACGATGGACGAAGTAGTCGGCCAACAACATATTGTTGAAGTCCTTACAAATTCAGTAAAAAAAGATAAGATATCGCATGCTTATCTTTTAACAGGTCCCCGAGGTACCGGAAAAACCTCAACAGCAAAATTGTTTGCACGTGCAGTAAACTGTACAAGTGAAACTGAACTGATCTGTGGTCAGTGTGATAACTGCGTTGCAGTACAAAATAATACACATCCTGACTTAATTGAAATCGATGCAGCAAGTAATAACGGTGTAGATGAAATCCGAAGTCTAATCGAACGTGTTAAATACACACCAATTTTAGGTAAATATAAAGTGTATATTATTGATGAGGTCCATATGTTGACGCAAGGTGCATTTAATGCCCTATTAAAGACATTAGAGGAACCACCAAGTCATGTCGTCTTTATTCTCGCGACTACAGAAATTCATAAAGTACTTCCAACCATCATTTCAAGGTGCCAAAGATTCGATTTTACGAGAATTCCTGAATTGGCAATTGCAGAGCGTTTAGACAGTATTTTAGAGAAAGAAAACGAAAGTGCAGAACCTGGTGCAACGGAATTGATTGCATCTTTATCGGGTGGTGGATTGCGAAATGCACTAACTATTCTAGAGCAAGCAATTGTACTATCTGATGGTTCGATTACAAAGCAACAAATCTATGCATCAAACGGTGTGTTATCAGTTGATGGAAAAATGGAAATGTTTAGAAATATTGCGGTAAGTGATATGCGGCAACTTATTGATAATATTAAAGCTATGAAAATGCAATCAGTCAGCTATGATCGCTTAGTGATGGACATTACAAAAAACCTTAAAGATAGTCTGATTTATACATATACTAAAATGAATACATTAACCGAAGATACTTTAGTTCGTTATTTATCAGAAGCATTTACAACAGATGTTCGTCTTAAAATGATTGATATCTTGTTAGAGTATGCAGAAAAGATGCGTTTCTCACAACAACCCGAAATGTATTTTGAGATTGCTATGTTAGACATATTTAATCATTTTTCGAATAACTCAGGTACAGTGCAAGGACAGCCAACTCAAAAACTTACGCAATTTATTCCAAATAAACAAGAGACAGTAGTTGAAACTCCAAAAGACTTAAAACCGATAGTAGAATCCGTAAGTACGAAAGTTCCTACAGATTTAGATCCAGCAGTACTCACAAAAGATGTAAATAAACAACCGGAAGTTGTTGTTTCGAATCCAGAAGATTCAATACAATTTGAGTTTGATGATACTGAACATGAAGTAATCGAAGATGTCGTGGATGATTCAATAAACTCATCAAGTATTGCTCCTGTACATACAGAAAATAGTATTGGCTTAAAGAATATTGATACAGATATGATTATCAGACTTATGGTAACTGCTGATAAGTCACTGAGACTAGCGGATGAAGAGCAATTTAAGCAAATTCAAAGGTATCGAAATATACCACAATGGGCACGATCAGCGAGATTACTATCTGGCGGTAAAGTTGTGTTAAGTAGTCTGTTCTTTGTGGTTGTGGCGATGCAGTCTGAAATTGAAGTTCGTGAAATTGGTGAAGCACGAAATCGTCACGAACTCAATAAATTTAGCGAGGTGATTTTCAATAAAGATAAAACAATCTTAGCAATCTCGGTCAATATGTATCAAGAAGCGGTCGTAAAATTTATTGAACTTAATAAAGCAGGAACGTTACCAAGTCCTGTTCTACCTGAAGAACTTACAGTAACAGAAGAAAATGCGGAAGATGCCCGAATTGTTGATGAGTCACTTGATAGCGTCTTAAATCTATTTGGTGATTCCGTAGAAATTATTGAATAGGAGTTATAATGTATCCGAAAACACTGCAACAACTCATAGAATCTTTTAAAATGCTTCCTGGAGTTGGTCAAAAAACAGCAGAACGTTATGCACTTACAATGTTGGAATCAAACATTGAAGATCTCAACGAATTTGCAAGCAATCTGATGAATATAAAATTAAACATTAAAACATGTAAAGTATGCCATAATCTTACAGAAACAGAAATCTGTGATATTTGTGCAGATAACACTCGTGATCAAAATACAATTTGTGTTGTTTCAAGTGCTAAAGAAGTTTTTTCAATCGAAAAAACACAAGAATATCATGGTGTCTATCATGTGCTCGATGGCCTGATTTCAACCAAAAAAGGCATAATGCCTGATCAATTGAATATTGAAAGTTTGGAAAAACGTCTATCTCAAGAATCAAAAGAAGTGATTTTAGCATTGAATGCGACAGTTGAAGGTGAAATGACTTCATTGTACCTTGCTAAAAGGCTCGAGGATAAAGTTGATGTTACACGTTTGGCTTTCGGACTTCCAATTGGAGGGCATCTCGATTATGCCGATGACATGACATTAATCAAAGCTTTTGAAGGACGTAATAAAATTAAGTAAAGGAGGATAACATAATGAGCTCAATCGCATATATTTCGGACGAAAGAATGATAGAATTTCATAGAAGTAATGGTCATCGTTCCATCAATTTTTGGCGTCTTAGCACGAAGCGATTTGAACGCTTTGATGTAGGCTCATTGTTATTCTTTATAGACAAACGTTATATTCACCCCGTAACAAAAGAAAAAGGAATTATTGGATATGGTCGTGCTCGTAGTGTACGAACGATGAGTATCAAGCGGACATGGGACGAGTATCAACACATGAATGGATACAAGGATTATTCTTCGTTTCATGACTCCATTATGAATGCGACTAAAGATGGGGAAGCGCCCAAACAAATTCAATCAATCGAATTAGACCATGTCGTGTTTTTCAAAGGACCAGTCTTTCTAAGTGAAGTTGACTTCGTCTTGCCAAGTAGACTTGAATCATTCTTGTATCTTGTGGATGGTGGCAGAGATGTCGCGATTGACCTCTTAAAGAAGGCAGAAACGATTGGTATCGATCAATGGTTTGCAGTAATAAATGCTCGCGTCGAGATGAATTTAATTTATGAAGATATCCATGAACAGACAATCCGAAATGCAATTTCTGATATTGCTGTGACATGGACACAATTACAAGAAAATTTGACCTACAATATTGAGAATACATCGCGAATCGGTCCTATCGCATATCATTATACGGAGCGGTTAACTAAAATCTATTTGCCAAGCTCATCAATAAAAAACCACTTTTATGAGCTTCTCGGTATTATAACGTGGTTAAAAAAAGAACTCGAAGTTTATCAACTTGAGTTCGTCATTGTATCGAAAACTTCGATGCGTGATTTTGAAGATCAATTTAAGCGCCTGAAGTTAACGCCCTTATATATTTAGGTTTTGCTTCGCGGTATTCAATATTTAACTCATTGAGCATATCTACATAGTGTGGATATGCTTTTTCGTTTGCTTCATGTAGCTCATATTCCAACTCGAAGTCGCTGTGATTCTCGAATGATGATGCATCGAGGCACCAAGATCCATACGCATCATCATACGTATAGCGTTGAGTGTCACTATATGCAATGCAATCCAATTGGTTAACGTTCAAGTTTAACCGATTAAAAAAATCAATAACGGAAGGGTGGTCTAATGTCTTTGTTTCTAAGAGCACCTCGTGTTCCATGACCCCATCCTCTTGAGGAATTTTAACAGTAAACTCGAAGCGATTCTCGACTGTGCGAATACGGCACATGATGCCCATACTGTACAGTTGACGATCAGGTGTATCGTAGTAATCATTGCGTTGGTTGACTCCATAATCGAAAGGCAATTTCGACTTAATCTTCTCAAATAAAGGTTCATCCAACATTGTTTTGTATTCAATCTCTAGGTTATGTTTCATATTACTATGTTACAATATGTCTAAAGGAAAAGGAAGTAACTTATGAAACGATTTATAACAATTCATCGTGGTGATAATGCATCAGAAAGTATTTGCCAAATGGTAACACGCAAATTAACTGAAGGTGGGATGGTTCGTGATGAGCATCAACCAGAACTCGTAATTTGTGTCGGTGGTGACGGTACTTTGTTGAAAGCATTTCACGAGTATATTGATAAAGTTGAAAACGTCTCTTTTGTGGGTATTCATACGGGAACTTTGGGGTTTTCAACAGATTATACACAGGATCAAATTGATGACTTCATTGCGGATGTTTTAACAAAACAACCAATCATTGATAAGAAGAGAATCTTAGAAGTCACTTTAAAAAATACTACCAAGGTGTCACATTACTATGCACTTAATGAAGTTCGCGTGGAAAATATTGTAAAGACGCAAACGATGGATATTCATATTGACGACTCATATTTTGAAACTTTTAGAGGAAATGGCGTATGTATATCAGGACAATATGGATCGACTGCGTACAATCGTTCTATTGGCGGAGCAGTAATTTATCCGGGACTTGATCTCTTACAGATGACTGAAATATCTGGAATTCACCATCGCCATGCTCGAAGCTTAGGATCTCCATTGGTAATGAATCCACATACAACAATTAGACTTACAAGTGACTCGTTTGATCATGCGTTGCTTTGCTATGACCATCTACATGTTCATTTAGATTCAATCCACGATATAACAATTCGAAATAGTGACCATGTTATGCGTTTTGCTCGTTTTAAAGAGATACCTCATATAACACGTTTAAATGCACTATTCTAAAAAAACAGGATTATATCCTGTTTTTTAGTGTCTGTGTCTATTTTGTGTTTCACTGTACATATGAAATGCAACGGCAAGTGGGATCATATACGAAAGCAATGACGATCCCCCATACGAAATAAAGGGTAAAGTAATTCCAGTGATTGGAAGCACTGCCATGATCATCCCAATATTTTCTAGATGCTGGAAGAAAATCATTCCAATGATTCCCATCATCATATAACGTTCTCTCGGTAAATCACTGTGTTTCGTAATGGAGACGAGTTTAATATCAAATAAGAATGATAATGCGATAGTTATTGAGCCACCGATGAATCCAAAGTTTTGAGAAATAACGGCAAAGATGAAGTCTGTTTGTGCTTCAGGATAGTGGGCAATCATCGTTCCGAGTGGATGTCCATTAACACCAGCAGTTCCGTAAGAAATCATCGATTGGAAAAGTTGGTATCCATGTCCCATAGCGTACTTTTCATAGTCAAGCCAGCCATAGAAACGATCCAAGCGATATGACGTCGATCCTCCACCAAGTAAGGTATTCAGGACATCTGGGTAGTTATAGTAGAGAAAGACAATTCCTAATAATGCGCCAATGCTTAATGTTGCAATAATAATGAACCATTCGCGACGTACACCAGATAGAATAAACATAGTTGCTAAACTAAATAGAATAACAATTGGAACTCCAGTATCTGGCTGTAAGAAAATTAGGATAAAAGGTGGAAGTGCAAATTTAGCAATTTTGAAAAATAGTTGAAAATCACTTTGAAATGTATACCCTTCTTTATCGGTGTTATGTTGATGAATGACGTTTGCAGCTTTGATAACTAAGACAATTTTCATAAACTCACTAGGCTGGAAAGAACCAATTCCGGGAATCATATACCAAGCCCGTGTTCCGTTAATTGGTGCAACGATACTGCTGTTGATATTTGCAAAACGTGCAATTACAAGACCAGCTAGAAGGACCATTAAGATCCAATAAGCTATATCTATCGCAGTAAACAGCCGGTCTATACCGATTTTAATTAGAAATGCGATAACTGCGGATCCAATCGCAAACCACATTAATTGTTTCTTAACTAAAGAAATTGCATCTGCTTGACCATTATCTAAAAGTGGTGCGGATAGATAGATGGCCACAACACTTATCGTTGCGAATGCAATCATAATTCCGAACAAAACTTTGTCTAAGGTAAAGTAGCGCTTACTTTCATTGATGAATTTGTTCATTGTCGCTCCTTTTGTGAATAGATAGAATAGTGTATAATATATAAAGATAAATCAAGAGGTGTTCCACATGAATCGTCTTCAAACTTATTACGAACAATTACAATTACCTTTAAAATCATTATTCTTTGGATCGTTGCTAGTCGCAATTGGTACGATTATACCCAATCCATATGTGAATAGTGTTTTAAAATTGGACAGTCCAATACTCCTTTCAATATCACGTGTGTTATTGATGAGTGGTGGTATTATTTTAGCATATTTCCCACTATATGTTTTTATCAAGTTACTCTCTCATGAGAAAAACGAACCGAACATAGTAGTCACAGGAATTATATCATATCTAGCATTTTTAGTATCTATGCTACTCTTGTCACCAACGACATCACCTACGGCTACTTACATTAGCGCATTAGTGATCAAATTAGGTGATAAACAGTACATGTTATACCGGACAGGGATATTTGGTTTAATTGCAATCTATCTCTTTGTTAAGAATATATATCGTAAAACTTCAGAAAAACGTCACATAAGTAATGTCTCATTTGCAGATCGTGAAACAGTTAAAATGGTTTTCGCAATTGTTGGGTCATCTGTGATCGGTATGCTCTTTGCATTTGGATGGCCATATTTTATGGAAATGATGTACAGCATCATGGAATTTATTTCGCAAGATGTAAATAATCCGATGAGTCTATTTGCCTATGGGGCGCTAGAACGTCTCATGGCACTTGCTAACCTAGATGTTATATTACACCAAGAATTCTGGCTGAATACCTTAGGTGGAACCTGGATGAACCTTGCAGGTCAATCATTCGTTGGTGATGTCAACATCTGGGCAGGACAGTTAAAAGAAACGGTGAATGTTTTTGGTGCTGGTCGCTTTACAAGTGCATATTATGTTATGAATATCTTTGCAGTTCCAGCTTACTTAATTGCTATCTCAACGACCATTTCAAACAAACGTGCACGTAACCGTAATATTGGATTATTAATTGCTGCGATTCTTGTATCGATGGTTGGTGGTACGTTGCTACCAATCGAAATCTTAATGTTACTTACAAGCCCAACACTATACTTCTTCCACCTGTTTGCAACAAGTTTTATTTATGCGATTCTGAGTGGATTCTCGGTGGCATTGGGCTTCTCCTTCTTTGGAAATTTACTCTCAGCAACACCTGGAAATATTATCGATTTGATGGGTATTTCCTATAACACTGTATTAGTAAGTAAAGTCTTTATCTTGTTGCTCGTGGGGATCATTGTCTTCTTAGTTTACTTCTCATTCACACGCTTGTACTTCAATAAACTAGCATTGGATGTTCTAAGTATTACGAATAAGCAACAACGTATTGAAGACTTCACAGAAGGTCTTGGTGGTGTATCAAATATTGAAACAGTATCAAGTACATTAACGCGAATTCATGTTGAACTAAGGGATCGAGAAGATTTAAATATTGCTGCGCTCCACCGTCAGGGTGTTACTCGAATTGTTGAGACTCGCCAAGGCTTTGTCTTATCCATTGGATCACCAGCATATATGATTCAAAAAGCTATTAATAAAAATATGAAAACATACAGAGCAATACACGATGTAGAGGAAGTTGAAGAGAATGAAGGATAATTCAAAACTGACACCTATGCTCCAACAGTATATGGAAATAAAACAAAACACCAATGATGCGTTGGTGTTTTATCGATTAGGTGATTTTTACGAACTCTTTTTTGAAGATGCCGTAGTTGCATCGAAAGTTTTAGATCTTGTGCTAACAGCACGATCGGCAGGTGGTAATGAGAAGGCACCCATGGCGGGTGTACCGCATCATGCCGCAGCATCGTATATTCAAAAACTTGTGAATGCAGGTTATAAAGTAGCAATCGTCGAACAAGTTGAAGATCCCAAATCGGTTAAGGGAATTGTGAAACGTGAAGTTGTAGAAATTGTAACTCCGGGTACATATCTCGAAGTTGAAGATTATGAAACGCGTGAGATTGCAGCCATTCATACAGATCTTGTTTACGCGAGTATTGTCAGCTGCGACATTGTTTCAGGTACAGTTCGTGCCATAAGAGTTATGAATGATTTCGTAGATATCATTAAAGTACTCCAACAATTTCAAGTTAAAGAAATCGTAGTGAGCGAAGACTTTGACCCCAATATTTTAAAAGAAGTTAAAGCCAAAACAGATATTTATGTATCATATCAAGAAACAATTGATGAGACCATGAAACATGACGATAAAGCGATTGGAATGGCCTTAGCACGATTGAGTGCCTATCTAAAATATACGCATAAGCGCTCATTACACCATTTATCTGATGTTGTCGTTTTGAATGATCAAGCATACCTTCGTATGGATTATGCAACAATGACAAACCTTGAACTGATAGATCATCAAAATGGTAAAGAGTTATCCTTGTTTCACTACCTCAACAAAACCCGCACAAATATGGGAGCACGCGCTTTAAAACAAGAATTAATGCAACCGATGGTTAGCAAAACAGCTATCTACAAGCGTCATGCACAAATTGAAACACTAATTCAAGATTATCTATTAAATGATAAATTAGTGGCAAATTTAAAAGAAGTCTATGATATTCATCGTGTCGTTGCACGGATGGCGACAGGAAAACATAATGCTCAAGACCTTGTTCGTTTGAAGAAAACATTGGGAGTCTTCCGCACAATTCAAAGAGATATTGAAGGTTTTGATGAGTTCCAATTCATTAGTGAATTAGATCCCTTAGAAGCAGTTTTTGAAATGCTTGATAATACTATTTTAGATGATGCTCCCGTTCAATTAAAAGAGGGGCGTACATTTAAAACCGGGATTCACGATACTTTAGATGAACTCCTTGAAATTTCAAAAAATGGCAAGCAATGGCTCGTTGCGTATGAAGCAAAACAACGGGAAAAGACAGGCATTAAAAATTTAAAAGTAGGATACAATCGTGCGTTTGGATACTTTATTGAAGTGTCAAAAGGACAAGTCGATAATGTTCGTGATGATTTCGGTTATATCCGAAAACAAACACTCACCAATGCAGAACGATATATAAGTGAAGAACTTCAAGAATATGAAGTGAAGATAAGCCAAGCAAGTGACCAAATTTTACAGATAGAAACTGAACTCTTTGCGAAGTATTCTGAGTATGTTTCGGAACATGCGAAATCCATTCATGCAATTGGAGATGGTCTTGCGACATTGGATGTACTTGTTGCCTTAGCTGAAATTTCGGCACTTCCTGGTTTTACAAAACCTGAAGTTGTAGAGGGGCGTTACCTTGATATTCAAGAAGGAAAACATCCTGTATTACAAGCAACCCTTAAAGATCAACAATACATTGCAAGTGATACTCTAATGGATGAATCGATTTATACACTGATTTTAACTGGACCGAATATGGGTGGTAAGAGTACGTATATGCGAATGGTCGCATTAAATGTTGTCCTTGCACAAATGGGATGTTTTGTCCCGTGTGACCGTATGGAGTGGAGTCTTGTTGATCAAATCTTTACACGCATGGGTGCTAGTGACGATATTCTCATGGGTCAATCTACGTTTATGGTCGAAATGATTGAAGCTCAAGCGGCTTTATCTAATGCGACCGAACAGTCATTAATTTTGTTTGACGAAATTGGTCGTGGAACCTCAACCTATGACGGGATGGCATTAGCCCAAGCAATTATTGAATATATTAATAACTCGGTTAAAGCACGGACGATTTTTTCGACTCATTATCACGAACTGGTTGCACTCGAAGAAATGTATGATGGCATTAAAAATATTCATGTTGAAGTTCATGAAGAAAATGACCATGTAACATTCCTATATCGTGTTTTAGATGGGCGAGCAGATAAATCATATGGGATAAACGTTGCGCGTCTTGCGCATTTACCGCAAAGTATTATTGATCGTGCAAAACAAAATCTTGAAGTTCTCGAACTTTCTAAGAACTCAGTCAATATTGATAGTAAAGTTATTCAAGTAGAGGTAGAACCGCAAGGTTATGGATTTGTGAAGCAACGGCTTCAAGGAATCGATGTTAATCAACTGACGCCGATTGAAGCGTTAATGCTTGTTTCTGAACTCAAAAAAGTTTTAGAAGGTGATTCACATGAGTAAAATTCACGTATTGGATGCACATTTAACAAATATGATTGCTGCTGGTGAAGTTGTTGAACGTCCCGGTGGTATTGTAAAAGAACTTGTTGAAAATGCAATTGATGCTAAGGCTACAACGATTGATATTAAAATCATTGAAGGTGGAATGCAATTGGTTGAAGTATCTGATAATGGTGAGGGTATGAGTGCTGATGATTTGTCACGTGCCTTTGAACGTCATTCAACAAGTAAAATATCCGATACAGACGACTTAAACGCAATCCTGACATTTGGATTTCGTGGAGAAGCATTGCCATCGATAGCGTCAGTTAGTCAAGTTGAAGCGACAACTAACAATGGTGATACTGGTCATCGTATTTTTATTGATAATGGTAAAAAACGTGACGTCGTGCGGTTTGCACGAAATAAAGGAACAACAATTCACGTTCGAAATCTCTTTTTGAAGACACCTGCGCGTCTGAAATACATTAAGAATATTCATTATGAAAACTCGATCATCCAGGATACTGTGCAAAAATTTGCACTGGGTCGTCCGGATATAGCTTTTTCACTCATGCTTGATGAGCGCATGGTGTTTAGAAGTTATGGAACTGGTGATGTCATGGATGTGTTCCACCGAATTTATGGGGGAACTATTACAGAAGATTCACGCCGCTTCGAAGCTTCAAATTATGATTTTAAGATCGAAGGGGTTACAGCTTTACCACAACATAATCGTTCAAATCGATATGCGATTTGGTTATACATCAATGATCGAATGATTCGTTATCCGAAAGCTCAAAAGGCTGTCGTTGATAGCTTTAGACGTCATATGCCGACCGACCGTTATCCAATTGTTGTCATGAAGATAACGGTCGATCCACAACTTGTTGACGTTAACGTTCATCCAAGTAAATGGGAGATTCGTTTGTCGAAAGAAGATCAACTAGTATCCTTAATTCAAAATCATTTGGAGGCTTTGCTGTCAGAAGGCATGCGACCACAAAAAATAACGATAAAACCAAGTTTACCAGAACAAACGGATATGCGCGACGCATTACAAAATGCGATTATTGAAACTCAAAAAGAAATCTTTATAGAGGAAAATATTGATAAAAATACAATTCTATCAAGGACACTCGATGACGAATCGGAAGTAATATCAGAACCAGTAAACATCACAGATATGCCAGTTATTGATACACCGATATTTACTCACGATTATCGTGTTGAAGAAAAAGAGACTGCTTTTATACCTCAAACACCATATCCATCAGAACCAAAACCCATAGAAGTTTTGATTGAGCCACTAACAGTTCTATCACAATTAAGTGGTAAATATATCTTGGCCCAAGGGGATGCGGGATTATATATAATAGATCAACATGCGGCAATGGAGCGTGTTCGTTATGAATACTATCAAGATAAACTCTTAAATAAAGATGTACCCATGCAAGACTTTTTGATTCCAATGATTATTGAAGGGCGTCAAAAACTAATTGGTCAGATCAATGCAATCAATGAAGTCTTTAGACCATTTCAAATGCAACTCGAAGTTTTTGGAGATGATGCATTTGTCCTTCGGGCTGTTCCAGTCTGGATTGATGAAGCAGAGGTCCATGAATTTGTAAATGAAGTGTTGGATATGTTCGAAACGGACAAAGTAGTTCGTGAAGAAGATATGCGTCGTAATGTCATTGCGACATTGGCGTGTCATTCTTCAGTGCGCTTTAATGAGTTTATGTCAATGGAAGCCATGGAAACATTGGTTGAGCAATTGCGACATACGCAACAACCGTTCCATTGTCCCCATGGACGTCCGACATTTATAACAGTCGAACACAATCAACTCATTAAGGAATTTAAACGATGAAAAAAATAGTAGTAATTGCAGGTGTAACTGCATCTGGGAAAACAAAAATGGGTGTTGCATTGGCTCATCGATTTAACGGTGAAATTATAAGTGCCGATTCCGTTGCGGTCTATCGTGAACTGAATATTGGTTCTGCGAAGCCATCAATGGAAGAACGTGAGGGTATCATCCATCATTTAATTGATGTTACATCGATTGAGGAACCGTATCATGTTGCCCAGTTTCAAAAAGATGCGCGCGCAGCGATTGCAGCGATTCATGCAAAGGGAAAACTACCAATCATTGTAGGTGGAACGGGACTATACATTAATGCATTAGTAAATGATTACCGTTTCGAAGAAGAAGTTCCGGATGTTAAGGATTCCTTCGAGGGCATCGATGATGACACACTGTATCAGATGCTTCAAGAGCGGGATTCGGAGGCAGCCCAAGCAGTTCATCCCAATAACCGTAAACGTATTGTACGAACGCTAAATATGCTTCAGGCCGGTAAGACAAAGATCGAGATTCATGAAAACCAAAAAAATGTGGCTCTGTTTGATGCATGCATTTTCTTCTTACAAACAGACCGCGCCGTACTTTATGAGCGAATTAATAAGCGCGTTGATATGATGATGGCACAAGGGCTTGAGTCGGAAGTTTCATGTTTGCTTGACCATAATCCAAAACTCTTTGAACTGCAGGCTTTACAGGCAATCGGATACCGTGAATTTGAACCGTTTTTTAAACATGAGATTAGTGCGGAAGTGCGTGATGAACTCATAAAACGGAATACCCGCCGTTTTGCTAAAAGACAGATTACGTGGTTCAAACACCAAACCCCGAGTCAATGGATTGATATTCAATCAGATAATGCTTTCGAAACAGTATCGCAAAGTGTGGCACAATTTATACAAGGACCTACGGAATCGTAGGTTTTTTAATTTCCCAGGAAATCGTATGTGTGAAGTATCTTTCATCAAACGATGCGTAAAACTATTGAAAGCACAATATCACTGTGTTAATATATTGATACAGCGGAAGGAAGTTAGGTTATGCTTAAACTGAAGAATATTACAAAGAATTATGGACAGGTTCAAGCACTCAAAGATGTAAGCCTTACATTTAGAGACACTGAATTTGTATCTATCCTGGGACAATCAGGAAGCGGAAAAACAACTTTATTAAATATTGTAGGTGGGTTGGATCGTTATACATATGGTGATTTAATTATCGATGGGCAGTCCACAGAAACCTATACAGATAAACAATGGGATGCGTACCGAAATAGCTCTGTTGGATTTGTCTTCCAATCCTATAATTTAATCCCTCACTTGACAGTACTACAGAATGTCGAGCTATCTATGAAGTTATCGGGCATTGGAAAACAGGAAGCACACAGACGCGCGGAAGAAGCACTTATTAAAGTTGGTTTACATGACCAAATCAACAAAAAACCGAATCAAATGTCAGGCGGGCAAATGCAACGTGTGGCGATCGCACGGGCATTGGTTAATGATCCAGATATTATCTTAGCGGATGAACCTACAGGAGCACTGGATAGTAAAACAAGTGTGGTGGTCATGGACCTTCTCAAAGAAATATCAAAAGAAAAGTTAGTTATTATGGTAACGCACAATGCTGAACTTGCTCATACCTATAGTTCTCGAATCGTTGAATTCTTAGATGGAGAAATGGTTTCTGATAGCAATCCCGTAAGCAATGATATTGAAGAAGAAAGCAATCATAAACAGGTTATGACAGCGATGCCTTATCGTACAGCATTAACATTGAGTGGACGAAATCTATGGGCTAAAAAGGGTCGTACCATTCTAACAAGTATAGCGGGGAGTATCGGAATTATTGGTATTGCCTTGGTTCTCGCACTTTCGACTGGATTATCGAATACGATTAAGACCATGCAAGAAGAAACGCTTGCCTCATCACCAATCACAATCGAGCAAACGGCAATGGACTATGGAATGGCGATGAATCCAAATCTTTCGAATCCTGGTGAGTCCTATCCAGATTCAACATCAATCAATGTCTATGACCCAATGGAAGGTTACGAAGCGAAGAAAAATGTAATTACTGCTGACTATATTGACTATGTAAGAAAACTTGATCCAAACCTCTATATTTCGATTCAAGAGTCAACAGGTGTTTCCATGAACTGGATCACACAAAAAGGGTCAAACTATGAATTGGTTCAAACGGGACAAGATGGTGTGGGTGAACTCTTGAACAACGATGATTTTAACAATCGTCAATACGATGTGATTGCAGGTAAGATGCCTACGAATCAAAATGAAATTGTCGTTGTCGTCGATGAATACAATCGTATCCCGAAACAATCTCAACGTATTTTAGGGATAGAAGGCGAGTCGTTTGATGCAACTTCCATTGTTGGCAAAGAGTACAAACTTATTGAACACAATGATTTCTATCAAGAATCGGCTATGGGCATTTTTCCACCAGCAAATACATCACAATACGAAACACTCTTTAACAGTGACACTGCAACAACATTAACAGTGTCGGGAGTTTTACGTAAGAGTGAAGCATCATCTGTTTCTATGTACAGTCCTGGACTTTATTACACTGAGGCACTTTCTAAAGATTTTGCAACGCGTGCGCGTCAATCAAATGTTGTGGCAAAACAATTAGAAGTTAAAGATCTTTATTCGGTTGTCTCAGGACAGCCAATCGCCAATGCAAATCCATTTATGGATTCAGAACAAGTTTATAACGAAGTTCTTGCATCATTAGGTGGTTCTGATGTTGCGACGAAACTCGCAATCATTCCCAAAGACTTTGAAACGAAGTCACAAATTCGTGATTATCTTGATGCATACAATCAAGGACGCGAAAAACCTGATCAAATTACGTATACAGACATGTCAGAGATCATGACAAATATTATGGATACAATGGTTAATACGATTTCTTATGTATTAATTGGTTTCTCATCAATTTCATTAGTTGTATCATCATTCATGATCGGTATTATTACTTATGTATCGGTTATCGAGCGGACCAAAGAAATTGGCGTGCTGCGTAGTTTAGGAGCTCGTAAAAAAGATATCTCACGTGTCTTTAATGCGGAAACATTCCTAATTGGACTTGTATCCGGTACGTTTGGAATCGTAGTAACATACTTACTCCAGTTCCCAATTAATGCGGTCGTTTATGACTTGACGGGTGCACAAAATATCGCAAACCTAAGTATTAACCATGCATTAATTCTAATTGCAATTAGTATTACATTGACCTTTATTGCAGGATTTATTCCTTCAAAAATGGCAGCTAAAAAAGATCCAGTTGTTGCACTTCGTAGCGAATAATTGTGATCGTAATCCAACCTTGAGTTTCATAGCAAATTCAAGGTTTTTTAATGACTTGGAGACCATGCTTTAAAGTCGAATTACACTTGTTCAGACGCGGTGTCTGATAAGCATAAATATGCACAAATTTGAATGTATACTTTTTAAGGTACCGAATAAGTGTAATCATCAGGAATAAGGTTTTAGAGCCTAAATTAAATGACCTCAAACTTCAACAGAGCATGAGGTTTTTTGTGCATTCAAAAAGAGAACACTAATTCGTATCGAAATTCCTATAATCTATGACTGTTAGATACCGCCATAAAAACCTAAACTAAAAGAAAAGGAGTCAAGTATGTTAGAAGACAAAATAAAAATACTATATCCTCATTATCGGGAAGTACTCGATGTTTCCATCGACCCGACGGTAACAGGATATATCATTAATGGTAATACGATACGTGGATCATCTGACGTGATGGCTTTTTATGGCGCATTGGATCGTATTCAAGGCGTTGAAGCAATTCACCAAAAACCGTGGATTCAAGAACGTGGCGTTCATATTGATATGGGACGTAAATATTTTTCGAAAACGTGGTTTTTTAATCTAATTGAGGTCATGGCTAAGCAAAAACTTAATACCTTGCAAATTCATATATCAGAAAACGAAGGGTTTCGTCTTGCGTTGGATGGTTATGAATCGCTATGTTCACCAGAGCATCTAACAACGTTGGAGATGCGTGAAATCATTCGTTATGCTAATTTCTTTTATATAAAAGTTATTCCATCGTTTGATACACCAGGACATTTAAAATATATCCTTAAGGATTATCCACAGTACCAATTAAAGGGAAACGAATCAGCCTTAGATATTACAAATCCTAGAGCCCGTCGATTCATCAAAGGAATGTTAGGGAGTGTTATAGAGTGCTTCTATACATCCCAAATTATTCATATCGGTGGTGATGAGTTTATTCCATTTGAAAATTATGGTAATTATCCGCAGCTCGAAGCCTATGCGAAAGCTCATTTTAGTCCTGATGCAACGGGAGTTGATACCTACATCGACTACATTAATGATATTGCAAACTACGTCTATGAGTATAAAAAGGAAGTACGTGTTTGGAATGATGGGTTGTATCGTACAAACCAGAAACCAATCGTCAAATTGGATAAACATGTTCAAGTGACGTATTGGACGAGCTGGAACCAATACATGGCACCCGTAGAAACATTTATAAAGCATAAACATAAAGTGCTCAATTTTATGGATCAATATCTGTATTTTGTATTGGGTGAAAAAGCAGGATATACGTATCCGACTATAGATAAAATACAGGCATCATTTGAGCCACATACATTTCCATTACGCCATGAACTTGCTTCTGAGCAGCGCAATCAAGTCATCTCTGACACGTCAGAACAATACTTAGGGAGCTACTTTGCGATATGGTGTGATGATCCTAATGCACTGTCACAGACAGCTGTATTAGCCATGGTTACACCATTAATTGAAGCGTTTGGAGGTAAATTATGGCGCGACTAAACATATGTATTCTACGTGTAAAATCTATAGTTTGTGCTTTTTTACATATATTTTGTCCCTATATTAAACAAAATGTAAGCGGTACAATTAGGATGTCACAAGGCAAACTGTATAACAACTGGGGTGATAGATGATGAAACAGTTTATAAAAGACATGCGCAAGAATTGGGTCTTGCTACTAATGGCATTACCTGGTGCGCTTTGGATGATTTTCTTCTTCTACATTCCGGTATTCGGAAACGTAGTCGCATTCAAAGATTTCCGATTCTCCAGCGATGGTGGATTCCTACGAAGTCTTTACGAAAGTGAATGGGTAGGACTTAAGAACTTTGAGTTTCTCTTCAGTTCCGATAATGCATGGATTATAACCCGTAATACCGTACTCTACAACCTGGGATTCATAGTAATTGGTACAGCCTGTGCTGTTGCCCTTGCTATCGTCATGAGTATGTTACGGAATAAACGCCGCGTGAAAACGTACCAAACGGCAATGATGTTCCCATATTTTATCTCATGGATCATAATTTCATCCTTCGTATATTCCTTCCTTAGCCCTGACAAGGGTATTGTAAACCGCGTGATGGTAAATATGGGATCGTCGCCAATTAATTGGTATACAGATCCAACCTACTGGCCGTTTATTATTATCTTTATTGGAATTTGGAAGAACCTTGGTTATCAAAGTGTTATCTACTTTGCATCAATCATGGGAATTGATCCAACATATTATGAAGCAGCTAAAATTGACGGTGCTAACCGTTGGCAACAAATTCGACATGTTACAATTCCACAAATTGTACCATTAATTAGTATCTTGATGATTCTTGCAGTTGGTAATGTCATGCGAGCAGACTTCGGTCTCTTCTATAACGTACCTCGGAATTCAGGACCATTAACACCAGTAACCCAAGTTCTCGATACATTCGTCTATAAAGGATTGGCTGCGTCGGGTGACTTAGGGATGTCGTCCGCGGCGGGACTTTATCAATCAGTCGTAGGTTTGGTGATCTTAGTAGGAGCGAACGCAATTGTTCGAAAACTCGACCCTGATTCAAGCTTATTCTAGGAGGACATTATGGACAAAAAAACTAAGAAACGAATTGCAAGTGTAGAAGTTCGAAGTTTTGGTAGAAAAACAGACCTGTTTTTCTCAATCTTCCTTGGAATCATTGCATTGTCGTGTTTATTCCCGTTCTTCTTTATTATCGCAGTATCCTTTACCAGTGAGTCAGCATTAGCGATTCAAGGGTATCGATTGATACCTGGAGAATTTAGTTTAGATGGATATAAATATTTGTATGAATTCAAAGGACAACTTCTATCGTCATTAGGTGTTACCGTATTTATTACTGTAGTAGGTACAATTATCAATACAACATTTACCTCTACATATGCATACGCAATTTCAAGACAAAACTTTAAATATCGAAAATTCTTTACGAAATTTGCATTGCTTACGATGTTATTCTCAGCAGGGATGATTCCAAACTACTTGGTTGTTACCAAGATGTTGGGACTTCGTAACTCGATTTGGGCCTTAATTTTGCCAATGGCATTGAGCCCATTCAACATTATGGTTATGCGTACTTTCTTTAAAAAGACAGTACCAGATGCCATTATTGAATCAGCCCGTATTGACGGTGCAAGTGAACTTCGAATCTTTGTACAGATTGTTGTTCCACTTGCAGTTCCAGGAATTGCGACAATCAGTTTATTTGCCGCATTAGGATTCTGGAATGACTGGTTTAACGCACTCTTGTATATCACTTCTGATAACTTATACCCCCTTCAATATCTGTTGATGCAAATCCAATCAAATTTGGATTACATCGCGAAGAACGTTGGAAACGCGGGAATCAGTGCTGGGATGTCAATCCCACGTGAAGCTACACGAATGGCAATGGTCGTAATTTCGACATTACCAATTGCACTAACATATCCGTTCTTCCAAAAATACTTCGTCTCAGGATTGACTATCGGTGGCGTTAAGGAATAAGAGGATATAAAATATTGCCTATTTATGAAGTTTTAGAGGAAGAGGAGGACTATCATGAAAAAAGGCGCATTAAAATTTGCAGTAGTAGCATTAGCATTCTTGTTAGTGTTGACAGGCTGTGGTTCAAAGAAAGGTGCTGAAGGAACAGGTTCAGGCGAAACTGTAACTTTACAAGTCTACCAAATTGGGGACGCACCAAAAAACATTAAAGAGTTAACAGACAAAATTAACACTATTTCAGAGAAAGAAATTGGCGTTAAAGTTAACTTCACATACATTGGTTGGGGAGATTATGACCAAAAAATGTCTGTAATGGTTACAGCAGGGGACGAATTTGATATCGCGTTTGCTCAAAACTATACAGTTAATGCTCAAAAAGGAGCATATGCTGACTTAACAGAACTTGCAAAAACACATGCAAAAGAATTCTTTGATTCAGTAGACCCAATTTACTACGACGGTAACGTTGTGAATGGAAAACTATACGGTTTCCCAGTAAACGGTAACGTATTTGCGGCTCAAATGTTATCATTCAATGGTGAGCTATTAGACAAATATAACTTAGACATCTCAAATGTTAAAACATATGCAGATGCAGAGCCAATGTTACAAACAATTAAAGACAATGAACAACAAACTGTACCATTCGCAATTGGTAAAACATTCAAAGCTAACTTAGGTAACTTTGACTACATCTTAGGTGATGCACTACCATTTGCAGTAAACATCGATGGTGATCAAACACAAATTATCAACCCATTCGAAACAGAAGCTGGTATGCAACGTCTACGTGAATTACACGATCTATACAATAAAGGATTAATTCCTACTGATGCAGCAACAAATGATACATCATACGACTTGAACAACAACACATGGTTCATGCGTCAAGAAACTCAAGGTGCTGCTGACTACGGTGATAACTTATTAACACAAGTTGCTGGTAAGAAAATCGTATCACGTCCATTAAACAATAACTTAAAATCAACAGCTCAAGCTCAAATGGCTAACTTCGTTGTTGCTCAAAACTCAAAAAATAAAGAAGCAGCAGTAAAATGGTTAAACCTATTGAACACAAATGCTGAAATGATGAACACATTAGTATACGGTATTGAAGGCGAATCATGGGAAAAAGTAGGGGATAAACACCTCAAATTCTTAGATGGATATAAAGAAGGTTTCCACATGGCAGCATGGAATACAGGAAACTCAGAATTATTACTTCAACCAGAAAATGTAACAACAGAAATGATCGAAAAACGTGAAGCAGATACTAAAGCAGCTACAGTTTCACCAATCTTAGGATTCAACTTTGTTACAGATTCAGTTAAGACAGAAATCAGTAACGTTACAAACGTTGTTGACGAATACTATGCAGTACTACACACAGGTACAGTTAACCCTGATGAAGTCGTTCCAACATTCATAGCTAAATTAAAAGAAGCAGGATACGAAACGATTCAAAAAGAAATGCAAAAACAATTTGACGAATTTAGCAAAAAAGCTTAATGATCAAATGAAGGAGGGGGCATTGGCCCTCTCCATTTTCTTCGTAAAGCGCTATCATCAAAAATAGTATATAATTATAGAAGTAAGGAAGATGATGATTATGGGAACCTATGTAAGTGATTTTTTTGACCGAATATATGTATTGATCAAATTATCGTTAATGTTTTGGATTATGACGATGATGGGTGGAGTCGTTCTAGGCATTGGTCCAGCGTTCTCAAGTGTTGTTCAGCTGTACACCGATTATGAGTGGACGCATCGTGATATGCATTGGAAGCAGGTTGGGACACTCTTTGTAAGTAATTTTAAAAGAGGAAATATGATTTTCTATACATATTTCTTGATTATCGCAGTTTTGGCATACAATATGTACCTTGCAGTACAAATTAAAGGTATCGCAATTTTATTTGTTCAATTTTTGATTGCTGCCGCATTTGTACTAACAATCTGTGCATATTTATATGCGATCTTAATTGATAATAATTTTGAAATTTCATATAAAAACTTATTGAAGCTAAGTGCAATCGCAGTCATGGGGAACTTCTTTAGTGTCTTAAAATTATTGCTAGCAATGATTGTGGTAGGATTTATTACGTCGAAATATATGGGTCTTTTACCATTCTTAACAATTGGTATGATTACAGTATTAGTTTCCCGAATTGGGAAACCAATGATTGTAACCATTGATGAACACATCGGATAGTTATGCAAAAGAAAAGCCTGATGAAGCGTTTGATTCATACATATGCCGCGATACTAATTGTCGTTATACTCATCTTTTCGTTGATGGTGAGTTATGCAACAACACAGTCCGATCGAACGGCAGTACAGAATCAAGTGGATCAAATAACGAAAAAAGTATCAGCTGTAACAGGGGGATATCAAACCGATTTACGACGTATGATCAATGATCTCTTTCCCGATCAGGCGCGTCTTGATAGTATGCGTGATTACTTTTATATGGATTTTAGTAAGTATTATACGCAACAGTTGGGACGTCCACAGTTCCAACTTTTTCCGCGTGATGTCGAAAAACTCTACGAACGCTATGATGCGATTGAAGGGTTTGTAATTTCGCTTGAGGCAACCAATGACATTTATCACTCAAGTCGAGATAACAAAATGGGAAGTAAACCGGATCAATTACCTGATATTTCCGACTACATGGTCTTTTCCAGACCGATTATTAATTATGATGCATACCTACCGCTCGGAAATATCTATCTATACATTGACTACTCGGTATTTGATACGATTGTGCAACAGGAGCAACAATTTGTAGAACCGATTGTATTCCTACTTTCGAGTACGGGAAATATTCAATATCAATACAATAATGGGAATGGTGATGTCTTACAAGAACACATCAAGACGCAGTATAAAACCCGTTCACCATTAGATTCCGCAATTTTTGAACAGTATGTCTATAATCGTGTTGAGTTATCAGATGGTTCGGTACTCATTGTAGCTGCTGATAAGTACGATATCTTTATGAAGTCATTCTCTACATACGCTTTGATTACTGCAGGAGGGACCTTCTTAATTGTGATTCTACTGTTCGTCTTGTTTAGAACATTTGGGCGTTATGATACACAAGTAAACGATGTGTTGGGAACCATGGAGCGAGTGCGTCGTGGTAATGTTTCGGATCGTATTGAAATTCAAAATAAAGAGGATGAGCTTCTTACTATTTCCCAGGCAATTAACGAGACCTTGGACAGTATGAATCGGTATGTTAAACAAATTTATCAGATGGAGATTCGCCAACAGGATATTAATATGCGTGCCTTACAATCACAAATCAATCCCCATTTCTTATACAATACATTAGAATTTATTCGAATGTATGCTGTCTCGGAAGGGGTTAATGAATTAGCGGATATCGTCTACACATTCTCTACATTACTTCGCAACAACATTTCGTTAGAGAAGACAACGACTCTAGCGAAAGAACTTGAATTTGTGGAAAAGTACGTTTATCTACATCAAATGCGATATCCTAATAAGATTGCCTATAAATTTGATGTTGCTGAGAACTTTGAAATGATTAGCATTCCCAAATTTACGTTGCAACCTTTGATTGAAAACTATTTTGTACACGGTGTTAACTATCGTCGTGTTGATAATGCCATTAAAGTTGCAGTCTATAAGGACAATAAACGAATTCATATTAAAGTTTCGGATAATGGACGAGGGGTCACGGATGAAGTCTTGTCTACAATTCGTCAACGCTTGCAAGAATCTGAATTTGATTTGGATAATGACAAGTCAGTAGGGCTTGTGAATGTTCATGAACGATTGAAAGTATTCTACAAAGACAATGACTATCGTATGGAAGTCGCTCATAGTGATAATGGAGGATTTGAGGTTTTAATTAGTTTTATAGAGGAGGAATCGGATGTATAAAGTAATCTTAATTGATGATGAGTATATGATTTTACAGGGGTTACAGAAGCTTATTCAATGGGACCAACTGGGTATTGAATTAGTAGGAACCTTTGATGATGGCATCGACGCTTTGGATTATGTTCGCGAAAATCCTGTAGATATTGTGATTACGGATGTGAGTATGCCCGTAATGACGGGTATTGAATTTGTTGCACAATCGCAAGAAGAAGACATCAACTTTAACTTTATTATTTTGTCAGGGTATCAAGAGTTTGAGTATGTCAAAGAGGGGATTCGTCTTGGTGCTGAAAATTTCATCCTGAAACCAATTGATACGGTTGAGTTGAATGGCTCGATTCGTAAAATAGTTCAAAAGCTTGATGAAGAAAAGTATCACGAGCAGGGAGATGAAATTCTCTTTCGGAATACAATTATTCGTTGGTTAACGGGGGAGATTGATTCAGTCGATTTACGTCGTATCTTAAAACAATTAGGGCATCGTCTTGAGTTAACCGATTTGTATTCGGTGATAGCAATTGGTGGCGTAACTGAAACACGTAAAACAGTCTGGAATCATTTCATGAAAGAGATGATGATTCCGTACTATGCTTATATGGGAGAAGAACTGTACATTGTCGTTGAGGGTTCAAATATTCGTTTCGATCAAGTCCGTAAGGGAATCATTCATCTCATTATTAAAGAAGATGAAAAGATTGCGATTGGCGATTTGTTTGTTAAGTTCGATCAAATTCATCGTAGTTATGACCATGCCTCGGCACTCTTGGAAATTGTTGAGTTTTATGACGATGATTCGTACTTGCGTGATCAAAGTATTAAAGATAGCACGAGCATCGAAATGAATGCCAAAATATCGTTTGAGAAATTCCATCAATCACTTGCATTAGGAGATGGTGCAGGAATTCGTGAAGAGATGAAAGGTCTTATTGATGAGGCGATTGTAACCAATCCACAACCAGAGTATATACGCTATATTGCGTTTATTGTTTTTTCAGACATTTACCGTCATTACAATCGTATGTCTTCCGAGCATTACTATTCAAATCTCAAATTGCTACATGGTGCAAACTCAATCGGCGAAATTTTAGATGTCCTTGAGTCATCGATTGAGGTTAATCATGCGCAAACTGATGTCAAGCAGTACAATGTGAACGTTCAAAAAGCACTGCAAATGATTCATCAAAATTATACCGATGACCTAACAATTGGAACGATTGCAGACGCATTACATTTAAACGCGATGTATCTCGGACAGATTTTTAAGAAAGAAACGGGACTTAGCTTCTCACAATATTTAAATCAACATCGCATTAAAAAAGCGCAGAATCTATTGATGCAATCAAGTCACAATGTGAATGAAATAGCGGAACTTGTTGGCTATACAAGCTCTGGATATTTCTACAAAAACTTTAAGAAGGAATGTGGAATCTCTCCTCGAGAGTTCCGTGAACGATGGCACAAAAACGGCGACGTCCTTCACTTAGACTAACAAAAAAGGAAGAACAATCTTTGTTCTTCCTTTTTTAGTTTATTTTGACATTGAGAATGGAAGTTCATCATCCGTATATTGACGTTGACGAGGAACGATTCCTAACTCGAAATCTAGTTGCGTACCTTGGATTAGGTCATTGTGTTTGAGATAGAGTGGTGTATACTCAACTCCATCCTTCATCATCTTGGAAACGAAATTGTGATGACGTGTGTTATTTTCGGTATTGATTTGTAGTATTTCACCGTTTGGTAGATTTACTGTAACAGTATCAAAGAATGGAATACCCACGACATATTCTTGTGTTCCGGGACTAACTGGATAGAATCCCATAGCATTGAAGACATACCATGCGGACATACTACCATTGTCTTCGTCGCCGGGGTAACCTGTGAATGTAGGTTTGAATGTTTCGCGCATGAGGCTTCGTAAAAGAACTTGTGTTGATGCCGGTTCGCCACCATACGTGAAGAGATATGGAATATGGAAACTGGGTTGGTTTGAGATTGCCATTTGGCCAAAATCAATCGCAGCGACTTCGCTCATTTCGTGAATTTCAAAGCCATAACTTCCTGATGTGAAGTACGGTTTTTGGTTCACGAGATGCGTAATTTTATCAAGATATGCTTGTTTTGAATCATATAACTTAATAAGACCTGCAAAATCGTGATACACAGCCCAAGAGTTTTGCCAAGAGGATCCTTCAGTATACGCATGTCCCCATTCGATATCACTAAATGAATCACTGAAGTTGCCGTCTGTATCTTTTGCACGCATCAATCCAGAGTTTGAATCAAAGAGTTGTGCATAATTCTTTGAACTGTCCATGAATGTTTGGTAATCATTGGTACGTCCAAGCATTTTTGCTACTTGTGCGATACAAAAATCGCTGTAACTGTTATCTAACGATTGGTTGACACTTTCGTGGTAGGTTGATGGAACGTAGCCATATTTCCAATAATCATTGACGGCGCGGCGGCCATACTGTGGGTTCTCCGACTCGATTGTTGCAGATTGTTTCATCGCCTCATACAACGACTCAATTTTATCGTGAGCGAGACCTTTTGTGAGCGCATCACTGATAACTGCATCGACAAGAGTGCCTGGCATGAGTCCGCGTTCATCGGGTGAAAGCCACTTTGGAAGGTATCCGGATTCATGGAAACTGTTGAGGAAACCTTCAAGCATCAGTTCATAGTGGTCGGGTTCAATAAGGGAAAAGAGTGGGAACAATGATTTATAAGTATCCCAGAATCCGTTATTGGTAAATAAGACCCCTGGCGCACTCGATTGCGTAATTGTATTGTAGTGGACAGGTTCGTTGTTGGCATCCAATTCATAGAATGTTTGAGGGAAAAGGAAACAACGATAGAGTGCAGCGTAAAACATTTTGACAGCTTCTTTGTCAGTATGGGTTACTTCAACTTTGGAAAGTTTTTGATTCCATGCATCTTTCGCATTTGCTAACATGCTTTCAAAGGTTGATGGTAAGCGTGATGCATTTAGTTTTGCTTGTTGCGAATTGATAAAAGATGTCGCAACGGTAATGGTTGGATGTGATGAAGTTGTACGAATAATGATAATGTCAGTGCCATCTTCAAAAGTACTTGCTTCAGCAGTGAATGGAACATCTAACGTCATATGTGCATACATTGTGAAGTTTGGATCTTCTGAGCCTGAAGCATTCACGACAGCATATGAAATGGTGTTTTCATCAATACGAACATCATGGATGCCTTTGATTGCTGATATCACAAAACCGACTGATTCAGAACGTAGACTTGTGTTCTTAAGCTTCATTCCGTAAGTTGATGCCGTTAGTTCTGACTCAAGGGCGTAGCGTTGGCTTGTAAGTTTGAGATATCCTGGATTGTATACAGCTTCTTCAATGCGGTAACTGCTTTGAAGGTGAAACACACTGCGTATAAGTGGATCGGTTGTAAAGGGAGTTATTAAAAAACTACTGAAGTCACCCATCCAAGGACTCGGTTGGTGTGTACAGCGAAAACCAGCAAATAATGGTTTGCTTGGATTAAACCACCATGACCCTTCATCATTTTGTGGTGCAAAGTAGTTCATACCAAAGGGAACTCCGGTGAAAGGGAGGGTGTTACCATTTGAATAACCGGGATAGTTTTGTGTCCCGACGCGTGTATCAATTGTATCGTGTGTCATAAAGTCTCCTAATTGTGCGTAGATTCGCGTTTGATGAGTGAAACATCAATAATCAGTCGTTCTTGTGGTGTATTTGGATTTTTGATAATTTTAAGTAAGTGTTGCATTGCACGCATCCCAATTTGCTTAAAGTTCTGCTCAAGGGTTGTAAGTGGCGGATTGACGAATTGTGACGCCTGGGTATTGTCGAAACCAACAATCTTGAAATCGTGTGGAATCGAATAATTCAGATGTGTTAAGGCATTCATAATAGAAATTGCGAGAATATCGTTTTCACACACAATACCATTGATCCCTGATGCAATCAGATCGTGGATCAAATCTTTAAAGTCATCTGCATTCTTCGTTAAGTTGCAATAGATCGGTTTAGCATTATGATTCAATCCAGAATCACTAAGAGCCTTGAGATATCCGAAATAGCGCTCACGAACTGATGAAACATCTTCTATGCGTGTGGTACTTATATAGGCAATATTTTTCAATTCTTGATCAATCAGGTGTTGTGTTGCAAGATATCCCCCTTGAAAGTTGTTGGAAATAATACTTGAAAAGGGAACACCGGATACTTCTTTATCTAAGATCACGGTTGGAACATTGAGCAAATAGAGAGGGTAAGCATATTCTAAAATATCGTTGTTATTGAATGGATAGAAGATAATCCCGGCATAATTTGTCGCAATATCTTGAAGTTGTTCTGCTGAAATTTTACTGTTTTGCTGTACTTGCAGACGATAAGGTGTATCTTGAAGTGCTTGAAGAATGCCTTGCGTGTAATTTCCAAAACTGTAAGTATCGGGAAAAGGCATAATAAATAGAATATCGGTTAAATCACGCGTAGACGTGATTTTTTCTATTGGACTTACAAAACTCCCAAGACCACGTTTGCGATAAATAAGGCCTTCTTGCTCAAGGTCGTTTAAAACACGTTTTGATGTAATACGACTGACATTGAATGTGGCAGCAATATCATTCTCACTTGGTAACTGGTCGTGAGCGTGGTATTTGCCATGGTAAATGTCGTTTCTAATGTGCTCTTTAATTGTTTGGTATAGAGGTTTGGTCATATTGCCTCCTGGTTGGTATATCATCTACATTTTACTTGTTATATCAAGAAAAATCAATCCAATAATTCGTACACAAAGACCTATAGTTTGTCCATTAAAAACCTATTGTATAAAGAATAAAATTGAAGTGTAACTGGTAAATATATCTTGGTATATCAACTTTAGGAGGAACTATGACAATCTATAAAGAAATGCCAAAATCCGTACGTGATTTTATGAATGAAATTGCTGAACTTTGTGGTGAAGAACACAAAGGGTGGTCAGAAATATTTGAAAACGTGTATTCAAACACACTGCTTACAACAATCAAACGTATCAGCGAAGACGATACATATGTACTGACAGGAGATATTCCAGCAATGTGGCTTCGTGATTCAACAGCCCAAGTACGTCCATATCTTCCCATTGCTGAACGTGATGCAGATATTCAAGCCATGATTCGTGGTGTAATTTCGCGGCAATTTGACATGATTCTTCATGATCCTTATGCCAATGCATTTAACGAAGATGCGAATGGCGCAGGCCATCAAACCGATGATACAACCATGACCCCTCTCATTTGGGAACGCAAATATGAAATCGATTCATTATGTTACCCAATCCAACTTTCTTATCTTTACTATCAACATACTCAAGATGCAACAATCTTCGACGATCGCTTCAAACAAGTAGCACAAACGGTAATTGACTTATGGGTAGTCGAGCAAGATCATACGCAATCCCCATACAACTTTGAACGTCCAACAGACCGAAAAGAAGATACATTAACCAATGGTGGTCGTGGTGGAGAAGTTGCTCGAACAGGTATGACTTGGTCAGGATTTAGACCAAGCGATGATGCGTGTGAATACAACTACCTAGTACCATCAAATATGTTTGCGGTTGTTGTTCTTGAATATATGGAAACAATCTTTACTACTGTAAATGTTGATGCAAACCTAGCAAATCAAGCACAACAACTCAAACTCGAAATTAAGAAAGGCATCGAAGACTTTGCAGTATTCTCAAACGGCGAAAAATATATCTATGCCTATGAAGTTGACGGCTTAGGCAATGCCCTATTAATTGATGATCCAAACGTCCCAAGCCTTCTTGCAGCTCCTTACTTGGGATTCTGTGATGTCGATGATGTTCTGTATCAAAATACGCGTAATCATATTTTGAGTCCTAAAAACAAATACTTCTATGAAGGACAATTTGCGCGTGGATGTGGAAGTTCACATACCCCAGAAGGCTACATTTGGCCAATCGCACTATCAATCGAAGGTTTAACAACCAATGATAAAGATGCAAAAGCAGCAATCCTAAATACATTGGTAGCCACTGATGGGGGAACAAAAATGATGCACGAAAGTTTCGATGTCAATAATCCAACAAACTTCACCCGTGAGTGGTTCTCGTGGGCAAACATGATGTTCTGTGAACTTGTCATGGATTTCTTCGATATAAAGGTTAAACGATAATATGAAAAAGACAGTACATATCATTTCACACAGCCACTGGGATCGTGAGTGGTACATGCCATATGAGCAACATCATATGCGCTTAATCGAACTCTTCGATGATTTATTTGAAGTTTTCGAAAATGATCCTGGGTATAAAAGCTATCACCTCGATGGTCAAACAATATCATTGGATGACTATCTTGAAGTGCGTCCAGAGAACCGTGAGAAACTGGAAAAACTAGTCCGTGACAAAAAACTCTTCATTGGACCTTTCTACATTCTACAAGATGATTTCTTGATTAGCGCTGAAGCAAACGCACGAAACATGCTTGTAGGACTCGATGAGAGCTACAAATGGGGCGAACCCGTAAAACTTGGTTATTTCCCAGATACATTTGGCAACATGGGACAAGCGCCACAAATGATGATACAAGGAAATATGGACGCAGTTGCATATGGTCGCGGGGTCAAAACGACAGGATTCAATAACGTCGTTGTTGATGAAGACTACACTTCAAAATACTCTGAAATTAACTGGGAAGGCGCTGATGGTACTGAAATTTTCAGTATCTTGTTTGCCAACTGGTATAGCAATGGTAATGAAATCCCAGCTGAACGCGAAGCAGCAATTTCGTTTTGGGATAAGAAACTTGCCGATGCAGAACGTTATGCATCAACGCCACACCTTCTCATGATGAATGGTGTTGACCATCAACCAATTCAAAAGGACGTGGCAAAAGCCATCGCTCTTGCCAATGAACTGTATCCAGACTACGAATTCATTCATAGTAACTTTCCGGATTATATAGAAGCTGTCAAAGCGACACTTCCAGAAGATATCGGGACCGTTAAAGGTGAACTAACAAGCCAAGAAACAGATGGTTGGTATACATTAGCGAATACATCATCATCACGAATTTACTTAAAACAAGAAAACGTTGCAGTACAAAATCTTCTAGAACGTATTACAGAACCTTTGGCTACAATTGCGACCGATGTAACGGGTCACTATCCACATGAAATGTTGCGATACGCTTGGAAGAAGCTAATGCAAAACCATCCTCATGATTCGATTTGTGGATGTGGTGTCGATAGTATTCACCGTGGCATGATGACTCGTTTTGAAGATGCAAAACAAGTTGGTAATTTTGTACGTGACGAAGCACTTCGCCATATTGAAACTGCATTAAATACAGACGTTTTCCCGAAAGCATCACGTCCATTTGTTGTTTTCAATACAGAAGGTCAAGAAAAGTCAGGTTTAGTCGAAGTTGAAGTAGAGTGGGAACGAATCCCATTTAACGATCGTAAACCGCAGGAAAACTACTACGAACTTGTTGAAAAAGGGACACCAGATGTCCTCGTAATCAATGAAAGTGGGAAATCGGTACCTTTTGAAATCGTAAGTTCAGATGTGAAGTACAACTATGATTTACCAAAGGACGCTTTCCGTAAACCTCATTTTGCACGCTACATCACCGTACGTTTAAATATGAAAATGATGCCGTCTTTCTCATGGGAGACATTTGCACTTGTTGAAGGAACATCCAAACCACTCGTATCATCATACAAAGGATTGGAAAACGCATCATTACGTGTATCCATCTCCAATACCGGACAAATAGATATTGAGGATAAAATACACGGTCATACTTATGAAGATGTTCTTTATTTTGATGATGCAGGTGATATCGGGAATGAGTATATCTTCAAGCAATCTCATGACGGAACATTCATCACTTCCAAAGGATTGGAAGCAACAGTAACGATGCTTGATGATACTGCTTTAGTAAAACGTGTGAAGATGACACAAACGATGATGATTCCTGAGGCGGCTGAGGATCTGCTCAAAATAGAGCAAGAATCAGTGACAGAAATGCGTGAGCGATTATCAAAACGCTCAACAAAACTTATCCCATTGACACTCGAAACGATTATGACGCTTGAGGCAGATAGCCCAATTCTAAAATTTGAAACACACTTTAATAATCAAGCGAAGGACCATCGTGTTCGTGCTATTTTCAACAGTTCAATGTCGGTACCAACACATGAATCTGAAAGTATTTATGAAGTTGTAACACGTCCAAATGCAGTCTCAAAATCATGGCAAAATCCAACAAACCCACAACACCAACAAGCGTTCTCTGCCATCACAACTGAGGAAAAAGGGATGATTGTAGGAAATACGGGATTGCATGAATATGAGGTATTGGATAATCAGTATCTTGCAGTCACAATTCATCGCGGTACTGGAGAAATGGGTGATTGGGGATATTTCCCAACACCAGAAGCACAAGTTCTTGGTGAAACAACAGTGTCCTATGCTGTAAGTTTCCATGGTCGTGATGACAAACATGATTACTACCGTGCGATGAAAGGAATCCAAGTTCCATTCATCACTACACAGGCTACTGTTCATGCAGGACCATTCCCAAGCAAACATCAATACCTTATTGTCGACGCACCAGATGCATATGTAACATCACTCAAACGTAAAGAACGCGAAACAGATATCATGGTTCGCATGTTCAACTTAAGTAATGACTATGCCACAACAATTCATGTCGATTTTGAAGGCACACAACTTTATGATTCCAGTCTCATTGAAATCGTCACGGATAAACCATACGATACAACGCTCAAAGCCGCTGAGATTCGTACAATTCGTATTCCAGATGTCAAATAAAATGAAATTTCCAAAAGACTTTCTGTGGGGTGCGGCGGCTTCTGCACCTCAAACTGAAGGATCTAACCTAAGTGGTGGGAAATCTTTAAATACATGGGATAAGTGGTTTGAATTGAGCCCTGAACGATTTGATCAAAACGTGGGACCGCAAACAACCTCAGATGTCTACAAACTTTACAAAGAGGATGTCCAGCGCATGCGCGATATGAATCTAAACTCGTATCGAACATCGATTTCATGGACCCGATTATTGCCAGACGGAAAAACACTGAATCAAGAAGCAGTCGCTTACTATCGTGATTACTTCCAAACAATGATCGATAATGGCATTCATCCAATTATTAATTTATTTCACTTCGATATGCCGTGGTGGATGATGGAAAAGGGTGGGTGGACCAATGCAGAAGTCACGGACCATTTTGCCTTCTATGCCCAAACATGTATCGAAGAATTTGGAGATTTAGTCAAAGACTGGACAACATTTAACGAACCCATTGTTCATGTTGAATGTAGCTATTTATATGAATTTCATTATCCGGCGATTATTGATTTCAAACTTGCTATTCTAGCTGGATACAACACGATTTTAGCCCATGCAAAAGCTATCAATGCAATGCGTAATGTTCGTTCAGACATTCGGATCGGAACCATTTTAAACTTAACCCCAGTTTATGGTCGCTCTGATTCGAAAGATGATGTTCAAGCAACACGGATTGCGAACGCTTTAAACATTACGAGCTTTATGGATGCCATGGTCAAAGGAACGTTTGATCCCTTCATGGTCAATCTTCTTAAAGAACACGGTCTTCTTCCCGAAACCGATGCAAAAGATTTAGAAATTATTCGAGAAAATACAGCTGAGTTCTTAGGTGTTAACTATTATCAACCACGCCGTGTTCAAGCCCCATCGAAGAAACTTGAGGGTCTTGCAACGATGCCTGAAGACTTCTACGAAGCCTATGCTTGGCCAGAACGTCGTATGAATCCATATCGTGGTTGGGAGATTTATCCTGAAGCGATTAAAGATATCGCTAACCTCATCACAACGCACTATGACAACATGCCGTGGTATGTATCGGAAAATGGCATGGGTGTCGCAGACGAAGTCCGCTTTAAGGATGAAGAAGGCATGATTCAAGATGCTTACCGCATTGAATTTGTCGAAGAACACCTACAGTACCTATCTGAAGCAATTGCTAATGGTGCAAACTGCTTTGGCTATCACATGTGGACATTTGTAGATTGCTGGTCATGGCTCAATGGCTACCGGAACCGTTACGGATTCTACAGTGTCGACCTTGAAACACAAAAACGAACACCTAAAGCAAGTAGCTTCTGGATGCGTGACTTTATTCAATCACAACAGGAAGGGGAATAGGAACATGGCAATACTAGCATTTGATATGGGAGGAAGTGCTGTCAAGTACGGTATCTGGAATAATGATACGCTTGAAATGACAGAACAATTCAAAACACCTGCAACATGGGACGAGATGAAAGATAGCCTCAATCAAACTTATCAAAATCTCAAGATTACTTATGACATTTCAGGTATCGCACTTTCAGCCCCTGGAAGTGTTGATGTTGCGAAAGGTGTTATCGGTGGTATTTCAGCAATCGAGTATATCCACCATTTCCCTATTGTGGAAGACCTTGAATCCGTTTTTGGTTTGCCGGTAAGCATCGATAACGATGCCAACTGTGCTGCACTTGCGGAAACATGGAAAGGCGTTGCACGTGGAGAATCAAACGTACTTTTTGTGGTTGTTGGAACAGGAATCGGAGGTGCAGTCATCGTCAATGGCGAAATCCAAAGAGGTCATAATCTCTTTGGTGGTGAATTTGGCTGCATGATTCTTGACGGAAAACAATCGTTTAGTATGCTTGGTACCGCTGTCCATATGGCTGAACGGTACGCCCGTCGACAAGGAATTCCGGAAGATAGCATAACGGGTGCAGAAGTATTTGACCGCGCAAAAGCAGGGGATGCACGTGCAATCGACGAGGTCAATAAGTTCTATGATTATCTCTCGTTAGGTCTATATAATTTACAATTTACGACAGATCCAAGCTCCATCATTATTGGTGGTGGTGTTAGCCAGAACCCTGATTTAATACCGGCAGTTACAACACGAATTCAAGATATGTTAAGCAATGCAGGTCTTGAAAGTGTCGACGTATCGGTTAAGGCGTGTCATTTCCTCAATGATGCCAATTTAGTCGGAGCAGTGGCTGCATTTCAAACACAGAAGGGAGCACAATAATCATGAAATATGCTGCAAGCGTTGATATTGGAGGAACATCCACTCGTGTTGCTCTAATAAGTCAAACAGGCGAAATTATTGAACGTCAGTCCTTCACCACGTTGGGCGATAATCCACACGCGACACTCGAAGGGATTTACGATATTATTCAAGGCTTTAGTGAGCCCTGTGTCGGTGTTGGTGTGTCCTGCCCAGGACCTTTAGATTTAAAGAAGGGAATCGTTCTCACGCCGCCAAACTTAACAGGATGGCATTACTTCAAATTTAAAGAAGAAGCTGAAAAACTTTGGAATTTACCCGTAATTTTAGAAAATGATGCAAACCTAGCAGGTTATGCCGAAGCCATGAAAGGTGCTGGTGTTGGTGAAGATGTAGTTCAGTACTTCACGATTAGTACAGGACTGGGTGGTGGCTTAGTCATCAACGAAAATATCTTTCTAGGATCACACGGTTTTGCGCAAGAGGTGGCCAATGCTATTTTATGGAAAGACGGCCCACAGTTGGGTGATTTAAAACCCGGATCTGTAGAATCGATTTGCAGTGGGACGGCAATCACACAACGTGCTAAACAACAAGGACTCGATGCACAACATGCTGGCGATGTTTATCAACTTGCACAATCGGGCAATATGGCCGCTGAAGCTATCATTGATGATGCTATTGAATATCTTGCGAATATGATTGCGATTGTAATTGGTGTCATCGATCCCGGTGTTGTTGTATTGGGAGGTGGTGTTGCATTGAAAACTCCAAATTTTGTAGAAAAAGTCACCGAACGTGTTCAAGCCAAAGTCTATGCGGTCCAAGTTGAAAATGTAAATATTAAACGCGCGGAGTTAGGCGACGATAATGGTCTAATCGGCGGTGGTCTATATGCCTTCAATGTATTTGCAGGAGGTATGATATGAGCGTAATCAAGCTATCACCCTCTTACAAAGACTACCTTTGGGGTGGTAATAAACTCAAAGAATCCTATCGCAAAGAAACACCACTAACGCCACTTGCCGAAAGCTGGGAAATATCGACCCATAAAGATGGACCCAGTTATCTTGTGGACTATTCCGGTGTTGCGAAGACACTACCAGAATACATTGATGCCCAAGGTCGCCACGTTCTCGGCACCAAAGGACAAGCATTTGAATACTTTCCCATCCTCGTTAAATTTATTGATGCTAAACAAGACTTATCCATTCAAGTCCATCCTGAGGACGCGTATGCTAAAGTTCATGAAAATGAGTACGGTAAAACAGAAATGTGGTATATCTTGGAAGCAGAACCCGGTGCATCCATCTACTATGGGACAAAGACATCACTAAGCAAAGAAGCATACAAGGAAGCGATTGAAACGAACACCATCCTCGATGTTCTCAATAAAGTTCCGGTAAGCAAAGGAGATGTAATTTTCGTTGAAGCGGGAACGATTCATGCAATTGGTGCGGGAATCGTTATCTGTGAGATCCAACAAAATTCAAACACAACGTATCGTGTCTACGATTTTAATCGTAAAGACGCGAATGGTAATTTACGTGAGTTGCATATCCAACAAGCAATCGACGTATCAAATTTAGAACCCAAAGATACATCATTTGAAGCACAGGAACCATTTGTTGTTTCCGACGGCTACCAGAGCCGAATTCTTGTAAGTTGTGACTACTTTACAACGACAGAAGTCATTCTTGATGATTTCAAAAATTATTATCTTGACGATACATCCTTTGAAGGGATTGTGGTTGTCGATGGCTATCTCACGATTACACAAAACGATACAGTTGTTGAGCTCAAAAAAGGGGAATCGGCTTTCATTGATGCAAATACGCCAAACATCAAAATAAGTGGTATTGCACGTTACTTATCAATCAAAGTATAGAAAAAAAAGAAGACACCGCATTCATGCAGTGTCTTCTTTTGCATTCCCTACACAATTATACGCGGTGTGGGTTTTCGCTCCAGCGATAACCCTTACCACGCACAGTGTAGATTGAAGAAAGATTTAATTTCTTTCGGATATTACGAATATGTACATCAACTTTACGTTCGAGCTCTTCAGAATAGGGCTCGTTCCAGATGTTATCAATAATTTGACGTCGCGAAACGACATCACCACGGTTTGCTAAGAAATGGCCAATAATGCCAAGTTCAATCGGTGTCATTGGAATATCAACACCATCTTTAGTGATGACTTGATTATCAACATCCATCAACATATTCTCGGAAATAGAGAACAATGAAAGTTGTGTTGACTTATCGAAGTAAGAATCAAACATGCGTTCCATGTATGCGAGTAAAACGTTTATGGATTTATTCTTTTCCCAAACGACATCGATGTCTTCGGCGAGTGCTTCAATTTCAATAGCATCTGTAAGTGATGTTGTCATCAGGACCGTGCGAGCTGTCGGTACCATGCGTTTCACTGATGCTAAAAGTTTGATTCCGTTTGTATCATCAAGATCGTACTCGGAAATGACGAGTAATGAATTTTTCATCGCAAATTGCTCAATGCCTTCCATGGCAGAAGATGCGGTTAGCACTTTGTAGTTGTTTGCTTCAAGCTCTTTACTTAATGTTTCTAAATATTTTGAATCGCTATCAATAATTAATGTTGTTATCATAATGACTAACCTCCTAACATCATCATATATAAACAGATTATAAAGTTATACAATCTGTCATTAAAGTATGAATTGGTGTTATAGAAAACAAGAAAACCGCATTTCGCGGTCTAAATTATAGGGTTTTTCATGTATTGGAAAGCGACAGATCCGATTCCAACATGAACACTAACTGTAGAAATTAGAGGTCCTGTATGAAGTTTTGCTTCTGGGAAAGCTGTCTTCAACTTCTCAATCGTTGTTTCTAATGCCTCGGGTGCATCGACATCAACAATCGTTATCGTATAACCAGCACCAACGCCTACATCTTGCATATGTGCTATGACCGTATCAATCGCTTTAGACATTGTGCGAACCTTACCGAATGGATCAATGACACCATTTGTAGTATGGTTTAAATGCAAGATTGGTTTGATCTTGAGGAATCCACCCAATGTTGCTGCAAGTGGCGACAAACGACCACCACGTGAGAGATGTTTCAAATCATCAGGAATAATATAGGTATCACTATTCTTAATGGAATCATCCAAGATTTCGCGAATAGCTTCGATTGACTTGCCTTCATCTAATAAATCACGTGCCGTCAATGCTAAGTCCAATTCAATACGCGCTGCGGTAAAGCAGTCGATGTATTCAAATTTGATATCCGCAAATTGTGCAGCTGTGACCATTGCATTGATTGTTCCTGAGATTCCGCTTGTAATTGGAACGGCTAAGATTTGTTCGTAGCCCATTTCTTTAATTTCTGTAAAAAGTTCCTCAATCTTCCCCAAAGATGGTAACGACGTTTGAAGCAGTTTTCCAGCTGCGAGTTTCTGGTTTACTTCATCTATTGATATTTCAACGCTTTCCAAGTAAGCATGATCTCCATCTATTATTTGTAGTGGAATAGCAAAGAGTCCTTCCTTACGATCTACTTCGTTGTAATAGTTGCTTCCGCTGTCAACGACTACTGCAGTTTTCATAATTCAACCTCCTAGTATCTAATATTATATACTATAAACGCATGTTGTGCTCATATTTAGAACTTTGGTGCCCATTGAATTGCAATCGTTCCAAGCCCTGCATGAGCAGCGACAACAGCCGGTAATTTAGAGGCATGTGTTTCAAACGACCCCAATGCTTCGGTAATGGCAGTATTCGCCCGTGCAACAATTTCTTCGCCCTCATTGTCTAAGTAATAAATAACATGGGTTTCCGGTGTCACGTTCTCATCACGCATCGCTTTGATAATAATGTCAAAGACTTTTGTCTCTGTACGTGCTGTCCCAAATTTTTCAATCGTATCCAAGTCACTCTTTAAGTATAGGATTGGCTTCACTTTAAGTAGAGACGCTAAAGTTGCTGCACTTTTTGAGATTCGACCACTAATTTTTAATTGATCTAATGTTTGTGGGTAGACAAATGATGTGATCTTTGGAATCATCGCGTCAATTCCAGAGAGAATTGCCGCGACAGAGCTGTTGGCAGCTGCTTGTTCATTTACGAAGCGAACAAGATGTTGTACGGCTCCGGCAAGGGAACGGGTATCCACGAGCGAAACATTGTCTAAACCAACCTCTTGGATAGCTTGATTCATGGAATTGTAAGTACCAGATAATGATGATGTTAGCGCTAATACGAAAATATGATCATAATCTTGAGTCTTCAACGTTTCAAATGTTGTAATAAGTAGCCCAAGATTGGGTTGAGATGTTTGAAGATGTTCTTTGTTACGGAGTAAATCGTTGACAGCATCATAGTCCATTTCAACTTGATCGAGGTATTCTTTATTGTTGTGAATAAGTGTAAGTGGTGTAATTGTGACATTCATTGCAGCCGCTTGTTCGGGTGTTAAGGAGACTGATGTGTCACAGACAATTGCATAATTTTTCATGGTAATCCTCCAATGCGAGCATTATATAATTAAATACTTTGAATGTCAAACTATCTACTAAAGTCGCCAGTCTTTCAACTGAAATCAAAATGCTTTATAATGTATGCATGGAACCAATAGACTACAAAACAATTAAAGAATCAGTAATCACTGAGCAAGAAATCCAAAAATCGAAATTTATCACCTATTTGGCACCGGTACAAACGGAAGCTGAGGCAAAAGAATACCTGCGTGCGATAAAAAAAGAACATCCGAAAGCAACGCACCATTGCAGTGCATATGTTGTTGGTGAGATTGAACGATCGAATGATGATGGCGAACCGTCGTCGAGTGCAGGACTTCCAATGCTTCAGGTCTTACGCGGTAATAAGATGAACTATGTCATTGCAGTAGTCGTGCGTTATTATGGTGGAATCTTGTTGGGTGTTGGCGGTCTTATCCGTGCATATGGTTCAAGTGTCTCGCTTGGAATCCAGGAAGCGGAAGTCTTAGTACCACAACGTGTCTTTCTATTCCGTGTGTCCTTTCCATATGAGTTTACCAATGATGTGGAAGTCTATGCAGGGTCAGTAGGTACAGTTATGGAACGCCAATATGATACACTAGCAGTCTATGATGTTCGTGTCCTTTCACCAGACGCTCTAGACAAGCTGAGCGATGTGACACGAGGCATGGGTCACAAAGAACTTATTCAGGAATCAATCGAACTTATTAAGGAGGTGTCGTAGTGATGAGAGAAGAGCTCAAAAATCATAAAATTAAATACACAAAGCAACGGGATGAATTGTTGTCGCTTTTGAAAGAGAGTAACCAACCTCTGACCATTAATCAAATTTTTGAATCACTAAAGAGTACGTTAGATCTTTCGACGATTTATCGAACCCTTGATTTGTTTGTTGAAAAGGGATTAGTATCCAAACTATTGGTGAGTGAGCCTAGCCAAACCGTCTATGAATTTAAACACCATGGTCATAAACACCATCTTATTTGTACCGAATGTGGTCTCTTTCAAATTATTGAAGGATGTCCATTACATAATTATGAAGAACGTGTCGAGGAAAGCACAGGCTTCATTATTGCGCGACATCAATTGGAATTGTATGGAATTTGTCCTGCATGTCAATTATTGACAGCTAATACATAATAAAAGAGCATTCATCTACGCGATGAATGCTCTTTGTTGTTTTAGTTGTCTGATTTCATAATTTCTTTTGCACTTGCAAGGAGTGATGCCATATTTTGAAGTTCTGAGGGAACGACAATTTTCGTTGCTTTACCATCAGCCACTTTTTCTAAAGCTTCAAGGCTCTTCAACTTGATATAGGCATTATCTGCAGATACAGCTTCAAGTTTCAAGGCTGCACTTGCTTGAGCAGTAAGAATTTTGTCAATTGCTTCTGCTTCTCCTTCCGCTTCAGCGATCATTGCAGCTTTCTTAGCTTGTGCACGTAAGATAGCGGCTTCATTTTCCCCTTCAGCGATTAGGATTGCGGAACGTTTTTCCCCTTCGGCACGTAGAATGGATTCACGACGTTCACGTTCAGCACGCATTTGTTTTTCCATCGCTTCTTGAATATCACGTGGTGGAATAATATTTTTTACTTCAACACGTTGAACACGAATACCCCATGGATCAGTTGCTTCGTCAAGAATCGCACGCATTTGTGAGTTGATGATATCACGTGATGTTAAGGTCTGGTCGAGTTCTAAATCCCCGATAATATTACGAAGTGTTGTTGCTGTAAGGTTCTCAATCGCATTAATTGGATTGTGAATACCATATGTAAACAAGACTGGATCTGTAATTTGGAAGTAAATAACTGTATCGATTTGCATCGTGACGTTATCTTTAGTAATAACAGGCTGTGGCGCGAAGTCTTGAACACGCTCTTTCAATGAGACACGATTAGCGACACGGTCTACGAAGGGTAGAATCAAATGCATCCCTTTATCTAATGTATGTGAGTATGCCCCTAAGCGCTCAATGACATACGCATTGGATTGCGGAATTACTCGGATACAGTACCCAATAATGAGTAACGCAATAACCAAAATAAGTCCAATAATAATCATTGTTGAAATTTCCATTGTTTCTAGTTCTCCTTGATCTCTCTAACAATTAATTTAACACCCTCTATTGCTATAATCTCAACACGCGTTCCTTTTGGAAGCTCTGAATAATCTGAAGTTGTTGCAGACCACTCAGTACCGTTGAGACGAATCATTCCCCACTTGTCTTCATCAATTGCTTCTGACAAGATTGCTTTTCGGCCAATAAGACTGTCGGCATTTGTTGCGATAACATTTCCTCGTAATAAACGCGTCGTAAATGGACGGATTAAGATTAGAGAAACAATCGAAACAAACGCAAATATAATGACTTGGATGAGAACGCTATCTGTAAAGAATGCCACAGCAGTTGCTGCAATTGCCCCAATCGCAAACCATATAGAAACTAAATTCCCTGCAGTTAGTAATTCGATGACAATCATCGCAATAACTACTACAATCCAAAACACTGTCATACAAGTACCTCCTCCCCATTTGATAAAGCATCAATGTCGAAGATAAGAACATTTTCTGTTTCATCAAATCGAGCATAGATTTTTTGTCCTGTTAATGGTTTTCCAACTTTAGCAGAAATTAAATCGCACAGTGCTTTATTATTTATTTTAGCATATCCTTTACCAATTGATATCTTATGCAGGTTCTCTTTTGGATATGCATTTAAATCCATATCACGTTTTGAGACCGGTTTAATTCCAATCTCTGAATTTTGTGAAAAACCAACCAAAACATACTGACTTGACTGAAAGTGAGATGCAGCATTTTGGTTTAGTGTTATGTTGTTACTGTTTAATGTCACAATCTCGAGTTGTGCATTACCAGTTACCCAATTAAACATAGCGTCCCTCCTTTGTGTTTCAATCATACACGTTATTTTCGAATATTTCAAGTTTTTCATTTTCTTCGAAATCTTTTTCTTTTTGAATTTTTGAAATTTTCAGTGTTTAAAAATAGAAGTCTTAAACATACTGTGGTACTATGTTATTGAAAAGAAACGAGGACTACTTATGTTACTAAATAATGAAGCGCTACTTGGATACGTCACGCTACGTGTCAAAGATTTAAAAATGATGACGCAATTCTATAATGAAACAATTGGTCTGCAAATTATCAATGAAACAGAAACGAGTGCGATGCTTGGAGTTGATAATCGAAAAATTGTAGAGTTGATAACATCGAAAGATGTGAAACAAGCAACCAAAGCTTACAATGGCCTCTACCATCTTGCAATCCTATTACCAGATGAACGATATCTTGGTCAAATTCTGTATCACTTCGAGGCAGTTGGATTTAATATTGGTGGTGCCGGCGACCATATTTATAGCCAAGCACTATATATGAATGATCCAGAGGGAAATGGTATTGAAATTTATGCCGATCGTCCCCGCTCAGAGTGGCTTGTAAATGAAGACGGGACAATGGAAGCTGCCACCGAACCGGTAGATATACAACGTCTAGTTTCATTGGTAACGGATCCAACATGGTATGGCATGCCAGTGGGAACAATTCTGGGTCATGCTCACCTTCAAGTGAATGCGATTCGTGATGCACGTGCTTTATACTTGGATGTACTCGGCTATGATTTGATTACAGACATGCAACATGCTATTTTTATTTCCAAACGTGGTTATCACCATGATCTCGCCCTAAACGTTTGGTCAGGACCATCATTAACACCACTCCCCGAAGATACAACTGGTCTTGCTTCAGTAACAATCTTTGTTGATAATCTTGAGACAATTAAAGAAAATCTTCAAGCACTCGAAAATTATAGTTATACAGTTTCAGACGATACGGTCGAAATAGTTGATAAAGCAGGGATTCATCTAAAACTGACTGTGTTATAATAAATACATGGAAAATTTAAACGAAAAAAACAGAAACAAAGAAGGTATTAAAGTAGGTTTAGCGGGACTCGCGATAAACCTACTTTTGTCTGTCTTTAAGATAACGATTGGAATTATTGCGAACTCACAATCTATAATGGCTGATGGTATCAATAACTTTTCAGACTCTATGTCATCGGTTATTACAGTGGTCGGCTTTATCGTCACTGGTAAACCAGCAGACCGCGAACATCCATATGGACATCAACGTTTTGAATATATAGCGGGATTTGTGATGGCTTTAATTATGGGTGTTTTAGGATTGGAAGTTCTCAAAACATCGATAGCTAATATAATTGAACCACAAACTACAACATTCTCGACGCTTGCCATCTTTATTCTGATATTTTCAATTGTTGCTAAAGGATTCATGGCATATATGTACGATGTTCAAGCACGTAAACTCAAATCAGACATGCTGCTAGCATCCCGGCAAGATAGTCTCAATGACATGATGACCACTGCTGGTGTTCTAATTGGTGTTGGCTTTCAATTTTGGACTGGATATACAATTGATGCCTACTTGGGACTGGGTTTATCCTTGTTTATTCTTTGGTCAGCTCTAAAAATGGTCCGTGAATTCATGAACAGTCTTCTTGGAGAACGCCCTGATGCATCAGTTCTTGATGAAATAAAAACAATCTTGGATACGAATTCCGAAATTTTAGGATATCACGATTTAATGGTTCATAATTACGGATCAAATACGACATACGGAAGCGTACATGTTGAAATTAATCAAACAATGTCACTGATTGACGCCCATACGATTGTCGATACTTTGGAGAATACAATTCTAAACAAAACAGGGATTTCGTTGGCAATTCATATGGATCCACTAGATATCGAAAGTCCAGAAATGAAAGAGATTTATCAAATTATAAAAAAACATATACGAACGTTCTATGGTGGTGTTGATTTTCATGATGTTCGAATTATTCACGACACGCTGATGTTTGATCTCGTGATTGAACCCGATAAACTCAATGTAGTAGACACAATCAAAACCACACTTAAAGAAGAGCTCGCGCGTAATGGTTTTACCTATCCCCTAAAAGTTACCGTTGATACTCAGCAATTAATATAGAATGAGGAACACCTGTGAAAGAAACTAAAAAATTTGGACTGTTTACAACCATAGCCATGATTGTCGGAATTGTAGTAGGGTCTGGCATCTTTTTCAAAACTGATGATATTCTATTTGCCACCCAAGGCAGCGTCCTTCTAGGAGTCGTACTTTGGGTCATCGGAGCTTTCGGCATTATCTTTGGTGGGCTCTGCGTTGCCGAGTATGCGAAACGAACATCAGAAGCTGGTGGACTCATAGCCTATGCGGAACTCGCATGGGGAAAGACAATGGGATACCTTTCCGGATGGTTTCAAGTTGTTTTCTATTTTCCAGCAATTGTTGCGATTCTATCGTGGATTTGTGCTATTTATATTGGATTACTCTTTAATATTACAGATCCAACAGACATTAGACTGTGGATCATAACATTAATCATTATCGTCGCAACATTTGTCTTGAATATATTTAACCGCAACCAAGCAGGACTATTTCAAAACATTACGCTAATTATTAAAATAGGTGCTTTGCTAGGGTTAGCGTTTTTAGGGTTGGTTTTTGGAAATCCTTCCAATCTTGCTGCACCGATAGTTGAAGAATCACGATTTAATTCAAGTTTGTTTGTTGGCCTTATTGCGTGCGCATTCTCCTACGATGGTTGGTTTGTTGCACCGGCAATAGCACATGAAATTGAAAACCCGAAGAAGAATCTATCGAAAGCATTGATTGTCGCTCCGATTATCATTCTTGCTATCTACCTTGCGTATTTTGTAGGAATTAATGCTTTGTTAGGACCAGAACAAGTGATGGTCTTGGGTGATGGATCTGTTGGTTACATTGCCGAAATGATTTTTGGTCCAATCGGTATGAAGTTGGTCTATCTTGCGGTGATTATTTCAATTTTGGGTTCTGTGAATGGATTAATCTTGGGTTACATCCGATTGCCTTATTCTTTAGCAATTCGTAATCGCTTCCCTCAATCGGAGCGATATAAGACAATGAATGATCATCTTGGAATACCGGTAGCATCAGCATGGCTTGCTTTTGCGCTCGTCATGTTTTGGCTAATACTTCATGCAATGAGTGTCTTTCAAGTCACTGTGGGTCCATTAGCGTTAAGTGGGCTTCAGATTGATAGTTTACCGATTGTGATCACATATGTCTTTTATAGTTCGTTATACGTACGAACATTATATGAAGAGCTAACTCAGAAACGCTTGGGTGTTCTCAAAGGATACGTGTATCCAGGACTTGCGTTATTAGGTGCTTCGTTTGTATTGTATGGCGGACTAACGCAACCACAATCAGTTGCATATTTCACTATTTCGTTTATGGGAATTGCCTTGGGTTATGTATTTATGAACAAGGAAGCATAGGAAAAGGAGCAGTCTACAGGTCTGCTCCTTTTTTTGATGGGATGCAATATTATTACATCAATAATATGTGTGATATACATTGCTTGGTATTAGAGGGGTAAACACACAAAGCTGTATACCAAATCTGAGAGGTGTAAAACTGAGGAGAGTACTTGAAAAAGTACGAATCGTAAGAACTTGCTAACGCAGGCATGTTAGGACAATCAATAAATGATGTCGATAACAAGGAGAAACTAGCGATTGAAGTATATCGGGGATTTCAAAAGCATGTGCGTACAATTTACGGGATTTGATAATGACCAATTATCAAGTTTGCGGATATTAGTGTAAATTGCGAATAGAATCGTTGATATCCTCTCAGAATATCAGCGGATTAAAAAGATGAAACGAATGCGGATAAATTCAAATGTGATTTGAAATGCGGACTTATTCAACACTCATCGTATGTTAGACATATGTTAGGAAATCATCTTTTGGCTTCAAGTTCTATACGAGACAGAGTATATGACATCAAGTTTCATGAGTGCGAATATTATGATTGCTTAATTGCAATTTGATTATTGTAGGATTAAGGTAACAATAATAAAAAACTTGATACAATTAAGTGCATCTGAACTGATGAATTTTACTCTGTTACTATAATACAAAATGTATGGTTTCAATAACATCGATATAGGGGACAAAATTCTTACAAAAATGTAAGAAAAGCATATAAATACAATGATTTAATGTATTATCGCAACATAATTTCACCAAACGACATAATTATCTGAAATAAACAATCAAAAACAATCATTTTCGAACAAATGTGATTCAACGAGTACTACTTTTCACATACGAGCGTGATGGTAGAATGTCATGGAACATTCATTGACATTGCGCGGGAATTAGATTATGATTTATTCGAAAAAAGAATCCTTTAAACTGATCCTGAGAGATCAAGAAGGAAAGAGCAACTATGATCATTATCAACGAGCCTCTTTCTGTGAGTGGCTCTTTTTTTATGGAGGAACGTATGTCGAAAATAATTCTGAATGAATCGGAAATGATGCGTGCAATTAACCGTCTTTCTTATGAGATCGTTGAGCGAAATCAAGGCATCGAAAATCTTGTGATTGTTGGTATTGAGACACGTGGGGTGCCGATTGCCAAAAGAATTGCTGAAAAAATTGCATCTATCGAAGGACCTGTCGATGTCGTAAGCTTAAACATCTCGGGTTACCGTGATGATCAAGAAATCCACAGTAGCGCATCATCTAATGATTCGCTAACAGGGAAACATGTTGTATTGGTCGATGATGTACTGTTTACAGGAAGAACAATTCGTGCAGCCATGGATGCAACGATTGATATGGGGCGTCCTGCAGAAATTTCGCTAGCGGTTCTCGTTGATCGTGGTCATCGCGAACTTCCAATTCGTCCAGATTATATTGGTAAGAATGTTCCTACATCCAAAACAGAACGTATCTTTGTTCATATTAAAGAAATTGATGGCGAAGATTCGGTAAATATTTCATAATTAAATTCACTTTAAAGAGTACCAGAGAGTTCTCGAAGCGAATCATATCTTTTAAGATACGCGCTTGAACTCTATGGGTTCAAGCTTTTTATTTGAATTGCTTTTCAATGAAGAAAAAGAAAGAGGTTATTATGTCAGAAGTTATTATTGCACTGGACTTTCCAGGAAGAACAGAAGTTATGGAATTCTTAGATCATTTCGAAGAGTCCCTTTACGTTAAAATTGGTATGGAACTGTACTACCAAACCGGACCAGAAATGGTTCGTGAGATTAAAGAACGTGGTCATCGCATTTTCCTTGACCTGAAATTGCATGATATCCCCAATACTGTAGAAAGTGCCATGCGTGGTTTGCGCAAACTTGGTGTCGACATGGCGAACGTTCATGCAGCAGGTGGCATCGAAATGATGGAAGCTGCACGACGTGGTTTAGGTGAAGGTCCAATTCTTCTTGCGGTAACACAACTGACATCTACTTCTGAAGTACAAATGCACAGTGATCAACTCATTGAAGTTTCGCTCGAGCAATCAGTACTCCATTACGCAGCATGTGCCCAAAAAGCAGGTTTAGATGGTGTCGTATGTTCGCCACTCGAAGCGCAACAAATTGCGAATGAGTGTGGTGAAGAGTTCCTGCGAGTAACACCGGGAATTCGTCCAGAAACAAGTGATGTTGGTGACCAAAAGCGCGTCATGACACCATCTCGTGCACGTCAAAATGGGTCTTCCTATATTGTGGTAGGTCGTCCAATTACAAAAGCAGATAATCCATATGAAGCATATGTAGCAATTAAGAAAGAATGGGAGCAAGCATAATGAACACAGCACAACGCATCGCTAAATATTTACTTGACGTCGAAGCCGTCACCTTGAGTCCCCTCGAACCATACACATGGGCAAGTGGGTTAAAAAGTCCAATTTACTGTGATAACCGGATCACGATGAGTTATCCTGAAGTACGTATGAATATTGCACGAGGTTTAGCTGATATCGTACGTCAAAAATACCAATTTGTTGATATGATTGTCGGGACAGCAACCGCTGGAATCCCTCAAGCATGCTGGGTATCTGAAGCGCTCGCTTTACCAATGGCCTATGTACGTGTTGCAGCAAAAGATCATGGCCGTAGCAAACAAATCGAAGGATTCATTCCTGAGAAATCAAAAGTTATCGTGATTGAAGATCTGATTTCAACAGGTGGCTCGAGTATAAAAGCATGTAAAGTACTTGAAGATGCAGGTCATGAAGTTGTTGCAGTACTTTCCGTGTTTGATTATGAACTCGATAGTGCACGTCAAAATTTCGAAAATGCAAGAATCCCGTACGAATCACTTTCTAACTATTCAACACTCATTGATGTAGCAGTAAGCTCAGGGACCATAAGTCAAAGCGACCTTGCTTCGTTAAAAGCTTGGCGTCAAGACCCACAGGCATATACTGAATCACATCAGTAGTGTCATGACAAACCCTCATAAATCACGTATAATATAATGAGGATATGAGGTATATTATGGAACGTGAACGGCAATATTTATTGGGTATTAATAAAGAAACAATTCGAATTAAAATTACGGCATGGGTCATTGTGTCAGTGTTAGTTATCGTTGTTGGAACCTTGGCATCACGTCAAGCCTTTCCAGAACAGACGCTCGTGACTACGGCATTAATGCTAACGGTCGTATGTGCTATTGTTGTCGCATTTCAAAGTTTTCGCTTGTATCAGAATACTCAAAAGATTGATCAAGTGATTCATGCAATGGACAAACCATCGATTGCACTTAATTTTAATTTGTATATAAAAAATAGTGTTTCGGAATTTCCGATTCTCATAGATGGCGACCGCTTGATCCTTGTTGATACATGCAAAGCAGTCGTACTAGAAGATGTTACCAACGTTGCATATCGCAATCAACGATACACAGGCAAGAACCAAGATATTTTTACACTAACTTATCAGGATGGAACAAAAAAGACATTTAAACTGCTGACACATCCTGAGGTTCAAGAAACGATTCTTAAATACATTAAAGTTTTAAATCCACGTGTTCAAATCGAACACTAAAAAAGCTGGCCATTTCGATGCAAGAGGGCATTGAATAGGGTTCAGCTTTTTTTTTGCATAATTTGCAACGTAAGACTATAATAATGCGACAATGAGTCCGAGTAGGAATCCAACAATGCATAATCCAGCAAGTATAATGATAACTTTGGTATTGATAGTCATTACGCATTTTGACATATTTAATAATTGTATAAAATAGTAATCCAATAAGTATCAATCGTAGAATAATGGATATAGCATTAAGTACAGGCATGCTTGTACTTGAAAGGATATCACCATCAATAAAGAGTAATATTGATGACGATGTCACCCAAACGATCAGGGTCAATATATTTAATTTGTTTTCCATTGTTTTGATATCAGAATCCTTAATTAATTTTTCCATAACTTTTCGGTCTCTTTTTAATAAGTGATCGAGGGAGATCTGGTAAATATCACTGATTTCGCCAATGCTTCTTAAACCTGGAAGGTTCCGATTATTCTCCCAATTAGACACAGTTTGTCTTGAGACATCAATTCTATTTGCGTGTCTACTTGTCTGAGTCCGAGTCGAGCTTCCTTAAGTTTTGTTCCAAAATCCATTAACAGCACCTCCTAACCCCACATTAAAAGAGTTTCGTATGTCTATCAATCTAGAAGGTCTATTCAAGGTCTCAAGAAGCGTCGTGACCCTACAAATGTTGTAATTACTAAATTATATAGTTTAGTAGTTTGTAATAGTCAAAAAATGGGACACCAGAGAATCGTATCTAAATTAAGATGATTCTCAAAGGTCCCATAGCAATTCCATTATTGATATTTATCTTGGAAGCGGATCATGAAGTCGACAAGCTTTTCAACCGCTTCAACAGGCATCGCATTATAGATGCTGACGCGCATGCCTCGAGAACTACGGTGAGCCCCCAGATTAATCATGCCTTCAAGTGCTGCTTCTTCCACAAATAACGCATCCAATGTTTCATCATTTGTTGTAAAGACAACGTTCATCGATGAGCGATCAGATGGTTTAACCCAGTTAGAATAGAATCCCGAACGATCGATAAGTTCATACAACATTGCAGCTTTTCTCTCGTTTTGTTGAGAGAGCGCTTCGACACCCCCCTGTTCTTTAACCCATGTCAGCATTAAATCGGTGACATAGATTGCGAACGTTGGAGAGGTATTATAGACTGAATTTTCTTGGATATGCTTTTTGTAATCGAAGATATAAGGAAGTCCTTCCACATCGTGGAGCATATCATTACGAATGATTGCAAGCGTAAGTCCTGACATACCTAAATTCTTTTGTGTTCCAGCGTAAAGCATTGCAAAGTCATTAATATCATATGGAAATCCAAGGATATTGGAGCACGCATCACCAATCAAAGGAACTCCATTGGTATTAGGGAGCTCGCGGTACATAAGACCTTCTGATGTTGCATTTGTTGTGATGTGGACATAGGCACAATCTTCGGGAACTTTGAGATCCATTGGAAGATAACTGTAACCATCTTCTTTGCTTGATCCTACAACCAGCGTGTCGTTGAGAATATGGGCTTCTTCAATCGCTTTTGCGGACCAAAAACCTGTATCAACATAAGCAACGCGTCTTCCTTTCGCAAAGTTCATGGGAATCATTGCAAATTGCTGACTTGTCCCCCCTTGAAGAAATACAATTGAGTATGTATCGGGGATATTCATGAGTTCTCTCAATGTTGCCTTAGCATGATCGATAATTCCGAAGAATTCAGACGAACGATGATTCACTTCTAACATTGACACATTGGATCCTTGATAACTTAATAGTTCATCTTGGATTTTAAGTAAAACTGATTCGGGCAACATAGCGGGCCCGGCTGAAAAATTATATACAGGTCTCATAGACATCCTCCACTTTTATATATTATTATAAAACGAATTTATGAAAAAAGAGTAGAAAATTCTACTCTAATTCTAGAAATATGTTCAATCGGTCTTCATTGGTTCGTGGTGTATCAGGATCGTCCACAATACCTATTAGCGGATTATTGGTGTTGAAAATATGGATTGTTTTCCGTTCTGGAGCCCATGATATTTCAGGGTAATTAACCAGTAACATAGTATCCAATGGCTTTCGATCAGTGTAATCTACAGAGTCAATATCAGCAAGATATCCCCCCTCAAAGAAATTGAAGTCAACAATCCAGGGATCGTATTCATGTTCGATAAGCGCACTGACGAAGCCATCTCCAAGGGTCATCGCATCTTCATATGTAATATAGAAATTTGTTTTCGTAGGAATTTTAAGGACATCTAAATCCTTTACTGGCACCGAATATTTTTTCAATACATGGGTGAATCCTTTAAGTATAAAAATATAGTGATTGGTGTGTCCACAACTTAATTGATGATTATTGATGACACGATTGATGCGTTCTTGTAGCATAAAAAACCTCCTCTATAGTTCAATTTTTTCGCCAATTTCAGGAACAAGTCCACGATTGTCGTGAAGCATGTTTGTGAATTCGTATGGATTTTGTTCAATAACAGGAAATGTATTGTAGTGAATCGGAATGTATAGTTCAGACTGAATCAGTTGGGCAGCGCGCAACGCATCGCGTATTCCCATCGTAAAATTATCACCAATTGGTAAAAACGCAGCTGTAACGGGGCCAATAAGACTCATGTCCGTAAAGAGTGCGGTATCGCCTGCGTGGTAGATGCTGGCGCTTGTATCATTGACAATTACACCCGCTGCAAGTCCCATATAGTCTCCATCGTACGACGAACTATGGATTGCAGGAGTTAGTTTAACGGTTCCAAATGGAAAACTAAAACTTCCACCAATGTTCATTCCGTGCGTTTTAACGTCTATGGACGCCAGATGGTCCGCTAACTCAACAACCGCAATAATCGTTGCTTCGTTATTTCGAGCAATTGCCAATGCATCACCAACATGGTCCTCATGACCATGAGTCAAAATAATATAATCGGTAACAACCGATTCGACATCAAGATCGGAATAGGGATTGCCATTGATAAATGGATCAATAATTATTTTGGTTCCGTCTAGTGTTTGAAGTTGGACACAGGCGTGTCCATGCCAGGAAAATTTCATACAAAAACCTCCTTAATATATTTCTATTATATCATGTCGATGAGGCTGTGCGTACGGATTCCATATCTTGTCTTTCACTGATATTTAGTGATATAATGATATTAATTAGGTACACCTAAGAAAAGAGGTAAGTAATGACACCGAATCGCGAAGATTATATTAAAATTATATTTGCAATGAACCAAAGAAATATTAAACTGACAAACAAGGAGTTGGCAGCTACTTTAGATGTGTCTGCAGCATCTACAAGTGAGATGATTCGAAAACTAACAGAGTCAGGGTTGGTAGTTAGACATAAAGACCTGGGTTTGACGTTAAGTGAAGAAGGTACCCGTGAAGCGCAGAATCTTGTGCGCAAACATCGACTATGGGAAGTATTCTTAGTAGAACAATTGGGATATTCATGGACCGATGTTCATGATGATGCGGAGGTCTTAGAACATGTTACGTCAAATAATCTTGCACAAAAACTAAGTGAATACTTAAATAATCCTAAGTATTGCCCTCACGGTAGTATTATTTACGGAAATGGTGGTTTAGACCGTGATGGCGTGACCCCACTCGCTTCACTAAAAGTAGGTGATAGTGGAACATTCTCTCGCGTTCGTGATGATTTAGAACTGCTCAATTATTTAGAAACGATATCGTTCAACTTAGGTGAAACCTTTGAACTTGTGCGTATTGACCCTTACGAAGGACCGTTTGTTGTGAATGTGAATGGTAAAGAGGTTGCCATTAGTTATCGCGCAGCACATGATATAGAAGTTGAGGTAATGCAATAATGGATATGGCCATTTTGCAGTGGATTCAAACATGGTCGAACCCATTTCTTAACCAGTTTTTTGCGATATACACGCGTTTGGGAGATCATGCAGAGTTGTGGATAGCAATCGCTCTTGTCCTGATGCTCAACAAAAAAACACGAAAAATTGGATACTTTGCATTGTTCGCGTTGCTTCTTGAATTAATGCTTGTGAGTGGGATTTTGAAACCGATTGTGATGCGGGTTCGTCCCTTTGAAGTTGCGAACTTTGATATTTTAATTCCCGTCCCACGTGGGTCTTCGTTCCCGTCAGGACATGCTGCAAGTGCATTTGCAATGGCCGGAATATTTTTCCTCTTTATTAAAAGTAAGCATCGGTGGATTTTTCTGGGATTGGCTGCCTTGATGGCCTTCTCAAGATTGTATGTCTTTGTTCATTATCCAAGTGATGTTCTTGTAGGCTCATTGATCGGTTTTGGAATTGCTTATATACTTTATCGAAATGAGGCCAAAATCAGTGACTGTACCGCTCATACACTTCAAAGTTTCAAGAAATAACGGAATCATACCACAACACCTTTCGGAAGCATATTTAAAAAATATTTGCTTGCATAAGGTGTTTTATTTATGCATAATATATAAGCGTATGTTTAAGAAATAACGTACAACTATATGTCTTAACATATGTCTGGAGGAATTCATGAAGAAGTTCTTAAGAACACTGTGCTGTATGGTGATCGTATCTGGAGCATTGGTGGGCTCATATCAAGTCTTTGCAAATGAAAAGGATACCGAAACAACAGCCGTCGTCACAGCAACTTCTGGTGAAGAAGTACCTGTCATAAAGGGTGTTTCGAAAGCACCACGAGAAGATGGTCAAATTGGCGCGACAAAACGTCAAGTTCACGGTGGCATCTTAGCTGTGTTGGTGATTGTATCTGGTTTGGGAATGGTTTATCTCAATTACCGTCCTGATACAAAGAAATAATAAATTGGTGTGGTTATCCACAGGCTGCTGAGCGATTAAGAAACTTCATTGATTCGAGGATCGCTCCTTAACTTAAATCAAACAAATAGAGCTACATTGGGTAGCTCTATTTTTTGTGTACAGAAGTGTTCCGGATGTATTTGAAGTGTCAAGAAACAAAAACATCAAAGTTAATGTTAAAAATAGTCTATTGGTAACATGAATGGGTCTTTTTACACAAGATAAAACTTCATAGAGTGTTCATTTGTTAATGTAATAGCATATAAAGAGGTGGTACTATGAAAAAGAAATTAAAGATTTTTATGGTATTAAGCTTGGTGCTCATTTCGGTCCCATTCTTAAATATCAATGCAGATGAATCAAACACTGACCAAGAAGTATCAACGCCGATCACGGAAACAGAAATTGACAACGATACGACAGGTGAAGTGTGTGCGGATAATAATGACGGTTCACCATGTGATGAATTACCTGAGACTGAGCAAGAAAATGAATCAGAAGATGTAACTGGTGAAGTTACGGATGGCGAAACAGAATTGGACCCAGGTACGTCGCAAGAAGCCGATACAGATGATCTGTCAGAAATACAAACATCTGAAGATAAATCAAAAGATGCTGCCCAAGAAGTATCGACTCCTGAAAAAGAAACTAAAGCAGTAAATTTTGATGCGGTCGCAAATGTCGACGAACTGGCGGAAGCGATCGCAACTGTTACGGAGGGTCAAGTAATCAAACTCGCACCTGATTTCGAGTCAGGACCCATGACGGTTACTATTCCTAATGTATCATTTGTTATTGATGGCAATGGTGTCATTTGGAATGATGGAAATATCAAATTGCAAGGAAATCAACCAAGCACCGTTACAATTAAGAACATAAATATTGATGGCCAATCACGGTCGGGATACTTATTTGATGATAGCCGTACTGGAGGATCGTTAGAATTTTATAACGCTTCAGTTTATAATGCGGGTTCGGCAGTTATTTATCTTGGGGTATCATCCAAGTTAGATTCTATGCATATCTACAATAATAAGAGTATGAACTCTGCTTCAACTATCAAAGTTTGGGAGTCTGCAGACCTAACACTTACAAATTCTACAATTGAAAATAACCATGGATCGGGATATGGCTATGAAGCAGGTGCAATTTCTGCAAAGAACTATCATGCAAAGATGGTAATTGAAAATACAGTTTTCCGAAATAATATTAATACAACAAAGAATACGGGTGTTCTTGGTGGTAGTGGCGGTGCCATAACAATCAATGATCTCTTTGGATCGGTAGAAATTAGACAATCGATTTTTGAAGGAAACAAAGCGCTTGGTGACGCAAGTTCACCTACTAAAGCTGCAGATGATGGTGGTGCTCTGTATGTTCGGGTCTATAATGGCAACGGAACCGTCACCATTGATAGTACGTCCTTCATCAGAAATGAAGCGGCAGATGACGGTGGCGCGATTCTATTTGAAGCAAGTAATAAAGGAAAACTTTCCACATCCATTTCCAATTCAACATTCTTCGGTAATGTTGCGCATGGAACAAGTGGTGGTGATCGCTCAGGTGGCGCAATCCAGTACTATCGTGGCGGTTTAAAATCTTCATCAACCAATGTCATAAAAACAAGTACTTTTATTGGGAATCAAAGTGGGGATGCATTATCCACAGTTAATCAACAAGGTGGTGCTATTGGATTAAGTCAAAGTTCAATTTTAAGCCCATCCGCTTCATTTGATGCGAATATCTTTGCCGGAAATACTGTTTATGGTGCTGACGGAATTGAAAACACTTCAAGCAAGTATAAAGATGTAAGCAATAGTACAAATGTTGATTTAGGAAGTAAGAATGTTATGAACTTGGAAAATGATCCAAATATTGATGATTCATTATTCGAGGTCTTGGGTGTAACAACACCACAAACTGCAGTGAATGAATCACAAGTTCGTGCGGGTATCAATCACGAAGTAGTGCCCACAATCATGATTCGTCCAGGTAGTGTTGCTGACAACACTTATCAAGGCCAAGCGGATTTAGGGGATATTGGACAACGTGGCTTACCACGAGATAAAGACCATGGTTCAATTCAAGTTGCTTCTATTCTCTACGATGCTAATGGTGGTGTCTTTGATCTTGACCCGCTTGGAGAATATGACGGTACCGAGTTCTACCTCAGCAATAATGAGGGAATTATCAATGAATACTATCAAGTTGCATACCTCCATAAGGTTGTCCCAGTTCAAAACAGCGAAGAGCTTAAATTAAGTCGTGAGGGTTATACGTTTGGTGGTTGGTCACGTGTTCAAACAACAGATGGCTCACGTAGTCAAACGTTGACTGAAGTTGAGTTGAAAAGTGCAACACAAAGGGTCTATGCAATTTGGATTCCAGACGCTTTAACGTATACTGTTACATACCACGGAAATGGTAAGACACAAGGTGGTGTGCCAACCGATACGCATGATTATTTAGAAAATGATACAGTTACGGTCTTAGGTAAACATACTCTTGAAAAGACAGGATACACATTTACTGGATGGAATACACAAGCTGATGGAAAAGGAACCTCATATAACGCTGGTTCAAGCTTCGACATCACCGAAAACACAGACTTGTATGCCCAATGGGAACTAACGCCTGTTGTCGAGAAATATACCGTTACTTACCATGGAAATGGTGAAACATCTGGTGTAAGTCCAGTAGATGCAAATGAATACCTAGCAAGTGATTCCGTAACGGTCTTAGGTAGAAACACCCTTGAGAAAACTGAATATACATTTACCGGATGGAATACGCAAGCCGATGGAAAAGGAACCCAATATACCGTTGGTTCAAGCTTCGACATCACTGAAAACACAGACTTGCATGCCCAATGGGAACTAACGCCTGTCGTCGAAAAATATACCGTTACATACCATGGAAATGGTGAAACATCTGGTATAAGTCCAGTAGATGCAAATGAATACTTAGCAAATGATGCCGTAACGATCTTAGGTAGAAATACTCTTGAGAAAACAGGATACACCTTTGTTGGCTGGAATACGCAAGCCGATGGAAAAGGAACCTCATATAACGCTGGTTCAAGCTTCGACATCACCGAAAACACAGACTTGCATGCCCAATGGAACCCAACGCCTGTCGTCGAAAAATATACCGTTACATACCATGGAAATGGTGAAACATCTGGTATAAGTCCTGTTGATCCTCATGAATATCAAGTAAATGATACCGTAACGATTTTAGGTAGAAATACACTTGAGAAGACAGGTCACAAATTCATAGGTTGGAATACTCAAGCCGATGGAAAAGGGACTCAATACTCAATTGGTTCAAGCTTCGAAATCACTGAAAATACTGAGTTGTATGCACAGTGGGAAAAAGTAACAACCATTGAGGAGACCGATGAACTCCCTAAGACGGGAATTCAAGATTCTAAGATTGGATACATTTTTGTAGCAGTTGGAGTGGGTTCATTATTATTCGCTGCAAAGATTCGCAAAGAGAAAAAGAAAATCTAAAAGTTTTAGAGAATAAGGATATTTGAAATAACGAATATCAACTATAGTAAAAGAAAAGCCGGATAGTAGTTATCCGGCTTTTTGTGTTCCATACCAGTTGTTGTAAATTTACATTCCCAAGAAAGCGTCGTAAATTTTAAGTCGTGTCTCAATAAACGCAGTATTCGATCGCGATGGGAAAGTACGGTTGGTCAAAATGATGAGAGCGCGACCACGCTTGAGGTCCATAATGATTGCAGGACCTGTAAACCCAGTATGGAAAAGATAAGGTTTTCCCTGATAAAGATGTAAATTCCACCCGAGGCTTCGGAGGTCTTGATTCGTATCTGCCATAATATCGATTGTTTCGGGGGTAATAATTGTTTTTTGAAGATACCCATTTGTGAAAGCAACGAGGTCATGAATGGTTGAAAATAATCCGGCATTTCCGGAAATTCCACCCAGTGCTGCAGCTGTTTCATCGTGCACTGTACCACATATTAAACCCCGTGTGGGATGGATTTCACTGGGGACGATGAATGGGGTGATCGAAGGGTTAAATGTTGTCTCACGCATGCCTAAAGGCTTGAGAACATGTTCGTTAAGCGATTGGTCCAAAGACCCATCTAAAACTTCAATAATCCAACCTAGAATAATAAAGTTAATGCAGGAGTATGTCATTGTATGATAGTTGGATTCTTGCCAGTCGTACCCGAGCATGATGGAGGTCTTAATGAGTTGCTGCGATTCTAGATATTTCTTGGATACGGAAGGATTGAATCCGCTTCGATGCAACAATAAATCTTCAACGGTAATATGTGCCATCACAAAGGACTCTAGAATATCCTGAACAGGCGTATCTAAACCGATTTCTTCATCTTCAACAAGTTGCATGATACGTGTCGTTACCACGAGTTTGCTTAATGATGCGATATCAAAGTGTAAACGATCAGTCATTGCAAGATTGGGGCTAGCCTGCCCTGCAGTTTTAATTGTTACGGTTTCGTTTTCAATGATGGCATAAACATAACCACCAATTTCTTGATGTGTAATTGCATTGTCAAATAGTGTATCTATTGTCACGGTTAATACCTCCACATGATTCCTTCTTATCTTACACCAAGCTGCGAAAACACCCAACATTTTTTCAAATAGTTTTGTGAATATTGGGAAATATGACCACATAAACGATAAATCGTACATCATAGACTATTTTTATCACAATTATCTCGCCTGAATGCTACACTGATTTTAGTAGAAAGTTTAAACATCATATGGTAAAAGAAAGGACAAAACTGGATGAAACGTGAAAATAGGATTAAGAAAATGACAGATATCGATGGCTTTGATGCGAATTTTTGGGCATTGCTTCGTGGTGTATTGCTTGCTGTACTGATAACGTACATGACTGGAGCGCTCATTCTAGGACTTGTCGCTTTTATCCTTGGTGCAACTGGACTTCCGGCATTCAAGAAGCAAAAATAATGGCGTAATAAAAAGACATCACGAGGATGTCTTAACAATCGAATAGAGAGTACTTCGTGATGAGGGAGGATTGAGACTCCTCAACCAATGGTTGATTTCATTTGAAATTAATGCAAATGTATCCGACGAAAGCTCAAAGTACTGGTTTGTTTTTGTCTCGACATTATGCACCTCAAGCAGGTATGAATCGTTAAAATTGTAATAAGTCAGTAATGTATGACCATCTTTCTCGCGAACTAAACCTTGTGTAGTTGTTGCGTAATCGGGAACTTGTTTATTTATGCTAATGGTATAGATCGGATTTCGTGTGACATCTTTATGGATGAAGGGAATCTTCGTATAGGCTACATCGTCATAAGCGTAGGCTTGAATCCGTGGAACAACCAACGGATTTTTTTTCGTATTCAATGTTGTCGTAGTGCCAATATTTACAGAATCAATTACCGTAGCAGGGTCATGAGTAATTAAACGTGCTTTAATCGCCTGCATGTCCTTATAACCAATCAATAGTGAGTCCTCTGTTTCGATATCGACATCACTTTGAAGGTAGAAGGCATTTTGATTCTTAGTCATGGGCACTTCAGTAGGTTCTGATTCGAACTTAACGTTGACATTGTCCAAGTCTTCATCAATTACTAAGAAACAGTGCGAATCTTTATTTAACGATAAATCAATATAATTAAGACGCTGCGCACTCATCGAATTAAAATCATAAGCAATGCCACGAATACCAGTATAGTACATGTTCATTTGTGCAACATCTTGGTAATAGTACTGACTGTTCCGCCATAACGAACCCAAACGTTCCAACACGACCGGTGCATACAAATCATCACCATATTTGAAGACATAAACTTCTTTACGATCATTAAGGGTTGTTGCGAATACTATTTCACCGTATTTTGGATCTTGAGAACGAATCGCCTCAAGTACGGATGTTTTCGAGAAAGTAAATCCAGTCTGAATCAAAACAAGCACAAAAAGAAGGACACCTGTAATAAAAATAAGTACCCAATTTAGATAATAATGTCGCTTATTTTTCAATAGAGTCGCCCCCCTCCATATTTTTATATATTACACCTATACCTATGTAATTGGTAGATTTTCGTCCTATCTTGTCGTATTTATCGTGTATAATGTAAAAAAGGGGGACTTATCAATGAAAAGTTCATATTTTGATGGCGGTTTTATGTCATACCTTGGCTTACAGATCGTCAATGTTATTATCGTAGTCATTACACTTGGTTTTGGATCACCATGGGCAATGGTTCGTACGTATCGATGGGAAGCAGACCACACAGTCCTTGAAGGCAATCGTACAGTCTTTACAGGAACTGCAATGAGTTTATTTGGACAATGGATTATATGGTGGTTACTCACCCTCGTAACATTTGGAATTTACGGATTCTTTGTTCATGTTAAAGTTTTACAATGGAGAACGGAGCACACATATTTTGTTAACTAATTCAGGCACTATTATCTCGAGTTTTATTGCTAGTAAGAAAATGCATATAGACTGGAACTCGAGTGTTTATCTTCCTGCATCCTATGACACATCGGATGCAAGGTATTCAGTACTCTTTATGTTCCATGGCGCTGGTGGACATCAACTCAATTTCCTTGAGCGTATGGATATGAAAGGTCAGTTAGACGCAATGCAGTATGAAGGCATCGTAGTCTTTGTGGACGGTTTTAATTCATTTTATCTTGATGGACCGGGATATCCTATGGAATCCATGATTATGGAAGAGTTAATACCACATTATTTAGGAATGTATCGTACCAATGGTGATATTTTACTTGGTGGTGTGTCAATGGGTGGATACGGCGTTTTGCGATTATCAATGAAGTATCCCAATACATTTAAAAAAGTTTTCGCGATTGCACCTGCGGTATGGGCAGAAATGACCCCCGAGACAGAAACGTATACTTGGAGTATTTTCCGCGATAAAGATGGGAACTATGATTTCGAGAAATATCATGCAAATCATCCAGTATCATTTGCGCAAGCAAATACGACTCAGTATTTTATTGAGACAGGTATGATGGATACGATTGTACCATTTGCGGATGTTGATGCAACGGTTGCAGTCTTTGAGAAACATGCACAGGTACGCTATACCAAAATTGCAGATGGCGACCATGGCTGGCCTTACTTCGAGGCTGCTGTCCAACGCGCCCTTATAGCGATAACAGAATAAAAGACGTCAATGACGTCTTTTTTATTTGAATTAATGGCCTTTGGAAGGCAACGTTTCCATAAGGGCATAAAAAGTATTCGGATTTCCCTCGCTAAAGAACGTGTACCATAATGCAAGGGTGTCATCCCTAAACACATCCAGAGTTTCAAGAATTGCTTTGGACCAGCGTAACGCGTCAGTGGAACCTGCAGTAATGAGGTTATTGTCACGAACAACGGGTTGATCTTGATAAAATGACTGACCTGTATAATTGGGCGAAAACATATCGAGAAATCCCGGTCCATTACTGGTATGGTTGCGTGTATTTAACATGTCTGAAGAAGCTAAAGCTAGTGTGGCACCACAAATTGCCGCAACGGTACCATTTGCATTCAAAATCTGCTGTGCATACCGAAGAACGGCCTGATGTTCAGGTTGTTGCCACGTATCGGCCCCGGGTAAAATGAGTACAGCATCTTCATTGACAGTAATCCTTTCCAATGTACAATCTGGAGTAACCTTAAGTCCACCCATTGTCGTAATCGTCTGCGATGTATAGCTTACGGTATGAATTGTAATGTCAGGGGCATTGTCTTTAAAAAAGCGACGCGAATGTAGTTCCGCAGTGATATATCCAATCTCCCAATCTGCTAATGTGTCCATTACATATATATAAATTTGTTTCATAGTAATCTCCATTCTTTTGATATCTATAGTATACGCAACAATTGTTGACACCTATATGTCAACAATCTATAATTTATTCAATAAAGTTGAGGATACGCCCATGAAAACGGATCGTATGATGAGTATCATTATTGTATTACTAGAAAGAAAACGTACGAGCGCGCAAGACCTTGCGGATATGTTTGAAGTTTCCTTACGGACAATTTATCGGGATATTGATGCCATTGATTTGGCGGGAATCCCAATCCGAACAATCCCAGGGGTAGGGGGTGGTATCGAAATAATGCCAAACTATAAACTGAATCATAATGTGTTTTCGACTTCAGATTTGTCCACAATTCTTACGGGACTTTCGAGTGTATCAGATATGACTGCAAAAGATACGTTAACGAATGTCCTCACCAAAGTTAAAAGTCTGATTCCACCCGACAAAGAGCAAGACATCATCCTTCAAACACAACACATTCATATTGATTTAAGTTCTTGGTTTGGGAACCGTAATGTCCAATCGTATCTAGAGATGATTAAAGAAGCAATTGAGTTGCAAAAGTTACTAACATTCACCTACCATGATCGCTTTGGGAATAGCACGCAACGGACAGTTGAACCCTACCAACTTGTCCTGAAAGGCAATCGCTGGTATTGGCATGGGTATTGCTTGGGGCGAAAGGACTATCGAGTTTTTAGACTGTCACGACTTTCTGATCTTAGGATGACATCCATGTCATTTGTTCGAAGAGATTATTCACAAGAACGCCTCGATGTATCGACTGTCGTGGACAGTCCCAATGAAACGGTTACACTGAGGATACAGCAATCACTTATGGATCGGGTCATGGATTATTGCTCATTCGAAGCATTTACAGAAATAGACGATTCTTACTATCGCGTAGAATTCCCATTCATGGAAAACGACTATTACTATAATATTTTGCTAAGTTTTGGGGATAAAAGTGAGTGTCTTGCACCAGCGCATGTACGTCAAGGACTCAGGGCACGGATTCAACGCGTTGCTGATCTGTATAAGTAAAAAGTACCCACGCGGGTACTTTTTTAGAAGTGTCTTTTTATGTAATTCATAAAGTTTCCGGATGCTAAATTTTCGGCAAAAGTAGAGTCTAAACGAAATGCAACTTCATGCAATAAATGTTGACTGTGGCTGGCATCTTCAAGATTCACAATCTTTGAGGAGATACCATCGAAGTCAGAACCAAGTCCCAATTGTGATGAAAGCCCAGCATTATGGAAATATTCGATATGATCAACAAGCATTTCAATTGTCGTTGCCTCAACACGATGTTGATCGTTTACAAAAGCATCGCAGTACACAAAGTGCACAAGAGCCCCTTTATCTTTCATCCGTTGAATTTGACCATCATTTAGATTTCGTCGGTGTGAGGCAAGTTTCTGGGCGTTGGAGTGGCTTGCAATCACATGCTTAGCTGTATCAAGAACATCTTCAAACCCGTTCAGACTAATGTGAGAAACATCGATAAAGACATCATGGTCGTTGGCTAGTTTCACAACCTCAAATCCAAACGTTGTGAGTCCAGCACCCCGTGCTTCACCAATTCCATCACATGCCAAGTTTGCGTCGTTCCACGTCATTCCAATAGATAGGACACCTTCATCGATAAATTGCTTCACTTTCGTGATATCTGATCCGACACAGTCAAGCCCTTCAAGTGTCAGAAAAACACCAATTTCATCATCCTTAAGGTTTTCAATCTCGGCGAAATGCTTAATATGAACGATGCCTTCTTGCTTCAGGACGTTATTCTTAAATGCGTCAATCTGACCCAATGCAACATCGTACTTGTTATCAATGTATACGTCAGGATCAATGAAAATTGCACAAGCTTGGACTTTAACGCCACCTTTACGCAATTTCAAAACATTAACATCAAGGTTTTCATTGTCATAAAAACTGTATTCAGGATGTTGATGTAGTTTCATCAAAACATCGCAATGCCAATCAATTATAGGATATGTTTTCATAGGTATCTCCATTTCTTAGGATTGATTATAGCATAGTTTTGCACAGTGAATCTCATGAATGTTAACGTGCATCCTGTACTTATCACTGACGATCGGCCTTCTTGCCCATTGGAATCGCAATCCGATTCCATGCATACATTTGGTTAATACAGAAAATAATATATACATATTCCTGATAGGAGAAATATTTTGAAATGTCATCATACACACTTTGTGGGACTCGCTTGGTTGCGACTTCAACAACATACTCGACAAGTCGTAAAACTGCTTGTTCTTTTTCAGTGTAAAAAGTGCATTCTTCCCAAACAGATAAACTAAGAATCCGCTGTGTTGTTTCCCCAAGTTTTATGGCATCCGCAGAATGTGCAATTACACAATATGCACACCCATTAATTTGTGAGGTTCGAATTTTGATTAGTTCTTTTAAAATAGGATCTAACGGAATTGAATTAATGAAATTCTCCATCGCAAACATTGCTTTCATGGCATCCGGAGCAAGTGTATAAGAGTCAATTGATTTATTCATAGTAACCTCCTGTTGACGATTTTATACTTCTATTACACAGTGAAACTGGAACTACTAAAGGGCCGGATGCCGATAGATTGTATGGGTCCGGGAGTGGAAACAATGATAGATAAAACAAACAATATTCCTATTTTTAGACAAATATATACAAATTTAATAATGGAAATGCAAGAAGGTCGGTTTAAAAAAGGTGACTTATTACCAGGGACGCGTAGCTTAGCGCTTGACCTTAATGTGAGTAGAAATAGTGTGGAGCGCGCATATATGCAATTAGAGATTGAGGGATACATCCTATCAAAACCTAATTTAGGTTTTGTGGTGTTTGATACATTTAGTGAAATAAAACTGGAAGCAGTGCCGAATCTGAGAAAACCTCAAACTGAAAGCTCTGATTCAATCATTGATTTCAAATATGGGGGAAATGGGTTTTCTACATTTCCTAAAGCCAAATGGAAACAGCATACTTCAGAGGTTCTCAGTTCAGAAACAGACCCTTTTCTTGATAATAAAGGCAATATCAATCTTAGAATTGCGATTTCAGAGTATTTGTACCGACACTGGGGTGTTCGTGCCTCGTATGAACAAATAATTGTGACCAACGGGTATGTCTATAGTCTAGAGATAGTGAGTAATATACTGAAAGCGAGAAATTCTAAGTCTACAATTACAATGGAGGATCCAGGATTTCCTGTGACACGAAATACACTCATAAAAATGGAATGTTTGACGAACCTTTTGTCTATAGTAACGGAAATCTAGAGCTTCCTGAGAAAGTCAATCCTTGCTTAAAGGCTGTAATTGTTACTCCATCACATCATTTTCCAACCGGAAGTGTTATGGGCGTGTCGATGCGCCAAACGTTGCTAACGTGGGCACGCGAGCATAGCATGTACATCGTTGAAGATGATTATGATAGTGAATTTCGTTATAAAGGTGATCCAATTCCTTCTCTTCAATCGATGGATGAAAGTGGCAATGTTATCTATTTTGGAACTTTCTCTAAGCCGCTATCCTCAACTCTAAGGATGTAATATGTCATCCTCCCTGTATCACTTTTACCATCGTATGAAGCTCGTTATGAAGGATACACAAGCTCTGTGTCAACATTGCAACAGAGTATTCTTGAAAAGTTTTTAGTAAATCAGGACTATGAAAAGCATATTCGAAAAATGGGCAAGTCATTTAAGAAGAAACACGATTTGATTAAAACAATATGCGAAAAACAATTTGGAGACCGTGTATCTATAGATGGTGAACATGGTGGCTTATTTATATTGTTGGAAGTTCGTAAAAATGTGAGCTCTGATACGTTGGTGGAAGAAGCCCTGCAAAATGGAGTTAAAGTTTATCCAACTACTGATTTCTATTTTGATGGCAGAGAAAAATCAACAGTATTCCTGGGATTTACCGATGTAAGTTCCATGGATATCGAAAAAGGTACTGAATTGCTCAATCAAGCGTGGTTCGGAGATTTATATGACGGTGTCGAGTAGATAACGTGTCTCTGTATATCGAGTAAATACGACTCGCAGTCATTGATTCAATCAGTGAGGTTATGAAGTTGTTGCGCTACTTTTGGTGATACTTCCGTGCCATCTTTAGTGTCGGTCAAATATTGTCCGACACTAAAGCTATAATCAAGTTAGGTGATAGAGATGACATTAAGTAGAAAATATGTTGAAGTTGTAGTTCTTCATAAACTCGATGGTAGTTATGTGCCATTATTTGTAGTAATTGGAATGATTAAAAATACGGTCACGAAAGTCCTAAGTACCGCCCATCATCGCGATGTGTCAATTCGTACAACGCAGTATTGTGTATTGATGAATGGTGAAAAACATGAACTCTATGAATGTGATGGAAAATGGTGGTTCTATTTGTAAATAAATCCATATTCGAAAAGAGTGTCCTTATGTCTGGGACACCTTTTCGTGCTATTTATACATTGAAGGCGATTTTTTTGAAAGTTATTATCACTCAATACTGTGAATGACGTAGCTATGACAAAAAAAACACTTATGAGTAGTAACTACTGATAAGTGCTTCGGTTGTTTTTATATGGTGGAGTCGGCGAGAGATGAAAAAGCATGATTAGCGGTGTTTATAAGTGATGAATAACAGCTTATATAGAGGAATGCAGATGTACACGAAATAATGTGTTTACAAAATTGTAGGGGTTTTTGTAGGGGTTTTTACATTTTCTAAAATTTTCATTAATGCATCGTCTGATTCTTGTAGTAGATGCGTATATGTTCTAAGTGTTGTTTGAACATCACTGTGACCAAGTCGTTTAGATACCGCAACAATATTTGCTCCTCTATTTATTAACAATGTAGCATGCGAGTGTCTTAAATCATGTATTTTAATTTTTGGAACGCCAGACGCTCTTATACCATTTTCGAATGCACGCTGGATTGTACTCATTCCGATTGGTTCAGGGCCACCAAACAAAAAGTCGCCATCAGTAAGGAGCAGCGGTTTAATCATATTTATCGTTGAATCATCCAAGCGAATAGTTCTTTTGCTGGATGTGTTCTTAAGAGGGTTAAATCCTTCTCTGTAAGAGCGTATACTCTTGTTAAATGATACAGTTTCATTTGATATATCTGACTTTAACAATGCTCTAGTTTCGCCAATTCGGGCACCTGAATAGAACTGAAAATGAAATAGTGCTTTAAGGGTGTAGTCGTCGATTTCTGATAAAAATAAATCGAGTTGCTCCGGTAGCCAAACTTTCATTTGTTCGACATCATCCGATGTTTTGATAAATGGTTCAAGTAATTTTGTTCTGTCTGTAAAATCATAGTGTTTATATGCAAAATCGCTAACTGCTCTAATATGCATTAATGCTCTGTTCTTTCTTGCGACAGACCAATCAGTGTAGTTTATCTCAATGTAAATATCCATAAAGTCATGTTTGGAGACCGCACTAAATTTCTTGTTAGAAATATTCTCGGTGAATTTATTAATTAAAAATGTTTTATCTTTAATAGTGCGTTCATTTGCTCGTTGACTATTCCATTCGATAAATCTATTAACCATTTGAGAATATGTTACGTTTTCATCGTATCCTATTTGCAATTGTCTTCTAAAATCCGTCTCGAAATTTTGCGCTTCTCTTTTAGTAGGGAAGCGTTTTTCTTTTGTCTTAACAGATCCATTTATATCTCTGTAGTTAACTTTGGCTAGCCATCTATCTTTTATTTTATATACTGCCATACTATCGCCTACTCAAAATCAATAATACACTTATATAGTTTGGCGATAATTCTAAAATCATCGTCTTCAGTAACGATTATAGGGTCATAACCATCATTTAAAGCCTCACTGTTGAGTATTATAATGTTTCCTTGACGAGAATACCTTTTAACGTATTCCTCTCCATTAAGGCCGAATACACCAATCTCGCCATCATTCAGTGTTGGCTGTCTAAAGAATATGAGCAATGAGCCATCTTTTATGCCAGCACGCTCCATAGACTTTCCTTTGGCGCAAGCGAGAAAGTAATTGTCATAATTACGCTTATTTCCTAATAACCATTCAGGAAGGTCTCTCCATTCAATTTCATCTTCATTGATTGTGCCAGAACCACATGATCCGTATCCTAAAAACGGAAGATTAATAGTTGAGTAAATTACAGATTCGGTAATGTCATCAGTGAGGTCTCTCATGCTGACACGCAAAGTATCTGCTAATAGTTGCATTTTATCAACTCTTGGATAACTTTGCCCGTTTACCCAACTTGACATCGTTGATAAAGGAATGCCCATTAACTCAGATAGTGGCTTTTGTTTAATCTTTCTTTTGTTCATAATGTCATTCAAATTTCTAACAAATATATCTCTTGCTTCTTGTTTCATATTATCTACCTCAAACCAATATTACAATAAAACTGTAACAATATCAAATATGATTATCTAAAACTACAGTTTAAGTGTTGACACTACATTTTAAATGTAGTAAACTTTGTTCAGGAGGTGGAGAAATGAACCAAGAAGATTTCAGAATTTCATATGCAGCAGCACGGGTGAATGCTGGTTTAACTCAGAAAGAAGCAAGTATTCAACTAAAAATAAGCGAGTTTACCCTAATTAACTACGAAACAGGTAAGACAATACCTAGATGGGATAAACATGACCTTATGGCGGAATTGTATAAAATTCCAAAAAATATGCTGAGGCCTCCTTCCAAGTAATTTTTTTAGTTATTAACTACGATTTAAATGTAGTTACATTGGATGATAAGAGCTAAAACGTGAGGAGGAGGTGAATCCATGACAAAAAAAGAGAAAGTGGATGAACTAGTTTTCAATAGTAATTCTGCATATCTAACAATGACTGGCATCAAAGATTTTATGAATAAAACCCAAACAGAGGCCGAGAAAATATTTGCTGCATGTAAAAAAATAGAAAAAGTTGATGCAGACAAGAAATTGAAAAAATATGGATTATCTTACGAAGAGCTTGACATTAGGCCCACTAAAGTATTAATAAGTACAGTTTTTAAAGTTCTTGGTATGAATTATAAATTTGAATTAAACCGTTATAAACAACGAAAGGAGAATAACAATGGATAAAGAAAAAATTGAAGCCGAAATGAAAGTTAAATTGAGTGGTGCCGAATATGCATTAGAACTCGCTAACAAATATAAACAAACTCTTATGGAAGCAACTGAAATAGCGAGTTAGTTAGCTTCGTTAGAATTCGACATTGAAATTACAGACGAAAAAGAAGACACCCATTAAGGTGCCTAACTAAACTACTTAATACGGACAGTTTTGGTTTTGGTCTTGGTCGACGAACCATTGCTGACAGAAGTCTTGACTCGTGCAGAGTTTCTGCCAGTTTGAGTCACTGTGTTTTAATTTTAACTTTACGTCTGGTAATAAAATCACCTCCTTACATTCACATGATATCACGAGGTGTAACAGATATATAACGAAAGAAAGGAAATCCTATGAATGATTTACAAGTAATTAAAGAAGCTGACGAAGTGTTTAAAGGAAACATCGCAAGATTGATCAACGGTGTTCTCGCTTTCGCAATAATGATGGACGCCACTGATAAACAATACGATGATATCGAATTAATCTTAGCTTCATTATCTCAAACATGTTTTGAATACGGAATGTATAAACAAGAGAAGGAGGATTTGAAATGCATGAGTTAGTAATTTTACAAGATAACCGAGCAATTACAACAAGCTTGATGATATCTGAAGTGTTCGGAAAAAGACACGACAACGTGTTAAAGGATATTGAAGATTTGGCTACTCAAAACTTAGGAGCCAAAAATCTATTCCACGAATCAACATACGAGAACCGCGGTAAAGAATATCCGATGTATCTCATGAACCGTGATGGTTTCACTCTATTAGCTATGGGATATACAGGTAAGAAAGCGTTGAAATTCAAACTTCAATATATAGACGCATTTAACAAAATGGAAGAATCCATAAAAAATCAAATCATGATTCCTACAAATCCAATGGATGCATTACGCCTTATGTTCGAAGTTCAAGAAGGAACAGCAAAGCAAATTGAATCTATTGATAATCGGGTTGTAGAGCTCGAAGAAAATGTTCTTCTATCACCAGGAGAATACAACTTGATAGGTAGAAAAGTAAATAGTCGCGTTCGTGTGGTCGCTAAAGACAGACAAATATCGAGCGAGCGAAACGTCCTAAGCGAATTGTTTAAAGCAATAAATAATGATGTTAACAAAGTTGCTAGAGTACGAACACGGGCTCAAATTAAGCAAAAGGACTTCGATATTGTGTTTGACTTAATTAACGTCTGGGAGCCATCACAAGCAACAATGCACGTTGTTAGGGAGTTAGAGAAAGGAGAGCAGTCATGAATAAAACCACTCACGATCAAATAAAAAAGTGGAATAGACAGAGCAGAATAATTAGTTATATTTCGATAGGGATTAGCACACTAGCTATAGTGATAATCATTTTTAAATTCATTACTAATTAGTTTGTTTAACAAATAAAGAAGTAAAGGAGAATAATCATGAAGAAAATCATCAAATCAATAAGGCGGTTTTCCCGAAGAGCGAAAGGTGTTCATGAATTTGAGTTTGATATACGAGACATTCCTATCGTAATTCCATACCCAATATTAAAAACGGAGAATGTAAATGTTGGATCGAAACTATTTCTGAAACTGAGAATATATTTGAGGAATCTTATCTAATTCAAATTCGAATTCGACTGAACGAGAACGATTGGACCGAACTAGAAGGGTTGCCTTGTTGGCAGGAAGTAAGTGACTTTGTTCGAGAAAAACAATTTGGGTGTAAAAAGAAACCCCTGTAGTTGGAGAAATATTTAAAGGAGGTTGAGTGTTAGGAATATTTAATTCTTTACCGTGTAATGCAGGGAACATAAAAGGCATAAAACTAATATCAGAATTAAAAACTGAATTACCAACGCTATATACAATGTCAGTTATTACGAGAGGAGATTTGGAATTATTGATTAGATTAAGTCTTAACACATAGCGGTCTTTACTGATGATTTCCAGTCCCGTTATTTCTAATTCGATGTTAATTCTATTTTTCCAATAAGTCACAATCCATCCAATTACAATTGAAACGGAGCTAAAAATTGAAAGAATTAAAGAAATGCTATCTTTGTTTTGAATTAACCATTCTATCATTTGATTACCATCACTTTCTATAAGGGAATAATAACACATAAACACACGTATCAATAAGGAGAAAATAACATGATAAACGCAATGATATCAGCTGCTATAGCATCTACAGCATTCCAGGCAATTCTATATCCAATATTGTTCTACGCAGTTTTTCGATGGCTTAAAGAGGTATGGGCTGACGATGAAGCATAAAAAAAGAACACTTATCTTGATTGGCGTCGTGATCGTGTTCTTAGAATCTACAGCTTGTGTTAGTAGTTCTTCTAAATTATCTCATGAAGAACAAGTAATCACAAGTTTAATCGCTAAAGAACCCACTTTAATCGAGCCTCAACAAGAATTAGAAGAAGTTGAAGCAACAACTATAGATTATCAATTTGAAGCCCTAGTGAACGCTACATTCAACCTAGAGACAGGATATGGAACAAGTGACCTATGGGTCTACAACAATAATGCAGGTGGTTATAAGTGTAATGGATCCCCAAACGAACAATGTACCCAGGATAACTACCGAATATTTGATGCTAAATACCAGAGCATCTTAGCGCTGCGAGAATTATTAACAGATTATGTCAATACCTATGGATATGACTTACAGGCAATACGAAGTCGTTATTGCGAGAACTGCGGTGAGAGTGACTTAAATACTTTCACGGAACTATATTACAAAGAACTGGAGGCTTTGACATGAGAATGGAGGAACCTTAATGGCCAAGAAAAATAAGAACTTAAACAAGAACTCCAAACGAGCATTCTTACAGGCTCAGCTTGAAGCAATCCAAAAGGAACTAGACGAAGTACCAGAATTAACCAAAGAAGATTTGTTGGAATACTTAGATAGTTATCCTAAATCATTACATGAAAGCGAGTTTGCAGATAGCACAATAAAGGTCTATATGCGAGGAGCCAAGAAGTTAATCAACGACTATTCGAGTATCGATGATTTTATGAGTAAAGATGATCTAATTCAACTGAAGCAAGATTTACTCGAAGACTATGAAGCAGTATCAACAATCAATTCATATATAACTTCAGTTAATCGATTCCTATTTTATTGTGATCTGGGTGATTTGAAAATCTCTAAGGTCAAAAGTCAAAACGACAACACGCTTCCGCATCGTATCTATGAACACGAATACAAAAGAATGTGGATGAAAGCAAAAGCATTAGAAAATATAAATCTATACTTCGCCATTCGCATAATGGGAGAAACCGGCGTTCGTGTTAATGAACTTCCAAGTTTTACAGTTGCAGCAGTTCAGAATAACTATGTATCCGTCGATAACAAAGGTAAAGTGCGTAGAGTTCCATTACCAGGTCCTCTAGGGCGCGAAATAAGAGCGTTTGTTAAGACTTTGGATAAAGGCGTCGATAAGGTTGTTAATCTTGAGTACAGGCAAATCTATGATGGTTTAAAGGTGATTGCCGGCATGTGCAAAATCAATAAGAAGAAAGTTAAACCACACGCATTCCGTCATTACTTTGGTTTTAACTTTGTCAATAAAAAAGGCGAGCTTAAACTCGCACAATTAAGTGATATCCTTGGCCACTCGAGCGTTGAAACAACTCGAGTATATACAAGAGGAACGCTGGAAGACTATTTAAAGTCTATGGAGGAAATTAGATGAATGTTAGAACCGCTTTAATCGCCGCAAAGAAAAAGAACAAATCCATTTCAAGAATTTTTCTCGATAACACTAGTGGATATGTTCTTAAGGTTACTCCAAGTCATACCAAAGATGGATTGCTGTATCTAGCAATGATCGACATGTCGAGACCCCCAGTTATTGGTTGGCAACCCAGTTATGAAGACTTAGTTGCTGAAGATTGGGTGTTAATTGATTAGATCAAGTTATTTTAGCTTTGGAGTGTCATACCACTCGCTTGGGAATCCCATAGCATAAAGTAGTCTATTTACATCACTAGGAGAAAGCGTTTTGCACAAACCTTTAGTTAATTTTATTAACCTGTTGTGTAGATTAGCATATGTTCCATACTCCAAGAATACTCTCATCACGATAAATGCGTCATAAAGAGTACGTTGTGATTTGGTATCCCTATTTGGAAATGTTCTAAATACACAACTACAGTATTTTGGTTGAGTTTTAATCTTAGCTCCAAATAAGAAATTGTCATGAGCGGTGATATTTCGGTAATCATTAAGAATATTCAAAAAAGTTGATAATTGCTCTGGAGTTAGAATATCAGACGACTGTGTTAGAACACTATGTTCTGTTATATATCGGGTATAAAAAATGTCACATATTTCATTCTGTTCTGATTTGTTCAAAACGTTGTATAACTTAATTACATCGTTGAAATAAAGATTGTTGACTAATACCCAGAATGGCACATGGCCATACTTATTCATGTGATGTTTTATTGGGTTAGATGGAGCTGTGTTTCCAGAATTGTATTTGATTTGGTTAGAGATTCCAGATAACAAGGAAATATGACTAGTAATCTGATCTTTGTCAAAATTATTTGGATTCAAGTAAGCAAAATCATCTTGATGGTTCTTGCAAAAAACATGCGCTAGCACGGATTTAAACTGTGATTCAACTTTCATAAGTTTTCTATAAAAAACGTTCTTTAGTTCATTGTCAAAGAAGTATAAATCAACAATATGGTCAAACTTAGTACCTTCATTAAAGCGTTGAGTGCTCGGATCATAATAATACTGCCCATATCTATTGATTATGTTGTAATAGTTCTTAAACATTAAAAACTTACATACTTCATCATCATTTGTGATTGTTAGTCCTCTTGACTTAAGAATAACGAGTTGTTCTTCAATAGACTTGAATGGTCTATTACTGACTATTTCAGACATGACTATCTCCTATAAATAACAAAGCCCACTCGATTAAGAGCAGGCTTTGCACTGTCAGGGTCCGTAGACCTCCTGCAGTTGTTGTACACACATATTACCATAGTCAAATTTATTGTCAATAATTAATTTTAAAATAGCAAAAAGTATAGAAAGTGAAAAAGTATGTTATGTCCACTCTACAAAGGATTTAATTGCTATTTTAAAAAAGAAAATAATATACAGGTTATCTACCGAGAAAAACAAAGAAAAGGAGTTGATTTTTATTAATAAGATAAGAAAAAATTACATTAAAATTCAAAGCCGTCGTGCTTTTGAACGTTCAATGAATAAATCTGGTTCAGAAATAATTTCAATGTACGCAGATGGCAAAGAATACATTGTTAGTCGTGTTACAGACCGCGATAGAAGATTTAAGAGATCGAAAGATTTGCTTGAGTTTAATGAATCTTTGAGTTGGTTCTCATAGATTACCTTTTAAAAAGATAAAAAGGAGTGATAAATGTGTATCTATTAATTGATGTCACGACTGGAAAAATTGTTGCTTCTGGATCAATACCGGATATTGAAAAAGAAACTGAAATCCCAAGAACTCGATTGCACTGGTCATATAACATGAATACGAAAATAATGAATGGCCAATATAAATTAATCAAAAATGAAGGAGATAAACTATGAAGTTTACAATCAATAGAATTGAATTTCTAAAAGCATTAAGAATTGCAACAGGTGTTATTAATCCACGCCCAGTATTACCAATCTTAACAGGAGTTAAAATGGAGTTAAGAGATGACACACTCACACTTACCGGAAGTGATGGTGATATATCAATTTTCTCAAAAATGTATGCTAATGACACAAATCAATTACACTTCCATGAAGAAGGCGGAGTAGTGCTTGATGCCAAAATTTTACTTAATGCTGTAAGCAAGTTTGAAAGCGAAACAATCAACTTAGAGATTATGGATGGAGCATATACAAAACTAAGTGGTGGATCTGCAGAAATTAATATTAATGGTTCTAACCTTGATGCATATCCGAAAATCGAGATTATGAAGAATGATATCGAGTTCAATATTGAAGAAGAACGATTAAAAGATTTAATCAGAAGAACAATCTTCGCGGTTGCTCACCCTGGAACCAATGAAGATAAGCCATTCTTAACAGGTGTGAACGTAAGAAATAAAGAAGGCGATCTAACATTCGCATCAAGTAATACCTTCAGGGTAGCGATAGCAAGCGAAGAAATATATCCAGTTAGTGATTTCTCTGTAACGATTCCAAGCAAGACAATGCATGAAATTAGCAAACATCTTACAGGAATGATTACAGTTGGAATAGCAAATACAACTGCATCATTTAAGACAAAGGATGCGTATATTCAAACACGTCTAGTAGATGGCTTATACCCTGATTTAACAAGGTTGGTTCCTTCCGATACGAACTCAGATATTTCAATTGATCAAGATGTTCTTGTTGGAGCAATCGACCGCGCAGCGATTATCAAGGAAGAAACTATTCCAGTGATTGGGTTAGTCTTAAACAATCATGAAGTGTTTGTAAAAGCGAAATCACAAGAACTCGGAAGTACAGAAGAAAAACTTGATGTAACTTTAGAAAAAGCATGCGATTCATCACTTAAAGTCGCATTTAATGGTAATTATTTAAGAGAAGCTGTTAAGTCATATCCAAAAGGCAATGTGGTACTAAAAGTAATTGGTCCAAAATCACCAATGATTGTTACTGACTCTATAAACTCTAAAAACTTAAATATTATTATGTCTTTAAATGTAGAGGTTTAGTATATGTCGCTATATAGGAAAATAAGCTTAGGATTCTGGGATGATTCTCAAATCGTTGATGAATTCACACCTGAAGATAAATACTTCATGCTTTATCTTCTAACAAATCCTCACACGAACTTAATTGGATGTTATGAGATCTCGTTTCGTCAAATGTCTAATGAAACGGGATATAGCAGAGATACGATAGAACGACTATTAGATAGAATGGCAAATCTCCATAGTGTTATTGAGTACGACAAAGAAACCAAAGAAGTGTTTATCAAAAACTGGCATAAGTATAACTGGACTAGAAGTCCTAAATTCTTGAAGAAGATAGTCGAATTATACGGATTCGTTAAAAGCGATGACTTTAAAAATAAGTTATATCCAATCATAGAAAAGACAGGAGCGGATATGGTATCTATACCGTATCCATACCCTATGGATACATCTGTTACTGCTTCTGTTACTGTTACTGCTTCTGTTACTGTTACTGTTACTGATACTGTTACTGATACTGCTTCTGTTTCTAATGTCGAACCAATCCAAAAAGAAGATATTGAATCAAGAAAAGGAAAAAAGAACAAACGAGGAACCTTAAAAAAATATGGAGAGTATGAGCACGTTAAGTTATCCGAAAAAGAATACCTTAAACTTGCTGAAGAGTTCATCGACATTGACGAGAGAATTAGAAATCTTGATGAATATATGGAAATGAGCGGAAAATCATACACGAACTGTAACCTTGTAATCAGGAAATGGGCAAAAAATGATAATAAATCCACTGGAAAAGGTAATTCTCCAGAAAAGCATGCTATTAATCAACCAACCTATAATTCAGAAATTGAATTAAACGAAATTGATCCCAGTGAATCTGAAAAGGTCATTGAGGAATTTCTAAAAGGAACCAAAGACTTAAGAAGCGAGGAGGAAACGTATTAATGAATATTCAAGAACAAGCACACCAAAAATTGCTTAGTGAAATGGAAGACAACACTAGTTCAGAAATTGAAAAAATCCATACCTGGTTATGTTCGAATTTGGACGATACGATGTGCAACAACATTATCAATGAAGGTAGAACACTTCTAAAATGTTGGGACTTTGTACTAAAAAAAGTAGAAGAAGAGTATATCAGTAAAAATGGGCGCAAAAATGGCGGTTATTACGTCGGTGACCGAGTTTATGAGTTTGTTAGGGAATATTACACCCTTACAGAAGAATTGCTCTCAAAAGTCTTTAAAACGACTGATAAGAACAAAAACAATAAGATTGCCAAAAGCGAGCTCGTAAGTAAAGCTATACAAAAAACAAAACCAAAGAAAAAATCTCAGCCTGATGATCAACTAACGTTATTTTGATGCAAGCACATCATTACAAAACATCTATTAAACCAACAAAATCATTCTACAAATACTGTGAGAGTATCTTCTCTGTTGTGAAGTTCAAACAAGCAGGCAAAGAAATTAAAACAACAGAAAGAAAAAGCAAAAAAGTTAAGACTGTAAGATTACAATCGAACACTAATTTTAGAAATTACACTCACACAATCTATGTTGGTTACATTGCTGCAACATCGAAGAAGATTGAAATACAACGTCATTCTATAACAAGATTCATAAAAATGACGAACGATGGCCCTAGAGAATTCTTTGATACAAACTTAGTTAATCTTACTGTTCTCGAAAATAATGAAACGTTTAAATATCAAAACAAACAATTAGAAGGGTTGGGCTTCTATCACGATCAATTGTGGTTTGAACAGAACATCACGAAAGTAATTTCAAAATCGGAACTCAAGTATACTAATTTACTTCCTTACGAAGGGTACATAGAGGATCAATTCATTAAAGCCTACAAGTATAAAGAATTGATCGAAGCACTATGTAATTTGGGAAACATCGAAATAGCGAAGGCAATTGTATCAGGTGAGGCAGACATGAGAAGCCTCAACAGAAATTGGATTAAGAAAAATAAACGCTTTGTGAAACATGGGCTCAGATATCGACAGATTTTAGAGTTAGAAGCGCTGAAGCAATTCTATGTTCTAAATGATAAGACACTAGAGCGCATCAAACATTTTCAATTAAGTCTAAGAGATGTGAAAGACATTTTAGACTACGAAAAGAAAAACGAGATTAAACCAAGAAAGTTATTGAGGTATCTCGATAAACACAACCGAAGTTTGTGGTACTACAAGGATTATTTACGCGTTGCAAGAGAATTTAATTACGAAATGAATCATTGGAAAACATTGTTCCCAATTAATCTTGAACAGGCTCACGATAACGTGATGCGTAAAGCGGAAGAAATTAAACAAGCAGAAAGATTAGCTAAACTTCAAAAGTATTCCGAATCTTACAACAAAATTGTTGATTTTGTCAAAACTCTTGAATATGAAGGGGATGACCTCAGTATACTTATTCCAAAAACTCTTGATGAGATTATTGTGGAAGGAAAAACATTATCACATTGTGTGTATGGTGAACACTATCTTCGAAAACACTCGAAACTCGAAACACTTATCATCTTCATTCGAAAGTCTAATAAAATAAATGAACCATACTTTACTGCAGAACTATCTACGCAAGGTGAAATCAGACAGGTTCATGGGTTTGGCAACGAAAACAAGTCTGAAAAAGGGTTAATCGCTGCGAGCGAGATGCCAAAAGTAAGACGGTTCGTCGAGGAAATTGTGAAGAACGAGAAATACCAGGACACGATTAAATCAGTAATTTCTAAATCGAAAAAGAAGCTTAACGAATGTAAAAAACTATCAAATAATAAAAACACTCTTACAGCCAGTATATAAAGGTTGTAATGAGTGTTCTGTAAATGGAAATAACATGAAGGTTATCTGAGAGGAGAATATAAATGTTAAAAACTAAGCTAGCAATTGTTGATCACAAGAAAATTGAACGAATTGAAATAGTGAATATGGGTACCATATTCAATCCAAACGCTCAAAGTTATAACATAATCGCGTATCTTAACAAACATCCATTAGAACAAGAACAAGTAGAAGTTAAGTTGGATAGTTTAAATACAGAGCTAGAAGCTGCAGAGGAACTAAATGTAATCTTTGATGAATATAATCGATTACAAACGGAAGTATCAAATACAAAAATGTAGGTTATCTACAACAACAAGGAGGACACAAAGATGTCGAAATTAAGCACACAAGAAGCAGTACAAAACGCAATTAACGAGTTAGACTTTCAATCATTAATTAATAAACAAGTAAAAGAACACGCAACTAACGCTGTTAAAGAAGTTATTGAAGAACAATTCAAATGGAATGGCCCGATGAAAAAGCACATTGACGAAGAATTTAAGAAAGCAGCAACAGTTGATCTATCCTCACTTGGAATTGAAGGACTAAGTTTAGTTATGTCGGAAGCAATCGTTGAAGCAACGAACGAATTGATTGCAGGAGAAACAAAAGAAGCGGTTCAAAAACACTTATACAAAGCCCTTGACGGTGTTTCAAAGATTAACAATATTAATAGTCTAGTGAAAGAGCTAGTTGATCAGCTCGATAAGAAAGATGAATATGGCGATGAAGACGTTAGCGGAACAGTGCTTATTGAATATCATGAAGAACGTTCAAGTTGGACTGATTATGTACATAAATATTGGACCATCGTGCTTGAAGGAGAAGAAGGTGGCACCAACTTAGAAGAATCAATAAAATTTTGCGTACTCGAAGGAAGAAAAGGAAAAGTATATTCAGTTGATGGAAAAAACATCGATAAATTAGATTCAATATATGAAAAACTAAAAATGTGTGACAAGTTCAATCTGTTAGGGATTGTTAAAGAAGAAGAGTTTGATTTCGACAACAGCTGTTTTTTTGATTGCTAGTCAATCTCTAAAAACACCAAAAACTATCAAAATAAAAAACATTACTCTTAGCCACTCTATAAAGGCTTTGAGTAGTGTTTACAAAATTCAAATAAGATACAGGTTATCTACCTGTTAGAAAGAGGAAATAAAATGAAGCATACTAAGAAAATCTTGTCGAAATTTTACAAAGAAGTTATTGTCGGTAACAAGACTTTTGAAATCCGTAATGAAGATGATTGTAGATATGAAGTTGGTGATGTAATTGAACTTGTCGAAGTTGAAGAAACTTCCAGATCGACAGGACGTAAACAACTTGTTGAAGTTACTTACCGATTAGACAGTAAAGACTTTTCGGAAGGCATTAAAGATGGCTATGTTGTTCTCGGAATTAAATTAAGGGGTGATGGAAAATGAAACAAGTAACTTATGAAGAAGCCACATTATCGTTTTTAGAAATACGTAATGGAAACGATGACATTGAATTGGTGAAAACAGTTCTTGATTACATGCACCAACACAAGCCCCCTACATGGGAAGAAGTTGTTAAGGCTTGGGAAGAAGTGGATAAAGATTTGAATGTGTACATCCATAATAACGAATTGTGCGTAACTGATATTGATGAAGAAGAAACAAGTGTATTTTGGTATGACATTATAACAGGTGGGTATGAATTTGAGTGTTCTTCTATGGAAATGATTAACGCAATCAACCTAACAATCAGATACTTAGAAGCACAAAAACATCATGATTTATAAGAAATAGGTTATTTTCTAAAACAATCATTTAAACCGCTTAAATAGTCGTTCATATTACATTATTAAAATTCAAGAAAAGATATACGTATTCTTGAATAATCTAAACAAAGAAAAGAGGACGAATTATGAAAGTTTTAATCGGAAATGCAATCATTGAAAAAGAAAGAATTGAAAGAGTATCAATCGATAGACGACACAACTTTTTAGGATTCAGGTATGTAGATGTTGATGTACTGATGAAGCGTCCATTACCTCAAAATGCATTAGTTTCTCCGCTGCAATTTGATTATCAAACGATTACCGTAGCAACTTTTAGGGGTAGACGTCAAGAAGAAAAGGTATCGAAACTAATTGAAGAAATATACACAATAATCAACCAAGGTGTGACGATCAATGGAGATGAAGAAAAATGATACGTGACACATTTAATAGTTATATTAGCTGCAAGAGATGGCTAGAAGGATATCCAGATTTGCGACGAAGATTTTTTGAGTCATTGCCAGGAACAGGAATATCGGGCATTTCATATGAAGAGTTTGTGTCTACAGGGGCCAACCACGGTATGAAGTTGTCAAAGATATCTGATAAGATGGCTGAGTTCGACAAAATCAATAAGCAAATGATTACTCAATGTAAGAGCACGATACAGATTTGCGAAATATGGTTGGAATTAGCAAGACCTAAAAATAAAGATCTACTTATACAAAAGTTTATGATTGAAAAAAGGACGGATGAAGAAGTTGCTAATATCGTGGGGTATGAACGGTCATGGGTAAAGAGAAGAATTGATAGTGAGATAGAGTACTTGTTGTCAATAAAATAAAGCACAATTGGGCTAAGAAAATCATGATACTATGATAGCGTGAAGTTGTTGCGAACTTCACATCTCCATATTGCCCTTGTTCGCAAATTTCCTCGTTAAGACACACTAGTTGTGTCTTTTCTTTTTGGTTACCATCGGAGGATTGATGGTGATAACGATTAAGAAAGGATGTACATATGTTTATATGCAAAATACACTGTGTTGCTAAAACGGACCATTTAGAAACAATTCAAATTGTTCCAGGTGACATTATTAGTGTTGGGAAGACGATACGAAACAAAGTTAGAGTATTGGTTACAAATAAGGGGATTGGTTATTTGGATTCTGCATTAATTGAAACTAATTTTAACAATTATGGTTAAGCAGAAGAAAAGAAGAGCAAGACGAAAGCCACCAAAGGATTGGATTGTCGAGATCAACAAAGGGAATGTTGATGCATTTTATAAATCAACAGATTGGGATATTGCACGAGAGAGTGCACTGATTCGTGATAAAGGTGTTTGTCAGTGGTTTCTAGGTAAATTCAAACATGAAGTCACTCCAGATCATATAAGCCTTGTAACCGCGACTACAGTCCATCACATTAAACCTCTACGAGAATATCCAGAGTTGGCTCTCGATGTATCAAACTTAGTGAGTTTATCTTTTGAAGCTCATGAGCGTATTGAAGGTAGATGGCGTGATAATTTCAAAAAAAAGAAAGTAATTACGGAGGAGAGGTGGTAATTATGAATACAGACAAGTTAATTAATCTCTTGAAGGTAAAAGGATTTAATCCTGTACTTCAATCTGTAGAACAATACGCATCGGTAATTAATATCACACCTAAGGTTGCTGCAACTATATTCAATGATCATGAAGTTGTAACTGGCTTTATGATTTTTATTGAACCAGGCAATGATCAAGAACATTCAATGATTGCTCTTACCTTGATGGTATTGCTAACCACAACCGTTACTAACTTAACGAATGGTCAAGCTACAGATGTATTAAACTATCTTGGATTAAGTGATGATAAGTTACCAAAGAAACGAAGTGTAGAGCTAGATGGATTTCTATTTACTATCGAATTATTTGGTGGATTAATTTCATATCGCGCAACTGAAGTTACTTGTTTAAGCTAAGATACCCCCGTCAAAATCTACGAATAAAATATTTGTTAATAGGAGCGGATGTGGTGGTTGACTGTACAAAAAAATCAAAACTCTCGTGTGAAAGGGGGTGGGGTCAAAATGCCTAAGAAAATGCCAACTGAAACAAAGAATTCCTATAATAAGGAAAAATCGGGAAAAACAAACCCATCAAAGATTGGTAAAAAAGCTGAAGAAACTCAAAAGAGACTTTCTATCAAAGAAGATCTGATTTATCAATTAGAAGACTCCGGAAGACTGCAAAGTTTTTATACGAATCTTATCGAAGATTATCTTTTCTATTATGACCTCAAAGAAAGATTTCGAAGGGATATTGAGAATCGTGGTTTAATCGTTACAGTTACATCTGGTAATGGTTTTCCAAAGAAACAAACTAACGAATCCGTAAAGGAACTTCGAGAAACAAGTAAGATGATGCTTAAAATACTTCAGGATTTGAAACTACAGGAACCCTCGACTGGAGTAGATAAATACGATGAATCGGATTATACATAAATACATCGATGAATACATTCAATTTGTAAAAGATAATTCAAATGAAGTATCTAGTGACGTCTTGTTGTTAATTGAAAACGTAGTAGAGCCAATCTTGATTGACGAAAATGTATATTTCGATGTCGAAACATACGAAAAATGCATCCGATTTGCTGAGCGTTGGTTCTATAAACTCTTTCCTTATCAAAAGTTTCGGTATGCTTTTGCATTTATGTATCGTAAAGACAATCAAGATATTGTAACCTTTCCTGAACAACTTGATATTATGGCGCGTGGCAACGGCAAAGATGGGTATTTGATGCCACTTGCTTGTTTCCTCCTAACTCCGATGTATGGTGTAAAGAACTATAACATCGATATTGTTGCGATGGCAGAAACACAAGCTCTAGATTCATTCAATGTAGTTTATGACATGTTGGAATCAAACGCGGAGGCCATGAAAAAACTCTTTTATTGGAATAAAACAGTGATCATTGGAAAACAAACAAAATCTAAGCTTCGATTCAATACAACAAATGCAAGAACCAAAGACGGTAAAAAAACTGGCATGGTAATAATCAATGAACTTCATGCTTACGAAAACTACGATCAGATCAATGTATTTACATCAGGTCTCGGGAAAGTTAAACATGCTCGAACGTGGGTGATTTCCACAAATGGAAATGTGAGAGGTGGCCCATTCGATGAAAAAATTGATAATTCTACATCAATTCTGAATGGAGAGCATAACCATTTAGGTATTTTTCCTTTTATCAATAGAATTCGATTAGATGAGGAACCTCTTATCCATGAACCAATGAAGAAGTACTGGGAAACACATGATGAGGCGGATGTTGATATTACACCGTGGTGTAAAGCGAATCCAAGTCTACGTTATATGCCGGTATTGAAGCATCAAGTGATTCAAGATTACAAAAAAATGATCAAACAATCTTCATACAAATTGGAATTTTACTCAAAACGTATGAATTTCACATTAAATGATGAAGAAGTGGCAGTAACAAGTTGGGAAAACATTAGACGTGCTTCATATTCCGATGTAGATCGAAAAATTCCAAGAACACATGATGAATTACGTGGGAAAAATGCTGTAGTAGGAATAGACCTTGCTACGTTCAATGATTTTGTATCAGCAGGATTTTTGTTTAAAGAAAATGATGAATACGTATGGAAATCAAAAACATGGATATGTAAGCGTAGTAAATTTTTCACGGGTATAAAGTTTGATTTTGGTTCTATTGGAAGTAATGGCTTCACAGATTTCGAAATCGTTGATGAAGATTACATTGACGAAAATGATGTTGTTAAATGGATTACAGACGGTATGAAAGAGTATAATGTCCTGAAAATTGTCAGTGATAGCCATAGATTTCCAATGCTCAAAAAGTCGTTCAATGAGTATGGTTTCGATGTTGAGTCTAGAGACAATTCATTTGGACTGCTCAGAATGATTCGTCTTAATACTTCAGTTTACAATATTTTAGGCCCGATGATTGAGCGCCTCTTCGCAGAAGGGAAAATCAATATTGGAGATTCAGCAATGATGCGCTGGTCTATTAACAATACAGCTCTAACGCGTAATAAAAACGGTGATATTACATTTGAGAAAATTGAACCTAAGCTACGAAAAAACGATACATTCATGGCTTTTGTACATGCAATGCAAGCTCATGAATTATTGGAGCAACAAACAATTACTGTCTATATCTAGGAGGTGAGTATGTCACTATTTAGAAAATTATTTAAACGTGATTCAGGCGGTACAATGGTATTCGATGATGGCGATGATATTGCAAAAAAACTTCACATCAAAGAATTTTGGATAGACCATGCGGTGACGCTAATATCCGAAACTATTGGTAAAGCCGATTTTAAAATAAGTAGTAAAAAAGAAATGGGTGGTCAAACAAAATCAGCGCTCTATATACTCAACGTTCAACCAAACCCTAATGAGTCGTCTACAGAATTTTGGATAAAAGTTATTCGAAAAATGATGCTTGATGGGGAGTGTTTAGTATTAAATACAGGAACCGCTCTATTTAGGATTAAAAGTGCCGAAGTAAGCAAATCTGTTACCGTTGGTAGAACGTATTCAAAAATAGTAATTGAGGGTCCTGGTGATGAAATAGAGGAATTAACAAAGTCTTATTCATACAGTGACATTCTTAAATTCACAGTTCCGAATGAGAAATTTCAAAACCTCGTCAACAATTATTATGAAGATGTTGGTAATTACATTGCATCTGCTGCAAAGTCATATCGACGCTCTCAATCACGTAAATCAATATTGAGAACACAAAATCAAAATATTCCTATCGCAGATCAAAAGGGAAACCCGATAACATTTAAAGACTACGCAGATAAACTTGCAGGACAGGTCAATAGTGAAAATGATGAAATTATTCTTCTTCCAGCTGCAATTAATTTGGAAGATCTATCAGATAAAACTTCAAAAAATTCTGAAGATATCACGAAATTCATGAAGCAATTTGGTGACGCGACAGCCGCCGCCGCACGAATACCTCTAGATGTATTTTACGGAACTAAAACTGAAAAATCAGACGGAACCGCAGATCTTATTAACTTTGCATGTATGCCTTATATCAAAATCATCCAGAACGAACTAGATGGAAAATTAAGCACTGAGAAAGAGTATTTTGAAGGGACACGATTTATTTTGAATAAATTTGCGCTTCAATACTTCAATATTATTTCTCATGCAACGTCTATCGATAAATTAAGAAGCGTTGGCTTTAGCCATAACGACATTATGAAGGCATTGGACGAACCGTTGGTTGATGAAGAGTGGGCAAATCGTCGTTATGTTACAAAAAACTATATGAATGTCGAATCGGATGGAAAGGAGGAAGAGAATGAAACAAAAGAGTGATGTATTTCAATTTGTTAAAGAAAATGAAATGAATACTAACATCTACGTTTACGGAGAAATTCGTAAAGGTGACTTTTGGGAGAAAGTATTTGGCCCAGATGAGACACGAGTAGATGCCTATTCATTTAAAGATTTACTTGCATCGGTAGAAACACCTAAAGTCACAGTTCGTATTAATTCTATGGGCGGTTCAGTATCTGAAGGACTTGCGATTTACAATCAACTTACTGATTTTCCTGGAGAAGTGGAAACAATCGTGGATGGATTCGCGTGCTCGATAGCAAGTGTTATTTTTATGGCGGGAACGAAACGTGTTGTTCCTGAGTCTTCATTGGTAATGATCCATAACGCTTGGTCATCTGCTGTTGGTGATGCTAATGCAATGCGAAAAGCCGCTGAGTTACTTGAAAAAGTCACAACTCCAAGCATTAACATCTATCAGTCAAAGACAGGTCTTGATGAAGATTATATTAAGTCTTTGATGGACAACGAAACGTGGCTTACTTCTAAAGAATGTTTTGATTTGCGTTTTGCAACAGCAGTTGAGCGCAATGATGTAAAGCAATCCTTAGATGAACAATATCTTTCTAAGCTAATTCTTGAAAACAAAGAATTACGCAGTCAGATTGGAACAAGTTTTACAAACGAAGTAAATAAAACAGAAATAAAATCATCATGGGATGGTTACTTTGAATAACTAGGAGGACCTTATGAAATTAGGTAAATTAAGTATTGAAGAATTAGTACAATCAGTTGAGAATGCTCCTAAAGAGCATAAATCACAAGCAATCATCGATGCAATTCAAGCATCAGTAGATCAAAAATATCAAGATGTAGTTAATGAATTTGTAACACAATCACAACAAGTGGCAGCAGATGCATCATTAGCTGATAAATTTGGATTACGACAACTTTCAAAAGATGAAGAATCATTCATCGATGCAGCAATTAAACAGGGACTAACTGGATCAGATTCTGCCTTGTTCCCACAAACAACAGTTGAATTCGTGTTTGAAGATCTCAAGAAAAACCACCCATTGTTCATGCATTTGAACTGGGCGCCAGCAGGACTGAAAAAATGGATTTTATCTGAATCTACAGGGAAAGCTGTTTGGGGGAAAATTACTTCATCAATTACATCGGAATTAGAAGCAACAATTAGTGATATTGATCTAACTGCTGCAAAACTCACAGCATTTTCCTTTATTCCTCGTGGAATTATTGATCTTGGGTATAAGTGGATTGATAAGTTCATGCGAACAATTCTTGAAGAAGCACTTTCAGAAGGTGCAGAGGAAGGGTTCATCACTGGTAATGGTAAAGACTCGCCAATCGGAATTGATCGTGATTTGAAAGGTTCTGTGGTAGATGAAGTATATCCAAAACGTACACCTGTTGCGATTACAGACTTTGGTCCAGAATCATTTGGTAAAGATGTATTGCCAGTTTTAAACCGGAAAGGTGATCGTAACGTGGATAAAGTTATTGTTATCGCTAATCAAAATGAAATTGACACACGAATTTTTAAAGCAACTCATGTTCTTGGACCGCAAGGCTATGTAAAAGCGAAGTTACCAAAAGAATTTGTATTTGTTCCAAGTAAACACGTTGAAGATGGGCAAGCACTTGTTCTATTGCCGAAAAAATACAACGCTGGCTTCTCAAAAGTTAACGCAGAATCATCTGATCAATTTAAATTCCTAGACCACACACGTACCTATATCATTGTTGCGTATGGTAATGGTCGTCTTGTATCAAATGATGATGCGGTCTTATTAGACATTAATAAGCTCGAACCGTTAATTCCAAGCGTTATCACTCAAGCAGCAGAAACTGCACCAACAGTTTAGGAGGGTCTTATGCCAAAAGTTAAAAACAAAAAAAGTGAAGTGGGAACTTCAGAAATTGCAACGGATTTAACTAGCGACAATACACCAGAAGCAAAACCTATTGACGTGTCTGAAGATACGCCTAAAGATGAAGTTGTAAATACAAAAGAATTTGTAGTTGTCGTTAGATTTATTGATGCAATTTCTGGAAAAGTTTATGAAGTTGGTGAAACTTATCCAGAATCATCTAATGAACGTATTGAAACACTTCTGGGGAAAAATATGCATCAAACTGCATTTATTAAACTAAAAGCTGATTAGTATGAATGAAATTATCAAGAAAATCATTGAGGAGGTAAGGCAAGAATTTGCTTTATCTCCTTTTGATACTGATTCGATGATTGCGACATACTTAAAAGAAGGCATCTATGACATTGAGCGCATAGCAGGGTCACAAATAGATTACGACAAAGATATGCAGGCTCGTGTGTTGTTGAAGAATTATGTTAATTACAGACGACATGGGCGCCTAGCGGAATTCAAGGAGGTGTATGCTGGTGAATATACCGAAATCCAAATCAAGTACTTCAATCCCATCTTACACGAGCGGAAAGATTGAGCTTTATGAAGAAAATCAAACTAGAGGAGATTATCCGTTAGATTATCTTAAACCTTTGTTTGTTGCAATTTGGTATAACGAAATATCAATCGGGGACAAATTAAAATTTGAGTTTGAAACTCGAAGCAATCATGAAGTTCGAAAAATCCGGATTCAACAGATTCCGAATATTGACTCCAGATATGTAGTCAAATTGGAAGAAGTTTACTATCGAATTTTCAACATTTTTCACGGTTACGATAAAAATGGGTTTGCAATCAGTGACATTACGCTAACATATTACCCAAATCCAATACTGGAGGTATAAGTATGGAGTTTTCTAAAGGAAAATTGAGTGAAATACTCAATGATTTAAAAATCCCTGTTGCCGATTCAATGTTCAACAAGGACTTTGAATCAAAAATACCGCGAGTTGTGTACTGGGATTTTCTGTGGGAACCTAATAATGCATCGGGCTTATCATCATCAACGATAGTTACATACCAGGTGTCATTTATTTCTAAAACACCGCGTAATCCCAAGCTTATGGAGTTATTGCAAAAGTTAAATGAAATAGGAATTACTCCTGTTGTATCTCATGAGCATGATATTGAAACAAGAACCGTACACAGTGCCTTTGCAATACAGGTGATTGAAAATGTCCTTTGACGGACTGTTAGATTTATCTGATCAATTATTAGAGATTGCTAGAAAGCTTGAAAATACAGAAAAAATGCGTGAAGCTGGTGCATCAGAGCTAGTAAAGCACCTAAGGCGATTACCTAAACCGATGTCTAGTATTAGAAGTCCTGGATATACACACCTTATTGATACATTTTCTTATAAGCATGTTGGAAACGAGACAATCGTAGGATGGGGGAAATGGTACGGGCCTCTTGTAGAATTCGGTACTCGAAAATCAAGGGCTCAACCGCATCTAGTTCCAACATTTAATAGAAATGCAGCGAAAATAAACAGAGCCATGCTCGATGTAGTAGGCCTATAGGAGGAATTATGAAACAAAAAAAACCAAAGTTAAAACTTACTGTTGGCGCATTCTTTTATAACATTATGAATCAAGTCGAAAATGATGACTTTGATCCTGTAAATTATCAAGAAACCATTAAGTCACCTATTATTAAATCAATAGGTACTAGTGAAAACGCAGAAAGTACAACAGTCAATTCAAGTGGTATCGATTACGATACAGTAGATCAGAGTTCAAGCATCGAATTAGAAGTTGAGGTCGTAGCATTTGATCCAACTGATCTTGCAAAACTGCGTGCCGAAAAAGTAGATGCAAAAGGTCTAGTCCTTAGCGGGCGATCTGCAACGCGTCCTTACTTCGCGGTTGGAGTTCCTGTGATTAAAAAAGATGGAGTGGTTCGGTATACATGGTATCCGAAGTGTAAACTAGTAAGTAACACAGATGAATCAAAAACATCGGAGGAGTCTTTCTCAGAGCAGAACGAAACACTTTCCATTCGTGCTTATGCATTCAATGAAACAAAAGACTTCAAGACTTATGTTGATACTGAAATGGATATTGCCCCTGAAGGACTTACAGAGGATAAGTTCTTTGCAAAGCCTATTCTAACCCCACAAGATTTAGCTGTTGCTTTAGGAGAAGCACCATTGCCAGAAGTGTAAGAGAGCGTAAGCTCTCTTTTTAATTACAAAAGGAGTCAAATATGACAATCATTACATTAAAAACAGGTGAAAATATTAAACTCGATTGGTCGTTTAATACATCAATGTTACTTGACGAGTACGAAGGCGGTGTTAAAGCGTTCGAAAAAGATATTAAGAATCCTAAGAACAGGGTAAAAGCATATGGTCATTTGGTTTACGCGGTAATCGCATCAAATGTTGACGAAGTCTTAACTGTTAAACAAGCACAACGCCTTATTGGAAACGACCAAACAGAACGCATTAACAAGTTTCTAAAGTTAAATGAGGAAAAAGTTGATGCATTTCAAAAAAAGCAAACATCGTCGAGTACTACAACCCGCAAGAAGAAAAAGAAGAAACAAATTACACAAAAATAAAGTATGCAGGACTTCAAATGGGACTTTCAATTGAAGAAGTTATGAACATGAATCCAACTGACTTTTACGAAATGGCACAATATCACGCTTCAATTAAAGGAGACAAATAATGTCAAACGATATGACAAGAGCAGGGGTCATATTTGATGAACAAGGTGCACAGCGTCTCGTTGGAACACTCAAGGAAGTAAGTTCTGCAGCCAAAGAGAATTATCAATCCTTTCGACTTGCTTCATCCCAATGGGATGAAAACACGAAAACATCTCAAAAGCTTGCAGACAGACTGACATTTTTAAGTGATCGATACACAATTCAAAGTGATAAAGTTCGAATTCTAACTGAAGAACACAAGAAACTACTTGAGGCTGAAAACAAGGACGTCAATGCAATCAGGGATAAAGAAGCACAGCTTAAAGGTGCCCAGGCAACCTTAAATAAATACGGAAAAGATCTAGAGTCGGTACGAAAAGAAATTGATGCAGGTACCGCATCACTAAAAGATATGTCCGATAAGTTAAGCAAGCAAGGGGATGCAATAACTAATGCAGGTAAAAAAATGTCAGTCTTTAGTGCTGCATATGCTGCTGCAAGTGGCATATCAGTTAAAAGTGCTATGGATTTTGAGAAAGCATTTACAGGGGTTAAGAAAACGGTTGACGGAACACCAGAGCAACTAAAAGAAGTTGAACTCGGTATTCGAGATATGGCAAAACAAATGCCAACTGCAGCTGTAAGTATTGCAGGGGTTGCAGAGACCGCAGGTCAACTCGGAATCAAAACTGAAGACATTTTAATGTTTACCGAGACAATGATAAAACTCGGAGAAACAACAAACTTATCTGCAGAAGAAGGTGCAAATGCAATTGCTAGATTTACTAATGTTACGGGAATGTCTGTGTCAAATACTGATCGCCTTGTTTCTTCGTTGGTTGCATTGGGTAATAACTCAGCAACAACCGAAGCAGAAATTATGGCAATGGCATCAAGACTTGCAGGGGCAGGGTCTCAAGCTAAACTTACTGAAGCGCAAATACTTGGTATTAGTGCCTCATTATCGAGTGTCGGTATTGAAGCAGAGGCTGGAGGAAGTGCATTCAGCAAATTACTATCTAATATGCAAATTGCAACAGAATTAGGTGGGGACGATTTAGAAGCCTTTGCAAAAATAGCAGGCATGACCGGTCAGGAGTTTAAAGAAGCCTTTGAGGATAATGCAGCCAATGCGTTGCTAGCGTTCATTGACGGTCTTGCAAATGCTGAAAAGCAAGGCACTAGCGCAATTGTTATGTTAGATGAAATGGGCATCAAAGAAGTGAGAATGCGTGATGCGCTTTTAAAAGCAGCAGGTGCGAATGAGTTATTCTCAAATTCATTGACGATGTCTCAATCTGCATGGGAAGAAAATACGGCACTTACAAACGAGTATGCAAATATTTTGGAAACTACAAGTGCTCAGTGGGAAATAACAAAGAACAGCCTGAATGATCTAGCGATAACAGTAGGAAATATTTTGCTTCCAAGTATTAACTCTATGCTTGAAAAACTACAAGGACTAGCGACGTGGCTATCAAATTTAGATCCTGCAATTCAAAAGATTGTCGTCGGATTTGCAGGTGTAACCGCAGCAATCGGTCCAATCCTAATATTTTTAGGGAAAATCATTACGAGCGTCGGTGCTATTGTTGGTTTGGTTGCAAAAATTATGCCAATATTAAAACCCGCATTTGTGGCCATTAAGGGAGGAATAGCAGCAGTAGCAGCCGCTCTTGCTTCCCCAGTCGCCGCAGTGGTCGCGATTGGAGCTGCAATTGCAGCGTTTGTTGCTATTGTTGTTCTTAATTGGGATGCTATTGCATCATATACAAAGAAACTGGCTGAATCAATGAGTAAAGTATTTGATGATTTTGGGAAGTGGTTTAATGAGTTGGTAACAGGGATTGTTAATTGGTTTATGAGTTCATTCGAATCAATGGCTTCCTGGTTTCAGGGGCTTTTTACAACAATTCGTGCAAACATCGAATTATTTATCGCTTCTATTTCTGAAAAATTCGGTATATTTAAACAATTTATCTTAGATTTTATGACACAACTTATTGAGACTATAGTTACAAATGTTAGTGAATTTATAAGTTCATTACTAATTTTATTAAATGGACCTATTGATTTTCTCAAAAATGTTGGGATTCTAATCGTTGCACTCGTTGCCATGCTTTTAGAATCACTATGGAATATGATCAGTTCATTTATCGATACTTTGATAGTTGGTTTTACTAACTTCAAAGTATTCATAGCAGAAACTGTTGAGTCTATAAAGACATGGTTCAATCAATTTATTGAATCTGTACAGTCTAATTTTGACTCATTTATTGAAATAGTATCTACTAATATTAAATCATTCATAGATGCAGTTACTGAACATTTCAATAATTTTATGAATGCAATTAAGAACATTCTTGAAATAGTAAAAACGACATTTACAGACATATTCACTGCAATCCAATCGTTTGTTATCGGAATATTTACTAATATAAACACGTTCATTCAAAATGTTGCTAATGCATTTAGCAATGCTTGGTCGAGTGCATCGCAGTATGTACAGACTAATGTATTGAATCCGCTCGCAAATTTCTTTAGAAACATATTCAACACAATCTCATCGATTGTTAATGGTGTTATTTCATCAATAATTGATGGATTCAAATACGCCGGTGACTTTATTTATCGGACATTTACGAATATTCGTGATTCGATTGCGACGATTTTCTCTTCGATAGCTGGAATTATTAAAGGACCTATTAATGGTGTCATTTCAATGATGAATGGTGTCATTCGTTCACTCAACAAAATTAAGGTGCCAGATTGGGTGCCTGGCATTGGGGGTGCAGGGGTTAATTTTGGAGAAATCGCATATCTTCAGCATGGAGGGAATCTTGTTCGTGGTTCAGCAATCGTTGGTGAAGCAGGAGCGGAACTTTTAACAGTTGGTGGTGGAAATGCTCAAGTAACGCCATTGACGAGTTCAGGTGGAGCGGCCCAGCATGACCTTATTGATTATGAACAATTTGCCTCTGTGATGCGACGCGTATTCACAGGGTTAAAATTCGAAGTCGCCGACGATGGAATCGCAAAACTAGTAGACAATCGACTCTTGGAGGTAATGTAATGATTAAATTTAATGGAATAACTGAAAAAGAACTTGGAATCCTCATAAAGGAGCCTCATCACATTGTTGGTAGGGCTCCTTTAAAAGTTGAAAAGACTGATATTGAAGGTTCTTCAGAGCAAGTTTATGTTGAACTTGGGTATTCATCTATCGAGAAATCATTCGATATTCAAATTCTCGACATTTCAAAAGTCGATAGATTACTTCAGTTGTTTACTGGAAAGGTAAAAATAGAGTACCAGAATCGGTACACTTTCGGTCACTTTTATTCGCAAATCGATGTCCGAAGGGTTGTAACAATACGAGAAGCGAAAATATCATTTATTCGAGATGCATTTTGGTATGCAGAAGATATATTTGATAAAAGTAGCATCAATACTGGAACAGTATATTCGGAACCAATTATCCGATTAGAAAAAAAACTTGCTGCGAAGGTGGATATTAGTATTAATGGAACAAGGTTTGATTATGAATTTCCTGCCGGTGAAGATTATGTCTTGATCGATTGTCAAACGAAGAATGCTTTATTTGAAAACCTCCTTCGTAATCGCCAACTTAAAATTGGGTGGGAGTATCCGAAATTAAACGTAGGGGAGAACGAGGTTAAATTACATAGTGGTGACTGTAACGTCTTGTTTCGGCGTAAGGATAGATGGTTATGATTCGCATATTTAATCCTACTGATAAAGATTTTAGTAGTAATGGTAACATTGCAATCAAACCACTTAAACTGATCGAGACAAAAAAGAAATCATTGAATGGTTGGTATATCGATGTAGAAGTATCGGTTGAGTATGCAGATCATATCAAACAAGATAATCTCTGCGTTACAAAATCAAAGTCGAAAATTAATTTACAAGCATTTAGAATTGATGGGATAAAGGTTAAAGGAAGAACAATCGTATTTAAGGCTCATCATGTTATGTTTGATGCAGATCGGTTATTCCTTAAAGATGTTCGGCCAGTTAATATGAGTGCTATAAGTGCACTAAACTATATTAATGATGCTACGGATAATCCTAGTCCTTTTACGCTCACTTCAAATGTAGTTGGGGCAAACACAGCATATTTCATTCGCAAAACATTGATTCAAGCTTGGTCTGTAATTGAAGAGCGGTGGGCTGGTGTATTCGATGCAGACAACTTCAATGTAACATTTAAAGAAGATGTGGCAGTAGATCGACAAGTTAGTTTAACTTATGGTTCGCAACTCGAATCCATAGAAGTTGTAGAAAACTGGAACCAGGTAGTAACCATGCTTTATCCCACAGGTCGAGATGGAATCATGCTTCCTGAAAAGGTTCTTGTTTCAAATATTCAATACCCCCAGCCTTATAGCAAGACAGTTTCCTTCGACACAAAACTTGATGATGAAGAACAAACAGAAAATAACATCATTGAAGAACTTCGCGCAAATGCTCTTGCTTATTTGAGAGAAAATGAGGTTCCGAAGGTAATGTATACCGTCAAAAGTGATGTAAATCAAAACTTGGCTATTGGTGATTTAGTTGTTGTGAAACATCCACAATTGGAAATCAATACGACTGTGCAAGAATATGTCTATAATGTCATGACAAATCGTGTAGCGACACTTGTTTTTGGTAACTACAACCGTGATGTAAAAAAACAGTTTGATTCAATGAAAGAATCTATTAATGACGCTGTAGAAAAAGCAAGCACATCAATAAAGCTCAGTAAAGAACAAACTGATTTAATCAATAATCTAAATAAAAACGGTTATGTATACATTGATGATAATGAAATATTGATACTTGACAAACTTCCGAGAGAAGATGCAATAAATGTATGGCGTCTTGGACTTGGAGGTTTAGCGTTTTCTCCGAACGGTTACGAAGGGCCTTACAGTTATGCCTTGACACAAGACGGTAGGTTTAATGCTAGTTTTATTGCTTCTGGTGAAATAACGACTAATATGCTCGCAAGTGACGTTGGTTCGAGTTTAGATATATCTTCAAATAATGCAATCAACATGGAAATTGCTAATAGAGAAGCTGGAGATGAGTTCGTAAAGTCGAGTCTTGAGCAGACAATTAGTGATTTTAATATTCAATTTCAAAAAGAAATTGCGGATCAAAATGGAAAAGTTAATCTACTTACTTCATATTTCAACTTCAGTGATGAAGGGCTAGAAATTGGGAAAAGCGACAGCGATTTTTCGATTCTACAAACCAACGACGGCATCAGCTTGAATTACAAAGGTACCCCAATCTCAAGTTGGAAAATTGTAAATGGGGTTCCGCAGATGGATGTAACCGCACTTATCGTCCTGGAACGAATCGTAATGGGGAATCACATTATTATGAAACATAAAAATGCCAATGAAGCGAAAAGCGGAACGATATGGCAACACACTAGAAAGATTGGGTGATTGAATGGCGTGGATAAAAGCAGAAAGTAGACCGTTTCCAAACGATAATCGATATGTTGCAGAGATTTGGTATGAACTGGGTTCTCAAAGCATCCAAAATAATACAACACCAGTTCGGTGGGAACTCGGTGTTCGGAAGTTAAGCGGAGACGGATATTGGGATAATAGTACAAATAGTAGTATCACTTCCCAATGCTACGGAGAGAGTTACACTACTAACTTTAGTTATGATTTTAGTGGATCTAGTTATAAAGCCGTTGATTCGTGGGGATGGAGATCTGTAGCCCATAATGATGATGGGACAAAGTCGTTTACGATGTGGACAAAGTTCAATCTTACTCGTCTTGGCTATTTAGAATTTGGATTTAATTTGACATTGCCTACAATCCCAAGACATGTGATATTTACTCCAAACTGGAATAAGAGTCTAAAGGCTAGGTCTTTTGGGTATTCCGTATCAATGCCAAGCTCAGTAAGCTCATGCAAAATTACACTTAGAGGTAGCACTGATATTTGGAATAAAATGTTAAGCACCAATGAAACTACAACAGTACCCTTATCAGATTCGCAATACAAAACGATGGTAGAAAGTTTTGGTAATGCTAATGTAAAGGCATTCTCATATATTGTTGAAAGCTTTGTAAATGGAAAATCTATCGGTACTAAAAATTATACATCAAATATAAACTGGGATATTTTTTATAAACTTCCAACTCTTCGTCATGAGTTAGTACAACCTTCATCAATGCACAGTGATGTTAAAGGTCTTGTAATTTTTGGCTTTACTCAGATTAAAGTAACTGCATCATCAACTCCTCAACAATACTCAAATCTATGGGTTGCTGATTCAAACTGGAAAACATCTTTAAATGGCGAGTATAAGAATGGTGCAATTTCTACACATGCGGTTTCTAAAAATCCTTTAGTGATTGGAGTTCAATGGACTGATAACCATCAAAAACCCGGATCCATAAATCAAAATACAGATTTAACTGGGATACCGTATACTCGGCCAACAGTAAAAATTGACCAGTTAAAGCGCGTTAATGCAGCAGGAAACGATGATTTGCTAGGTACTAATGTTTTTGTAAAGGCCAACATAAGTTTTAATCCCCTTCAGCAAAGAAATGGAATACTTTCAGTGCAAGTTGGGATTGGATCATATACGACAATTACACAAGAACAGCTTGCAGTGGGGTATACGATCACTAATGTAGATGTCAATAAAGCACATGTTATAAATATAAAAGTTGCGGATAAAGTAACAAGTGATAATGTACACTCATTTAGTGTATCAAGCGGAAGTGTTGATTTATATATCGGAGGCAATGGCGAAGTCGGCGTTGGTATGATTAATAACAAAGAACCTAACTCACTACAAGTTAAGGGGCAATCATATCAAAATGAAAACGATCCAATTAAGGATTTCTTTGCTCAACCCATTCCATTAACCACCACTATAAATTTCAATGATTATTGGAAAAGAGGAATCTATTCGTTATCAAACACAGTCAATGCAAACAATTCGTTAAACAGTCCTGGAGCAGGTGCTGGTTTCTTGGTTATAAGAAACCTTGGTGATTACTCAGACTTGCAAAACCCTAATAAAACATGGCTTTATGTATGGCAAGAGTTTGAAAGCCTATCAGGAGCAGTTTACTCAAGATACATGGGAACCAGTTCGGGCACAACTCCGGTTTGGTCTAAGTGGCGTAGGGTGGATGTTCCAATTCAACCTGAAGACTTTATTGAAGAACGTGGTTCAAATTATATCAAGTGGTCAAGCGGTGCACTTGAACAGTGGGGGCAAGCGTCGATAACAACTCCAATTAATATTGGATATGGTGGTGGTTTCTATGCAGGAACAAGACCTAATGTAAAGTTTCCGGTTCCGTTTGTTGGAGGTGGTGTAAACTTGCAAGTAACGATACTTGATAATTTCGCAATGGCCGGTGCCCCATATGAATTAAGTAATACAGGTTTCAATGTTCTATATTTGTATTCACTTACAAAGGTAGACGCTTCAGCTGCACGCGCCTACCACTGGCGTGCATTAGGGAGGTGGAAATAATGTTACAGGCACATATTAGTAAATTAGAGAAAGATTTGAAGGAACTTGACCCTGATTTAAAAAAACTTAATGAAATTGTTGAATCAGAGCAATTGAAACTTAGTGAGGCAATGAATAATCGGAATCTTATTAAAAATCAAGTTGATGAATTAAATTCAGAAATTCTTTTCTGGAAAACAGTACAAGAGAAGATTGTTGAAATAAGCAATGAACCAACACAATCAGATGTCGACAACGACACAAAGGAGCAATCATGAACGAAATCATATTATTTATTAAAAGCGATCCATTGTGGGTCGCTTTATCATTATTACCGTTAGCAATCTTAGCGAAGAATTTACTAGGTGCAGGTCATGCACAACAATCTAATCAATTGAATTGGAACTATCTGAAACGTGGATTGTACAAAGGATTACTAATTTACACGGCTATCGCAGTACTATCCGTCATGGCTGCTCTAAGTAATGATTTGAGTGTCAATGTTAACGGAACGAGTTTAACACTCGTACAGGCGGTTACAGTCGTTATTATGGGTGCGGTTGCCGTATACGTGAAGGATATCTTTGCATTATTTCTATTAATCTTTAAACAACCAACAACTATTGATGAAAATAAAATAATTAATACAGAAAGCGGTACGTATGAGTACCTGGAGGACAAGTAATGCCGTGGAATGATAATGGAACATTACGTACAAGCGGTAATGCAGGTTATGTTTTACCGGATAATCCATATCCTGAAGTACCCAATTGGCAATGGGAAAGACGAAATATAACTGGTGGGTTTTGGAGGACAGATCCTAATTACCCTTACCCTCCGCATAGTGGAGTTGATTACGGCGCGAATAAAGGTGAAACAGTAACAACTTATGATTATGGTGAAGTCATTCATTGCGGGTGGGATGACGTATTCGGAAACATTGTTATGGTATATCATCCAGCTATTGATAAGACCACATTGTATGCACATCTACATAGTATCGATGTGTCTAAAGGTCAGCATGTCAATGCACAACAAAAAGTCGGTACAGTTGGTAATACAGGATCAGTAAATGGCGTTGGATATGGAGACCACCTACATATTGGAATCCAAGATGGAAAATCAACCAACCTATTCAAATACGGGAATAATTGGCACGACTTTGATACATTCAGTTATCAAAGTAATTTAATTCAAAAGGAGGAGTCTCAAATGATTCTATTTGATACAAGCAATGGTAAAGATGGTAACTTTACATTTACCCAAGATGCTCATGTCCTAAGTGAACCGAACTGGACAACAGGTACTCGTCTTGCAACATATAAAGCAGGAGAAACTGTTCAATTCGAAGGTATGACCTTTGCGGATAACCACACATGGCTCTTTTATACTAAAGATGGCGCTAAGCGTTATGTCCCAATTCAAAAAGGGAAACCTTTCGGAAGCTTTGTGTAGATAGTCCTATGACAAACTATGAATTTATGGGAATGATTGTTCTTGTTGCTATTCCTACAGTTACAAGTATCTTCAAGTTATCAATTTCAATTGCAAAGTTTGCGAATGCGGTAGAGAACCTAACTGCGTGGCAAAAAGTGAAGGATGATAAAGACGAAGAGCAAGACCGTCGACTAAACAATCATCAGCAAGAAATCGATAAGATTAAGAATACTCATTTTGAGAAAAACAGAATAAACTAGATGCAAGCCACTCTTGATTTGATGATAACATCAGATTGAGGGTGGCTTTTTTACTATGTAAATAGTAGAATTGTATAAAATGATATATCGATTATCATTAAATATATAATTATAAAGTTTGTGAAATGCTGTACTTAAATAAAACTAGTATAAATTACTTGACATATAATTATGTGAAATATTCAATTGTGTTGAAAATAATTCCAAAAGTGGTATATTAATCACAGGAAGATTAACAAATCTAAAGTTGTTCATTTGTTAACCTCCTTTCTAATTGATAGGTTTTACATCTATTAAACTATAATGAAGATAGGCTGCACCAAGCTCGAGTGATCTTCTAGTTTACGAAGGGTTGTGCGTTTTACCTCTACTTGGTTAGAATATTAGATATAGAAGTCTATTATTTGAACGAAAATGCTCGAAAAGGGGTCGTAAGACCCCTTTTTTATTAAAAATTACTAGGAGTGTGTAATTTTGATTGAAAAATGTGTAAGAAGCTACGATAAAATGACAACTAATGTGTATCGTTTTGATTTGATTAAGAAAAAATCTAGACGGAAATTAAATATCGTTTTTAATGATTCTGAATTTTTTCACCTAACTGGACTTCACTATTTAAGAGATATTAAGAATTCTTTAAATGGAAAAAGATCAAAAATATTCGAAAAATTAAAAAATGGGGAAATTGATTTTGATATCATAAGGAATAGTGCTTACTATGAGGATATCGAGTCTAGAGTTTTGCTATGCTTAAACTTGGATAAAATACTTACTGGTCCACTAGAAATATATTCATACAATAAAAATGCAGCAGGATTTTCAAAAATTAAGTCTGATTATATAATTAAGTTTAAATACGATTGGAAACAAGGATACCTATTTATTGTTAAAAGAGATGAATATTTTGAAATATGTAATTGTTTGATAGAGGACAAAAGAGATTTTTGCCAGTTCATGTCTCCTTATGGAATTGAACGTCGAATCGTAAAAGATAAATCCACCTTCGATGTAAAATTTAAGTCTTACAGGTAAATTTTTAGCCAAACTTGTTTAAAGATCAGTTGCATTAGGTTTAATATACAGCAAACCCACTTCTTTTATAGAGGTGGGTCTTTTTTTCTTTGTGTTTAGTAAGTAATACAACAAAAGTGCAATAGGAACTAGGAGCTAATGTGCTATGTTTAATATGGTTGTATACCTTTAAATACATTCTGTTTTTAAAAGACAACCAATATACTCCCGCTGGAGTGTTAGCAGCAGACTTATTCCCGTAAGTTTGCAAAAAAAGAAGGTAACCCCTTCTTTTTTGTTATGAGGAACAAGACAAATTTTGAATATTCCAAATCAATAAAACTACTAATTTTTTTATTTTCGGAATTAAATTATCATAAAATTGAAAACCTGGGTAATGGTTGTGATATAATGGTCACGCTAGGCACAACCTTAACTTTCTTTTTTTTCATACATTAAAAAGAATTTAGCACCTAGCACAATTCAAATTACCGTGGGGGTTATTTGATGAAAGGCATCTTAGAAATAAGGTGCTTTTTACATTTTAATCATCGATTGTGACATTTTAGACAAGTTTAGTAGTTCACAAACAAATGTTATGTTAAGTTTTGTACATAACCGAAAGGTAGAAGGAGGCAATATTTTGAATAAATTATTTAAGATGTTTAGCGTTTCCGTTTTATCTGTATTGATGTTGTTGGTCATGGTTGTTCCTGCAAGTGCAGAAGAAGACGTTGTATCTACATGGTATGACGTTGATATAATTGGGGTAAAAAGAGATTCAATCTTAGAAGAAACTCCAAATTTGTCTGAAGAAGATATAAATTCAATATTAATCGACTATATTTTCTCCGATGAATTTAAACATGACAAAGAAAATCGTGTTCAGGCAAGAAATCTGTATGATCAGTATAGTAGTTTAACGAGTGCTGAAAAAGATTTGGTAAAAAGATATCCATTCCAAGCAGTAACAGTAAGAAAGATTGCCCAGGATGCTGATAGAGCTACAGTTGAGTATTATGCGAATGCACCTTCACATGAATTTCATAACGGTAATGCAGATGCTTACAGACATTGTGTTTGGAATATGTTTATGACTATTCATCTTTCTAGGAGTGAAGCAGAAATGTGGGCAACTGCACATGAACAAAATCCTAATCAACCTCAAATTGAAAAAGAAATGGATTTAATGAATAATTCAGTTGGGAGAAGCCAAGCTCCTAGTGGAGGAAGTGACGTTTTCTATAGAGCCAAGGAAAGAAGTAAGGAACTAGCTAGAAATGGCTCGTTGACAAGGATTTCAAATGGAGTATTAGTAAGAACAAATAGTTAAAAAAGAGGTTTAAACCTCTTTTTTCTTGGTTGAAATTAAAATAGTGTGCAGAGTCAATATAAAAAGTAGTAATTGTAAGATAAATGCGATCCAAAACCAATGATTGATATACGTTTGTGATAAGTCAAGAAGGTCTATATTATTTGTGTTTCCTTCAAAAGAAAGCATCGCAATTGAAAACTGCATAAAGTTCAATTTCATAAGAAAATAGTATAAAAGAACTAGATTTGCAATAATTGTACCACTTAAAAGTATAATTCTTTTTTTCATCATTATCGTATCTCCTTAGTTAAAATTATAACACTAATTTATTTGTTTGGTGTGCAATATAGACGTAAAAAACAACAGTTTAGGCGTTTTTTGATGATTGGAAACTGATATATGTGGCTTGGAACTTGAAAATGAAAAGTTAGAATTGTTTACTGGGTTGATAAGCGTTTTGAAGTTGCTGAGTTCGAATCTAGAGCTCTTTTAAAAAGCGAGACTGGCTACACATGCGAAATGTACCTCGCAACGATTGATGAAAACAAAAGAAAATATACTTCTATGAAGGATTGTTCTTCGTAGAGATTGTAAGATAAGAAAAGGCACGATAACTCGTGCCTTTAATAACCAAAATTGAATTTGTAGGTGTTTTGTAGGTGGTTATGTCCACAAAACCCACTTAATAAGCGATTGGTGGAGTCGGCGAGAGTCGAACTCGCGTCCAGAAAGTGTTCCACATCTCAACGTCTACAGTTTAGTCTCGTGTAAATAATCAAGGCAAGGACATAAGACCAACCATTAACCTTGATGTGCTCTTAGATTTTCGTGTGGTACATCGAGCAATGCAACACCTTATCCTTTGTAGGTTGTTAGATACTATTTGCCCAAAGGCTAAAACGCATAGTATCTGGCTGCAGCGTTAAACGCTAATTAAGCAGCGAATTGTAAACTGTTGTTTCCAGTTATAAGTTTTTTGGCCTTTAGGTAGCCACACCACTGCAATTGAGATCAAACGAAATCCTGTCGAAACCATGACGACCCCATAGAACTATTATATCATGAGATAATAAAGCACACAATTAAGTATGCATATCGAGCTGAAAAACCTCAAAGTTTTTCAGTATAATTGGCAAAACTATCTAGAATGGCTTGCCATCCCGCTTGCTGAAAGGCAGCAGGGTTTGTCGCTTCAGGGTCAAATGTTTGCGTTATAGTAGTAGAGTCGTAGTTTTCAGAAAAGATGACCGAAACCTCACGTCCATCGTCCAAAATGTAGTCAATGCGCGAGAGTGGAATGATTGTAGTGTATGTACCGCCAAAGTCAAAACCCATACTTCCATCTTTTGCTTCCATTCGTGACAATAATTGTCCACCAACAGTTAGATTATTCGAGGCACGGACAGTATGCCAGTCTTCAGATGCTTGGTTCCATTTCATAATGTGCTGTGGATCATTCCAAACCTCCCAAACAAGGTCAATAGGTTGATTAATCCGAGCTGTAATTGAAAGCTTTTCCATAAAGATCCTCCTATATTTACATTCTAGCACTATAGGAAGAAAGAAGACTTGCATAGTGCACTGTATCCAATAAAAAAACTCCTATCATAGGAGTTTTTGTTTATTGTTTATCTTTGTTAATGGTTGCGCGTACCGCTTTACGGACAGTATCTTCAAAATGATTGGCGTCGAGTGAACGGACACCTTCAATCGTTGTACCACCAGGTGAGCAAACACGCTCTGTTAAAATCTGAGCATCGACGCCACTAACACGCAAGTAGTTTGCGCTTCCGGATACAGCGTGGCTGGCAATGCTTAATGCGTCGTCGTAAGCAAATCCCTCTTGCATCGCTTCACTAACCATTGCATCAATAAATTTAAATACAAATGCGGGTGAACTTCCTGCAAGACCGATAAAGCCACTCATCTGCGATTCGTGGATGAGCACAGTTGAACCCAAATTATCAAACATTTCGCGAACATATGTCGCAACTTGACTGTCAACATTATCCGAGGCAGTAATGGCAGTGATGCCTTGTTGGATGGCAACATTTAAATTGGGCATTGCGCGAATTATAGGAACATCGCCAACTTGTTTTTGAATCATCTCAATCGTAAGTTTTGCTGCGATAGACACAATGGTTTTACCTCGTAAATAGGGCCCTATTTCTTCAAAAATAGCACTGAACATTTCTGGTTTGACCGACATCACAATAATATCTGATTCGATAACCAACATATGATGATTGGCAGCAGGGGTAACGTTCAGTTTATTTGCTTTAAACAGCGTATCATCATGCGTTCGTGCGCTAATAATGATATCTTCTTTGTTCGGCATTCCGTGAATGATTGCCTGTGCCATGTTTCCAATTCCAATAAATCCTATTTTCATGATATCACTCCTTTATTTCATTGTGTTCCGAATACAAATAAAAAGCAAGATATCTTGCTTTTTATTTTCGCTTCATTGAAAGGTTCTTGGTTTACCAAGGTTTGGAATGTCGTTAAACGCTACAACCCTTCATTCCTATATCTATTATGCACTTATTTGTTCGAGAATGAAAGTAAAGTGATAACCAATATCATCGAGTGATTAAAAAAAGACTCACACCACTAGGGTGTAAGTCTAAAAATAACTAATTTTTAGAATGTTTGCGTCGTTTCGCAATGATTAAAGCACAGAGTCCCATTAAGGTTAGTGCAGAACCAGAGAAGAGAACTGTATTAGAAACACCAGTTTGTGGGAGTGTTTCAGATGGTTTCTTCGGTTCTTTGCTTTCGCCAAGAACAATTGGTTCTTCATCATTTTCAAATGCAATAGTAATTGATTCGAATTCGCCTGCATAAGTTTCTGGAATTTCGATGGTAATGATTTCCTTCGAAAGAACATAACCTTGCGGTGCAATCGTTTCGCGTAAGCTGTAGGTTCCAGGAGCCAAGTCTTCAAAATGTGCCACACCATCAACAGTTGTTACTGTTGCGACAGAATTTAAAGATGCATCCAATAACTCAAATGTCGCTTCGCCAATAATATTTCCTTTAGGATCAACTTTAGTAACTGTTAATGATCCTTGGTAATTAATATGGTGTGCAACGACAAGAGATGGTTCACCAGCCAATTCAGATTCAATTGTGAATGCTGTTGGGATAGTGTTGATCATAAAGCCGTTTGGTGCTGTTACTTCAACGAATGTATAAGCTCCAGGGGCAAGATCAGAAACTAAGATCGTACCTTGTGCATCCGTCGTATATGTATCGCCGATTGGTTGCTTATCTGCATCGTAAAGTTTATAAACAGCATTTTGAAGACGGTTGCCATGAGCGTCTTCTTTGATCAGTGAAACAGACCCTTTGTAGTTGATATGGTGTGTAACGACAGAGGTTGGTTCACCGTTGGTTTCAGCTTGAATGGTAAATTCAGCAGGAACGGTATTGATAATATATCCGTTAGGTGCTGCAACTTCTACAAATTGATAGGTTCCTGGTGCAAGGTCAGAAACAGAAATCAAACCTGTTTCATCCGTAACATAGGTATCGCCAATTTGCTTCATTGTAGCGTCGTAAAGTTTATACGTTGCGCCTTCAAGTGCATGGCCGCTTGCATCTTGTTTGACCAATGCAGCAGAGCCTTTGTAGTTGATATGGGATGTTTCTACACGTTTTGGTGCGCCAATTGCTTCAGCATCAATCACAAAAGTAATCGGTGTTGTATTAATGACATAACCTTTAGGTGCTGAGATTTCCACAAATGAATAAGTACCCGGAGCTAAGTTTTCGACAGTGATCAAGCCATTGATATCTGTCGTATGCGTATTCCCAATTTGATTCATTGTTTCATCAAAGAGTTGATAGGTCGCACCTTCAAGGACATCTCCGTTTGCATTTTGTTTTGTTAAAGAAACGGATCCTTGGTAGTTTACATGTCGTGCAATTGTATTTGTTAAGTTATCCACTGCTTCATCCATAACCGTGAATGAAACAGGTATTGTGTTAATGAGGTAGCCTTGTGGTGCTTGAATTTCAACGAATGAATACGAACCTGGGGCTAAGTCTGCAACGGAAATAATGCCATTGATGTCCGTTGTATACGTATCCCCAATTTGGGTGTTCGTTGCATCGAAGAGTTTATAGATTGCACCTTCAAGAACAGTACCATTTGGACTTTCCTTAATTAAAGAAACCGTTCCTTTATAGTTAATGTGAGTTACTGTTGTTTCTGTTTGGTTTCCGACGGCTTCAGAAGCAATTGTAAAGCTTGCTGGGACTGTATTGAGTAGGTAACCATTTGGTGCAACTATTTCTACAAATGAATAGTTACCAGGAGCTAAGTTTTCAACAGAAATCAAGCCATTGATATCCGTTGTGTACGTATCGCCAATTTGGTTGTTATTGGCATCGTAGAGTTTGTAGATAGCGCCAGCTAAGACGGTTCCATCTTTATTTTCTTTTGTGAGTGTAACAGAACCTTTGTAATTGATATGGTGAGCTGTGATAGCGATGGGTGTATCAATCGCTTCAGAAGCAATGGTAAAGGTTGCTGGTACGGTGTTAATAAGGTAACCATGCGGTGCACTTACTTCAATGAATGCGTAAACGCCAGGCGCTAAATTTTCAACAGAAATCAAGCCATTGATATCCGTTGTGTATGTGTCTCCAATTTGGTTGTTGTTTGAATCATAAAGTTTATAGACAGCGCCTTCGAGGACATCGCCATTTACGTTTTCTTTTGTGAATGAAACGGATCCTTGATAGTTTACATGTTTTACGACCGTATTTGTAAGGTTGCCCTCAGCTTGAGCCATAATTGTGAAGACAGCTGGTGTTGTATTCACAAGATAGCCATGCGGAGCTGTAATCTCTACAAATGAGTATGTACCAGGAGCTAAATCAGATACAGAGATAATGCCATTAATATCGGTTGTATATGTATCTCCAATTTGGTTGTTGCTCGAATCGTAGAGTTTGTAGACAGCACCTTCAAGGGTTTGACCTGTTGGGGTCTCTTTTATGAGTGAAACTGAACCTTTGTAGTTGATATGGTTTGTAACGACAGGGGTTGGTTCACCGGTAGCACTTGATGCGATTGTAAAGGTAACAGGAATTGTATTTAAGAGATAACCATTTGGTGCAACTATTTCTACGAATGAATAAGTACCTGGAGCTAAGTTTGGAACTGAAATCAAGCCATTGATATCCGTTGTGTACGTATCTCCAATTTGGTTGTTAGATGCATCGTAGAGTTTATAGACGGCACCTTCGAGGACATCCCTGTTCGCATTGTGTTTTTTTAGTGTAACGGAGCCTTGATAGTTGATTCGTGAATCAAGTTCAACTTCAAGCGGTGCGTGAAGGTCGACAACAACTGGTGTAATTGTATTATCAAGAACATAGCCAGGTGCTGCTTGGGTCTCTTTTAAATAATAGTTACCAACAGCAACATTTTCAAAGGATACACGTCCTTGTGTATTTGATGTCGCTTCGTAAACTTGTTGTGTTGCGCCTGCATCGGTAAATAATCCGAATGTTGCACCACTTAGTGTATTGCCAAGCGCGTCCGTTTTCGCAAAGCTTAGTTTCGCTTTGTGGTTAATAACATTGACGGTGGTGAGACCGTTATGGTTGACGCTGACTGTTACAGGGATGTATGCATCATTGTGGATAAATCCATCGGGAGCGTGTGTTTCTTTAAGATAGTATGTAACTCCTGAAGCGGGATTAATATCGTTTGTAAAGACGATACGGCCTTGTGCATCAGATGTTTGTGCAGAACGGAATAAAGTATAACCATCACTTTCAGAGTAGGTATACAGTTCGAATGTTGCACCGGCAAGTGCAGAACCATCCGCAGATGCTTTTAGAACTTCGATTGATAGTGGATAATTAATAACTGTTTCGTGCTTTTTACGTTCTGCCTCAGTATTTGCTGAGAGTACGATGTCACGGGGGGCAATTGAAACATATCCCGGGTATGGAGCAACTTCTTCAATACGATACTTTCCAGGATAGAGGCCTTTAAATGCAAGCTTGCCATCCGTATCGGTCGTTGCTTCACGGATTGTACGTCCGTTCGGTGTGATTAATTTAAATTGAATATTTTCAAGAGGGTCGCCACCATTGAGGGGTTTTCCATTCTTGTCAGTAATATTGCTTTCTGATATTTTGAGAATTTCGAGTTCGAGATTCACAACACCAGAACTACCGCTTCCATATGTATAGGAGTTGTGACTGGAGTCCGTTACAGTTTTTGAGCCACTGTCTGTGATGATTCCTTCCATCGATACATTATTTGTCCATTCAACACGACCTTCAGAGACAATTGATTCTGTTTGGTATGTGACTTTGAATGATGCGTATTCATTATCTTTGGTTACGGGTATTTCGAGTTTAAATCCTTGTCTGTGGGGTTCGTTAATGGGCCCATCTAAAACAGTCTTACCATCGGCGGCATAGTTTAGATAGGTTACAGAGTATTGGTTGGGTTCAAGTAATTCAGCTTTCTCTGGAATTTCTCGTCCCACGCTGTCGTAAACGACTTTGTAAACCTTCAAGGTTTCAGGAAGATAAAGGTGTGTGTCATTCAATAAATCCTGAACTTGAACGGTTTTTTGTAACTTCGAACGTCGTTGGTTGATGTCAATTTGCCATGGAATTTTAACATTTCCAGACGCATCGATATCAATCGCTCCTGGACTGGACTTCACGACGTGATGTCCATCAGAGACTTTGACTTTCGCAGTAATTTCGGTGGGGTAGTCATCGTACGTTACCTGAGCGGTATTGATGACTTCTTGGGGTGCTTCTACATCTTTAATATCGGTTTCAAATATAATTGCGATACGTTGGTCTGGGCCTAATGCCTTTAGGTTAGCGCCATCGATTCGAATAGTTAGTGTTGTTGTTTGTGATTCGGTTTGGTCTTCATTGATTGTTTTAGCGATATCGACAGTGGGGGTAATCGAAAGATCTTTGGTGATATCGTCGCCTAAAACCGTACGACCATTTGAGTCAACCGTATAACGGAAGAAGTTAAGTGATTCAGGATGATAAACTTGATTGTTTTGGAGCACATCAGTGAACACAATAGCGTCTTTTACCGGACGGTTGTTGAAGTTGAGATAGTTTTCCCATTTGATAGTTTTCTTCGAATCGTTGAAATCAAAATGACCACGTTTCTCACCATTGTGTGAAACGGTTGTTTTGATTGAGTCAGAAACGCGTGTTGTATCAATTAAGGTTGTGCTGCCATTTGATAATTCGACAGCGGCATTATTTGCAATACCGATTGATTCACTTGTCTCAAACTTACGAGCGTCAAACTTCGTTGTGTAGGTGAGTACATAACGTTGTTTGGTTGGCTTGCTCGGGTTAATCTCGAATGCGAATCCAGTTACATTGTCACCAGTTTTACTAAATGTTAGCGAACTGTGCGTCGCAGTTGATATTGGGACACCGTCAAGTTTAAGTGAGTCAGTATCGATCGAGAAAATGTTATGGGTTCCTTGTAGCATATCACTCACAAGAAGTTTATCGTGAAGATATTCTTTGTTGTTAATTTCGACGGTCCATGTCATGGTCTCTGTTGTATAATCAATCGCTGGTCTTGATTTCGAAATAATTCGACCGTGGTATCCAGCACCGGTACCGCCACCACTACCAATAACTGTATCACCTATTTTACCAATAATTTGGTTGGTGACATTGCCATCAGGTTGAGTTGTTACGTTGTCACTGTTTCCTTTTTCAGGAAGCGTCACAATTGTATCGTAAGTAATATCTACACGTTCTGATGAATTGCTTAGGTAGGTTAGCTCAAAGTGGGGGTTTGTGCTGCCGTTATTTAATTCAAAACTAAAACGTGTTGTAGTATCTGAACTCGTAAATGTATATTTATTCGGGTTTGTGCTATCTTGTTGTAAATCAGCAAGAGTATACGTTTGGGTTCCAACTTTAAATTTGAAACTGGATGAATCATAGGTACTTGCAATGCCTGAAAGTGTATCTTTGAAGACTGTACCAGTTTTTAAAGTGACTTTATGAGGATTTATCGCAACTGCCCATGAATCTCTGCCGGAATTTTCAACACCTGCTGTATGCTCCTTGGTTACTTTTTCAGGAAGTGTATATTTGAATGATGCTGAATCTTCAGTTTTGGAACCAGGTTTGATTCCTTCGCCAGTAAGTTTGGCATGGTTAATGAGTGTTTCAAATTCTTTACTTTGGTCAATCGATGCGTCATCTGTTTTGGTAGTAACATGAATTCGATATGGTTTATCGATATCGCCTAAGCTAATCTCGACATTACGTCCTGTTTGAGACGCTACATCAAGGGATGTTGTGGTATTAGAAACGGGTTCTAATGATAAATTACCATTTTTTAAGATCGGTTTTAATTCGGTTTTTGTCACAGATACTAATGAACTATGCTCGGGGAGTGTTTCAAGAAGCTTGGCATTGGTAATTGATGTACTACTACGGTTTATATCAATTTCCCAAGTGATTGTTTGCCCATTTGCTTCAGCTGAAAGTACTTTTTTGGTAACATCGTCTTTCACATCCAAACGTGGATTTAAGGTTAAGACGTTTTCATCGGTATAAGGAATGGTGATGTCGAAGGGAACATTTAAATCAACATTATTAAGATCTGCTCGTAAATTTAAATTGAGTTTTCCTTCTGGTAAACCACTCGATGTTGATCCTGAATTGAGCGCTTCGTTGAATGTAAAGCGTACTTTACCATTTTCAATTTTATACGTTCCAAATTCAGTTATAAACAGATTTGCAGTACTTGTAAAATGCTTGGGTAATTCAAACTCGAGATAATCGTGCGGTAAGACAGGGTCATCAGAGTTCGCAATTGTTTCATCAATTTTCCAATTGATTTTGAAACTAAGAACATCGCCATCTTCAATGTTTAGAGGTTGATCAAAATCAGTGATTTCTTGACTGTCTCGATAGGTGAGCTCACCATTATTGTCGATAACATTGTCCTTCTTAGTATGTAATAACGTCAGCATTGGTGCGGTACCTGGTATGATTGCTTTTGACCAATCTTTAGGCACACGTTGGGAACGTGGTGCAGCTTGCTGAGGTTTCACGGATTCAGTCGATGTTTCAGTTGCATTTCGAACTGCATCGCCATCGGTAGAAATCTCACCCTTCTGTGGTTGGGGTGTATCCACAGCAGGATCTAAATCTATATTTGATGTTTTGTTTGTGTTTGCATCATGACTAGTTTCAGAAAGAACTGTGGGGGCGATTTCGTGGGTTGTTTTATCCTCAGCAAGTACGGATACTTGAGAGAATGCGACAAGTAGCGCTAAGGCTAGCGCCAGAAATCTATTCTTCTTCATGTGTATTTTCTCCTTTAGACACAAGGCTCATTATATCGAATTGATGGGTACAAAAGTAGTGATGTGTCTCGTTTCCACAGTCAAAAATGTGTTATTCATACATAATGTAAGAAAATAAACATATTAAATGGGGTAACGCAGAAAAAGATCCGGGGGCGGATCTTTTTAGCTTAATACATGTCAGATGTCGAAGACGTTCTGTACTAAGTCATATAAATGGTGGGGTAAAACGTCATCTTTCGATGATAGTTTTAGTTTACACCACTTTAGGAAGCGTCGTGCATTAATGTCCTAAACACCAATTTTAACGTTCCCAATGCTTAGTAATTGTTTTTGTTACGTGTGTATCGGACAACTTTTGTATAGTCGTCGATCAGCACGTATAACGTATTCGGTTCTGTTTTTAATGGATGCCCATACACACCCGATTCGTAACGACTACGTACGTTATGGTTCGGTTGAGTTGGGGAAATCTCTTCAATACCGGTGACTGTGAATTTATAATCTTTGATATTTGTCACATAAACTGAAGGAGGTTCTAAGTGATTCATCGTATCCAAAGAATCAAGGGTTAGAATACTTTGGCCAGAAAATTTAGAAACAATATTTTCGATAATGTTCAGCATCGGCATTTGATGGAGATAGTGGTCAAATTGGTCATAAATGACGGTGTTTCCCAACATCAGTTCCACAAAGCTGATCGACATCGATAAAACATGTGTCAAACCAGATGGAAGTTCGTTCGCTGGAACATTTACGATACCTAAATCTGTTCGTTTGGAAACCACAAGGTCGTATTGCCATAAATTAGGCTCGATTTCAATGAAGGTATAGTCCACAGAATCAACCAATGGAAAAATACTTTTGATCGTGTTATTCAATACGGGTAAAGAACTTAGAATAAACTGTTTCAACTCAATATCTGCACGTCCACCGAAAACTGAAATATTGGAATTCCAGACAAAGTTATGGAAGTCTAATTGCATATAATGGTTTGGAATTACAACACGCATATGCGCAATGTATTCAATGAAGTCAGAAAGTGTCGATTTAAAGACAATGTCTTTGTGTTCGTAGCAAATATAATTAAGAATGGATAACATTGTGTATTCACCAAATGATTTTTTGTGGAAAACATTGATGGTATCAATATCGCGGACTAAGACCATACTGCGGCCAAAAACAACACCGGCGCAATCAGCTTTATAGATAATATTTTCTTTATTGTTGACACGTTTCATGAGCGACTCTTGAATGAGATTATGACTGTTGTCAAATTGTACTGTATATACAAATATTTGGTTTTTAATTGAGACTTCGAAGGCTAAGACCATGTCTTCACATGCTAGTTTTCGATAGTGTTTTGCAACTTCTCGTTTTAAGTCAAATGGATCTACTTTGGGTGTATGTCGGAAGTGTGTGCGGGTCCGGTAAATATCATTGACACGATATCCATCGGTGAGCCGTCTTAGAAATCCAAAAGCTAAAAGAAACGACGTCTTACCACTTGAATTTTCTCCAAATACACTGACTTGTTGTTTGAATGATCCGCGCTTGTTTTTCAAAGAAACGGTCGTTTCATCGAAACAACGAAAGTTTTTTAAATAAACAGAACCAAACATTTCATCACCTCACATACGAGTATGATACCAATTCTCAAAAGAAAACGCACGACATTTATCATGTCTATGCGTCTAAATCATATTCAAGCTGTTTATCTAAGTCTGGAGGCACTGGTGCGAATCGGTGCATGATTGGAACCAATACTGCAGCAACAATTCCAACAGAAAATCCTGTGTTATAAAGATTCATACCTGCGTGCATCTGTCCTGAGTTTAAGGCCACCGAGGAATTGATGTAACTTGCAAGGATTCCCCAACCCCAACCAAAATGTCCAGCAATCGGTGCAAGCGCTGTTCCGAACAATGCGGCAAAGACAATCGTTGGTGTATCTAATGTCCAGTTTTGGGTCAAACTTCCCAACACAACGCCAACTAAAATAGGCCAAATATTACGGGCGTGTTTCCCCAACCCGGAAAATCCGACAACGGTAAGAATCGCACCAATATAAGGACCGTTCAAACCTGCTTTGGCTATAAATAGGACATAGCCCATCACGATAAAACCGTTAATAGCCATATTAATGAGAACTGTGGAAAGGCCATACATTTTAAGGTAGTCATGGTCTAGATAACCAGGTTCCTTCAGTAGTTGACGATAGTTTTTAAATGAAAAACCATCAAGATAAAATCCATACATAAACATCGCTAGTAATAGTACTGAGAGTGATAATGCGTAAGGCAACGTATTACCGGTATCAAGAATTAAACGCTTTACCGGCTCATAACCATACGACTTCATAATGGATACATATAAAGTAGCTAATATTCCAATCGAAAATCCTGTGTTATAAAGGTTGAATCCTTCATGAACCTTAAATAAATGACGTGATACCGGTTTAATAATAAAACCAGCGGAGATACCAACAATCATACTCAGTGATAAGCGCATCGATAAGGGGGCAGGAATATAAAACAACAATTCTGTAACAATCGGTGCAAAGCTCGTAGCCAGTAGCGAAATGTGGACAATGTCACAATAGCGCTCTTTTGTTATCTTAGAATAAAGGTAGGTACCAAGCAAAATCGGTAAGACATTGAAGATGTTTTTTCCAAAAAAGGCAAAACTTCCCATTAAGTAGACTGAAGCAATCGCTGTACCATTAATTTCTGCTCCGGAGTATTGAATCATCCAAACCGCAAGCAACGATATCAACCCTACATTCAGCAAACTGGCTCCTAACCCTCCAATGGCTATGTAATCTGTGATAAGAATGTCTTGTGCTTGAATAATTGCGATAATACCATTAAAAAGCTCCGTAGGCGAAGCTATCAAAACCGCAAGTACTATCGGTAAAATACTTGAGAATAATAAGAAATTTAGAGTATGGCGTTTCATAAATCACTTCCTTTTCTATATTCTACATAATATTGCAATGCGCTTACAATTCATAAACCCTAAAAAAACAATCGATACAGTAAAAATTACAGAAAAAAACCAGAATGCTGGTTAGCGTTCTGATTTAGTGTGTGTTATTCTTCGTGTTTTTCATCACCATCATCAATGAGTGAGCGAATATCAAGCATTTTTTGATCTGTTTCGGCAATCGTATTGGCACAGTCCATTAATGCTTCAGCAACACTCTCTAAATGCTTGTGTGATTTTTTGTAGCGAATCTCATGTTCAAGACTTGCCCAAAAATCCATCGCAATCGTGCGGATTTGGATTTCGACGCGGACATATTCTTTCCCTGATGAGAGAAAGACCGGTACTTCAACGATCATGTGTAAGCTGCGGTATCCATTGTCTTTAGGATGGGTGATGTAGTCTTTGACTTCAATAATTCGGATATCGTCTTGCTTCTTAATCATTTCAGTAAGTGCAAAAATATCATCGATGTAAGAACAGATAACACGAACGCCAGCAACGTCGTTGAGGTTCTCACGAACCGAATCGACATTCACAGGTTTTTCGATGCGGATAAGTTTGTCAACAATACTTTGTGGACGCTTAACGCGTGACTTTATGGAAGAGATGGGATTGCGTTGTGATACAAATCCTAATTCTTTATCTAAAATATTTAATTTTGTTGTGATTTCGTCAACGGCACACTCGTACAGCAACATCATCTCACGAAAGCGTTTGGCTTGTTGAAGAAAAAGTGACGGGATATTAAAACGTTGGTCACGGTTAATTATGATTTCTTGTAAAGTCTGTTGTGTCATAGTAAAACTCCTTATACCAATATTGTACCAAATAGGTATAAATAAAAAAGGGCGTTCGCCCTTATTTTACAATAACTTCATATTCTGGTTCGTAACCATCTGCACGCATTTTGATGTTAACTTCTTTATCATTAAAGAACCACTCATCAAATTGTTCGACGTAGAAATTTACGCCCTCTTCCGTGATAAGCATAAGTGGGTTGGTAGGCTCCTCTTTAGCAATCGCGAATGAAAATCCACCATGTGGACCATATACTTTACCGAAGAATTTGATGCTATCACCAGGAACTAATCCCATTTCTTCGATATACCATTTTGCGGCCTCGTTTGTAATTGTTAGTTTCATATCAATCTCTCCTAATTTCTAATATCATCATAGCATATTAATCAATGATACGGGTTTAAAGTGCACAGGAGGTACACTAACGATACGATTGCATAATTCCTTTAAAAAGACTTGCAGTTGAAGGTGGTGTGTAGGTAATCGCGTTGGCACCGGCTTCAATTGTTTCTTGAATAGATTCTTCGGTTGGACCACCCGTTGCAATAATCGGAACATCCGGATAGGATTCGCGAATATGACGGACAATTTCTGGGGTCTTAGCGGCAGCAGACACATTTAAGATTGCTGCACCAGCATTTATACGTGCTGAGATATCTGTATCAATATCGGTGATCGTGATAATGATGGGAATCTCAAGACTCTGTTTTGCAAGACGGATAATTGTATTTGAGGTCGGTGCATTCACGACAACACCATGTGCGCCTTGACGCTCTGCATCCATAGCGAGTCCAATGACTCGAGGTCCACGCGTGGTACCACCACCAACACCAGAGAAGACCGGTTTGTCAGACGAAGCAACAATCGCATCCGTAATAATTGGTTGCGGTGTAAACGGATAAACTGCCATGACCGCATCAGCATTGCAATTTCGGATAATTGCAATGTCTGTTGTAAAGACAAGTGACTTAATGACACGGCCGAACACACGAATGCCGCTTGCCGTATCGATAATATCAGGAACACGTAGGATGTGTTTTCTTAGGTTACCACTATATTCTGGAATATTTTTCATTATAGACTCCACTTCTAAATAAGACGTTTTTCGAAACCACCATCAACCTTAAGGTTTTTGGTTACAATAACAAATGCACTCGGATCATGGTGACGAATTAAGCGTTTAACATCACTCAATTCGGATTGCGCAACAATTGTAACAAAGACATCCATACTTGTTCCTGTATAGGCTCCAAAACCTTCCCAGTGTGTAACACCACGGTGAATCTCGGAGATAACATGTGCTTTAATATCTTTGTTTTTTGTAAAGACCATGACACTGGCTTCCAAGTTATGTTCATGGAAACGATCAAGTCCCCACGAAAACACAAAGGAATATACCAACGAATAAATTGCAGTCTGAACATCGTAAACAATGAGACAGATTAAGTATATGATACTATTAATAATTAAGTAGATTTTACCAAGACTTCCCTTTCTCTTCTGGGAATAGTAGAATCCGATAACATCTAAACCACCACTAGATGCTTTTGCACGAAAGGCAAGAGACGCACCAAATGATCCTATAATTCCTGCTAATACAATCGCAATAAAGACATCCTCCACTAATGGCGATTTTGGTATGGGTATTAACGTCAGCGCTACAGTTTGTGTTATAATACTGAGTAAACTTAATTGAACGAATTTAGGGGATAAACGACTCCAAGCAAAGATAAAAATTGGAATGTTAAGACCCAAATTGATGAGGCCAAAGATATCAAATGACGGATGAATATTGAATGTATTCATAATCCCATCACGAAGCAACTGGGCTATACCTGTTATCCCACCATTATAAATGGAGGCAGGAATCAAAAATAAGTTAACGGACATTGCAAATAAACATGATCCTACAATGACATAGGAAATTCTCTTAATATTGTTCATGTCCTTATTATAGCAATCAAACCGACGAATGTCTTTATGCGAGGTTAAAAATGACATATCAAATTCGAAAAGCAACCGACACGGATCGCAAAGCGATTATGGAAATGTATCGAAATGCTTCAGCGATGCTGAAGGAAGCGGGTATTGATCAGTGGCAAGATGGGTATCCTAATATAGAAACACTGACACAGGATATTGATGCAGGAACATCATTTGTTTATGTTGAGGATGGGACTGTTCTGGCAAGCGGTATGGTCTCCACAATGGGAGAGTCGACCTATGCAACAATTAATGGTGCTTGGGGTTATGATGCACCGTATGCGGTCATCCACCGGTTTGTCGTTGCTTCACGACATCAACGCGGTGGACTTGGAAGTCAATTTCTCCAAGCGATAGAAACAGAAATTGGAATTCCGTATTATCGGATTGATACACACGTTCAAAATATAAAGATGCGTAGATTCTTAGAACGTAACGGTTATATCGAACGTGGGGAAATAACCCTTTTAAATGGCAGTAAACGCATCGCATACGACAAGTTAATCGTGAAATGATGTCACTGCATTAAAAATAGTGTAAAATATACAATGGAAATACAAGGAAAGAGGCGCTTATGGTACTATTCAACAATCAAGCAGCATCTGTAAAACATCGCTTTACGATGTCCATCATTGCTGGTGTGATTTCGGCAGTGCTTTTAGGGGTGGTTAGTGGTTACTTCAGACAATATGTCTTTAACCATGCGATCGTTCTTACAGGTGTGGGCTTACTCATCGCAATGCTAATCAATCGCGTTGGGCGAGGCATTCAATTAAAATTCGCAATTGTAGCGGTATTATCAACATTACTTGCAATTATCCTTTCTGATATTATTTCAGAGTTTGGAATTTTGGGACTCATCAACATGGAATCCATCCGTTTAACATTTAGTTCAATGTTAAAGGAAAGTATTTCATCAGTTTTATGGTTTTTATACCGTGCGCTGGCACTGTATGTAGCTTATATATATTCGAGGGTTGTTTAATGGGATTTAGAGAAACATGGGCAGAAATAGATTTGGATAAACTGGAACGTAATTATAAACGCATCCAAGCTTATACAAATACAGAAGTGTTTGGTGTAGTGAAGGCTAATGCATACGGTCACGGTGATATTGTTATTGCGCGCGAACTGGAAGCTTTGGGAGCACCTTTTTTGTGCGTATCCTCCTTTGATGAAGCACTTCGACTCCAAGAAGCGGGAATTACCCAAGATATCCTTATCTTTAGCTATGTTTCTGCGGCGGTGATTCAGAAACATCATCATCCGCAATTTGTGTATACTGTTCCATCTGAAGCATGGTATGCATCAATCCAAGCATTAAATATGCAACTTCGATTACATATCGAAGTAAACACTGGGATGAACCGCTATGGTATTAAGGATGCAGCAATCATTCGAGATATCGTTGCAAACCATGACGTTGAAGGAATTTATATGCATTTTCAAAGTCCTGAAAATCTTGAAATAGGGCACCGTCAGCTACAAACTTTTGAAACGATTGTGACTTCTTTAGAGAAAGCAGTAAAATGGATTCATGTAGGCAATGCGCCAACTGCGCTGATTGCAGATAAAGCATGGATTAATGGATCACGATTGGGGATTGCGTTGTATGGATATCGCGTTGATATGCCTGATTTGGAACCTATCCTTACACTCAATGCATCCGTAACTCATTTGGATCATATCCAAGCAGGGGAAACGGTGGGGTATGACTATACCTACACTGCAACAGTGGACGAGATGTTCGCAACGATGCCTATTGGGTATGCGGATGGCTTTGATGTTCGCAATCATAGCGTTCCTGTTTCAATCAACAATCACACGTATCCAATCATTGGTAAAGTGTGCATGGATCAGACAATGATTCGCGTCGATGAATCGGTAAAGTTTGGGGATACTATTCAGTTACTTGGTCCCAACCGAACTGCAAAGATGATTCATGAAGCGACAGGGATTATGCCGTACATTCAACTTTCAACATTAAGTGATCGGATTGAACGGCGCTATCTTCGTAATCAACACGTTGTCTTCGTAAACGTGCGTTAATCAAGTGTTTATAGGCTAACTCAGGTTTGACTACAAACACTTTTTTCAAAAAAAAACAACAATAGGGGGCTTGTGATGAAAAAACGAATTAAATTTATATCATTTTATTTGATTGGATTTTATGTTGGGGCAATGATACTCGCAGCATTGTTACCATATAATCCAGAAATGAATGCACTTCTAGGTACAATAGTGGCAGGGGCGATTCTTTTGGTCTTTGTTGGCTACGAGATGGTGCTGCGACTTTTCTACGATCCACTGATACTTCCAACCTATGAACATATTGAAGATGGATCAAACTTTAGTTTGGGTCGTGCTGCTCTCACAATCTTACAACTATTCCTTTTTGAGATGGTACTCAGTACCATGTTTGTAACGATATCAATGGCAGCTGGTGGAACTGAAAATATCGGCGTGTATTCGCAAATTGTGATGGGTTTAATCAGCATATACTATTTGGTGTACAAGATGCGGGTGGTTATTTATGAATCATGGCAAAACTTTAAAAATAGTGATAAGAAATACCGATATGTTTTCATGGGCCTAGGGCTTGTATATCTGGGTAATGTTGTGACCGCAATGATTACCCAAACAATGGGCGTTACAGAATCAACAGTCAACCAACAAATGGTTGAAACAATCATCCGTTCTGTTCCTATCTATGGTTTCTTCATGGTTGTGCTTCAAGCACCAATCGTTGAAGAGATTACATATCGTGGTATTTATTTCCGCCAAATATATGGTAAACATAAAATTCTTGCCTATATTGTTACCGGTGTTATCTTTGGTTTACTACACATAATCCCAGGACTTCTTGCTGGTGTAAAAGTTGAATGGATTATGTCGCTGAGTTATATATGGGCTGGACTGGTGATGGCATGGGTTTATGCTAAAACAGGCAGTATGGTTTATAGTATTCTGCTTCACGCATTGATGAATGGTATTTCATTCTTTGTGTTGATTGCAATGTAGATAAGAGGGTTTAAATATGGATCGCGTTACTTTTTATAATTATATGTCGACGGCAGGATATTTAGTTTTCATGGCATGTATTGCTGTCATGATATCCGCATACGGTGATCGTCTTAAAGGCAAGGACGAAAAAGATGAAGCGTTATTAAAACGCTCAAAAATCAAATTTATCGTTGCGCCCATCGTAATGATTGGATATGTCGTTTTATTGTTTGCAATTTTTGCATAAAAAAAGCTTGCCTCATCATTGAAGCAAGCTTTTTTTTATTCGTTGGAAATGGCTTCCGTATTTTGAACATCCACATTTGAAATGTCATCAAAGCGTTTGGTGATTTTCTCGGTGGTAATATCGAGTTGTTTAAAATCAGAATGGAGTGTGTCCATATGTCGTGATAAATTGTTCCAACGGTTCCGATAGCGGTCGAATTCAACGGATAATTTGCGCAAGTGGTCGTGGATTTCAGCTGCATACTTCTCACGTTCAAGATTAATGAGAATTGTTTGAATGGTGGTCAAGGTGCTCATCAGTGTTGTTGGTGAAGCAAGCCAAACCCGTCGTTTTTGAGAGTAGTCAATAATATCTTCGTGATATGCATTGATGGTCGCAAAGATTGCTTCTGCCGGAACGAACATAATAGCTTGGTTGGAGGTTTCGTTTGGGATGATATATTTATTGGCAATTGCATCAATATGTGCCTTCACATCACTCACAAATGTTTTGGTGGCAAGTGTGCGAGCCTCGGGGCTGATGTTTACGTCGACCATCCGACGGTAGTTTTCTAACGGAAATTTTGAATCAATTGCAAGTGTTCCTAAAGGTTCAGGTGCAAACAAGACAGCATCAGATCGTGAACCTGTAGAGAACGTATACTGAAGTTGGTAAATTTTGTCGTTTTTCTCCCCAAAGATTGACGCGAGAATGTGGGCAAGTTGCACTTCGCCAAAAGCACCGCGTGTCTTTTTATCAGTAAGGACATTTTGTAACGAGACAATTTCAAATGAAAGAGCATCGATTTTCTTTTGTGCCTCATCAATTTTGCTAAGTCGCTCAACAATGTTAGTGAAGGTTTGATTGGTCTTCTTAAATCCTTCTTCAAGACTTTCAGACATGCGCCGATCCATGAGCATCAATCGTTTTTCAACAGACTCTTGGAGCTTATCGAATTGAGTTCCCATGGTTGCTGAGGTGCGGTCATGAAATTGTATTAAACTTGAAGTGATTGTCCGCTCAAACTCTACATTTCTCTGATTCAAATCATTTATCTTTGTGTCCAAACGATCCGTTAAATTATTGAAATTACGATTGAGAAGATCCTGTTGGTTCTGTGTATTATCAGTTTTAATATAACTACGGATTAGGAGTAACAGAATTCCCAATGCAATTAGAATGAGTAATACAAGTTCAAGTGTAAGTGTCATGGTTTCACATCCTTTTTGTAATTGTATCATAGAAGATGCGGTATAATTAAAAGTAGAGGTGATAAACATGACAAAAATTGGAATTGCATTATCGGGGGGCGGTATTCGTGCATTCTCTCAACTTCCGATATTAGCAGCCTTACATCGTGAAGGGGTTGAAATCGATGCGATAGCAGGAACTTCAATGGGTTCTGTTATTGCGGCATTGTATGCCAGTGGTGTAGACATTGAAACAGTTAAAGATGTGGCTTTAGAATTAGAGAAGGAAATTCAAGACAAGAAGATTATGAGTCGTCCATCGATGAAGCTACTGCCATTTTCAAAAGATAAACTGGTAGGTGGTCTTGTCGACGGTCAAGACTTAGAAGATGTGCTGGATGTCTACCTAAAGAAACTTGGACTCAATATGATTCAAGATGCGAAAATTCCACTTGCAATTAACGCTGTTGATATTATCACTGGGCGAACGATTATGTTTGTGTCTCATCCGGAGCTTTATCAAAATTCCGATCCCGAAACGCTTGTAATTGATAACATCAAGCTTTCAACGGCCGTACGAGCATCGTGTTCGTTCCCGTTCGTCATTGCGGCAACGCCTTTTGAAGAAATGATGCTTGTCGATGGTGGCGTTCGTCAGAATTTACCCCTTGTTCCGATTAAGGACTACGGTGTTGATCGAACTATAGCGATTACAATGCACTCGAATGAACCCTTCAAAGATTTCGATTCAATGATTGGATTAGGAACTCGTGTCATGGATATTATGCGGATTGAAGCAGATCAATTAGTACAAAAACAAGCCGATGTACATATCAATATTCCCCTTGATAAAGTCGGTATCTTTGAGATTGGTCGTGGGCAATTTACAATGATTCAAGGGGCCCGCGTGATACGATATCACATGGACGATATTCGCAAACTCACGAAGAAAGAATCGTGGTTTGATCGTTTGAAAAGGAGATGATGTATCATGCTTTATCAAACTTTAAATAATGGGGTTTCTATTCCGGTTCTTGGTTTAGGAACGTATAAATTAACTGGTGAAGATGGGTTAGTCGCAATTATGCATGCCATTCAGACGGGTTATCGCCATATCGACACAGCATCTTATTATGATAATGAAGCCATAATTGGAACAGCAGTTAAAAATAGTGGTATCCCGCGCTCAGAGTTCTTCTTGACCTCCAAAGTGTGGGAAACAGATCAGGGTTACGATGCAACACTGCAAGCGTTTGAACGAACGCTTGAAAATCTGCAAACGAATTATCTTGATTTGTATCTGATTCATTGGCCTCATGCACTCTCGAAGTCAACATGGCGTGCATTGGAGTATTTATACGAACAAGATAAGGTCAAGGCGATTGGTGTTTCTAATTTTAGTAATAACCAACTTGAAGTTTTAATGGAAGATGCGGTTGTTGCGCCGATGGTCAACCAGTTGGAACGGCATCCGTATATGATTCAAGCTGAAGCGTATGCTTATAATCATGACCATGGCATTGTCATGGAAGCATGGCGCCCTTTGTTGCGTGGTGCGTTGGAGGAAGAACCGATTCTTGTTGCGTTATCACAGAAGTATGGAAAGTCAGTGTCGCAAATCGTGTTGCGTTGGCAAATTCAAACAGGATTTGTGGTCTTTCCGAAATCAGCAAACGTTCGTCGTCAAGCCGAAAATTTTGATGTCTTTGATTTTGAATTAGCGTCATCAGAGTGTGACGAAATCTCGTCGCTCCACAAAGAAAATTCACCAGCGAGTGACATAATCATTGCACGATAGGGATCATTGGATTCCTATCTTTTTTGTTCGGGATGCTGAAGAAAAAAATCAAATCGGCAATTCACTAATGCAAAAATTAATGGTTCATACATAGTGATGGATAAACTATCGCACCCATGCAGCAAATACTTTGTGAAGTTGAATAATTAATGGTTCGCACTTCAAAAGCATAAGAACGTATGATACAATCTACATATAGTGATAATCATTATCAATATCAATTGTGAGAGAAGGTAGATGTATGAATTATATTAAAGAATTTTGGGATACGATTACATGTGGAATACTCCTAGTACTAGGATTCGTAACCAACAGTCCTGTATTTTTTGTGTTGGCGATTGTAATCGGGGGATACAAACAAACACTAGAAGGGATTCAAGACACACTAGAAAATAAACATTTAAACGTTGAACTGTTGATGATTTTATCCGCATTAGGGGCATGCTTGATCGGTTATTACTCCGAAGGTGCGGTACTAATCTTTATCTTTGCTGTATCGGGTGCTCTTGAAGCAATGACATTGGATCAGAGCAAACGTGAAATCAATTCGTTGATGGCGATGCAACCAGAAACGGCGCAACAATTACTCAAAGATGGAAGTACGCGTACCGTTCAAGTAGAGACGCTTAAAATTGGCGATAAAGTCATTGTTGCTCGTGGCGCAGGTGTTCCGATTGATGGAAAAATTGTAAGCGGAGAAACCGCACTCGAAGAAGCGGCGATTACAGGAGAAGCAGTTCCTCGTGATAAAACAATTGGGGATCGTGTCTTCGGTGGAACATTGAATGTGTCGAATCCAATTACGATTGAAGTCGACGAAGAACCAGGGAATACAATGCTTCAGAAAATCGTTAAAATGGTTGATGATGCACAAAATTATCCGTCAAAAACAGCACGTTTCATTGATAAAATTGAAAGTTATTATGCTGCAGGGGTTTTAGTTGTTGTTGCATTGTTTATTGCGATTCCGACATTATTGATGAATGTGCCCTTTGAAGCTGCCTTCTACCGTGGCATGATTTTACTCGTCGTTGCTTCTCCATGTGCATTGATTGCCTCAGTCACACCAGCAACCCTTGCTGCAATCTCAAATGGTGCAAAACATGGTATTTTAGTTAAAGGAGGCATTCATTTCGAAAACCTCATGGATTTAAAAGCAATTGCTTTTGATAAGACTGGAACATTAACAGAAGGTGAAATGCGTGTCACTGATGTTCATTTAAACGATGAAATGTTACGTGGCATCATTGTTGCGTTAGAACGTCATTCCACACACCCGCTTGCACAAGCTATCGTCAAAGAAATGCATACGGGAGCTGTTGATGTACAAGATATTGAAGAACTTCCAGGTTTTGGAGTTCGTGGATCATATCAGGGCAAACAGTACAAAGTTGGCCGTAATGAATCGACAGAACCTCTTAATGAAACGATGACTGCTTTAGAAGCTGCTTGGATGGCGGAAGGGAAAACATTAGTCTATATTCAAGAAGGAACAACAATTGTTGGTATAATCGGATTAATAGATACTTTGCGTCCTGATGCAATCGCATTAATCTCTTGGCTGAACGCGCAAAATATTCAAACCGTCATGATTACCGGTGATAACCAAGAAACTGCAAACAAAATAGCAGAAGCGGTAGGAGTCCAACGCGTTATAGCGCGAACACTCCCAAACCAAAAAGCAGATATTATCAATGCTTTAATTGAAGAATATGGTGATGTTGCGATGGTTGGTGATGGGATTAACGATGCGCCAGCACTTGCGAATGCAACGATTGGAATTGCAATGGGCGGCGGAACTGATATAGCGATTGAGGCCGCAGATATCATTCTTGTTCACAATAACATTGAGAACATTCGCTACGCATATACCTTGTCACAACGACTCCGTCGTATTGTCATTCAAAATATTGTCTTCTCGTTTAGTGTGATATTGCTGCTTGTGTCAGCGAACTTTATGGGCGATATTTCATTGCCACTTGGCGTCGTCGGGCATGAAGGAAGCACAATCCTTGTTATCCTCAACAGCTTGCGTTTGTTGAAACCATTAGTGATGAAAGATACTGTAAAATAGTATCTTTTTTTGTAAAGGGTTGCACTTGTTACATTAGTTAAATATTTCACATACTATATAATATGGATACCACTCATGCACAAAAAATGACATAATATGATAAAAACCGATAAAACACCCTATATATATACCTATTTATCTCTTATGATTAATATCTCAAAGCACTTCAAAGCGGAATTTGAAGTCGTGATGAGGATAATGGAGGAAATAGAATATGGAAATTATGAAACAGGTCCTTTCGGATCAAGCATTTCTAGGGGCGATTTTTTCAACAATTTCAATTATCCTTTTAGGATACTACTTGAAAAAATCAAATAAAGTTACAGACCAAGCGTCTAAAGCATTAACAGCAGTCTTGTTAAATGTTGCGTTACCAGCGTTAGCATTCCAAGCGTTTATGACAGAAATTAAACCTGAGACATTTACAGTCGGACTCAACACATTTATCTTCGGCTTTGTCGCATACGTAATCTTAATTATCATCACATTTGGCTACATGTTCATCTATAAAGGGGACAAATTAGATGCCATTCGTGGAATCACAATTTTTGGATCAACAACATTCTTCGGAATTCCTATTATTTCAGCATTCTTAGGTACAGAAGGAACACTTTACGCAAACTTATTTAACATTGCTTACCGTGTCTTCTTATACTCATATGGATTTATTCTCTTCTCTGGATTAAAACTCGAAAAGAAAAACTTAAAACAAATCATCTTGAACCCAATCATTCTTGCAACATTTATTGGATTTGCAATTTGGATGTTCCAAGGTAGTTTACCTCAAGTAACAATTGGTACTGGTGATAAAGCATGGACTGGTGCATTCTTGCGTTTGGATAAAACACTACCATGGTTCATGAAATCTGTTGGATATTTAGCATCACTTTCATCACCATTAGCATGGTTGGCAATCGGGATGACACTTGCAAAAATTTCATTAAAAGATGCTGTGAAAGACAAAGCAGTTTGGATTTATTCAGCAGTAAAACTTGTTATAATCCCAGCTATCTTATTAGTTATGATGATCATCTTCAAAAAAATCGGATTCTTACCTTTAGACTCTGTCGCAATTACAGGAATTATCATTATGTTAGCAACACCACCAGCAACTGTTTGTGTTAGCTACGCAATCAACTTTGATAAAGAAGCACTCTTCGCATCCAATGCATCACTCGTTGCTACCGTCTTATCAATCGTTGCTATTATTGTTTGGTTAATTATCTTAACAGCTCTTGGTACAGCAGGTATTATTTAATTTTGAAAGGATAAAATTATGAAACTCTTATGTTATGGGGTACGCCCAGTAGAAAAACCATTCTTTGAATCATTGAATGAAAAATTTGGTTATGACTTAGTTCTAACTGAAGCAATGTTAAACGATGAATCTGTTCACCTTGCAGAAGGTTGTGATGCAGTTATGCTTCGTGGAAATTGCCCAGGAAATCGTAAAAATTTAGAAATCTATAAAAATTATGGTGTTAAATATGTATTAACACGCACAGTTGGATACAACCATGTTGATTTAGAAGCAGCAAAAGAATTCGGATTGAAAGTTGCTTATGTACCTTTCTATTCACCCAATGCGATTGCTGAACTTGCATTAACCATGGCATTAACACTTGCACGTCATACATCTTATACAACAAATAACACGCAACAAGGAAATTTCAAAATCGACGACTTTATGTTTAGTAAAGAAATCCGTAAATCAACAGTCGGAATTATCGGTCTTGGTAAAATTGGATTTACAGCAGCAACAATCTTCAAAGGGGTTGGCGCAAACGTTATCGGATATGATGTTGTGGAAAAAGATTACTTAGGTGATACATGTACACAAGTAGACCTTGAAACACTTCTTAAAGAATCAGACATCATCTCAATGCATATGCCTTACTTTAAAGGTTCAAATGACGAATTCTTAAATGCAGACTTAATTTCTAAAATGAAAGACGGTGTTATTTTAATTAATACGTCACGGGGTGAACTCCAAGATATCGATGCAATTTTAGATGCTGTCGAATCAGGAAAAGTTCAAGCATTTGGTACAGATGTTCTCGCAAACGAAACAGCTTACTTTAATAAAGACTTACGTGGAACTGATGTTGATGCGTTGATGACACGTATCATGAACTTATACCCACGCGTACTAGTAACACCACATGTTGGATCATATACAGATGAAGCCGTCAGCAATATGGTTGAATACTCATATGAAAACCTACAAGAGTTCATCAATACAGGAACATCAAAAAACGAATTAGCATAATGAGAGAGCGCGAAAGTGCTCTTTTTTTATCGTATAAAAATTCATGTGAAATCTATGCGTAAAGCATAGAAATTAGGGAATAGATTGCCTACAATAGTTATATAAGGGGTGGTTACTATGATTAAGTCTATAGATTATGATACAAATTCAGCACTACTAAATGTCCTACTTGATGAACATAATGCCGCATTGTCCGTCTTTCCATCACAAAAATACGAAGCGCTCTCAAATGTCTATTCGATCGACAACGAATACATTGGTGGGATTACTGGAAAAATATTTTATCAGCGGCTTAAAATAAGCATGCTTGCAGTTAAGGAGGGCTACCGCGGCCAGGGAATCGGCTCAAAACTAATGAAATCGGCGATTGATTATGCGAAAGCCCATAACTGTAAATCGATTACGGTCTCAACACTGAATTTTCAAGGGCCTGAATTCTACGAGAAACTAGGGTTTACACAGTATGCGGTCCTCGAAAATGTTCCGGCCGTCGGAATCACAACGCACTTTTACATTTTATATCTCGATTAAACTGCTTCGGCAGTTTTTTCAATCATTCGCAAAGGTTCACTTGACAATCAATAGTTGTGTTCATATACTGTAAATGTATTAATTAGCCGAATTTAATACCCGAAATATGGTCGGGTAGTCTCTACCGATACACCGTAAATGTATCGACAATCGTGGTGAAAACTCTCAAGATCGTTTTCTCCCGATCTTTTTTATTTGGTTTTTTAATCATTTGAGACGAAAGGGAGCAAGAATAAATGGAAAAATTCTTTAAACTCAAAGAAAATAATACAACCGTAGGTACAGAAGTATTAGCAGGGATTACAACCTTCTTTACGATGGCCTACATTTTATTTGTAAACCCACAGATCTTATCCGAAGCTGGATTACCGATCAATGGTGTTTACATTGCAACAATCCTCGCAGCAATTACAGGGACCATGGTTATGGGGTTGTTTGCGAACGTGCCGTATGCACAAGCACCTGGTATGGGGCTTAACGCGTTCTTCACCTACACTGTTGTTATCATTGGGGGGTTTACACCTTATGAAGCATTAGCGCTTGTGTTTGTATGTGGTGTCATTAATATCTTGATTACTGTTACTCGCATTCGTAAACATATCATTAAAGCGATTCCAGAAACATTGCAACAAGCAATCGGAGCTGGTATTGGACTGTTCATTGCCTATATTGGTCTATTGAACATCAACTTTGTAAACTTTGGAGCAGGGGTTCCTGCATTATCGAATTTTAGTGACCCAAATATCTTGTTGGCATTAATTGGATTGGTCTTGATCCTTGTATTAATGCTTCGCAAAATAAAGGGAGCAATGCTTATCGGAATTGTACTTACAACATTAATTGGTATCCCAATGGGCGTTGTTAATCTTGGCGGTGCAGCACAGACTGCGAGTTTCGGAGAAATCTTTACAGAGTTTGGTAGCGTTTTTGGTAAAGCGTTGGGAAATGAAGGGATTGTCAGTCTCTTTACAAACCATAGCTTAATGACAGTATTCCCAATCGTATTTGCGTTTAGTTTAACGGATACTTTTGATACAATCGGTACTTTTATTGGTACAGGACGCCGTTCAGGCATCTTTACTGCTGAAGATGAACGTGCACTTGAAGAAGGGAAAGGTTTTTCTTCAAAAATGGACAAAGCGATGTTCGCAGATGCAATTGCTACATCAGTTGGGGCTATCTTTGGTACCTCCAATACGACAACTTTTGTAGAAAGTTCAGCTGGAATTGAAGCAGGTGGACGTACCGGGCTTACATCGGTCGTTACTGCAATTTGTTTTGGCCTCAGTATTTTCCTTGCACCTGTCGTCTCATTAATCCCTGCAGCGGCGACTGCGCCTGCATTGATTGTTGTTGGGATCCTCATGAGTGCTTCCTTTGGCGACGTTCAATGGAGTGACTTTGAAACTGCAGTACCTGCGTTCTTTACAGTCGTTATGACAGTACTTACATACAGTATTTCAAATGGTTTAGCCTTTGGATTTATGGCATATATCATTGTTGAAGTAGCGAAAGGTCGTGCCCGTAAAGTCCATCCAATTGTCTATATTTCAACCGCATTATTTATGATGAACTTTATCCTTGAGGCATTAAAATAAAATCCTATTACTTTTGTAGCTAACATGTCTTAACTCCTTATAAAAACATAAACCTCTAATGGTGCCACATTAGAGGTTTTTTCTTGCCAATGTGACCACAAAAAAAGAGTACCCGTAGATACTCTTTTATACGACTAGTATTTTCTGAAATGCGGGGTCATAAATGCACCTTTGAACATCAAAACACGGTCTTGGGGAACACGTGCGATCGCATGTGCCGAAGATTCGGCTTTCACGAAGAGAATATTCGCACAGTCACCAATTTTTGGCCAAACCCTTTCGCCAGAAGGTGTGAGCGGGGTCTTCCCTCTGGTCACAAGTCCTAATGATTGTGATAGTGCTATTTCATCAGTCAAATTGAAACGTTCAGCTGCACGACTTGCACGTTGGATGAGATCACCTGTCCCAAAAGGGCTCCAATGATCATTGATATTATCATTAATGACATGAACGCGGACGCCAGCGTCTTGAAGTGTTGGAATATGTGGTGCAGGCGTATCAATCGGAACTGTAGTGTTAATTGCGATGTCGAATGTAGCGAGCCGTTGGGCAATCTTCGCAACCACGTCTAAAGAAACATCACCTAAGGCATAAGCATGACTAATTTGGACATGGCCTTTTAATCCATACTTTTCAGTATAATCAACAATTCTCTCAATCTCGAAGATCCCGAGGGTACCGTGGTCATGAAGGTGAATGTCAATCTCTTTGTGATATGTTTGCGCAAGCTCAAACAATACCGTTAAAGATGCGTCTATATTACGATCAATTGTGGCAGGGTCGAGACCACCGATTACATGAACACCGGGTTGTTGCATGGCTTGTGTTAACCATTTGTCATTTTCAGTTGCAAGTGTGCCGTGTTGTGGGAAAGCGACAAGTTCAAAGTCCATGCGATGTGCATTACTTTCTAACACGTCACGGATGCACTGCAGGTTTTGCAGTCCAATGACTGGATCAACATTAACATGTACTCTTAAAAAAGTAGCGCCATAACTACCCACAAGATCAATCAATGCTTGCGCACGTTGTGGTGTCTTCACTAAAAACGATTCTAAAAATCCCTCTTCTTCATGAATTCGATCTGCCACAGTCTGCATCGGCACCACAGCTTGCCAAGGACCACCCAGATGGCCTTTATCTAAATGAATGTGATTGTCAACAAGACTGGGAATTGCGAGATACCCTTGGGCATCAAAAATATCTGTTGCATTATCTGGCAATGTATCAGAAATAGTAACGATTTTTCCGTGATCAATACCTAAGACACTAAGTTCTGTGTCAGTTTTATAGCCGAGAGAAGGATGCTCAACATATCCCTTCTCCAATAAAACATTTTTAATCCATAACATCGTATCACTCCATTCCTAACTTATTTATATCATGTCACTGAATGAAAAGCATTATCCGAAGTAGTAAAAAAAATTCACACTTTTGAATTTTTAATGACAAAATCACATTTTATGTCGAAAAATGCAACAACCCTATTATTTACCACAACATAGTGCAAATTGAACTGTGCTAAAATTAAAGTACGAGGTGAAAGTATGAAAAAAAATCCATTGTTTTTATTAAGCAATAAACGCCCAGTCGGGGTTTATTCAGCATGTACTGCGAGCGATCTTGTACTTGAAGCTACATTAGAATTCGCAAAAGAACACAACTCATCAGTAGTTATTGAAGCAACAGCGAACCAAGTTAACCAATTTGGTGGTTATACAGGAATGAAACCTGCAGATTATCGTGAATTTGTTTATGGTTTGGCTGACAAAGTAGGGTATGATAAGTCACGTATTATTTTAGGTGGAGACCACTTAGGTCCGCTTACATGGACAGATTTAAACGAAGACGAAGCTATGAAAAATGCTGTTGAACTTGTTTATGATTATGTACGTGCCGGTTTTACAAAAATCCATTTGGATACATCAATGCGTGTCGCTGATGACAGTACAACGGAGATGCTATCAAACGAAACGATTGCACGTCGTTCAGCAATCATGGCTAAAGCATCACTAGAAGCGTATGATGAACTCTTAAAAGAAAACCCAGACGCAATCTTCCCAGCATTCATAATTGGTAGTGAAGTTCCAATCCCAGGTGGTGCGCAAGAAAAAGAAGAAACATTAGCAGTTACAAGCCCAGAAGACTTTAAAGAAACATACCGTGTCTTTAAAGAAACATTCACAGAGTATGGTGTCGAAAAAGTTTTTGATGCTGTCATCGGTATTGTTGTTCAACCTGGTGTTGAATTTGGTGATGAAGACCTCTTCCAATACAACCGTGAAAATGCGAAAGTCTTAACCGCAACATTACGTGATGAGTTTGATAACTTTGTATTCGAAGGTCACTCAACCGATTACCAAACACCAGAACATTTACGTGAAATGGTTGAAGACGGAATCGCTATCCTCAAAGTAGGACCTGCATTGACCTTTGCGTTACGTGAAGCATTATTTGCCCTCTCACATATTGAAGATCAAATTACAACGGATCCTTCACACTTTATTGATGTTCTTGAAGAAACAATGTTAGCAAGTCCAGGAAACTGGCAAAAACATTACCACGGAACGGATGCAGAACTTGCAATCAAACGTAAATATAGCTACTCCGACCGTGCACGTTACTACTTGCCAACACCTGAAGTGCAAGCTGCTATCAGTAAACTTGTTGCTAATTTAGAAGCAACACCGATTCCAATGACATTACTATCACAATATATGCCTTACCAATACCGCCGTATCAAAGATGGCAAAGTATCCAATGATCCATTGTCATTGATCAAAGACTACGTCAAACTTTACTTAGATGACTATCAGTTCGCAACGCATGTTGATGAATTAGAAGCAAAATAGATTCTCTAAGTCACAAAGACTTCCGCAAGGGAGTCTTTTTTTATGTGCAAAGTCTGGTTTCGGTTCCGTTTATAAACTTTTCGTTTGAATTATTTGGAAAATAATGATTTGCGCTTACATCGCAAAAATGTTGGTATTTATTACATATTAATGTTGTTTTGTGACATTTCATACATAAAATCTCTCAAATTGATATTATTTGCGTGCAATCGAAATTAAAAACAAAAGGTTTATATATTAACGAAATATAAACAAGAGCAATCGGAAGGGAACGGAAAGCAACATGAAAAAAAATAAAACGGTAATAACATTTATCATAGCACTAATGATTATGGTCGGAAATATAAGCACAATCAGTGCAGATGCCTATGAGAAATTCTCAATTAATCCTATTATTCCTAATAATCAAATAAATCAAAATGTTGGCTACTACGACCTTAAACTCGAACCAAACATGAAACAGACACTTGAACTCGAAGTCATCAACCAAGGGAACGAAACAATGGTTGCGACAGTGCTACTTGCAGATGCGACTACAAACAATAATGCATCAAAACAATTTAGTACTATCAAGGAACCGGATACCTCACTGACAACACCGCTCACAAGCTTTACGAAAGTACGCGAAGAGTCAGTCGAAGTTGCTCCAAACGCAACGGAAATTGTACACATTGAGATAGATACAGACGGTGTTGACTTCGATGGTATTCGGTTAGGTGGGATTACGATTATTGCAGATACAGATGCTAATAAGGAACAAACAGGATCTCAAGGTGTAACATTAAATAACCGTGTTGCTTATACATTGGGTGTTCAGACACGGATGCATGATAATGTTGAGAACAGCAATCTAAATTATATTAAAACAGAAATTGAAGTTATTGATCTTAATGCACGGTTTGTCTCAGTTATCCAAAACGATCAACCGATTTTGATGAACGGTATTACCTTGAATGGAACGATTCGTGATACAAAAACAGGTAAAGTGGTAGCAAGCGTGATTAAGCAAAATGGTTCAATATCACCCAATACCAACTTCAAAGTTGTATACGCCAGTGAGCAACAAACAATCGAGCCTGGAACCTATGCAATGGACTTGGAAATTAATCATGAAACCTCCAGTTGGCGCTTCAGTGATACGATTGAGGTGTCGGAGGAGACATCGACCAATACAAACCATGAGGTCATTAACTTTAACCAAAATTCAAATATGCTTACATGGATGCTACTAAGTATTATGGGAATCATGTTATTTATCATTATTCTATTAGTATGGAAGCGACGTAAGGATAAAAACAATCATATATAAAAAGGAGATATATATAATGAGAACATCACTAAAAAAAGTAACCTTATTTGTATTAAGCACAGCATTAGTAGTGTCAGTTATGTTTATGGGTGGTACTACAACTTCAATCAATGCTGAAGAAACCAAAAAATATACAACAACAGTTAACAGTGGTGATGTTCTGACAGAGAATGTAACACAAAGTGACGTGAATGAAAAAGAATCGAATATAACTGAAGAAGAGTTGAAAAAAAATCTCGAAGATAAAACAACAAAAATCGAGACATCTGAAGCGGAAGCGCCTAACGAAGAATCAGTACTCATTGAAGATTCAGAAGTGACTCCAGAAACACGAGTTCTTAAAGAAAATGAAGTAATTGTGAGCTCATATGATGAATTTCATGCTTATGTAACGAACCTCGGACAGGGTAAATATGATACGTACTACATGAGTTCTGATTTTGAAATCACGAAAGCGTTAACGGTACCATCAGGATATAGTTTTATTCTTGATGGTAAAGATCCAGTAACAAATGAAAATCACTCTTTAACGGCACCTACTAACGACGACTTTTTTAATCTTTCGATTAAAGCACGAGATAATAAAGAAACAACGATGCATTTCAAGAATCTTACAATTTTATCAAGTGGCAAATATGGGCTTATGTACTCGTCTTATGAAAACACAACATTTATCTATGAAAATATTGATTTCTATGGCACAACGCTTGCACATAATACAAAAGGAACTAGCATCTTGCATAATGTTTCGGCAACGATGGCATCACGATATGGTCAAGAATTGATTCGGTCGAAAACTTTAGTTTTTAAAGGCGATATACTTATAAAAGGACTATCGAATAACAGTGGAACAACGTTTAATACCGCGGATTCGAATCTAATCTTTGAAGAATATTCGCAAACAACAATCCAGACAGATTACCGTGCTGTTTATGCAAATTCTATTGATATGAAACCCGGCTCAATTCTTAATATCGAAGTTATTGTTAATGAGGGGACGAGTGCATTGACGCTTGTAAGTACAAAGTCATTTATTATGGAAAAGGCAACACTAAACGTCCATATGATGTCTAATACAAGGACCTCTGCAATCATATCATCGGATGTCATTGCAATTAATCAATCAGAAGTAAACATAGAAGGTGGCAATACATGGCAAGCATTAACTGCTAAACAACAGCTAAAAATTGTAGGAGGGTCTCGAGTTAGCATAAACACCAAACTCCAAACGACTGCTTCAATTGACCAAACTGAACCTGCATCTGTCTACGAGACAGGTTTGATTATTGAAGATTCAACTGTGGTTATTAATACAGAATCGACAAGTGGCGATATATTAGCCGCAAAAAAAGATATCATAATCTCGAATTCAGAAATCGAGATGCATGCTGATAAAATCAGTCGAAATGCAATTTCGACTAATGGAAACTTATCCATCATCAACCAAAGTAAAATCATTGCAGATTCCGATAATCCTCGAATTGGAAGTGTTCTCGTTGGGAAAAAATTTAGGGTGAATGATTCAGATATTCTTGTGGATGCGGAAGGAAAAGTTCCAACATCATCACGCTATTATATGATTACCGCAAAGGATGTCGAGTTTATCAATGCTAGAGTTGCGTTGTACCTAAATGATATGGAATATGTCGGTATCTTTGATGTTGCGAACAGCATCACGATTACAGATGAAGGCATGAAACCAAGTTGGTTTGTGGCAGAAGCAAATCATAAAGTGGACTTCACTAATAAAGCAAAAACACCAATTATTGAAATCAACAGTCAACAAATCAACGTATGGAATGAAGTAAACGCCATGGGAACACCCGATTACAAAATTTACAATTCTGATAATCGGATGGGAACCTTAAAATTCAGTATAAATAAAGATGGTTCAATCAAAATATACGCAAATACATTTGAAAACGAGAATGGTCTAATGGACATTAAAGCTGGAACATTTACCGAACATGCAATCTACGCGATAGGACATATCGCGTTTAGCAATCAGGCTAACGATGATTTATCGGTCCTAGATATTAAAACAAATCCCAATGCGGAAATTGTTATGAACTACAATAAAACAGAACAACTACAGGGAACTGCAGATGATGATGGCCAATTTTTCAGTAAACTGGAGCACCCCCTAAGTGTCGATTACCATACAATCACAATTACCGATGGCCGTTTTCAAATAGTCGAAGTATTAGACTACACCATTTATGGAAGTGTCGACCTCGTAAACTATCCAAGTTCCATTCAATTCGGTAGCATTGACATTACAAATGCTGCAGGTACTCATCATCGCGATGAGGCAATGACACTTCGTGTTGAAGATACGCGTTATGAGCGAACAGGTTGGAAATTGGAAGTCAGAGCAAAACAAGAAATGACAGATACCGCAGGTCGGGGATCGACACTCAATAACAGTCTTATCTTCAAAAATAATTCAAGTCATAACGGCAACGCCATCACAAACAAGCCAATTGTTGTCTATGAAACACCAGAACATTATGATGCCGTAACAGAACTTCAATTTGATCAAGATCTTGGTGTCTTGCTTCTACTCACTGGAGCGAATGGAATTTACGGTAATACTGGTTATACAGCAGAGTTAGAATGGATTTTAACATTTAACTAGGCACAATCAGTTTGTGAAAAAAATGAGTTTCATTACAAATGCAACTACATTTGTGACAAAAACCACAAAAAATATCACAACTATCTATAATTAAACTAGATTTAAATAACAAATTTAAACATATAAGGAGAAAATGAAATGAAAAAGAAATTATTGATTCCCGCACTAATTATGGCAATGATGGTCCCAACTGCAGTTTTTGCAGACGGCAACGAAGCAACCAAAGCAACCTCGAATGTCGGTGTAGAATTCGTGGCAGAATCACCTACCGAACCAGTCAAGCCAGTTGATCCAACCGATCCAACAAAGCCTTTAGAACCTGAGGATGGTGGTGAAGGAACTGGAAATGTTGGATTCCTTACCATTGACTATGTACCTAATATTTCATTTGGTGAACAGAAACTGAACCGTAAAGTCACAACCATGAACTCAACGACTCAAAAACCATTTGTTCAAGTAACGGATGTTCGTGGAACAGGTCAAGGATGGAACCTTCAGGCAAGTCTTGGTGAATTTACAAACGGAACACACACGCTTCCCAATGCAAAGCTAACACTTGAAAATGGTGCAGTAAAGACAGGCGATAGCGTCGATAAAAATGCACCCATCACATCAAATAAGATCGAACTAACATCAAGCAAGGATAGTAACTATGTTGATATCATGGGCGCACAAGTAGACCACGGTATGGGTACATGGATTACAACATGGCTTGCACAAGACACCAAGTCTAATGACAAAGTAACGCTAAACCTTGATACGCGCGATGCGCGTGTTGGAACATACAACGCAACAGTGACTTGGAATCTAATCCAAACACCTTAATAACTACAAAGAAAAGCTACAGATCATCAGTCTGTAGCTTTCTTTTTTTAGTATTTTTGAAAGGAGAGTTTCTGAAATACTATGTTTTTAGTTTTTTGGTTTCTCTACACCGTATTCATACCATTTTAGAAGTGGGTTATAGCCACCAGGGATTGCTTCGTTTGTTTCAGGGTTGATAGCTTTTGAATCACCAGCTAAGATACCTGTTGCAGTTCCGCCAATTCCGATAACTAATAAGAGTACGATACATTTTGTAGGAGTCCAGTTACGTTTCTTGAGTAAGAAGTACATTAACATTGTTAAGAGTAATGGTAAAAGTTTTGGTAAGATTCCGTCCATAATTTTTTGAACGTTTGTTACCATATCACCATCAACTATTGAGATACGAATTTGTGTTGCACCGAAGATAGAAACCATCGCACCAACAATGAATACCCCTAGGATACCAGCTGCTCGTGTAAATTCTTTAGCATTTTCTGTAAAGACATCGATTGCTTGTGCACCAAGACGGTATGACATGTTCATTAACCAGAAACGAAGTGCAAATTGTACCACGTTAAAGATTAATAAGAACAAGATAGGACCCATAATCTGTCCACCAATTGCCATGTTAGCTGTGATACCAGCTGTAATAGGAACAAGTGTCATCCAGAATAGAGCATCACCAATACCTCCAAGAGGACCCATTGCAGCAACACGTACGGCACGGATTGTTGGGATATCAGCTTTGTTTTGTTCTAAGTTAAGAACAATACCCATAACAAATGTAACTAAGAATGGGTGAGTGTTGAAGAACTCAAGGTTATGCGTCATAGATGCTGAGAGGTCTTCTTTGTTTGTATGGATTTTTTCTAATCCAGGAAGAATACCATAGAGCCATCCAGCTGCTTGCATACGCTCATAGTTAAATGATGCTTGCAAGAAGAGTGAACGCCAAACCATTTTGTTGAGAGTTTTCTTGTCCAGCGGTTGTGCTGGAGTTAAATCTTTGTAGTGTGTTACATTAGATTCCATCTTCTTCACCTCCACCGAATGTTGCATTTTGTGTTAATTTACGTAGTTTTGTATTTTGTTGGAAGTCATAGATAGCAATAGCGCCACCGATCATTGAAAGGATGAGCAATGCTGCTCCTGAAAGTCCAGGAACCATGTTGACGATTGTAGCAAATGCGAAACCAAGGAAGAAGAATCCCCATAGTTCGCCAGATAGCATAATCTTCATCAAGATACCGAAACCAACATATTTCATCATACCACCAGCAACATCAAGACCAGCCATTAACCAGCTAAGGTTATAGGAAGCTTCTGCTAATTGTTTACCGATAACTTGTCCTGATAACATTCCAAGTAAAACGATAAATGCGAAGAGTGATCCTAAGATTGCCATTGAGATAATGTTAACGCGTGTAATTCCTGCTGGGTTTGCTTCTTCAGCAGCTTTATCAGCTAATGCCATCATTGGTGACATTAATGTAAATGTCAATGTAACAGCATATTGTCCGAATAAAGCAAATGGAACTGCTAAACCAACAGCTGCATCAGGTGCCATGTTTGATGAAATTGCAAACACAGTAGCCATGATACCACCGATAATTACGTTAGGTGGTTGTGCTCCACCAACAGGCATACTACCGATTGAGATTAATTGGTAAGTACCACCAACAACCATTCCGGCCTTAATGTCTCCGAGAATAGCACCAACAATTGTACATAATACGATTGGTTGATAGAGGGATTCTAGGAAACTAAATTGGTCGATCGCTGCGATAAATGTAACGATCATTACGAGAATGATTGGAATAATTCCAAAATCCATAATCTTTTCCTCCTTGAGTATTATTTAAATAATTTTGCGACGTCTTCAGAACCTTCCTGAGGAACGCGTCGGATTTCAAGCTCAACTCCAAGTTCTTGGAGACGTTTGAATGCAGCAACATCTTTGTCATCAACAGCGACAACAGTTGCTACTTGGCGTTTCCCCTCCGCCATGTGCATGTTCCCGATGTTTACCTTTTTAATAGGCACACCGCCCTCAACAAGTGTTAAGACATCTTGAGGTGATTCGCAAATGATAAAAATCATTTGACGATCGGATGCTTTGTGAATTGTATCAATTGTCTTTTGGAGTGACCAGTAACGTGTTTGTGCGTATCCTGGGGCTGCCATATCCATGAGACCTTGACGCATTTTGTTGGTTGAAACTTCATCATTAGCAACTAACAGTAAGTTAGCACCAATAACTCCTGACCATTGTGTTGCGACTTGTCCGTGGATGAGACGATTGTCAATTCGAGTTAAAACGATATTTGGCATAATTCATGCTCTCCTTTCATACCCATAAGAGATGTAAGCGCTCTTATAGTGTAATATTACAATAGATAGGTACATTTTTATTTGCATTATTTTACATATCCTTTGCACTTTTGATTAATCGGCTGTAATTATTTAATGAAAAAGCACAATGTTGTATAATAGAGCTATAGAGAGAAGTTTAGGTAGGTGAATTATGTATTTAAAGACAACAAGTCCACAGTTTCTTAAATTTGGTTCAATTGCTGAAGAACCGTCAGAATATGTATCACATCGTAGGATTATTGAAGGAAAGAATCCAGACTATCTAGAAGTTAGTGAAGTGCCAATTCGTATCGAGTTATTAGAAGGTATTGCGATCTTGGTAGTTCAGGAAGAGTTTGGAAGCCGCGAACAATTTGTTATCCACCGTCCAATTATGTTGAAAGAGAACACACCGTATACGGTTATTCCCTTAACACAAAGTGTCGTTGTGGATTTCTCATATCAAACACCGATGGCTCAAGAGCTAAAGCGGATCGACTTGCCCAACCAATTGGCATATGAGCCGATTCGGCCAAAGTTTGCTGTTACAGATATTTATTCATATTATTATAGTGTAAAAGGGAAAGACTATCACTTTGATGGCGAATCCCATTATTTCTGGGAATTAACGTATGTGGATACGGGAGAGTTAGGGGTTGAAGTGGATGGAATTGAGCACATTCTATCCAGCCAACAAATCATGCTTTATTTTCCGGGCCAATTTCATAAACAATATATTCGAGGCGATAAATCGTCATCTTATCTCACAATTATGTTCGATATGAATATTCGTACTAAGGATATGGCGCATCTCAAAAATCGAATCATTGACTGTACTCCAGAGTTGTATCAATTGACGGATAAATTCATTCGTCACTCGACCATCATGGAATCGCATAATGTTCCCTATTCACGCGATCTTATGGTTTCCTATCTCCAAGAATTAGTAATTCTTCTGATTCAGCTTGAGAATCAAGATCAAACAAAAGTCACGACCAACAATCCAATTCAAGAAAATTTTGAAAATGAGTTGATGAACGAAATTAGTACCTACATTCATAATAATATTTTCGAACCAATCTCGGTTGAAGATATCTGTGATCAGTTCTCAATTAGTCGCTCAACGTTACAAGGAATTTTTAAGAAGAATCTCAATATGCCACCCAAACAGTATATTAACGAGTTAAAAATGGCGAAAGCCCAGCACATGATTCTAGAAGAGCGCTATCCAATTACAGAAATTGCGTTAAAACTTGGTTTTAGTTCGATCCATTACTTTTCTCGCAAATTCAAAAAACGCTTTGGTTTAGCCCCCAGTGAATTCTCACAATCAATTTATAAAGAATCTATCGAATCAATTACAGAAGAAAATAAAAACGAGCACAAAAAAAGCTGAAGTCTTGAAGACTCCGGCTTTTTTAACGATCTAAAATATTGGTAATGCTATACATTGCAATTTCAACGACAGTATTATCACTGAGACGTACTTTTGCAAAGATTTTTTCATCATCGGTACTTACAAGTTTCCCGACAAATCCTCCAGCGAATACAATTTCTACTCCTGGTTTTAATTCATTAAGAATATCAGGCATACGGCTGTGTTGCTGCTTAATCTTACGCGCAGTTGTAATATAGTAAATGATTGCGAATGAAACTAAGAGCACTCCAACTGTTAAGCTTGAATATAAAACTACTGACATTGGTGTCATAGTTAGCCTCCCTAGATACCATCTCCATCAAAATCATCTTCTGATGTTTCTAAAACTAATTCAAAGAAATCAACTTGTGATGCTCCAGTTTCAACTAATGAACGTGAGAACGCTTGAACTTCAACATCTCCCATACGCATTAGACTTGCTTCTAATAACATCGCTAAGTTTGTTCCTGTTAAGACTTCAATGTTACTGAATGAAGCAGATAACATTGCGGATTCTTTAAAGGGTGTACCCCCTTTTAAATCTGTGAATACTAAGACCCCTTCGCCCGTATTAACACGTTCGATTGCTGCCTTTAAGTCTTCAGATAAAGCTTCCGGCGTTTTATCTTGGTTGAATGTTACAACCTCATATTGTTCTTGACGTCCAGCGATTAATTCGACTGCTGATGTTAAACCAGAAGCAAATTCGCCGTGTCCTGTTACAACGATACCGATCATTATTTTGTGCCTCCATTATGATATGGATAAATGATAACTCCTTGAACAACACGGTTTACAAGTCCTGATGGCCAAGGGTTGTCTGGTGATTTATTCAACTTGATTGATTGGTATAGTGAGAAGATTTGAGCATACATCACCATATTTAAACCAACAAGGTCCATATTCATAGTTTCATTATATTCGATGACTTCGTAGACATCAACTAAGTCTTTAATTTGTGAATCGTGACGTGTGTCAATAACCATAATTCTGTTTCCAGCACGTTGTCCACTCATTTCACGAATTAAATCGATTTGATATTTACGAACATATTCTGATTCTTTCATGTAAATGACAGTTAGTGTTTTGTCATTAACGATTGATTTTGGTCCGTGACGGAATCCAAGTGGTGAGTTGTGCATGGTTACTGTTTCACCAGCTGTAAGTTCTAACATCTTTAATGCACTTTCTTGGGCGAAACCGTTAAGGTCTGCATCTCCAAGATAAACGATGCGATCAAAATCAAAACTATCAACTGTGTCTTTGACAATTTCGAAACGGTCTGACTCGATATGTTTTCCTACACGTACAACTTCGTTGACTGCATCTGTGTAGCTCTCTAATTTATCAATGTTAAATGATAGGTAAGCTGCAAGGAACATATTTGAGAAGCTGCTTGTCATTGCGAATGATTGGTCATTGGTTTCTTTTGGTAATTTAATTGAGTAGATGTTTTCATCATCACGCAATGCTAATTTACCTTCGTGGTTACATGTAATGACTAAGTGTTTTGCATTTTTATTGACTTCATTAACAACATCTACTGCGGCAATGGATTCGGGTGAGTTACCTGAACGTCCAAATGACACAAGTAATGTAGGGCGTGTTGGATGAACATAGACTTCAGGAGTTACTACAATGTTTGTTGTTGCAACTGATTTAAAGTTGCGTCCATAAGCTGCTTGAAGGATTGGTGCAAGTGAGTTTCCAACAAATTCACTTGTTCCAGCTCCAGTAAAAATAACATCAAAATCTTCCTGGCCAGTAACTTGGTTAATGAACGCTTCAATTTCGGAACGTTTAGAAGTTACGATGTCCAAAGTCTTCAACCATGTTTCAGGTTGCTGTGCAATTTCATTTGCTGTATGGAAACCAGCAAGTGCTTCCCAATGGGCTTTATCTTGTTTAAACATATACAAATCTCCGTTTCTTATATTTTTTATCATCTCCATTATAGGATTGGAATGGGTGTGCCTCAACCAAATTGGTTAAAGATGCAAAAAGCAAACTGAAAAAGACAAATGAATTGGTGCTACACTATAAAATATAAGGTAGAATAGGTATATAGAGACGGAGAATCATCGAATGGCAAAAACAGAAGAAACTATGTTTATTGATTTTTTTAATAAGAATGTATATCTTGTCCCCAAGGATAAAGAGGCACTTGCAAAGGTATTTCAAAGCCGTTTTGCGATTACCTTAGCACTTGTCGTTGTAGTAAATGGACTGTTTTTTGATACACCAGCCTCATTGGTGTTTGGTCTTGCGACACTCATTATCATGGAAATCATTTATCGTAAACGTTTTTTGCAAGGACTCACAATTGTACCAAAAGAACGTTTTGTAATGAATGATAATCTAAAACCACAAGCACTAATGATGAATATTGGCTTGTATGCGTTGTTTGGTGTGCTGCTAACATATTATGCAATGACGGGTGTTTCTCAAGAGGCATCGAAATGGGGACTCCTAGCCCTCGGTGTTGGCTCTTTGGGTTTGAGTGGAACCTATTTGCTTACATATTTATCAAGTAAATAATCATGGGAAACCATGATTATTTTTTATATGCAAAATAAGCTATAATAGATGCATTATGTGGAGGATCTATGGAACATATTAGAATAATCGTTACAGATATTGATGGTACACTAATTTCGTCCGATGGAACACTGGATGAGACTACAAAAAAGGCCTTGATTAAGGCTCAACAAAAGGGAACACGTGTTGTTTTAGCGTCGGGAAGACCGACAAGCGGTATGCTTCCACTTGCAGCCGAACTCGATATTGCGAACTATGGCGGTATGATTGTTTCTTACAATGGAAGCAAGGTTCTAAATCCGGCAACTGATGAGGTTCTCTTTCATCAACCATTATCTCATGAAGAAGTACGTTCAATTATTGATCACCTCGAGCAATTTGACGTCAGTATGATGTTTGATGATGGAACCTATTTATACACGAATAACGAAAATGGGTATATGGTTCAACATGAAGCAGAAATGTGCTACCTAGAGCTTAAGCCAATTCAAGATTTACGCGAAGTCGCAACATTTACGTTAAGTAAGGTTTTAGTAAGTGCTACACCAGAATATCTGCAAGAGCATCACGACGCGCTTGTTGCACCGTTTTCAGGCAAACTCAATTGTGTCTTTTCCGCACCATTTTACCTCGAATATACAGCGCAGGGAATTGATAAAGGAAACGCGTTGGCTCAAGCATTAGAGCCTCTTGGGTACCATCCAGATGCGATGATTGGTTTTGGTGATGGTCATAATGATAAGTCGTTCTTATCCTATGTTGGTCATGCTATCGCAATGGGTAATGCAGTCGATGCAGTTAAAGATATGGCCCATTTTGTAACACGTTCCAACGACGAATCGGGAATCGCCTACGCACTTGAAACTTTAAAAATTATATAAAAGAGTTCACCACTGGTGAACTCTTTTATAATATCTTCTGATTTTGTAGAATCTTGCGATGGGCTGTCACAAGCGGATACGTATCCACAATTTCTTGAAGAGGCACAAAGAACCAATTGTGATCTCCAATATCTAACGAATCAACTTGATACGCTTCAATATTCCAATGTAAATGAGAAAACTTATGGATTAGTGTTGTGACAGGTTCCAAATCTTGGTGACCATCAATTTGTGGTAAACGGAAGAGACCTTCCATTAAACCATCATCGTGCTCATTCGAAATAAGCAATTTTCCATCTTTAACGAGGATAAAGACTGACTTATCATACGCTTTCACAGGTTTACTTTTGGGAATAAATGGAACTTGCCCAACGACTTCGCCACGCCAACAAGCACACATTTCCTCAAATGGACACCCTTCGCAGGTTGTGTTACTGGGAGTACATACAAGGGCCCCTAACTCCATTAATGCTTGATTGAATTCATTAGGATCCGCACCATCCTTAATAAGCTGTTCTTTAAGGAACGCATCAAAGACCTTATGAGCTGCTCGTGCATTCACGTTCTCGGTATAATTAAGATATCGTGCCATGACACGCTTAACGTTGCCGTCAATCACTATTTCTGGCAAGCTAAAAGCAATTGAGGCAATCGCACTAGAAGTGTAGTCACCGATGCCAGGAATACTCATAAGGGCCTGTTTATCCGCGGGCAGAACACCATCAAAATGTTCTACAACAAACTGTGCCCCCGCATATAAGTTACGAGCACGACGGTAATAACCCAATCCCTCCCACATTTTGAGGATTTCGTCAATATCAGCTGCCGCTAAATCTTGAACAGTAGGATACTTGGCGACCCATTTTTCATAGTAAGGGAGCATCGTTGCAATTTGTGTTTGTTGAGCCATGATTTCACTGACCCAAATTTTATAGGGATCACGCTCACGACGAAACGGCAAGTCTCGTTTATTCGCACGATACCATGTTATTAATCTATCTGTAAATGTCATGCGTATAGTATAGCCCATATTTTTGACTTTGGGTATTTGAACGCAAAAAAAGAAATGGACGGGAACCCATTTCTTTTAAGAGAGATAGTGCGTAACATCGTAGTGTGTTCTTCATAAGTGGTTAAGAAGGAAATTATGAAGTCATCTACGACGGATGCAGTAACAACTTATCTATTATTTGAAGTTGTTACTTACATAATACCTTTTTGTAAATTAAAAATCAACCAATTACCACCAATAACATTATGTGTAATTTTGGTATTCTATCATATTGTAAAGATAATGTGAAGAAACCTAACGAAGCGTCAGAAGTTCTTGAAAAGATGGTGAATTCTTGAAAAAATCATCACTTATTCAATTGCTAGGGTTAGAATTCAACGGTGAGTATGATACGATTGTTAAGTAGAGGTAATGATAAATGGCAAAGCGAAGACGTTACAGAATTAATTATAAATTTGCGATTCCGTTTGTATTATCAATCCTGCTGATTGTGGGCTTAGGTATCCATTTTGTAAGTGGTTTGTTCCCAAAATATCCAAGTCATCTCAAAAACGTGGATTCTGATAATAAGCAAATAGGAACACAGTTAAACGACTTACAAACAATGGATCAGGGGTATTTTGCATACCATTATCCAAAGACTGGATATAAGTCAGCGGATACATTTGTGGAGGATGTGCTTAAAAACACTCAAACACGGAATCAAGAAACATTCAAAGATAGTGAGCGTAAGGACATTGAGTTTCTTCAGGACTATGCTGTTTCAACATTCAAAGATAAATATCTAAGTGTAACCTTTTATCAACAACTTGATGGTGCCCTAACCAATGTCGAAAGCCGCGTTTTTGACATGAAATTGGATAAAGAAGTCAGTCCGATAGATTTACTTGTCGATAAAGCCGATCGCAAAGTCATGAGTGATTATCGAAAGATTTTGGAACCAGTAATGTCTCGTAATCAAGTAATCGCATCCTCAACGTTGGATGGGAAAACAAATTGGCTCCTCAATGATCAGAAAATGTGTCTGTTTTCGAATGATCGTAAAGTCGAGTACGATTTAAAAGAGTCAGCCCATTTTTTTAATGAACCACCGTTTGAAACTGATAAGACTGCAGCCGATGTTCCATCTGCCTATCTTGATCAAGGAATCGATGGTAATGAGAAATTAATCGCATTCACATATGATGATGGACCTCATGGTGAGAATACTTTGGCGCTGATTGATTTGTTTGCTAGCTATAATGGCAAAGCAACATTCTTTACTGTTGGGAGCAGAGTGGCAAGCTATCCAGACATTGTGAAACAAATTCTTGATTCCGGAAATCAAATTGCAAGTCATACACTTTCACATCCAAACTTAAATAAAGCGACACCGGAGCAAATCCAACAAGAAATTGCGAGTACGGAGCAGGCTATCCGAGATGCTTCAGGGTATGATGGTCAAATTATGGTACGCCCACCATACGGAAATGCGAACGAGTATGTTCGCGAAAATTCAGATGTTACATTCATTAACTGGTCGATTGATTCAAATGACTGGCGTTATAAAGATGGCAAATCAGTCTGTGATACAGTGGTAGAATATGCACATGATGGTGGAATTGTCCTTATGCACGATTTGTATTCAAGTACTGTTGAAGGGTCTAAATGTGCGCTTGAAAAATTGTCGGCGGAAGGGTATAAATTCGTTACAGTCGAGGAATTACTCAAATCACGTAACATTCCAATTGAACCAAAGAAAATTTACTATAACGCATAAAAAAAGGCACTTGACGTTCGTCAAGTGCCTTTTGATCTACTAGAATGTTGCTTCTTGTGAGTTGTTTGGGTAACCATAGTTGTTCATGTGGTCATCACCAGGACTTACTAAGAAGAAGATAAATACGAATTGTCCAATAACTGGAATCATATTTACGAGTAGGTACCAAGCAGATTTATTGGTGTCATGTAGACGACGAACTTGCATCGATATTGTCCCAAGGAAAATGATTGCTTGAATAACGATGACAGCTGCACCTAAGAGTGTAGGTAATTTAACAACCAATCCAATTAATCCAACAGCAACTCCAAAGAGTGCTGCAAAGAGATAAATGTATAAGATTGTAAACCAGAATTCACGACGTGATGTGCGACCATCCATGATTGCCATGTTAGCTACAAATTTCTTTAAATAGTTCATAAGTTTTCCCCCTTTATTGTCCTATTCTATAATATCCGCGATCAGAAAAACAGTAATATGTATACAATATTTAAAAATTTATGAGAATATGAAAGTATGTGCCGAAAATGTATAGGCTTTTTTCAACGACGCGTGTATCTTTCGATGGTATAATAAAGCAAAGAGGTATTGTATGAAACATGTGTTTTCACGGGAAGAAAAATCAATTTTATGGATACAGATACTCGTATCTGTAGTTTTAATCGTTATTGGGGTCCTTTTTATTTATCGTGATAACCTCATGTGGTCGCTTATCTATCTCGCCATCCGGATTGCGTTGATTGCATCGTTTGTGGTTTCGATTTATCAAAGTATCCGGAATCGAAATGTCTTTAATGGGTTGATTGGATTAGGTGCATTGGGGCTTTTTATACTGCTGGGATTAACGGAGTATCTCTATATCGAGATTATTGCAATCATTTTTGGGATGTGGGCAATGTTTAACGCAGCAGTCCATGGACTTGAACTTTATGTAAAAATTAAGGACAACGAACCCGGGAAGTTTGGAAAGATTATTGCATTTCTAATTTCATTTGGCATGGGTTTATTACTGATTTTTAGTGGTGTTCAAAACCGTTTTATTATTAATTTACAAGTTGGATCGTATATTATTTTATACGGCATAGTAGAAGGTTTTTCGGCAGTTCAAGTACTTTTCCACAATAAAATTAAGATTAGTTTTTCTTTGCCTGTATTCTTTGCTGCATTAATTCCGAATTTTTTAATAAAGAGCATTAATCGTATTGAGTTGGAAAATCCAGGCAGTTTTTCCAGCGAAGTTGAACCATCAACGGGTACAATGTTATCAGTATATCTTTATGCTAAAGATGAAGGACATAGCCGAATTGGGCACCTTGATATAGGATATCGCGGTAGTATTTATTCGTATGGAGCTCATGATAACTTCAACCGTGCAAAATCAATGGCATATGGCGATGGTGTCATGATTATCGGGAGTGAAAAAGACTTTGTTCAATATGCAGTTGATACAGGAACAACGGTTTTTCGTTTCTTTATTCATTTAACGCAAGAACAAGCGAGCCAAATAGAAGCACGAATTGACACAATTCTAGAAGATGCGTTTTACTATGATTATCCTTATCAGGAGGATACTGAAGGTGAAAACTATTTAACGCGTCTACGCCAGGCCAATCTAAAAGTAGATTTCTACAAGTTTAAGCGCGGTAAATTCAAGACATACAATGTATTTACGACCAATTGTGTGCTTGTCGCGGATCAAATTATTGAATCGAGTGGAATGCGACTAATACAAATAAGTGGTGTTGCAACTCCGGGTGCTTACTATGAATACCTTGAAAGCCAACTCAAGAAACCTGGTTCAGGTGTAATTCAGAAAAAAATATATACATCAAAGAGCTCGTAGGAGCTTTTTTTATTGAAATCCAAACCATATTGGTGCGTCAAAAAGCAAGGTCATAACGAACCCAAAAGTGATAAATGGAACAAAGGGGATGGTATCACGCATTGAACGACGACGCATGGCAATGAGTAAAATGGAGCAACCGGTAGCACTCATCACCGCGATTACAAGTGTGATGTAGAATGAAACTAAGTTTAGATAAAGTGCACAAATGAGGAGCAAAATAACATCACCAAAACCCATATACTTATTATTTTTTAATACGATTAATAATAGGGGGACAACACAGGTTAAGAAGATGAAGTGGTTTTGGGATAAGGGATTTATTACACGATGAAGCAGTGATATCACGAAGCAGATGAGTAGGTGTTGGTTCAATATACAATAGGTATAAGTGTCAATTAAACTCATCAACACGAGGACAACTATAAACAAACCGTGGGCTATCCAAACAAACCATGGAATGTCCATTTCCATCAAACGACGGAAAATCAAGAACAGGTTGAATGCCATGAAAATAAAGACTGAGAAATGTCGTTGAACCTGAAACCGATTGTTGATTGCGTGGATAATGTGGAATCCCCAACACCACACTAAAAATGTCAGGAATAAGCAAAAAATAGAAGTTAATACAGATTTCATTGATTTCACCTCTATCTTATAAATAGAGGAAGCTGTCAATAAATCCTAAAAAAGCAGAGGTTATTCTCTGCTTTCATATTTCATAACTATTTTGTTGGCTGCTTCCAGATTCATAGGTTGTGTTTGTGTTAGCTCGATCACGATTGCGTCGAGATATTCAGTCGGCGCACCGGCTTGAAGAGCGAGTGATCGTGCATGAAGTGCCATGTGTCCTTTTTGAATGCCGTCAGTCGTTAATGCATAGATGGCTGCGAAGTTTTGAGCAAGACCGACACTCGCAATCATCATCATGAGTTCTTGAGCATTCTCAAATTTCATAATTTTACGTGCTAATTGAGCTTTTGGATGAATGCCCATCGAACCACCAACCGAACCAATTGGCATCGGTAAAGTTATAGATCCAAGGATATCACCATTATCGGCTACAGCCCATTTCGTTAAGGGTTGATATGTTCCTGAAAGTGAAGCGTAGCTGTGAACTGCAGCTTCGATTGCCCGCCAATCATTGCCACTTGCCAAGACGACAGCATCAATGCCATTCATAATCCCTTTATTATGTGTTGCTGCTCGATATGGGTCTACCATCGCAAGATCGGATGCCTGTTTAATGCGTGAGGCAATCAGATCGGAGTGTTTAAGTGTGCCTGGATTTAAACGTACGGAAGCATGAACAACGGATTCCGTTGTAAGGTTTGATAAAATCCCCATTAAGGCATCTGTCCCAAATGTTTCGGCTAAGGACCCTTTTACAGCTTCCAACATTGTATTTATCATATTTGCACCCATGGCTTCTTGTGTATCTACAATTAAATAGACAATCAGGAAGTGTGTTTTATCGGGATTCATCACATACTTGGTCTCTATTTTGTGAAGTCCACCGCCTCTTTTCACAATTGAAGGGTAAGCAGTGTGGGCGATATGCTGTAATTCTGAGAAATTATTCTCAATATAATGCATCATTTCATGTGGATTTTCGGGATTAGCAAATGCAATTTGCCCACGCATGAACCGACTCTCTACATGACTCGATATACCGCCGTTACGTTGAAATATCTTTGCTGCATTACTTGCAGCGGCAATTACAGAAGGTTCTTCTGTGACCATTGCCATCACGACATCTTTTCCATTAATAAGAAATCCAGGGGCAACACCCATTGGAAGTTCATAGGTTGTAATTGCATTTTCAATCATATTGTCATAAACAGATTCCGGTAAAGGCGTATCCAAGGTTACGTCGTAACGCTCGTCTTGAACAAGTACGGCTTTTCGAGCTGCAATATCTTTCTTATAATACTTTGTATACATGTGAATCACCTCATAGATTAAGAATAACTTATCACAATGAAATTGCAAGCAAACTCTACCGCTTCTTAACACAGTTTTGGTATGATGAAGACAGACAAAAGGAGAGATTCTATGAAAGCAAATAAAGTTTCAATAATTGGTGCAGGTTTTGTTGGTTCAACCACTGCATTTGCGTTAATGAATAGTAATGTCGTATCCGAAATTGTAATTGTTGATATCAACAAAGATAAAGCGAAAGGTGAGGCAATGGATCTGGATCAAGGTCAAGTATTTGTTTCTCCCGTAAAGGTTGTAGCTGGTGATTATCCGGAGACAGCAGGTTCTGATATCGTAATTATCACCGCAGGTTTGGCACAAAAACCTGGGGAAACACGGATTGATCTTGTAAACCGTAATATTGAAATCTATAAGCAGTTAATTCCAAGTATCGTTGAGTACAATCCAGATGCAATTCTCTTGGTTGTTTCGAATCCAGTTGATATTTTGGCGCAAATAACCTACCAACTTTCAGGTTTCCCAGCGAATCGCGTTATTGGTTCAGGAACAGTTCTTGATACCGCGCGTTTCCAATCAATCTTAGCAAACAAATTTGCTGTCGATCCTCGTAATATCCACGCGAACATTATTGGTGAGCATGGTGACAGTGAGATTGCTACATGGTCACTCGCGACAATTGCAGGACTCACAATCGAGCAGTATTCACGCAATATGAATATCGAATTTGATGACGCAATGCGTGATCAAATTACACATGATGTCAAAACTGCTGCATACGAAATTATTGATCGTAAGGGATATACCAATTATGCGGTCGCACTTGCAGTAACACATATCGTGAAAGCAATTCTTCGTGATGAAAAATCAATCCTAACCGTTTCTTCATTACAAAGTGGTGACTATGGAATTGAAGATGTTTATATTTCAGTACCAACAGTCGTTGGTCGCCAAGGCGTTCTTAATACCGTTGAAGTTCCGTATAGCACAAACGAAGTGTCAGCACTTCGAGAATCTGCAGATATGCTTAAAGAAATTATCAACCAATCAAATCTATAAAGTATACGAATAGTCCGCCGTTATGGTGGGCTATTTTCGTAGTGGAGCACACGTGCAAATCTTAACCAAGGGTGATGAACACGAGAAAAACAGAGCAAATTGCTTGAAAACAGAACTTTTTTCGTCTGTAAACGCACTCATGATTGCATTTTCTACACTTTTACTACGAATTCGTGTATAATAGACCAGTTGTAGAAAAGGAAAATGTAATATATGAAAAAAATAATAAACATAGCAGTTATTGCTCACGTTGACGCTGGTAAAAGTACACTCGTAGATGCGATGTTAAAGTCCGCAGGTGTATTTCATGAGAATCAAGTGGTCGTGGACCAAGTTATGGATAGTGATGATATCGAGCGTGAGCGTGGTATTACAATCTATTCCAAAAACTGTAGTGTCGAATATGGCGACATTAAAATCAATATTGTGGACACACCAGGACATGCTGACTTCTCAAGTGAAGTTGAGCGTATCATCAAAACTGTTGATACAGTTATCTTAATTGTTGACAGTGCAGAAGGACCAATGCCACAAACACGTTTTGTTCTAAACAAAGCGCTTGAAAATGGTTTAAAACCAATCTTATTAATTAATAAAATTGATAAACAAGACCGTCGTGTTGAAGAAGTCATTGAAGAAGTTTACGAACTCTTTATGGATCTTGACGCAACCGACGAACAACTCGAATTCCCAATTCTTTACGGAATTACGAAGAAACAAATTGTTCAAAGATCATTAGATCAAGATGCTACAAACATCAAAGATCTCTTTGATACCATTGTTGAACATACACCACTTTACCCAGATTATGATAATGATCCACTTCAATTCCAAGTATCATCATTAGCCTATGACGAATACGTTGGACGTCTTGGAATCGGCCGTATCACTAAAGGTCAAGTTAAAAAAGGACAACAAGTAGCAGTTGTTGACAATAATGGAAATGTTAAACGTCAATCAATTTCAAAAGTCTATGTCTATGAAGGTCTAAAACGTGTGGAAACACAAGTAGCATACGCAGGTGACATTGTCATGGTTGCTGGTATCGATGATATCTCAATCGGAAACACATTAAATAATGTTGATCATATCGATCCATTGCCACCAATTATTATTGAAGAACCAACACTATCCATGAACTTCATGGTTAATGCATCACCATTCGCAGGTCGTGATGGAAAATACGTCACATCCCGTAACATTAAAGAACGTCTTGAGAAAGAACTTGAAGTTAACGTGGGATTACGTGTTGATGATACGGGATCAGCAGATTCATTTAAAGTCTCTGGTCGTGGGGAACTTCACTTATCAATCCTTATTGAAAACATGCGTCGTGAAGGATACGAGCTTGCAATTTCAAAACCACAAGTTATTACGCAAATCATTGATGGCAAGAAACACGAACCAATCGAAACTGTAATTATCGAAGTACCAGAAGCATATTCGGGAACAATGATCAGCCAAATTAGCCTTCGTCAAGGAGAAATGACTGACATGACTGAAGACCGCGGTATGGTTAAACAATACTGGCGAGTTCCAACACGTGGTTTAATTGGTTTCCGTGGAGACTTTATTAACTCAACACGTGGGGAAGGTACAATGGTTCGCCAATTCTTTGGTTACGAGCCATATAAAGGTGCTATCCAACAACGTCAAAACGGTTCGATGGTTTCAACAGAACAAGGTGTCTCAATGGCATACTCAATCTTTAACCTTCAAGAACGTGGCCAATTCTTTATTGGTGCACAAACAGATGTCTATGAAGGAATGATCGTCGGAATTGCCGCACGTGATACTGACATGGATGTTAACCCAACAAAAAACAAAAAACAAACAGCGATTCGTAGTTCAGGACGTGATGAAGCTATGAAACTTACACCACCAGTCCAACTAACACTTGAATATGCACTTGAGTTCATTCGTGATGATGAATTAGTCGAGGTCACACCTCTAAATATTCGTCTACGTAAACGTTTCCTAAAACCACACGAACGTAAAGCTGCAATCCGAAACGTACAAGAATAATTAATGAGAGAGGTGTCGTACTATGGCATTGGATAACCAACCACTAAAATATACGTTGCTGAAAACTGAAAAAGATACAGGTGCTCGACTCGCATCCATTGAAACGCCACACGGCGTTGTGCAAACGCCAATGTTTATGCCAGTTGGAACACTTGCAACTGTAAAATTCTTATCACCTGAAGATTTATACAATATTAATTCTCAAGTGATTTTGAGTAATACATATCACTTATGGCTCCGTCCTGGATCAGATATTGTTAAAGAAGCGGGTGGATTGCATAAATTTATGAATTATGACGGACCTATCCTCACGGATAGTGGTGGATTCCAGGTCTTCTCTTTAGGAAAAATTCGGAAAATTGTGGAGGAAGGTGTTCATTTTAAGAATCATCTTAACGGTGACGCGCTCTTCTTAACTCCAGAAATTTCAATTCAAGTCCAAAACGATTTAGGAGCAGACATCATCATGAGTTTTGATGAATGCCCCCCATATCCTGCAACTTATGAGTACATGAAAGAAAGTATCGAACGAACTGTTCGCTGGGCAAAGCGTGGTCAAGAAGCACACCAACGCCCACATGATCAAGCACTCTTTGGAATTTGCCAAGGTGGAGAATTCTCGGATCTTCGGGAATGGCATGCCAAACAACTTGTTGATATGGACTTCCCAGGATACTCAATTGGAGGAACCAGTGTTGGCGAACCCAAAGATGTCATGTATAAAATGATTGAAGATACTATCAAACATTTGCCTGAAGACAAACCGCGATACTTGATGGGAGTTGGGAGTGTTGACGGATTGTTTGAAGGAGTATTACGTGGTGTTGACATGTTTGATTGTGTGTTACCAACACGTATTGCACGTCATGGTGCTGCGATGACAAGTGTCGGACGTATCAACATGAAGAGTGTAAAATATGAACGTGATTTCTCACCGCTCGATGCAAATTGTGATTGTGAGGCATGTACTAAATACTCTAAAGCCTACTTACGTCATTTAATGCGTACAAACGAAGGTCTCGGAATGCGTTTACTGTCTATTCATAACTTACGTTACTTATTAAAACTGATGGAAGATATTCGAGAAGCAATTAAAGACGATCGTCTCCTTGCACTTCGTGATGAAGTCTATGAAGCGTATGGAATTGCGGATGGAAGTAACACTTCTGGTTTCTAATTCAGAAAAGCTTTGACACAACGTGTCGAAGCTTTTTTATTGCTAGAAGAAGGGGGAATACCCACATATTAAAAACGCATACATATTCTATTGAATCTAATGAATATAATGTTATAACGTTTATATAGGAGGATTCACTATGAATGCATTAATGACATTTTTGGAAGCTAAAATTATGCCTTATGCGACAAAAATCAGCGGACAGCGCCACATGTCCGCAATCCGTCATGGAATTATTGCTACGCTTCCATTAACGATTGTAGGATCGTTTTTTACAATTTTGTTGAATATTCCCGTACCCGAAATTGCTGCGGTCATCGAACCGTACAAAGCAATGCTTGATATACCTTTCCGATTTACAGTTGGAACGATGTCGCTATATTGTACCTTTACCATTGCGCAACATTTGGCAGGAACGTATCAATTGGACAAAGTTTCAACGGGTTTACTTGCTATTTTGGCCTTTCTCATTTCGACAGTTGAACCAGTCCATGTTACACAAGCTGTCGATGGTGTCATTGGATCAGGCCGTTACATCAATATTGGAGCCTTGGGCTCTTCATCGTTATTCGCAGCCATTGTCACGTCGATAATTACTGTTGAGATTTTCCGTTATATGAAGGCAAAAGATTGGACAATAAAAATGCCAGATGGTGTTCCACCCGAAGTCACAAACTCATTCATTGCGCTACTTCCAACTGCAGTGGTAATTCTATTCTTCTAGACGATACGCTATCTCTTAGGCTTTGATATTAATGGTTTTCTCACCACAATCCTAATGCCGTTGAAAGGCCTATTAACAGGAAACAGCTTAATTGGTGGATTACTTACAGTATTCTTAATCTGTATTTTCTGGGTAATGGGAATTCATGGTCCTGCTATTTTAGGCCCTATTATTCGTCCATTCTGGGATATGTCGATCGCTGAAAATATGGAAGCGTTCACTAATGGCGTACCTGCATCGCAATTACCCAATATATTTACAGAACAGTTTATTCAATGGTTTGTTTGGATTGGTGGATCCGGGGCAACGTTGGCTCTGGTCGTTCTCTTTATGTTCTCAAAATCTAAATATTTGAAGCAATTAGGAAAACTATCGATACTTCCAGGGCTCTTCAATATTAACGAACCCATTATTTTTGGAGCGCTAATTGTCATGAACTCAATTCTCGCAATTCCATTCATTGTTGCACCATTAGTTATGACAACAGTTTCATCTATCTTCTTAAAACTTAATTTGATTCCAATGATGGTCGCGAAGCTACCATTCACCGTGCTCTCGCCAATTGCAGCCTGGATTAGTACTGATTGGACAATCATGGCGGCAATCTTGGTAATTATAAACTTTGTAATCTCGTTACTCATATACTACCCATTCTTTAAAGTATTCGAGAAACAACAGCTAGAACGTGAGCTCGAAGCAATTACGGAGACATCAGAAGAGTAAAAAACCGCTATTAAGCGGTTTTTTTATCGTTCAATTTTAATTGTACCTCAGTTAAAAACTCGGACTCATTTTGGGTGTAGCGGTTATCGATACGATAAATTTCAAAAGGACGATTGTCGGATGTATAGCCGTGCTCATGTGCAACATTAATAATTTTCTTCAAATTAGTAACACTCTTTTTGTACGATCCTTGATAGAAAATAGAGATATAGGTACCGGCCGGAAGGATAAAATCATAATCGTCAGTTTCTTCATCACCAATGAAAAATACCGATTGCATAGTGTTTAAGATTCCTTGATTTGCATCATCATAAGAAGGAATGGCGCCAATGTCTAAATCCCCTAATTCATCTAATTCTTCTTGGTGTTTCCTGTGTAGTTGTTTAATCACAAAGTCAGTTTCTTCATCGCTTCGCATTTGTGATTCGAGCTCATAACCGTAGCGAATAGGATATTCTTTGATGGTGATCGTGGTGGCGTCTAAATGATGGTAATGACGCAGCATATCACTACGATAGTTTAGTGATTCATAGATTTCATTTAGTTTTGATATTTCCGCTTTGACGCGTTTTTTCTCGGTTTCATAGAGTGTAATTGTATGGCTGAGTGAAAAAGCATCTAAATAGTCTTTAATCTGTTCAGTGGAAAAATCTAAGGCCAAGAGATCACGAATGATGTTGAGGATGAAAATATCATTAAGAGAATAATAACGGTAATTGTTGTCCCCACGTTGCGGTGTAATCAGTCCTTTAGTTTCATAATAACGAATAGAATCTACTCCAATACCGTATAACTGCGAAATTTCTTTGATCGTATAAAGTTGCTTCATGGGCATCCTCCAAAGTTCTTCATTTGACTCTAGTATAGTACTAGGGTTTAAAATGGTCAATATATAGAAAAAGGAGAAATACAATGTTTCGCAATAAAGAAAATAGGAAGACTGTTGGGGCAATGTTACTAGGATCTCTGATCCTATCATTCGGTCTTTATAATATTCACCAACCCCTACAAATCACCGAAGGTGGTGTCATTGGTGGGATTCTACTCATCAACCACTGGACAGGGATTAACGCTTCCTACATTTCCTTTGCATTGGATCTATTGTGTTATGCTTTTGCATTCAAATTCTTAGGTCTCGACTTCATTAAAAAATCGGCGATTACATCATTTTTTGTGGCTGCGTTTTTAAGGATGTGGGAACTTCAACCTCCATTAATTACCCATCTATTTACGAATCAGTTCATTGCTGCAATTGCTGCAGGGATGTTTGTGGGTGTTGGGGTCGGAATTATTGTTCGGAGTGGTGGTTCAAGCGGTGGAGATGACGCACTTGCACTCATTATCTCAGAACGTACAGGCTGGAAGCTTGCGAAAGCGTACATGATTACCGATTTTTCGGTGCTGATTCTATCGTTATCGTATATACCGATGTCCCGAATAGTTTACTCATTAATCACGGTAACCGTATCATCGGTCTTAATAGATATGATTAGTACCTACCGTGTTCAACCAATCAAAACAACTATTCCCCAAACTTAGTGAGATTGTGTGTTAACACATATTTCGCTCAATTTACACATAAATAATGCATAATGGGGTTACGGAGGTGGTAACGATGTCCAAAAAATTTAGACAAACGCAGACCCCAAAAGTAGTGCCAATTGTAACGTTATTGGCCGTAGATAAAGAAGGAAACGTCCTTCTCGCAAAAAACGACCGCGGGGTATACTCGCTACCCAATATAGAATTAAAACAAAAGCAAACATTAGAGAGTTCAGTCCGTATGGATATGAAAGACGTGCATAATTTGGAAGTAGGAACTTTATCACTAATGAATGAGTATTCAGATTCCGAGTTTAGTCCAAGTAAGTGGCTCGTGGAAGTTCATACGATTTACTATACTGAAGATTTTGAACCAAATGGCAGTCAAACTTTTTATCCAATGTATGATGTTCCAGAAAACATTGATGCATTTTCAAAACGTGTTATTTGCAAGTATTATGATGATGTCCAAAAATCATTCATGGATTACATTCGAGTCCATGGCGACTTATACTAAATCCAAAAGCTCGAGGTTCATGAACCCCGAGCTTTTTTTACGTTAAAGATTTGACAATAAATTCATTTAAACGATACAATGCACACAGGAGAACACACGATGGAAAAAACGTACCGAATAAAAAAAATACTCAACAATAACGTTGTGAGTGCCATGAGTGGACTCCAGGAAGTTATTATCGTTGGGATGGGTGTTGGCTTTCAGGGGAAAGTTCATGCCAAAGTTGATAACCGAAAAATTGAAAAAGTCTTCGAACTCAAACAAGAAGACGTTTTAAAGACGTCTCAGCTTGTTCGGGACATTCCTGAAAGTATGTTCTATGACATGTATCGTCTGATTGATAATGTGTCGAAGCAAACTCGAATCAATTTGGATGCTCATGCGTATGTAACGTTGATTGATCATATTAATTTTGCGATGGAACGTCATCGAAGTGGTCAAGATATTAAAAACTTGATGAACTATGATCTTCAAATTCTATATGGTGATGAGTTTCAATTTGGCACTCGATTACTAGAATTGGTTAACACGAAGTATCAAATAGAGATGCCTGACGATGAAATTGGATTCCTTACAATGCACATTGTGAATGGTGCGAATGCAGATATTAAGAACCAATCGTCAATTCTAACAGACACGGTTTTAAATTGTTTGAATATTGTTAGGGATTACTATTTAATTTCATTAAAACTTGAAGAAGCAGCAACACAACGAATCACGATACATATAAAAATGCTCGTCCAACGGGCGCTAAGTGACACACAAATTGACTTCGAAGAAAATATCTTGTACAATGTTATTGAAGAATTTGATAGTGCTTACAGATGTTCGCTACAAATTCAGGAATACATTGAAAATCGTTTAAAGAAAAAACTAAACCCACAAGAACTTGTCTATCTTACAATTCATCTAAATCGTTTGGAGATGATGAATAAAGGCAAGTGAGGATTTGTTACCGGAATTATGGGCAAGCCTCTCAAGTGCGTCTTTTATGGCGTCTTGGGAGGCTTTTTATGTTTTCTTCTTTAAACCCCATTTCAAAGGAGGAGAGAAGATGGGAAAATATCAAAATGACGCACGTGATTTACTCAAACACGTGGGTGGCAAGGATAATATTGGGGCTGTAACACACTGTGTTACACGTATGCGCTTTGTACTGAATCATCCTGATCAAGCTGAGATTGAAGCAATCGAGAAGATTCCGGCAGTTAAAGGGACCTTTACACAAGCGGGTCAATTTCAAGTTATCATTGGTAATGATGTCGATCTTTTCTACAATGATTTTGTAGAGATATCAGGAGTTGAAGGAACCACAAAGGAAGGTGTCAAAACATTAGCCAAAACCAACCAGGGTAAAGTTCAACAACTCATGAGCAACTTGGCAGAAATCTTTGCGCCACTTATTCCTGCATTGATTATTGGGGGATTAATTCTTGGATTTAGAAATATTCTTGAGGGTGTTACCTGGGGCGAGTGGGGTAGAATCGTCGATAACTCGCAGTTTTGGGCAGGAATTAACCACTTCTTGTGGCTCATTGGAGAGGCAATCTTCCAATTCCTTCCAGTAGGAATCACATGGTCAATTTCACGGAAGATGGGAACAACCCAAATTCTAGGAATTGTTTTAGGGATTACTTTAGTTTCACCACAATTGATGAATGCCTATGAGGTAGCTGGAGCAACTTCAATTCCATTCTGGGATTTTGGGTTTGCACAAGTTCAAATGATTGGGTACCAAGCTCAAGTTATTCCCGCAATGCTTGCTGGATTTACCTTGGTCTATCTGGAACGCTTCTGGAAGAAAATCATTCCAAGTGCTGTTTCGATGATTTTTGTTCCGCTGTTCGCATTAGTACCTGCGGTCTTAATTGCACACGTTATTTTAGGTCCTATTGGATGGACAATCGGTTCATGGATTTCGAATGTCGTCTACTCGGGTCTAACATCATCATTTAGAATTCTCTTTGCAGGAATCTTTGGTTTCTTCTATGCACCCCTAGTCTTAACGGGATTACATCACATGAGTAACGCGATCGATATGCAGCTCGTTAATGATTTTGGCGGAACACTCTTATGGCCAATGATTGCGTTTAGTAATATTGCTCAAGGTAGTGCTGTTCTTGGAATTTGGTGGCTTCACAGAGGAAATACTGAAGAAGAACAAGTGTCGATTCCTTCGATCATTTCAGCATATCTAGGTGTTACTGAACCTGCGATGTTCGGAATAAACTTAAAGTATAACTATCCATTTATTGCAGCAATGATTGGATCATCAATTGCAGCTGTGATCTCAGTTGGGTTTGGATTAATGGCAAACTCAATAGGTGTTGGAGGATTACCAGGATTCTTGTCATTTAACATTGACCGTTGGCCATTGTTCTTTATAATTGCCTTCGTTGTCATTGTTGTTCCATTTGTTATTACTGTTGCATACGGCAGAAAGGTTGAGGGCAATGCAAAATAAGTTACCAGTAGTTTATCAAATTTATCCAAAGTCATTCTATGATACGAATGGTGACGGTATTGGTGATGTCCAAGGGATTATTGAAAAGTTAGATTATCTCCAATATTTAGGTATCGATATGATTTGGCTTACACCTATCTTTACCTCGCCACAGCGAGACAATGGATACGATGTTGCGGACTATCTTGCGATTGATCCTGTATTCGGGACCATGGAATCTGTTGAAGTGTTGATCGAAGAAGCGAAGCGCCGCAATATTGGAATCATGTTTGATATGGTTTTAAACCATACATCAACAGAGCATGCATGGTTCAAACGAGCACTTGAAGATCCGCAATATCGAGATTTCTATTTCTTCCGTGAGAAACCAACAAATTGGGAATCAAAATTTGGTGGGAATGCGTGGGAGTACATTGAATCACTCAATCTGTATTACTTACATCTTTTTGATGTGACTCAGGCGGATTTGAATTGGGAACACGAACCTGTTTTCCAAGCACTCGTTGATGTTGTAAATTTCTGGTTGGATAAAGGCATCCAAGGGCTTCGTTTTGATGTTATAAATCTGGTATCAAAACCAGATCCAGATTTATTTGAAGATGACCATGAAGGGGATGGACGTCGATTCTATACTGATGGTCCGCGTATTCACGAACACCTTCACCGCTTAAATCAAGAAACTTTTGGAAAATATCCCAATATCACCACCGTCGGTGAACTCTCATCGACTGATGTTCACAATGGTGTTGCCTATGCGGCACCCAAAAACCAAGAGTTATCCACAATCTTCAATTTTCATCATCTAAAAGTGGACTACAAAGATGGAAAAAAATGGGAGCTGATGCCATTTGATTTCTTGCAGTTTAAGACATTAATGAAGACGTGGCAAGATGCGATGGCAGCAAGCAATGCGAACATGTCATTGTTTTTAAACAATCATGATCAACCGCGCTCGGTGTCGCGTTTTGGAAATGATCGTGAATACCCATTCGAATCTGCAACCGCGTTAGCAACCGCGATGCAATTAATGCGAGGAATGCCTTATATTTTCCAAGGTGAAGAGATTGGGTTGCCAAACGCGTACTTTGATACAATCGATGATTATCGCGATGTAGAGTCAATTAATTACTATGAAATTCTCAGAGCATCAATGACGGATTCTGAAGCACTCGAAATACTCAGACAGCGGTCACGAGACAACTCACGAACACCGATTCCTTGGGATGATACAATGCATCATGGCTTTACGACAGGAACACCGTGGCTTGGATTAACAAAATATCCGAAGGTTCAAACAGTTGCGGATAACCTTAGTAATCCCAATTCAGTCTTTCATTATTATCGAAAACTGATTGCCTTACGGAAAACGTCGCGCATCATTGAATCTGGATCGATAACATTTGAAGCGATGCACCATCCCGAACTGATGATCTATACCCGCGAATACAACGGGGAAACAATCGTAGTGGTCATTAATTTCTATGGTCATACGGTTGCATACCAACCTAAAGAAAACATCAAAGAAATATTACTTTCCAATGTGGGACGTACGACTTTAGCGACACCCTGTGAATTGAAACCGTATGAGGCATGTGTTTACACGCTTGTAGCATCATGCTAGGTATCGCATGATACATCGCAAAATGTCATTGCAATTTCATAATAATTAGTCGTTAACGTATCTATTGGGCGTGAATAAATGATAAAATAGATACACGAGCGGAAACAATCAATTTAAATGACTTGATGCGGCGTAGCGCCATTTGGAGGTATGTATATGTTTTTTAAACGTAAAAAGAAAGCAACAGATGAATCTTATGGAGCATTTGGAACTGGAACAGTTTTATCATTAGAACAAGTCCCCGATCCAGTCTTTGCCCAAAAAATGATGGGTGACGGGTATGCGATCGAATTAACCGACGGAACAATTGTCGCGCCTTCTGAAGGTGAAGTAACGGTTGTGTTCCCAACGGGTCATGCCTATGGTATTGTCAGAGAAGATGGTGTCGAAATTCTCGTACACTTAGGAATTGATACAGTACAACTTGAAGGGAAAGGGTTTGTATCGCACGTTAAAGTCGGTGATAAAGTATCACGCGGCGATACACTTGCGACCATGGATCTTGAACTCATCAAGGAAGCTGGGAAATCAATTATTAGTCCAATGATAATAACATCGGGACAAGCGATTACATTACATCGTGACGGTGAAACAGTAACACCAACAACTGATGATATCTTCTCAGTAAACGCATAATTTAAAGCTTAGGATATCCTAAGCTTTTTTGTATTGCCATTGTCGAAAGGAGCTATCGATGGAATATTACAAATACTTAAGACAATTTGTCGGGCACCGTCCAATTATATTGCCAGGATCAGTTGTACTTGTTTTTGATAGTGCTGGAGCAGTTCTTTTGGAGCAGCGTACTTCAGGCCACTTTGGCCTCCCAGGGGGAATGATGGACCTTGGGGAAAGTTTCGAAACAGTTGCCATCCGCGAAGTTAAAGAAGAAACCAACTTGACGATTCGAACGCTAGCGTTTTTCAAAAATTACTCAGGACCAACGCACCATGTAGTTCTCGAAAATGGGGATGAGATGTATGTCGTAACTGCGGTTTTCTATACAACGGATTACGAGGGTGATTTGCAACATAATCCTGATGAATCTCTACGTGTTCAGTTTTTTCCGCTGGATCAATTACCGGAATTAATGGTTCCCGTTCATTTGCGAATGATTCGAGAATTTCAAGAGTTCGCAATCACAAAAGGGAATGTGTTAAAATAGTAAAGAACTTTTTAGGAGAACACTTATGAACGTAAATGATTTTGATTTTTACCTTCCAGAGTCACTGATAGCACAAACACCTGCAGCCAAACGCAGTGAGTCGCGCTTATTGGTTGTGGACGGTATGAATCTTGAAGATAAACACTTCTACAATATAACCGACTACTTGCATGAAGGGGACGTTTTAGTGGTCAATAACACACGGGTTATTGCTGCTCGTCTTTTTGGAGAAAAACCGGAGACCGGCGCGCATGTCGAGCTGTTGATTCTTAAATTTGAAGGAAAAACAGCAGAATGTCTTGTTGGAAACGCTAAAGTTGTAAAATTGGGAACTGAACTAAGTTTTGGCGGTGGGAAACTGAAGGCTATCTGTACAAAAATTGGCGATGAAGGAATTCGTTTCTTTGATCTTATTTTTGAAGGGATATTCTTAGAAGTACTGGATGAACTGGGGCAAATGCCTTTACCACCGTACATCCATGAGCGCCTCGAAGATAAAGAACGCTATCAAACAGTTTATTCGGAAGTTGCGGGAAGTGCTGCGGCACCAACTGCTGGATTACACTTTACGGAAGAAATCCTTGACCAATTGAAAGCAAAAGGTGTTATGATTGTTCCTGTAACATTACATGTTGGATTGGGAACGTTCCGACCTGTCAAAGTGGATAATATTTTTGAACATACAATGCATGCTGAATCATACTTCATGACCCAAGAAACTGCGGATGTTCTAAATGAAGCACGTGCTGAAGGGCGTCGTATTGTCGCCGTTGGAACGACATCAGTACGAACTTTGGAAACCATTATGACCGAGCACGGAACATTTTTAGAAACTGAAGGCGAAAGTAAAATATTCATCTATCCAGGATATGAATGGAAAGCGGTGGACGCAATCATTACGAACTTCCACTTGCCAAAATCTACACTCATTATGCTTGTCAGCGCCTTTGCTGGTAAAGCTGAAATTGACCACGCGTATGCCCATGCAGTTGAGACAGAATATCGTTTCTTCTCCTTTGGCGACAGCATGATCTTGACCCATAAAAAATAAAAGAGGAGTCTTATGAAAATCAATAAAAATCCAGAGCGGTTAAAAATGATTCTAATAGTGATAGGAATTCAGTTCATTGTCGCAACAATAACGCTCTTAATGTATGGAAACGGTCATCCTTTAATTCAATATATTAGAGGTATTCATGTCGGTTTCCAAGTGATTATAATTAGTATTATAGGATTTATCATTTATGCAATTCCGGGTTATCTATTAGTTATTTCAAAATCTAATAAGCGTAACCTTATCGAAACGATTGATTCAGCAGTTCTCGTCCTAACGGGGATCTTACTTGCAACGTTTTTGATTATTTTTGTATATAGTTACCTGTTACACTTAAAAACGCCATGGTTATTCTATAGTCTCATGAACCCAATTTTTGGGAACTTAATGTACGACACGATGCAGATTCGATCTTTTATGAATCTTGTCTGGTTGCCATCGACAATTATTCCAGGACTCGGAATATTGTTTGGTGCGTTTGTACGCCTTAAACAAGAAGGAGTTGTGAAAGTTTGAAACGTCATTGGACCGCATTACTGGCGATTGTTGCATCCGCAATAATCTACAGTCTGCTTTTAAAATTTATACCTGGAACCTTTACATGGTTTCTGACATTTATTTGGATGGTTATGCTCCTGGTAATTGGACACTTCATGTCTCCACACAGCAAAGCAAATAACCGTTGGTTAGGAAAAGTTATCATCGCAATTATCGTTGTTTTTATCTTTGGATTCCAACTGAATATTCTCCAAGTTCCAGAGTTTCGGCAATTACTTGGAACCCTCGGAATAACCGGTGGGTTCTTAGATTTGCTCTTATTGTACTGTGGATGGGCATTTTTCCAAGTTTAAAAGAGTTTTCGAACTCTTTTTTTCATTGAAACATGTATAATAAAATAAATGGGGTGACTGAATATGAGATTAAAGAAAAATGCGAACATCGTGCTACTGGGTGATAATACGTTTGTGAGTACATCGCTAACACGATCACTGACCAAAGCGTTGCCAAATTATAACATTCATAATAGTGCCCAGAAGCACTATCTGACCGAAGATGTATTAAACAATTTTCAATCAGACTGTACAACACTGAAACCCAGCGTTGTTTTTGTGTCCCTTGGTAATGAAGATAGTTTGAACTTGCGTCGAGACATCTTGTCTGGGACAACTGCTTCCATGCTTAATTTTGAAAACCAATATCATGAACTCGCTCGTAAATTGGATGCATTGACGCTCAAACGTGTTGTCTTGATTGAGCCTTTCTATGTTTCACGCTATGCAATCCGTGATCACGTTCGTTACGATATTCAGGATAAAATATACATTACCCGTAAAATTGCGAAGTCGTATGGGTTTGAATTAATTACATTGGATGGATTGTTGAATCAAGCGGCATTCGATACCGGAGCTTATAATATCGTCAAACCAAACGGTTTGCAGTTAAAAAAACCAGGTGTTCGTGTTCTAGAAACAGCGATCTTGGATAAATTTAAAGAGTGGAGTATTCTATGATTGTATCAGGTAAAATAAGTGTTAAAGCAATTCTAAAAGAGCGAAAACGAGAAATCAGTGCGGTCTATATTCTTGATAAGCATCATGATCGTGAGTCACGTTATGTTTTGGGAATCGCGCAGGGTTTACCAATTGAACGGTTAGATCGGGAAGCTATGGATCAATTGGCTGGGAATACGAGTCATGGCGGATACTTGGTTGCATGTGGACCACGACTATCGGATGGTTTCGACACGCTAAAACAAGGATCACTTGCACTCATGTGTATTGAAGGGGTAACTGATCCTTTTAACCTTGGTGAGATTTGTCGTACAGTAGCATCTTTGGGTTTTGATGGGATTGTGACCCCAAACTATGATTTTTATGATAATGAAGCAAAACTGATTCGCGCGAGTGCCGGTGCAAGTGAATCGTTATGGTGGCTAAAATCTGACGACTTAACGCATGATATGGCGATTGTAAAAGAACACGATGTTCGCATTGTTGCTGCTTATCGAGGCGATGAGAGTGTTGCGCTTCATCACTATCAAATGCCAAACCGTGTATGTATTGCTTTGGGTGGTGCACTTCGTGGCCTTTCACGTTCACTTCTTGATTTAAGTGAAGATCATGTTCGTATTGACTATGATGCAAGGGTCTCATTAAGCACTGTTGGTGCAGCAACATCCTTTGCCTATGAGCACTATCGTCAAAAAGGAGTATCCGAATGAAACTAGCAATTATACAACAACGTATTTTTTCAAATAATCCCCTACGAAACTTTGAAGTCATGAAAGCGGCGATTCTAGCGCATAAGAATCAAGCTGATATCATTGTCTTTCCAGAGATGGCCGTAGGTGGTTACATGTTGGGCGATAAATATAATAATCTGGATACGATTCATGATTTCATGCACTATAACGACCAACTAAAGGCGCTCTCTGAGGGAACCGCAGTCATTTGGGGAAATGTTCATCATGATGGAAAACATTTATATAATGCTGCGTATTTTGCGGTTGATGGCGATTGGGCACACCGTGCTTCGCAAACCGATGCGGGAATTTATCTAAAACATTTATTGCCTAACTATACATTCTTTGATGATAAACGTTACTTCCATGCGGGTCATGGTAATTTTGAACCATTTGAATTTAAAGGGCAAAAAGTAGCGATTCAAATCTGCGAAGATATGTGGGATGAAACGCATGATATGTCACCTACGACACAAATGAAAGCCTATAATCCTGATGTAATGATTAATATTTCTGCATCACCATGGGTTAAGGGCAAAGAGACATCACGCCTTGACACAATCCGTCGTCACAATTTATCAATGCCATTTGTTTATGTGAATGCTACGGGTATGCAAAACAATGGTAAGAATGTCGTCGTGTTTGATGGAGGGTCCTTGGTTGTGACACCAACGACAATTCATGAGTTACCACAAAACTTTGAACAATCAGAAACCGTGATTGATTTGATAGCCCTTGAGCCACATCAAAATCCAGTCGACCATAAACTTTATGAAGCACTCATTCACGCAATTCGTTATTTTGATGAGGAAACACTTGCATACGGTCCAAAATGGGTTGTGGGTGTATCGGGTGGTCTTGATAGCAGCGTAACGGTATCGCTCTTAGTTAAAGCATTGGGCGCAGATCGTGTATTGGGTGTTACAATGCCAAGTAAATTCACACGTGACATTACCAAGAGTAATGCCTATCATCTCAGTGAGAAACTTAACTTTAAATTATTGGAAATTCCGATTGCCTCCATGGTTGATGCGACACTTGAAAGTTTGGGTCATGGTGGTTACGAAACCGTAGAAGGATTGTCCTATGAAAACATTCAAGCACGATTACGAGGGCATACTCTGATGAGTGTTTCAAGTTTAGAAAATGCAGTCGTCTCGAATAATGGAAACAAAATTGAGGTTGCGTTGGGCTATGCAACACTTTATGGTGATGCAATTGGTGCGTTGGCGATACTTGGCGATCTTACCAAAATGGAAGTGGGAAAAGTCGCACAATCGTTAAACGACATCGCGCAGTCGGAACTGGTCCCACAAAATCTTATTCCGCTTGATGAAGCAACACATGTCTCTTGGGAATTTGCACCCAGTGCAGAATTAAAGGATGATCAGTTTGATCCCATGAAATGGGGCTACCATGATGCCCTCATCGAATTCTTACAAAAAGATTCTTTGGAGGATTTGCTTGCGTCATATTTAGACGGTACCATTTACAATACCAAGCTCGGTAGTTATCTTAAGGCCTATCAATTAGATAAGCCCGAAGCGTTTATCGAAGATTTGCAATGGGTCATTCGAACGATGAATGTTGCTGTCTACAAGCGGATTCAAATGCCACCGATTGTTTCAGTGAGTGATTATGCGTATGGCATGACGTATCGTGAAAGCCAACTTCCGCAATCATATACACAAAAACAACGTGTACTTATGGCGTCAATTCTTGAAATGTAAGAAGATAACCTCGGTTATCTTTTTTTTTTATGCGCTTGAACTCAAATCTTAATTTCTAAATCACAAGAAAAACACAAATCAAACGGCAAATTATTACCAAATAACCCTTAAATACAGCAGGTTAGTCAATATACACCGAACATGATTTAATAATTGTACGATAAACCTTATAATGTGACAGACACAATGGTATTATAATCCTATGTTCAAGATAGGGATACCTTGTTGTTTAAAACAACCCTTAGTATTTTTTTTTTGAAGGGGTGATGATGTGGAGAAAACACTACTGCTACTGATAGTAGTTTTACTTATCACGGGTTGTGTCTCAAATCGACAACTGGGTATGGTAGTGACAGGTGACACAGTGACCAGTTGTTCCAAAGTAATTGATGAGAGAATTGAGCCTATCTACTATGAGACAATTGAAAGGCCCTCAGGACTATTGTTTGTTGGTGATTCGCGAATTGTTGAATCGGGAGCGGATGGGTATTATCGTTATGAAATCATTCAGTTAGAACATAATGGTGACATAACGACATATGAAAATCTTGCAGAGACAGTTTCTGCAACAGCAGAAATTATAGAAGTTGGAGTTAAAACCTTGGAAAGTGTGACACAAGGTGTTTATGATGATGTTCTTGCAAGTGCATTATTCGAATCAATTAATCAATCCCGACGGGATGTTTATTTATCAGAGCTAACGTGGTCAAAGGAATTATCGGATGCTGCTAAAACAAGAGCTACAGAGCTTCTTATTACATTTGATCATAAACGTCCTGATGGACGCTTATGGGATACTGTGAGTAGCCATGTCTATGCTGAAAATATAGCATACGGGCAAAAGACCTCTGAAGAAGCACAAGCAGGCTTCATGCAATCTGAATCACATCGTGACAATATTCTCTATGGCGATTTTGGGACGGTTGGAACTGCCGTAATTCGAGATGTTCGAGGCATGCATTACTACGTACAACTGTTTGGTTATTAGTAATGCCCTTGAACCGAAATAAAATACCGTACTGTGTGGGGACCAGTGCGGTATTTTATTTATGACATAATTATAAGAAAATAAGTGTCAATCATGCGTATAATAGAAGTATGAAACTCTTATTAGTCGAAGACGACCAATCCATAGTGTTTGGATTGCGTACATTTTTTAATCAAAACGGATGGGATGTATCCGTTGCTTTAAGCGTACAAGAAGCGGAGCGAATGCTCAATGAAACTCTTGATGTCGTATTGCTTGATATTGGACTCCCTGATGGGTCGGGATTTGATGTGGCGGCCCTTCTCAAGAAGCGCGTCACGTGTCCATTTATTTTTATTACGGCAATAGATGATGAACAAACTTTGCTCGAAGGTTTTGATGCAGGGGCAGATGACTACATCGTGAAGCCATTTCGTTTGAGCGAACTGAAACGACGAATTCTCGCGGTGACCAAACGCCAACAAGCAACCATTCTCGAAGATGACCATATCATGATAGATCTCAATAAGGGGTTGGTGTGCGTGGATCAAAAACCGATTCAATTAAGCACACAAGAATACCGACTATTACTCCATTTTTTTAACCATAAAAACATGATATTAACACGTGAATCTTTGAATGATGTTTTGTGGGAAAGTGGGGACTATATTTCTGATAATGCACTATCTGTTACCATTAAACGACTGCGTGAAAAAATTGGATATCACTCTACAATCAAGACGATTCACGGGAAAGGGTATATGATGCTATGATGAAACACTTAAGAGATAAAGCAGTAAGGGTATTGCTCTATTGTTTATTTGGATTGAGCGTTGCTGCATTGATAATCCAAAGATGGAGTTCAATCGCTGCGATTGCTCTTTTTGCAGTGGGAACGGTAGTTTCCATAGTTTTCTTTTTAGAATCTCGAAGTCGTCACGTAGCAACGGTAACTGAATACCTTCAAGCTCTGAACCGTGGTGACTACAGTTATGATTTAAATGCATATGATGAGGGTGAATTGAACGTACTCCATTCAGAATTGAATAAAACGACTGTACATCTTCAGATTCTTAACCAAGAACTTCTTAAACAACAATCGTTACTTAAAACATCTCTCGAAGATATCTCACATCAGTTGAAGACGCCCCTCGCATCACTTTCAATACTCAATGATCTTGATGATCAGGAATCATTAATCGTTCAAAATAGTCGGACTCAGATTAATCGAATGAATCGACTGGTAAGCTCGCTTCTTAAGCTTGTCCAACTGGAAGCTCAAACATTACCGTTTAACCTTGAAAAGATAAAGGGCAAAGACTTTGTTCTCGAGTTAGTTTCAGAAATGAGGCCGCTTATTGACCATCATCAATTAGACGTTCACCTAGAACTTGAGGATGTGATGATTGTTTGTGACCCACAGCAGACGGCAGAAGCCTTCTCAAATGTCATCAACAATAAATTACGATATGCAAAACAAGTCATTAAGATTTCCCTTAAACGAAGCGGATTGTCTGCGGAGCTCAAAATATCAGATGACGGTCCAATGATTGAATATGGACTTCGCGAACGAATATTTGAACGTTTTTTTAGTGGTCCTGATAAAAGTCCAGAATCAGTCGGGATTGGACTCGCGTTGTCCAAAGCAATCATGAGTCAGCAAGACGGAAGACTTTACATAACTGATACTAATACATTTGTCTTTCGATTTGAGAGAATGACAGAAGTGTAAGAACTTATCTACAATTCATGAACTATACTGAGTTTAGCGAGGTGAATTCTATGGAAATATTAAAAGTAGACCAAGTATCAAAAATATATAAACAAGGGAAAGAACAAGTATATGCCCTTAATGATGTTTCCTTTTCGGTTCAAAAAGGAGAGTTTATAGCAATTACAGGACCAAGTGGGAGTGGGAAGTCGACGTTACTCCATATTATTGGATGTGTTGATCAAGCAAGCGCTGGATCTGTAACGATTGATGGGATCGATGCATCAACAATGAGCGAGGAAAAATTAACAATTTTCCGTCGACGTCATATTGGACTTGTATATCAATTCTACAACTTAATTCCAATTCTTAATGTTGAGGAGAACATAAAGTTGCCCATTGATCTTGATGACGCAAAAGTTGATGCGGCATACTATCAAGAAATCATAACGACACTTGATTTAGAAAATCGGGTAAAACATTTGCCCAATCAGCTGTCAGGCGGACAACAACAACGTGTTTCGATAGGTCGAGCACTTATGAATCGACCTTCAATTCTTTTGGCGGATGAGCCGACAGGGAATCTCGATCAGGCCAATTCATTGGAAATTTTAAAGATTCTCAAAGCATCGCATCAAAAGTATCATCAAACGATCATTTTGATAACGCATGATGAATCGATTGCGATGGAAGCGGACCGGATTATAAGCATTGAAGATGGTCGTATTGTTCGTGATGAGGTTATCCGATGAAAACGTTCCAGAAAATCGGGTTTCGTAGTTTGCTAAAAAATCGTAGCACATCTTTGATGACGATACTAACAGTCGCACTTTCAGTTTCTATGACCACAATGGTTGTTGCGGTGTTCTTTGGGTTAATTCGAAACTATGAATATCAAATCCTAAACACATCAGAGCAGTATAATGTAAGGATTCATAGACTACAGGATCCAGAATCTATAATAAAACGAATGGAAGGGTCCATTGACTACACCGACATTCGAGGAGAGGCTTACAATATAGAGTTTGAAGCCGGTCCAGCAGGTCCTGCCGAAATGACAACCAATAGTGTAGAGTCCGTAAATTTTGAAACAAATTACAAAACATTGCCTCGAGATATGCAACAAGAATTCCCTACTTATGAATCAATGCTTGCAAGTGGAAGATTGCCTCAAAATCAAAACGAAGTCGCCATAAATGCAATTGAGGCAAAAAAATTTAATGTTGAAGTGGGTAACACTTACCCGTCATTTGTTTTTGAGGAGTGGACAGATCCAGCACAAGAAGGGCATGAACGACAACGTATTTATGGAAGTGATGTGACAGTTGTCGGTATATACAAAGAAAACGCTCATTATAATCGAACTCAGACAGTCAATTCTCCACTTGAACTGTCAAATGTATCAATAGCATTTAAACCAGGGACCAAGAATATCGAAAAATTAATACGAGATAATCTACAAGCCACGGATTTTATTGATGAAAATTCTGTTGAAGATATAAGTTCATGGTATGTTAACTATAATAGTGAATATAATACAATCTTAGGTATGCAATTTATACTGAGTGAAGCGAAGCTCGCGTTGGGAACAGCATCACTCGTGTTTATACTCGTTCTTCTCGTAGCTACGTTTTCAATGATTTTTAACGCGTTCAATAATAATGTCGAAAAACAAATGCACAACTACGGTTTGATACGGAGTATTGGTGCTACGAAACGTCAATTACGAGGCATGATCTCAGTAGAAGGATATTTGTTGGGAGGCGTCGGTATTGCATTAGGAATTGGGGTCGGGTATGGCATAGCATACGTCCTTGCTCAGTATTTGAATAATCAAATAATCGAAGCGAACTTAGAACATAATTCATTTCTGTTTGATGCGTACATTCCGCTAGCTGGTTATTTGTTTATCGTTATAATCGCAGCAATAATTGTCACAATTCCCCTGCATCGTGCAATTTCACGTATGTTTAAGATGACATCCATTGAATCAATTCGCGAGAGTAAACGTTATAAAGATTCAAAAAAACGGAGACCGTCGCTTCTTGGTTGGATGATGGCAAAATCTCCAGAAGGGAAGCTTGCACAAAAATATGCGTACTCGGATTCAGGGAAATTCAAAGGTGTTAAAATGTCGCTAGCAATTAGTATTGTTATTTTTATTGCGTTAATGTCTTTTATCAAGATCGGTTTTTCAGTGTCAAAACGTTATGATACAGGGACGAATAACCTTGAGGTATTATTAAAGCGAACTGAAATTACATCATTCAGCGATATCGATTCATTAGAGAATAAACTTAAAGAAGACTTGAATCAAGGAAATCAACCGATTGATAGTTTTGGAATGAAGTCATCCCTGCACCTCGCGGTTACAGAATCCGATTTGTCACCGAAAACATTTGTTCCTGGGCTTGAGTCGCAAATTGATAATAAACGATATCCCGGAATTTTTATTACAACCATTGACGATGGCGCATTTCAAGAACTTGCAAAATCGTATGGAGTAAACCCAGAGTCCAGTGCTGATGGCATTCTCATGAATTACTATGCTAGTAGAAGCGACGGTGCATATAGGTATGAAGGGCCGATATATGATGTGTCAAAGAACCCAATATTGCATGTAGGTTTTCTCGAAAATGAGTCATTCGAGCAAATCGGTGGCGTGAATGAGGCACAAGAAGTTCGGATTATTCACGAAGTAGATGTACTACCCAACAATGTGTTAGGGAATAACTATACTGATAGCACACCGCTTGGAAGTATCATCATGTCCCATAAAATTTATGAAGATATGACAATAGAGTATCCAAACCGTGGAAATACACTGAGATATGGAGAAATTCAGGTTGTTGCGCAAATTCAGGCGCGAGACAGTTTCCAGACTGAAGATTATCTAAAGGAATTGGGATATCATGTCAGTAATTTGGATCGAGAATTTGCCAATGCTCGAGCTATCGAATCGACAATGCAAAATGTTCTCTATGCGATTCTAATTTTTATTAGTGGAATCTGCGTACTTAACGTGGTAAGTTTGACAGCGTCTAGCCTTAATGAACGACGGGCGGAACTCGCAGCACTACGATCGGTTGGTATGTCACAACGATCGGTTGAAAAAATGTTGTTGTGGGAGACTGTGGCGATAATGGTAAAACCTGTTCTATGGGGAACGATTATCGGACTTGGATTATCGTACGTTTTCGTTTACGCTGTGAATACAGTCAATCAACAAACACTGTTTGTCTTTTCGATCGACGGTAAAGCAGTGGCTATCTCCTGGATTTTTACGCTTGTTATTGTGATTGTAAACCTTGTTGTTTCGGTGACTCAATCACGCAAACAAAAAATTGTTGAAGACATGAGACGTTTCTAAATTCATGAAAGTTGTTATCCCGTGATAACAACTTTTTCTATGGGAACGTGAAGATTTGTTAAAATCGAACCATTAAAATTGTCATGACTGAAAATTTGTAATATAATAGTAAATGAACATGGTTCATTTTATGAAATTTATGTGAAGATTACGAGAGAGAGGTACATGAATGAAACGTATTCTGAAGAATATGAAACCATTCATACTCTTAGTTCTGGTAGCAATTTCGCTCTTGTTTGTTCAGGCGTGGGCCGACTTAAAACTTCCGAATTATATGTCGGATATTGTAAACGTCGGAATCCAACAGTCGGGGATCGAACATGCAAGTCCAGAAATAATGAGTAAGAATGGCTACGATTTAATCGCTGCTGTACTTCCAGAAACACAATCAAATGCATTTAAAGATGCATATACAGTATCTGGTAATGAAGCAGTCATCAACGATGATGTAAATCGAAAAGAAATCGATGTGTTAGTGGGAGAATCCATTTGGACATTGATGAACTACGAAATTCCCGGAACCGAACCGATGAACGGTCAAATGTCCGAAGATTTCAATATCACAGATCTTTACCCAGCAATTCCACTCTTTGAGTCCTTAGACAATTCAATCAAAGAAGCGGCATTTGCAAAGGCTGAAGAAACTCAAGATTCTTTAAAAGCACAAACCGGCGTCATGGTCGCAAAAATGCTTTATGAAGAACAAGGGACGGATATATCAACGTTACAACGTGACTATATCTTTAAAACCGGATTGCAAATGCTAGGAATAACATTTGTTGGGGTTATTGCTGCCGTGTTAGTTGGTTTATCCGCAACACGTACAGGGGCAGGATTCTCCCGCAATCTACGTCGTGAAGTCTTTGAGAAAATTCAGGGCTTCTCAAGTGCAGAGTTTAATAAATTCTCACAATCGTCAATGGTTGTTCGATCAGCCAATGATGTGACACAAGTACAAATGATGATCATGATGTCCATACGAATCTTCTTCTATGCGCCAATTATGGCGATAGGTGGAATTGTCATGATTCAAAATAAAGCCGATTCCATGACGTGGTTAATTGGTGCAGCATGCGCCGCTCTCTTCGTTGTTCTTCTCTTTATTTATTTTGTTGCAATGCCAAAATTTAAAATTCGACAATCACTCGTCGACCGTCTAAACTTAGTTTTCCGCGAAAACTTAAGTGGTGTCATGGTTATGCGAGCATTTGGAAATACAGACTTTGAGAACAAACGATTCGAAAAAGCAAACGTTGATGTTGCTGACCTAACATTGTTTGTAAACCGTGTCATGTCAATTATGATGCCAATCATGATGTTAATTATGAACATGACAGTTGTTGGTATCATTTGGTTTGGTGCAGGCGAAGTGTCCAATGGAATTATTCAAATTGGAGACATGATGGCATTTATGCAATATGCAATGCAAATTATTATGGCCTTCCTTATGATTTCGATGATGTTTATTTTCATTCCACGTGCAATGGTCTCATTGAACCGTATTAACGAAATCCTTGAAACGGAAAATTCAATTGAGGATCCACAAACAAGCCTTTCATTGGATGATACAAAACGTGGTATTGTTGAGTTTGAGAATGTCTCATTCAAATACGACGGTGCGGATGAGTATGTCTTGAAGGACATAAGCTTTACGGCACGACCTGGACAAACAACCGCATTTATTGGGTCAACCGGATCTGGGAAATCAACTCTGATCAACTTGATTCCACGCTTTTACGATGCAAGTGAAGGTGTTGTTCGTGTTGATGGTGTCGATGTGCGAGATGTCGATCAGAAGACGCTTCGGGAAGATATCGGCTATATTCCTCAAAAGGGAATTCTACTGTCTGGAACTGTTGAAGAAAACCTGAAATATGGAAATCAAGGGGCAAGTGATGAACAAGTCCTTAAGGCATTAGAAATTGCACAAGGAAACTTTATTCTTGATAAAGAAGAAGGCCTCCAGTATCGCATTGCACAAGGTGGGACAAACGTATCTGGTGGACAACGTCAGCGACTCAGTATTGCGCGTGCATTAGTTCGTGATGCGTCTATCTATATCTTTGATGATAGTTTCTCAGCCTTAGACTTCAAAACAGATCAACTTTTACGAAAAGCAATTCATGAAAACTATGAAGATGCAACATTGATGATTGTTGCACAACGTGTCAATACAATTATCGATGCAGATCAAATCATCGTATTGGACGAAGGAAAAATGGTAGGAATTGGGACTCACCAAGAACTCCTCAAATCAAGCGCCACATACTATGAGATTGCTGCGTCACAATTATCAGAGGAGGAATTGAATTATGGCAAGAAATAACAGTTCAGCTCCATCTGGAAAAGCAAAAGACATGAAACAAACAATTCGCAAGCTTGCGGGATTGATTAAACCACATATGGCTAAATTTATCTTTGTCTTGATTGCGGCACTCATCTCGACGGTTTTAGCAATTATCGGACCGAAAATTCTGGGACAAGCAACAACCGTTCTTTTTGAAGGTTTGGTGTCACGTGTCCAAGGACTTGGAGGTGTAGACTTTGAGAAGATTGGACGAATTCTTATCTTCCTCTCAGCAATTTACGGATTTAGTTTCTTTTTTAGTTATATTCAAGGGTTTGTGATGGCGCGAATTTCTCGTGATATTACATTTAAACTGCGTAAAGATATGCAAGTTAAAATTGACCGTCTGCCCCTTAGTTATTTTGATAAAACAACAGTTGGAGATACACTTTCAATTGTAACGAACGATATTGATGTTATTGATACAAACTTGACCAATAGTATTACACAGATTCTTACATCAGTAACAACCATTGTTGGGGTCTTATATATGATGATAACGATTAACTGGCAAATGACGCTTGCGGCATTGCTCGTTATGCCGATATCATTCGGAATTATGGTCTTTATCTTTAGTCGTTCACAAAAATTCTTCCAAGCCCAACAAGACAACTTGGGAGAGTTGAACAGTCACATCGAAGAAATGTACGGAAGCCAAATTGTTGTTAAAGCGTACAATGCGGAAGATATTTCATTAGCAAAACATGATGAAATCAACAACCGTCTCTACGATTCAACATGGAAGAGTAACTTCTTCTCAGGTTTAGCACAGCCAATGATGAACTTTATTGGGAATGCTGGCTATGTTGTAATTAGTATTCTTGGTGGTTGGTATGCAACGCAAGGCATAATCAGTGTTGGGGATATTCAATCCTTTATCCAATATATGCGTAACTTCTTGAACCCGATTGCACAATTGGGAAGTATTTCAGCACAATTCCAACAATCTATCGCAGCTGCAGAACGTGTCTTTGAATTCTTAGAAGAAGATGAAGAACCAGCAGAAACACCTGTCGACTACGATTTGGAAACACTGCAAAGTTCTGTTATGTTTGAAAATGTAAATTTTGGTTACCTTCCAGGACAAACAATTATCAATGACTTTAGTACCTACGTTAAACCAGGTCAAAAAGTTGCGATTGTTGGACCTACGGGTGCAGGTAAAACAACCATTGTTAAACTCTTAATGCGTTTCTACGATGTTACGTCCGGATCAATTATGATTGACGGTATCGATATCCGAAACTTCAAACGTGAAGATTTACGTTCGACCATTGGTATGGTTCTTCAAGATACATGGTTATACAGTGGATCCATTAAAGAAAACATTCGCTACGGTAATCTCGATGCAACGGACGAAGAGGTTTACAATGCTGCTCAAGAAGCACAAGTCGACCACTTTGTTCGAACCTTAGCCGATGGTTATGATACAGTTCTTAATGAAGAAACATCGAATGTTTCTCAAGGTCAAAAACAATTATTAACGATTGCGCGTGCAATTCTCGCCGATCCAAAAATTATGATTCTTGATGAAGCAACAAGCTCAGTAGATACCCGTACTGAAGTACTTATCCAACAAGCGTTGGATAAATTGATGGAAGGACGTACAAGCTTTATTATTGCACACCGTCTCTCAACGATCCGTAACGCAGACATGATTCTCGTTATGGATAAAGGTGATATTATTGAAGTGGGAAATCATGAAGAGCTCATCGCCAAAGATGGCTTCTATGCAACCCTCTACAACAGTCAATTTTCTGAAGACTAGTTTAAAAGTCCGTGAACTAACCTCACGGACTTTTTTTTAAGTATACGATACAAAACGTCAAGAATGTTGTATTATTAGAAGTATGAAATAAGCGGGGTTTAAGATGAAGTATAAAACTATATTACTAGATATCGATAATACATTACTCGATTTCACAGCATCACAAGACATTGCTTTTGGAAAATTACTCAACGATGTGGGCATTCCTTACAGCGATGCACTCAAAGAAAAATATTTAGCCATCAATCACCAATTATGGCACGACCATGAAGCGGGCCATATTCCGAAAGAGACCATCATGGAACAGCGGTTTGCACGTTCATTTGAAGACTATGAAATCAATATGAGTGGGTATGAAATGGATGATAAATTCCGACAACATGTGGAAAACCATCCCATATTAATGCCCAATGCGAAGGAATTACTTGCAAAAATTACAGATAAGTATACACTAGCAATAGTGACTAACGGTATTAGTCGAACGCAACACAAACGCTTGCATAACGTTGGTATTCATGATATTTTTGAAGCCATTGTCATTTCGAGTGATGTTGGGGCGACAAAACCAAGTCCTGTTTTCTTCGATTATACATTCAAACAATTACCGCATGCGGACAAAACGACAACGTTGATTATCGGGGACTCATTGAGTGCAGATATTCAAGGGGGTAATCTTGCGGGAATAACGACCGTCTGGTACAATCCAAAACAAATCGAAAACACCAGTAACATTATTCCTGATTATGAAATTACGGACTTAATGGAACTACTCAGTATTGTGGAATAGGAGGATCTATGGCACAGAAGCGTAAAGACAAATCGACATATACAAGTATTGTAGGATTAGGAATACTTATTACCTTAATGTGGATTTCAGATCGCATCTTATATCCTTTTGGCGGATGGCCAATGCTACGTATTATTAATTATGTATTAATGATTGCGGCAGTCGTGCTTATCATCCAAAAGTTTATAAAATTAACGAAACAAGCCAATAAATAGTGCTTGTTTCTTTTTCTATGAGGAGGAAACTATGGGCGTTATAGTTGTAGGAGTTAGTATCGTAGTAAGTGTGCTGGTCATTATCTTTTTGATTGCGAAATTTCAAAGAGAACAAACAATTCAAATAATTAAACAACAGTATGGAGAGAAACCGGAGTTCGATTCACGTTTTTTTGAAATGGCGAATGCACGGTATCTTTTTGATCATTTTACACCCGAACAGGCAATTGATGAAACAACTTTCCAAGACCTGGACATGGAGGCATTGTTTCATCGTATGAATGTAACGCAGTCCTCGCTCGGAGAAAGCATGTTATATTATCGCCTACGGGATATGCGCAAGCACAATCGCGATGATTTCGAAATAAAGGTCACAGCAATGGAAGATGAGGCAACACGGTTAAAAGTGCTGTTGCCACTCAACCGCATCGGAAAACAGCGTGAGAAGATGCTGCAAGCATACTTTGATGGCTATGAGCCCATTGATCATAACTTGAATATAATACTTATATTAGCGAGAGCCTTCGCGATTGGATCAATTCTTATGCTTTTCATCGATCTAACAGCAGGAATATTAGGGGTTACCTTTTCATTCATTGCCATGTTTGCCCTTAATGAAAAAGTTACGGATCAAATTAAAGCAAACATAAGCAGTGCATCCTATTTTACGGATGTTATTAAATGTGGTCACAAAATTACGAAGATTGAGCACGAATCTTTTGAAACAGAAATGGAGCATTTGCGAGCATCCTTAAAACCATTTAATGGTGTATCCGCAATCCTTAGCTTTGCAATGCCAACCAATCAAAGTGATGTAATGGGTCTCAGCTTCTTTACAAGTATCTTATCTACTTATTTTTTGATAACACCGTTAGCCTATGGTCGCGTCATCAAAATATATAATTCGAATCAAGAAGCTATGAGAGATGTAGTCGAAATCATGGGTATGCTTGAAGTCTATATTGCGACAGCTTCTTATCGTGAATCGTTGCAAAACTATTCGCTTCCAATTGAATCCAATCGTTCAGCTCCCAAATTTACGAACATCGTCCATCCATTGCTTGAAGATGCGGCCATCGCAAATACTGCTGAATTGGACCAAAGATGTCTAATAACAGGATCAAATGCGAGTGGGAAATCGACCTTTGTCCGTGCGTTGGCATTAAATACAATTTTAGGACAAAACTTCAATACATGTACTGCAGATTCATTCGAGTTACGACATGCTCACGTCATTACATCGATGGCAATGCGTGACAACATTGAATCGGGTGATAGTTATTTTGTGACTGAGACAAAATCGATAAAACGAATATTGGATGCCGTAAAGCATGAAACCTTCACACTTGTGTTTATTGATGAAATTCTAAAAGGAACCAATACAATCGAGCGGATTGCAGCATCTGCGTCAGTCCTTTCGGCTCTTTCCCATGAATCGTGCTTTGTGGCTGCTGCGACGCATGATATTGAACTGACGGAGATGCTAGGTACTATCTATACGAATTATCATTTCCGCGAAACGATCACCCATGATGGGATCGAGTTTGATTATCAACTTCGACAAGGACCATCCAACACAACCAATGCAATTCGATTGCTTGAGCACTATGGATATGATCAAGAACTTGTTGCTGTTGCAGATGCACTGGCCTCAGAGTTTAGAGAGACCCGTTCGTGGCCCAATGTAACCTTAAACGATAAGTAAGCTTATCGTTTTTTTATACAAGATAAACACTAAAATTGACCACCTAACCAAGAAACCTGTAGGTATCTTCATGGATTGCTATACTTAAACTAATGTGGGGTATATCTATGAAGAAAAAACAATCCAGTCTCGTTCTAAGTATTATTGTTGTAACAATCGCATGCTATATGGGATTTAAAGTAATCCTCTTTTTGATTATCAAAAATATGGATGCTGCAGCCACCCAACACCTTGATTTTATGAGCTTTATGACCGTTGATATTGTCGTGACTTTTATCGTTATTATGGTGATTGCAATTATCGCATGGCTGGTTAAATATACCAATTCAAAAACATAAAAATGATGCAATACTAAAAAGCATCCTCCATTTGTACCCGTGTGTTAAGACAAGATACTAATGGAAGATGCTTTTTTACTGTTTCTAATAGACTTGGATCAATACCAAATCGTATTGTAATTATAAATCGTAGTCTTCGGCAATGACACCGGTGACTTCTTCGATTTCATCCATGAGCAGTGCCTCAACACCACCACGAAGCGTGTAGTCAATTAGTCCACATCCAATGCAAGCTCCAAGTAGTCGAACTGTTACAACGCCTTTGTCGTTGACACTTACGAATTCCATGTCACCGCCATCACGTTGAATATATGGTCTGATTTTATCTAACGATTGAATAATACGTTCTTCTAATGTCATGTGAATCACCCCTGAAAGAAATACAGAACAGATGCTGTGATTAATCCCAATAAGAAACCACCAATTACTTCAACCCATTTATGACCTAAAACATCTTTAATCTTTTCGCGATACACAGGATTTTCCAATGTAGTTTGTGTCAAGATTTCGATATCCTGGATGAGTTGTTTGGTCATCTTAATGTTTTGACCTGCATAATAGCGAACGTTCGCAGCATCATAAATAACAGTTAATGAAAATACCAGTGAAATAAAGAAATACTGTGATTGGAATCCTGAGAGATACCCATAGGACATCGTAAGCCCAACAACCAAGGAAGTGTGCGAACTTGGGAAACCACCACTTTCGAAGATCGAACTCAAGTCTTTCTCCCCGGTTCTTAAATAGTAAAACAATGGCTTCAAGAGCTGTGCGAGCACATTCGCCAAGATTGCTGAAATGATTGGATAAAAATTTGAACTCATAGGATCCACCTCTGACTTTTATTATATCATACAAAAAAGGATGTGTTATAATATATAAGATATTGAGGTATGAAAATGAAACATAAGTATACAAATGGACAGATAGTTGAAGGTGTCATAACCGGAATCCAACCGTACGGTGCTTTTGTTGTCTTAGATGAAGAGACCACTGGTCTTATCCATATCTCAGAAGTTTCGGATGATTTTGTACGTGATATTCGTCAATATATAACACAAGGGGAACATATTATTGCGAAGATTATTGATGTGAGTGAAGGTCCGAGTCAATTGCGCTTATCATTGAAAGCATTGAACTATTCTTCACGAAAAGATCGCACCGATAAAGACAATAAACGACCTTTAGTACCGGACGCTGAGTTGGGTTTTGAAACACTTGAGACAATAATGCCTCGATGGTTGAAGCAAAAGGAGAAAGATATGGTTAAAGTAGATTTAAGCCACGCACTATTAGAAGGTAATGTATTAGATTATCAAGATGACGTGAATCGTATTCATGAAATGCTACATGCAGGTACTGGAAAAGGAAGCGATTATACCGGATGGTTAGATTGGGCAAATCGTTACGATAAAGATGAATTTGCACGTATCAAAGCTGCTGCTAAACGCATACAAGAACAAGCTGATGTTCTCTTAGTATGTGGAATCGGTGGATCATACTTAGGCGCTCGCGCAGCAATTGAAATGCTGCAAGGACCTTATGCACAATCAGACTTAGAAATAATTTATGTGGGAAATACATTCTCATCAACTGCAATTGTTCGTATCTTGAACTATATTAAAGGGAAACGCGTTGCAGTGAATGTCATATCCAAATCTGGAACAACAACAGAGACAGCACTCGCATTCCGTATGATTCGTCAGCACATGGAAGCTGTCTATGGTGAAGAAGCAGCACAACGCATCTATGCTACAACGGATGCAAAGAATGGTCTTTTAAAACCATTAGCCGACGCCAAAGGGTATGAAACGTTCGTGATTCCTGATGACATTGGCGGTCGCTTCTCGGTCATAACACCGGTAGGACTTTTACCAATTGCGGCTGCTGGAATTGATATTGATGCACTAATGCAAGGTGTCAAAGACGCTACATTTGAATTTAATACTCCTGACCTTACCGCAAACCCTGCTTACACTTATGCAGTAGCACGCCGTATGCTTGAAAAACAAGGCAAGGTTACAGAGATGTTTGTGAGCTATGAAACACACATGCTCTTTGTTGCTGAATGGTGGAAACAACTCTTTGGCGAATCTGAAGGAAAAGAAGGAAAAGGTATTTTACCTGCAAGTGTCAACTTCTCAACAGACTTGCATTCAATGGGGCAACACATCCAAGATGGAACCAAAAATATATTTGAAACGGTCGTACTCATCGATAATCCAATCGAAGATATGTTAGTACCTGAAGAATTAAATGATCTTGACCAAATGAACTATCTAGCAGGCAAGAGCCTACACTGGATAAATCAAAAAGCATTTGAAGGAACGCTTGAAGCGCATGGAGTTACAGGTGGTGTTCCTAACATCTTAATTTCAATTGAGAAAGCAGATGCCTATACATTCGGCTATATGGTCTATTTCTTCTTTACGGCACTTGCTATGTCAGTTTACATGCTGGATGTGAATCCATTTGATCAACCGGGCGTTGAAGTTTACAAAAAGAACATGTTCCGCTTACTCGGAAAATAAGTCAAAATAAAACCCTCTATTGATGATAGCGGGTTTCTTTTTTCTTTGTGATGACATAAAAAAAAGGAGTTCGACTCCTTGCTTTTATAGTTAGTCTATCAATAGAGATTGATATGAAGAAGATAGACTAAACGGAAGTTCAATTGGAGATTGATTCTATTATGCATGTAATGGCACTTACATGGATATTATTATAAGACTTCCGAAAGTTATTGTTCTAACGCCTACCAAAACATTAGAAACGATTTAACTTACAAGATTATTATACACAATATTTGAGAGAAAACATAACAAATGACCGTGTCTTGATAATAATTTATTAAAAGTAGTCTGAAATAATAAAAAAAGCAACGTTTTAACGTTACTTTGTGAAAAATATACTTTACTTTATATAATTATCTTTCAATTCATCGGCATTTGCGACACTAAAGTCAACATGGCAGTACCCACCTGGGTTCACATTTAGGTAAAGCTGATGCTCATCTTCTGCGATTGTAAAGTTTTCAAGAGCCTGAACTTCCACAGCAAGTGGGCCATCAATTGATGATGCGAGTGTCGCAATTGTCGCCTCGATAATGTTTCGGTCATTATCATCAGTATAGTAAATACCGGTTCGATATTGGGGACCAATGTCATTACCTTGGCGGTTTAAGGATGTGGGATCAATAATTCGGAAGAGGTGATCAATGATTGCCTCCAATGGGAGCACGACAGGATCATAAACGAGTTCGACCGTTTCTGTATGACCCGTTGTACCTGAACAAACGTCGCGATATGTTACACCATCACGGATACCGTTGGCGTACCCAACTTTTGTATTCACTGTACCTTTGAGGCGTCTAAAGTATTCTTCTACACCCCAGAAGCAACCACCAGCTAAATAGATTTTTCGTGTTGTATTGGACATCATGTATCCTCCTTTTCAAAAATTGTAGCACAAAGGCAACCATCTCGTGGACATTTCGCTCATAAAAAAGAGGTCGTAATGACCTCAATAAGGGCTCAGTGGTCTAGGCTGGCCGTTCTCAAATACCAGTGATGGAGATCCTAGGTACTTGCCGAGCATGCGCTCTTGGTATTATACTATCTTTTAAGTATCTAGTTTTCGTCAATGATACGTTAAGTTTAGGTTAATTTGGATAAATTATGATACAATTTGAAACAACTTGGAGGTTTTCTATGAAAAGTGAATTAATCAATTTTAGAGATTTTGGCGGGTATCCGACACAGGATGGCCGTTTTATTAAAGAATCAATTTTTTTCCGTTGTGGATCCTATCGTGATCTTACAGAGGAAGATCGTGACTACATTCGTTCGTTAAACATTCAAAACTTATGTGACTACCGAGAAGCGAGTGAGCTTGATCGGGATGAACTTCGCGAAACGTTTGCGAAAAAGGTTTATACTATCTCAGCGTCTGAACATCTTGGAGGCTTTGAAGATGATAAGAACCTTCCGTACACAGCATTGTCATCGGAAGACATGGAAATTTTCTATACTAAATTAGTCTTTGATAATCCGGCATACATCAATGTCTTCCAAATACTACAAGAAGATAATTCGGTTCCTTATCTTCATAACTGTACAGCAGGCAAAGATCGTACAGGTGTTGGAACAGCACTCATTCAGTTAGCGCTTGGAATGAGCGAAGAAGATGTCCTCTTTGATTTCTTGAAATCAATTCAAGCCTTTGATGCGATTGTGGAGAACGAAGTCCGTCGCTTGAAATATGGCCGTAGTATTGAAACCTTATATCACAAAATGCCAGGCTTAATTGTGAAACCTTCGTACTTAAATGCGGCACTTGATACGATTAAAGCCAAACATGGAACTTATGATGCTTACTTCGAAGCAGAGTATGGATTAACAGCAGATAAAATCGCGGTACTTCGTGACCGTTTCACAGAAACACGCTAAAAGACATCTTTAGATGTCTTTTCTTATATAAAAACACTCCCGAAGGAGTGTTAAATAAAGATATCATGGTCTCGGTCTGATTCATCCTCAACGGGATCAACAAAGACAGTAGAGACAACAACTTTTCCAGCTGCAAGAGATTGTGGTACATCAATAATTCGTTGATTTGACGAGCCACGAAAGAGTGCAGCCATACTTTTCTTACGAATCATAAACCGTCCGTCAATTAGAATATCCAAACAGCCTAAGAATTTTTGAACATAAGGATCTTGATGTCTCATAAGTGCTTCATACTTAAAACCTGTGTAGGACCAAAGGTTGTACCCTTCTTCTTTGAGTCTTTTAGCAATTTGATATAATGCCTCTGCTTGAATAAATGGTTCACCACCGGAAAATGTTACTTTACCGAGATTAGCATCTAAAACTTGAGTAATCACATCTTCAACTGCGATAAGTTCACCACCATCGTACGGTATCGATTTTTGATTGTGGCAACCAGGGCAATTATGTGGACATCCCTGTGTGAAAATTACGGAACGGATGCCTTCTCCATCCACAATTGAATCTGAAATGAAAGATGAAAGTCTTATGTTCATAGACTATGTTTTACACGTTCACTTTCTTCTGAACGTTTCGCATCGTTAAAGCGGTCCAGTGTTCCGACGAGGTATCCGGTGATACGACGGATGCGTTCAAAACCGTAATCTCCTTCAGATTCGTGACGACCACAGCTTGGGCATTCGTCATTAATAATTCCAGTATAACCGCATGCTGGATCACGATCTACTGGGTGGTTAATCGCACCATAACCGATTTCAGAATCGTGCATCATACGTACGACTTCTTCGAATGCTTCAAGGTTTTGTGTCGTATCGCCATCGAGTTCCACATAACTGATATGACCACCGTTTGTGAGTGCGTGATACGGTGCTTCAATTGCGAGTTTGTCTTTAATTGAAATGTCATAATAAACGGGGACATGGAATGAATTGGTGTAGAAGGAGCGATCTGTTACATCCTCAATACTTCCAAAAATCGAACGATCAATACTTACGAAGCGTCCGGATAAACCTTCAGCAGGTGTTGCAATTAATGAGAAATTGAGGTGTGTTTCTTCCGTAAAGGCATCAGCACGATCACGCATGTGTTGAATAATTTCTAATCCAAGACGCTGTGCTTCTTCACTTTCTCCGTGATGTTGACCAATTAATGCTTTCAAGCATTCAGCAAGGCCGATGAATCCAAATGCCAAAGAACCGTGTTTCAATACTTTATGCAAGTTGTCTTTTGGTTTCAGTGATTTTGAGTTTTTCCAAACGCCTTGACCTAATAAGAACTTAAAGTTTGCGACCGATTTTCCACATTGGATACGGTAACGTTCAAGTAGTTGGTGCTTCGTCAGATCAATGAGGTGATCTAATTCTTCATAGAAGCCTTCAAAGTTTGGAGTTTCATGTGTAAGAATTCCGTGTTTGATTCCTAAGCGAACAAGGTTAATTGAGGTAAAGCTAAGGTTACCACGACCAATTACTTCTTCGTTTTCGGGGTCATTGATATCACTCATGACACGAGTGCGACATCCCATATATGTAATCTCTGTTTCATAGCGGCCTTCTTTATAATATTGTTTATTGAAGGGACTATCGATGAATGAGAAGTTAGGGAAAAGACGCTTAGCGGAAACTTTAATGGCTAGTTTGAAAAGATCATAGTTAATATCTTCTGGGAAGTAGTTAACACCTTCTTTTACTTTGAAAATTGCAATTGGGAAAATTGGTGTTTCACCTTTTCCAAGACCTTTGTCGAGTGCTTTAAGATAATTCTCGACAACCATCCGACCTTCAGGAGTAATATCTGTACCAAAGTTTATCGAACTAAATGGTACTTGCGCACCTGCACGAGAATGCATGGTATTTAAATTATGGATAAATGCTTCCATGGCTTGGAAGGTGATTCGGTCTGTAACACGTAGCGCTTTATCATACGCTTTATCAATAATTTGGAGAGACTTTTCGTCATCTTTAACGAATTTACCAAAATCTTTGGTATCAATGGTTATTGAATCTAATTTGTCGATATGTTTGATGATTCCTTTAATATCGGCAGTTTCAAGTAAATCGGCAATTTCAAGGAAGTCATAAACACGTTGTTTGAGTTGCTTCTTGAAAGTGAGGAGTACGCCAGGGGCCATGTAATGATCAAAGGCAGGGATACTTTGTCCACCATGTTGATCGTTTTGGTTTGATTGAATCGCAATAGCAGCGAGTGCGGTATACGACATAATGTCTCGTGGCGAACGGAGATGACCGTGTCCTGTTGAGAATCCATTTTCAAAAAGTTGTTCGAGATTGATTTGGTTGCAGGTTGTTGTTCCCATTGGAAGGAAGTCCATATCATGAATATGAATTTGACCCGAATCATGTGCTTCATAAAAATCTTCATCCATTTGGTAAGCTTTCGCAAATTCTTTAGAAATGGTTGATCCGAATTGTAACATCATTCCCATTGGACTGTTTCCATCGACGTTTGCATTCTCACGTTTATCGTCGTTATCAATTGCTTCTTTTTGGTTCAATTTTTCGATTGCTTTGAGGAACTTGTGTTGTTTTGAAATAAAAATTTTACGGGATTCGTTACGACGGTTTCGATAGGACGCAAAGGACTCGTAAACATCCGTAAAGTTTTGGCGCAATAATTCACGCTCAATTAAATCCTGAATGTGTTCAATCGAGATGTACTCTTCACGTTTGGATAGTTCTTCGATTTGTGTCAATACAGCATTATAGACGTGGTTGACATCATCGCCGTTATACTTGTCAGACTCTAAAGAGTCAAAGCCTTTTTTGATTGCAACCGCAATCTTTTCACCATTAAATTTGGCTTTTTGGTTGTCACGTTTTAAGATTGTAATATTAGTCATGTAGTGCGACCCTCCCTGATGTATCTATCATAAATAATTAGAAATAAAAAGGCTATCAAATTTCGGGTGTAAATCGATAGTACATCATTTCACAAACTTTAAAGTTAAATATTTAACGATAAAAATTAAACTTATGCTATACTTTGTTAAAGAGGAGGGGTTTTTATGATTATTGTTAGGTTAGATCGGGTCATGGCAGATCGTAAAATGACACTGCGGGAACTCTCGGAGCGAACACAAATTTCTGAGGTCAATCTCTCGAAATTAAAAAATTCAAAGGTGAAGGCAATTCGCTTCACGACTTTGAATTCGATTTGTACAGAATTGAAATGTCAGCCTCGTGACATCTTAGAGTTTGTTTACGATCTCTAAGACACGATCACATGCTTCGACGATGTATCGTTGTGGGCCTGCAAGGTTCATCCGTAGGAATCCTGCACCGTTGGCACCAAATGCCTCACCATCGCTTGCAAAGAAATACGCTTCAGACTCTAATCGTTGTAATAACGTAGGGTCTTTTTTAATGACTTCTCGGAAATCCATCCAAATAAGATATGTTGCCTCAAGGGGAGAAACAATAATATCAGTTTTGTCAAAACGCTCGGTAACGATTGCGGCATTCGCTTCAATTTCCTGAAGGGCTTGATCTAACCAAGGTTGTCCCTTTCGATATGCAACTTCAGCTGCTTGAATCGCAAGCGCATTTGCGCCAATGGTTCCGTATCGTTCGCCATGATTGACGAATTGGTGGCGAAGTCGTTCATCTTTTATAATAATATTAGAAATTTTTAAACCTGCGAGGTTAAAAGTCTTGCTGACCGATGTACAGATGATAGCCTGAGGGTCAAGGGTCCCATAACTCACATGGTGATATCCAAAGAGTGTTAAGTCGGCATGAATCTCATCAGAAATTACAGGGACATTATATTGTAGACTAAGTGCGTGGATGCGCTCAAGCTCATCACGAGTCCAGACCCGGCCAATTGGATTATGAGGATGACACATAATCATGACAGTATTTGCAGGGTCTTTAAATTTCGCCTCAAGATCTTCAAAATCAATACTGTATATACCGTTGTGATTGATAAGATTTGATGTAGCTGGTATTCGATGAACTGCTTCCAACATTTTGAAAAAAGAGTGGTAGACAGGTGTCAATAAAATAACCCCATCACCTTCAGTTGTCATAACCTCTAAAGCCATTTTTATAGCAGTAATGACACCAGGTGTCGTGATAATATCATCACATTGAATATCGAGGTGGTAGTGATTGTGCATCCATTGGCATACAGCCTTAGTATACGTTTCAGACGCTTTCGTATATCCTAATATATCCTCAGCCAGATAAGTCTGTAGGGTTTGCGTAATGATGGGGTCTGTTTGCCATTCCATTTCCGCAACCGTAAAGGGCATGATGTCCATTGTTTCTGTTTCTGGATAGGCTTCTAACATTGCATCCCATTTGTAACTACGCCCAAAGCGTCTAATCGCATCATGATTAAAGTTCATTGTTATCGATCCTCCATAATAACATTATCATAACAAATATCATCGAGAAATCGTAAGAATTCGCTTAACATGTTATACTCGAAATAGGAATGCTACGGAGGAACGAATGATTCATCATCTTGAAATATATGTAAAAGATTTAAAGCGGACACGGTTATTTTATGAACGGTTGTTTGTCCTTTTAGACTATGAATTGTACCAAGAATGGGAAAAGGGCTTCAGCTATCGGAAACAGGGATCATATCTAGTTTTTGTGCAAGTGGAAAAAGCGTACGAAAGCGCGGGCTATCATCGCAAGCAAATTGGGCTGAACCACCTTGCTTTTGGGGTCACTACACCGCACGATGTTGATTGTATTCGTCAAGCACTCAGTGGGTTTGTCGATGAACTGTATGCTGATGCTTACCCCCATGCAGGAGGGCCGGATGTGTACACTTACTTTTTTGAAGATCCAGATCGGATCAAATTGGAAGTTGTTGCACTGGAATCCTAATTTTTATTTGCTGATCAGTAGTGGAAGAATTGCAAGTCCACATAAAATCATCCGAATTGCATGGTGAGACCAGTTAGTTTGCCCTTGCTTATAACCATTGTAGATTGCACTATCTATAATGAGAACAAGGCCACTAAGTATCAACCACCATTGGGTAGTTTCACTGTGTATGCCTTGGTAAACACCTCCAAGAATCAATAGAGATCCAAGTAGCATCGTCCATGGTCCGATGTGTTTCAGTCGCAGATTTGCAAGTGCAGTCATGCCATGTAAGGTCGCGAGGATGAGTAAAGGCGCATAGTTCATAGTTCAAAGGTTTCCTTTGATGCCATTATTTCCAATTTTGTCAAAATGTTTGAAAGTCGTTGTTCTGCAATGTCGATATGGTGTCGCTGAATGCGTAAAGCAGACTTTTTCGCTTCGAAAAAGTCTATATATGCAGCCAAATTCTCGTGATTCACACGTGTGCCGTCGAGCAAAGCCTCGCTCGCATCGAACACAAATCGGATATCGCGAATCGAAAACCCCAAATTCCGAAGTAATTGAATATGTTCAGCAAGCACGATTTGGTCATCGTTAAAGTCCCAAAAATGATGTGCATGCGTATATGTTAAGAGTTTTTCTTTGGTGTAGAAACGAAGTGTGTCTACACGAATGCCAGTTCGTTTTGATAATTCGCCAATTTTCATAATGGTCACCTCTATCTTGATTTTATGATATAGAGTGCACTCCATGTCAAGCCGATAATTCCAAAGTCGAAACACAAATGAAAGTCTCGCAGCAACAAACATTGTGTTTTACCCGATACTTTGATAAAATATTCAGTGAATATAAACAGAAAAATAGAAAAGGTGCGATATTATGGAAAGAATATTATTACTTATTGTATCCGCGGTTATTATTATTTTATCTCTATTACAAAGTGGAAAAACAGAAGGATTCACAGGGGCATTCTCAGGAAGCAAAGGGTTAGATTTATTTTCAAACTCTAAAGAGCGTGGCGCAGAGAAAGTTCTCTCAAACGCAACATTTGTTTCAGGTGCATTATTTATTGTACTTGTGGTCGTTACACTTTTAAATCAGTAAGAGGATAAGAAACCGCGATAAGCGGTTTTTATTTCGTTAGATGACACATTACGATAAAATACGCGAAGGCTTAATTAAAGTAAAAGAACCGAGAACGTTGGAAGTCTTAATAGAGAGCTTCAAAACAATGTTCAATTTAAGCGAGAAAGAGATTAATAAAGAATTAGAAGCAATGATAGAAGCACAAGAAATTGTGTTGGATGAGGGCATCGTCTTTGTCATTGATAATATCCATTATGCGATTGGAACGTTTAAAGCGGTCCGTGATACATTTGGATTCGTAGAAAATGAGGCAGTTTCGATTTATGTCGGAAGTGCTGATTTTAAAGATGCCTTGGATTCCGATACAGTGCTTGTTGAGATTAAGAGTGCTGAAAAACAATATGGAATTATTCGGAAGACCCTCCAACGCAACAGAACTGTCCTTCTAGGTACAATGAAACAAAAAGGGAAACGTATTTTCTTTGTCCCCTATGATAATAAGATTTCAAAACTGGTGGATTATGATGCGAATGGCCATAACCTTGAGGCTGACCAACGGGTTATTGGGGATATCACAGCAATTGATGATCGCATTCATGTAAAGATTACATCAGTGTTGGGTCAAGCAGATGAGCCCGGAATGGATGTGCGTTCGGTCCTCTTTGTGTATGGTATTGATGTGCCTTTTGATGATGAAGTCATTGAAGCTGCGAAGGCTGTACCAGAAAGTATTGATCAAAACGAAACGAAGGGCCGTATGGATCATCGTGATCAGTTCGTCATCACCATTGATGGTGAAGATGCCAAAGACTTAGATGATGCAATCTATATGGAAACACTTGCGAATGGTTATCGCTTGTATGTACACATTGCCGATGTTGCACATTATGTGCCTGAAGGAAGTGCGATTGCGACAAGTGCCTACAACCGCAGTTCATCCGTTTATATGGTGGATCGTGTTGTGCCAATGTTACCCAAAGTACTGTCAAATGGAATCTGTTCTCTCCATCCCAATGTTGATCGTCTAACCATGACAACCCAAATTGATATTGGATTTAACGGAGAAATTCTTGACTATAATATTTATGAGTCTGTCATTCATTCCAAACGACGTATGAGCTATCAAGAAGTTAACTCAGGTCAAGATTTGGGAAGTGTGCAGCCTATGATTGATTTAATGATGGAATGCGCACGCCGTCTCAAATACAAACGCGAACAAGCAGGTTCGATTGGTTTTGATTCAGATGAAAGTAAGTTTGTGATTGACAATGATGGCAAAGTCTTGGATATTTACCGTCGCCAAACTGGTGAAGCCGAGGAAATGATTGAAATGTTTATGGTTACAGCGAATGAAGTTGTAGCACAACAAGCCCGTTATGCCTTCATTCCTATTTTATACCGTGTCCATGAACATCCTTCAAAAGAAAAAATGCAGGATTTATCCCACACACTGCGTATCTTAGGATATGTCATGAAAGGGAATTTAGAAGAAATTCATCCCAAAACACTTCAAAAAGCCCTTGAGTATTTTGAAGGAAAACCGGAAATGCCAGTTGTCTCGAAGCTAATGTTGCGTTCAATGAGTAAAGCGAAGTATAGTGAAGAACCGTTAGGTCATTTTGGACTAGCATTGGAAGACTATACACACTTTACATCACCAATCCGCCGTTACCCGGATTTACTCTTGCACCAACGTTTGAAAAAGTATCTCGTACATCAAGATCGTCGTCATGAAGCAAAAGACGAACAATTTACAATTGAAGCGGGAAAACATGCATCATCCAAAGAACGTTCTATTCTTGAGGCTGAACGTCAAGTTGAAAAAATCAAGAAAGCACAATTTATGGAAGATAAAGTTGGCGAAGTCTATATGGGTTATATCAGCGGTGTTTCAAATTTTGGTATATTTGTAGAACTTCCCAATACCGTAGAAGGATTAGTTCATGTTCGCAACCTTAAAGATGACTTTTACCAATACGATGCAACGGCCCAGAAAATGATTGGTGAGCGCACCAAGAAAACGTATGCGATCGGCCAAAAAGTCAAAGTAAAACTTATGAATGTCGATATGTTGGAGCATGTTGTGAATTTTGAGTTTATAGAACCACGAGTACGAAAGGGGCGTCGAAAACCGAATGAGCGTCGTCGCAAAAAATCGAAAAGCATATCATGATTACTTTATCGAAGATGAATTTGAGGCTGGAATGGTTCTACTTGGAACTGAAATCAAATCTATCCGTGACGGTAAAGTACAATTAAAAGAAGCGTTTATATCCATCAAAGATGGCGAAGCGTGGGTAAAGGGCATGCACATTGGTTTGTATGAACAAGGGAATCGTTTTAATCACGACGAACTTCGAGATCGCAAACTACTCTTGCATGGCCACGAAATTGAAAAATTACAAAAGGGGCAAACCCTACAAGGGTACACCATTGTGCCGTTGAACATTCACCTCAGTAAAGGCCGTGCAAAATTACAAATAGCCTTAGCGAAGGGAAAACATCTCTATGACAAACGTCAAACAGAGAAAGAACGCAGCCAAAAACGAGATATCCAAAAGGCCATGAAAGGTCAGTATTAGAGCCAGCGAAAGCGGCTCTTTTCCTTTAATTGACAATCAAATGCGAACGATGTACTATTAAAGTAATACAGGAGGTATCCGATATGATTGGATTATACGTATTAATAGGAATTGTTGTTATTGTGGCATTCTATGCGATTGCGCAATACAATGGCTTTGTAAAACTTAGAAATCTTGTGGAAGAAGCATTCTCAACAATGGATGTCTACCTCAAAAAACGTTATGACTTAATTCCTAACTTGGTGGAAACAGTCAAAGGCTATGCAGCACACGAATCAGAAACACTAGAAGGTGTTATTGCAGCTCGAAATGCCGCAGGACATGCGTCAACTCCAGAAGCACGTATGCAAGCAGAAGGTGACCTTAGTCAAGTAATGGGAAGACTCTTTGCATTAACTGAGAGCTACCCAGACTTAAAAGCGAACACAAACTTCATGGATCTACAGGGACAATTGAAGACCATTGAAACAGAAATTGCACAATCACGTAAGTACTACAATGGTACCGTACGTCAATACAATACGAAACGTGAATCATTCCCATCAAATATTATTGCTGGAATGTTTAACTTTACAGCGAAACCACTTTATGAAGTAACAAATGTGGAAGAACGCGAAAACGTTAAAGTTCAGTTTTAAGAAAAAGGGAGAATCTCCCTTTTTTTAACATAAGGAGAATGCTATGAAACATTTTAAACGCATGCTCGTCATGATGGTTGTACTCTTGGGGCTATGGAGTACACCGGTCCATGCAGCTCAAGATCCAAATATTATAGAAGATATGCATGTGGAGATAAACGTAAATGATAATGGTGTTTTAGAAATTGAAGAAACCATTAGAATGAATTTTAAAGAGCCGCGTCAAGGAATCTATATAAATATTCCCCAGGAAATGAAAATGGATTTTGATGGCAATCGGAATACTTATTTCTTCCCCATGAAAAACTTCAAAATGATTAGCAATGATGAATATTCTACCAATGAAAATCGTGAAGGTGTCGTGATTCGTGTTGGGAAAAAAGGTGAGTATATCAGTGGTACCAAAGAATACAAATATTCCTATGAAGTTCATACACGTGCACTTAAAGGCGTCGACCGTCAGATTCTTTACTGGAATATTATTGGTCGTGGTTGGGATTTCCCAATTGAACATACATCATTTAAAGTGACCATGCCAAAACCATTTGAGCTTGAACCACAATTGTATGCGACAACACAAAACCTACCTGTTAACTATACTGTCGATGGGAAGGTTATCACGGGGTCCTATGATAAAACCTTGAACCAACAAGGCTTGTCAATTTGGTTGGAAGTTCCAAATGGTTATTTTACATACCCTGTTTTTGACTATACAATCTATCCAACGATTGCGGCGGTTGTTTTAGCACTTCTTGCTATTGCAATTTATTTCAAATTTGGGGTTGAACACCCTGTTGTTGACTCGGTCGAGTTTGGTGCGCCGCAGGGATTATCCAGTGGTGAAATAGGATACATCTATCGAGGTTCAAGTAATAACAAAGATATCATTTCGTTGATCATTTATTGGGCTTCTAAAGGATATCTTATCATTGAAGAGTTGGATCCTAATGGCGACAACATTCGTCTCACAAAAATCAGAAAATTAGAATCAGAAAATGAAGAAGAACGGCGATTGTTTGGCGCATTGTTTGCAGGCCGTGAAGAAGTTACAACTAACGAGTTGAACGAAACCTTTGGGGCAACTGTTGCACAAGCTGTTGGCAATATCAGTGGGCGTTTCAAGCACAACCCTGAGATGAAAGTCTATGAAAGCAAATCAAGCTTTATGAAGTTCTTGGTTGGGTTCTGTGCAATTATCTTGATGGCTGCAAGCTATGGAATTTTTGCGATTATGGATTCAGGATATACGATGGATTTCATTTTAGCAGCTGCCATTGGTGGTGTCATCACGATGGTACTCACAATCGGAGGATATTACCTCTTGGCATTTGATGGCATAAATGGAAGTCAAAAGAAAGGTGTGTCATTCATCTTTCCGTTAGGGGTCCTCGTTCTCGCGATGAGCTCCATTAGCATTTTAGGACTCAATGCTAAGACCTTAGGTTTCATGGTTATCATTTTTGTGAGTTATACAATTACAGTGTATTGTGGTGCAAATACAGGTCGACGTACACCACAAGGGGCACGTTGGTATGGCCAAATTAAAGGACTCGAACGTTTCATTAAAGTTGCGGAAGAAGAACGTATAAAAGCATTAGCGATGGAATCTCCAGAAATATTCTACGATGTGCTACCTTATGCTTATGTCCTTGGAATTACCGATACGTGGATTAAAAAGTTCGAGAAAATCGCAATCCCACAACCGGATTGGTATGTATCGACAAACCCATCGACCTTCACATCACTCTACTTATGGAGTACGTTAAGTCGCTCGATGAATACGATTAATAGCGCTATGGTCAGTGTTCCTGCACCGAAAGGATCTTCGGGTGGGGGTAGCTTTGGCGGTGGTGGCTTCGGAAGTGGCGGCGGCTTTGGCGGCGGCGGTTTTGGCGGAAGCGGTGGTGGAAGCTGGTAATTCAAACTCTATCCATATGGATAGAGTTTTTTTAACGTCCGAAGTGGTGTATAATTGTGAAAGAAACAGGGTGACTTATGGATTATTTTAAAGGTTATAAATTTAAATCAGTTGCAGCTGTAACTGCAAAACTTGTGGAAGCGATATTTGAACTTATCTTACCGTTACTCATGGCAACACTGGTTGACCAAGGGATTAAAGGTCAAGATATGAACGTCGTGTATCGCATGGTTGTTTGGATGTTTGTACTTACATTATTTGGGTACATTTCATCATTAGTATGTCAGTACTTGGCATCCCACGTATCACAGCGTGTTGGTGGTCGAATTCGGACGGCAGTTTTTGCGAAAATCATGGGATTCTCAAAAGAGTCGTATGATTTATACCCCAGTGCAACACTCGCCAATCGAATTACGACGGACATTAACTTGATTCAAGATATGATTGCTCGTGTTATCCGTTTGGGTGTTCGTGCCCCAATTTTGATGATTGGAAGTCTAGTCGCACTTTCGGCAATTAGTGGGAAACTATCGGTGCTCTTACTAGCATCATTTCCCCTCTTTGTACTTGTCGTTGTAGGATTCATGTTTATGTCGATGTTTGGACATAAAAAAGCAGCCTTACAACTTGATCGATTGGTGTCAAAAGTTAGTGAATCGTTAAGTGGTGTTCGAATTATTCGCGCATTCTCAAAACAAGACGATTCTAAAAAAACATTTGACCAAGAAAATGAACTGTTAGAAACATATCAACGTAAGGTTGGGGTGATTACGACCCTTTCAAGTCCTGTGACAACACTAATTATGAATCTTGTATTGGTGGTACTTATTTATGTTGGGGCAATGGAAATCCAGGTTGGGACGATGACGCAAGGGGAAATTATTGCGGTCATTAATTACTGTACGCAACTTGTCTTAACGTTGATTGTAACCATGAATATTATGATGATTTTCTCCAGAGGTTATACATCCTCAATACGTGTTCGTGACATTATGCAAACGGAAGTTGTTGTTAGTGACACTGGAACCGAAACAATTAAAGATACCATGACATTACAGTTTGATAACGTTTCTTATCATTACCCTGAAGAAAAACGAAATGTCATTCAAGCCATTAATTTTGAACTGAAACCTGGTGAAGTCATGGGAATTGTAGGGTTAACGGGAAGTGGGAAATCAACACTGCTTAAATTAATTCCACGATTTGCGGATGCAACGCAGGGAACGGTCCGTATTAACAACCAACCAATACAAGATTATCAACTGAAAAATTTACGCGATAATATCGGATTTGTATCACAGAGTGCACAATTTATTAAGGGAACACTCGAATACAACATTTTGTTAGGTGGCTCAGGCGACGCATCACAAGCGCTCATTGATGCTCAAGGGGCAGATATCCTTAATAAAGGTTTGGATAGTATTATCGAAATGGAAGGTAAGAACCTATCAGGTGGTCAACGCCAGCGAGTCAGTATTGCACGTGCACTCGCTAAAAAACCGAAAATTCTTGTCTTTGATGATAGCTTTTCGGCTTTGGATTTTCTCACCGATCGAAATCTGCGGGATAGTTTAGCGAAAAACTATACGTCAATGTCCCAAATCATAGTAAGTCAGCGCACAACGTCAGTGATGGATGCCGACAAAATTCTTGTATTAGATGATGGAAAAATTGTTGCATCAGGAACTCACGATGAACTCATGCAAACGAGTGAATTGTATGCGACAATTCACCGTATTCAAACTGAAGGGGGTCAGACAAATGAAAAAAGCGAAAGTCTATCTCTTACTTAGCATCACGATTGTTTGTTCGCTTTTGGCAGCAATAACCCTCGTACTAACACCATTTTACTTAGGAAAAGCAATTGATTTTATGATTGGAAAAGACAATGTCGATATGGTCGGTGTTGTAGAAATGTTGAAGATTGCACTGATGCTCTATGGTGCCAACTTTATGCTGACATGGCTCGTTTCGCTTTTTGCGAACCAGGTTTCGGTTGGTGTCGTTGGGAGGCTTCGTGAAAAACTCTTTGCACACATCAACAAACTCCCTATTGGATATTTGGATACTCATTCCCATGGTGATATTCAGTCGCGCTTTGCAATGGATAGTGAGTTGATTCTTGATGGTATGTATCAACTGATTACCCAACTTATCGGAGGGATATTTGTTGTTGTCATATCCGCCTATTTTATGTTCTCAATCAATGTGATGATGACAGTAATTGTAATTGCACTTGTACCCCTTATGTACATAACATCACGATTAGTCGCAAAACACTCTTTACAACTCTATAAAAAGCAACAAGCCATTGCCGGTGAAATAAGTGGAACAGTGAATGAGTATTTTGCCAATAACACGTTATTACTGGCATACAATCATCAAGAAGACGCCATTGCTAAATTTGAAGCACTGAATGCAGAGTTAAATGATGTCGGTGAACGTGCCCAGTTTATCTCGGCAATTACCAATCCAACAACACGCGTCGTCAACAATATTAGTTATCTCTTGATTGGTTTGGTTGGTGCCTTTGCAGTTCGTGAATGGGGATTGACTGTCGGATTATTAACAAGTTTTATTAGTTATTCAATGATGTTCTCTAAGCCTTTTAACGAATTTAGCGCTGTCGTAGCTCAAGTTATGGCTGGGCGCGCCTCATTAGAGCGAATCAATGCCATTCTTAAAGAGCCGCTTGAGAGCAACAATCAGCACGAACAAAAACTAGACGGGAAAGTTGTTTCCTTCGAAGATGTTCAATTTTCTTATGTTGAAGGAAAACCCTTGATTAAAAACTTAAGTCTCGAAATTAAACCACTTTCAAAAGTTGCAATTGTTGGTCCAACAGGTGCTGGGAAATCAACACTTATTAACCTCTTAATGCGCTTTTACGATATTGATTCGGGAAGCATCAAAATTGATGGTGTTGATTTACAATCAGTGAGCAAACGGTCGATTCGCAACACAATGGGAATTGTCCTTCAAGATCCATGGCTCTTTGAAGGAACAATTCGCGACAACATTAAATACGGTAAAGAAGACGCGAGTGATGAGGCTATGTTTGAAGTTTCTAAGCAAGCAGGATGCCATGATTACATTATGAGTCTCGATAAACAATACGATACAATGATCGCTTTAGAGTCCAAGAACATCTCGTTGGGGCAACGTCAGATGATTACAATTGCACGGGCACTGCTCGTCGATGCACCAATAATTATTCTTGATGAAGCAACAAGTAGTTTAGATGTCGTAACCGAACAGCATATTCAAAGTGTCTTTGTTAAAATCATGGAAAAACGAACCAGTTTCTTTGTGGCTCACCGCCTTTCAACGGTGATTGACTCTGATGTCATTCTCGTCATGAAAGACGGACAATTGATTGAACAAGGAAACCATGAAGAATTAATGGCTCGAAAGGGCTTCTACCACAAGCTCTATATGAGCCAGTTCTAAATGATAATGTCATGAAAAAATCACATATTGTTTGTGAAATATGATATTCTATAAGACGTACATATACAAATTACGAAAGTGATATAATAAAAAGACCAGGGAGGTACTTATGGAGTTTACCCTACAAACATTACAGACAATTATTCAACAATTAAAAGTCGTTGCAGACTTCTTAATTATATGGGTTCTCGTGTATTACGTACTCAAAATTGTTCGTAATAACTCAAGAACAGTACAGATATTTAAAGGAATAATCCTTATTGTTGTTATGCACTTCATCGCAACGAAGATGAACCTAACAACGACTGCATCCTTATTAGGCATTGCTTTACAATATGGACTACTCGCATTCGTGGTTATTTTCCAACCGGAAATCCGCAACATGCTCGAGCGTCTTGGAAAAACATCTGTTTTCTCAACATTGCATTCACTTTCAGGAAATGAAAAAGAACGCCTTGTTGATGAACTTGTCGAAGCAACACGAATCCTGTCACAACGTAAGACAGGTGCTTTAATTACGATTGAACAAGGTCACTCACTCACAGACTATATTAAAACAGGTAAAGTTTTAAACTCAGCAGTCACAAGTGATCTTTTAACTTCGATATTTGTAACTTCAACACCACTTCATGATGGTGCGGTAATTATTCAAGGAGACCGTATCGCAGCTGCTTCTGCATACTTCCCACCAACAACGGTTGATTTACCTACAAAATATGGTGCACGTCACCGTGCTGCGATTGGTATCTCAGAAATGACAGACTCAATCACAATTGTTGTCTCAGAAGAAACGGGAACAATATCAATTGCGGAAGGCGGACGTCTTCGTGAAATGGATGAAACCAGTTTACGTGACTACTTAAACCTTGTCATCCAAAACATGGAGAAAGAAGTGAGCCATGCCGTTTCAACACGCCGTGCGCGCCGCTTAAACTTGTCAAAACTCAACATTGATCCAATTAAGATTGAAAAAATCAATGCTGATGATATCATGATTAAAGATTTTGATGAAGCGCAAGAAGATGATATGGACGTATCACGTCTCATGAATATCTTCAAACGTAAGCCTAAAGAACCAAAAGTTAAGAAGGCTTCAGAAGAAACACCTAAGGCATCAGAATCGGCAAAGAAACCAACCGAAGAAAAACCAAAGGCACCGGATGAGTCCATTCGAAAACTCTTTAAGAAACATAAAGTTGAAGACGAAGTAACAGCTACTCCAGAAACGCCTACCGAAACAGCCGTTGAAGCGCCAATCGAAACAATCGTTGAAGCGACAATCGAAGAAACGCCAACAAAAGTAAAAGCAAGCAAGAAAAAAACTTCAACAACAAAAAAAGATGATGTCGCTGTTGAAAAAACAGAAGAAACAACACTCGATGTAGCAGATGATGTTGTGAAAACAACAAAGACCAAGAGTACAAAAACTAAAAAAGTAACCGATACAAAGACTGTCGTTAAAGAAGTCAAAGAAGAGGCATCCGAAACCGTAATCCCTTCAGAAACGGAAGGAGGTAATGACAATGAGTAACAATAACAAAAAAGATGAAAAAAAGCCGCTTGATTCTTCAAAAGAAAAAGTCGAAATTGCGCAGTATATTGCTGATAAGTCGCAGAAAATTTCAAAACGAACAGAAGCATTAGCGAATGGAACAATGCGTGTTCTCCGTTGGATGAGTGATTGGTTTGACCGTTTCCTATTCAACCCACGCCACAGTAAACTTGTCGCATTTGCCGTTGCCCTTGTCGTATACCTCGGATTCAACTCCCAAGGTATTATGACGGCACCACTTGAATATACAAAACCGGATGTTGTTGTACCAGTATCTGTCACATACAATGCCGAAATGTATGAATTAAAAGGTGTTGACCAAGAAGTTAAAGTAACCTTTATTGGATCACAAAGTGATATTGGTCTGTTGAATGTTAACAGTGCCCTCAAAGTAGAACTTGACTTAAGTGGTTTAACAGAAGGAACACATCAAGTTAAATATAAAATTGATGGTGTTTCCCCACGTATTAAGACGATGATCGAACCATCCACAGCAAATGTCAAAATCATGACAAAAGAAGCTGAGAAGAAAGAACTATCATCAGACTTTATTAATATGGACAAACTCAATCCGAAATATGTATTGGGTGAACCAGAACTCGAACTTCGTGAAGTTTCAATTCGTGGATCCCGTGAAACACTGGATCAAGTAGCGTTTGTAAAAGCATTAATAGATGTAAGTGGTCAAACACAAAACTTTGAAACCGATGCACAAATCGTCGCTTATAACCAAAAAGGTGAAAAACTCGATAAAGTCGATATTATTCCTCAAACAGTTAAGGCGAAAGTAGCCGTAAACGAAACATACAAATCCGTTCCAATTCGTCCAATCTTTGAAGGTGACATGCCTGCTGGTAAAGCTGTCAGCCAATGGAAGATGGATGCGGAGTCAATTACGATTTATGCACCAAAAGAAATTCTCGATAACATCGATGAAGTTCGTGTTCCGATTCCAACTTCGGCACTGACATCCGACACCAACAAGTTGTCACAAACTGTAAGTTTACCAGCAGGTGTTCGTCATGGTACGGTAACTAAAGTTAACATTGAAGTTCAACTTGGACCCGTGGTCTCACAAAAAGTTGATAATGTAGAAATTCTCTTTACCTCGAATGTGAACGACCTGAAACCAAGTGTAAATGGACTTGATCAGGCCGTGATTTCACTCGAAGTCTTCTCAACAGAAGAAAATATTAAAGAATTCAAACGCGAAAATTTACGAGTATATATTGATTTACGCAATGCAGTCGTGGGTGACGGCCAACAATTACCTTTATTCATCGAATACAACTATCCAAAATCAGGAGTTGTTTACCGCATCGTGCCAGAAAAAGAAACAATTACAGTAGATATTATCAAGTAATACTTAGGTCATAAATGAAGGAGATTAAAATGGGAAAATATTTTGGAACAGATGGAATTCGTGGTAATGCGAATGAGAAACTCGATGTCGCGATCGCGATGAAAGTCGGAGCATATCTCGGACACCTTCATAAAGGAAAAAACATTGTTGTAGGACAAGACACACGCTTGTCCTCCACCATGTTTGCAAGTGCCATCGCAGCTGGAGCAACTTCAACTGGGGCCCATGTGTACATGTTAGGTGTATGTGCAACTCCTGCATTAGCCTATACAGTCAGTAAAGGTGATTTTGAAGGTGGTGTCATGATTTCCGCAAGCCATAACCCATTTAATGACAATGGTCTCAAGGTTTTTGCATCGAATGGTATGAAAATTCCAAACGAGTTAGAGCTAGAAATCGAATCCTACATTGATGGTGAAATTGCTATTGATGTCGCAACAGGTGCTGAGATTGGTCAAGTTATTGAGTACCATGAAGGGCTTGAAAAATACTTGAGCTACGCTGAAGGGCTTATTGACGCACGCTTTGATGGATTAAATATTGTGCTTGATCTTGCGAATGGATCTGCAACATCATCTGCCGAACGTGCATTCAAAGAATTAGGTGCAAATGTTACCGTGATGCATGGAAATCCAGACGGTATTAATATCAATACCAACTGTGGCTCAACGCATCCAGAATCTCTCATCGAAAAAGTTAAAGAACTGAACGCTGATATGGGATTTGCTTTCGATGGCGATGCTGACCGCTGTTTAGCAGTTAATGAACACGGTAAACTTGTCGATGGTGATGAAATTCTCTTTATCTTGGGACAATATCTAAGAGATAAAGGTATGCTTAAAGAGGATACTGTGGTCTCCACGGTCATGGCTAACCTTGGTTTTATGAAGTGCTGTGAAAAGATTGGACTGAACATTATCACCACGGATGTTGGAGATAAAAATGTCTTTGCTGAGATGGTCAAAAATGACTACAAACTTGGTGGCGAACAATCAGGACACATCATTCTTAAAGATTATGCAACAACCGGTGACGGCGTTTTAACTGCCCTTGTCATTGCGGAAGTTGTAGCGAAAGCCCAACAATCACTGGGAACCCTTGGTAAAGACTTTGTCCAATTTCCACAACTTCTTGAGAATCTAAAAATTGAAGATAAAAATGTTATTATGAATCATCCTGATGTCCAATCAGCAATTGAGCGTATTACAAATGAACTTGGTGATGCAGGCCGTATCTTAGTCCGCCCATCTGGAACTGAACAACTGATTCGTGTAATGGTTGAAGCAGAAACAAACGAATTGTGTAATCATTACGTGAATGATATGATGAATGTAATCAAAACTATTCAATAGAGGTGATCCTATGAAACATGTTATTAACATTGTTGAAGATGAAAAAGACTTGAATGAACTTGTAAAAAGCTATTTGGAAAATGCTGGTTACGAAGTGCGCTCGTATTTTACCTACGAAGAAGCACGTATTCATGCGCAAGATGATGATGTCCATCTGTGGATATTAGATATCATGTTGGATGACAAGAGTGGTTATGACCTCATTGAGCTCGTAAAATCTCACGATCCATCCACTCCCGTCATTTTCATGTCAGCAAGAGATAAAGAGTTTGACCGCATCATTGGGCTTGAAAAAGGAAGTGATGACTATATCACAAAACCATTCTCGCCGAAAGAACTAGTTTTAAGAGTTAATAATATAATCAAACGTGTCTATAGCCAAGATATTCAAACAGAAGTTGATGGCTATGTCATCGATGAAAAACAACGAAAAGCATCCAAAGATAACTATGAATTAGAATTAACAACCAAGGAGTTCGATCTCCTCATGCTGTTTGTCAAAAATAGAGGCGTTGCCTTTACCCGCGAACAAATCCTTGTTCACGTGTGGGAAACCAACTATTTCGGATCAGACCGTGTTGTTGATGATACACTCCGCCGTCTTCGAAAGAAGATGCCAGATCTTAATATCCAAACAATTTATGGCTTTGGATACCGACTCGGATAGTGAAAAAATTCGGGCAGTACATAAGAAAGTTATCGTTGACGCAGCAATTAGTATTGATTGTTGTTTTGACGATGACTTTCTTTTTATTCTTTATCTTTGGAACTATATCGAAGAACATGGATGTTCTCGTTGATTATCAAATATATGATGTGATTAAACTCAAACAACAAGATGTCATTTATAACTACACAAATGATATCGAAGCCCCGTACTTATTTGGCGCTCCCAATCCAAATATGATACATATTATTAGTACTCCCGATGGGAAATATCTGTCCAATGGTATGGAAACCTTGGATAAACGTTTGTTAAGACAAATCGAAATCCAAATGGACAATAATCAATATGGTGACTCTGTAAATTATATTTACTCCGATTCAAGATTGTATACAATAACCAATATCCCTTCAAAAAATGCATCAATTGCGACGATAATATCTCGGGATTATAACGATGCATTTAAAGACATGATGTTGAATAGTGTTGTTAATATCTTAATGGTATTAATTGCATTGGTATTTATGACACTCTTAATTTGGGTATCATCGATTATTCACCCCCTTAATGTAATTAGAAACTATATTGAAAAAGTGAAACGAAATGAAGATGCGACGCTGATTATTAATCGTGAGGATGAAATCGGTCAGTTAGCAGAAGTTTTGGTTGAAATGAATGATGTTATCCGACATCAAGAAAAAGTCAAAGAAGAGATGATTCAGAACATTTCTCATGATTTAAAAACACCAATTGCTACCATAAAATCATATAGTGAAGCAATCAAAGATGGTGTATATCCGTATGAAACGCTTGAAAAAAGTGTGGATGTGATTATTGAACATGCTGAACGCTTGGAGAAAAAGGTATACAACCTACTTACTTTAAATCGAATGGACTATTTAACATCTGAACAAATTGATCAAAATCACGAATTTGAAGTTAAGGAAATCATCGAGCAAGTAATTGTATCATCGAATCAATTGCGTCAAGATGTCAGTATTGTAGTTGTTGGTGATAAAAGTTTAATCTATGGATCTGAAGAGCCATGGCGTGTTGTGATTGAAAATTTATTGGATAATGCATTGCGGTATGCACAAACAGAAATCGTCATTGAAACCGATGATCATATGATTTCTGTATACAATGACGGAAGTCATATAGCAAAAGGCAAGATTGAGCAGTTATTCAAAGCATATGAAATGGGCGAAGGTGGCCAATTTGGTTTGGGCTTATCGATTGTCCACAAAGTCACATCGAATTATGGTTACCATGTATCCGCAATTAATACAGAACATGGCGTTATCTTTAAAATAGAGAGGTAGAACCTATGCAAACAAAAAATGATAAACGAATTGCGGTATTAATCGATGCCGATAATATCCCGTATAGTAACATTGGGGGTGTCTTGCGCGAAGTCGCACGTTATGGAACACCAACCATTAAAAGAATTTATGGAGACTGGACCCGTCAAACCGCATCAGGATGGAAAAGCCATTTGCTGTCGCATGCCATTACACCGATCCAACAGTATTCCTATACAACCGGTAAAAATGCAACAGATTCAGCACTGATTATCGATGCGATGGATATTCTTTATGAGGGCAATGTGGAACGCTTTTGTCTTGTATCTAGCGATTCAGACTTTACCCGTCTTGCGGTACGTTTGCGCGAGTCTGGGAAGTATGTCATCGGAATGGGTGAACAAAAGACACCGACAGCATTCATCGCATCATGCGATAAATTTGTTTATATAGAAAATATTGAAAAAGATGTTCCAGCTGTGCGTCCTTCTGTAAATGGACAACAAACAGCGGATCAAAAACTGTATGATCTTATCGCTGAATCGGTCAATGACCTCGCAGACGATAACGGATATGTCTTTATGGGGGATTTAGGAAACCACATCATCAAAAAACAACCGGATTTCGATCCTCGTAGCTTTGGTTTTCATCAGTTAACACCACTGGTTAAATCGATGAATGCATTTGAAATTGAAGAGCGACGAATTCCAGATACTAACGTGAAACATGTGTATATTCGGAACAAATAGTTTATAATACTATTTGGAAAGAGGAAGTTTATGCATAAGAAATTAGTTTTAGCGAGCCAATCCCCACGTCGTCGCGAATTGGTAACATTTTTAGGAATACCATTTAGTGTTGAATCCCCAACATCAAATGAAGACTTGAACCCAGCACTCACGATCGAACAACAAATTGAAGATTTAGCGCATCGTAAAGCAAAATCAGTATTCGAAGGATCACAGGATAATATTGTCCTAGGTTCAGATACGGTTGTCGTGCTGGATGGAAAAGTACTGGGTAAACCTAAAGACGAAGAAGACGCATGTAACATGTTACGATCGTTATCCGGTCGTACGCATGAAGTCATTACTGGCGTAGCGTTGATTTCAAGCAACCTTGAACGTGTCTTCTCGGTTAAAGCAACAGTAACGTTCTTTGATTTGAGTGACGAAGAAATTAAAAATTACGTAGCAACTAAAGATCCAATGGATAAAGCAGGTAGCTATAGTATCCAAGGACATGCAGCATTGTTTGTTGAATCTATTGTTGGTGATTATTACACCATCATGGGTCTTCCAATCTCACGTGTCTATCAAGAGTTGAAAGAAGGAAAGTGGTAAAATACCACTTTTTTTAACGTTTGTAACATCAAATAAGGTGTTCGTAACATATTGCGCCGAATCATAAAGAAAAAATCTATAATAGTTTTTGTTACCGGATATGGGGTAACGCCTTTCAATGAAGAAGAAACTGCAATAAAACTATAATGATACCGGTATACTGGTTAATGTATACAAAAAAAAGATATCTGGGCCATCAGATATCTTTTTTTGTTCATTGGAGTATTGTTATCATGGTTTCAAACTGACGTTCTTGTGCATAATCCAGTGCTGTTTTACCACTCTTGTCTCGAAGGTTCGTATCAGCACCATGATCAACAAGTAGTTGGACGATATCTTGGAAAACTTCACTTCCATCGGTAAGTGCTACAGCCTCAATAAGCGCTGTATAACCGAAGTTATTTTGAAAGTTGATATCAATATTCGGGTTTGCAACGAGTAAGCGCACGGCGTCAATATGACCTTTCTCAGCTGCAGGAATGAGTGTGTTGCCACCATACCGATTAACTACTGAAAAATCGATGTCGGCATGGCGTAACATGTAATCCAGTATCTCGGTACGCCCTTGTGCCCCAGCGTAGAGATACGCGGAATCGTGGATGGTATCTTGAAGATTCACATTCGCACCTTTATCAATTAACAGTTGCGCAATTGGAATATTATTGTTGTGGGTTGCGATAAGGATAAGCGTTTCTTGTTTTGAGTTCATAGCATTTATATCGTATGTCCCAGTGTTTAGAAGCGCTTGTAAAGTTGATAAATCAGAATCAGTAACGCTTTTCACAAGTGCTTCGTTTGATACATCAATCATCGTTGTTTCTCCTTGTGGTTGCTGTGGAGGTGTCGGGTGTCGTTGTGTATACACGACGAGTATGGCTATTAAAACAATAACTGCAGCAATGATGCTTAAGTTTCGAAATGTTTTATTCATAAGTAGACCTCCTCTCAGCCCAAGAATAGCATACAATAAAGATATTTGGAGGGAATGTGCTCATGCAAATGATTGTGAGTAAAAGCAGCTAATGTACAAGCCTAAGCAAAAATATCATGAAGTATTACTATTGTATTTTGAAAATGAAGAATGTAGCGATGAGTTAAGAATGTGTGTGCGATATGTGGCACATTCCTTGATAAGCTATGTATATCAAGCAAAATAGAGACTATTTAGCGGGCTTGTGAAACACAGAGGGAAATAATATGAAGCATAGAATGCGCAAATTTATGGTTCTACTGCTAGTTTTAGCAGTTGTATCAGGATGTACTACAGGTGGTTCAAAAAAAGTTGAATTACCTGAAGATAAATTTGAATTGGTATTTGCACTTGAAGGTGACAAAATTGAATTGCCGATGAAACTGGAAGACTTCGAAAAACTTGGCTGGAAAACAGGAGATGACTTAACATCACAAATTAAACCAGAACGTAGTGAAAGTATCTCATTTACTAAAGGGGATACAACAGTAAATACGCATGTTGGAAATCCTAGCAATAGTGTAATTACAGCTAAAGAAGGGTTTATCATGGGAGTATCGATTGAAGGTTCTTATGATTCGAAAGATAAAGCTCCAAATATCCAGCTTTCGAATGATTTAGACTTTAACTCCAAGAAGGAAGATGTTGTCGCAAAATATGGTACGCCATCAGAAAGCTATGTAGGTAAAGAAAAGGATTATGAATCATTGTCTTACAATAAAGATAAATACGGTGAGAGTGGATACCGTTTCGTTTTTATAGATTATGATGGAAAAGGCATGAGACTGGTTGAAGTTAGAGTTTCAAATGTTGAAATGGATAGTGAAGTCGTTAAGGGGATTAATGGTGAAGTTTCAAAAGATGCTCCAAAATTGCATGAGAAGTATAAGGCACCAACTGCATTGGGTGATAAATGGAACTAGTTTACAATTAAAATAAACGATACAGTCTATCAGTTACCTGCACCGCTTCCAGAATTTACAAAACATGCTTGGACACTCGTTTCAAATGATGAAACATTAGCTGCAGGTGATAGTAAATCAGGAGTAGATCTTCGTTATGATAACTATACAACACGTGCTGGAATTATGAACTATGATTCGAAAGAGAATTATTATTCAAACACATTTGTCATCTCGTTTACCTATGAGAAAGATACATCTCCATTCACATTTGAATTACCAGGCGGAATCACGCAAGCCTCAACAATTGAAGCGGTTGAAGCAGCATTTGGTAAAGGTAAAATTGATGATACATCAAGTTACCGTACACGTTTAGAATACGGTGACTATAATGCAGGTATTGAATTCTCATTCGACAAAGAAACAAAAGTAATGTCAAGAATGCGAATGACAAACGAAGTTAAAGAATTCAAATAGATTCATGAAAGCAGACTCCGGTCTGTTTTTTTTTGCGAAAATAGCACCAATTTAATATGAAAATCCTGTGAGATAACTATGGAATTTGTGTGATATTTGGAAGGTTAAGGGTCTATTAAGATTTATATAATTGGGTAGGAATGAATTTCGTTAAACATGAATGTTGCCCCTTAAACTAGACATTTAAGAACTCTCGCAGATTAAAAAAGTAGAGAAACTATTTTATAGAACGGACCCCAAAAGGGGTGGAATATGATAGAATTTACTTAATTGACTAATGGTCAATATTAAAATATAATCTAGAAAATTGGAGTGAAACTATGGCAGAACATAAATTACCGGAAGTAAGAAAGAAAGAAATTGTCGCAAAAGCCTATGATCTTTTTACAGAGTATGGTGTAGACAAAACGTCGATTACACAAATCGCGAAAGCGGTTGGAGTGGCAAAAGGGTTGTTGTATTACTACTTTAAATCCAAGGATGAGATTCTGGACGCAGTAGTTGATAGTCTGTGTGAAGAACAGGTATCGATTCTAAGTCGTCGCTTATCCAATCACGGACATAACGTCTTAGATAAAATTTTAATCTTACTCGATACTTTCTATGAAATTCATCCATACTATGGGCTAAGACCAATCCATCCCAATCAAGAAGATGCTTACTTAATTACATCATTTCACGAACGTTATCTAAAGTTTGCAGAGAAGATTGTGGAGCAAATTATTGAAGAAGGTCAGGCTCAAGGATACTTTCAGATTCAACATCCAAAACTTATGTTCGTCGTAACGCTTGAAGGAATCTATGGGTTAGCCAAAGTGTACCCTATCAGTAAACGGGAAATTACAGATCTTGTAGAGCAATCACTAGCGATACCGCATAACGCGTTATATGAACGCAGTGCAGAGGTGTTGACCAGTTTTTCATAAGAGAGGGTGAAGATTATTGAATAAAAAAATAGAAGCGATAAAAGCTGTTGAAATGTCATATCAAGAAACGATTGAAAGCCTATCCCAGGTTTATGACGACATTGTTGGCGACTACAGACATAGGGCACAAGAAGACTGTGCCAAGCAGCAGAAAGCGCAAGCTGAGGTGCAAAAACAACGCAATGCTCAAGCGGTTCACAATGCAGAGTCTCGCGGAAAGGTGCTGCATGCGGCGGCACAGGAAGCAGAGGCACAGATTTTGGCGTATTATGAAGCTAAAAAGGATATTGCGTTGAATTCAATCATAGAGGAGGTGTTTGCGTTTGGCGATTGTTAAAATGAGCGAATACAAACTCTTCGTAAATTCGGAAAATGTCGATCATATTATGAGCGAAATGCAAAAGTTCCAAACGGTAATGTTTGCAGAAAATCCAGATGTCTACGAAGGTTTCTCACACTATGAATCAACCTATGATTTCGAACGAAATCTTGAAAAACAAGAACATATTCAAACTGTATTAAAAAAAATCAAAGAACTTGATAAGAAAAATAAGAAGAAGGATCGTATGAACCAACTTGGCATCCAATCAATGTCATTGAGTGAACTCAATGCTGTTATTGAGGAACATAGTTTAGGTGCGATTACTGACTTATTTTTGGAATTTAATGAACACGATAAGAAAACCTTTAAACAATTTATCCATCACAGTCCGATTCGTAAAGGATCACTAACAACACAAGAAATCCGTAGTTTAATTCAGCAAAAACCGATTATTGGTAATGTTCCAGCGGAGAACGTATCTGCGATCCTTGATGAATTAAACCCAATTGAGTCGTTGTATTATATGCATAAATTTCAAAAAGGTGACCACTATGGTGTCTTTGTTATCATTCCATCATCTGAGAACTTTGAAAGAGTCTCAATTATTACAGAAAAATATGATATGGAATACCGATCATCCACATCACTTCATATCCAGGATATTGTCCAGAAGATGAAGTATACACTTCAAGATATTTTAGATAAACGTGAGAATGAATATGAGATTCTGACACAAGTAAGTCTTTATACTGAAATTCTCCAAGCACACTATGAAGCACTACGCAATGAATCACTTCGAGAAACTGAGAAATTGAAATTTCAAACATCATCTCATGTGACACTGATTCGTGGTTGGGTTGAAACGGAGGATGAAACCGTCTTTCGTATGATGATTGATGATGCAACGAAAGGTGCTTATGACTTAAGTCTCGAAGCGGCCCCGATTCATTCGCGCGAGGTTCCCATAAAATTAAGAAACAAACGGTTTGCACGTGCATTCGAACCCATTACAAACATGTACTCTCAACCACAATATAATGAATTAGACCCAACACCAATTCTGGCACCATTCTATGCATTTTTCTTCGGAATGATGCTTGCTGATGCTGGTTATGGTTTGGTTATGGCAATAATTCTTTCAATTGTACTCAAAAAAATAACACTTAAACCAAATGTGGAAAATATGGTTCGCCTCTTGCTGTACGTAAGTATACCGACCATGTTTTGGGGTCTAATATATGGCTCATTCTTTGGTGGTTTGATTCCACTGACACCAGTTATCGATATAAACAGTGAATACAACCGTGTGTTGATCATGGCGCTCATGTTTGGGGTTGTTCATCTATTCGTAGGATTGGGTGTAAAAGGCTATATCTATTACCGTGATTATAAAAAACGTTACATTTTATACGATGTCATTTTCTGGTACTTGACACTTTCAGGTGTGGGTATTTTTGTGACTCAACTCTTTACTGATGCCTATGTGGCATATATGGGATATGCCCAAATTGCGATGCTAATTGGGATGATTGGTATTGTCCTCACAAATGGACGTAATGCAAAATCTATCGGAGGTAAAGCAGCTGGAGGCCTCTACAGTCTGTATGGCCTTACCAATTACCTGGGTGATGTCGTTTCCTACTCTCGTTTAATGGCGTTAGGATTAGCGGGCGCATCAATTGGTGTTGCCTTTAACATGATGGTTGATATGGTCAGTGGTATGGGAATTATCGGTGTTATTGCCGGAGTCATTATCTTTATCTTCGGTCATACCTTTAACTTATTAATAAGTGGCTTGAGTTCGTATGTTCACTCAGCTCGACTTACATACGTCGAATTCTTCGGTAAATTCTTTATTGGTGGGGGAAAACCCTTTAAAAACTTTATTGAAGAACCAACATACATTAAATTAGAAAAGGAGTATTAATATGTCATTCATGCAATATTTTATGGAATACGGAGGCCTCATATTTGCGGTTTTAGGAATGGGACTTGTTGTTGCAATTCCAGGATATAATAGTGGAAAAGGTGTCGGTATGGTTGGTGAAGCAACAACAGGGTTGATTGTTGATGAGCCAGAGAAATTTGGAAAGAGTCTTTTACTTCAAATGATGCCTGCTTCACAAGGTCTGTATGGTTTTGTTATTGCAATCATGACGTTAAGTCGTTTGCACGTCGGCATGGGCTTGCAAGAAGGTTTATACATCTTTATGGCATGTTTACCAATGATTATTGTTGGTGGACCCACTGCACTCGCACAAGCTCGTGTCGCCGTATCAGGAGTTCATCTGCTAGCACGCAACGAAAATGAAATGACGAAAAATATCATTTATGCGGTTATGGTTGAGACGTATGCATTACTTGCATTTGTATCATCAATTATTATCTTAAGTACGGTGACGTTCTAATGACTCAAACAGGATTTGAATTGATCTTAGCATCCATTCAAAAATCTGCTGATGCATCGTTTCAAAAAACGGTAGAACAAGCTCATGAAGCTGGCCGAAAACTTTACGATCAAATGATACAAGAAGGTCATGACCGGGAAGCACTTCGGCTGAAAAAGGTTGAGGCGGAAGCAAAACAACTCGAAAAACGAACATTTCGAAATATCGAAAAACATGAGCATGAACGGATTGAGAATCTCAAGCATGAATTTGTGTCGAGAGTTTACGATGATGTGATTGTGACATTTGAAGACTTAAGTCCAGAACAAACAGTGCTCTTAATTAACAATGCTTTAAGCAAAGACGAAACGAAAAAACCGCGTATTTTGATCTGCGAAGCGCATTATCAAGTGTGTTTGGAAACATTTGGACAGGGATACCAAGTTGTCTGTGATTCCTCCATTCAAAATGGCTTTGTACTTAATTACGACAACTATGATGTGAATGTAGAGTACAAACAATACTTTGAAATGAATCGAGAATTATTCACGACAAAAATTTATCAAATTTTGTTTGGTGACCATCATGAACGCTAGTGTTTCAATGCTTAATGTGCTCTTGAATCGTGAGATAGTATCCTTAAAAAAAGAAATTCAACGCGCATCAGGTCAAGAAGGAGTCAATATGTATGCTGCCGACGCGATCATCAATGAGCATGTTTCGAATCTTAAAAGCATGCTTGTTCACCACGGAATTGATACACTATATATCCAGCTAATTACACTAACCTATGATTTAGAGACCTCAAAAAAGGTTGATCAGCAACTCGATTTGATGTTGCGTGACGTATGCCAACAATCATTTCATCTGAAAACTGCGAACCGTTATGCCGCAATGTTACTCGATTATGCGAACATTCTACGACACATGCATGAACAGGACATTGATACAAGCGCAGTTGGCTTAATTTCAGCGGAAGCATATCAACGATATGCCGATGTGAATCATTTACTAATCCACAGTCCCTATCATGCGACGATGCGTGATGTGACGGTCAATAACATCATGCGATGCTTTGATGAAACGGTATTTCATTTCTTTGATGATATGCTTAGAGATCTAACAACTGAGGACGCAACATTTGTACTCGGAATTCAATATATGTTACACCTCAACAATCTTAAGATTTATCTAAAACGTCCGTACTTAGATACACCGATTGAAAAATACATAAGGAGATATGATGCATAATATACTCTATCTTTCCTACGACGATGGCCATGCGTTACTTGAGAGTATGGGCATCGAAGTGTATCGCGTTAAACGTCATGAATCAATAGCACCATTACTACGCGAATTGAAACAAAACCAAAAAGAACTTATCCTTGTGGATGAAACGATTTATCGAGACCACAAAGAAACCATTCAAAATTATAATACAGACCCACTTTTAACCATCGTGATGCTATCGGATGGTGTTGGGTCCCATAAAGAAGCACAGAAGCGGCTCCACGAATCAATTGAACAAGCGATTGGAACGCTTAAAGTTTAGGAGGAATTAGTTTGAATTATGGAACAATAACCAAAGTATCAGGACCCTTAGTGGTCGCAAAAGATATCCCAAGCGCGCGCTTGTACGACACCGTTTATGTATCAGATAAGAATTTACTCGGTGAAATAATAGAAATACGCGGCAATAAAGCATCTATCCAAGTGTATGAGGAAACATCAGGCATCAAAATTGGTGAACCGGTTGTTTCAACACACCGTCCACTTAGTATAGTTTTAGGACCAGGTATCCTGTCGCAAATTCTAGATGGGGTGGGGCGAAATCTTGAAACATATGCTAAAAATGTTGGAGAATTTCTTGCCCGAGGCCTTCATTATGATGCCATCGATACAGAAAAAAAATGGGACTTCATCCCAAGGGTTGCCATCGCTGATTATGTAACTGAAGGCGAGATTGTAGGACATGTAATGGAAAATGGCATTGAACATCGTATAATGGTTCCCCACGGATTAAATGGTGAAGTCATTGCTATCTATCCAGGAATGAAGAATGTCACAGAACCCGTTGTGGTTATTAAAAATGAAGAAAGAAACCATGATATTGTGATGATGTCTTATTGGCCGATTCGAAAATCACGTCCCTACTTACAAAAAGAAATGCCCAATGAGCCCCTGATTACAGGACAACGAATTATTGATACGTTCTTTCCTGTTGCTAAAGGTGGTACCGCTTGTGTTCCAGGCCCCTTTGGATCTGGAAAAACCGTTGTACAACATCAGCTTGCGAAGTGGTCCAACTCGGACATGGTTGTCTATATTGGGTGTGGCGAACGAGGGAATGAAATTACAGATGTTTTAAATGAATTCCCACAACTCGAAGATCCCCGTACCCAGCAACCGCTTATGAATAAAACAATCCTTATTGCAAACACCTCGAATATGCCCGTAGCAGCACGAGAGGCGTCAATCTACACAGGAATGACGATTGCTGAGTATTTCCGCGATATGGGCTATGATGTATCACTCATGGCTGACTCAACATCTCGATGGGCAGAGGCTCTTCGAGAAATGAGTGGACGTTTAGAAGAAATGCCAGGAGATGAAGGATATCCAGCCTACTTGAGTTCCCGCTTGGCTGATGTTTATGAACGAGCAGGTGTGGTCCAAACGCTAAACAAGCAACATGGATCTGTGACAATGATTGGAGCTGTATCACCGGCTGGGGGAGATTTGTCCGAACCGGTAACACAAGCGACCCTTCGAATTGTCAAGGTTTTCTGGGCATTAGATGCATCATTAGCCCACATGCGTCACTTTCCGGCTATCGATTGGCTCGAAAGTTACTCGTTGTATCAAAAACCTACAGAACGGTTCTTGAAACAAAATGTACATAAACATTTTGTGAAAAATCGTCAAGAAGCTTTATCGATTCTTAAAGATGAGCAACAACTTTTAGAAATTGTACAACTCGTAGGAAAAGATACGCTATCTGACCAAGACATCTTAAAATTGGAAATAGCACGCATGATTCGCGAAGACTACTTACAACAAAATGCATTCCAAGAGGAAGATACGTATACTTCCTATGAAAAGCAAGCCAACATGATGATCGTCATTTTAGGATTCTATGCCCTTGCAAAAGAGTATCTAATTCATGATCATATTCTAATTGGAGATATTACAAATATGGACATACTCTATGATATTTCACGTATGAAGTACCAACCAAGTGATAAAACCCCAGAACTCTTGAAAATATTAGAAACAGCAGAAGAAGAATTTAGGGCTTTGAAGGAGGGGGACAATCATGAAGGGTTATAAGAATATTAACGAAGTGGTTGGGCCACTTCTCATTGTTGAAAATGTTGAAAATGTGCAGTTTGATGAACATGTTGAAATCATCATCGATAAACACGATCGTCGAATTGGCCGTGTCCTTGAAATAGAGGATGATAAAGCAATTATTCAGCTGTATGAATCAAGCATGGGAATTCGTCCTGATGAAACAAGGGTACACTTCCAAGGGAAGCCAATGAGCCTGAAAGTATCAGAAACGATGTTAGGACGCGTTTTTGATGGAAAAGGGGTGATTCGTGATAATGGACCAGTCTTACTCGGCGAAGCGGAGCGAGACGTAAACGGACGTGTCATGAATCCGTTACTTCGTGAATATCCGAACCAATTTCTCCAAACAGGTATTTCATCAATCGATGTGCTTAATACTTTGGTTGTTGGACAAAAACTCCCAATTTTTTCTGGATCAGGTTTGCCACATAATGAACTCGCAGCTCAAATTGTCCGTCAAGCCCAAGTCTTAGATGATGATGTTGATTTTGCAGTTGTTTTCTGTGCGATGGGAATTTCATTTGAAGAGTCGCGTTTCTTTGAAGATGAATTTCAAAGAACCGGTGCTATTGATCGAACGGTTATGTTTGTAAACCTTGCGAATGACCCAGCAATAGAACGAATACTTGCACCACGCATGGCGATCACCACAGCTGAGTATCTTGCATTTGAAAAAGATATGCATGTCGTTTTAGTCATGAGTGATATGAACTACTATGCAGAATCGCTGCGAGAAATTTCAGCATCACGTCGTGAAATTCCAGGACGTCGAGGGTATCCAGGTTATATGTATACAGATCTTGCAACCCTTTATGAGCGTGCAGGTAAACTAAAAAATAGAAATGGTTCCATCACTATGATTCCAATCTTGTCAATGCCAGAAGACGATAAGACACATCCAATTCCTGATTTGACGGGATACATCACTGAAGGACAAATCATTATGTCTCGCGATTTGAATCAACAAAATATTACACCACCTGTCGATGTTTTACCAAGTTTAAGCCGTCTTAAAGATAAAGGGATTGGTACAGGTAAAACCCGAGAAGATCATGCTGATGTCATGAATCAACTCTTTGCTTCCTACGCACGGGGTAAAGAAACATCTGAACTTGCAGCAATTCTCGGAGAAGGGTCACTTTCAAAAACCGACCGAGAATATTTAGCGTTTGCGCGCCGTTTCGAGCGTGAGTTTATTGGGCAAGGTTTTTATACAAATCGAAGTATTGAAGAGTCACTGGACCTTGGTTGGAATTTGCTTTCAATACTACCTAAAGGTGAGTTAAAACGTGTTCGTGATATTTATCTTGATAAATACTATAAGAAAGTAGATTAATATGGCTCGTTTAAAAGTTAACCCGACACGGATGGAACTTAAAAATTTGCAGCGACGCTTGATGATTGCAGAAAAAGGCCATCGCTTATTGAAACAAAAGCAGGATGCCTTGATTCGTAATTTTATGGAGTATTATGAAGATGCACTAAATCTTCGTAAGCAAGTTGATTATGAATTTGATGTCCTGAATCAAGAATATAATTACGCATCATTAGAACTAAGCAATCAAACTTTGAATGCGATATTAAGAAATAATCAATCATCACCAAGTTTGAAAATGGAATTTGAATCGGTTATGGGCATTGATATTCCACATTATGAACTAATTCAAGGGGAAGCACCAGCCAAAACGACTTCGGTGCTTCTAATGAATCCCCATGTCAATACGATGCAGGACGAGGGCGCTCAGAGTCTTCAACGAATCATTGAGCTAGCATCCCTTGAGAAGAAATGTTTCATGCTCTCGGAAGAGATTAAGTTAACACGACGTAGAGTTAATGCTCTCGAATACAAAACAATTCCAAATATCAAAGAAACGATTCGATATATTGAATTGAAGATTGATGACCAAACACGAAGCCAACAAGCTCGCGTGATGAAAGTTACGAATCGTTAAAAAAATCAAGCATGGCTTGATTCAAAGATAAATAAAAAAGGAGCCGAGGCTCCTTTTGTTGTATTCAGTTCTTATAAACCGCGTACGTTGTCAGCTTGTTTACCACGTTGTCCTTCAACAATATCAAATGATACTGCTTGGCCTTCGTTTAATGTTTTGTAACCTTCTGAAACGATTGCAGAAAAATGTACGAATACTTCTTCGTTTGATCCGTCAACGATGATAAAGCCGAAGCCTTTTTCTGCGTTAAAGAATTTTACTTTTCCTGATTCCATAGAATAATACCTCCCTCTAAAATATGAAGCATGTAATAATAGCGTAAAGTATTATTGAATGTTTTGGTCATATTCTTTTTAAATATTATCATACTTTATCCCATGAGTAAAGATATGAATGCGGTTTCTTTTGTAAAGTAAATAGGATTAAATGGTGGAATTTGTTTAATTGGTCGCAATCGAATAGATTGAGATTGTTCGAACTTGCTGATAACTAGACAAAAATGAACGAGAATGAGTATCCAATTAAATTACTGAACTATCCCCAATTTATGATGTGAGTTGAAGTGCTATTGCTTTAATACGATAATAAAGCCCTCATCTCTCACATCATCAACGAGATCATGTAAGGAGTCATCGTTCTCATCTACCAAATCAGAAATGATAAGTTGGTTACCATTGGACTCGAAATTAATTCCTACAAAATAAAATTCTTGCTTCTTGTGTCCATATCGGTCATAAGTAACCTGAAAAACTTTACCTACTTTATTGGTGCTTTGACTTACACCGATTTCTGTCATTGAATAATCATTGATGTAACCATGTTGTTGTTTATATGTGTACCGATAATTTGCATAGTCATGTAAGTATGCATCGACGGTGTCGATGCTGAGGCTCGTTGCATCAGGTGACGCAGATGCGGCGACATCTAGTGTAGGAGTTGGAGTGTTCGAATCGTTTGGCTTGCCTGGGTTTGTTTGTAATGGTGTCTCAATGTAAGATTCTGCTACGTTTTGTTCTGGCAGAATTTTGAAAATGTAAATTCCCGACCCCATGATCACGACAATTAAAAGTAGAATGATTGCGGATAAGAGTCCGATGATTATAGTGTATTTTGATTTCATAATGTTCCCCTTTACATTTGCGTATTATACATTATGGTCAACTGCACCTCGAAAGAATGACACGAATTACGTATCTTATGTCTTAGAAAACGGCACTTGATACGAAAGTTACACCACTTAGAAATGCAAGTTATACCACTCGAACAGATAATGTGTACTCATAAAAAAACCTGTGATATGTTTTTTCCATAAACCGAAGGGTTAAAGGAGAAAATGAAAATGAATAAACTACTTAAATTGTCATGTATTTCCATTCTATCCACATTAATTTTAATGGTAATCGCAATCCCTGTGAGTGCGGATGAAGATATCGTAAGTGCTGATGCCACAGTTGAAACTACAGAAATAGTCTATATTACCCAAACTGAGATGGATCTAATAAATATAGAGTTGTTTGGAACAGACTTCAAAAGAACGAAAAGAGATAGATATGACTATCCGAAAAGAACTACCATCAGTTATGGTAGTTACAACGGGTCATCGATATATTCAATGGCCGCAGGAATGGCCGGTAGTCTTCTAACATTTGGTAATCCAATACCAGCCCTCATGGGTTTTTCAGCTGCAATATATCAAAGAGTTTCGTACGGGACTGATTTGTACTATACAATAACGAGAACTCAATCAAGAGTTGATGGCGTGACAAGATTGAAAGCTAAAATCGATGTCTATCGAAATGCTGATTATTCTGTTTGGGTCTATGGTACAACTCTTACACGTGAGTATACTATTAATGACTGATTTAAAAAATCTCACAGGATTCTCTTATGCAATTGTAATTGTAAATCTACTATTCGGAATACTCTTTAAATACAAATCGACAAATGTAGATATTGCATCATTTGTAATTATCTTTGTAATCTTTTTGATAGATTCAGGAAGTCAGTCTCAAGAGAAAACTTCAAATAAAAAGTATCGAAAATTCATTCCTACAATACTTTTCTTACTCGTCGTTACATGGAAAAGTGTATTTATTCCTTTCCCCTATGTATAAAAGATAGACGTTATACAATTATCTATGCCCTAGATCTATGGTCTGTAGGCGAATGGCCTTTGAGAGTATCGGGTGAAGGATATTAGTGTTAATAGGAACCTATACAAAAACCACTTTATAGTGGTTTTCTTTTGTAATTTATAAACTATATAGTAGAAACCCTGCCGATATAACCGATCTTGGCACATTTTGCATAAAGGGTATTGATTTAGTTTCTGCTCACGGGCGAATAAACAATTGATGATCACGGACTAGTTTTTATCACTATTTCATTCCGAAGACAAACCTATTTTTCAATTTCAAAAACTCTATTTCTGGTATGTAATTAAAGGGAAATGTCTAAATTAATGGTATGATTGAAATGCTAATCAAAGTACAGAATTTAACTTTTACATTTGATATTGAATAGAGAGGTGCACTATGAAGAAAGACTATCGCTTAGTTGGCTTTTTGTGTATGGGTTTGTCCCTTGTTGCTGCTGTTTTAATTTACTTTATTGACCCATACTATTCACATTCCTGCAAATTAATCCATGATTTTCTACAATTCATAATTTTTCCTATAACTGTATTTGCTTCTGGTTTCTTTTTTTTAATAGAAAGAAATAAACATTTCCACGCTTCCGGATGAACAAAAAAGTTGGTGCCAATACCGAAGTATCAGAACCAACTGTTGTTTCAAATGGTGCCGCCACCGAGAATCGAACTCGGAACTGAGCATTACCATTGCTCTATTTTACCATTGAACTATGGCGGCATGTGCATTTCAATGATACTCAAATTAACAATAAAAAGCAAGATGAGAATTAAACAAAAAAGCGAAGTTTCGTGATTGCTCGAAAAGACAATGATTCATGGGTCAAAAACAAAATACTATAAGAATCAAAAGTTGAACTATGATACAATGAACAAGACAATAGGAGGATACTATGAAAGATCTAACTTTAGTAATTCTAGCAGCCGGAATGGGAAGCCGTTACGGTGGATTAAAGCAAATTGACAAATTTGGTGCAAGTGGTGAAGCAATCATTGATTTCTCAATCTACGATGCAATCCAAGCAGGGTTCAAGAAATTAGTACTAATTATTCGAGAAGAGCACAAAGATATTTTTGAAGAAGTACTCGTATCAAAAGTACGTCCACATATCGAAGTTGAATATGCATTCCAAAACATTACAGATGTTCCAGAATGGTTTGAAGGTGTTGAAGGCCGTGAAAAACCATGGGGAACAACTCATGCGCTTCTTGCAGCACGTAATACCGTGAATACACCGTTTGTCATCATTAATGCTGATGACTACTATGGCAAACACGCATTTGTCGAAATGGCGCGTTTCCTCAACGAAGAAGTTACGGATACAAACGCATCCATGATGGGATACATCGTGGACAATACAATTACTGATAATGGAACCGTAACACGAGGTGTATGCCAAAACGAAGGTGGCTATCTAACTGACATCGTTGAAGTTGATGGAATTCGCCGTACTGAAGCAGGTGTTGTTGGTGGTGAGGATCAACATCTTATCGCTGATGGAACACAAGTATCTATGAACTTCTGGGGCTTTACACCTGCTATCTTTGAAATGATGGAAGGCAAATTTGAAGCATTCCTCAAAAATGAAGTGGCTGCAAATCCAATGAAATCGGAAGCACTACTTCCAAATGATGTGGGTGCATTAATTCAAGAAGGCAAACTCAAAGTTCGTATTCTTGATACCCCAGATCGTTGGTTTGGTGTTACTTACCAAGATGACAAACCAATGGTATTGAAACAATTTGAAACATTCCAATCAGATGGAACTTACCCATCCGATTTATGGAAATAGACAAAACACATAAAAACATCTAAACTAAAGTAGGCAATTGCCTACTTTTAATTATGGAGGGCGTATGCGCGGATTTATTGAAAAACATAAAATGACAATATTTATTGTCTTAAACTTAATCTTAACGGTGGGAATGAACTTAGCACACCCTGTCACACCATCCTTGCTAAAAGATTTAAACCTACCACCACATGTATTTGGCGTTTCGTTTGCAGCAATGTGTACGACTAACTTTATCTTCGCGCTAATATGGTCGAATATGGCACATAGTATGAAGAAATCAAAAATTCTGGCGATTTCATCAATCGGGTATGCGCTCGCACAAATTCTTTTTGGTATTGCGCATACAGAAGTTGAGATTTATATCGCACGTCTGATAAGTGGGGTCTTTGCAGGAGGATTCCAAGTTGGATTTATGAGTTATATTGTTAATAATGCAAAGGTCGAAGAACAAGCTCACTATATAACGATATCATCCGTTATTGTAAGTGTTGGTGCAGCGCTTGGATTCTTTGTGGGTGGATTCTTGGGTGATGTTGATGTCCGAATGACATTCATGATTCAAGCTGCAATGCATATTGTTTTAGGTATTCTGGTATATATTATTCTTGTGCCAACAGAAGCATTCGAAGAACGTAAAATTGATACGCGTAGTGTGCTCAAAGAATCGAATCCAATCAAGATTGTTAACAATGCCAAGCACTTAATGATTGGCTTTATGATTCCGTTACTAATTACGGTGTTTATTACATCAATTGGGTCAACACTTTTTGATCAGAGTTTTAATTATTATATTAAAGATATTTTCAATTTTGTTCCAAGTCAGAACGGAATTATCAAATTTATAACGGGACTGTTTGCAGTTGTCCTTAATATTATTTTGATTCGACGAAAACAAGTTTTTGGACGCGTGTTCTTACGCAATCTCTTTATCGGGATGGCGACCCTTGCAGCGATTGTCGCGTGGTTGCCAACAGAATCAGGATTTGTGGGCGTATCATTACTTTGGTTTGGCGCCTATACAGTTATGATTCCTGCACTACAGAATGCAGTTTTATCGAAAAAACAAAATGCTACCGAAGGAAATCAATTAGCAGGTTTATATAATGCACTAATGATGTTTGGAAAAATCTTTGGAGCACTTGTAACGAGTGTTGTTTACACGATCAATCCGATTTTAAGCTTTGTAGTTTCGGGCGTGTTATTCTTGATTGCCTTTGTGATTATTGCGATGGCTAAAGAAACCCCAGCAACACAGCACTAAAAAAGTAAGTGTCCCAAAGGCACTTACTTTTTTAGTCGTGAAAACGAATAATTGTTGCTGTGAGTGGATCAAGAATCAAGGTTTGGCCTTTAAGTAAAACGCCATCAATAAAATCCAAACCGTTCAGGTTAACGTTTGTACGGTCTGCAATTATGGTTCCACTTGAAAGATGTCGAGCATATCCTGACAAATCAATATAACGTTCAATACTGTCAGCATTTACAACAACAAGATACTCACACAGACATTTAGGATCATATGCTGAGTAGGCAATAACGAGGTCATTTAAACCAATGCAGTTCGAACTGATGAGCCGCACGTTCTCGTGGATGGCTTCTTTTGTCGCGTGTGTAAATGCATGTGTGCTCTTTCGAAGTGCAATCAGTCCAGCTGTATAATTCATGGTTTTGACGTGCTCAGGGTAATTGACGAAGTCTGTCACCTTACGCCACTCAAAACGATTAATGAGGTCACTAGCTTGATAAGAATCATGTACAAAATAAGGATTCTCGAAGGGAGTACCATCTTCGTTATGCATCATGGTAGATTTATAGGGAATTTCTGAAACGGTATCAAGAATTTGTTTCGTACGTCCGTACTCTTGACCAGCATGTAGAAATGCGGTTCCTTGAGCGGTAAGAATCATAAGATTGCCAAGTCGTTGTCGTTGCAAGATTTCGTTCTCGTAGAATTTTGGATCTTTCCGTATTGATTGAGCGAGGACATCGTGCAACGTGAGGTTATCATGGGCTGCGATGTAGTTAACAACATCCCCTGGATCATCGGCATAAAAATTACTAGGATTCGCAATAAGATTGTCATAAATAGTGTGAATATTACGAGCGCCACCTGTGAGAAAACGTGGTTGCCCTTCGCTCCCATAACCTGACTTTAACTCATTTCGCATTTCGTCGGAGAAAGATCCAACTGCTTGGGTGAATTGCATCCATTGCTGATCTGCGGCATGGTCAATACGGATTCCCTCATCACCTGCGTAGGAAAGCCAACCTTCACCAATCATCAAAACATTCGGGTTGATGGCTTTTGCTGCGTCAAAGGCATTTTGGATGGTGGTGGCATCATGGTCACCCATCATATCGAATCGGAATCCATCAATTTTAAATACTTCTGTAAAATAACAAATGGAATCGATTAAGAGGCGTCGGCTCATTGCGTGAGTCGTTCCAAGACGACCGCCACCGAAACTCTCTCGAGGTGATGCATCCAGATTCATAAAATGATAGTAATTGGGTTCAATGTCTTCAAGGATGTGCATTTGGGCTGTATGGTTGTAGACAACATCCATGGTAACGCCCATGCCACGATTGTGGATTTCTTGAATAAGATTCTTGAATTCGATGATGCGCAGCTCGGGGTTGCGTGGGTCTTGTGAATACATTCCGCTTAGTGAGAAATAACTATGTGGATCATAACCCCAGTTGTAATTGTTGTTGGAAGATGTGTAGTTTAAAAGACGATCGCGGTTAAGTTCGTCAATGAAGTAGTAACTCATAACGGGTAAGAGTTGAATGTGGGTTACACCTAGATTTTTAATATAATCAAGCTTCTCAATGAAGGATGCGAATGTTCCAAACTCGGCTTGAAGTGTTTCCGAAATATCAGGGTCTGAAGTAAAGTCGCGAACATGGATCTCATAAATGATGGCATCCTCACGTGTTTCATACCCCTGAATGGATGCAAAATCGAGTTCTGGACCTAGCTGTTGAGCATTTACAATGGCGCCTTTACCAATTGTAGAACCGTTGTCGCTTGCCCATGCCGCCATGGACTGAGCATAAGGATCTAAAGTGAGATAGGTTTGACCATCACGAAGGATTTCAAACTGATAATAGAACCCGCGAACTGAAGAGCGTGATGTATTTTCACTATTTAGAAGACCATGCCATACCCCATGCGTTCTTCTAGCCAACGCAAAACGTCCAATGACGATCTCTGGATTATCTTTATCGTAAAGAACAAGCGTCACCGTTTCTGCACTTGGCGCCCATAAATAAAAATCTGCGGTTCCGTCAGGATACAACAAAGCCCCCAAAGGTCCATCATATTGATAAAGTTCATCTTTGAGCTGCCAAGCCATGATGACGGGATATGTCGCGCCACCAAGGGAAATATGTGTTGGATAGTTAATATCATAATCGCCGATCAAATACACAGTATGTTGATCATATTCGATTTGAACATCGACCGGTTTGAATTGCATGGATTTGTTTGTAAGCATAAGCTTCTCTAAAATATTGTCAGTGGTAAAACCTGTGGTCGTTGTGAACTGGAGAATAACAACACTGTCATTAACCAGTAGTGCACTTTTTATTATTGATTCAGAGTTGTGATCGGGTTCGGGATACATCATAAAATCACCCTTTCTAAATTATTCAACATGAAACATGTTTCGGTTGAACAAAATTAAGCCTTTAAAGTATACGGCAAGAATTGCAATACATGCAAGTTATGCCATAAAAAGAGAATCCAAAGTCATTAATGAAGCCTAAACGGCAAATATTGACTTTGGATTCGTGGTGAGATTAATAATTCTTGGTATCGGGGTCTGGTGCTGTTCCCGCAACGCCATGTAACGCATCGATTCGGGCCATATCCTCGTTAGAAAGTTCAAAATCATGGATTTGGAAGTTTTCTTCGATGCGTGAAGGTGTTACCGATTTGGGTAACGGCAAGAATCCGTGCTGTAAGGACCAACGGAGTGTTACCTGTGCAACGCTACGGTTATACTGTTTCGCTATCGCGATGAGTTCCGGAACTTCAAAAAGATTCCCGGTTCCCAATGGACTGTATGCTTCTGTAAGCATGCCGTGGTCTGTATTATATGCCACAAGCTCGGCCTGCATATCGCTAGGGTTTAAGTAAATTTGGTTGACCATAGGTTTGATACGAGCGGTTTCGTACAGTGCTTCAAGATGATGTTGGTGGAAATTAGATACACCAATCGCACGAAGTTTGCCTTGATCGTATGCATCCTCGATAGCGCGCCATGTTTCACTGTTAATGCCTTTCCAGTCATCACGATACGCGACAGGGTTGGGCCAATGGACTAAATACAAATCAATGACATCAATTTGTAATTTTTCTAAAGATGCGTCAATCGCAGTCATAACCTCGTCATAATGACGCATATCGTTCCATAACTTTGTAGTGATAAAAAGGTCGTTGCGATCAATGCCACTTTCTACAATTGCATCCCCAACACTTTGCTCGTTACCATAAATGGTTGCAGTATCGATGTGACGGTAACCGACATCCAAAGCTTTGAGCACAGACGCTTTAGCAACGTCGCCATCCGGGGTTTGCCAGGTTCCAAAACCGATTGCAGGTATTTCAACGCCATTTGTTAATGTATAGTTTTTCATGTGTGATCCTCCTACATGTAATTATACGTTATATTCAAACAGAGATAAATTAAAAGCCTCTTTGAAGAGGCTAAAAGTTGAAGAGAGTTTTAATGATATTCCCACCCGCAATAAACGTTCCAATTGAACTGAGCAAGTTGGTGAGTAACAGTACGAGTAAAATACGTAAGACCTTATTTTGAAACCAGCATGTTGGCTTTGTGATGTCGTCTGACAAAGCGTCAAAGTCCTTAGTGGTCGGTGGGCGTTGATAAGCTTCCATGAGACCTGCGAAAATCCCAACTGCAAGAAAGGGGCTCAACGTTCCAATCGGCGCAGTGACGAGCGTGGTAAGGATGGTGAGTGGGTGTGCCCCGGCAATGATAGCCCCCAGTGTTGCAAGTCCGGCACTTAGACCCATCCACACAAGAAACTGCTGTAATCCTACTTGTGGGTTTCTAAAAGTAAGCAATGTTACAAGTAGAATCAAGATTCCAGGAACAAGCCATTGAACCCAAGAATTCTTTTTCTTAGGAGGCACAACATTGAGCTCGCTTAGCGAATGTGTTTCATACAAAGCTTCGATAATACCCTCGGTATGCGCGGCACCAATCACAACAACTAATGTATCACCATAAACGGCTTTGATTTTCTCGGCCATGTAGTAGTTACGTTCGTGTAAAAGGCGCAACGAAACATCCGGCAAATGCTCATCCATTTCACGTACCGCTTCAAAAAGTAAGTCACTTTGTTTTAAGGCTTCAATATCAGTGCCGTCAACAGTGTCATCTGTGAAGAAGCTTGTGATTAATGTTGCAATTAGGTTAAGTTTCTTCCAAAATGTCAGATTACGCCATATGCGCTGAAATGTCACTTGAACATCACGGTCAATCATGTGTGTTCGTGCACCAACCGCTTGGGCACTTTCGATTGCCTGAAGCATTTCTTGACCAACTTGGGTGTCAAGGTCATCAGCCATTCGCTTCTGATAGGATGATAGAATCAAGTTGGTTACAAACGATCCGACTTTTTTATTTTTAATGACGTGTTTGATATCGATGTCTTTTTGTTCATCACGATGCTGTAGACTATGTGCGCGTTGCGCATCGAGCTCAATACAGACGGCATCGGGTTGCGTTGTTTCAATCACCATTTTAACTTCTTCAATGGATTCTTTCGATACGTGGGCAGTAGAAACAAAATGAATCACTTTATTTTCAAAATTTATCGTTTTCATGCAATTACCTCTAGCCCTATGATACCAAAAAATACTCTAAGATTGGAATTTTTAAATAAATTGCGAAAAGTATGAATAAACTTGTGAAAAAGCATATTAAAATGCGTAAAATCATGTATAATGAAACGCGGTGATGGAAAGATGTTACATTTTAATTTAAGAAAAATTAGAAAAGAACTCCGTCTAACACAGAATAAATTAGCTTCACGTATAAACTATTCGCAACAAGCTGTTGCGAAATGGGAAAGTGGGAACTCGAATCCTGATATGAGGAACCTCATTCGTCTTTCAAATGAATTGAAAGTAACGATTGATACCCTGGTTCGAGAGGTACCCGACGCAATCGATCAAAAGCATTGTGCAGTGAGTATTAAGAGAAATTTATTCCACGTTGTTAACAACGTGAGTTCACACGAAGAACTAGGTGTTGATTTATATAGCCTGGATGAAGCTGACAAGCTTTTACTTGTCGATGAATTGTTCGATTGTCTCGTCAATAGTTCGGTAATCGCAAGAAACACAGCAGAATAACAACATAAGTGTTTGATGGAAGGAGCGAAAGCTCCTTTGTTTGTGTTAAAATCAAGACAACAGAAACGAGGCAATATCTATGAAAGTTGCGGTAATTAGTGATATTCATTCGAATTTGAACGGACTGGAGTGGGCGATAAGTGATGCTCAAAGCCGAAATGTAGATCAGATTATTTTTCTCGGTGATTATATTACAGACGGCTATCAAGATAACGAAGTACTGGATTTGGTGAGGGAATATGGAGAAATCCAAATCTCTGGAAATCGAGAACGCATCTTTGAAACATTTGATTTCAATCATGTACCCATTAATCTGGAACCAATCGCATGGACGTATGCGAATTTAACCCAAGCAAATCGTAAATACATAAGAGCATTGCCTAAAGTTGAAGAAATAAAATTGGGTAACTATCGCGTTCTTGTGATCCATGGCGATGGCTTTGAACACTATCCGTCAATTGAAAAGGCGTTTGACAATCTTATAACAGTTTATGATTTTAATGTTTGTCTATTTGGACACTCCCATGATGCTCAAAATTATTACTATGGCAATAAATACTTTATCAATCCTGGTTCTGTGGGGATTCCGATTACACAATACGGGTACCAATACAAAATTGTGACCTTTTACCCAGAACTTTCGATAGCAACTTACAATAGACAAACGTACCACCATTTATCTACGGTTGTGGAAGACTATAAACAGTCTCAATACTATCGCGATAATCCGCTATGGGCATCACTCATCCTCCGAAATATAATAACGAGCGAGGATTCTGGTCCAAAGTTTTGGCGATGCTTCCATGAAGTTGCAACGTCATACAATCATCTAAGTCTGAGCGATCAATGGCGACTTGCGTTTTCACTTTATAATACACGTCATTGTAAGTCAAAACATCGATGTATCCCTAAAATTCCAGATAATAGTCTCTAAAAAACGGCACATCAACAAATATGTAATACTTTCTAGAAATAAATGGAAAAAATGTCGCGATAAGATTGACATTCGCTCAAATGTTGGTAAAATACTAGTGTTATCAAAATATGCCAAAGACAGCAACGGCCTAGCGCTTAATCATGTTGCCGAGGTAAAAGTATAAAAAACTTTTAAACCTACGTCTTTGATGTGGGTTTATTTATTTGGTTATAATTTGATTTCCGCGAGATCGAATGGAGGTGAATCATTTGCGTAACGAAGTCTTAGAAAATAAGAAAGCAGTTGTTGCAGAGATTCAAGATAAGGTTAAAAATTCAGCATCATCAATTATTGTTGAGTATCACGGATTAGACGTTGGTCAAATTACAACATTACGTCGCCAACTTCGTGAAGAAGGAATTGAGTTCAAAGTTTACAAGAACAAATTATTCCAACGAGCAGTTGAAGGTACAGAATTTGAAGGCTTAAAAGATGAATTAGTAGGACCTAACGCTGTAGCGTTTGGTACTGATGCAGTGGCACCTAGCCGTGTACTTGCACAATTTGCTAAGAAAAACAAAAAATTAGTCCTCAAGGCTGGTGTAGTTGACGGAAACATCGTTAACGCTGAAGAAATTAAAGAACTTTCAGCATTACCAAACCACGATGGCATGATTTCAATGTTACTTGGTATGTTCCAATCACCAATCCGAAGCTTTGCATATGCTGTGTCACAAGTGGCAGAACAACGTGCAGAAGCTGAAGGAGTTGTTGTTGAAGAAACAGCTGCTGAAGCAGTAGCTGAAGAAGCTACAGAAGAAGTAGCAGCAGAAGCAGTTGTTGAAGAAACAACTGAAGCTTAATTAGAAGGAGAAAATTTACAATGGCTAAATTAACATCAGAAGAATTAATCGCTTCCCTAAAGGAAATGACAATTCTTGAATTAAACGAATTAGTAAAAGCAATCGAAGAAGAGTTCGGAGTTAGCGCAGCAGCTCCAGTAGCAGTTGCAGCAGCAGGTGCTGAAGAAGAAGCAGAAGGACCAAGCGAAGTTTCAGTTTACATCAAAGAAATTAGCGGTTCAAAAGTTGGAGTCATCAAAGCACTTCGTGAAATCACAGGTCTTGGTATGATGGAAGCTAAAGCATTAGTTGACAGCGCACCAGCAGCAATCAAAGAAAACATCAAACCTGCAGAAGCTGAAGAGCTTAAAGCTAAGCTCATGGAAGCTGGCGCAGTTGTTGAAGTTAAATAATTCAAAACTGATTGAAGATAATCTGTGAGTCATTACTTTACAGACAATTCAGATCTAAAGCAAAACCGGAAAGAAGTTCCTTTCCGGTTTTTAGACATTGAATATGTCGTTCATTCAGACGATGGTGTGTTTTCTAAAAATGGTCTTGATCGAGGGACCGAAGTCCTTCTGAAAGTTGTAACAAATCAAGAATTAACGGGAAATGTTGCGGATTTAGGAAGTGGCATTGGTGTGATTGGCGTTATTTTGTCATCATACTTTGATATCAATATCACAGGGGTTGATGTTAACCCACGTGCAGTTGAACTCGCAAACTTAAATTTCAAACGGTATGATGTAAAAGGAAAAAATATCGTTCAAGATGGGTTGATGGGAACGTTTGATGCAGTCATAAGTAATCCCCCAATTCGTGTTGGAAAAGAAAAATTATACGAATTATTCGATTCGGCGTACGAATCACTTACTCGCGGTGGGTCATTCATATTTGTTATGAGAAAATCTCATGGTGCTAAAAGTGCGCAGGCAAAATGTATCGAATTATTTGGTAATTGTGAACTACTAAAAAAAGACAAAGGTTTTTATGTCTATCAAGCCAAAAAAGATTGACTTATGGATCACGAAGTGATAACATATAAAATTGCATAATAGTGGATTTATGCGCGTTTTTTTGGTTGTTGTAAAAGTACAGGAAAGGATGGCATAAATGGGAAAAAACCAAGTATATAGTGTAAAGAAATTTGGTAACAAAGCGACACGTCGTGACTACTCACAAGTTAGTGGAACTTTGGAATTGCCAAATTTAGTAGAAATTCAAACGGAAGCGTATGAATGGTTTAAAAATGAAGGTCTCGATGAGGTTTTCAATGAAATCTATCCTATTCAAAGTTATAACGAAAATGTAAAACTGAAATTTGTTGGTTACTCATTCGGAGAACCGAAATATGATGTAGAAGAGAGTCGATCACGCGAGGCAAACTATGCCGCGCCTTTACGTGCTGTCATGCGTCTTGAAATAATTAACAAACAAACAGGTGAAGTTATCGAAAAAGAAGAAGAGGTCTTTTTAGGCGATCTTCCTTTAATGACAGATAACGGAACATTTATCATTAATGGTGCAGAACGTGTTATCGTATCACAAATCGTTCGTTCACCAGGGGCATACTTTAAGTCCGAAACAGATGATAAGACTGGCCGTGAAACATTCATGTCAGAACTTATCCCAAGCCGTGGTACATGGTTAGAATTTATGAGTGACGATCGTAAGGCTGCTAATGGACGTGTTTTAAACATGAAAGTTGACCGTAAACGTACAATCGTTTCTACAATTCTATTCAAAGCATTTGGTCTAAGTTTAGACTTACAAGAAGGTGAAGATACATTTGATGTTTCATCATTCAAAACATTCTTACGAACATTGGACTTACCAGTTCATGATGAGTGGGAAGAGTTAGATAGTGAACGTCGTGAGTTCTTGACATTGTATGCACTACTTTATACTGCATACTTCGGAAACTATCCTGAACTTGTAAATACATTAGCATTAGACAAAACCGTAACATTTGAGGATTCATTACGATCAATGTACGAAAACCAACGTGCAGATGAGATTCCTACAACGGATGGTGCGATTAACTTGATGAACGCGAAGTTTTTAGATCCACGTCGTTATGACCTTAACAAAGCGGGACGTTTCAAACTTCATAAAAAACTTGAAATCTTTAACCGTATTAAAGACACATATCTAACAGAAGATTTAGTAGATCTTCAAGGAAATGTGATTTTTGCAAAAGGAACACACATCACACATCGTGATGATGTCAATAAAGTTCGTGATGTATTACGCCACGGCGGATACATGAACGTGTTCCCACTTCGTAATATCTTCTCAGCTCCAGGGGTAGATACATTTGAAGTTACTGAAGACATTAACTTAGTAGGACGTATCCTTGCAAAAGATATCTACGAGGATAACTTTGAGTTTGATCGTGGAACAGTTTTAACAGAGCAAGATATTGCAACTCTCAAAGGATTCGAAATCACAATCTATACAGGAATTGCAGCAAAACCTGTTCAAGTAACAGCAGATAACGTATGGTCAGTGTTAAACTACGGACAACGTCTCTTTACATTTGGTCGTCTACAAACGGCAACTGGAGAGACATTGATGTCAGCAAAAGGAACACCTGTTGTTGATTTATTTGTACCAAATGTTAACCACCCACGTTTAAATAAAACAAATGAAAAATTGGTTACTGAATCATTAAGTGATGGACCATTAACACTTTGGTTAGTGGGTGCAGCAATGCAAGAAATGTACGTTTCGACATCAGAAGACCTTCAAGACCAAGTTAAAATTGTCGGAATGGATCCATTGTTGGATAAAACAACAATCGTGGCTTCTGACGTCTATTCAACATTCTCATACTTCTTAAACTTCTTAGATGGTTTAGGAAACGAAGATGACATTGACCAATTAGGAAACCGTCGTATTCGTACCGTTGGAGAATTAATTCAAAATCAATTCCGCATCGGGTTAAGCCGTATGGAACGTGTCGTTAAAGAGCGTATGTCAATCTCTTCAGATTCTGCGAACTTAACACCTAAAACACTTACAAACGTTCGTCCGTTAACAGCAATGGTTAAAGAGTTCTTCTCTTCATCCCAATTGTCACAATTTATGGATCAATTGAACCCATTAGCAGAGCTTACAAACAAACGTCGTATTTCAGCGTTAGGACCTGGTGGTCTTACACGTGACCGTGCCGGATTCGAAGTTCGTGACGTTCATACATCACACTACGGCCGTATCTGTCCAATTGAAACACCTGAAGGACCAAACATTGGTTTGATTTCTAACTTAACATCATATGGTCGTCTTGACCGTTATGGATTCATCCAAACGCCATACCGAATCGTTTCGGAAAATGGTGATGTATCTGAAGATGTTGTTTACTTATCAGCTGATGATGAATTCGAATATGTTATTGCGCAAGCGAACGAAATCGTTGACGGCAAACTTGTAAATGATGAAGTTGTTGTTCGTTACCAAGGCGAAAACATTCTTGCACGTCGTGAGACTGTTGAATTGGTTGACGTTTCACCAAAACAAATTGTTTCGGTTGCGACTGCAGCGATTCCATTCCTCGAAAATGATGATGCGTCTCGTGCGCTCATGGGTGCCAACATGCAACGTCAAGCGGTGCCACTCTTAATTCCGAATTCACCTTATGTTGGAACAGGTATTGAACACCGTATTGCGAAAGACTCTGGATCTGCTGTCATCTGTAAGACAGATGGTATGGTTTCATATGTTGACGCAAACAAAGTCATTGTTAATAGTGTAGAAGGAAAACCTCGCACCTATACAATGCAAAAATTCCGTCGTTCAAATCAAGGAACTGCAATTAACCAAAAACCACTCGTTAAGATTGGTGAAAAAGTATTTGCAGGAGATATTCTTGCGGATGGACCTTCAATGCAAAATGGAGAGTTGGCATTAGGACAAAACGTTACTGTTGCCTTCATGACATGGAATGGATATAACTACGAGGATGCGATCATCATGAGCGAGCGCCTTGTTAAAGAAGATGTTTATACATCAATCCACATTGAAGAATATACAATTGAAGTCCGTGAAACAAAACTCGGGCCTGAAGAAATTACACGCGATATACCAAACGTAAGTGAAGTTGCAAGTCGTCACCTTGATGCACGTGGAATCGTCATGATTGGTGCTGAAGTAAAAGAGGGCGATATTTTGGTCGGTAAGGTAACGCCAAAAGGCCAAAGCGAAATTTCACCTGAAGAAAAACTCTTACTTGCTATCTTTGGAGAGAAATCACGAGAAGTTCGTGATAACTCACTCAAAGTTCCACACGGTGGATCAGGGATTGTTCAAGACATTCGTATCTTCCGTCGTGAAGATGGCCATGACTTGCCACCTGGAGTGAGTGAAGCTGTTAAAGTATATATTGTACAAAAACGTAAAATCTCTGAAGGAGATAAAATGGCGGGTCGTCACGGTAATAAAGGGGTTATCTCCCGTATCTTACCTGAAGAAGATATGCCATTCATGGAAGATGGAACACCAGTTGACATCATGCTTAACCCATTAGGGGTTCCTAGCCGTATGAATATTGGTCAAATTCTTGAGTTACACTTAGGTATTGCAGCGAAGAACTTAGGCGTTAAATTTGCGACAAGTGTCTTCGACGGTATCGAAACAGATGAGCTCTTCCGTATCATGGAAGAAGGAAATGTCGCACCTGACGGTAAGATGGTACTTTATGATGGACGTTCTGGTGAACGTTATGATGAACGTATTTCAGTCGGTGTTATGTACATGTTGAAACTATCACACATGATCGATGACAAATTACATGCTCGTGCAACTGGTCCATATTCACTTGTTACACAACAACCACTTGGTGGTAAGGCACAAAATGGTGGCCAAAGATTTGGAGAAATGGAAGTTTGGGCACTTTATGCTTATGGTGCTGCAAACACACTTCAAGAAATCCTTACAATCAAGTCTGATGACGTCAATGGACGTACGAAGACCTATGCCGCAATCCAAAATGGTGAAGATATTCCTGAACCAGGAATGCCAGAATCATTCCGAGTGCTTAAACACGAGCTCCAAGCATTGGCGCTTGATGTTAAATTCTTAGATGAAAACCAAGAAGAAATCATTGAAAGTGAAGAACGTATTGAAGATGGAAAAATTGCACTACAATACGGAACTGCACTTGAAGAAGAACCTGTAGAAGATACAGCAGATGAAATTTCAGAATACGAAACAAATGCTGAAGATGAAAACTTTAGCATAGAAGCTTAAGGAGGCTGATGTTGATGAGTAGTAATAAAGAGTTTGCCTCAATCCAATTGGCCTTGGCTTCACCAGAACGCATCCTTGAATGGTCACATGGTGAAGTTAAGAAACCTGAAACAATTAACTACCGTTCACAAAAACCAGAACGTGACGGTTTATTCTGCGAGCGCATTTTCGGTCCTACAAAGGACTGGGAATGCTACTGTGGAAAATATAAAAAAGTACGTTACCGCGGTGTAATTTGTGACCGCTGTGGTGTTGAAGTAACAAAATCAGCTGTACGTCGTGAACGTATGGGTCATATTACTTTAGCAGCTCCAGTTGCTCACATTTGGTATCTACGTGGAATTCCTTCACGTATGAGTTTATTGTTAAACATCACACCAAAAGTATTGGAAGAAGTTGTTTACTTTGTAAAATGGGTTGTTACAGATCCAAAGAATTCAACACTTCAATACAAACAAATTATTGACGACCGTGAATACCGCGATTATGTCAATGAATTTGGACACAATGGTTTTGTCGCACAAGCAGGTGCTGAAGCAGTAAAAACATTACTTGAAGAAATGGATTTAGAAGCAGAACGTAATGATGTTCTTGCGCAACTTGAATCCGCTAAAGGCGATAAACGTAAACGTTTAATTCGCCGTCTTGAAACTGTTGAGGCTTTTGTGAATTCAAACAACCAACCTGAATGGATGGTACTCACTGAGCTTCCAGTCATTCCACCAGATTTACGACCAATGTTACAACTTGATGGTGGCCGTTTTGCAGCATCTGATGCGAACGACCTTTACCGTCGTGTAATTACACGTAACAACCGTCTAAAACGTCTTTTAGAAATGGGAACACCACAAGTTATCGTTCAAAACGAGAAACGTATGCTTCAAGAAGCTGTGGATGCGCTTATTGATAACGGACGTCGTTCAAAACCTGTTACAGGTGCTGGTGGACGTGCACTAAAATCACTATCACACAGTCTTAAAGGGAAACAAGGACGTTTCCGTGCTAACTTGCTCGGAAAACGTGTTGACTTCTCAGGTCGTTCCGTTATCGCTGTTGGGCCAGACTTAAAAATGTACGAATGTGGTATTCCAAAAGAGATGGCGATTACACTCTTTAAACCATTTGTCGTCAACGAAATGAAAGTTCGTGGAATCAGCAACAACGCGAAAGCTGCTGAAAAACTCATCGAACGTCAAGACCCTCGTGTTTGGGATATTGTTGAAGAGGTTATTCAACATCACCCAGTTCTCTTGAACCGTGCCCCTACACTTCACCGTCTTGGTATTCAAGCCTTTAAACCAAAAATGATCGAAGGTCGTGCAATTCGTCTTCACCCTCTTGTAACGCCTGCGTTTAACGCGGACTTTGATGGTGACCAAATGGCGGTTCACGTTCCATTGTCAGAAATGGCACAAGCTGAGGCAGAATTGCTCATGCTTGGATCACGTAATATCCTTGGACCAAAAGATGGTAAACCTATTGTTACACCATCACAAGATATGGTTCTTGGAAACTTCTACCTCAACATGGAACAATCTCCAGAAGAATTCTATGAAAAGGCAGACAAATTTGAAGCACGTGGTGACTTAACAGAAGCTGCTAAATGGCGTCGTTTCGGAGATAATCAAGGGAAATCATTCCGTAACACTTCAGAAGCACACCTCGCGTATGAAAACGAAGTAATTCACTTCCATACACGTATTAGTGTGCGTGCCTCATCGTTATCGAAGAAGACATTCAGTGCGAAACAAAACGACTTGTACTTAGTGACAACACTTGGAAAATTAATCTTTAATGAAATGTTCCCAAGTGACTTCCCATACCTCAATGAAGTTACAGCAGATAACTTCAAAGCTACACCCGATAAATTCTTTGTGCAGCCCGGTCAAGATGTTCGTGAAGTCATTGCAGCAATGCCTTTAAATAACGACTTTAAGAAAAAAGACTTAGAGAAAATTATCAAAGAAATCTTTGATCGTTACTCATTAACCAAAACATCTGAAATCCTTGATAATATCAAAGACCTCGGATTCAAATATTCAACGATTGCCGGTATTACAGTTTCACTTAGCGATATCAACGTTGCACCGAATAAAGCGAAATACGTTGAAGAAGGTAAAGAAAAAGCTGCACGCCTCATGGTTCTTTACAAACGTGGACGTTTGACTGCCCAAGAATGGGAAGGAAAACTCATGTCATTGTGGGACGGAATCAAAAACCGTGTTGGTGCCGAGTTAATGGAAAACTTACCGCGTCAAAATCCTATCAACATGATGGCGACATCAGGAGCTCGTGGTAACGTTTCTAACTTTACGCAGCTTGCTGGTATGCGTGGTCTGATGGGTAAACCAACTCAATCAAAATCAAAAGCTGGATACCAACCATCAATTATTGAGGTTCCAATCTATTCATCATTCCGTGAAGGATTGAACGTGAGTGAATTCTTCGTTTCAACCCACGGTGTGCGTAAAGGACTAACCGATACAGCGCTTAAAACTGCTGAATCTGGATACCTTACACGTCGTCTTGTTGATGTTGCTCAAGATGTTACAATCGTTGAGGAAGATTGCTACACAGATAACGGATATGTCGTCCAAGAAATTGTTGATCGTAAATCAAACTCAGTTGTTGAGTCATTACACGACCGTCTTGTCGGACGTTACATTAAAGAAACAATCGTTGATCCAATGACACGTGAAGTAATCATTGAAGAAGACGAATTTGTAGATGAATTAACTGCAAAACGCATTGTTAACGCAGGCGTTAAGCAAGTACGTATTCGTTCAGTATTTACATGTGAATCAAAACATGGATCATGTGTTAAATGTTATGGACGTAATATGGCTACAGGTGAAGATGTTGAAGTTGGAGAAGCAATTGGTATCGTTGCGGCGCAATCAATTGGGGAACCAGGAACTCAGCTTACAATGCGTACCTTCCATACTGGTGGGGTTGCCGTTGCAGGTGGAGAAGATATCACTCAAGGTCTTCCTCGTGTTGAAGAATTGTTTGAAGCACGTTCACCGAAGTTACCTGCGGTTATCTCAGAAATCCATGGAAACATTACAGATATTCATCCAGCCGAAGATGGCTTGGGTTATGTCATTACTGTAACGAATGAAACTCGTACAGTAGAACACTTAACATTACCACACCAACCTGCTCGTTCATGGTTGAAAGTTGGTTCTGAAGTTGAAGCTGGAGATAAATTGACAGAAGGATCCGTAGATCCTAAGAAACTTATGGAATATGCTGGACGTCTTGCAGTTCAACAATACATCCTTAAAGAAGTTAAGAAAGTTTACCAAAGTGGTGGTATTGAAATCTCAGATAAACATATCGAGGTTATGATTAACCAAATGATGCGTAAAATCATCGTTATCGACGGACAAGACACAGGAATCTCTCCTGGTGTACAAATGCACGTTGAACGTATGCAAGATATCAATACAGAAATCCTTATGGAAGGTAAAAACCCAGCACGTTACCGCGCTGTCCTTCTCGGTATTTCAAAAGCCTCTGTTGAAACAGAAAGCTTCTTATCAGCTGCTTCATTCCAAGAAACTACAAAAGTTCTTACAGATGCAGCAATTAAATCAAAAATTGATCCACTTATGGGTCTTAAAGAGAATGTTATCATCGGTAAGAAAATTCCGGCTGGTACTGGTTCAGTTCTCTACCGTGAATCTACAGAGCGTGTCAAGGAATTGGCAGCCCGCTTAAAAGAAGAACGTGAAGAACGTAACGCAGTCCAAGAAGAAGATTCAATGATGAGCGAATTTATTCGTTAACAGAGTACAAAAAAGACAACTTCGGTTGTCTTTTTTACGTATTCGAATAAATAAGTCGAAAATTATGTTTTCTTGCGATAAGTTATATGAAATTTGCGATAGGAGCCTTGCAAAAGTGAAAGCGTTATCATATAATGTATGAGTAAACCGGTTTAGTGGACGCTAAGGAAGGTTACAGGTAAAATATGAAAATCAAAAAATTAATGGCGATGTTTATCGCAATTCTTTTAGGTGTCACCATACTACAACCGATTCCTGTGAAAGCACAGGAACAATCTACTGGCGATTTAGATCAGATCGTAGAGAATTTTGAAATCTATCTCTTAGGAAATGCAACGATCAATAATGATCCAATGAGTAAAAATAAAATTAATGACATAATCAAAAAGGGGACAGCTAACCGTCCATCCTTTGATAAATCACAGAACGCTGTTTATCCAGGAGTCGAATTAGACAACACTGGTGGGACGGAGCACGTCGTTGCGAAGTTATCAGCAAACTTAGAAACAACTTATAAAAACTTATATGCAGTTGCTTTAGCTTATGGTACAGAAGCTGAAGGAAATACACTGTATAAAAATCCAGAAGTCTACGCTGAATTAGTTGATACGATGTCATGGATTCATGACAAGTATCTAAAAGATACGGACAATGGATATTATGGGAACTGGTATAGCTGGGAAATTGGCGTACCGATGAACTTAACCAAAATTCTTTTCATTCTTCGTGATGAAATTGAACCTGAATTTATTACCGATTCGATTACGATGATGGATGCATATATCCGTGGAGATGAACAATTAGGTTCACCGCTCATTGGAGATGTAAATCTTGATGCACGTCAACATACCGGTGCGAACCTTACGGATACTACATTTAACCGTATTATCCAAGGTGCAATTACAGGTGATGTCAAACGTGTTGATAAAGCCGTTAAAGATATGATGACCGTATTTAATACTATAGATCCAAATGATCTTCAACATGGCGTTACAGATGGGTTCTATGAAGATGGTTCATTTATCCAACATTCAACTGTTGCATATACAGGATCCTATGGGAAAGTACTTTTAGGTCGTATCGCACAATTGGTAACAGTCTTAAACAATACACAATGGCAAGATGATACACTCATGAACACAGTTGAAGAGTGGGTCTATCGTGGATTTGGACCTGTTATGTACGAAGGGTATATGATGGAAATTGTTAAGGGGCGTGCAGTCTCTCGAACAGGTACGGGTTATGCCGATGGTGCAGGAGTTGTTGAGGCGCTTGTTCAATTATCATTAGGCATGAATGATGCATCAAAATCTAAGATGCAAAGTTACGTTAAATACTTAATTACAATTCCTGAGTTTAAAGTAAATACAAATAGTTTTGTATCGGTAAGCAATATTTTTGCCTATGAACACATTAAGCAAGATGGTTCAATAATTGGTGTGAATCCTATCGATGCAAATTCACATTTTGCATTTAACTTGATGGATAAATCTGTTCATTTACGCGATGATTACGCATTCTCACTGGCACGTAGTTCAACACGTGTCTCCAAATATGAGTACATGTCTGGAGAAAACTTGCGTTCATGGTTCCAAGGGGATGGAGCATATTATCTCTATCAAAGTGGTGTTGACCAAACCGATGTTTATGGTATTGATTTCTTTGCTACGGTTGATCATTATAAACTTCCAGGAACCACAACCGTAAATGCAGAACGTAAAACAATGCCTGAACTTTATGGCACTGATTTCTATCTCCATGAACCTGAATTTACATCAGGGTCTGTAACACAGAATAAGTATGTCTACTTCCCACTAGGAACCAATGAGTTTTCAGGAAGTGCAACATTAGATAATCTTGCAGTTTCTGGAATGCAGTTAGGTGATGAGGAATCTTACAAAGATCGTGATAGCTTACCAGCAGATTTTGTGACCTACAAAAATGCAGAAGCAAACAAATCATGGTTTATGTTTGATGATGAGATTGTTGTCTTAGGGTCAAACATACATGATATCGAAGGTCGTGATATGAAAACTACAGTCGATAACAGAATGTATGATGTGAATGATACGTTACAGGTAGATTCCAATAAAGGGGTCTTATCAAATGGATCTCATGAAGGCATTGAGTGGATTAGTCTTGCATCGGATGATTCGAAACGTGATGTAACGTATAAATTCTATGATGATAATGCAGTATCTTTTGACATTACAAACCGTACAGGGAAATACTCTGACGTTCGTAATAAAACAACAGGAACTGCGGATAAAGAAGTTACAAAGCAGTATGCGACGGTAATGTATAACCATAATGGTAGTGAAACATCATCATATGCTTATAGTATTCTTCCAAACGTTAATGCGACAGCAATGCAAACACGTACAAATAACGACGTGGTTCGTATTCTTGAAAATAGTGATAACGTCCATGCGGTAGTACATGATGGTTTAGGTGTTGAAGGATATGTATTCTTTGAAGCTGCAACATCGAATGATGTTACAGCAAACAACAAACTTATTATGATGCGTAAAGGTAATACATATGGAATTCAAGATCCGACACAAGCACAAGCGACAGTTTCATTTACAGTAGATGGCCACTTTGATGTAGCGAGTGGTGATGCAACTGCAGTCATTAATGGCGATACAACTACAGTTACAGTGAACACACATAACAAAAATGGTGTGACACAGACAATCAATTTAACTGAAGTAGAAGTTGCTCCAGAAACAGTGAATGAACTTGTAGATGCAGCAACAGGAGTTCGTGTTAAATTCACAACACCTCAAGTTAAAGAAGGGCTAGAGCTCATTGTTTCAAAAGAAGCAGGAACTTATGAAGGGCTCAGTGATGTCACAACATATGCAATCTCACTCCAACGTGATGGTGTTGATGTTGTATTGAATGAAGCAGTCACTGTAGTATTGCCTACAGATGGTCAAGCAAAATCGCTAAAAGTATTGGGTGGTCAAGACTTTAAAGACATCATTGCCTTTGAAGTTAGTGAGCAAACAATTCAATTTACAGCTAATGTGCTTGGGAACTTCCTTGTAGGAACGATAATAGATCCAATTGATCCAGTTGACCCAGTCGATCCTACGACTCCAGAAGGTCCAGAAACAGGCTCTAAGGAAGAAGAAAAGCTTCCTGGGACTGGAGTTGGTAATAATGGTTTAGTAATGATTGGTGCGGTTCTGGTGGTAACAGGAGCACTAGCAGTTATTCTAAATCGTAGAAAACAAATGAAACACTAATATAACGAAAAAGAACCTCCTATCTGAAATGATAGGAGGTTTTATAATTGCATAATACTTCTGATGAGAAACAAAAAAAAGAGAGCATTGCTCTCTTTTCATTATGATATTTTTTCAAGGAACGCGCCGGCCTTTGTGAATTGCGTAAATTCAAAACGTGATGTCAGGAAGTCTACAAAGATTTGAGACAACTTCCCAGTGAATAAGAACCCAAGGACGGTTCCAATTCCGATTCCATCTAAATGTTTGATAAATAACAGTGTGACCACTAGGGAAATGGTCAAGGATACACCATCATAACGCATACGAACGAAGTGAACTGACTTGTTGGAGGCGTCAACAACTTCGCGTACAAATAAATCAAAAGGTTGGATAGGTAGCTTGCAGAGTAGGAAGAATGCAGCCCCTATAGCGGTTCCCACAAGCCCCACTCCCAGGCATAACACGCGAAACGGAAGTGAAGTAGGGATGAGTGCAATTAATGGCGCTGTTAGATCAACAGAATAACCAAATAGAATTGCAACAAAGAAGGAGAGAATATACCCAATCTTAAAGCGTCGTGCAATCACCATCATCACAAGCAGTGTGAGACTTTGGATTATGATTGTCCAAGTCCCAAGTGATGTAATTGGAAACGCAACGGATAAGACATAGGGTACGGAGGAAAGGGTGGAAATCCCAAACCCTCCGTGTACTAATAAGTTTAAGTTAATACTGTTGTAAATAATCGCAATTAAGAGTGCGAGTTCACCACTAAATTTCTTTTTAGACATGAGCGCTTACGATGTTCATTAATCTAAAATTGATTTAAGGTAATCAGAGATTTCTTGATCTTGTGATGCTGCAAAGAAATATTCTTTGAATTCAGGGTAGTCGATTGCTGATCTGAGGAAGTCTTGATCGATTTCTTTAAGAATTGTAATTAACGGACGGTGTGTCACAGCCTTAACGCCATCAAGAATCTTTTTGTTACGTTGTTCAGGAATAACGCGGTCTTTTGGATATCCACCTCCAAAAGGCTCTGAGAATAATTTTTCGAAGGTGTAGTTTAGGTTCACTTCACCACCCCATCCGAAACCTTGCGCGAATGGCATTGCAATACAGTTTCCATCGTTTACTTGACCAAAGAGGTACGCATCAAGTGGTGATGTTACATGACCACATAAGACGTTTGGGAATGAGTTGGCTGCAAGCATGGCACCCTGACCTGTTCCACATCCTGTAACGACAAAATCAACAGCTTTAGTAGTAAGTAGGATTGATGCAAGAAGACCGTTTTGTACATAAGTGAGTTGGTGATCTTGTTCGTTTGAGTACATACCATAGTTTACGACAGTATGTCCCTTTTTCTCTGCTTCTTGTTTGAGAGAAGTATAAATAATTTCATTTTTTGATGCTTGTGAATTTTCATTAATTAATGCGATTTTCATTGAATCCTCCTAGATATTTTAATGATGAATACTATTCAGGTTGTTTACCGATATACGCTAAGATACCACCATCAACGTATAATACATGACCGTTAACAAAGTCTGAAGCATTAGATGCTAAGAATACTGCTGGTCCCATTAAATCTTCAGGTGTTCCCCAACGTGCTGCTGGTGTTTTTGAAATAATGAAGCTATTGAATGGATGTCCATCAACGCGTAATGGTGCAGTTTGTGGTGTTTCGATATAACCAGGGCCAATTCCATTACATTGGATATTATGTTCACCGTATTCTGAAGCAATATTACGTGTTAACATTTTTAGACCACCTTTAGCAGCTGCATATGCAGATACTGTTTCACGGCCTAGTTCACTCATCATTGAGCAAATGTTGATAATTTTACCAGCATTTTTTTCAATCATGCTTGGTAAGACGGCTTTTGCCATGATAAATGGTCCGGTTAAGTCGATATCAATAACTTGGCGCCAATCTTGAACACTCATTTCTACCATTGGAATACGTTTGATGATTCCAGCGTTGTTTACAAGAATATCTATTGATCCAACTTCTGCTTCGATTTGTTTAATCATTGCTTGAACGTGTTCTTCGTTTGTAACGTCGCATACATATCCATGTGCTTTGATTCCAATTGCTTTGTATTCTGCAAGTCCTTTGTTTACTAAGTCTTGATTAATGTCGTTGAAGACGATTGTTGCACCAGCTTCAGCAAATCCTGTAGCTAATGCTAAACCAATACCATATGAAGCACCTGTTACAAGTGCTACTTTTCCGTCTAAACGGAAGTTATCCATTTTAAATGTTGTCATAATAATTGTCCTGTCCTTTTTAGCGTTGTACGCGTCCTGATCCGTCACCTTGAACTAAAGTCATGACTTCTTCAACGGTAACGCGGTTGAAGTCGCCTTCAATTGAATGCTTGAGGCAGCTTGCTGCTGTCGCAAAGTTGATTGCATCTTGATTGCTCATATCGTGTGTTAGGGCATAGATGAGACCAGCACCGAAGCTGTCTCCGCCTCCAACGCGATCGACAATATGCATGTTATAACGTGGTGTGAAATATGCAGTACCATCAGCATAAAGCATGGTTGACCAAATGTTGTCGTTTGCTGTAATGGATTCACGAAGTGTAATTGCTACTTTCTTGAAGTTAAAGCGTTCTGTGAGTTGTTTCGCAACACTAATGTAGTTTTCATGGTCAATTTCACCTTGATCAACGTTCGTTGCATCAGCATGGATGCCGAATACTTTTTCTGCGTCTTCTTCGTTAGCGATTAGAACATCAACATATTCCATAAGCGTTGACATCGTATCGTTTGCTTCTTGTTGTGTCCATAATTTTTTACGGTAGTTTAAGTCACAGCTAACGGTAATGCCTAAAGCTTTTGCTGCTTTAAGTGCTTCCAAAGTGATTGCTGCAACTTCAGGGTTTAATGCGGGAGTAATCCCAGTAAAATGAAACCAATCATGTCCTTTTAAAATTTCTGGCCAGTTGAAATCTTCGGGTTGTGCTTCTGCGATTGCAGAATGGGCACGGTCGTAGATAACTTGGCTTGGACGTTGTGATGCTCCTTTTTCAAGATAGTAAATTCCAATACGATCACCACCGCGAACGATGGATGATGTATCTACGCCAAAGTAGCGTAGGGAATTTACGGCATTTTGTCCCATTGCATGTGCTGGAAGTTTTGTAACGAAGGAAGCATCCATACCAAAGTTTGCTAGGGAAACTGCAACGTTTGCTTCACCACCGCCATAAGTTGCTTCTAAGACATCCGCTTGTGAGAAGCGGTAGTAGCCTTGTGGTGCTAAACGAAGCATAATCTCACCAAATGTAATTACTTTTTTCATAAATCCTCCTGAGCTTAAATTTCTGATTTTACAAGACGAATGTTGAAACCTGCAATGTCACGGTTTAGAGCGACACTTGTAATTGCGTGTGCTTTGTTACGAATAAGTGTTGCCTCATTGGCATGAATGTCTTGTTTTGCAAGTTGGTAGAGTGCGCGTTCGGGATAACGTGTATGAATACCGAAGTATCCAAGACTCTCGGTTGGCGCATGTAGGAATTCAAAACCTGCGTCAGATTTTGATCCAACTGCTGTCTCGTAAAATTTAAAATTAAAGAGTGTTGCTAAATCGTGAGCAAGTGTTTGTGCTTGTTCTTTTGATTCGCTGTTGACGCCGATATGCATAAGTTTATACTCAAGCATGAATTTGATTGCTTCTTTCGAGAGGGCTTCAATTCCGTCCCAATCGCCTGCGGCAATTAAATCGTTCGGGAGCATAAAACTACCGCCAATTGCAGCAACATTAGGGAGATCCAAATAGTTGTGCATGTTCGATTTATTGATGCCACCTGATGGCATAAATTTAATATGGCTGTAAGGTCCACTAAAATCTTTGAGTTTTTTTACACCGCCACTTGATTCGGCAGGGAAGAATTTAAGTGTTGTGAGACCAAATGCCATTGCAGCTTCAATTTCTGATGCTGTCTGTACTCCAGGAACAATGAGAATGTTGTGATCAACAGCCCATTTTACAACGTCAGGATTGAATCCAGGGGTCACAAGGAATTGTGCACCAGCCTCAAGTGCCTGTTGTGCATAGTCAACGGATGTGACTGTTCCTGCACCAATAATCATATCTGGGTAAGCATTGCGAATTTCATGAATTGCTTGAACTGCAAATTCGCTGCGGAAGGTAATTTCCATGCAGTTGATGCCGCCTTCATTGAGGGCATGTGCCATGGGTAGAATATCCTCCGTTTTTTGAATCTTAACAACCGGTACAATTCCAATATTTTGTATTGCGTTTAAAATATCATTCATAAGAAATCTCCTTAATAACTTTGTCCAGTGAAACTGTGTATTTAAGTACCAGTGAACCCATAATATCGCAGTAAACCGGTTTTGTCAACCGGTTTACTGAACCAAAATTTAACGATAAAAATTTCGCCATTATATAAGGTTGATAATTTTCTATCTTGTGAAAAAATGGATTTTCATCACTTGTAAGCGTTTAACATTTTTTCGAAAATCTATTGACTTTCGTTTATTTCAGGTCTAGTATGGGGGTGTCCAGTAAACCAGTTTATATGAATTTGGAGGAATTATGTTTAACACAGTAAAGCACGTAAATGTTGAGTCAATTTCAAGACGCGACGAATACCTAAATGCACCTAAATTGACAGAGGCAGAGCTGAAAAAAGCAATCGAAGATTCAATTGCAAAGATTGATAAAAACATTGCTTACTTCGACGGGAAGTTCCCATGGAGTGCTACAAAAGACCTCAAATATCCGATCATTGAAAACACTGATTGGACTGAAGGATTTTGGACCGGACAACTCTGGCTCGCTTATGAATACACTCAAGATGAGAAGTATAAAAATCTTGCGTTGGAGCATGTTGTGTCATTCAGACATCGTCTTGATAACAATATCGAACTTGAACATCATGATTTGGGTTTCTTATATTCACTATCATGCGTCGCCGGCTATAAATTAACAGGCAATGAGCTCGCAAAAGAAACAGCGATTCTTGCAGCAGAAAAATTGATTACACGTTGGCAAGAAAAGGGTGAATTTATCCAAGCTTGGGGTGAATATAACAATCCTGAACACTATCGTTTTATTATCGATTGCTTGCTAAACATTCCCTTGCTCTATTGGGCAACAGAAGTCACAAACGATCCAAAGTTTGCAGACATGGCACAACGCCATTTCCAAACAAGTATCAAGTATGTTGTTCGCGATGATGCGAGTGCTTATCATACGTATTACATGGATCCTGAAACCGGAGCTCCTGTTCGTGGTGCAACCCGTCAAGGATACAACGATGATTCGTCATGGGCACGTGGTCAAGCATGGGGTGTTTATGGAATTCCATTAAACATTCGATACACAAAAGCAAATGATGTTACCGAACTGTATAAAGGCATGACCCACTACTTCCTCAATCGTTTACCGAAAGATAATGTTCCATTCTGGGACCTCATCTTTAATGACGGTGATGATCAATCTCGTGATTCTAGTGCAGCTGCAATTGCAATTTGCGGCATGGATGAGATGAATAAATACCTACCAGACGATGCTGATAAAGCTGTTTATGAAGGTGCTATTCAAACGATGATGCGATCATTGATTGATAACTATACAGAGGAAACTCACGAACCGGGAAATCCAGTGCTTTACCATGGTGTTTATTCATGGCATAGCGGTAAAGGTGTTGATGAAGGCAATATCTGGGGAGATTATTTCTACCTTGAAGCCCTCATGCGCTTATACAAAGATTGGAACCCATATTGGTAGATAAGAGGAGAATATTATGACACAACCAAATATTGTAATGACACGTATTGACGAACGTCTTGTACACGGACAAGGTCAATTATGGATTAAAACACTTGGTGTAAACACTGTAATTGTTGCGAACGATGAAGCAAGCAATGATCCAATGGCACAAACACTGATGAAAGCTGTCATTCCAAGCGGAATTGCAATGCGTTTCTTTACTGTTGAAAAAACAATTGAAGTAATTCACAAAGCGGCTCCAGCACAATCAATCTTTATTATTATTAAAGATTGTAAAGATGCATTACGTCTTGTGGAAGGTGGTGTTCCCATCAAAACCATCAACATTGGTAATATCCATAACACCGAAGGAAAAGAAAAGATTACACGCTCAATTTTCTTAGGTGCTGAGGATAAAGCACATTTAAATAAACTCGTTAACGAATATAACATTGAATTTAATACTAAAACGACCCCTCGTGGAGACGATGGATCCGTTGAAGTAGACATTAGAAAACACATTTAAATAGGAGAAAGAAAATGGAAATAACATTTATTCAAGCCGTCTTAATCGGTCTATGGACAGCAGCATGTTATGCAGGGATGCTCTGGGGTGTATATACAAACCGCGCAATTTTCCTCGCATTTGGTGTTGGTGTTATCTTAGGAGATATTCAAACAGCATTACAAGTTGGTGCTATCGCTGAGTTAGCATTTATGGGATTCGGAGTTGGTGCTGGTGGAACAGTTCCACCTAACCCAATTGGTCCTGGTATTATTGGTACTTTAATGGCAATTACAAACCCAGCAGTTACGCCAGAAAGTGCATTAGCATTGTCAATGCCATTTGCTGTTGCAATTCAATTCTTACAAACTGCAATCTATACAGTTCGTGCGGGTGCTCCTGAAAGTGCTACACGTGCATTAGAAAAACAAGATTTCCGTGGATTCAAGTTACATTCAAATATGACAATTTGGTTGTTTGCATTAGTAGGTTTCCTTCTTGGATTCTTAGGTGCATACAGCATGGAATTGTTAACAACTCTTGTTGGCTATATCCCAGCATGGTTACTCACAGGATTAAACGTAGCCGGTGGAATGTTACCTGCAATTGGATTTGCAATGATCTTATCTGTCATGGTTAAGAAAGAATTAGTACCATTTGTCTTAATGGGATATGTTCTTGCAGCTTACTTCAAATTACCAGTTATTGGTATCGCACTCTTTGCAACAATTTTCGCACTACAACAATACAATCAAGCATCAAACAAATCAGTTGCTGCAGCTAATACGGAGGTAGGAAACGATGACTGGATCTAATACACAACTAACAAAAAAAGATTATTTTAAAACAACATTGCGTTCATACTATCTACAAAATGGATTCAACTACAGTAACTATCAAGGGTTAGGTTATGCATTAGTGCTATACCCTGGATTACGTAAAATTCATAAAGATGACGCTGACTTTGCAGAAGCATTGAAAGCAAATACAGAGTTCTATAACACAAACCCACAATTACTACCATTTATTACCTCATTACACTTAGTAATGGCTGATGAAGGTCGTCCTGAATCAGAAATTCGTGGTATTAAGATGGCACTTATGGGACCTCTTGCTGGTATCGGTGATTCTTTATCACAATTTGCGATTGCACCACTCTTCTCAACAATCTTTGCATCCCTTGCAATGGAAGGTGTTTCAATTGCTCCAGTATTGTTCTTAATTACAATTAATGCTGTATTATTCTCAATCCGCTATTTCATGGGATACTACGGTCATAAAGTTGGTACTTCGATCATTGATAAACTCAGTGAAAAAATGGAAGTTATCTCAAATGCCGCAAACATTATTGGTGTTACTGTTATTGCAGGTCTTGCAGCGACATTCGTAAAAATGAACGTTAAAATTTCATTCGCAGCCGGTGAAGTTATTGAAGGTGGAAAACAGTCAACCGTTAATATTCAAGCCCTTTTAGATAAAGTTGCACCAGCGTTACTTCCAATGTTATATACAGGTTTAATGTACTACCTAATCAAGAAAAAAGGTTGGAATACATACAAACTTGTTATCTTAACAGTTGTCATCGGAGTTGTCTTGAGCTTCTTTGGTATTTTAGGATAATTATACAAAGGAACTACCACGGTAGTTCCTTTTATCACTGGAGGATTTATGGAAAAACTTACAGAAAAACGACTCGTGCAATACCGTTCGTTATTGATGCACCATCGTGAATCAATTCTTACACAAGCTGAAGATATCCTAGATGATATTTATTATTTTGTGGGAACATGGGATATGGAACGTTGTGCGACACCATATCAGTTAAAGGGTATCGATTGGGATGCTACTCCTAATGGCGATGATGAATGGACTTTTATGCTGAACCGCATGACATTCATGCCAACACTCATTAATGCAACGGTATTGACGGATGATCGTCGTTTCATCACCAAAGCATGGGATTTAATCCATGATTGGATAGTAGCACATCCTCAAATTGATGAACGTCCAAGCACCCGTACACTGGATACAGCAATGCGTCTTGTTCATTGGTATGATGCACAAAAATTCTTTGAATACTATGGTTTCGTTGATGAAAACCAAACGGTTGAAGTAAGTATGACGATGCAATTAGAATCACTACGAACCCGTTACATTCCCAAATATACACTCAGTAACTGGGGAAGTATCCAAACCGCTACGATAATCTACCTTTTGGGTCAAAGAAATCGTAAGGATGATGCATTATTTCAATGGGCATTGTCTGAACTTGAAACGCAAGTCGCAATTCAAATTTACGATGATGGTTTACATTGGGAACAATCAACCATGTACCATGTCGAAGTCATGATGTACCTCATGAAAGCCTATAAAGGGCATCAAGTACCCTGGCTTTATGAAGGTATCGAAAAAATGGCAGATGCTTTATTAATGCAACGGACGCCAGAAAATAAGATGGAGATGTTTGGAGACAGTGACAACAGCTCACTAACTGGAATGTTTACCTATTGTGGATTGTATCTTCAGGATGGACGATTCTTGAAGTTTGGTGATATTGAGACAGAAACATATTCGTATTTCTACGAGCATCTGGAGTTGGATGGATTACACACCCATCCCATTGATCCACAATCAATGCATTTTGATGGTGTTGCGAGTGGCATGTTTACATCCCGATCCAGTTGGGATACTGATGCTAACTTTACACTGTTTACCAACGGTTCCTTAGGGAGCGCACATGGTCATGCGGATAATTTACATGTATCTATGATTTATAAGGGCGATCCCGTTCTTATTGACTCAGGCCGTTATACATACCGCGAAGACGATTCCAAGCGTATGGAACTCAAAGCGATGGCTGCTCATAATAGCGTCATTCTTGATGGATACGAAGCGTCGATACCAACAGGGTCCTGGACCTACTCGAAGTTTGTCAATCCACAAAAAACCTATGTGCATCATATCGATAACGTTCATTACTATGAGAGTGGCTATGATGCAAAAGGGTACAGTCATACTCGGAAGCTGCAGATACATGATTCAGGAATTTGGCAAATCGTGGATGAATTACATGCTAAAGGAACTCACACTGCTACCATTCGTTGGCATCTTGACCCAATGTGTACCTATCGGGATGGTATTATCACAACCAAGCATCACCATTCCTTAGCAATCCAAAGCGATATCCCACTCCAAACCGAAGAAACCGAAATGTCATATCACTATAACGAACTTACCATGCATGATGTGTTAATAGGCAGTGTTGCGTTTGAAGATCACTGTATTCTTACAACGTTCCTGTATCCAAGTGATCAGACATTTGAACAATCGGAAATCATACAAGGCGCTGGCACCATTGCGGATGCCACCGTTATTTCAGCGTATCAAATTGGTGATTTAACGTTTGTGATGGGTCATCAAGAGATTATTAAGGGCAATAAAATACTTTATAGTGCGGGAAGACCATTCCACGCAAAAGCGATAGTATTCACTCCAGATAAACACTATCGCATGAAAACGTAGGTGGGGATATGAAATCAAATGTACGACTAACGATTAATGATATTGCGAAATTGGCAAATACTTCCAAAACAACAGTATCATTCTATCTAAATAACAAAACGGAAAAAATGAGTGATGAAACGCGAGAGCGTATTCGAAAGGTCATCGAAGAAACAAATTACACACCAAACCCTGTTGCCCGGTCATTGAACTCCAAGAGTACGAAACTTATTGGGGTTTTAATTGGGGATATCACCAACGATTTTGCAAATAAAATCGTTAAGGGAATCGATGATGTTGTGCAGCAACATCATTATCAAGTTCTGATTGGTAACACGAACTATAACCATGAAACAGAAGTTGATTATGTATCGCGAATGCTTGAAATGGGTGTTGATGGTTTCATCGTCCAACCAACGGTCTTGTTTGGCGATTTAATTGAAAAAATTCACAAAAGTGGAAAGTTTCTAGTTTTTATTGACTCACAAGTTGAGACACTCAATCTCAATGTGATCAAAGCGAATCATAAGGAAGCAGTCTACGATACAACCAAGACCCTGGCAACTATGGGGTATGAGTCTTTTGTCATGATTACTGCAAATCCTAAGATCTTGAGTACACGAATCGAGCGGGTGGAAGGATTTACGGAGGCGGTTAAAGAACTTGGTGTAGATCATCAAATTCATGTCATCGAGGAGTCTGAATATAGCCAAGACAAGCTAGAAACGGTAATAAAAACATCTGTTGATACACGTAAAAAAACGCTGATCTTTGTAGCAAACTACTGGCTCCTTCCAGAAGTGTTTTTAGTCGCACGCGCCTTAGAATTACCGCTTGCGAAAAACGTTGGGTTAATCGGTTTTGATAATACAGAATGGACAGAATATGCAACGCCATCCATCACAACGATCGTTCAACCTGCCTATAAAGAAGGCCGCCGTGCTGCCGATTTGTTAATTGCATCGATTGAAAATAATACCCGTGGCCGTGAACATACGACCTTACAATGTACCGTAAATTGGCAAGATTCCACAAAAATATGTGACTAAATGTACAAATATCGTGCATTAGAAGACATCAACTTGTTTCTCCCATTTTGAAACATTATAATTAAGCTAACTTATGTTTTATGGGAGGTGCCTATTTATGGCTAAAAAGCCAAAAGTTACCATTAATGATATTGCACGTTTAGCACAAACATCCAAAACAACCGTCTCATTTTATTTAAACGGAAAGTTTGACAAAATGAGCGCTGAAACCAAAGATCGTATTGCTACGGTTATTGAGGAACAACAATATCGACCAAGTGTCGCAGCCCGATCATTGAATGCGAAAAGTATGAAGCTCATTGGTGTTTTAATTGGAGATATCACCAATGATTTCGCAAACCAAATCGTCAAAGGTATTGATGAAATTGCGAAAACTCACAACTACCAACTTATTGTGGGGAATTCAAACTATACGTTTGAAAGTGAATCGGATTATATCGACCGGATGTTGTCGATGGGTGTCGATGGTTTTATCGTGCAACCAACCATCCAATTTAAAGCCTTAATTCCAAAGATTAGAGCTAACGGTAAATCGTTAGTGTTTATTGATTCTCAAACAGATATGGAAAGCAACGCATGGGTCAAAACAAATAATTATGAGGCAGTGCTCGAAACAACATTTGAACTGGTGGACAAAGGCTACAATGACTTTATCCTTCTTACAGCTGATCCCAGTGTCCTCAGTACACGAATGGAACGCAGTCGCGGCTTTACCGATGCCCTGACAATCCGAGAACAACGCCACCGTACCCATATCGTCGATTACGATATGAGTGCTGAAGTCATTGAAGCATCACTCAATGAGATGATTGATCCCAATCGCAAGACATTAATCTTTGCGGCAAACTGTTGGTTGCTGGGAAATGTCTTCATGGCGGTAAAAGCTCAAAGTGAAAAGATTCCAGAACAAATTGGGTTGCTCGGATTTGATAATTTGGAATGGACCAAATTTGCTTCTCCAACTGTCACAACGATTGTGCAACCATCTTATGAAGAAGGAAAAGTTGCGGCATCAATTTTGATTGACAAGATTGAAGGTAAAAATGAAATAGTTCCCACCCAGATTCTCAAATGTGATGTGAATTGGGAAGAATCAACCCAACTAAAAGTATAATTTAAAACGAGATGCATCAATGCCATGGTGAATCTCGCTTTTTTTTATGAAATGATATTTTGTTGATTTATGGTATTGCCTAAAATATCACATGATTGGTGGTATAATAATGCTACGGAGGTTCGTTTATGCAAGAAAATGTAAAATTCGCAATAGATGTCGTTTATGAGGCAGGTAAACGAATACGCCATATGATGCAAGAAGACATTAAAGTCGAAGAGAAAACGTCAAAAAGTGATCTTGTCACCAATGTGGATAAACAAACAGAAGCTTTTATCGTTGCAAAGATTCAGGAACGGTATGAAGGCCAAAACTTTTTAACCGAAGAATCAACAGTAGATATGCATGGATCTGATCATTTGTGGATCATTGACCCTATTGATGGAACCACTAATTTCATTTATCAGAAACAGCATTTCTCGATTTCCGTCGCACATTATCATCAAGGGGCACCGATTTTTGGGATTGTCTATAATGTAATGGCAGATGAGATGTTTGTAGGAATAACAGGAGTCGGATCGTTCTTGAATGGGGAACGTTTACCACAACTCAATCAAGATCAAGGGTTGTCAGATTCCGTTATTTTCGGGGACGTATACCGTCCAGACTTCTTTAAATTAAGTCCCGCGGAGTTAAAGAAAGAATTCATTACACACCGTTTTTACGGTTCTGGTGCAATTGAAATTGCTGAAGTCGGAGCCGGTCGTGCCCAAGCCTATGTCTTTCCTAAAATCAAGACATGGGATATCGCTGCAGCATTGATTATTCTAAAAGAGGTAGGGGGAACCTGGTATTTTGGAAGTGAAATTGATCATCTGACGATTGATAAAAACCCTAAAGTAATTATTGCTGCAAGTAATCAGCATGTGCGGGATAGATTGGTGAGTTTTTTATGATGGAAGTTCCAGTAACAAAATTAGAATTTACGAAAGAGTTAGTCCGTGATACCGGACGTTTAATTCAAAGTTTGATGTCACTGAATTTGAACATTGATACCAAACAAAATGCGCATGACTTTGTCACCAATGTGGACAAACAAGCGGAAGAGTTTATGGTTGCAGCCATTCAAGCAATGTACCCAGAGCAAGGCTTTATTACCGAAGAGAAAATGATTGATAACGAAGTTAAACATGATATGTGGATTATTGACCCCATCGATGGGACAACAAACTTTATCTTTCAAAAGCGCAATTTTGCGATTTCTGTTGGCTATTATGAAGAAGGACAACCCAAATTCGGGATTGTCTATGATGTCGTGGGTGATGAGATGTATGTGGGAATTACGGGTGAAGGTGCATTTCTTAACGATCTAAAACTACCATCATTAGAGCCCAATGTTGCACTCAAAGATGCGATTGTGAATGCAGATAATCGCATGTTCAAAACATTTAAAGTCGATCTGGATGAGCATATTATGGTTCAACGCTATTTAGGTTCTGCTGCACTTGAAATCGTTGCCGTTGCAGCGGGACGTACCAATTCATACATGAGTCGCCGCTTAAAGCCTTGGGATATTGCGGCAGCCGTCATTGTCCTAAAAGAAGTTGGTGGCACATGGTACTTTGGTGATAATCATGATGCGATTGCATACGATGACAAACATGAAGTATTTATCAGTGGTAGCAATGCCACGATTCTTGAATCACTCATTGCACTTCGTTAGGAGGTTAGTATATGTATTTAAAATTAGACAACACAGTAAGCTTGTGGTATCAAGTAGACGCTGTTGCAAATGCTAAAGCAGTGGTCGTTATTAATCATGGCTTTGCGGAACACACAGGCCGTTATGACTACGTAACACACCGTCTTAACAATGCAGGATACAGTGTATATCGTTATGACCTTCGCGGTCATGGACGCACCCTTGGACCGAAAGGTGATATGGATTCATACCGTGATTTTATTAATGACGCGGATCGGATTGTTGAAATTGCACATCGCGAAAACCCTGATTTACCCATATTCATGCTCGGTCATAGCATGGGTGGCTTAGTCACTGCCATGTATGGCATTACACACCCCGACACACTTCGTGGACAAATCTTTTCAGGACCTGCAGTGAATACATTGCCGAAAGCAGAAGGCATCAACAATTATATTCTTAAGATGGCCGGAACCTTGTTCCCCAAACTTAAGATAGCGAATCCGGTTGAGGATGATGTGTGTTCAGTACCAGAAGTGGTAGAAGCGTATAAAAATGATCCCATGGTCTTAAAAAAAGCAACAACGCGCTTCTTGAAAGAATTCCTGATTGAAGCACCTCATTTTGTTCGTATGAATATTCATACGTATACGTATCCCATGTTTTTAGCGCACGGTGAAGCGGATAAAATTGTTCCCGTAGCTGTTGGGGATTATCTATTCCAAAATATTGCGTCTGAAGATAAAACCCAAAAGATTTATCCGAATTTGTATCACGAAATTCTAAACGAAAATGAGAAAGATACCATCTTAGATGATATGATTCTATGGATGGATAAACATCTATAATCACAGATATTGAAAAGGATCCACGAACTGTGGATCCTTTTTTTGTCTACGTTTCATGAATCGTAAAACTCATGAGGTTTTTTATAATTTGTAATGCTTGCGAACAATATATCGTGTGAGAAGCATGATGAGAGTGGGGATGTTCGCCATAAAAAAAGCAGAAAGTGCAAACGTAAGCATAACCTCAATAGGGCCACCAAAGGTGATGAAAATCATGAACAGGGTCACAATTATGGCAGAAATGAAAAATAACAAGGGTAACATCAAACTGTACCGGCCATTGTCTTCTTTCGCTAACTTAGTTTGAAGAAAGATTGCTGCACTCATGACGATAACACTGAGAATTGGAATTAACATATTAAGGTTTTCTCCCTTTCACGACAAGGGTATGAATTCCCAATAGCATTAATGAAGGAAAGTTCGTAATGAAGAACAATTTGACTAAATCAAAATATTGAAAGTTTGCACGGTCGGCTGCCGACATGGAAGGTAAGACAAGGGTTAAAACTAATAGAATCCAAAAGATGCTCATGGTGGAAATAATTCCAGGGAGAATATACCCCATCTTTGGATTACTGCCTTTCGACAATAACACTTGAACCCAGATCAAGAAAGCAACAGCGCCAACAGGAATGAGAACGTCTTTAACGAGTGTAATCATGTGCCGCTCCTAGTATTTCAACAATTTCTGTCTGTTGAGAACTTCGAGGTTTTTCATGCGGTTCGGACCTTTAATATTCATGCGTGCAGTCATTTGGTTGGTAAAGGAATCAACACGCGTATTGCTATCGCGTAAGTCATAGTATGTCGTGACAACGGCATCATAATCTTTGAGTGCCTCGTGGTAATTTTCGAATGTTGTATAGCTGTTTTCAAAGTGCATGAAGGTTTCGGGAAGCTTTGGTTTAAGTTGCGGTTCTTGATCTGGTTCACCAATCGCAATGCCTAAAAGTGGGAAAGTATACTCGGGAAGCTTTAATAAATCAATCATTGTTTGAGAGTCGTTTTGGATACTTCCAAGGTAAACTGTACCCAAACCAAGACTTTCAGCAGCCGTCACAATATTTTGGGCCATCAAGCCACAATCCATAGCAGCCCCTAAGAAACGATCAGTACTGCCTAAGACTTCCGTATCCGTATTTGCTTTGGTCGCAATTGCGTGATTTCGGTACATGTCTAAGACAACGATAAATAGATGCGAAGCCTGTGCAACATACGGTTGTTTACACACACGTGCAATATCGTCTTTCAATTTCGTATCAGTCACACTAATCAGCGTTGCAGATTGCGAAAAATTGCTCGTCGCAGTGTGACGTGCAACCTTCACAAGCGTATCAATTATTTCCTTGGAAATAGGTTTATCTTTGAATGCACGAATTGAGCGGTGTGATAATTGTTTTTGGATGGTTGAATTCATAAGTTGAAGCCTCTTTTCTATAGGGATTATATCATAGATACGAGCATAAGGTTTTCAATCAAAATTAAAAAGTCGTACAATGTCACCGAGGTGAATACTATGAAAATACAAGTATGGTCAGATTTCCGATGCCCATTTTGCTACATCGGGAAAAAACATTTAGAAGAAGCAATTCAAAAATCAGGTCGTGATGTTCAAATTGAAATGATGAGTTTTGAGTTGGATCCAGAACACACACCAAATCCTGGTGAATCAATGACGGAACACTTAGCTGCAAAATATGGTATTAGTGTTGCGGAAGCTGAGGAAAATAATGCCCGTGTTGTTTCAATGGCGAAATCTGCAGGCTTAAACTATGACTTTGATCGTTTAATTGATGTCAATACATTTGTTGCACACAAAGTATTCCAACTTGCAAAACTCAAAGGCGTTGGCAATGAATTTGTGGAAGTCGCTATGTCAGGGCATTTTGAAAAAGGCAAAGATCTTTCCGATCTCGAAACACTGATTACGATGGGTGAATCTGTTGGATTAGAACGTATCGCTATTGAAAATGCTGTCAATTCAGACGATTTTGCAATTTCGGTCCGCCAAGAAGAGCAGTTTGCTCAAATGGTTGGTGCCAAAGGTGTGCCACATTTTGTGTTCGACAACAAAGTTTCGTTATCAGGAGCACAACCTGTAGATACATTTATGCAAGCAATGGATTATGTTGAAAACTTAGAACCAAAAGTTGAAGCGATGGACACATCTGATAATGACGATGTAACGTGCACGGATGGTTCATGCACAATCTAAATTTAAATTGCATCGCAATCGTGATGCTTTTTTTATGAAATCCGGTATTGAAGGTCGTTTCGTGGTAAAATTGATTTATTTGGAGGGTTTATGGATAAAAAAGATAAAATTACGTGGATAAGTGTTGTACTCCTTGTATTTGTCGTAATTGACCTATGGAATGGAAATACCTATCACTATACAAATGTGGCATCGATGCTTTATCTAGCATTTGTGGTCTTGGTCATTTTAGGAATTCTCTTTCTTGACCGACAAAATTATAAAAAGTTTACAACGTCATTTAGTGTGATTGCGATTGGCTTCGCAGTTGTCTTTGTCATAGGAGGCTTGATGTCATCCAAGATATTTAATGCGAAATCATATGCTAATGTCATTGGACCAGTTAAACAAGTAGAGTTTGCGGATTTATACAGCAGTGACCATCAAATTGAAATGTCTTATGTTGATAAGGAATCTGCGATTCTTGCTGCTGAAAAGAAAGTCGGGGAACTCTCGGATTTGTCATCGCGATTTGAGCTGGATGTAGCAGAGTTCTCGCAGATTAACTATCAGGGCGAAATGGTTCGAATCGCACCATTCCAGTATACTGATATCTTTAAAGAGTACTTAAATTTTGGTGCGGGCGTACCGTACTATGTCATTGTGAATACCGGTGAAGGGAATCTCAATGCTCAAGCTGAAATTGTAACGTTAGATACGCCGATGAAGTATTACCCAGGGGCACCGCTTCAATATGACCTACACCGTCATGTCGCGATGCGTCATAAGTTTAGCTACATTGATGACTGGTTCTTTGAGATTGACGATGCCGGACATCCATACTGGGTCGTACAAGGTATTACCAAACGCGTGGGGCTTTGGGGTGCCAAAGACATGAATAATTTAATTGTTGTCGATGCTGTTACCGGCGAAACAACAAACTATGGTCTTGATGAAATTCCCGATTGGGTCGATTCAGTGTATCCGACGGATATGTTGATGGATCAAGCAAAATCACATTATACATTGAAAGGGGGTTACTTCAATTCCATATTCCAACAGCAAGGTGTAATGGCTGTTGATAGTGATGAAGGTGCCTATAACTACGTCTCGATTGATGATGAAATCTATATTTTTGCAGGGATTCGTCCCATCAAACTTGATTCATCATCGACGACTGGATTGCTGTTTATGAACCGTCGAACAGGTGAAGCGATGGAGTTATCCCTTCCAGGTGTCTCACTCACAAGTGCTCAAGATACAGCGGTCGGATCAATTCAAGAAAAAGGATATGTTCCTACAACCCCGACCTTGCAAAACGTTGGGGGCTTCCCGACCTATGTTATGTCACTGAAAGACCAATCTGGTGTGGTTCGTGGTTTAGCCTATGTCAATTATCAAGATTATACCAAATCCGCTGTTGGTGATACCCCAGCACAAACTGAGAAGCTTTATCTCAGTGTGATGGGTTCACAAACAGGATTAGTGCCAAGTGATGTGGAGACAATCACTGGTACACTGACGGATGTTCGTCAAGTGATGATTGATGGCAATACACAATACCTCTTTAAAATAGAGGGCAAAGATTCAATCTATCAAGCCAGCTTTATCCTTGATGATCGTCTCGCATTCATGAATGCTGGAACTACCATCACGTTCGAAGCAACCCAAACGAAAGTTACGAAAATTGTAGCACTGCAATAATAGCAAGCAGCGTCCGTCGAGGGCGCTGCTTTTTTGTGAGAAGGGTAAGTTTACACAATCTTAATGCATGCTTATTGGATTCCAAACATAAGGATGCTAAACTGTGTAAAATTGGAGGACTGTCTGTGAAATCGATGAGTTTGTTGTTTTTAAAATTGGGAATCGTGGCATTTGGAGGACCCGCAGCACATACGGCCATGCTTGAGACAGAGGTTGTGGCAAAAAGGAATTGGCTCAGTGCCGACTCATTTCTTGAACTAATGTCGATTACGAATCTTATACCAGGACCGAATTCAAGTGAGTTGGTTATGGCAATTGGATACCGACGGTATGGCATTAAAGGACTTTTTGTCGCAGGATTATCATTTTTACTTCCGGCCATGATGATGGTCATTGCAATTACCATGTCACTATCGTGGTTTGATTTTGATTTACTGACAAACATTGGCATAGCACTTACACCCGTGATTGCGATGATTATCTTAAAAGCATTGTTAAATCTGATTAAAAAACAAGAAATGGATGTCAAAGGGATTACGATACTTGTCACTGCATTGATATTGAAATATTTTAATGTTGATGAGTTTTTAATTGTTATTGCGGGTGCCGTAATTTATATTACATGGAACCAGTTGGGAGCGAAACTATACAGTGTGGAACCTTTTAGTCTGGGAATGCTAACGTTAGCGTTTCTAAAAATAGGATCAACTTTGTATGGCAGTGGTTATGTGCTTTTATCGTACTTAGAGACAACGTTTGTCCATCAATTGGGATGGTTGACGTATCCTCAAATAATTCAAGCCTTCACAATCGGCGAGTTAACACCCGGACCGGTCTTCACAACTGCAACGTCTGTCGGAACGATGTTAGGTGGGATACCTGGTGGAATTCTTGCTACTCTAGGAATTTTCGCACCTTCCTTTTTGCTTATGATTCTTATCATGCCGATAAGTCATCGTCTCTTAGCAAACACGTGGGTAAAACAAGCACTTAAAGGCATTGCTTTTGCATCTTTGGGCTTAATGTTCTATGTTGCCTTAACACTCGCATATCAAAGCATGGGGTCATTAGCCCTTATCATAGTGTTTGCAGTCAGTGCTATCGCAATTTTAAGGTTTCAAGTGAATGCAATGTATCTGATTCTTGCTATGCCAATCTTATATAGTGTACTCAAGATGATAAGTCTATAAAAAAGTAGTGCATCATGCACTACTTTTTCATGTCAATGTTAGAACTAGAGTTCCATTTCCAATTGTGCTTCCTCGCGAAGTTCTTCAGCAGCGAGGTTTGTGAGCCATTTTTCTTTACTTACAAAGCGATACGCGATGAACATTTTGAAGATATCTGTTGATTGACCCACAAGGTAAAGACCAATGATACCAAGACTTGTAAAGTGTGTTGCGAGACCAACAGCGACTAAGTTAACCGTCCACATATAACCAGAATCGAGCATGAGTGTTGACCGTGTGTCACCACCTGCACGAAGGATAAAGTAACAGGTTGTGTTCATAACATAAATGCTAAATAACGGTGCTTGAATGCGTAGGAATGACTGCGCTGTCCACATTGCGGTATCAGACACAGAATAGATATGGGGTATTACAAATGTTGATAACATCAATAAGGTTCCAAACACAATACTCAATACGACACCAAAACCCATGAGATGATAGCCGTTCTCTCGTGCTTCATCCAAACGGTTTGCGCCAAGTGCCTGTGATACGAGAATCGTTGTTGCGACGGACATTCCTGCGTTCATCGTAAAGAACATATCAGAAACGGTGGTCGCAATTGAATATCCAGATATTACATCAGCCCCACGTGTTGCGTAAAATTTGAGCAAGAGTGCCATTCCGCTAGCCCATAATACTTCGTTAAGTGCGAGGGGCAACGCTTTTTCAACAATACGTTTAACAAGCGTTTTAGAAACTTGAAATAATTCGCGAATTCGAGTTTTAAATGCATAGCTTCCCGTAGCTAAGAAATAACCGATAAACGCCAATTCAACAATCCGTGCGATGAGTGTCCCTAAAGCACCCCCAGCAACGCCCAATGCTGGAAAGCCCATGTTTCCATAGATAAATCCATAGTTGAAGAATGCATTGGTAAACATTGAGATAACACTCGCAACTAAAGGTGTTCTTGAATCACCGGTAGCACGCATTGAACCTGCAATTGCTAATGTAATCATATTTGGTATAAAAGTCAGTGCAGCAATATAAATATAGCTGAGACCTTCTTGGATGACCAAATCATCCTTAACAAAAAATCTTATAATATTCTCAGGGAATAGTAATGCAATAACCACAAAAGTTGTCATGATAACACTGGAGGCGATCAGCACAAACCGGAAGGTTTGTTGCATATGTTTCTTATCATCTGCGCCATAGAATTGCGCCATAAAGACTGACGCGGCAGCAATCACTCCATTTGTTCCAAAAACTGCAATCATAAAGTAACGGTTAACCGTTGCGACACCTGCTAATGAGTGATCCCCCAGTTGTCCAATCATAAGATTGTCCAAGAGGTTAACAGATGTACTGATGAGTTGTTGAAGCATCAAAGGAACTGCAATCCAAAGCGCTTTTTTGAAGAAATCACGATCGCCAAAAAACTTACTTAAAACCATGGCAATTTCTCCTCCTTAAACCACTACGATAATAGTATAGAAATTGGTGTCAATAAGCAATTCAAACGCGATTAAATATATTTAATGCGGGTCATAAATAATGCAATTATCGATTTATTCGTTATAATAATTGACAGGAGGCTAGAAATGATAAATCTGAAAATTATGGTTGGTTCAATCAGTGAGAAGAATAGCAGTAAGAGTTTCGCACATCATATTCAAAAACGATATGCAGATACACTTCATGTTACGATTATTGATTTGGACTTACCTTTGTACAATGGTGATGTCGACAACGACGCCAAACGTCCTGAAAAAATTCAAGCATTTTACAACGAATTGGAAAGTGCTGATGCATTCATGATGATTACACCAGAGTACAACAACTCCGTTTCAGGTGTGCTTAAAAATGCCATTGATTGGGCGAGTCGTTCTCCACATTTTCCAGAAAAAGTGGGTTTGATTGCGACGACATCAATGGGAATGACAGGTGGTGCACGGGCTTATACCCACTTGCACGAAATTCTCCAACGCATTCCAATGCATTTGTTACCAGGACACGAGATCTTGGTATCACGCATACACCAAAAAATAAATGATGAGGGAGTCTTAACGGATCAAGAAACAATTGAGCTTGTTGATAGCGTTATGGATGCCTTTATCGCACATTATCATATGGTCAAAGCATAAGATGCCAGCGAAAGCTGGCTTTTTCATAAAAGCATAAATAAAGACAACATTCATAGGCATGGTATAATGTAAATGAATTGAAGGAGGCATAATATGATTAAAGTAGCAATGTTAGTAGGAAGTTTGCGAAAGGATTCATCATCGCTAAAACTCGGCAAGTATATTCAAAATGCGCACCGCGATAAATTTGATATCGAGATTGTAGATATTAATTTACCGCATTATAATGGCGACTTTGATACTCCTGACACACGTCCAAAAGCAGTGACGGAATTCTTGGAAACCATGAAAAATGCAGATGCAGTATTCTTTATTACACCAGAATACAACAACTCAACCTCTGGTGTTCTAAAAAATGCCATTGACTGGGCAAGTCGTTCCCCTTATTTAGCGAACAAACCAGGTTTGATTGCGGCGCAATCAATGGGGATGACCGGCGGTGCACGTGGATTCTTAAGTTTACATAGTATTTTGAATCGTTTACCAATGCGTATTCTTCCGGGTAATGACATTCTGTTGGCTGCATCCCATACAAAATTTGATGAGAATGGCAACTTGAATGACGAAGGAACCGTAAAGTTTATCAATATGGTTATGGATAACTTTGTCGAATACTATAATAAAGTTAAATAGTTTAAAAGATCAGCGAAGCTGGTCTTTTTTTTAGGGGTATGAAGATGTTGTGCGTACTTAGTGTTGAGAAGTCAGTCTCAAGAAAGGTTTGATTTAATGGAACTCGCTTTACCACAACACTACACGATGTTGGATGAATTAGAAACACACAATCTGAATGGAGGAAGTTGGGAACGCGCAGCTTTGTACGGTGCAGTCATTGCAGGTTCAATTGCTCTTGGAGCGGCCCTTGTTTATGGGCAGTATTGGCTTGCTGCACGAATGTTAGGACATTCTGTGCGTTATGTTGTTCGAAAGCACGGTATCAACTCAGTAATGCGTGTTATCGCTGCCGCGAGTGGTGTTTCAATGGGGGTTGCGTGGAAGTTTCTCGACTACATCACTTAAATGAGTTTGCGATTTTAGTTGCACAAGTTGCTGTATATACTCTGCTAAGCGTCCTTGCGGTTTTGATAAATTGGACGCAGTACCAAGAAGGACATTGCTTTGGGTTATCAATGTTTGGTTCAATCCAGATCTATATTTTATGGATCTATACGTTAATTCGGTTAATCCGCTTTCCCAAAAAGGAAGTGTTTCAACATGATTGAACAGAAACTGCCGCTCCATTACCCTTCGCGTCTTAGCCTTAAAAGTGGCATCAAAGAAACACATTTAGGTTTAGATGTGAACGATCTTCAGGGTGTTATTTACCGTTTTCTAAGTCGCTTGAAAGCATTGAAGGTAGTGGTCGATGGTCCGTTGTGGGTCAAATCATGTGGTAACGTTACTGCAGAAAATGACACAGTATATATGGACTACGTTTTTTATGTAGAAACAACGATGGCAACAGCTTTCAAATCCCAATTTCAACAATTTGAAAAGTTTGAAGTTTCACCATGTGTACAGGTTGACTATGTCGGTTCGGTTGATACGTCTCATTTAGCGCAAAGTAAGATGGATGTGTTTAGCTTTGAACGCAAACTTATGGAAAGTGGGGACATGTATACCGCAATTCATTTTGACGATGGAAAATACATCAAGGCGACCTACTTTAGAAAAATCTATGTGCAGTAAGAGGACGAGCTATCGTCCTTTTTGGTGCAACGGAAGAAATAGACCTTTTCAATGACGTTTTGACCCAAAATATTGACAAGTTAAACCGATTCTCATCTTCTTCAGGTTTGCTTTCATATAATAGGATAAGGAGGATTTGATATGGATGCAGTGATTTTTGGAGCAGTCTTTGGCATTATCGTTACAGCCATTTGTTACTTAGTTAAAATTGATCGCGATCTACAGAAGGTTCGCAAAGAATTGAGTGACCTGAGACAGCAGATTCAAGTAAAATCAATTACAGAAAAAATATGAGTTTATTATAAAAAAAGCGTGAACCACATACGTTCACGCCTTCTTAATATTTAGAAATACGTCTAGTTTAATGCAGCAATTGCAGCATCATAATTTGGCTCAGTTGCCATATCTGGGACGATTTCGACATATGTAATTGTACCTGTTTCGTCAAAGACGAAAATTGATCGTGCTAACACATTAAATTCAGGCATGAACAGTCCGTATGCTTTCGCAAATTCAAGATTTGCATCACTGAGCATTTCAGCTTCGATTCCTTCAGTTGCACACCAACCACCGAGTTGATCGATTGTATTGTTTGAGATATTCACGATATTTACGTTTGGTAGCTCTTTCGCAATTTGGAAGAAACGACGCGTTTGTAAATCGCAGACACGCGTATTGATATCTGGAAAAACCGAAACAATTGTTTTCTTACCTTTTAGAGTATCGACAGTAACTGTTTGACCATTGAGATTTGTTAGTGCAAATGCGGGAGCAGTATCACCAACTTTTGGCTGGACCCCTTCAATTGTTGTTGGGACGCCTTTACGAGTAATTTCCATATTTAATCACAACTCCTTTTCTAGCTTCATTATACGTTGAAAAGGGAACTGCCTCAAAGCATATACATCAATCTTTTCGCTTTCGCTCGCTCATTTTTCCACAAAGTTTAAAGAATGAACGATTGAGTTCATTATTTGTTATAATGAAAACAGTGAGGCACATTATGACAAAACGTATTAAAACAACGAAGCAACAAATCGTAGATTACTGGGAAACACAGATAGATTTTTCAGATACTAATGTAAGTTTGAAACAAGCCACAACCCATTGCTGGCGCTGTGGTGTAAAGCGACGTCTGGATCGTTGTCATATTCTTGCCCATGCGTTAGGTGGCTCGGATAGTCCTGAAAATTTTGTCCTACTGTGTAAGTTTTGTCATATCGATAATCCCAACATTGACGATAGTACAATCGTTTGGGATTGGATTAAGGCGTACAAATTGCCGGATGGCGTCGATTTTTGGTATCACCAAGGCCAACGTGAATTTACGTTCATTTATGGAAGTAGTTTGGATGCCATGCTTGAAACCAAAGGCTACTTTGATCGCGACGAATTTGATCGTGCATTTAAACACCAATTGACCTTAATGACGCACCATTTTGGTCAACCACGCTATAACCGTGCGACTGTTGCGGGTGCCATAAAGCGGGCACTCGATTCTCTTGAGAATAGAAGGTAAAATTTATGATTAAATTAAAAAAGAACGATACATATGATGTGGAAATTATCGACATCACTCATGAAGGTTTCGGTGTTGCGAAAATAGAAGGGTTCCCTATATTCATTGAAAATACGTTACCTGGTGAAAAAATAAAGATGAGTGTTACGAAAGTACTCAAGAAGTTTGCATATGGTCGTGTTATCAATTTCTATGAAACGTCAAAGCATCGTGTCGCGATTACTGATAAAGTAGGGACTCGAATCGGTACAATGCCCCTGCAGCATATGTCTTACGAATATCAGCTTGAATTTAAACGCAAGCTTGTTCATGACACGTTGTCGAAGATGGTTGATATTTCACATCTCGAAGTAAAACCAACACTAGGGATGGAGAATCCTTGGGGATATCGCAATAAAGCGCAAATACCGGTTCGTGAAATTGATGGAATACTCGAAACAGGATTCTTCAAACGAGGGTCTCACGATTTGATTCCTATTGAAAATTTCCATATCCAAGATCCAAAAATTGATGAAGCAATCGTTACCGTTCGTGATATTCTTCGTAAACATAAGAGTGTCGCTTACAATGAACAAGCACACACAGGTTTCATCCGTCATGTTATTGTCCGACGTGGACAAATAACGAACGATCTGATGATTATCTTGGTAACGAATGGTCACAAATTTTCCCAAGGGGAAGCAATAGTTCAAGATATTGTGGAAAATATTGATAATGTCGTAAGCGTCGTTCAAAACATAAACGATCAAAAAACGAACACGATTATGGGCCGTGAAAACAATGTTCTTTATGGTAATGATTTTTATACTGATAAATTGATGGGGAAAACTTTTAGTATTTCATCACAGTCTTTTTATCAGGTCAATTCAAAACAAACGGAAGTCCTTTACCAAACTGCAATTGAACTTGCGAACGTAACCAATAAAGATCATGTGATTGATGCTTATTGCGGAATTGGATCAATTTCGCTCAATCTTGCGGACCACGCAAAGCATGTTTATGCTGTAGAAATCGTCCCCGACGCCATTGTAATGGCTAAGTTTAATGCGATGGAAAATGGCATTGATAATGTCGATTTCGAAGTTGGAAAAGCAGAGGATGTTATGCAGCAGTGGGTCGCCGATGGCTTAAACATTGATGTGTTAGTTGTTGATCCACCGCGAAAAGGCTTAGACGATCAGTTCATTCAAGCATCCATAAAATCAAATCCAGAGCGGATTGTATATGTAAGCTGCAATCCTGCGACACTGGCACGGGACCTCGTAAGTTATACGAATGCAGGATATAAAATAGAAGCGGTGCAACCCGTGGATATGTTTCCACAGACGGTGCATGTGGAAACGGTAGTATTGCTTACGAAAAAGAAATAAAGTATCACTTTGAAATATTTGATATTTGGTTTTTTTTGCCTAATATAGTTCACTAGCAATTTTAAATAGGGGGGGCAATTACGATGTACGAAACAAAAAATGTATTAGATGCATGGATTGCAATAGAGCAGTTTTCCGAAGGAGATATTGACTTAAAAGAAGGAGGAAATGTAAAGTATAAACAATTACCGACTTCATGTGAAAACTGGACTGTTTTTTTTACAAATAAATTAAATGAGCTTAAGGAACGTAAAAAACCATCAGAGAAAAAAGCAAAAAATATCGGCTTCACTATTTTCTTTGATGTTTTTAAATTTGATGATTTAATAAATGAGTTGTCTGATAAATTTGAGTTACCTGAAGAGTATAGAGACGATAGTAATTTGAAAAAATTTACGTACTGCGTATCGTTTATAACTAGTGATGATAGCTTCAAGTTAGTTGATGAATCTTTATTTTACACAATAAGCGGATATGCGCATAGGATGGAGAGTTTCCATCTAAAATTTCAAATGAAGAAGACGCTTTGAATAAGCGTTTGGCGGAATTATTTGAATATGATTTTGAAGAAGGGATGTCCAAGCTAATTGAGCAAGAGGCTAGTCTGTCCATTCAAAACTATTACGAAATTCAGGAAGATGTTACAAAAAGAGACCCATTTTTACACTCATTCTATATTAATGATTTAAATCTAGCAAAAGACAACGAGTCTGATACTATAAATCGCTACATATTTGGATTTTCGGGAAAAGAAACTAATTTAGATAGCAACAAGGAGAGTAAGTTATTTAATGTAAAAGATATTACCGAAATACTTGAACCTAAAAACTATCCATTAGGTCGTTTTCCATCTAATCCAGAGTGGGGGTTGTCGTTAATGCAACAAGTTGCTGTTAATGTAGCAATTAATGATACAAATAGAATTCTTGGTGTTAATGGGCCACCAGGAACAGGTAAGACAACACTTCTGAAGGACATTTTTGCTGAACTCGTTGTGCGTCAGGCATATGAAATATGCGAGCTAAACGATAAGCACTTAAAAGAAACCGCTACTTACTATAAGAGTGGTAAAATTGCTCAAATGCCGAATCATATAATGGATAAAAATATTTTGGTTGCGAGTTCTAATAATGGAGCAGTTCAAAATATTGTGAATGAACTTCCCCAGCAGGCACAAATTGATAAACAATTTCTGAACAGTATTCTAGATACTGATTATTTTACGAATAGTGAAAATTGGGGGATGTTTGCAATTGAAGGCGGAAAAAGTGAAAACCGTAAAAAAATGATCGAGACAGTAAAACAGATGACTAAAGTACTTAAGTCTTCTGATTTTAGTTCGAATGAAGATGTATATCAGAATTTTACTAAACAATATAATCTCGTGAATCAAATGCGCCATGATGCACAAAAAATAGCAGATATTCATAAGAGACTTCTTCCACTAGAAGATAAACTGAACCAGAAAACAACGAAATTTCAGCTTGAACTTTCTGAGAAGAAAATTGAGTTGAATGAAAAAATAACTCGAAACGAAGAGCTGGTCCAGGAGATTGATGATGCGATTGCATTAACAGAGCCTAAATTGCACTCTTTGGAAGTTGATAAAGCAAATATTTTGAGACAATTAGAATTTTCAAAATTGAACATGAGGGCTATAAAACAGCAAAAGCCGTTTATGCTTTGGTTATTAAAAATTATCAATCATAAATCTGTTCATACTTATTTGGAACAACTTTCAAGTGCTTCTAACTCTTTAACTGAGTTACTTGAGAATTTAAAAATTATTGAAGAGAGTCATAATAATGAATTAAAAGAGTTAAATAAAATGCAACATCTGAAGGAGAAATATGGTGAAGAAATAAAATCTTCTAATATTAAGTTCCTGACTTGGAAAGATGGAAGCAAGAAAAATATAAGTGAATTGAAATACAGAATAAGTTTATTGAAAGAAGAAATTAATGCGTCAAACGTTAAACCACTTGATTTGACACAAACATACCAAGATTTGCAACTCGATAATCCATGGTTTTCCGAAGCTTATCGCGTAGAACAAACAAACTTATTTATTGCCGCAATGGCTGTACGAAAACAGTTTCTATATGAAAATGTGAAAAGTTTGAATGGTAGTTGGCTAATTTGGAGTAAAATTCAGGATTATGCGACTCCAGAGAAGAAATATTTAATTACATGGGCGTGGAGTTGGATAAATTTTGCAATTCCAGTAATAAGCACCACATTTGCGAGCTTTGGTGGAATGTTTAGACATATGGGCATAGACTCAATAGCCAATCTATTTATTGATGAAGCTGGTCAAGCAACGCCACAGTCAGCGGTTGGGGCAATTATACGAAGCAAGCGAGTTATGGCGGTTGGTGATCCATCTCAGATAACTCCAGTAGTACCGTTGAGCAACGGTGTTATTGGACTAATTGCTTCTAGCTATACTGCTTCGGAAAATACTGTTAATGGATACTCATCAGTTCAAACCCACGTAGATAATGCAAGTCAATTTGGTTATCGAAAAACAGAAGAGGAATGGATTGGAATGCCATTGTGGGTGCATCGCCGCTGTTTAGACCCTATGTTTAGCATTTCAAACGAAATTTCTTATGGAGGACAGATGGTATTGCCCCCAAATATGGCTAATCCAGGAAAAGGAACTTGGATTGATATTGGAGGGAAATCAGATAACAAGTTTGTCAAGGAGCAAGCTGAGTTTCTTAAAGCTGAGATAAGTAGTAGACTTGAAAAAAGGGAAGAAGAGCAACCGAGCATTTACATAATATCTCCTTTTAAAAACGTAGTTATTCAATTACAAAAAGCGTTGCGAACAATTGGGTTTAAAAAATCAAATATAGGTACAGTTCATACGTTTCAGGGAAAAGAAGCAGATATTGTTTATCTTGTCTTAGGTGCAAGCATGGAAGAAATTGGTGCTGCTCGCTGGGCGGTTTCTGAACCAAACTTAATGAACGTGGCAGCTACACGCGCTAAGAAAGAATTCTATATCATTGGTGATAAGAAAATGTACAAATCACTTAACTCGGAAGTTGTAGAAAAAACTTTGGCCGTTCTTGATAAGACACCGCAGGTTAGTGATAAGTAAGAAGAATCATTGAACAGTTCCTACATTGGTTCGATGTCATTAAACTGGACAGCATTTATGAAATTAATCGAATAAATTCAAGTTCTTTTTCGTTAGGTGATAGCCAATCGCTGTACGAATGAGGTTTGAACGGATTGCAAAAATCATTGATATAGCTGAACCGGCATTTCTGTCAGTTTTCGGTTTCTAAAACGAACGTCGATTTGTTTCTTTTTGTTCAAGTATTTGAAAAATGATTCTATAACCGCGTTGTCCCAAGAATATGATTTATTTGAGAAGGATTGTACTACGTTATAGTCATCCATTACTTTTCTTACTTTGAAAGAGCGATGCTGTGAAACACGACTCGAATGGAAGAGTAATTCTCCTTGAGGATTTCTTGTATTGTACGCATCTTAGAAGACATTAAGTATTAAGGTCGAATTCATTCGATTAGAAAGCCTCCATGCAATGATTTTACGAGAATACAAATCCATAATCACACAAAGATAACGAAGTCCTTTAGGCGTTCTAATATAAGTAAAATCGCTAACCCATACTTTATTGGGTTCTGAAGGACTGAATTCTTGATTAAGAAAATTTATACACTCTTCATTATTAGTATGTTGAGAAGCTTTGAATGAAGGTTCACGATTTAAAAAGTTGTAGTAAGTAGAACGGTTAACATTTAGAGCTTTACAACGACGTGATATCTTGTGTTTTGATTAAAGGAACTTGATCGCTTCTAGTCGTTGTTTGGGTGGGGTGTGAATATGGCAATTATTTTTTTAGATGAGGTTTTCTTCTTTGAGTAATGCAATTTGTTTCTGAAGTTCTCTAACTTGTTAAGCGGTAAAAATCTCTCCATTATCTGTTTCGACTTCTGAATAGAGTTTAAATCATTTTACTGCCTATAGTACCAATCCAAAATGCGTCGAATCTAGGCGCCTTTTTTAATTGTTAAGGCTAACAAAAAAGCTAATAGGTGTTAATTTACATTATTTATCGTATAATGATAGACGATTAAATTTACAAACTTGAGGTGAAACAATGAAGAAAATTACATACCCAACTGAGGTGCTTGATGTCACGATTGATCACATTGATGAATATGGATATGGATACGCACGTTATACACATGCACCGGAAAAAGGATCGCAGGGAAGACGTTTGAATCTTTTTATTACAAATGTTGTTCCAGGAGATGTTGTTCGGGTGAGTGTTCCGAATGCGAAGGGTCGTGGAAAAGCTACACTAGCTTATGATACGTTGCTCCAACCCGGCCCAACTCGTAATATGGATGTCCCAATTGATGAATCAGTTTCGGGTGGAACACCGCTACAGTACATGCAATATGACGCACAACTCCAATTCAAAGAAAACATGGTAAAACAGTATTTGGATGAAGAGGGTTTTGATACATCATTGGTTCAACCGATCATTGGGATGAAACAACCGGAGCGTTATCGTAACAAGATGGAGTTAACGTTTGGTGTGAATGGCGAGTTAGGCATGACGCAACAAGGAAACTTCCGTAAAGTTATTGACCTTAAAGATTCAGTTTTGATGCCAGAAATCATGGTGGCAGTAAAACATACCGTCAGTGCTTGGCAACATAAATATGAGCTTGCTGGATACAATAAAGAAACAGAAACAGGTTTGCTGCGAAATCTCATGATGCGTTACTCATTCACAACCAAAGAGTTAATGGTTGTTTTCTATGCAACACAATCACCAGAGGATTTCCCAGAGGCAATCAAAGAACTTATCGAAATCATGACCACACAATTTGATTCATTGGTCAGTCTGCAATGGATTGAACATGCTGAAGCGGTAGAGCGTATCCAAGCCGATGCCGTTCACATCTTGCACGGTCGCGATTATTTGGTAGATGTCCTCAATGGCTTTAAATATCGAATTTGGCCTGATACTTTCTTTCAAGCAAATCCAGTCCAGGCAGAAAAACTTGTTGATTTGGCACTTGAGATGGCAGACGTGAATGATTCCATGAAGATGTTGGATCTATTCTGTGGTGTTGGGACATTTAGTTTACCGTTTGCAGCGAAAAGCCAATCGCTAGCTGGAATCGAAATTGTGGAAAACTCAATAATCTCGGCACGCCGTAATGCCCATGATAATGGTTTAGAGAATACCTTCTTTATGACAAGTGATGCCCGCAGTGGATTACCCAAACTGAAAGAAGAATGGGGACAACCGGATATTCTACTGTTAGATCCGCCGCGTAGTGGTGCTGGTGGAAAAGTAATGCGTAGTATCGGTCGTTTTGGTACTGATAAAGTGATCTATGTCTCATGTGCACCGAAAAGTTTAGCACAAGATATTAAGTCACTTCGAGATTTTGGATATGAACTGGTATCAGTTCAACCTGTTGATCAGTTTCCACATACTGCTCATGTTGAGACGGTTGTCTTACTTCAAAAAACACAAACTGCACAATAAACTAATAAAGAATTACAGGATGATGCGTCATGATTACGGATTTTTATCGCTAGACTCGTGTTCTTAAGAGACGCTTTGGTTTACTTTCTTCGTGAAAAAACGTATTATTAATGTATTGAGTCATTCATTTGTACAAAAACATTAGTAGATGAATAAGAGTGGTCACACTCTTTTCTTTTGGTCGGAATAATTACCAAAAGATATCACAATTAGAAAAGAAAGAGAAATTATGGAATTTAAAGAATTAGGAATTATGCCTGCAATCTTAAATGCACTGCAGGACACAGGCTATACACAGCCAACACCAATCCAAGAACAAACTATCCCGGTCACATTACAAGGTCGTGATGTTTTAGGACTGGCACAAACAGGAACAGGTAAAACTGCAGCGTTTGCCGTTCCAACACTGCAACTTCTTGCAACAAATCCGCGCAAAGATCGTCGTCGCCCAATTCGAGCTTTGGTTTTAACACCGACACGAGAACTAGGGATGCAAGTCTATGAAAGTTTTGAAACATACGGCCATCACCTTCCCCTCAAATCAACTGTCATCTTCGGTGGTGTTGGTCAAGGGAAACAGGTCAGCGCTTTGCGTGCGGGTGTCGATGTATTGGTTGCAACACCCGGGCGTTTGGTGGATTTAATCAATCAAGGTTATGTTGATCTATCATCAATTGAAATCTTTATTCTTGATGAAGCGGATCGAATGTTAGACATGGGGTTTATTCATGACATTCGTCGTTTAGTGAAATTACTGCCGAAAAAGAAACAAACACTCTTCTTCTCCGCAACAATGCCAAAAGAGATTACGGACATTGTGGACGGATTACTTGTTGATCCTGTTCATGTATCGGTAGCACCTGTATCATCAACCGTTGAGACCGTTACGCAAACAGTCCAATATGTTGATCAAGTCAATAAAATTCACTTGCTCGAAAGATTTACGAAAGCAAATCCTGGACCAGTGCTTGTATTTACACGAACAAAACGTGGTGCAGACCGTGTCGTCCGTGATTTGATGCGTCGTGGTGTTTCAGCACAAGCTATCCATGGCAATAAATCACAGAATGCGCGTCAAATGGCTTTAGATAATTTTAAAAACTATGAAACCCAAGTCTTGGTAGCAACGGATATTGCTGCACGAGGTATTGATATCAATGAATTAAACGATGTTATTAATTACGATATGCCGGATGTCCCAGAAACGTATGTACACCGGATTGGTCGTACTGGACGTGCGGGTCATAGTGGAAACTCCCTCTCATATGTAAGCTATAATGAGATTCCGTTGCTTAAAGACATCGAAGCATTGACGAAACAAAAAATAACAGTGCTTGAAAACCTCGACTTCCCGTTGGAAGACAAAACACCGAAGGCTAAACCAGGTCAAGGTGGTCGTAAGAGCGAAAAGAATCCAAGCAAACGCGATCTTGAACGCCAAGCAGCAAAACGTGCCAAGCGTCGTCGCTTTGATGATTCACCACGGGTAGAATCCGTAAAACCTGCCGCAAAAGATAATGCGCGTAAATCAAATAGAAAAACTGATCGTCGTTTCTCAGATAAACGTTTTGATGCAAAAGGTGAAAAAAAATATGACCGTCGTGACAGCCAACCCGCTAAACCGAAAAAAGTAAAAGGTACTGGAAAGCCGAAAGATCTCAATATGCGTGGGGAAGCCCGTACGAAAAATGCATCCCGCTCATTCGCAGAGAAACCATTCTATGCCGATCGTAAAAAAGGCAATGGCCCGAAACGAGGTAAACGTTAATGGATCCAAAACTTCGCAAGAATATTAAACCCGGACTCCGTGTGTTGGTCGTTCAAAAGCAAGACCAACGAACAGGTAAAACAACCGAAGGTGTTGTTCAACGTCTTCTGACAAACTCCGCAAATCATCCCCATGGGATTAAAGTCATGCTGGAAAGTGGTATTGTCGGCCGGGTTTGTGAAATCTTAGAATCGTAAAAGAAGGGATGCCACGGCATCTCTTTTAATGCGTTGGGTTAACTGCTTGAAAAAAAATAAAAAAAATGTAACAATAACACGCGAGAGTTACTCTAAAATACAAAGAATAGAAGCAACAGGCATGATGAAGTCCTGTTATGAGAGGATTTCCCCATGAACCATAATTTTTGGCAAGACTTGCCCAAACCATTTTTTATCTTAGCACCCATGGAAGACGTAACTGACGTGGTCTTTCGCCATGTTGTTGCGAAAGCAGCCCGTCCTGATGTTTTCTTTACAGAATTCACGAATAGCGAAAGTTATTGCCATGCCCAAGCACGTGATAGCTTGCGTGGCCGTCTCTTATTTACTGAAGATGAACAACCACTTGTTGCACATATTTGGGGTGATCGTCCTGAGTTTTTCCGTGAAATGAGTATTGGAATGGCAGAAATGGGATTCAAAGGTGTCGATATTAATATGGGATGTCCAGCGCCCAATGTTTTCAAACATGGTCGCGGATCAGGCCTTATTAAAAGACCAGAAGTCGCTGCAGAAATAATTCAAGCGGCTAAAGCTGGAGGGCTTCCTGTAAGTGTCAAAACACGTTTGGGAACATCCCGTGTTGAAGAATGGCGCGACTGGTTAACCCATATCTTTAAACAAGATATCGCGAATTTATCCATCCATTTACGAACGAAACGTGAGATGAGTCAAGTTGATGCACACTGGGAATTAATTCCAGAAATAAAAAAACTGCGTGACGAAATTGCACCGAATACCCTTCTAACAATTAATGGTGATATTCCCAACTACCAAGTTGGCATGGAGCTGGTAGAAAAATATGGTGTTGATGGGGTGATGATTGGTCGTGGTATTTTCCACAATCCATTTGCATTTGAAAAAGAGGCAAAAGATCACAGTCCGAAAGAACTCCTCGACCTCTTCCGTTTCCACTTAGATGAATTTGATAAATATGCCAAAGATGAACCAAGTGTGTTCAAACCACTGCGTCGCTTCTTTAAAATCTATGTTCGTGATTTTCCAGGAGCGAGCGATTTGCGTGTTCAACTCATGGAAACAACAACTGATGAAGCACGTGCAATGATTGATGCCTTTGAAGCATCACACGACTTCTTTTAAGCAATTAGAAACCTGTGAACTGTTATGTTCACAGGTTTTTCTTAATTATTAAGCTACAGTTAGAATAATTGCAATACAATAAAAGTATATGGTAGACTTCACATATAGACATAATCGGGGGATAAATATGAAGAAAATAATAGCATCAATGATGATGGTTTTACTCGTATTCGGAAGTGTTGGCAATACGAAAGCTCAAACGTCAGACTATGAAATTCCTGTCATTGAATATAAAACAAATTTGATAGCAGTAAGTAAAGGTGAAGAAGTTATTGTGGTAAATCCGCTTGTTGAGGATTCAGTCGCACTAAGCCCATCCAATCCGATCTTGACTGTGAAAAGACCAGAAGTCGTGAGTCCGATGGAAACGGTAGCGAACCCATTCTATCCGACACCTGCTGACGGGACGTATGCGTTCTATTACACGCTCATAACATTTACCAACGATACAGGAATGGCTTATTATGGCACAACAATAGATTATAACGAAATAGTCGCTGATGCCGACGCAAAGGGATTGGTCATAGATGGTGTTCGCGTCATGTATGCACTCGCACCAACAAACACAGTGACTTATACCTTGGTAAATGCTAATGGGAGTGAAGAAGTACTCTTAACCGAAACAATGACAGGACGTCATTTGTTGAGTTACTATGATGTGAGCGAGCCTGCAATGCAAATAGATGTTCCAGCGGATACGATGCCATTCAATAGTATTGTGGATGACTACATTGTAGTTGGCCCAGTTGGCGAAGCACCGATTGATTTTGTTGAAGGGGATCAAACATACAATGTTCAATTGCGCCAACCTGTTAATACATTTAAGTTTGTTGATGAAGAGGGTAATACATTGATGGAAGATGTCACCATCACAGGTAAAGTTGCAAGTGCCTATGAGATACTCGCACCAAAGATTGATGGTTATAAATTAAAAGCAGGCAATATTTTAAGTGGTATTTATGAGCGTGTTGATCGCGAATATACGATTGTCTTCGAGAAGGATGCTGTAAAACCAGTCGATCCCGTCAAGCCAGTTGATCCTGTCAAGCCAGTTGATCCTGTTAAGCCAGTTGATCCTGTTAAGCCAGTTGATCCTGTTAAGCCAGTTGAACCAGTTAAGCCAGTGGAGCCTGTGAAACCAGTTGAACCAGTTAAACCGGTAACGCCAAAGCAACCGCAAGAGACGCTTCCTAAGACAGGAATGAGTGATAAACTCTTTAATATTGGAGTCACACTCGCTATTGTCGGTGTAGGAATCGTCATTTATAAAAAATGTGAATCATAAAATAAGCTCGGTTTATCCGAGTTCTTTTATGCACGGCAGTGGCTTGAATTTCCAATTTATTTTATAATGTTGCAAATGGAGGCGATATCTATGACCTATGAAGAAACGATGGAATTCCTTAAAACACATGCAAGTTCCTCTCGGCGCAAATCAATGATAAAACAAGGAGCACCTGAAACGACATTGGGTGTGACTTTGGGTCCTATCCGAAAACTTGCAAAGACAATTGGAATGGATCATGAACTGTCACTGCAGTTATGGGAAAGTGATATCGTGGATGCGCAACTTTTAGCAGTGATGCTTATGGATCCTAGCCAAATATCGGTAGCATTAGCACTCTCAATGATTGATCAAGCGACCTACGAACCGTTGCAAGATGATCTCTTGTTTCGAACTCTTGTAGCAATTCCAGATTCTGAAGCCTTGAAAAAAGAACTTAAAGAAGATGCACGAGATGCATTTGGACGCGCATACTGGAGTATGGTTGTGCATGAAATCGGTCATGATAAAACGTTAAAGGCAGATCGAATAGCGGTCATATTGGACACAATTGAAGCCGGACTTGTAGTAGCTTCACCACAAACACAGTGGATGATGAATCGGGCGTTGAGTGAAATTGGATTTCGCTTTGCCGATTACACGCAAAGATGCATTACGATTGGCGAATCGTTAGGGGTATATCGTGATATGAAGGTGGCGCCAGGATGTACTTCAGCGTATGCTCCAGCGTGGATCGAAGCGGTCCTAAGTCGAAAACGAAAATAAAGAGCTAAAAGAGACATTGCTGATTCTTAGGCAATGTCTTAAGTTGAGTTTAAATAGACGGATAGCAAAAAGGGATAAAACTTCGAAAATTATCCCTTTTTCTTTGTCCAATATGGCAAAAGCGTTCTAAACTCGTGGAAATTATAATTAGAGTACAAGGAGTATAGTCGCAAGCCTATACAAAGTCATGGTGATACTTATGAGTCAGATACACAAACTACCCGCAACGCCCCACACGGTACATTGGGGATATTATGACAAGAGTTGGCAACCAGCGCTTGTAGTGAAATCAGGAGATATAGTAGAAATTGAAGCAATATGCCACCAATCAGGAGACGCCCCCGAACTCTTGATGGATGAAGCAATTGCTGCAATTTATGATGCGTTTCCAGATCGGAATATGGGAGATCATATCGTAACGGGACCAATTTATATCGAAGGTGCAGAACCTGGGGATGTGTTGGAGGCAAAAATACTTGACCTTCAACCTCGGATGCCTTACGGTTCAAACGTTCTTGCGAATTGGGGAGAATTGGCAGATGCATTTGACCAAACAGAATACATCTACATCTATAAAATCAATGAAGATGGGGTAACTGCATCTCCAGAATTTATGTATACATACCCTGGAAAGATTGAAAAACCAGGACAAATTCGTTATGAATCTGAAGTTGAGCGAATCGCAGTCACAGACGCCGTCAAGATTCCGCTTAACTTACATTTCGGGATTGCCGGAGTCACGCCGAAAGAGACAGGTAAAGTAGACACAACCCATCCCAAGTATTTCGGTGGGAATGTTGATAATAAAAATTTTGTAGTGGGAACGTCCATGTACTATGAAGTCAACAATCCCGGCGCTGGTTTTTATGTTGGCGATAGTCATTTTGCGCAAGGTGATGCCGAACTTAGTGGAACAGCGATTGAAGGCAGTGTTAATGGCCGGATTCAACTCATTCTTCATAAAAACATGAAATTAAAAGAGAATCCAGTATTAGAAACTGATACGCATTGGATGGTCCACGGATTTGATGCAGATTTAGATAAAGCAACACACCAAGCAGCCCTAGAAGGTGTTGCATTCTTAGCCCAACACTACGGTGTATCACGCACCCTGGCATACTCAATTTTAAGTGTTCATGCTGATTTTCATATTAGCCAAGTCGCAAATGGTGTGAAAGGTGTCCATTGTCGGATTCGAAAAGACATCTTCCAGTAATACAGGCCTGGAATGGTCTTAGATTTATTTTTAAACACGCAAAATTGCGTGTTTTTTTCTAAGATAGGTTATAATACGTACAAGAGGTATAAATATGACATCATTCAATAAATTTGGACTGGATCCAAAAACATTACAAGCACTAGAAACATTAGGCTATACAGAGCCAACAGACGTACAATTAGAAACGATACAACCCATTCTTGATAAACGTGATGTACTCATTAAATCACAAACTGGGAGTGGAAAAACGGCAGCATTTGGTATTCCGGTTGTCGACAGAACATCCTGGGATATTCGAACACCACAAACCATTGTCTTAACACCAACCCGTGAACTTGCATTACAAGTTCGTGATGAACTGACAAATATTGGACGCAATAAACGGCTAAAAGTCCAAGCGGTTTATGGTAAGGACTCATTTGAACATCAACGCCGTGACTTGGCACAACGAACACATATTGTGGTGGCAACACCCGGTCGTCTTTTTGATCACTTAACACAAGAAACAATCAATGTTTCTGAAGTAACAACAGTTGTCTTAGATGAAGCAGATGAAATGCTCAGTATGGGTTTCTTAGAACAAATTGATGATGTTTTACAATATATGCCAGAGGGAATCCAAATTATCCTATTATCAGCGACATTCCCTGAAGCAATTAAGACATTTGCAGAAAGTATTCTGCACGATCCAATCACCGTCAGCATTGATGCCCAAAATGATGTAAGCACACGGATTGTGCAAGAGGCATACACCGTCGATGAAGCAGATAAAATTGCGCTCCTTGAATCCGTGTTAATTGTAAAAAATCCGGATCATGGTCTCATCTTCGCAAACACCAAAGAAAAAGTAGATCAGATTGAATCACAACTTCAAGAAGCAGGAGTTGATATTCGCAAACTTCATGGTGGCATGGATCAAAAAGAGCGCACAAAAACAATTCATGCATTTAAGACGGGTCAATTCCGCTTCTTAGTTGCGACAGACGTTGCATCACGCGGTCTTGATATTGATGATGTGAAGATTGTCGTAAACTTTGATACACCACATCATTTGGAAACATACACCCACCGTATTGGCCGTACGGCACGCTTAGATAAAGAGGGACTTGCCGTTTCGTTATTGAGCCGTGATGATCAATATTGGATTCAAGAAAATGGCACGGACTCAATGTATGAAATCCTTGATATGAAACATCCGAGTGCGTCACTAGTAGAAGCACGTAAAGAAATGTTCCTAAATAAACAGAATCGAAAACAAAAACCACGCAAAACAAAGGGTGCGAATTTTGATGCCGAAATTATGAAGCTCCATATCCGTGGTGGAAAAAACCAAAAAATTCGTCCTGGAGACATTGTTGGTGCAATCACAAGCCTTGCAGGAATGAATGCGGATGATATTGGCGTTATTTCAGTGTTGGAAGATTCTTCGTATGTTGATATTCATAATGGTAAAGGCGAGCAAGTTCTCAAACATCTTAAAACACATTCTATAAAAGGGAAACCACGCCGCGTTCAAAAAGCGGTCAACGCGTCCTTACGATAATATGTATACGCCTGTTCAAATACCTACGTATCTTCATGATACCTTCTCTAAATATATTAATTACTACGAAACCGAATTGCCGTCATTCGATGCGTGGGTTATTTGTATGTGGCATTTTCATCAAGTCAAGCCAATACCTAAAGGCCATTCCGTTACAAATATCATTGTTGCGGATGCCTGTATAGATTGTATTGTTGATCAAAAAAACCAGACAATCTTTTTGTCTGGTTTATCGACGATGTATCATGATGTCATTACCGAACACCCGGGTGATTCATTTGGTATCAGAATGCGTCCAGGGGCTGCACACGCGCTTTTTGATATCCATGCAACCGAAGCCATGGATAAAACGTTTGACGTGACAGACCGTCTAGTAGACTCATCATTTTGGAGTCTTAGTTCTCAAGAACAAGAAGGCGTGCTCACAACAAGTCTTGAAGCACTAAGTATCGAAACAACCTCGCATCAAGCACTCGAATGGTTTGAGGTACTTTTCAATGATCTTTACTTGAGTAGTGTGGATGCAATTTCAGCACATTTTGGTTATAGCTCCAAGCATATGAATCGTCTGTTCCTCCAATATTATGGAATGAACGTTAAGGCAGTGGTGATGGTTATCCGAATGCAAAAAGCGCTGTCTCATCTAATCAATGACCCCTTCGAAGCGTTAACGACATTAGCATTAGAGATGGGCTACTACGATCAATCCCATTTCATCAATGACTTAAAGCTAAATTTAGGAATGACTCCTTACGCCGTATTAAAACGGCTTGAAGATGTCCATTTTTTCCAATAGAATTTAATAGTAATCTGCGATACTAATATTAAGGAGGAAAACGATGAAACTAGAACGAATGACACCGAATTTAATGGTAAGCAGCATTGAACAAAGCATTCACTTTTATCATAATACGCTTGGATTTGACGTTGTGGATCGTGTCGAAAATAATTTTGTCATTTTGGGGCGTGACGATGTCTTGATTATGATGGAATCAATGGAAGCAATGGTCCAGGAGTATCCAGTACTCAAACATGACGCCCTAAAGGCTAGTATTGCGCTCTATTTTCGATTTGATGACATTGAGGCACTTGTAGCAACCTTAAAGGAAAAAGGCTATCAAATGCCAGATATCTATGAAACGTTTTATGGAACGTTGGAAACTTATTTAGTTGATCCGGATGGTTATGTATTGACACTCTCAGGTGAAAGACAATGAGCCCGCAAGCAGTAAAAGCGCTTTGTGAATCATTTCCAAGTGCGCGATTTGAGTTTAAAATAGAGTGGGAAACGGAAGTCGCACTGGTAACGGATAAGTTATTTGCGATTCACGGTTTTGACAAAGAAAACTATCGTATACTTACATTAAAAGCGAAGCCAGAAGATGGTGAATACTTGCGTCAGAATTATGAAAATATTATTACGGCAGGATATCACATGAATAAACGCCATTGGATATCCGTGCGGTTAGACGAAATCAATGATGATGAATTGGTACGAAAGCTTGCGAGAGACTCATACACACTTATTGTGGATAAGTTACCGCGTCGCATCAAGGATACCTTGTAAAAAGAGAGATTCCCAATACGGAAATCTCTCTTTTCTTTATAGTGTTGTTATTCTTTTGTGTTTGCAAGAAGGCGTAAGCCATTAAAGATAACGACTAAAGTACTTCCTTCGTGGACAATAACGCCTAAAGGTAACGACATCATTCCAAATATATTAAAGATAACTAAAGTTACAACAACGAGCATTGAGAACCAGATGTTTTGCATAACAATCTTATCAAGGCGTTTGGAAACACGGTGTGCATACGCGAAGTTCGTCATATCATTTTGCATGAGAACGGCATCTGCAACATCGATTGCGATATCAGTACCATCACCCATCGCGACTCCAATATCTGCTTTAACAAGAGCTGGTGCGTCATTGACACCATCCCCAAGCATGGCGACAACACCATATTTTGCTTGTAATGATTCAACAATTGCTGATTTGTTTTCAGGTAAGACATTTCCAATAACTTCATCAATTCCGATTTGACGTCCGACAGCTTGACCAGTCAGTTCGGAATCACCAGTAATCATGACTGTATGAATTCCTTGGCTGCGTAAGTATTTGACAACAGCAACTGATTTTTCATTTGGAACATCCATCATCGCAATCATTCCCACGACGAGATCATCAGCGGAGAAATATACAACCGTCTTACCATCATTTGAGTAGCGGTCATTGTGATCGTCGATTGATTCTGGAACATTATCAAATGATTCGGGTTTTCCAATTCGGTAGAGCACCCCTTCATGACGGGAAACAAGTCCTTTTCCAATAATATTCTCAACTTCAAGCTCATAATCGTATGTAGCTGAGTAGTAATTTAAAATTGCATTTGCTAATGGATGGTTTGCTGTTTTCTCCATTGCAACAATCACGTCTTCATAGAGTGTCATTGTTTCTTGATCAATGTCTTCTGTAAAGTAAATATCTGTTACAACAGGTTTACCAGCTGTTAAAGTACCCGTTTTATCGAAAGCAACAGCTTTCACTTCACTAAGGTTTGATAAGTATGATCCACCTTTGAAAAGAACACCGCGTTTGGCTAAGTTTGAAATTGCGGATAGTGTAGCAGGAATTGCGGCTGCGGCGAGCGCACAAGGCGAAGCAACAGTTAAGAAGACCATGCCTCGATAGAAGCTAACATCCCATCCCCAACCCAATACAAAGGTACCAAGTAAGATAAAAATCGGAACAATAATCAGAACCGCAGTAACATAAAGGGGTTCGAGCTCTTTAATTTTTGTAGCAGTTTTAGATAAGTTAGATTGTGATTGGTTTACCAATTCGACAATTTTAGCGAAAACAGTGTCGGAGCTATCTTTTGTAACTTCCATGATAAATGTCGAATTCCCGTTAATAGTACTTCCAAAGACGGTGTCCCCAGTTGTTTTTTCGCGGGGAATGCTTTCTCCATTAATGGATGATTCATCAATAGTAGCAACACCTGAAATGATTACGCCATCTGTTGCGATTTGATCGCCATTCAAGACTTGGAGCTGATCACCAATTTTTAAGGCGTCAACTGCAACGATTTCAATACTACCATCAGCAAGCATGCGACGAGCTTCTGTTGGATTCATCTTGAGAAGATTTGTAATCTCGCGTTTACTTCTATTTTCTGCATAGTCTTCAAGGAAGTGTGCTGCAGCAAAGATAACAATAAGTAATGCGCCTTCTTCAAAATTTCCAATTAATGATGCTCCGAATGCAGCAAGGGTCATTAAAATATGGATGTTAGGTGCAAATTTCTTTAAACGTCGCGTTTCCGTAAATGTTTCTCCAAAGCCTTCAAAAATAATGTGGTATCCTGATGCCAACATTGCTACGAAGTAGAATGAATTTTGTAATATTCCGGCTTGCAAGAATAATGCGCCGATGAAAAATGCCAATCCGATAAAGAACATAACGACCGGTAGTTTTCCATGGTTGTGTTCATGTCCGTGGTTGTGATCATGGTTATGATCGTGTCCGTGTTCATGTGAATGTTTGTGAGCCATATGTTTAACTCCTTACATATGAGTGTGTGTTCATATGTTCATTATAAACGATGATATTGGAAATTGCAACTTTTCTCGAAAATCTGTTAAAAGTTTTTCATAATCAATGAAAAGCATCGGGTTAAAATCGCGAGTATGCTATAATATATAAGAATTTAACAAACAAATTTAAGATTGGAGATTATGACATATGGGAATGAATAAAGAATGGAATGATGTAAAGCTTTTCCACGAAAAGTTTAACCATCCCGTTGCCGATAAACCTACATTCATGGCAAAAGAACGTGCAGAAAAACGTTATAAGTGGATGCTTGAGGAAATTAATGAATTCTTGGAAGCCGATGAAATTGTTGAACAAGCTGATGCAATGATTGATACAATCTATTTTGCGCTGGGAACATTGGTTGAAATGGGCGTTGAGCCGGAAACATTATTTGAAATAGTTCAGCATGCAAATATGTCGAAACTTTGGGAGGATGGGAAACCTCACTATAATGAAGACGGGAAAACGATTAAACCACAAGGTTGGGAAGATCCCCATCCAAAATTAAAAGACGCAATCGAAAAAATGAAATAATCATAAACCAGCATTGCATCGCAATGTTGGTTTTGTTGCATAGGGAGGTAAGGCAATGATTAAATTAATAGCAAGTGATATTGATGGAACTCTAATAAACAGCAATCATGAAGTGAGTGATTACACCAAAAAGATTATTCATGAAGCGCGAAAACAAGGAATACAGTTTGCGTTAGCAACCGGTCGTGATCATGAAAGTGCCAGTGGTATTGCACGACAACTGGGTATTGAAGGTGATGATACAGCTATCATCTGCTTAAACGGACTCCGTGTGGATAATGATACACGAGATTATCATTATCATGCACCGACCATGACCTATGAAGATTGCGAGCTAAAAGAAGCAATCGGAAATAAATATTTTATGGGTGTACTCTATTGCTTTGAGGACAAAATCTATTATCATATGGATGATGTAGCATTCCAAGATTACCAATTGGGGATTTCGGAACAACAATTTAAATTCTTTAACGAATCTCTCAACGCTGAAAAAATTACAGGATTAAAAGATATTAAACATCTCTTTGAAACAGGACATCAAATTCTAAAAATGGTTTATATTCAAAATGGCGATTATACCGAATTGGTAAAAGAACGCATTGCGAAAGAATTTGACTCCCGATACAATTTGTTAATTGTTGGAGATGGATGGGCAGAAATTATGCCGCGTTCAGTGAATAAAGGAGATGCCATTCTAAACTATGCTGCTTCTTTAGGCATCAAACCAGAGGAAGTCATGACATTTGGTGATAGTGACAATGATCTGACGATGATCGCTAAAGCCGGATGTGGTGTCGCCATGGCTAATGCCCGCGAGAATCTCAAAACGATTGCAGATGCAATTACACTTTCAAATGATGAAGATGGTGTAGCAGATTATATTGCCAAACATGTGCTTCATCAATAATAAAAAACGCCGTGATCAGTCATGGCGTTTTTAGGATTAATTTATACCATCCACAATGGATTCTAGAGACCAAAAGAGGCGGTCCAAGGGTCCATTTTTTATATCTTGCTTCACTTGGTTTGCAGTTTCTGGGTCATCGGTAATGATACCATTCACGTTTGTACGGATATACACTTCCATAAGATCAGAGGTATTGATTGTCCATGCATAGAGGGCTTTTTTCTGATTCTTAATATCGTTGACAGCACGTGTTGTAATGGAAGTATCTTCGATTGAATAGAAATCAACTGGCATCGGTTCAATGCCACCAAGGTTAAATCCAATAATATATCCCGTGTATGCATTGGGGAACATTTCCTTAAAGGTTACAATGGCCTTCTTATCAAGGCTTTGGAATGAAACCATATGCTCCATATCTGCATCGCGAATGATTTGCATGATGTTCGCAAGATATTCAGGACTGTCTGTTTTATGTGCTTTAATTTCGACCATAATCTTTTGATTGAGAGAACGAGCAAGTTCCATATATTCTTTGAAAGTTGGGATTGTTGATTCGTGTCCCTTGCTAATAAGCTTCTCTTTTGAAAGGTCTTCCCATGTGTAAGGGTAGATAGCGTTGGAATTTGTTCCAACACGTTTTAAATCAGGATCATGGAAAACAACAATAGTTCCATCTGAAATCTCTTGAACGTCCATTTCAACGTAATCTGGCTTGAATTCACTCGCGTATTGCAGGGACTCTAAAGAGTTCTCCACAGCACGTTTCGTATCACCGCGGTGGGCAACTATTTGCGTATCGTTTCGAAGTTCATTATTGGGCATATCCAAATACAACAGTGCAGAAAATCCAAGATAAACAAAGATGACGCCAACGTTAATGATCTGCAATCGACGCCGCGATTTTGGTGTTAACGTATGGATGTGAATTTGTGTGCCCTTAAGTTCGTGATAGCTCACTGTAACGGTTTGAATGAGCCAGACACTCGCGAATGCGATCGTGGTAAATGTCCAAAAGATGACTAAGGTATTTGTAATAGTCTCGATGATAAATTGATATTGTGGTAAGACTGTTTCGATAAAGGATCCAGCAACAAGGAGTACCATAGAACCAACTAAAATAGATAAGACCGAAAGGAAACCAATTGCCGCTACGATTTTAAGTATGGTGAACTCTTGGCGACGGGTCATTTTCCAACTACGCTTGAGTGCTTCATAGAAATTGACATCTTCATTGTAGAAAATGATGATCGCATAGAAAAGTCGCAAGTTGAGATAGAAGAGAATCCACCCCAAAGTAATATACGCATACTTCATCCATGCAAATTCATAGATAAAATCAATTAAGAAAAGTGGTATTTGCAAACTGGATGTTACCGTAGACGTTAATCCGATATTTCCAAATGGCATAATTATAAAGATATAGATTAAGAAAATTGGAATGTCTTTAACACGGAGCCGTTTTAAGGGTGCAAAGATGGATTTTACGGTTAAGGATTCGGGGTGGTATTTCCGATCAGCAAACGCAAGAATTGCAATTAACTGAACAACACCAATACTTCCAAGCACGACGACCATTACCAGTAATAGAATAATGGCAATAGGATTGAATAAGATGCCTAAAAAGTTCTCATTGTTGATTCCGTGAACTTTCGCACTGACAAGTGCCAGGTCGAAGAGTCGGTTTGTAATTTGTTTGGTTAATAATATAACCATGGTTTCTGCTAAAATCGCAACGACTAAATAACGCCACATGTCAAAACGTATGTATTTAAAGGTCGATTTAAAGATATCGCGCACTTTTATTTTCTGTTTCATAGCTACCTCATCTCTACTTTAAAGGATATGCCTGTTTAAAATATTCAGGAATATCGACGTGATACGATACACGTTGGCGTGTTCGCGGATGGATAAACTGGAGTTGATAAGCAACAAGATAATGCCCTGATGATTTGTCATCATCAATTCCATACAAAGGATCCCCTAATAAAGGATGACCAGCATATGCTGCATGGACTCGAATTTGATGTGTTCGTCCGGTATACAAATGACATTCAACAAGGGTCATTGTATCAAAACGTTGTTTGACAATAAAATCGGTCTTAGCATATCTACTATTCTTTTCGGTAACACTCATTTTCTTCGTATTTAAAGGATCCATACCAATGGGTGCTTCAATCGTAATCATAGCGTCTTCAATAACACCATGGACCAAGGCGAGATATGTACGGGCCATCGTCTTATCCACAAGTTGGTCTGCTAAAAATGTATGAGCTTTATCGTTTTTTGCAATGACAAGAAGACCTGAGGTATCGCGGTCAATACGATGCACCATCCCAGGTTTCACAACATCATCCCCTTGATTCAAGTAATGAACTAAACCATGCAAAAGTGTGGGTTCATGAACACCTTTCCCGGGGTGAACTACGAGCCCACGTTGCTTATTAAGGACCAAAATATCACGGTCTTCAAAAACTATATTCAAAGGCATCGCAACACCTTCAAGTGTTGCGGCTTTGACATGATAGTCTTCCGCCTTGATTATATCATTCAATTTCACTTTATACTTCGATTTTAAGCAGGTATTGTTACCGTATACGATACCATCTTTAATCATCTCTGATGCCTTACTTCGCGAAAGATTTAATTTCTCACTGATAAACACATCAATGCGTTTGCCAACATCGGCTTTGGTTACTGTCCATTGATTCATAGTTCGACTCCGTTTTCTCTTTATTTTATCCTATGAAAGTCAGTGAATCAAGGTAGTCAACCAAGCAATAATTGTGTACAATAGTTGAGGAAAGCTGAGGAAATATAATGAAGAAATTAATCACTTTGGTGACATTAATGTTTGTACTTGTTGGTTGTGGATCAAAAACAGTAACAACGTCACCAGCAGAAATTGGTAAAGCAGTTGAGGGAAATGCTTTATCTTATGAAATAATCTCAATTGAAGCAAATACAGGTTTAAAACCAACAGCAGCACCTTCAGATAAATTGGAATACCCAATTAAAGAAGAGGGTAAAGTTTGGGTCAGTGTAAAAGCTAAAGTAACCAACAATACTAAAGATGAGTTAGATTCAAAAACTGACCTTTTAGGAACACTAAAAGTTGGTTCAGAAGTCATCAAAACAACAACATTCTTCGAGATTAATAATCAAGAAAAATTCAGCCAGTTTGAACGACTCCAACCGAAAGCAGATGCTGTAATTCAATTTGCAGCACAAGTTCCTGCTGATGTTTTAAACCAAGAACTGACCTTTGACGTTAATGTTAAAGATGCATTAGCAATCAGTAATACATTTAAAGTTGCACCATAAAGATTATAATTGGGCCCTATCACCCGTAAAAAACACCCCAGTGGAGAAAAGTTCCAATCGGGGTGTTTTATTTTTGTTAGTTATTATTGTGACCGCACTTACAATTATCTGTTTCACAGTTACATTTTGTTGTTTGATTGGGTAAGCAACTGCAGGGTACAAAATCAACAAACTCTTTAGCTTCGAGAGCTGCGAGAATAATTTCTCGGTCTTTTTTTGACAGGTTGTGGGTGTCGATTGCTTTTGCGATAGCGCCGCCAACTGCGCTATTACAAATTGATGTGAATAGTTTGTCAACGCGATTGGACACACTTTCCGCTTCTGTTACAAGCGGCAAGTAAATGAAACGGTTACCATCTTTGCGCGTATCTAAGTATCCTTTTTTGACGAGTCGTCCCAAAAGGGTTTTAGTCGTTGCTACTTCCCAATTTTGTGTGTCTTTGAGAACTTTTGAAACGCTGCGGCTGGTTGCTTCATCGAGGCTCCAAATGACCCGCATTACTTCCCATTCAGCTGAGGAGGCTGTTGTTATATCTTCCATAGTTATCACTTCCTTACTATTAGTTTACAGTTGTAGACAAAATGTGTCAAGAAATTCACTTTATTTCCTAATCATCAGTATTTACAATGAATAACATCACATGCTGAGGTTGTATTGATCAAAAACAGTTTACTTCCGAAATGTCATACTTAAGTCACGATTAATGATTCGTACTTTGCTACGATGAGGGTAGTAACGATACACTTAAACGATAAAAAGGCATGTAATTTGACATATATCGTTTACAGTTGTAAACTATAAGAAAGTGGAGGGAGTAATATGACAGAAAAAAATAAGAGTAAAAGCAAAGAAGTAATGCACGATCATAGCCATCATGGCCATTCAAGTGATGGAAAAGGCGCTATGAGTCATGATAATCATTCGAAACATATGGATCATTCGAAACATATGGATCATTCGAAACATATGGATCATTCGAAACATATGGATCATTCGAAACATATGGATCATTCAGAACATATGGATCATTTAGGACATGGAGATCATTTAGGACATGGAGATCATTTAGGACATGGAGATCATTCAGGACATGACCATTCGGGTCACGGTACAGCATTCAAGCAAAAGCTTGTCGTTTCTCTGTTCTTTGGTGTACCAATACTCTTTTTTGCACCAATGATGGGGGTAACCCTTCCCTTCCAATTTACATTTCCAGGAAGTGAATGGGTTGTCGCAATTTTAGCGACCGTTCTATACTTTTATGGTGGACAGCCGTTCTTAGCAGGAGCGAAATCAGAGTTAAAATCCAAAAATCCAGCAATGATGACATTAATTTCATTGGGGATATCCGTCGCATACATCTATAGTATGTATGCATTCGTAATGAATACGGTGCTTGGCAGTCCCGTGCACATCATGGACTTCTTTTGGGAACTTGCGAGCTTAATTCTCATTATGCTACTCGGTCACTGGATTGAAATGGAGGCAATTTCGAATGCCGGTAATGCGTTACAACGTATGGCCGAATTGCTTCCAAGTGATGCAACTGTGCTCCTTGAAAATGGAACGACAGAAGTTCGTTCATTGAAAGATATCACAATCGGCGACAAAGTCATCATTAAAGCAGGAGAAAATATGCCGGCGGATGGTGTGATTGTAGATGGAAAGACATCCGTCAACGAATCAATGATTACCGGTGAATCACGAGCTGTTCAAAAGAAACCAGGTGATAAGGTTATTGGTGGATCTGTTAATGGATCTGGAACACTTACCGTTGAAGTAACAGGAACTGGTGAATCAGGTTTCCTTGCACAAGTAATGACGCTCGTCGATCAGGCATCTAAAGATAAATCTAAAGCAGAATCAATGGCTGATGTGGTTGCAAAATGGTTATTCTATATCGCAGTTGTCGTGGGTATCTTAGCACTGATTATTTGGTCAATACTCACGAATGTGAATACCGGAATTGAACGCATGGTTACTGTCCTTGTTATTGCGTGTCCGCATGCATTAGGATTGGCAATTCCATTAGTAACGGCACGATCAACATCATTAGGAGCTCAAAACGGCTTACTTATCAAATCACGCCAAGCGCTTGAAGTCGCACAAAATATTGACGTCATCATGATGGATAAAACAGGAACATTAACTGAAGGAAACTTCGTTGTTACAGATTACCGTTCATTTGATGAGTCATATTCCAAAGAAAAAGTACTACAATACTTCGCAACCTTAGAACAATCATCATCCCATCCATTAGCAGTTGGAATTCTTGATGAAGCAGAAGCTCAGGAGATCACACTCTTGAAGGCAGAAAATGTCACGACAATTGCAGGGATTGGTCTTGAGGGAACGATTGAAGGTCACGATGTGAAAATCACAAGTGTGAAATATCTTCAAAACAATAATATTCCATATGATGATGCAGCATTTAAGGCGTTATCGGGCGAAGGTTATTCTATTAGTTTCTTACTCGTGGATGATCGCAACACGGGTTGGATTGCTCAAGGAGACGAAATCAAAGAAGACTCTCGTGAGATGATTCGTCAACTCAAAGCACTTGGCATCAAACCAGTAATGCTAACGGGTGACAATAAACAAGCGGCACAAGTGATTGCTAAGAATCTTGGTATCAATGATGTTCATGGTGAATTGATGCCAGAAGACAAAGAACGTATTGTTCGTGAGTATCAAGATCAAGGACTGACAGTCATCATGGTCGGCGATGGTGTTAACGATGCACCAAGTTTAGCACGTGCCAACGTCGGTGTAGCAATTGGTGCTGGAACGGATGTAGCAATCGATTCTGCGGATGTTATTCTTGTTAAGAGTAATCCTTCGGATATTCTTCATTTCGTGTCATTAGCACGTAACACGTCACGTAAGATGAAAGAGAATCTACTTTGGGGAGCTGGATATAACTTCATTGCAATTCCATTGGCGGCTGGTATACTAGCGGGCATTGGATTTATTCTATCTCCAGCAGTTGGAGCCATATTAATGTCACTCTCAACAGTTATCGTCGCAATCAATGCAATGCTTCTTAAAATAAAATAACTCGCTTCGGCGAGTTTTTTATTTAGATAGGAATGTGGCGAACGGTTACTTATTTAAAAATATGACCGTTCGCCATACATAAACGACCACTAATACAAAGAATCTTTACAATAAAACTGGTTCATATTAGATTATGCAAAAATCGAGGAGAGATGCCAGTGATTCGAGTTCAATTAAACATCCGAAATCGGAATTCAAACATACGTATTAAAGAAATTTTAGTGCTATATCAAGATTTGTTCAATCAGCCCTTCACCGTTATTGATTCACCAGAAAATGTAGATTTAATGATTGCAGATTGTATTATGAAATATCATGACCCCTGTAAGACAATTTTAATAGGGTTTGATGTTCCATCCTATCAATGCATTCAGTCCTGCCACCACAAAGAACAGATTCTCAAAGCAATTCGAAAAATTATTGACCGACCAAAGTATGAACCCCAAGAGATAACGCTTGGTAAACGTCGTGTTGTGCGCATTGATGTTGGGATGATTTGTGTTATTGAAACAAGAGGGCGCCGCCTGTCGATTAAAACAGCGACTGATGAATATCTTGATACGAATACAATTTCATATTGGCAAGATTATCTTGAAGCATGGCCTTTTCTGGAAATTTATCGAGGGGTTCTGGTAAATCTATGCCAAGTTGTAACCGTTAACAAGGATCATGTCATTCTAAAAAATGGCTTAAAACTTCCAGTCGCACGTCGTCGCTATCAGGAAATACTAACGAAAATGCGCTATTTGACGAAAGAATAAAAACATTGCGTCTTACATTGAATCTCATTACAATACTACTATCGGGAACATAGGATACTACAGCATGTTAGGTGCTGAAATAGCGGATTATTCATAGTAAACCTATAAAATTAACTTGCTGGATACGAACTTTTTGATGTCAATGAACTTTTGAAAGGAGTCCAATGATTCATGTCCATGTTGATTTGCGTGACCGCTTTTCGCGTCGTTGCGTAAAAGAAGTGCTTGACTTATATTCCGAACTTAATGAAGAAGCAATAATATATACCAAAGAGCCGCCGGTAGGTCTATACATTGTTGATTATGCAAATCACCGTTATGATCGCCGCAAAACGCTCCTCATCGGTTTTAAAATACCAAGGCATCATTGTCTTAAGAACTTAGATAACTGTCAGATGACCTTACGGGTTGTGTCGCGCTTGATTCAACGCCCACTTTACAACCCGGAGTTTGTCCAAGTGGGACGCCGTGAGTGCTCGGTCGTGGATGTTTCTGAAATTTGTACAATTGAAACATGCAAACGCCATATTTTGATCCGAACACAAACAAGAGATTACAAGGATCGGCGCCCGATTCATTACTGGATTCATTTATTACGAAAATCGCCATTCATAGAGATCTATCGCGGTGTCGTTGTTAACTTGACGGCTGTAGAGCGCTTAGAAACAGATTTTCTAGTCCTGAAAAATGGGATAAGACTACCGGTAGCGCGACGTCGTTACGCAAAAGTACAGAAAAGGTTAGGTCTTATTCAACAAATAAACTTGCACAAAAAATAATTACTCATTACAATAGAATTAACATGGAGGTGGCTGATATGATCCGTAGAGCTACAGTAGAAGACATTGATATTCTAATGGAATTGGACACACACGTTGAACGTGAAGAATTTGAATCAAAACTCGAACTTGGACGTGTTCTGGTGTACGAAGTCGACGATAAAATTGTAGGTATCATTCGATACAATATGTTCTGGGATCAGTATCCATTCCTCAATTACTTTAAGATTCTAGAGCCTTATCGTCACCGCGGTTATGGTACTGAAATGATTAATTACTGGGAAACGGAAATGATGGCATTGGGGAATTACCTAGTTATGACTTCCGGAAGAGCAGACCAAGATGCACAGCATTTTTTTCGAGCACTAGGCTACCAAGATTCGGGAAATATACTCTTCCCGGGTGAAAATCTAGAACTCATCTTAATTAAGAACCTTATTAGATAGCAGCTGAGCTGCTATCTTTTTAATAAAAAAAGCACCTGTTTAGGTGCTTATATAAATTGGACAAACTAGGTGTTCGATTTAACGGAATTAAACATCTCAGTAAGTCTAATTTGTAAGAATTTTGCTTGATCTTCTGTCAATGGGTCAACTGGCGCATTGTGTCCAGGAACTGTTCCGATGTTAACTTGGATTGATCCATCCCCACCAATAATGACAACATAAGGAACACCAGTCATGCGTTGCTCTTCAGGTAATGAATTTGAGAATGCTTCAATACGTTTTTGAGCATCTGCATTTTGTGTGTAATCGTTGCCGCGTGTATCAACATAGTTGATTGTGTGGTTTCCTGCTGCTGCAGCTTCTTCCATAACAGGAACAAGGGCGACACACCATGGGCATGTTTCAAATCCTAAATAGTAAATACCTTCAGTTTTGTTTTCAAGTGCTGTTGCCATATCACTAGCACTCATTGCTTGGTAATGATGGTCTTTTTTATCAAAGCCTTTGTAACCTTTCATAATGTTTGTATTTGCCGATGTACATCCGACAAGTACCAACAACGAAACAACTGCTGTAAGCAATATTTTTTTCATAAATTAATTCTCCTTGTGTTTATTATAAGTAAAGTGGTACAAATTTCAACTAAATCAAAGTAAAATTGTGTGATATAATTGTGAAGACAAGATGAGGTAAAACTATGAGCTTATTTCAATGCCCGGTCTGTAAAAAACAACTGGTACTCCAAAACAAATCGTATGTGTGCGAAACAGGTCATCAATTTGATAGGGCAAAGGCTGGATATGTGAACCTATTACAGTCACAAAGTTCTAAATCTAAACAACACGGCGATGATGCCAAAATGATTCAAGCGCGAACTCAATTCCTAAATGACGGATACTACGATGTGTTTCGAGAAGCTCTTAAAGAAATTGTAACAAAATATTCAGCGAATAGCTTGGCAGATGTTGGTTGTGGTGAGGGTTGGTATGCCGAACCGTTGCTTCAGCAGGAAAAAACTGTCTATGGAATCGATATTTCAAAACAAGCAGTCACCAGTGCTGCGAAACGAAATAAGAAAATGATGCTTGCTGTTGCATCGACTGCGAAGTTACCACTGATGGATAGTGCATTTGATCTCGCATATAGTATTTTTGCACCATTTTCATCAGATGAGGTCTATCGTATTCTGAAAAATAATGGACATTTCGTCGTGGTTTTTCCACTCGAAAAACAATTGTGGGGACTTAAATCGATCCTCTATGATAAGCCCTACGAGAACGAGGTTGTATTGCCTACATATGAAGGGTTTGAATTGGAAACTCTCATTCGTGTTGAACATACCATTCATTTAACAGGACAAACGACCATCAACAATCTTCTGGCGATGACTCCTTATTATCATCGTACTCCAAAACATGCAATAGCGACCCTAGCGGCGTTGGAAACACTCTGCACACCCATTCAATTTGGGTTCGCAATCTATAAAAAAAACGTGTAGCAATAGATTATTTACACCGACAAATAGAACCACGTTGATAACTAGCGTGGTTTTTTAGAATAGTTTACGTTTGGAAATTGACAATTCAAACCAAAACACATAAGATAGAGGCATAGCGATGAAAAGAAATAGTATTTGTTGAAAACTATAAGAGAGCTGATGGGTGGTGCGAATCAGTAAGTGGACAATAAAGAACTCATCTTGGAGCAGAATTTCTGAATTCAGTAAGAAATTCCGTAGCCCCGCGTTAAGGGATAGAGCGCTTGTCTCAAACATGAGATGAGAAATTAAGGTGGTACCGCGAGACATTCGTCCTTTGCAGGTGCTTTTTTTATTTTACAGGAGGAAAAACGATGTATAACCATTTAAAAATTGAACAAAAATGGCAACAATACTGGGAAGAAAACGAAACATTTAAAACAGACATTCGAAATTTTGATATCCCCAAATATTACGTCCTTGATATGTTCCCATACCCATCAGGGAATGGACTTCATGTTGGACATCCCCGTGGCTATACAGCCACAGATGTGTTAGCACGATACAAACGTATGAAAGGATTCAACGTTTTACATCCAATTGGGTGGGATGCTTTTGGCTTGCCAGCAGAACAATTTGCATTAAAAACAGGAAATCATCCAGATGCTTTTACGAAGGAAAATATTCAAAACTTTACGAAACAAATTAAGTCACTAGGACTTTCTTATGACTGGTCTCGTGAAATCTCAACGACGGATCCTCACTACTATAAGTGGACACAGTGGATTTTTACGAAACTCTACGACATGGGCCTAGCATATGTTGATGAGAAGCCTGTAAACTTCAGCCCTGACTTGGGAACCGTTCTTGCGAATGAAGAAGTTATCAACGGGAAAACGGAAGTCGGTGGATTTGATGTTATCCGTATTCCAATGCGTCAGTGGGTTTTACGTATTACAGAATACGCAGAACGCTTACTTGAAGATTTAGATTTGGTCGAATGGCCAGCATCAACTAAAGAAATGCAAATCAACTGGATTGGAAAATCGGTAGGAGCAAATGTAATCTTTAAAGTTGATAACCATGATTTAGAATTTACGGTGTTTACAACACGTGCAGATACACTTTTTGGTGCAACCTATACAGTCCTTGCTCCGGAACATCCATTTGTAAGTCAAATTACGACTCCTGAGCAAAAAGAAGCGGTGGATGCGTATGTAGATCAAGTTATGCATAAGTCAGATTTAGAACGTACCGAGCTAAATAAAGACAAAACAGGTGTCTTTACTGGTGCCTATGCGATTAACCCGGTTAATGGGAAACAAGTGCCTATCTATATTGCAGACTATGTGCTCGCAGCCTATGGTACTGGAGCAATCATGGCAGTACCAGCACATGATCAACGCGATTATGAGTTCGCGAAGAAATACAATATCGAGATGATTCAAGTACTTGAAGGCGGAAGTATCGCGGAAGCTGCGTATACAGAAGATGGTAACCATATTAATTCAGGCTTCCTTGATGGTTTAAACAAAGAAGAAGCCCTTGTAATCATGAATAAATGGTTAGAAGACAATAAATACGGTGAAGCAAAAGTTACCTATAAACTACGTGATTGGTTATTCTCCCGTCAACGCTACTGGGGAGAGCCAATTCCTATTGTTCATATGGAAGACGGAACCATGCGTACAGTTGATCTTGAAGATTTACCACTTGAACTTCCGGAAGTTGAAAACTATAAACCTGCACCGGATGGTCAATCACCACTAGCGAATGCCGGTGATTGGTTAGATGTTACATTCCCAGATGGATCAAAAGGTCGTCGTGAGACCAATACAATGCCGCAATGGGCGGGATCTTGCTGGTATTACTTACGCTATATTGATCCAACCAATGAAGGAGCAATCGCCGATCCAGAACTTATTAATCACTGGATGGAAGTAGATCTTTACATGGGAGGTGCAGAACATGCAGTTCTTCACTTACTATATGCACGTTTCTGGCATAAAGTACTTTATGACATTGGTGTTGTGAATACGAAAGAGCCATTCAAGAAACTCTTCCATCAAGGTATGATTTTAGGTGCTAATAACGAAAAAATGAGTAAATCTCGTGGTAATGTCGTCAATCCTGATGATATTGTTCGCAGTCATGGAGCTGATACACTACGCGTTTACGAAATGTTTATTGGACCGCTTGATGGTGCAACTGCATGGAGTACACAAGGACTTGATGGAAACCGTAAATGGTTAGATCGTGTCTGGCGTTTGCTTGTCGAATCAGGGAAAATTGTTGATACGAATGATGGATTACTCGATTTCTCATATAACCAAACAGTCAAAAAAGTTACTGAAGATATTGAATCATTTGGCATGAATACAGCATTAGCACAATTAATGACATTTATTAACGATGCTTACAAAGCCGAAACAATTTATAAAGAATATGCGGTTGGATTTGTTAAAATGCTAGCAGTTTTTGCGCCTCATATCGGGGAAGAGCTATACACAATTTTAACGGGTGAAACGGGAATCAGTTATGCCGAATGGCCAACATTTGATGAAACGAAACTTGTGAAATCCGAGACTGAGATTGTCGTACAAATCAACGGTAAAGTCCGTGCGAAATTCATGGCAGCTACTGGACTTGATGATGATGCTCTAAAAGCACTCGCATACGAGCAACCTCAAGTTCAAAAGAACCTTGAAGGAATGCAAATTCTAAAAGAAATTATTATCAAGAATAAAATCGTAAATATAGTTGTGAAACCTGCCTAAGGTTTTGTGAACAAAATACACAACTTTCACAAACTCATGTCTTTTTCGAAAGGAAACTGCATGAGTTTTCTTTTGGGGCATGAAACATCTCGATGTAACAAACCACAAGATTGTGAACAAATTAGCGATACGCTATAATATGAAGGCAAAAGTAATTAAAGGAGAAATAGAAAATGGGAAAGAGAGTAGTTGTTGTAGGAGCAGGATACTCTGGGATTTTAGCTGCGAAAAAGTTAGCTAAAAAATTCAAAAAAGATCCAGAAGTATCAATCACTATTATAGACCGCAATCCATTCAGTACGATGTTGACAGAACTTCATGAAGTTGCTGCAGGCCGTGTTGATGAATATTCAATTCGCATGGATTTGAAAAAAATCTTTGCTGGACGTAATGTCAACGTAAAACTTGATACAGTTCAAAAAATTGACTTTGACAAAAAAATCGTTGAAGGTGCAAATGAAAGCTACGAATACGATTATGTTGTAATCGCAGCAGGTTCAAAACCAACATTCTTTGGAATTGAAGGCGCTAAAGAAAATACATTTACACTGTGGTCATATGATGATGCAGTTCGTTTACGTGACCATATCAATGATGTATTTGTTAAAGCATCACAAGAACCAAACCTTGAAAAGCGTCGTTTCTTGCTAACATTCTATGTTGTAGGAGCAGGATTCACGGGTGTAGAAATGATGGGAGAGCTTGCAGAATACGTTCCAGTATTATGTGACAAATTCTCAATTGACCCAAGTGATGTCACAATGGTAGAAGTTGACGCAATGCCACGTACCGTTATGACATTACCAGAAAAACTCGCAAATAAAGTACAAAACCGTTTAGAAAAAATGGGCGTTCAAATTAAACTTAACGCAAAAGTTATCAAAGTTACTGAAGATGCTATTCATTTAGATATCAACGGTAATATTGAAGAAAACCTTGTTCACACAGTTATTTGGACAGCTGGTATTGAAAGTACAGACATTACAGCACAATCCGGTACAGAACTTGAAGCTGCACAACGTGGTGGCCGTATTGAAACAGACCAGTACTTACGTGCAAAAGGTCGCGAAGACGTTTATGTTATCGGTGATAACACATATTTCGTGCTTGAAGGTGAAGAACGTCCATTACCACAAATGGTTGAAAACGCCGAACAAAGTGGTGGTCTCGTTGCGAAAAATATTGCTGAACAAATTCGTGGCGGTAAAAATCTAACAGCATACAAGCCAGCATTCCATGGAACGATGGTATGTATCGGTGGACGTTGGGGAACTGCAAATATTAAACTTGGAAAAGTTGAGTTTAATCTTGTATCATTCTTTGCAATGTTTGCAAAACACATGATGAACTGTGTTTACTTCCTCCAAGTTTTAGGTTGGAACAAAGTATTCAGTTACTTGAAACATGAAATCTTTACAATCCGTAACCGTCGTAGTTTTGTCGGTGGAAACTTCTCAAACCGTACTCCAAGTTTCTTACTCTTCCCACTTCGTGTGTGGTTAGGAGCAGTTTGGTTATTTGAAGGAATTAAAAAAGTTAATGAAGGCTGGTTAGCAGGAGATCCTAAACTTTCAGGATTCTTCGGTGGTGCACAACAATGGTATGATAGCTTACTTGGTGCCGGTGGAGCCGATATCAATGCAGGATCATCCGTCATTGGTAAAGTCGTTGAAGCAACTCAAGCAGCTACAACAACTGTTGTGAACGCTGGAGCTTCAGTCGTTAACGGTGCTGGTAAAATCGCTGCTGATGTAACAGCAGGTGCTACAGGCGCTGCTGACGCAGTCGCAGGTGCAACAGGTTCCGGTGGTGGCGAAGCTGCTGGATCTGTCTTGTTACACTGGAACTTCTTAAACATTATTCAACCAATCTTTGTAACTGGAAAACCATTATTAGAATCAGGTCTTGAAGACTTTGCTTTCAAGATTGACTTCAACTTGATGACATGGTTTGTAAATGACGTCATCATTCCTAATCCACAATTACAAGTATTTATGCAAACAATGGTTGTTGTTATGGAAATAGGAATTGGTTTAGCATTAATTGTAGGACTCTTTACGACGCTGGCAGCAGGGATGTCAGTTGTATTACAAGTGATGTTCTTAATGACAACTGGTTTATACTTAAATACTGTATGGATGGTAGTAGCAGGTATCGCATTAATCTTCGGTGGAAACACATTAAGCTTAGATTATTGGGTAATGCCAAAACTCAAAAAATGGTGGTCTGGAATACCGTTTGTTAAGAAGTGGTACATCTACCACGATTAGTAGGTAATCTTAATGAACATATTTGAAGAATACTTAGAATATGTTAAACGGGAGGTTGGTGTAACAATATCAACCTCTCCTTTAATAGTTAGAAAGTATATAGAACACCTTTTAAAATCCGAAGGAAAATACATCCGCGCAGCAGCAGTCCTTGCAGCGGCACAAAACAAAGATGGATCAATTCATCACGATGCTGTAATTTTTGCTGCATCGATTGAGTTATTACATTTGGCAACACTGGTTCATGATGATGTCATGGATGATGCAGATACACGCCGCGGCGTAACAACACTCCATAAAAAATACGGACGTAAAACAGCTGTTATTTGTGGAGATTACCTTATGGCAGCGTCAATGTCATTAGCTAATAAAACAGAGAAAAAAGAAACCTATCTCGGTTACAGTTTACCGACATATATGGAAGCCATTGCATTGGGTGAACTTAATCAACATATTAATAATGGAAATTACAAATTAAAAGTTAAAGATTATTTATCAATTATTGATGGTAAAACAGCGAAACTCTTTGAGGCTGCAATGTACTCAGGAGTCGCAACATCGGATGATGTTCGGGAACAACAAGAAACCTATCAAACAATTGGACATGCGATAGGTATGATTTTTCAATTGTTGGATGATGTGATGGACTTTGATGATAATGAGTCTGTTGCAAAAAAACCTGTACAATCAGATTTTGAGCAAGGTGTTATTACACTACCATTAATTCATGCTTTTAGTACTTACCCAGAAGCATTACAAAAAGCGGAACAACATGAGCTTACACGTAAAGATGTAAACCAGTATGTTCGCAATTCCAAAGGTGTTGAGATTACAATTGCGAAAGCCGAAACATATTATGCAACAGCCAAGACAGCAATTGAAAATCTTGATATCATAGATACCAAACGAGAGGAACTCATGCGTATCTTAAACTTAGCAATGAGAAAGTAATACATGAAAAAAATATTAGAATATACTGAAATACAAACTAAAATAACAAGTTTGTTTCCCTTTGCCTTAACGCTTGGCGTAATGGTATTTAATGGATCACAGATTCGTTGGGATGCAACACTTGTTTTCTTTGTTGGTATGTTTGTCTTTGATTTAACGACAACTGCCATCAATAATTACATCGACTCAAAAGAAAATGGCCAAGATATTGGTTATACACGAAACCAAGGGCGTGCAATCATTTATGCAATGCTTACGATTGCTACTCTATCTGGTCTATATTTAGTATACTTGACTGATTTTGTCATCTTGATTTTGGGAATGCTTTGTTTTGGGATTGGAATTTTGTATACATGGGGTCCGGTTCCGATCTCTCGCCAACCGTACGGAGAAATTATTTCTGGCGTACTCTATGGTTATGTTATTCCATTTATCTTGATTCATGCTAACAACCCAGGGCTACTGGTCGATTTCAACTTTGTAGCTCCAAATGTCACGATGCACTTTAATCTCGTGAATATTATCTATTTCTTGATAATTTTTTTACCACCGACACTTCTCACCTCAAGTATCATGCTTGCGAACAATACATGTGATATTGATGCAGACGTACTTGTTAGGCGGTATACGTTGCCGTACTATATTGGTAAGGAAAATGCAGTAGTTTTGATGAAGATACTTTATATCGGTGTGTATGTAGCGATTGTAGCCGCCGTTGTACTAGGTGTGATACCTTGGCTTGCATTGCTAACGTTAGTCACAGCACCACGTGTCTTAAAGAATTATAATGCATATACTAAAGATTTGGTAAAACGTCTATCATTTAAATATATCATCAAAAATTTTATAACAATCATGTTTGTTTATGATTTGATGGTCATCATTGGGAACTTCTTATAAAGAAGTTCTTTTTATATAAAAACCGAACTTCCATATCCTTGTTCAAGATTGGCGGTTCGGTTAGATTTGTTTGCGTTATTTATTTGCAAAAGCGGAATATTGTTTAATGTTGCCAGTGAAAGTAAAGTCATAGTCTTCCAATTGATACCATTCAGGATGATCTTCCGAAACCCACAACACATCAATTGATTTGTCAGGGTATTTTGTATTGAAGTCTTGAATGAAAATCTGTGCTTCTTCATATGACATCATGTAGACAGCAGTTGAAAGTGCGTCTGCCATGGTCGAATCCGGTGTAAATATTGTTACTGAACGGAATACTGATTGCGGTTGCAATGTTTTCGGATTGATTAAATGTGAATAAGTAACATCATTTGGGCCTATGTAGTACCGTTGGTAATCACCTGATGTAACAATTGACATTGAATGTGGAATACGGAATACATCAAGACTTTCATTTTTGACAAGCATTGATGGTTTTTCAATACCGATTGCCCATGCTTCACCATCTGGCTTCGTATTGATGGTACGAACGTTTCCGCCCCCACTTACAACACCGTATTCTAATCCAGCTTCTTCTAGTTCCAAAGCAACAAGTTCCGTTGCGTAGCCCTTTGCAATTGCACCTACATCGAGTCTTGTTTTGGCATCGGTAAGAAAGACGGTGTTATTTGCTTTATCAATTTCGACAAATTGCCATCCTGCGTGGAGTGCCGCTTCTTCGAGAACATCTTGTGTTGGGATTTCGCCAGGTTCGCCAGATGCATTTTTTTCAATACCATCCTCTCGATAGTAATGCCAAATTTCCATAACAGAGCCATAAGTAATATCGAAATAACCATTTGAAACTTCAGTATAGTCGCGTGAGCGTTCGAGCATTTCTATAATTAGAGGATCAACGGTTACGGGTGCAATTCCAGCGTTGTCGTTGATAGTTTTAATGTTTGCGACTCCTTCATAGTCATTATACTTATCAAATAAAGCATTATAACGCAGAAAAGCTGCTTTAACTTTACTAAAGTAGTCGTTAAAAGTTGCCTCATCTTTTGTATATGCGACGAAGGTCATGACAGTATCAAATCCAACTTCGGAGGTACGGGCTTCGTATTTTGTGTAGTTATCACCAGACTTTATTGAACAACCCGTTAAGATCAATAGAGTCGCCATGATGAATGCGAATTTTTTCATATGTGTATTATACCATAGATATTTTTAGGATATTTAGGTATCACTTCATACTTAGTTATGTCAGGGAAAGAAGATTGGTTAAAAATGACATTGAATCCAATTCTGTGAAAAATGGAACTGAACTAACGAAAGGTTGAAACTATGAAACATATATTTTGGAGTGTTGGTCTCATCACGATTGTTGCGTGTATAAGTGGGTTCGCAATGTTTGTGGCTATATTGGCATCTCATCATTTTCAAATTCGTTTTGCCCACCATCAAGCAATGCGAAGAAATATAACGAGTGACTATCCTAAAGAGACATTACTGGTAAATGTTATGAACGTATTTCATGAGAATTATGGCGGAGAAATCACAGTTAAGAGATTTGAAACGTCTTTATTCCCTAATGCGATGCGCTTTGGGATTGAAAGAAAAATTGGTGGGTATACATATTCTTTAGATAGGCTTATGGTTGAGGAGTATTATGCTTCTTAGATTTGATTTCGAGATGTTCCAGATGTATGTTGATCAAGAGGATGTGACTGATCTCAATTACAATGGCAAAGATTTGTGGGTTGATGACCTAAATAAGGGGCGTTATGTCGTTAAAGATTTTAGTGATAAAGACGCAGTATATCGATTAGTCTTGCGGCTTTCAAATGCTGTGAATCTTCCTTTTACAGTGAGTAATCCGATTTTTGAAACAGAAATTGGTTTTTTAAGAGTAAGTGTTCTTCATCCAACAATTTCTAAAGAGGTTTGTATTTCAATTCGTAAGACAAGTGGACAATGCCGTTACGATTTCAAATCCATAACTGAAAAAGGATACATATCGCAAGCGGCTTTGGACTTTCTGGTGAGTAGCATACAGTGTCGTTGCAATGTAATGATAAGTGGAATGCCAGGATCGGGGAAAACGGAGTTGTTAAAATTTTTAACACAGTTTATTGGGGACACAGAACGGGTGATTACGCTCGAAGACAGTATGGAAATTCACTATGATGTGCTCCATCCAAGTCGTGATTGTGTTGCGCTGAAAACGAATAAGGTTATGTCATATGATGATGCGATTAAAGCATCATTGCGCCAAAGGCCTGACTGGTTACTACTTAGTGAAGTAAGGGGTTCGGAAGCCTTCGAATTGTTAAAATGTGTTTCAACAGGACTACATTTAATAAGTACTATTCATGCTCGAAGTGCTAAAGAGATACCCAACCGTATATTATTCATGATGAATGAGGCATCATTTGATAGTGGACGCATGTTAGCGCAGATAGAGACACTCTTTGATGTTGGAATACATATTGATTTACTACACACGAGTGAGGGCATTATGAGGCGTGTACGGGAAATTGTCGTTTTTAATCAGGAATCAACAGTGACAATCTATCAACATGGGGGAGTTGTTGATTTGGATACACTTCCTGAGAAAATCAAAAGTCGTGCAAAACTGTATGGTGTCCAGTGGTAAAGGTAAAGAGTATTTGCGTTTATGCATGCGCACAATTGATTATCCTCATGATGTTTAAGTTTTCGATAGTTCTAAATGGTGTGTATCTACTTGTTTTAATCGTTTTTATCAAAGATATTGTGACATCTCTTACGACTTTTGAGATAAATAAAGAAAGGGTTACGGCGCAATATCAAATGACACTAAGTTTGATAATAAGATATCGCTTTACACACAACATTTTAGTGAGCATGAGAAATATTGAAAATAATTCTGGGGAACTCCCACTCTTAGAATTTGAAAGAGGAGATTTCGATTTCAAAAAACTCGCGTTGATTCATTCTCATTATTCATGGAAAACGTTGATTTCTGTTTTAGCTGTGGACATCATCCATGGGGACAAGGATGTCGACAATAAACTTTATGATTTAGAAGCTGAAGTTGACTATTGGTACGATGCTGTAAATGGGTATAGTGGACGTTTGATTCAGACAGTTAAAATGCTAGTGTTACTTTCAACAATAAGTATTTTAGTTACCCATTTTGTATGCGAAATGTTGATGCAAGCAACTCCACGATCAATACTTCCTAATTATGAAATAATGCTATTCCTATTCTTAGTCCTAATCAATAGTTTTATCTGTGTCGTTTTTAGAATTCTTCGGCGTGACCTAACTTTAAGGAGGGAACATGTTTTTTAATATTCTTTTGCTTACATTTTGGATTATTTTTGGCACAAAACTTATACGTAGCCTGTTGTGGCACACCATTCGAGCAAGAAATGATTTGATTGGCGTACCTTATGAACGGACTGTGTATGTCGTGGTGGGCATGTGTCTAGTGTGCACCTGTTTCTCAGATAGATTTCTAGTCGTAATTCCACTGTTTATTCTATTTTATGAAAAAAAATTGAATTCTGTATATCGCAAAACATGCGCTACACTTCAATTCTCGTTCACGATTTGGATTCAATCAATTTTGACATTTATTCAGGCGAATACACTCCTTCATGCATTGAAATTAAGTTTAGAAACGGTACCTAGGAATTTAGAACAAGATGTGGAAAACTTAATTAAAACAATTGAAGCAAATCCGGAAGATCGTGGAGCATTTGTTGGTTTCATGACGCGGGCGTCAACGCCAGAGATGCGTCAAACGATGAAGTATCTGTACCGATATTGTGTGGAATCAACTGCTGATGCGACCCGGCAGTTACAACGTATCATTGAAATCAATAATGGGAGACTTCGACAGCAACGCTTACTTGCATATACGCAAAATGTCGAAATGTATACTCCTTTGGGTTTAGTTCCGTTGATTTCGGTCGGATGCTTGTTTTTGGTTTTGATGATGCAAGTAATCGTTGCCTTAATGGAAAGGGGGTGGGGCATTTGAAGTCTTTTTTTGAAGAATTTGGTATGGTTCTTGTTGTAACAATTATTGCGACAGGAATGATTGTCTTTTCGAACGAATTTAAGGATATTTTAAGAACTACACTCGTAGGGAAGTGGAATGGAATGGCAGAAGTACGTAAATGAAGATATCAATTGAATTTTATGTATTAATGGTTTTCTTTGGACTTGGAGTATTAGTTACCTTGGATTTTTGTAACTTGATTATTGGTATTCAACAAGTTCACACACTACGAGATATAATTGTTCATGAGATTGAAGTTCATGACCGGTACGATTCGCTGGTGAAAGAAAGAATACAATCGAAAAACAACTGTAAAAATTGTACATATTTTGTGAAAAATGAAGATAGAAAATTCAAAGTGTGGATTCAATATGTACATAACTTTAGTTATATTCCACAAACAGTTGAAATATCTGCCTATGGGTACGCATATAACAGTCATGAGGCGCAATGAGCGCCTCTCCATAAATGTCGTATTAGTGGTAAAAAAGTGAAATATCGTGTATTGTAATATTGCAACAAACGCTAGGAGTGAATGTATGATTATTACGATAGACATCGGTAATTCCAATACGGTCATTGTCGGTTATAAAGATAACAAGCGAGTTTTAGAAGCGCGTATTGACACTTACAAAAAAGATGTAATTAAAAACTATACCATTAAATTTAAAGAAATTATCAAAGAAATTCCGGAGGATATCATCGTATCCTGCGTTGTCCCCATGATCAAAGATCAGTTTATTGAAATAATTGAATTACTATATCAAAAGAAACCAATTATGATTGACGCAACTTCCATTGATGGACTAACGATTAAGTTGGATAATCCAAATGATATTGGGGCGGATTTCATTGCAACATCATGGGGTGCAATTCAAAAGTACCAAACACCAGCGATTATTGCGGATGTCGGAAGTGCGACAAAATTAACGGTTGTTGATGAAACGGGTTCTTTTTTAGGAGGTGCCATTATACCAGGGATTGGGACATCCATGCGAGCTTTCGCTGAATATATTCCTCACCTACCAGAAGTTGCATTAGAATTTCCAAAAACAGTGATTGGCTCAGGGACTATTGATGCAATTCAATCGGGTGCCTTATATGGACTTGTTTCGCAAATCGAAGGATTGGCGATGCGAATGGAAAAAGAACTGGGAACATCTTGTACAAAAATTATAACAGGCGGTTATGCTTCAATTATTCATGGAGCAACAGAATCGTTTATATATGATGAATTTTTACTAAATGATGGACTCTACGAGATCTATCAGAAAGGAGCGTTTAAACGATGAAAGTTAGAGACATAACAATGAACGCAATGTTCATTGCAATCACACTTATCTTGGCATTAGTACCAGGTTTAGGTATGATCAATATTGGTTTTGTTTCGATAACTATAATGCATATTCCAGTTATTATTGCTGGGCTTGTGCTCGGAGCAAAAGCAGCGTTAATAAACGCAACTGCATTTGGTGTCGCTGCGATGTTTATTGCTGCAACACGGCCAGTAGGAGTCTTCGATGTATTGTTCGTGAACCCTTTAGTATCGGTTCTGCCGCGAATTATCTTTGGACTTAGTATCGTAGTGGTAGCTAGTTTGATGAAGCGGCTCACAAAAAACTTTGTGGTGGTAGCTTCTGTTACCTCAGTTGTGGCTACTCTTGTTCATACGGTCGCAGTATTGCTTGCGATGTATATTGCGGCAACAGGTTCTGCAAGTCCAGAAATTTTAGCTGCAGCACCAACAAGCGCACTTGTATTGATTGGATCTGTTCTCTTATCAAATGGTATATTCGAAATCATTGCCAGCGTGGTTATTGCAGTACCGACTTCAGTTGCTCTGAATAAGGTCAAAAACCATTGATTAAATATCTACTAATTGCGTTACTGGGAATATTCATTTATTCGTTTATCGAATATCGTTGGCTCAAGAATATATATTTGAAACCCATAGACTTTGATACAAAGCATAAGATTCCAGATGGATTAAAGGGAAAGCGAATTATTTTCATTTCCGATTTACAGTTTGATCACAAGAGACGTCCATTTTTGCATGGAGCTTCCCGAAATCTTGTTCGCAGAGTAAATGCTCTCAAACCGGATTTAGTGCTATTAGGTGGAGATTATATCCATCAAGAAGGGAAACAGAATACCCCTATCTTTGAATATATCAACAGTATCAATGCACCCAAGGTTGCAGTTCTCGGAAATCATGATTATCGAGAGTATGAAAAATCGGTCACGATGCTACAAGATATTGGTGTAACAGTGCTCGTTAACGAAATCTATAATTATCACGGTCTCGATATTATCGGGGTTGATGATGCAATTAAAGGTGTCCCAGTGTTTCCGATTCATGAAGACAATTTGTCAATTTTACTAACACATAATCCCGATTACTTTGAAAAATTGCCGAAGTCCACTTACGTCGATATGGCATTAGCTGGTCATCTACATGCGGGTCAGGTAACACTATTTGGCTTATATGCGCCAATTACAAATTCTGAATTTGACCAAACACTCGTTCATGGCATGATTCGTCGACCACAGGGTTCAATGTACGTATCGTCGGGCGTGGGAGGGACTGTTGGAATGTTACCCATCCGATTCTTTGCTCGTCCAGAAATTGTGATTTTAGATTTTTAAAAGGATACAACGTATCCTTTTAATTTGGTTATTATCATTCATAGTTTAATAAAAAGTTTATATTCATGACATGAATGCCATACTTAATGACAATATCCCCATCAAAAAACTACTTCGTGAGATAGTAAAATCACCAAGAACAGATGGAGGCTAAACTATGAATGATTATAAAGTTAAATTTGACGCAGGTAATGCTGTAACGCAAATATCGAGTATTCTTGTCACAGATGGAAATTATCTTCCAGAACCACAACGTCCGACACGTAATGACGCTATCTTCAAGGGATGGTTCCACGATGAAGCACTGAAATACCCTTGGAACTTTGAAAGTGACATTGTTATTGAAGATGTAACTTTGCACGCGAAGTGGGATCAAAAAGACATGTTCGCTGCAAACAAACAATCCTCAGTTCAAAGAGTAACTCACAATGATGAAAAATATATATACGCGGGTGGCATTCTTGCTGATTTAGATGAAAGTATCAATTATATCCATAAAAAATAAACAATGAAAAAGGTCGACATAAGTCGACCTTTTAGATACCAAGTAGTCCAAAAATTATAATCTTGGTAATCGGGGAAATGATAACCGTAAAAATTCCAGTCAATATTAAAGCGAGGGTAGACATAATTCCCTGCTCTTTTCCCATTTCAATAGCCTTCGACGTTCCAACAGCATGTGCAGCTGTTCCGAGTGCTAAGCCTTGAGCAATTGGGCTATCAATGCGGAATATTTTATTAAGCAATGGTGCAAGTGCAGCACCAAAGATTCCAGTAATAATAACAATGCAGACAGTAAGTGTTGAAATGCCACCTAGTGAGACTGCAACATCAGCAGCAATCGCCGTTGTTACAGATTTGGGGATTACTGTAGCAATCATCTGAGGTGATAGTTTTAAGATTGATGCTAGAACACCGATTGTAATGGCGTGAGCCAAGACCCCTGCGCTGATTGAAACGAGGATAACGCGTTTATACTTTGCGAGCATTCCAAGGTTCATATAAAGTGGAATTGCGAGTGCGACTGTCGCAGGGCCAATGAGTGCAGAGACAAATTGGCCACCAATATTGTATGATTCATACGAAATATTAAAAATCATGAGGAAAGCGATAATAAAGATACTCGACATGAGTAGTGGGTTGAACAAGTCTGACTTTAGAATTTTTTGTACTTTCGTCATCAGTACATATACTCCCATCGATAAAACTAATCCAAACAGTGGGCTTGTAAATATTTTATCCATCTATTTATCTCCTTGAACCCTGGTTGCTGTATAGGCACTCACAACATAGGTGACGAGGGTTGAGATAATTAAGATAATCACGAACTCTACCCATGTTGCTTGTAAGACATCAAAATAGATCATGATGCCTACAGTAACAGGAACAAAGAAAAACGCGAGATTATTTTTGAGCCAAGTGCCGACCATTTCGACTGATGAGACTTTAATGAGTTTAAATTGCAGTGCAGCAAATAACAAACATAATCCGATAATGCTACCCGGAATCGGAAGTTTGAATAATGCTGTAATGCTATCGCCGATAAACGTAAAACCAGCGATAATTAGAAATTGAGATACAATTTTCACAGACTTTTCCTCCAACAAACGTAGATATTTTACCATATAAACGTCAAAAACCCCAATATAGGAGCTTAATAATCACTTAATTAAATTTACGTGATATACTAGTGCAAAGGGGGAAAGCATGAAAACAATACTTATTGTCGAAGACAATCGTATGTTAGGCGTAGAATTATCACAAACTTTACGAGACCACTACCATACGATTAACGCATTCAGCGGCTATGAAGCGATCAATATTCTTGAAGCGCATACTGCAGATTTGATTTTACTCGATATGAGTCTTCCTGATTTGCCAAGTGCAAAGATTTTGGAAATGGTTCGAGACGAGAGTCCTGTTCCTATAATTGTTTTGACTGACGGGTTAGATCCGAGTCGGGTAATGGGGATGCTTTTAGCTGGGGCTAATGATTATTATGTTTATCCAATCGAAAATCCAGTTCTCATCAAAAGAATTGAAGAACAACTTTCATTGGATCATGAGTTGAGTGAAAATCGAGGAATACGATTCAAAAATATCCGATTCTTCCCAAACGAATACCGTTTCGAGTTGGGCGGGAAGGTCGTTGACTTTTCTAAAAAAGAAACAGAAATTATGAAGCTACTTTTGTCGAATCCAAATAGTACTGTGTCAAAGGAACAACTGTATGCCAGTGTGTGGGGCGACAGTGAAAACTTGGATGAGAATACCGTAAATGTACACATTAGCAGCATTCGAAAAAAATTACGTCGTATTGATCCTAGCGTTGAATACATTCAAACTGTATGGGGCGTTGGCGTTCGACTTGCCGAAAGATAGGGAAACCCTATCTTTTTTCATGTAAAACCTATCAAATTTATACAATTTGAACAAAAATATGGTTAATGGGACTAAAAATGGGGTAATATTATAACATTAACATCATAATTGTGGTAAATTAAAAGTACACAAGACATAATCCTTGTGTTAATAAGTCTTCTAAATACGGTGGGGTATTTAGAAAGACGGGGATGTAAGTGATATTTAATCACTTGCAGACATGCAGAGCAGAGAAAAGCAAGGGTGGGGATCCTTGCTTTTCTTATGGCGCTACAGTGGAGCATGAAGGATTATTGTGATAAGATACAGAAGTTAGAAATGAGGTCTTTTTATATGGATGGCACATTAAAAACATATGATAATTATGATATCTACTACCAATATCATGAAGTAGAGCATGCGAAAGCAACAATTGTATTCAGTCATGGATTTGTCGAATACAGTGCTCACTATTCACGGTTAGCACCAATGTTCAATGCTCATGGATACAATGTCTTCAAATATGACGTCCGTGGTCATGGCAGAACGACAGCCCCTCTTGGCGAATTAAAACATTTCCAAGACTTTGCAGATGACTTGAATGTATGCGTAACATGGGTTCAAGATCGTGACTCAAGTCTTCCAGTTTATACAATGGGATTTAGTTTGGGTGGTATGATTACTGCAGTCTATGGAATCATGTATCCTTATGCGATAGCAGGGCAAATATTATTAGGTCCTGGACTTTTGCCTCAACCACAATTTCGAGAGATTACAGAATCTTCAATTTCGATTCATGAGTTCTTAGAACTCATGGGAACATCGGGTGATGCTGGTATCAAGCAATTAGTGGCAATGGATTCGCCGTATGTACTGAAACGTGCTAGTAGGACGTTTATTGTAGAATCATTAGTTGAAGCTCAAGAGTTCATATGGGAACACACAAGTATGTATAAGCATCCAGTATTGATACTTCATGGTGAAAATGATCCTATTTTACCATGGCAAGGAAGCCAGAAGTTCTTTGAAGCCATTGGGAGCAGTGATAAGACACTCGAAGTGCTCCCTGGTAAAGAGCATGACTTACTAAGAATTCGCGAGGCAACAGCGATTGTTGCACGAATAGCATCCTGGTTGGATCACGAGATAGAGGCGTAAGCCTCTTTTTTAGTACATTTCTGTAAGGTTGATAAACGAGAAGTAAAATCATGTATAATAGAAAGAAGAGAAAGAGAATTATAATGACTAAAAAAGCGACGATTATCAGTGTGGTTGTATTTATTCTTGCAGTCTTGCTCAGGAATTATGAAGTGTTGACTGGCTACGAAAATAGTTTGACGTATCTCATTCCAATTGCTATTTCAATTGGACTCTTTTTTCATGCAATTGATCAATATGATACATACAATGATTGTGCAGAGAAGCCAAGATTTGAGAACTTAGATTTTCTTCGGTATTTTGGTGCGGTGTTAATTGTCATCTTACACTTGAGACCCTTTAAAGATATTTCATATCCGCTCGATCTATTGTTTAATAATATGATCTCGCGGTTGTTTGTGCCGTTCTTCTTCATAACATCTGGATATTTTGTCGCGAAAAAACAAAAACAAAACCCAGCATACTTCAAATGCTATATTAAAGGGTTGATTCCATCATATCTTATTTGGTGCCTGATCTATCTACCATTTGGACTCCAATATATTAAAGAAATGGGACTTTCGCCGATGTTGTATCCCGTAGGCCTTCTTGTAGGAATTCTCTATTCTGGTACATACTATCATCTTTGGTATTACCCTGCCTTGATTGTTGCACTATTATTCACGAATGCGTGGTTAAAACGATTCAAACTGAGTTCTCTACTGATTGTGTCGTTTCTTCTATTTGCATTGGGAGCTACTGAGACCTATTTTGGCCTACTACCCAAGGCAATTCAGACAATTTTAAACACATATTACTACAATATTTTCATTACAACACGTAACTTCTTATTCTTTGGAACATTCTTTGTCGCTATGGGATATGCGATGGAAGCAAAGAACATCGTGTTTGTAAAAGCATCTTTGACCAAACTTGTAGTTAGTTTTTTACTATTCTTAGTTGAAGTGATGTTGCTTCAAAAAGTAGATCGTTTGGACAGTAATTTGATGTTCATGACGATTCCGACCGTTTTCTATATGTTTACAACTGCATTACAATTACCATTTACAATTAGGATGCCGTTCAAGGAGTCGATACGTGAATACTATAAATATTACTACTTAATTCATCCTCTCATCATCTGCGGTGTGTTAGGGGTAATTAAGCAGCAAACAACGTTGTTGGGAGCATTACTATTGACGCTCATCACCCTTGTATTAACGCACATATCAAGTTGGTGTTTTATCCAAATTAATCGAAGATATAGATCATATAAAAAGAAAAACTCTGCATAGCAGAGTTTTTTAGTCATTACGTCCAGACAGAGAAGTCATAGCGATCATTAAGAGCGCTAAAATGATAAAGTACAACGGCATGACTAATAATGAACCGTTATGGATTATAGACATGATGTGTAACAACACACTTATTGCGAGATAATATCCGAGACTAAGAAGAGACCCAGCAGTACCATATACATCTTGAAAATCCTCAAGTGCTAAACTAATAGCGTTTGATAAGGAAATGGCCGTTCCGACACGAACAAGGAACATTCCTCCCATATACAGTGTCAGTGATAGGATTGTGCTCGTTGCGATATATCCAAAGAAGAGCATTAAAATAGATCCCGATATAAGTACATAGTTTCCAATCTGGAGCACTTGCTTCGGCGCATGGTTTCTAAGCAGTAATTGTGCAATTGATGCACCAAGAATTGTTGCAATTGCAAGGCTAATACCGAGACTACCAGTTGTAGCAAGTGATATTCCAAACCATCCGGGGAATAATAAAGGTGCTTCAAGATAGTAAATAGACATAATCACGTTCATGGCTGCAATAAAAAAACCATACATCCATACTCGTTTTGACCGAAGCATTCGCATAAGGACGGCAAAAAAATTAGCATTACGTGTTGTTGTGATGACATTTGTCTCGGGAAGACGTAAATACGTTAAAGATACTATAATAAGTCCGCAGACTAAGAATACTACTAAGAGAAATCGTAAACTATATGACTCAATCAGATAACCGCCGAGCAAGGGTCCGATTCCTGGAACAATTGCGAGTGCGATGGATACTTGCGAAAACAGTTTGCTCCGAATCTGTGTATCAAAACTCTCGCGTAAGATAGTCTGAGTGGTGACTGAACCGGTCGCTAAACCGAATGCTACGACAAAGCGTCCTATTAAGAAAGAATTGAACGATGAACTCGTAAGCATTACACCCGTTCCCAGGCAGTATATAACAAATCCCGACAGTAATGCGGGACGACGGCCAAACTTATCTGAGAAAAAACCCCAAAATAAGACGCCAATCGCAAACGCTACAAAATAAATGCTCAGGGTCGCTTGAGCACTAGCGACAGAAATGTCAAAATTAAGGGATATAGTTTGTAATGAAGGGGCAAACATTGCCTCATGAAGTTGAGGGAAGCCCAATAAAATAATTATAAGTATAAAACTTGGTTTTCTAAATTCGATGTTTTTAATCAAAAAATAATCCTCCTAACGATTAGATACCTTGAGTAAAAACATCAAAATCGGGTAGGGGAGCTATTTTTTTAATTATAGATGTAAAATTCATAATTAATCTCCTAACGACGTATACTATATCACAGGTAAATCAGAATATGCTACTTTTCATTTTTTTTGTAAACTATGATATAATGTGCGAAAGCGAGGTTATATCATGTCAACAAACGAACAAATTCTGGTCATGACACCTCCAATACCTATATTATCGAAATAAATAGAGCGTATTGAAGGTACTAAAAGATTATACATAAAACAGATCTTTTTAGTGTACCTTCCTGTACTTTAATTAAAAGATAAATAGGAAGCGAAGAAAATAAATAATGAAAAAAATAATAAATATTGCCATCATTGCCCATGTCGATGCTGGTAAGAGTACACTTGTTGACGGAATCTTATCCGCATCAGGTGTTTTCAATCATGCGCAAAAGTCAGTAGAGCGTGTGATGGATAGCAATGATCTCGAGAAAGAACGTGGGATTACAATCTACTCCAAAAACTGCTCGGTTATGTATAAAGATACGAAAATTAATATAGTTGATACACCCGGTCATGCAGATTTTTCGGGAGAAGTGGAACGCATCATTAAGACGGTGGATACCGTGATTTTGTTGGTAGACTCAGTTGAAGGCCCCATGCCCCAGACACGATTCGTTCTTCGAAAAGCATTAGAACAAAATCTTAAGCCAATCGTACTTATAAATAAAATGGACAAGACTGAACGCCGTCCAGAGGCGGTCCTTGAAGAAATATATGATTTGTTCTTGGAACTTGATGCAGATGAATCGCAGTTATTCTTTCCGATACTTTATGGCATAACCCGAGATTTCAAGGTAAGTCGCCATCAAGATGTACGGGATGCCTCGATGGATGTACTCTTTGATACAATCCTGGAACATACAGATATTTATCCGGATAAAGATACTCAACCACTACAGATGCAAGTATCGACACTGGGTTATGACACATATTTAGGACGTCTTGGGATTGGACGGATCCACCAAGGTGTTTTAGAACAAGGGCAAGCTATCTGTGTCATTGATAACTCCGGAAAGTATTCTCATGCACGAATCAAAAAAATGTTCGTTTATAATGGTGTAACACATAAAGAAGTTACGAAGACCCACAGTGGAGATATCGTTGTGATATCGGGAATATCGAATATCACTGTTGGAGATACACTCTGTTCTCTAGAGTCTCCATTGCCTATGGAGGCAATCATGGTAGAACAACCCACACTGTCCATGAACTTTTATGTGAATACCTCACCACTGCAAGGAAAAGAAGGTAAGTTTATCACCAGTCGTAATATTAAAGAGCGACTCGATCGCGAATTGGAGGTTAACGTGGGTCTGAAGGTAGAAGCGGGGTTATCCTCAGATTACTTTACTGTTTCGGGTCGGGGGGAGTTACATCTCTCGATTCTGATTGAAACAATGCGCCGTGAAGGATATGAACTTTCTATCGGAAAACCCCACGTAATTCTTGAAGAACGTAATGGCGTAACGTATGAACCAATTGATCGGGTGATTATCGAGACTCCTGAGAAGTATGGTGGAAAGATTATTGAACAAATGAGCTTACGTCACGGAAATCTATATAATGTTGAACAACACAATGACACGGTTCGACAATACTGGTACATCCCTGCACGTCTCATTTTAGGATTTAGAACAGATCTTATCAATATGACGCGTGGTAATGCGATCATGATGCGTCAGCATTATAAGTATGATGTGCAAGCTGGCGGTATGAATGTTCCCAAACGTGGGTCACTAATTTCCAATGGTTCCGGTAATTCAATGGCTTTTCCTATGTTTCATATTCAAGACCGAGGAAGTTTTTTTATCGGTGCCCAAACGGAAGTCTATCCGGGGATGATAGTAGGAGTTACGAACAAAGAAAACGATATGTGGGTCAACGTAATTCGTAATAAACGATTGAATAGTTACCGTGGTAATGGACGCGGTGGTAAAGAAGATGCATTGAAACTTGAGGATCCCATCGCACTTACCTTAGAGTATGCACTGGATTATATTAGTGATGATGAGCTTGTTGAGGTGACTCCTTTGAATATTAGATTACGTAAAAAAGATTTACGACAATAGGAAGAAAGGGATTTTGTATGAATTCTCTTTTAAGAGTGGTTTTAAGGTGTCGTGTCCTTTGGTTTGATTTATTAAATCTTGAGTTCGTGTGAAAAAAACAATAGAGTTTCTTCTAACTGTTCAACACTACTTGAGGCCTGTATAATGAATGTAGTTAGTTGATTGGAAACTTGCGAGAACTGCACGGATGATTGTTGCGGCACATCTTTGAGAATGGCAAAGAGGAGATGGAGTCTCGAAGATTAAGTTTACAAAATACTGAGTTTAGCTATAAGAAGGGTGACGAAAACATGATTAAATTGATTGCCGTTGATATGGATGGAACTTTTTTGAATGATATGAAAGACTACAATCGACAACGCTTTGATATGTTATTTGATATGATGAAAACGCAAAATGTCGAATTCGTAGTGGCAAGTGGAAATCAATACTACCAACTTCGTTCATTCTTTCCTCGCCATAAAGAGATGTCCTTTGTGTCGGATAATGGTGCTAACGTGATTCACCACTACCAAGACGTTGAGCACGAAGTGATGCCGTGGGATACCGTACATAAAGTATTTGATATCGTTGGGGGATATGAAGGTGTAAATATTTTGGTATGTGGAAAACAATCCGCATATCTAACGAAAGAACAAACACAGGAGTTCTATGACCTTGCTATTAACTATAATCATCGAATTCAGTGGGTTGACTCACTGGAAAATATTGCGGATGACATTCTCAAATTTGCGCTTATTGTGGAGCCTCAAGATTTAGAGGCAATACTTGAAGCTTTTCATCGTATCTTGGGAGATGGAATCACACCAGTCACGAGTGGACACACTGCAATAGATTTGATCCAACCTGGAGTTCACAAAGCTAAAGGGATAGAAAAAATTCAAAAAATATTGAACGTTAAAGATTCAGAAATTCTTGCATTTGGAGATAACGATAATGATATCGAAATGCTTAAAAAAGCAGGGATAGGTGTCGCGGTTGGTAATGCAAGACCAGGCGTAAAAGATATCTCAGATGTGGTATTAGAAAAAGACAATAATTCAGAAGCAATACTCGATTTTATTGAAGCTATTTTAGTGTCTCAACAATAAATAGAAAAGCAGCCACCATATGCATTCGTCATTTGGTGGCTTATTTTTAGATTTAAGTAGTGATGTTAATGAATATCCCATAACAATAAAAAAACGTCTCTAGAGTATATACTCACTGTAAGACGTTTAACGAAATTTATATTGGAGCGGGTGAGGAGAATCGAACTCCCGTAGCCAGCTTGGAAGGCTGGAGTTTTACCATTAAACTACACCCGCATTTTTATAATATGAAATGGTGTCCCGTGTAGGATTCGAACCTACGACCCACTGATTAAAAGTCAGTTGCTCTACCGACTGAGCTAACGGGACAACATGGTGCCGACTAGAGGACTTGAACCCCCAACCTACTGATTACAAATCAGTTGCTCTACCAATTGAGCTAAGTCGGCATGGTGGAGGATAACGGGCTCGAACCGCTGACCCTCTGCTTGTAAGGCAGATGCTCTCCCAACTGAGCTAATCCTCCGTAACGCTTACCTATAATACACCGAAACAGTACACATGTAAAGCCTAAAAGATAAAAAAAATATAAAAGCAGGACAATACAATCAAGTGTTGTTTTTAGAAAGCACGAAAAGTATTAATGCTTCAATATTACATACAGAAATTGATGGCAAAGTAATGTACATGATCAACGGGAATCAAAATAAAAACCACGATTACGTGGCCTTGTTTTCATATTGGAGCGGGTGAGGAGAATCGAACTCCCGTAGCCAGCTTGGAAGGCTGGAGTTTTACCATTAAACTACACCCGCATGGTGGAGGATAACGGGCTCGAACCGCTGACCCTCTGCTTGTAAGGCAGATGCTCTCCCAACTGAGCTAATCCTCCGTTTGCGTATAGTTATTATACTTCTAATTGAATTCAGAGTAAATAACTATTTCGAAATTCTGATGGTTTTTTTACTTTGGAGATCGATTTAAGCAAAAAAAAACATCTTAACGATGTGCAATTTTTGTATTGGAGCGGGTGAGGAGAATCGAACTCCCGTAGCCAGCTTGGAAGGCTGGAGTTTTACCATTAAACTACACCCGCATATTGATTGTTATAATAAGAAATGGTGTCCCGTGTAGGATTCGAACCTACGACCCACTGATTAAAAGTCAGTTGCTCTACCGACTGAGCTAACGGGACACGAATGGTGGGGAGAGACGGATTCGAACCGCCGAACCCTAAGGAGATGATTTACAGTCACCCGCGTTTAGCCACTTCGCTATCTCCCCATTCATCTTATTAAAACTGGTGCCGACTAGAGGACTTGAACCCCCAACCTACTGATTACAAATCAGTTGCTCTACCAATTGAGCTAAGTCGGCATGGTGGAGGATAACGGGCTCGAACCGCTGACCCTCTGCTTGTAAGGCAGATGCTCTCCCAACTGAGCTAATCCTCCATGACGTCTTGTTTCCTTAACGCCTTAATAATATACCATGACCCCCTAAGGATAGTCAACAGTAAATATGAATTATTTTGATTTAATTTATAAAATGCAAAATTACGGCTATTTAAGTGCGTTTAAGCAAATAAAAAACTATCTGAATACAGATAGTTTTATGTAATATTTGGTTGAATTATGAAAGCAAGGTTTGTGCTGCCGTGATGATTGCTAATTTGTAAACATCTTCCTCAACACATCCGCGTGAAAGGTCAGAAACTGGTTTGTTTAAACCTTGTAAGATTGGTCCAATAGCTTCGAATCCACCAAGACGTTGTGCAATTTTGTATCCGATGTTTCCAGATTGAATTTCTGGGAAAACAAATACTTTTGCTTGTCCAGCTACATCTGATTCAGGTGCTTTTAGTTCAGCAACTGTTGGAACGAATGCTGCATCAAATTGTAACTCACCATCAATCTTGAATTCAGGTCCAAGTTCTTTAGCGATACGTGTTGCTTCGATAACTTTTTCAACATCTGGACTTGATGCTGATCCTTTTGTTGAGAAACTCATCATTGCAACAACAGGGTCAATTCCGAACAATTCGGCTGTACGTGCTGATTCAACAGCAATTTCAGCTAATTCTTGAGCTGATGGGTTGATGTTAATTGCACAATCAGAGAATAGGTATGTTTCATTACGTTTTGACATAATGAATGCTCCACTTGTACGTGAGACACCAGGTTTTGTTTTGATAATTTGTAATGCAGGACGGACCGTGTCACCTGTTGAGTGAACTGCACCACTGACCATAGCATCAGCTAGGCCCATGTATGTTAACATTGTACCAAAATAGTTAACATCTTTAATCCAGTTAAATGCATCTTCGCGTGCAAGTTTGCCATTACGACGCTCTACTAATGCATCTACCATTGCATCTTTTTCTGAATAAGTTTCAGGGTTGATGATCTCCAAACGCTCTACCATAAATCCTTTTTCTTCAGCAATTTTTGCAATTTCTGCTGGATCACCTAATACAATTGGGTGTAGTAATCCATCAGACGCTAAACGGACAGCAGCTCCGATGATACGTGCATCTGTACCTTCAGGGAAGACAACTTTAATATCGCGTCCCTTAATTTTTGATTTAAGTCCTTCAAATAAATCCATATGAATCAATAATCCTCCTATAACCTTTTTATTATAGCACGATGAAAGTTCTATATTATAGTTATGCCAAAGATATGCAAAAAAAGAACACAATTTGTGTTCATTTAATGAATTATTAAGTAACAGAGCAATAAATCGTCCAGTTTTCGAAGCTGAAGTCCTGTTAATTCATAGAATTTATCGATGCGGTAATTAAGTGTATTTCGATGAACGAAAAGCGCTTGTGCCGTAGATGTTATATTTCCTTGTTCATTCCACATTGTTCGAATGAGTGTTTCCATGTCTTCAAAACTATAAATTTGTTGTTTGATAACTTGAACATAGGTAGAATCGACAAGACTTGATTTTAGGTAGTGGCGAATATATAAGGATTTAAAGGATTGAACTTTTTGACTTTGATAGTTCGAAGTGAAAATTGCGCGTTCCTCATCATATAGATAAGGAAATGAATTATCGGCCAGTGCATTGATCCCAATAAATAGTGATGTCTTTGTTCCAAAATCATCATCTAGCGTGGCAATAGATCCTTCTATTAGCTCTGAATTAGTGGTAGGGGCATTGACAATACAGACACCGTATCGGTCATCTACAAAGAAAGCTTCTTCGATATCTGGAATAAATGATGTAAACGATTCAAGCCAAAGGTCGTAGCTATCGTGAAGATTTTCAACCATGAAATGGATAACTTGAAAGTACTTTGTTTCAAATTGAGATGGTAAAATGTGGTGATACAAAAAGTCATACCATGGCGAGGAACGTTCTTGTCGGATTGTTAATGATTGTAATAATTGAACCTCGCTATTACTTAGCACTTCTTTGGGGATAATGAAATACTCAGCGCCATTATATAAGGATAGTACAGAAGTAAGATTACTCTTATGTTTTTGGATTGTTCCAATTGGATATAAAGTTTTTAACTGTTTGAAGTCCATAATCGTCTCCTTGCACATTGCACAAAATCATTGGTCATAAATACTATATCATAAATGTAACCGCTATATTATAATTGAATTACAATTTAGGAGGACTTTCCAATGGCAAGTATTTCGTTAAAAGGGATTCATAAAAAGTATGACAAAAACCCTAACTATTCGGTTACAGATTTTAATTTAGAGGTTGAAGACAAAGAGTTTATCGTCTTTGTTGGACCTTCGGGGTGCGGTAAATCTACAACTCTACGTATGATTGCTGGTCTTGAAGATATTACAGAAGGGGAACTCTATATTGGAGATCGTCTTGTAAATGATGTTGAACCAAAAGATCGTGATATTGCGATGGTTTTCCAAAACTATGCGCTTTATCCGCATATGACAGTTTATGATAACATGGCTTTTGGTCTGAAAATTCGTAAGACGCCAAAAGATGAAATTGATAAAGCTGTAAAAAATGCAGCTGAAATTTTAGGTCTTGATACATACTTAGATCGTAAACCATCAGCATTATCTGGTGGAGAGCGTCAACGTGTTGCGTTAGGACGTGCAATTGTTCGTGATGCACAAGTATTCTTGATGGATGAGCCATTGAGTAACTTGGATGCAAAATTACGTGTAGCGATGCGTGCTGAAATTACAAAACTACACCACCGTCTTCAAACAACAACAGTTTATGTTACCCATGACCAAACGGAAGCGATGACAATGGCTGACCGTATCGTAATCATGAAGTCTGGATTTGTACAACAAGTTGGTACACCAAAGGAAGTCTATAACACACCTGCTAACATGTTTGTTGCTGGATTTATTGGATCTCCTGCAATGAACTTCTTCCACTGTGTTGTTGAAAATGACCATATTGAATGCCATGGTTTGAACCTCCGCATTCCTGAAGGAAAACTAAAAATTCTTAAAGAAAAAGGATATGAAGGAAAACCTGTCGTGTTTGGAATTCGTCCAGAAGATATACATGATGAGTTGTTAGTTCTTGAATCAAACCCTGATTCAGTTGTTAAAGCAAAAGTTGTTGTATCTGAGTTATTAGGTGCTGAGACAATGCTTCATGCATCTGTTGGTGGTCATGAGTTTATCGCGAAAGTTGGTGTAAACCAAACTTATAAAGCTGATCAAGAAGTTGAATTATCATTCAACATCAACAAAGCACACTTCTTCGATCCAGAGACAGAAATCGTCATTAAATAATTGTAAAAGTGGTGACTTATTCACCACTTTTCTTCCTAATAAACATACTTTATGTAGTAGAAAATCGTGTGTTAAGTGGGTCTAATCCAAATTATAATAATTTTTGTATTTTAGGCTTGCATTGTACATGTCGTATGATATAATGAGTAAGCAATCAAGGGAATAGCCTTGAAAGCACTCAATATATTGGGCCATAGCCAAGCGGTAAGGCATCAGACTTTGACTCTGACATTCCCTGGTTCGATCCCAGGTGGCCCAGCCAATATAAAAATTACGAAGCAACATTTCTACGAGATGTTGTTTTTTGTATTCACTAGGGGTTGTTGTCAAGAATAACGTAATAACTTTGGAAGATTTGCTCAAGGCTTGTTTTCTTGACGGAATTTCTAAGTTAGATGGTTCAGTATTAGGATTTTCAAAAACAATAAAATGTCTAGGATTGTGGCTTTAAGGTTTCTATCAGGACAACACTCACTGCCCTTAGAAAAAGATGAGGAGTTTTTACAAGACAGAAACCTACAAAAATAGTAATCAATTTCAACAAGAGCATTTATTAAAATGGATGAACTTGCTGAAAAAATTGATAGAATCGACATATTGAAGAATTCCCCCCTACTAAGTTATCAAACTTAGTAGGGGGGGAATTAAAGAACTTATACAGGCTTATTGATAAGACAATATAGGAAGTGATATAAATTATGAAAGGGGTTTCTTTCTAATGAAGGTATGATAGAATAAGATTAATATAATTATAAAAGAGTAAAAAATGAAGAAAACGTGTATATTTTGTTTGTAGTTATATTTTTATTCTTAGTAATTACTCCAGAAAGTGCTGTAAAAGCAGCACATTTCAATGGATATGGGAACCAGTTTACATATAGAACGACTGAAAGGAATAATATAGCTATGTGGTACGGAAGTTCCACAAAAGGGACAGACTATGAGTCAGCCATGAATTCTGCCAGTTTAGGTTGGTATAAACCTCGTGTTGATGGAAATTATCAAGACCAAGGATCTCTACTCTGTACAGGATCAGAAAATACTTTATATTATCATGAAGTGAGTGATTATCAAGAAGCAGATGTAGAATTTTATGCCGAGTTTCTAGATCATTCATATCATTATATTAATGGTAGTGTTTATCCTAAAAAAAGTGGTTCAGAAAATAGAATGAATGTTTATGATGCGACGTTACATCCTATGATTATGCTGTTTTCAAGTTAAATAAAAGAATAATGGATGGAAAAAATCTATGGTATGGAGTTGGATCAAAACGAACTGTTGCAGCTCTTGAATTAGGACATGTTTTAGGGTTGGCGCATCCAAATAACGAGTGGCCGCGAGGAACTGTTATGGCACAGCAAGCATAAGGAAGAAATGTAATTGGTCCATCATGTCTCGATCATCAATCAGTAAAAGTAAGGTGGTAAAATATGAAAAAATTAGTAATTATGATTTTTGCATTGGTTCTGGTTACAGGTTGTACAAGTATAGAGGATAAAGTAATCAAAGAAGTAACAAAAACTTTATTTGTTTCTGATGTTGATATTAATTGTTCTGATATCTTTCCAATAATCGTTGATTATGCGATCGATGTATCAGACCCAGATGTATTGACTGAAACCTCTCCATTTATAGTCAGTGGTACAATAAAAAACGTGGAAAAAGTTGATATTAATAAAGAAGGTTTTATAGAAACAACATATTCAGTTGAGCTTGACGAAATCTATAAGGGAGCCATTAATACCGACGAAATTGCAGTTATTGTACCTGGAGGTCAAATGACTTTGGGTGAATACATTCAAAAACTTGATGAAATGGGAATATATGAAATGGTTTCTTCAACTAAAAGTGATGCGTTCTTAGAGAAAAAAGGAATAAAAAAAGAAGATGTAATTGACCCAAGAGAGCAAGACCCCAATAAAATAATTACACATAATTTTGGAACTAATCCTACAAGCAGAAGTTTCATTGAAACAAAAGAACCCGAAAAATATGTATTTTATTTAGTAGAGCATAAAGGTGTCTATGCAGCGTTATCATTTGACCATGGGATGAAGTATATAAAAAATGGGACTGTGTATAGCGTCATAGAAACAAATGAGGCAACAAAACCTTTTGAAGAAACAAAACTAAGATAACGTGCCAAAATTGATATGCTAAATCGTGTACAAAAATGCAGAAAGAGAAGTCATAATAACTACACATTCTCAATCAGGGTTGTCCAACATTCCTGATTCGATCCAATATAAAAATTAGAGCGAGTTTGGTTAACGAACTCGCTTTTCATTATATCTGTAGTAAATTATTGGCACTAGTATAACGTTAAAACGATCGGTGTAGCTAAAACCAACGTTTTATCATTTTTTCTAGAATAAAATCATATGTTATAATTGTCATCTTAGTACTAAAATTTCTAAAAAATTTAGCGTTTGTTCGAAAAGGGATACCATGATTTGATCGCAACGAAACGTAGTTATGATTACTTAAGCATCAAATGACCTGGGGGTGGGATTATGCATTATTCTAGAAATATCAGCACTGAGAACCTAATTAAGGTAATCGCTTTAGTTGACTCGGGATATTTACCGAAGACTGGAAGTAAACGCTGCTTTGTAAAGTACTATAATAAAATCCTTAGAGGCGAAGGCTTCTTTAACATCGAAATCGAGTGGAATATCGTAACCCAAGACTCTTTTACTCTCAATCTTTTTTGGGATAATCAGAGTGCTGATAATGATTTTGAAGTTGCGAACAAACGACTAATTTTTAAATCATTTGTCTCAGAAAAAACTGTTTTATCGTGGAGTCACGATGTCTTAACGATTAAGAACCGGGGCGGTAATGATTCTGTTTATCACGTATTATTCAATGATGACTTTGATCTTAGTGCGAATTATTATGAGTAGTTGACGGGAGGCAAATCTATGACAGATCATGAACATGCAATTGCCATTCTTATTCTTACCTTAAAGCAAATTAAAGGTATTGGAAACAAAGCGGTTATCCGTATTTTACAGAGAAACAAAGTTAAAATAGCTGAAGTCGAAGCGGTAGATGTGGAGTTTTTAGAAACACTGGATATGTTGAATTACCTCGATAAATCAGACATGAACGAAAATGATTGGGATCAATTCTTGAAGGTATCTCATCAAGTCGTTAATACTGCAATTTCTAATGGAATTCAAATCATTCATTGCTACATGAAGGAATACCCAGCGAGGTTAATGGTAAAGCGGAGTAAACCAGCATTATTATTTTGTAAAGGTGATGTATCGTTACTAAGTTCAGAAAAAAATGTAGCGGTTGTAGGAACGCGTCACCCAGATTCATACAGTTTTAAGTATGGCGTTCGCCTCGCGGAAAGACTTGCTTCGAAGGGCTATGTCATTGTAAGTGGTCTAGCAATCGGATGTGATTCAGCTGCACATCAAGGTGCTCTCAATGTATCTGGAAAGACCATCGCCGTATTACCGACACCTTTGGATGGAGAAATCTATCCAAAAGCAAATCGCGATCTTGCCGAGGGAATACTCGTCAAAGGAGGACTCCTTGTATCTGAGTATCCACCCGGCATTCCTTTGAAGGAGTATGACTTAATTTCTAACTTGAAGGCGCGTAATGAGTGGCAGGTAGGTTTGAGTAATGGTGTCATTGTTGTGGAGGCCAAAAGCAAAAGTGGTACGAGGGGTGCGATGCGGTTTGCGACGGAAAGTGGCACACCTTTGGCGGTAATTGATTATGAGCCTCATTTTGGTGCGGGTTTTCTATCAGAAGATCGATATAGTGCAAATGTTGAGTATATAAGGAATAACTTAGCGGATTCAATTTTTGAATGGAATGCAGTTGAGGTGTTTATGTCAAAGATGCAAGGTTACTATACCAATTTGGTTAAAGAATCTAGAAATAGCTTAGATGCCGAAACATTTGAAGATGTGACCCAATTTCAACAAATAAAATTTGAAAATATGTAACTATTAAGAAGTAATGTTATTATTCAAACGTAATCTCATTGGGATTGACGTATTCAATTGGATATATCGTTACGGACTGATCTTTAGACGAAACAATTGCATGTAAAATGCTGCTATATATTTTAATTGAATTTATAACAGTACATGATAAATGTGCTCCGAATTTTGAGTAGTACTGGATATGGTGTGATGAGTAAAAGACAAATTGTTGATCAATGTAAATCATTTCTGATTCGAGTGAATATACTTCTCTATCTAAGGTTATTTTTTCGATAAATTGTCCGGAATGTGAATAAATGTGTATTTCGTCTTGATTTGTAGGTGATTGAACGTCAATCCAGCCTTCCTCCTTTTCACGGTATAAGAATGCAACATTTTTCTGGTCGATAAAGCATGCCGGTCTATTCAAATGTTCAAGCATTGTACCAATACGAGTTTCTGCTTCTTTGGGTGCATTTGGGTACATTTCGACATCAATGACTTTTAATGAATCGATAGAACCCCAATCCCAACCACGACTCAAAATGTACTGATTATCAGAAGAAATGCTCAATTGACCCCAAAAATAGTCATATTCATCATTGTTCACATTTAGGGGTAGTTGTTGCATTGCATGAGTTCCCATATTCGCATCGAATAGATTTTCAATTTCCTGTAAATCTATAATATGCATTGAATTCCAGGCTGTAGTTGTCCCAATATAGTGTTTCTGTTCACGGTTGAAAAGGACAATAGGATATTTACAATGCTGCAGCTGATAGTCACTCCTTTGAAAATCATAGATATACTTTTTATGGATGTTTACAACGCGTGCAACGTCACCAAAATCATTTGCAATGACAAATACCTCGTCGTGTACATAGATTGTTGCTGGCTGCGAGCTATCCAGATTTCCACACGTAGACTTTCGAAAATCAGTATCGGTCATAACATTTATTCGTGTATGTGTTGTAGTATTATAGAGAAGAATCTGTCCGGATGTTGTAAATAGAATTGCAAGTTCGGGATTAATAAAGTTTAAACAAGTGATGGAATCTTCGATTTGAAAGTCTAAGGTTTTTTTCATTTGTGCACTCCTTAATGCTTTTGTTATAAATATTGTACACGAGTATAAAGAGCCCTGCAAAACATGTTGGAATGAAGAATTCATAGATTGTGTATTGAACGGATTCATAAACTATATGAAGGCATAGTGCCTCGAAAGATTATATAGAGCGTGACTAAACCGCAAATAGACATAGAAAGAGGTAGCGAAATGTGTATTATCGAAGTTAAAACAACTGCTAAAGAGAAAGAATTGATCGAAAAATATGCCAGTCGAAATGGTATGACCGTCAGTGCATATATCAAAGAAACTGTATTAGCAAGAATTGAAGATGCATATGACAATGAAATGAGTGATAGTGCGTATCAAGACTATTTAGAAAAAGGAAAAGAAGCGACATCACTTGAAGATTTGATGGACGCCAATGAGTAGTAGAAGATGCTGCAGTGCGATAATTTCCAATTAAGACAATAGAATTTATTCGTTTTATCAATGTTATGAATTTATGCTCGTAAAGTCAATTTTATGAGTTTTAAAAGATGGTGCTTGACTATAAAGTAACTTTATAGTTTATAATGCAAATCATCTGAAAAGATAACAAAGATAACATGGCACGTTACCCTTTCCTTTGACTAACGCGTGTAGTCAAAGGAATATTTTAGAGCCGCGAGTGTATGAGCACTCGCGGCTCTTTGTCATTTTTGGAGGTTAGGTAAGTGAAAAAAGAAGTTATTGGAACGCCGATTAGATATATACACGATGGCGATATTGATTTTGAATTTTTGTATGAAAGAAGTATTGAAGGACTTCGTCATATTGTAACGTCGAGTATGGGAGATACGTCATGGGTGGATGACATCGTACAAGAGGCATATATTAGAGCGTTCCAAAGAATAGAAGACTTAGATACGCTTGTTGTAGAAGTTTTTTGCAAGTGGATTCATCGGATTGCATTGAATATTGCGAATGACATGTATCGGAAGAGAAAAGTTTTAAGTTTTTCTGACATTGACGATCTCATGGTCTCAAAGACTTTGAGTAAAATGCCTGTGGAGTCTCGTGATCCATCAAAATTAGCAAGTACAGAAGAACGAAACAGAATGATTCGAAATGCTGTTAAAAGGCTTTCAAAAAAGCAACGTGAGGTTGTATATCTATTCTATTTTAGAGATTTGACGACTAAAGAAATAGCACGCAAATATGCAGTGTCTGAAAGTACAATTAAAAGTCGACTGCGATATGCGCGTGTTAATCTTGCCAAAACTTTTGAAAAGTTAAAAATAATGAACGCTATTGAATGGGATGCGTATTAGGAGGACGTAAAATGTATAAAAAAAATCGGACATTGATACGAAATGGCATTATTAAGGAATTTAATGAAGGTAATTATGCCAGCCCAGGATGTCCATATGGATATATAAAGAAGAATAGAAAACTCGTTGTTAATGACCATGAAGCAGTCATAGTTCGACTCATTCATTTCTTGTACTTAGAAGACAATGTCACTCAAAAGGATATTGCAATATACCTTAATGCAAACTTTAGGCAACGCAAATTTTGGACAATAAAGAGAGTTCATAAAATTCTTCAAAATAGTGTGTATATCGGAATTGTTGAACGAGAAGATTTACAGATGTCTTTTGCACTGCCGGATGCGAGAATTGTATCAAAATCCGTAAAAACCAGTGTAATGAAGAAGTTGACACGTAAATCGAAGTAAAGCAATAGTAACGATACAGTAAAACTAATTGAGGGGGCTGTACGTCTTATTAATGAGCCCAAGGATAGAAAGCACGCTTGAGGGAATCGATACATGTGCAAAAGAATTCGATATTCAAAAAATGGGTGTTGACTATAAAGTAACTTTATAGTTTAAGATGGCATAGCAATATTTTGCGAAGGAGGAATAATATGAAATTAATTATGCAATATATTAAAAAATACAAAGGATTATTCTTCTTCAATATTGTGGCAATTATCGCATATTCTGTAACTGAACTCGGTATGCCTACAATCATGGGGAAGATGATTGATGAAGGAATCACATCAGGAAGTATTGATTTAATTCGTCTACAAGGATTGCAACTCTTGGGAGTAGCACTGATCGGTGGCTTAGGAAATATACTACTAGTCTATACAGCAACACGAATTGCGACTCGTATGACAGAAGATATTCGAAACGATGTTTTTGAGAAGACACAGCAACTTTCCCATGCAGAGTACAATAGTATTGGTGTCTCATCGTTAATTACACGTATCTCTAATGATGCCTATCAAATTCAATTATTTGTGCAGATGCTACTCAGAATGGGTTTGAATAGTCCTATAATGATTTTTGCATCAGCGATTTTGGTGTACAAGACAAGTGTTCCGTTAGCGTTAATAGTTGCGATTAGTGTTCCGTTCATTCTATTCATAATAATTACAACAGCTATAAAGTCGAATGTTCTAAGTAAAATCCAACAACAACTTATGGATACACTGAATCGAATTACACGGGAAAATATTACCGGGGTTCGTGTCATACGTGCATTCCGTAAAGATGACCATGAAACCAAACGATTTAAGGATATCAACGATAAGTATACAGCAGTATCAAAGAAAATTTTTCTCCTTATGACAAGAGTCGAACCTCTCTTTTTCTTCGTATTAAACATAACTTCCGTAGTGACTGTTTTGATTGCTTCCAAAATGATTGATTTGGGCACGCTAGAAGTTGGTGATCTTGTTGCTTTTATAGAGTATCAATTCCATGCACTGTTCTCATTACTGTTGTTCTCTACAGTGTTTGTGATGTATCCACGTGCTATTGTGAGTGCAAAACGTATCCAAGAAGTACTCGATATGGAAATCTCTGTAAAAAATAATCCAAATTTGAATATCAAGGATCATGGTAATAAAATCGAATTCAATGACGTAAGTTTCGCATATCCAGATGGTAGTTCCAATGTTCTTTCCAATATCAGCTTTTCGGCAGAACAAGGCGAAACGGTTGCTTTTATTGGATCAACGGGTTCTGGTAAATCTACGCTTATTAACCTTTTAGTCCGATTCTTTGATGTCACATCGGGAAGTGTTGAAGTCAATGACAACGACGTTCGTGATTATGATATCTATGAGCTACGCAAGAAATTTGGGTTCATCCGTCAGAAGGCTCTTTTATTTAGTGGTAGCATTAGCGAAAACATCCGTTATGGAAGACCGTTGGCTACTTTAGATGAAGTCAAAGAAAGTGCAACACTCGCAGCATCAAGTGATTTTATTGAAAAGCGATCAGCACAATATGAGTCTTACCTAACAGAAGGCGGAAGTAACTTGTCGGGCGGTCAAAAACAGCGCCTTTCTATTGCTCGTGCATTGGTACGTAAACCAGATGTGTATGTTTTTGATGATAGTTTTTCGGCCCTAGACTACAAAACTGATGCAACAATTCGAAAAAACCTGAAAGCGATAAGTCATGATTCAATCGTTCTAATTGTAGCGCAGCGAATTAGTTCGATAATGGATGCTGACCAAATTATCGTCTTAAATGAAGGAAATATGGTTGGAAAAGGTACTCATCAAGAACTGATGAGAAACTCAACTATCTATAGAGAGATTGCGAAATCTCAACTAAGTGAAGAGGAGTTAAATGAATATGAAAGTATTTAATGGAATTTGGGCAATCATGAAGCCTTATAGAATTAAATTATATGCTGCACTTGTTGCAGTAATTATCGCAGGGATACTTACAGCTGCAGCACCTGCGATTGAAGGAATGATTACAACTCAACTATCAAAAGATATTATAGCTGCGAAATCAACAGTAAGTAGCATCCAAGTCAACTTCAGTTTTATTTACAAAGTGTTAGTGGGACTCTTATGTGTATACTTACTTAATACATTGGCCCGATTATTATTGCAATGGCTTCTTACTGAGGTAATTCAATCCTCAATTTATGATCTAAGAATGTCTGTGAAAATTAAAATGGGTCAGCTTCCAGTTCGATATTTTGACGCTCATGCTGCTGGTGATTTAATGTCTCGCATGACTTCTGACATTGAAGTTCTTTCGGGAGCATTGCAACAAGGTCTTGCTCAAGTGTTGCTAGCAATCCTCAGCCTTATCTTTGCAATCATCATGATGTTTGTGATAGATACGAAAATGGCATTAATCGGCATCACTATAATCCCTATTACAGTGTTTTTTAGCCGGCTTGTTATCCGTAAATCACAACCATTGTTTGAACGACAGCAACAAGCGCTTGGTGTTGTATTCTCAGTTGTACAAGAAAAACTTACTGGATATAATGAGATTAAGTTGTACAACTACCAAGAAGCAACGATTGAGTCATTTAATGCCGCTAATAATGATTTGTGTGAAGCTGGGTTCAAAGCAAATTTTGTTTCAGGTCTTATGAATCCTGGAGTTACACTTATTACTTACATTGTGATAGCCGTAGCTGTTTTTTTGGGTGCGATTAAAGTGGCACAAGGTGTGATGGTTGTTGGTGCATTACAGGCATTTGTTCGTTATATTTGGCAAGTTAACCAACCACTCGCACAAATGACGCAACTCGCTCCTACGTTGCAATCGAGTATGGCAGCCGCTAAACGTGTCTTTGATTATCTTGATGAAGCTAATGACATCGTTGATGTCCTTGACTATCGAGAAATTGAATCGTTCTCAGGTGCTGTATCCTTCAATGACATTTCGTTTGGTTATGGAACAAAACCAATTATCAAGAATGTTAGCGTAAACATTGAAGCAGGAGAAATGGTGGCGATTGTTGGACCAACTGGCGCGGGAAAAACAACAATAATTAACTTACTGATGCGTTTCTATGATGTTGATGCAGGTTCTATTTCAATTGATGGTATTGATATTCGTAATATGAAACGGGATGATCTTCGTTCGTTATTTGGTATGGTGCTTCAAGATACGTGGTTATTCAAAGGAACAATCAAAGAAAATATTGCATATGGTAAACCAAACGCAACAGATGCGTCTGTGGTTGATGCTGCAAAACGTGCAAATGTGCATCATTTTATAACGACACTACCAAACGGCTACGAGATGATTTTAAATGAGGAATCTTCCAATATCTCAAATGGTGAGAAGCAACTTCTGACCATCGCTCGTGCCTTGCTATGCGACCCGAAAATAATGATTTTGGATGAGGCAACCAGTTCAGTGGATACCCGACTTGATGCCATGATTCAAGAGGCGATGGCAACGCTGATGAAAGGAAGAACATCATTTGTTATTGCTCACAGACTTTCAACTATTCGCAATGCAGATAAGATTCTTGTTATGCGTGATGGTAACATTATTGAAGTTGGCAACCATGATGCCCTTATGCAACAAAAAGGATTCTATGCTGATTTGTATAATAGTCAATTTGAGAGTTAAAAGAGTTCAAGGGCAGCTGATGTGACGATTTAGTATGATAATTCGATGCGGAAAGGAAATAGTTATGAAAGAAAAAATATATGATGATATAGAATTTTATACAGCATATAGCTCCATGTTACGGTCGGAAAAGGGTCTTCTGGGTGCTGGTGAATGGCATGCATTGAAGCCACTTTTACCCGACTTTACGAATAAAAGCGTCTTGGATTTGGGTTGCGGATTTGGTTGGCATTGTCACTATGCAGTGCACATGGGGGCGAAGTATGTAGTTGGTGTCGATGAATCTGAAAAAATGCTGCGGAAGGCAGAAGTGATTAACTCGGACCCACGCATAAATTACAGGCAGGAGTCAATTGAATCGAGTCATTTTGACAGTGACACTTTTGATGTGGTGATGAGCTCGCTTGTGTTTCACTACTTGGCTGATTATGCAACGATTGTTGATCGAATCTATAATTGGTTGAAACAAAACGGAATGTTAGTCTTTACGGTTGAACATCCGGTTTTCACATCGCACGGCAGTCAAGATTGGATTTATAATGAAGATGGCGAAATTTCTCATTTCCCAATAGACAATTACTATTACGAAGGACTTAGAGAAACACAATTTCTGAGGAAGTCTGTAATCAAGTACCACCGAACAGTAGTGACATACATACAAACATTAATAGATAAGGGTTTTACGATTAAGCATGTTGTGGAGCCTAAGCCTGATCTAAATCTTATTGAAACAGAAGGAATGAAAGATGAAATGCGTCGCCCAATGATGTTCATAATTACAGCTCAAAAATAAGCGACACTTGAATCAGCACAGTCTGAATCAGATTCAAGAATATAAAAAAACCGAAAGTAAGTCATTTTTCGCCGCGTTTCGGTTTTTTTTTATTGTTTTTGCGTTGGACTAATCATACGAACGCTCTAAGGCTTGTGTAGAACATCTAAAAGAACCCCCTAAGCTTCGTGATATTTTAAAATCTATAAGTTCGACAGTAATTCCGTGGTCACGAAGTTGTCTTGCGATATACTCAAATTCTGGATCCATGATGTAAACTGATTCGGAGATAGGCAAGCCATTTACCGCAAGTTTCGCGACATCATCAAGGGGCACAATAATCTTATCAAAAGAATCAAAGTAAGCAGGAACACCATCCAAAAAGGCCTCTTCGCTTATAATGATTAGATGATCATTGACAATGCTTAGGGCACAATCAAGATGCAGTACATGAGGGTGAAGCTTGACGTGGATAACTTCGTAGTTGTCTTTTCTCAAATAGTTTTTAAGCCACTGGGCTCCGCCTTCGTTAGAAGCGAGTCCAGACTCCCCGACAAAAACGGTTTTGTTGTGGACCAAAACATCCCCACCTTCAAGAAACGGCCCTTTAGTTGAATGTATTCCATCAGACAAATCTGCACATGGAATTGAAAGGTAGGAAACTGTATTCTTCGATGAAAAGTCAATCAAAATATCACGTATCGGGAGGATTTCATGTTTACGATGTTGAAAACGCATGGATCCCTCGATGATGTGATTACCAACGGTGAAAAAAGGATCGCGAACAAAGAAGTTAGAAACACCATGTGTTGTATTGCTTTTTTCTGTGTCTGTGAGTTGTCGCGGTCTCTTAACAGTTACGCCATATTTTTCAAGAACATTGCAGAGATTTTCGCGTTCTTGTTCCCATTGTTTTTGTCGCATAGGAAATACATCAGCATAGTTACGACCATCGACGTCGTTTTGTGAATAAAGTTCAAGTATGTCTGATTCAAGGAAATCATCACCATCAGTTGAAGGGATTTGTGGGAAAATAAACTCTGATTGCGCTACGATGACTTGTTTTAAAGGAGCATACTCACTGGTTACATTGATTGCTTTTTCTAAGTTTTTCATAGGAAAACTCCTTGTCTATGAAGCAATTTTATCAAAGGTTTTTTAAAACTTCAAGGTAAATGACAGGGTATATTAAAGAGATAATTTGGTATGTTTAATATTGTGATTTTTATGGCCAAATGTAGATCTAAGACAGTGGTTAAACACGTCTTAAGGCCTATTTATACAGTTAATTTTTTCTTTTAAAAGCTACAAAAACCGCTTGGCGAGGAGCGGCTTTTGTTTAAGTGAAGCGCGGTGTATTTAGGCTATTTACCCGTACGAACATCCTGATAATACCATTGAAGTGCACGGTGTTCAATTGCCTTGACAAGATCGTCTTTTCCATCGCCGTATGAATCAATGTCGTTTGGAAATTGTGATGCCAAATGCTTCTTTAATTCGCCATAAGCATCACGATCATTTTTATGCTTTCGAAGGTAGTCTCTAAAAATCAGATGACGTTCAATATCATAAAGATTAGAGACATGGAATGCATGAATCTGATGTGTACGATTGTCGCCGCCTTTGCGATAGTAGCGCCGTCCAGGCATACCAAACTCACCCATTACCTCATACCCTAACTTTTCAAAATCTGTTTGCATCGAGTCCAAAGCATCCAAGTCGGATACAACAAGCAAAATATCAATGATGGGTTTAGCAGCGAGTTGGGGTACGGAAGTACTTCCAATGTGGTAAATTTGAACCAAATTGTCCTCCACAAGTTGTTTGATTTTGAAAGACTCCAGTTCATAGTCAACAGGCCATTGTTTATTATATGGTTCAATAATTATATTCATAAAGATCTCCTTATCGGTAGTGTCTCTGAATTAATGGATAATCTCCTTTCTATCATTAATTCGATTACATCATTATATCTTGTTTTGATAGAATCATGCAATTGATAATATTGTCATCTAAAACGATGTCATTAGAAATTTGTGTAGTCTCTAACGACATCGTTTGTTTGTGGTATTAGTGAGTATTTGTTTCAGAAAGGTTTTGCTGCATGAATTGCATCATCGTTTCAAACATCTCTTGCGATGGCTTTTTACTGAGGTCAAAGAAGTAATCATGATTCAGATTTTCGTGACTTCCTGTCCAATAGACACTTGTAACGGGGATCTTGTTGTCGCGTAATTTTAGATCGAATTCGAAGGATTGCGCTTCTAAGGGGTCAGCGTCTCCGGCTGTAATAAAGGTAGGCGGATAGTGGGCATCAATGTTGTAGACGGTTGATAACTCGCGAATACGGTCATATTCTGTATAGTGTTTCTTTCCAGTATAGCTCCACGCAAACATACCAAATCCTGGAAAACCTGCTTTGCCTACTGAATCAAAGTTATAGACTCCGTTTAAAAGTAAGAGTCCCTTAAGTTGTGACGGTTCGATATAGGATGTGACAGGAAAATTGCTTTGTAAATCAGGGCGTGTAGTAATCGCGGCAATCTGACTCGATAATTGTGCGCCTGCTGAGTTTCCACCTATAAATACATTCGCAGTATCAATGTTGTAGGATTCTGCGTTTTGGTTTAGATAACTAAGGGCTTCAAGAGCTTGATGAACCGGTGTTGGATAAGTATACTCAGGTGCCAGTGAATAGTCTAAAGACGCGACAACATATCCACGTGATGCAATAAGCTTCCCTAATGACTCGAGTTGTGTTGAATCGCCTAGAATCCAACCTCCACCATGAATAAAGAAGACAAGTGGCTTCGTTTGATTGTTGGGGATATCATAGATTGTTATTTTTGCATCTGGGAAGCCATCGACAGGAATTGATAGTGGTTCTTGGGCTACGACGTGAGCGATATCATTTTCGTAAGGTCCAAGAGTTATGGCATTTTTATTTTGACTGTTAAATGCACGAAACATCATGTCAAACGGCCAAGGTGTCACTTGATTCACGACGAAAACTGCAAGTATCATTGAGATTACGACTCCCCCAACGATGTATCGAACTTTTGGTTTCTTTTTTTGTTTGTTATCCATGAACTCCATGCTAAATCTCCTTTATGCCAATGACATGATATAAAACGTGAACAAATGTCCTTCAGTGCCCTTCTGATTACTTCAATATTCTTTATCATAATCTTATTTTAGTTAAAATACTATGACAATCCGATGAATTCACACTATTTGGATTGTATCAATTCATTTGATAAAAAATGGTTAAAGTGGTATTGACTCATTAAAATGTGAGTAAAATAAAAAGGCAACCTGTACTCGTACAATTGTCCATGGATAATAATTACAACTAAGAGGTGCTTTCTTTGTGAGTAAAAAACAAAGTATTCGCCAGAGGTGAAGTGGCAGGCAATCTAATTGCGAATGGAAGGATATAGTGTAAGAGAAATTCAAAAAGGGCTCAATATTAAGAATGGAAGTTAAGTATACACATGGTGGTATTAGTATCTTAAGGATGAAAAGCATCGATTTGATCAACTAATAGGAGAGCAATATAGCTATGGTCATGGACCTGAAGGGAAAAATTCAGAAGAAATGCTTAAGATTTAGAACAGCATTCTAGAAAATCAAATCAAGCTTTTAAAAAAGTACAACGAGATGGAAAGATTGTGGTCAAAGAAGTATTTATAGAACTCGTAGAAAATTATAAATCACAAATACCTATCAAGGATATTTTACGGCTATTTACTATTCCAAAGTATACCTATTATCAATGAAAACAATCAAACCTTTGAATGTTTCTTCTTCCAAGAACGAATTATTGGTCACCAATAAATGTAAAGATACAAACTTTGCATATGGTGATCGAAATGAACTTTAAAACAATGAGACCTTTAGAGAAACCAGTCACTGATGTTACGTACTTACCTTGGGGTGAAAAAACGATATCCGTATCGTCTACATGGATTTATATGTTGACGAAATAATTGCATTTATACATGAGGATAAACAGAATTTTGTTTTTGTATTAGATACATTACATCCATTACGAAACCATACGATTCTTATATCTTACATAGCGGCCAGGGATCCGCATATACATCTCAAAGTTATCAAACTGCGGTCTAAAGAAAAAGCATTACCATGAGTATGTCCAATAAAGGAACACCCGTAAATAATGCTTCAATCGAGTCGTTTCATGCCGCACTAAAGTCAGAAACGCTCTATAGACTTTTAGAACGCAAGAGTACTAATGAAACGATAACATAAACTGTGCTAGAACATATCAACCATTACAATACGAAAATAGACAAGACTGGGATTCATGCCAACAGTCCAATATAGTGAGTCAGAAATCCCAACTGAATACTTCTTTTTATCAAAGTCCAACTTATCTAGGTCACTTCCAAAAGATACCAGATTATTCTAACATAACTGGTATACTGCCATTAAACTCGAAATAGTTACGGTTGGAGTGGACTCTAATGTTTGTGTCATTAACACGGTATGTTCGTCCATATGAGTCTTCATCGGTGAATTTGTAATCTAAACTCAAATAGGACATTAGATTTGCAACCATACTTTCCAAATCCAAGAATCTAGTTTCTGAGGATGTAATTGACGTATATAAGGGGACATCCAACTCATCATCAATAACAATTGTACCTTGAACATCTTGATATACAAAGTTTACATGCCAGACTGTTTGCCCTTTTTTTGATGCTTGGATTGGCAAATTTATGACCGTTGCACTGTAAATGATGATTTCTTTTGAGTTCGTGACTTTTTCATTAATAATCAGATTAAGAATTTTTCCTACAGATATGGCAAAGAAATCCCGCATGCCCTTATTTGGTTCATCATACCAAAAATTTTGTGATACCATGTAGGACGTTCTATTGTCAACATCACGGTAGTTAGTCAGTTTATCGGTAAGTGAAAGCATATTTAATGGAGCCTGATTATCCACCTGGAAGTTAGTGTTCATTCTGGTTCTTGTCCAAATAAAATGGGGAGCATAAAACCCAATTCCGACAACACACACAAGAAACAAGAGTGCAATTTTAAACTGATGTTTCTTCATGAGATACTCCTTTCAAAATAATGGTGACCGTAGTTCCTTTACCAGGTTCACTGCTTGTAATAATAGTACCATTATGTGCCTCAACGATTTTTTGAACAATATATAATCCGAGACCTGTACTGGTTTCTTGGGATTCTAACTTTCTGATTTTGTAAAACGGTTCGAAGATTCGTTTGAGTTCTTTCTCATTCATTCCTATACCATTATCAATGAAGCGTAGTTCATATTGGTCCTTGTCTTTGTGAATTCCAATCATTCGAATTGTACTCGCGGCAGCTTTGATGCTATTGGATATTAAATTATGGTAACACATAAGTATGAGTTCATAGTCCGCGAGTATAAAGCCGTCCTCTAATTCCAAAATCATTTCACACTGCGGGTAAGGTTTTATAATTAGCGCTAAATCTTGACCAATCGTAGAAATATCAATTGGTTCAATTTTGAGTAAGTTTTGGTCGGTGCTTTGTAGTTTCATTAGGTTGACTGAAATATCTCTGAGTCGATATCCTTCTGTTTCAATATATCCCAACTCTTGAAGTGCTGATTTGTTGTCAGAGTACTTCAGTTGAATCAATTGTGCATATCCAATAATGGACGTGAGAGGAGTTTTAATTTCATGAGCAAAATTAAGCAAGAACAGTTCTTGCAGTCGTTGCTTCTCTTCGATATTTTCAATGTAAGTAGTGATTTCTGAATTCATTGTGTTGAATGCTTGGATAACTGGTGTGAACTCATCTTCGGTGTTAGATTCTAAGATAAAAGTACGATCCTTTCGAACATGTTCAATTCCTTTAGCAAGGGTATTGATTGGGTTTATTAAGAATTGTACGATTATGTATGAGACAATCATGGCAATTACGATAAAAACAATTAAGCTAATTCGATAATATTGGTTCATTTTTCCAATATAGTCATTCATGGGTTCAAGGCTATGAAAATATACTACTTTCAATTTTTGGTTACTCGTAAATTGTGAAACCATTATGTACGTTCCATCTTCTACTGTTTTCGCATGTTTCAATTCATCTGCAGGGATTTTCATAAATAAGTCTCGATAGTATGGTGACTTAAATTTTTCACTTGCATAGATGGTACTCCCTTCGATAATGGCAAGTTGTGATGCATTTTTGATGGTAGTATTGTTGCTAAAGAAATTTACATAGTCATCTTCAATGTTTGATACTTGAACCATTTGTGAATTTAGAACACTCAAAGCATTGTTAAAGTCAGTTTCCGCAAGAATCATTTCCTTTTGGATAGCGTTATGATTAATGAATACCAGAAAAACGGAACCAAAAACAACGAACCCGATAACGATTGCACTAGCAATTGTGAAAAACATTTTCTTAAAATACGTCATCTTATACCAACTTGTATCCTAATTTGTAGACAGATAATATATTGTTCTTAAGATCCAATTTCTTCCGTAATCGTTGAATATGGAGATCCAAGGTTCTGCTTTCATAGCTCAAATCATCACCCCATATTTGTTCATATAAGAAGCTTCGTTTTAACGTCATGTTTCTGTTTTGAATGAGCAGCACCAATAATTCAAATTCTTTGGATGTGAGAGGAATTGGGATTCCCTCCTTAAATACTTCATGAGCAGTAATATCAACACTAATTGTTTCGTACTGATAGATTTCTGCTTTTCCCTTTACACGCCGCAATAGAGCACTTACACGGGATTGCAATTCTATTACGTCGAAAGGCTTGGTAAGATAGTCATCTGCTCCAAGTTGGAGTCCTTTTGAAATATTTTCGCTCCCGATAATTGCGCTGACAATGATCACGGGAAGATTATTCATATCAATGTGTGAAAGAATATCCATTCCATTCATGTCTGGTAACATTAAATCGATAATCACTAAGTCAAGCAATGTGGATTGTAGTGTTGTAATTGCATCAGTTCCATTACTCACTGAAACGACTTCAAAGTTGTTGATTTTTAATGATTCCACAATCAAGCGATTAATGGATACATCGTCTTCTACCACGAGTATACGCATACTTTCTCCTATCTATTATAATAATTTTTTGCTTTCAAATCGGTCCCTAGTAGGTCATGCAAATCTATAATGCCATAGCCTTCCTCATGAAGAAGAGTAATCAAAGTGGGTATGGCTTCAACACTTTCTTTATGAATATCATGCATTAGGATGATGGAACCGTCTTTCACATCGTGCATTATTTTATCAATAATTCTCTTGGAGTCCCTTAAGTCCCAATCCATGCTATCTACGTTCCATAAGATGTTTGGTCTTCCAGCAATTCGCAAGACTTCTTTGTTGTTTGAACCGTAGGGTGTACGAACAAATTCAGGTTTTTTACCAGTTAGATCATAGATTAAGGCATCTGTTTTAGCAAATTCAGATTCAATTTTCGTATTATCTTCATACACAAGGTCCGGATGTGAAAATGTATGATTTGCAACAGTATGATTCTCGATATTTATGCGTTTTACGAGTGACTCATTTCCTTCTATATTTTGGCCCAGAAGGAAAAATGTAGCTGTAACTTGTTCGGCTTTCAAAGCGTCCAAAAGCACAGGGGTATATGCCGAGCTTGGACCATCATCGAAAGTAAGTGTGACATGTTTATTATAATGTGTAAGCTCTTTGGTACTTGAAGGTGACAAAGATGATTGCTCCGATGAACTTGTAGTCTCTTTGTCATTTTGAATGAGATTGACACTTGCTTTTATAACTACAACTATACTTAAAATTAGTAATACCACTACAATGAAACATTGTTTGTTTTTACTTTTCGCTTTCTTTGTATTCATAGCTAACCTCCATGTGTAGGTAAACTATAAATCATAAATGTATCATTATTGTATCATGGTTTTTTATATTAACGACAATTTTACACTAACCAATTGATTGCTTTGTTTAGAATTATGTTGATAGTCTTAGTCTTAGGAATGTCTATACGTAAAGGATTGATGAATTGAGATAAGAATTATAAATAGGCATTTTTTTGGTTCAATCCTAAACGCATTCATTCTACTGGGATACTTAACCCCAGTAGAATACCAACAAAGACTATCTAGTAATTTTGTCTAAAAAGTGTTGTCATACCAGTAATCCCTGTTTATTTAGATAACTATATATAAAGTTTGTATCTTTACATTTGTTGATGACCAATTATGCGCTTTCCGAAGGAGAAGCATTTGAGAGTTTCGATTGTTTCCACCGATAATATAGAGACTTTGAGATATTAAATAATCTTGAAATAACTTTGCTGGGTATTAGTAATCTACAATTTTCTACGAGATCTATCAATATTATTTAACCGCAACCTTTCCATCTCGCTGTACCTTTTCAAGTTTGATTTGTTTTTCTAGTAGGGTGTTCTGAATCTTAAGCGTTTCCTCTAGATTTTTCCCTTCAGATCCATGATCATAGCAATATTTCTTTCCTATTAATTGATCAAACCTTTGTATTTTGTCACTAATAAAGTACCACCATGTATACATTTGATTGCCTATCTGCATATGAAGCTCTTTTAAAGTTTCTTTACACTAAATTCTTTCTTTTGCAATTAAACTGTCTGACACTTTACTTCTGTCGAATGCGGTTGTTTCATACTCACAAAGAATGGACCTCTTATTTGTAATTATTATCCATGGACAGTTGTACGAGTACAGGATTTGTTTTTTATTCCCAAATCATCAGGCTAATCCTAAATTGGGAGTTATATTATTCTAAGATTGAATGCATTAAAATTGCTGCTGATGTATAATTTGCATATATTGATTGTTAATCTAAAAGGAGAATAGAATGGCAAGACCAACAACCAAGAAAGATTTACAAAGTGCTGCAGAAAACTCATTTCAAAAATTGCTGGCGTCTATCAATGCTATGCCCGAAGCGATGATTCTGACACCATTACAATTTAATGACGACAAACTGAAGGAGGCACATTGGCGCCGAGACAAGAGTGTAAAAGATGTCCTCATCCATCTATATGAGTGGCATGAACTACTGCTCCATTGGGTTCAAAATAATCTTGAGGGGAATGAAGTTCCATTTCTTCCCGAACCATATAATTGGAAAAGTTATGGTGCGATGAATGTGACGTTCATTGAAAAGCATCAGCTGACATCTTTTGAAACCGCAAAAGCAATGCTCATTGAAAGCCATACACAAGTAATGACTCTAATCGACACATTAAGTAATGACGCTTTGTTTTCGAAAGCTTACTTTAGTTGGGCCCCAACTTCAACAGTGGGAAGTTATTGTGTTTCTGCTACCTCTAGTCATTACGAGTGGGCATTTAAGAAACTGAATAAACATGTCAAAATGAACTCGTAATACGTTATGTGCCATAAGTTGATTTTTCTTTAACAAATTATGAAGACGAATCTTTGACATAAATATTGTATGTCCCTTTGAGTATGGTATACTGTCTGTATTCCGTTATATAATGTCCAAATTGGTGGACAGTCTCTACACTTAACCGTAAATTAAGTACTATGACGTATTCTACGTTTGAGATATCGGAATTAGAGTAAGGAGATACTGATGAATCAGATATCTTGTTTTTCTTGTTTCTCAAACAGTGAAACACTAAACCTACATCAAGGCAATCAGTTTACAGAATTCATTTCTAATTCTGATTTTTTTGTTGTGAGTAACAAGATATTGCAAACATCAGTTTTTATCAACTTTGACACAGTTGCATGTGTGGCAATTCAATCGCTTTTATCGACACAGAGAATTAAAAAACAAAGAACCTTATTCGAGGCATGCTTAAAAGCGCGCTTCATGATGCAAACTAAGCATCAAAACGGTTCTTTTTTCGTTGCGGTAAAAGCACCCATGTTCGTTTAAAATTACGGGATTAAACAACATCGGATATTATAAGTGTTAAAGATGCTGTCCTTGCTGAGTTTTAGTTGGGAGGCTCGTTATGAAGCTAAAATACATAAATAAAAGTAAGCTGATTGCGACTGCACGTGGGGACGTGCAAGCGGATATCGTGCTTAAAAATGCTCAAGTTCTAAATGTTTTTACTGGAGAGATTCGTTTAGGCGACATCTATGTTTCAGACAATGCGATTGCGCACGTTGAATATGAAAATCGCGACACGGTTGATGCAAAAGAAATCATCGATGTAGAAAACAAATTTGTTATTCCAGGATTGATTGATGCACATATGCACATCGAATCTACAATGCTTACGCCGCGAAACTTCACAAAGGCAGCATTACCGCATGGGACAACAACGATTATTACGGATCCGCATGAAGCTGCAAACGTTACAGGTGTTCGCGGCGTTCAATATATGCATGATAGTGCAGAAGGTCTACCGATGCGCCATTTTGTAGATATTCCGAGTTGTGTTCCGTCAGTGCTCGGACTTGAAAATTCTGGTGCAGAGTTTGGGGTTTCAGAAATTGAGACACTTGCATCGTTGGATCGTGTTATCGGGCTTGCAGAGGTTATGGATTATTTGGGTGTCATTAATGGTGAAGCACGCATGATGGACATTATTGCAGCATCTGAACAACGTGGCCTCTTTATCCAAGGCCACGCACCATCAGTGTCCGGCCGTGATTTGTCTGCATATATTTGTGGCGGACCACGTAGCTGTCATGAGTCCCGATCTGGTGCCGAAGGTTTGGAAAAACTACGTTCGGGTCTGTTTGTGGATGCACGTGAAAGTTCAATTACGAAAAATGTCAAAGACATTTGGGAAGCTGTAAAGGGTTCACGCTATTTAGATACCTTGTGTTTATGTACAGATGATAAAGAAGCCGAAGATGTTTTAGTACATGGTCATATGAATGAGGTTGTGAATGCAGCAATATCTTATGGGATGGATCCAATAGATGCGATTCGTTGTGCATCATTTAATACAGCACGCGAAGTCCAAATTGATAATCTCGGAGCTATCGCACCAGGTCATATTGCGGATATGCTTGTTGTAGACTCATTGGAAGCAATTCATCCATCACGTGTTTTCTACGAAGGAAAACAAGTTGCATCTGAGGGTTCATTAGATGTCGAGATTCCAACACATATGGATCCAATTGAGTTAGAAAACACAGTATTTGTAGATAAACTAAATCTGAGTGATTTTGAAATCGTAGCTCCGATTGAAAATGGAACAATCATGATGCATGGTATCGAATACCATTCACCACATTCTTCAATCACAACGGTATCTCAGTTTGAAATGGAAGTGGTTGATTCAAAAGTTATACTACCTGAATGCTTCAATTTTGTGGCTGTTGTGAATCGTCATAAGAATAATAACGGTATCGCATTAGGCATTGTAAAGAATTTTGGCATGCAAGGTGGTGCATTAGCATCCACAGTATCCCACGATTCGCATAACCTTACGATTGTATACAACAATGCGGAAAACGCACTCTGTGCAGCAAACGCATTAATGCACCAGGGTGGCGGTATGTCAGCCGTTAAGGATAATGAAGTCCTACACACATTGGATTTACCAGTCTTTGGTTTGATGTCACATCTCGAAGCTGAAGCATTGGCTATCGAAAATCGAAAGATGAAAGATGCAAATCGTTCATTGGGAATGACCGAGTTTGTGAATCCATTGATGCGTATTACGACTTTATCACTAATCGTGATTCCTGAAGCGAAGATGTCGGACTTAGGTCTCGTAGCAGTTAGCGCGAAAGAGATAAAACCATTATTTATAGGATAAGTTGAGGATTAAGAGAGCATGAAAATGATTATTCAAAATGTCAGAAATATGCCCGAATGGAATGCTCTAAAAACAATTCGTAAAGAAGTCTTTGTCTTAGAACAAGGTTTGGATGAATGTGTCGTTGAAGATATCCATGATGAAACATGCATCCATATACTTTATGAAGATGCAGGTAAAGTTGTGGCGAGTTGTCGCGTTCGCCAAGAGGGTGATGTTGCCTACATTGAACGTGTCTCCGTAGCCAAGGATTATCGCAATCAATCACTAGGAAAACAACTCATTCATGAAGCGGTTAAATTTATTCAGTCAAGCAGTGCACTATTGATATCAATTTTTGCACAAACACAAGTCAGTCCGATGTATGAAAAACATGGTTTTGAAGTGAGTGGAAATAACTTCCAAATCTATGGGACATCGCACATCAAGATGATTAAACATATAGTCTAAAGGGAGAAGACAATGAAAAAGGACAGTAACATCTTATTTATAGTTTATATCATGATTGTTATTGCAATATCGGAACTAATCGGTATGCAATTCGTCAAAGTGGGAAATCTTACAATTCTCATTCTGCCATTGGTTTTTGCGGTACTCATTACAATGATTGTTGGAATACCAGCATGGCGTAAAGGAATCATCCAAAAGATTTATTCTGATGCAAATATCAAATTTGCAGGGAGTAATTTAATTTTTATTATGTTGCCGTTGATGGCTCGTTATGGAGCAGATGTAGCACCCAAGATTAACGAAATTATGCAATATGGATGGGTATTCCTACTACAATCTGTAGGAAATATTGGAACAGTAATCTTAGGATTACCTATTGCACTGTTATTAGGTCTAAAACGTGAGGCTATTGGTGCAACTTTAGGAATTGGTCGTGAAGGCGAGTTGGCTTATATTTCAGAAAAATTTGGACTAAATGGTGAAGAGGGTCGTGGTGTCTTATCCATGTATCTTGTTGGAACACTCTTTGGTGCATTATTCTTCAGTTTCATTCCACCAATTTTAAATGCGGTAGGATTTGACTATCGTGCACTAGCCATTGCTTCTGGTTTAGGATCTGCAAGTATGATGACTGCAGCATCCAGCTCAATTGTTGGACTACACCCACAGTTTGCGGATACCATTACATCATTTGCCGGTGCAAGTCAGCTCGTTACGAGTTTTATGGGAACCTATATCATGGTATTCCTCTCGATTCCATTGATGAACTTTATGTATAAAATTTTAAAAAAAGAAAGAGCTATAAACTAGGAGGCCCATCATGATTACAATTATAAAAGAACAATTACCACGTTTGAAAATGCTTTTAGTGGGGGCGTTTTTAATTCTATTCACACAGTCGATTAAACTGATTAAAAACCCTGCATCAACACCAATCACAAAAGAGACGTTCATGGGATTAGGAGTCCTTGTACTTTTCTCATTTGCAGGTCTAATAATTACTGAACTTATGAAGAAAACGGGCATTAAGATTCTTGCGGATTTCCCTGTTCTTGGTTGGGTATCCATTACCTCTTTAGTCTTTTGCCTTATTTCACCATTTTTTATTACGGCAATTGGAGGTGTTGATTTCTTATCAATTACAACACCGGTTTTGGCTTTTGCGGGAATTTCAGTAGCGAATAACTTGGGCGATTTATCGAAGAACTCATGGAAATTTATTATTGTTGCATTGTTTGTATTCTTAGGAAGCTATCTTGGTCGTGCAATTATTGCGCAACTGGGATTATGGATTATCGGCTAAGTGATGAAGAAACTAATCTTAGATGTGGATACAGGAATTGATGATAGTATTTCACTCGCTTATATTTGTGGACAACACGATGTCGATCTCTTGGGTGTTACAACAGTTTACGGTAATGTTGATTCAGATACTGCAACACATAATACGAAGAATCTTTTAAGTTTACTGGGTAGAGATGATGTTGGTGTTTATCAGGGCGCGGAACACGCATTACATACTGAAGGATTTACACAACAGCGTGGGGGTGCAGTTTTCCATGGACTGAACGGTGTCGGCGACGTTGCGTTAACACAAAGTGGTCGTGCAATTGAGACAGTGTCGGCTGTCGACTTTCTTCTTAACATGGCTCATATCCATGATGAAAAGATTACGATTGTTGCAAGTGGTCCACTGACAAATCTTGCGCAGGCGATTAAAAAGGACCCATCGACGATGCAACGGTACCAACGAATTGTTTTAATGGGCGGAGCGCTAACTGTTGCAGGAAATGTTAGTCCGGTTGCTGAAGCGAATATTTTTCAAGAACCACACGCTGCGAAAGTGGTTTTTGAAAGTGGTATCCCGATTACAATGATTGGGTTGGATGTCACCTCTCGTGTGATTTTAAGTCGCGATGATTTGAAGCAATGGGAATCAAAGAATGATGTGTCAAAAGTGTTGTTACAAATTATGGATCATTACTTCAAGGCACACGAACTTATTTATCCCCAATGGGGTGGTGCTGCGATGCATGACCCGCTCGCAGCAGTCGTCGCATTGCATGAAGAGGTCGTTCGTACAATTACGGTTCCCGTAACCGTATTAACGGAAGAGAAACAATTCGGTCGAACCGTACTCGATTTAGCAAATATTGAGGATGTGCAGGCGCATTCTGTAAATGTTGCCCTTGATGTGGATGTTGAATTGTTCAAAAAACATCTTCTTTCTGCCATCTAATCACAAAAAAAGGTACTGATTCGTCAGTACCTTTTCTTATCGAAATAATGTAATTCTATTTTTGTCGCAAACTGTATTTTCTCAAAATGACGCCAAGAACAATAAAGGCAGCAGCGACGAATGCGAGATTGCTTGCTTGCATTCCAGTTGCAGGAAGTGTCCCTTCTGGAGTCGTTGGTGTTTCTTTGTTCGTGGTAAATTTTAGATTACGAATTGCATTATTTAAAGCTAGGGTTGTTTGGTCTACTGTACTTTGTGTTGCAGCATCATCTTTGAAGATGGTTTGTGCTTGTTCGAGTGCAGCTTTTAGGGCATCGATCGTGTCTTTTGTGTAAAGTGTTGTGTCAATTGCTGTGGCTCTTTCGATAGCTTCTTTTAAATTTGCTTTGTCGATAGTTGGAATCACCTCTATATCAACAAGGTTATCAAGTGCTCCTTGTAATTTCAAAATGAGTGCATCGACTGCTTCTTGTGTATAATTACCGGTTGCAAGCAATGTCGTCGCTTCTGTTGTTGCATCTGTTAAGACAGCAACACTTTCTGGCGTATAAAGATTTGTATCCAGTGCCTTTGCTTGTTCAATGAGTGTTTCAAGTCCACTGACATCAACGCTATCCTCAAAGATTAAATACTTCGTATCTTCTGCGAATGTTGGTTCTAAAAGTGTAATCATATTTTGAACTTCATCACTTTGTAGATAAACACTGGCTTGTGTATCATGTGGAGCTCGTGTTTCAAGGACACTGATAAGTGCTCTTAAGGCGTTACGTTTGCTTGGTGTTGAGGTTGATGTTAAGGTGCTGAATTCAGATTGAATCATACCTACAAGGTATTCGTGAGCTGTTGTATCATCCCCCAAACCTAACGCTTGGTACACTAATTCAGAGACCATACCATATGCATTAGTGTTGAAATTTTTAGTATAGAAATCGTTGTCCCCAGGTCCCATGATAGGTGTGTTTCGAGAGTTGGTCATCAGTGCCAATGTTACGTTATTATCAGGGTCGATGAGTGTTAATGTTCCAGTCCATCCAGTATGTCCAATGGTGTTTTTGCTTGCAAAATTGGAGAATGCCCAACCATAACCATTAGCATCACCTTGACGACGCCATCCATAACCGTATGTATCATTGAGGGCACTTGGTGCTACAAATTTATCAATAGTATCTTGAGTAAAGAAAGTCTGACCATCGACAGTTCCTTGACTTAACATTGCTGTTGCAAGGATTGCGACATCTTGCGCTGTTCCAAATAACCCAGCATGTCCTGAAATTCCGCCCATTGAGTAGAATGCTTTCTCATCGTGAACTTGTCCAGTAACAACCTCTGTTCGCTCATTTTCGAATGAAATTCGCCCATCACGTGTATTTCCGTGCAGTTCGGATGAGACGGTGTCATTTATTGTAAAACCATGGTCTAATGGATTAAAGACTAATGAGTTAAGGCCAAGTGGTTGATAAAAGTTTTCGTACACATAGGTGTCTAAGCGTTGTCCGCTAACTGCTTCAACGATAGCTCCAAGTAACATAAAGTCAACATCAGAGTATTTAACAACGGATCCTGGTTCCGAAAGTAAAGGCGTTTTCAACATCATCTCTAAAGTTAAGTCTCGGTTTTGCGAGAAGAGATAGTTTGATCCATCACTTTCAAGGTTTCCAGTGTAATTTTGGTTGTGATATTGTGGATCCGGGGTGAATCCCGCATCATGTCGGAGTAAATGGCCAACAGTGACGAGGTGTTTCGATTGCACGCCACGTCCATCATTTACAAATTCGGGAAAAATTGATACGACGGTTGTATCAAGTGTAATTTTTCCTTGATCAACAAGTCGTTGCATTGCATAGACCGTTGCGTACATTTTAGTATTGCTTGCAAGGTCGAATAGCGTGTCGGGTGTAACTTTGGTTCGTTGTGCCAAAGGTAAAACCTCGATTTGGTCGAGAATGCTTGCGCCATTTTCGTCGTAAACATTTTTGTAATTGTTCGTGTATCCATAGGCTGAGTTTTTGACTAATGACCCATCTTTAGTTACGGCAACTTGGACTCCTGTAAGTCCATATCGCGTTTCAGCTGTGATTATTTGATCAAGAAGTTCGAACATTTCAGGTTTTGCAACAGGTGCTGATGCTTCAGCATTTATAGGTGTTACAATCGTTAAAAGCATTGCGAAAACGAGTAATGTGCTCGACACTACTTTACTTACATATTTCATAATTTCCTCCTCTAAAATTATAAAAAGAGCCCAAGGTAAAATCCCTGGGCTCTTGCTTAAGTTGCAACTTAATGGCACGCCACATGCATAGATTAGCCTATATATTTTCGATTGTCAATCAAAAAAAGGAATTTATGAAAGTGCATACAATCCACTAATTAGTGGATATCCGCGGTATGAGTGGGTTTAACAGCAAAATAATTTCTCGAAAAAATATAAAAGATAGAAATAAAATTTCATGCGGATTTTTTAGCACAATCTCAAATTATTGCGGATTTGTGGCCGGAGGATCTTGTAATGATTTTGCCACTTCTAGAAGAAGTCCAAGATCGAGGTGTCGCCGTGTATTTATCTACATTTGAATCAGTTTCAATCACACTCAACAATCTAATTGTGGATGAAGATAACCGTAAAGAAGGAGAGTATCATATTTTTTTCGATTCTCTGCGATGGTCAAAAAGTTGTCGTGGGAAGTTTGGATCATCGACTTCGAGCGAGTGGGATTGAAACGCATTATCCGACCATTGTTCAATTGGTTCAAACTGCCTTTAATCATGATGTTATCATAACAATTGATGCATGAACATCGGGATGTCTTAGGATCCGATTACCTTGATGGGCTTCGGGAACTTGTGCCTCAATATCATAAAAAAATCGTTAAAGTACCTAAGGTGCTTTGTTAATATTTGTCGTTTTATACACAATAACTTCATACAATTATCGCCTCAAGATGTGAATTATGTTTTCTGCAAAAGATGTTCAATGGTATAATAACGGTACATATGTATGAATGTATGGGTGGGCATAATTCATAACGGGTTCAGCAGTAATATAGCGCTGGCATATTACATTGGATGATGACTTTCCTGTAGATAATTACGATTAAGGAGAGATACAATGAATCATTTTAAAAGAGCATGGCTTAGTGTCATTCGTCGTAAGGGCAAATCATTAATTCTTTTAGTCCTTATCTTTGTGTTGGGAAATGTCATTGCTGGTGCATTTTCGATTCAACAAGCTTCGAAGAATGTTGAAAAAACGATTAAGTATCAGTTAGGGTCAATCGCCACAATTACGCTTGATAATGATGCCATCATGAAAGAAATGGAAACAAACCCTGATTTTGATTTCTCAATTAAAGGACTCAGTGTTAAAGATATTGAGACGATTGGAGCCACAGATAGCGTTAAATATTACGACTATTCAATCATGGCAACACTTCAGTCAGATAGCATAAAAAATGTTGAATCGAATAATCCTGGAGTGCTTCGTCAAAGTCCAACGGAAGGAACACAACGCGCTATGTTTGAACTTCGAGGCATCAACAATCCGAATGTGACGTTGATAACGGAAGGGAAAATGAGCCTTACCAATGGTCGCGTTTTTAATGCAGATGAAGTCAAGGCTGGGAAATTAGTGGTTATGGCATCAGAGCCGTTTATGAAAGAAAACAATCTGTCTGTTGGGGACATGTTAACACTCAGCAACATCATTACTGGAAGTAGTGAGAACGGTGAAATGACAGATGTTGTAAAACGTGACGTGACCTTTGAAATTATTGGAACCTTTACATCAGAAACCCTTAAAGAAGAAAAAAAAGAGAACGATATGAGTACGCAATTCTTCCAAGGTCAGTATGATAACTTACTACTAACACCGAACAAAGTTGCTTATGAAGAAGCGGCGTATGCATTAGAAGGATTCCAAAAACAATATCCAGAAATGTTTGAGAATCAAACACTAACGACGGAAGAGTATATTATGCAATATGTATCACCTGTTTTTGCCTTAAACGACCCTAAGGATGTAGAATCCTTTAGAGCAGCAGTTGATCCAACCTTGCCAAAATTCTATAAAGTCAATACATCAAGTGATGCGTATGATTCAATCGCAGGCCCGGTAAAAACTATGGATTCGATGGCCCAGATTACGTTAATAGTGGCAGTCAGTGCAACGATTCTCATTCTAAGTTTAGTCATTGTCCTATTCTTAAGAGATCGAAAACATGAACTTGGGGTTTACCTATCGCTTGGTGATCGGCGTGGACGTGTTGTGGGTCAGATTGTCATGGAAGTGATGATGGTTGCAGTTGTGGGGCTGACCTTGTCATTGGTCACCGGAAATTACTTGGCAAAAGGGCTATCATCCAATCTTATGAAACCATCGGATGATCCGATGTTTGGGATGCCAATGTACAACGAATTCGCATCAGATCTCAACGAAGGCGATGTGCTGGAAGCATATAAAGTTCAGTTAACGCCGGAATATGTTGGTCTTTTCTATCTTATTGGATTATCTGTAACAGCAGCAAGTACCATCGTACCGACGGTATATATCACACGACTTAATCCAAAGAAAATCATGATGTAGGGAGGGTAAATTATGTCATTAATCGAAGTTGATAAAGTAGAGTTTTATTATCAAGACGGGGATCAACGCCGCTATATTCTTCGGGATGTGGATGTCCGTTTTGAAAAAGGAAAATTTTATGCAATCCTAGGTCAATCGGGTTCAGGAAAAACAACGCTGTTATCGCTAATTAGTGCGATGGAAGAACCTGCTGGGGGACGAATTTTGTATGAAGGGGACGATCTCAAGACGATTGGCTATGAGTCTTATCGCCGTAACAATGTTGGGATTATATTCCAAAGTTACAACTTGATTCCTCATCTCACTGCGCATGAAAATATTTTACTGGCAATGGGGATTACGGATAATGAACTGCCAGATGGTGAAAGTATGGTTGCTTATAATCTGCTGGATTATATTGGTATTACAAAATCGAAGGCGGATCGTTTAGTTACGAAACTGTCAGGTGGGGAACAACAGCGGGTCGCGATTGCCCGATCACTAGCAACGAATGTTGATCTTATTCTTGCGGATGAACCAACCGGTAACCTAGATGAAGAAATGGAAATGGAGATTATTAATATCTTCAAATCACTCGCACATGAGCATAATAAGTGTGTTGTTGTCGTTACACACTCAAACGAGGTTGCATCGCAAGCCGATGAAGGATTTTACCTTCGAAAAGGAACGATGCGTCCGATTCAAGTAGGCAGCAATGAGTGACTTCCTCAAAAGTTTAGTCAAGAGAATTATGAAAAAACGACGAATCAGGAAAAAGAAACACACGCTAATGATGAAAAGCTCGATGACGACACTTTAAATTCAACACCTACAAACTCAGAAATTGAACAAAGATACGAAGATACTGCAGAAATCGGGATCGTAAAACCAGCTCTCGAAACAGAAACAACTCGCAAATCGTTGGATGACTATAAACGTGAGGATGCGAGTGATTCGAAGGGTGACGAAGAAGTCGAAATTGATGATACCTACAAGGCACGAAAACGAAAACAATACATGATGATTGGTGCAGGCGTTGCGACGGCATTATTCCTCGGTTTTATACTCTTCTATTTTATGACCACGGTGAAGTACCCTAATTTTATGGGAAAACCAGTGACAGAATTCCAACAATGGGCTAAAGAGAGTAGTATTATAGCAGCGATCACTGAAGAATACTCCCTTGTAGACGATACCGGAATTATAATGAAACAAGTGACTTCTGAAGGCAAACGTGTTAAGAAAGGGAGTACACAAGAACTTGTTGTGAGCAAGGGTGCAGACCCGCAACAAGTTGTACCACTCCCTGATCTTACTGCAATGAACGAATCGGAAATCAACACATGGGTTAAAGAAAACAAAATGGAGAACATTAAAGTTGTCCAAGAATACAGTACCGATGTGGCAAAAGGAAAGTTTATTCGGCAAGAAATTCGTGATAAAGACGTAAACCCAGAGACTTTGAAACGTAAAGATACCGTAACGATTTTTGTATCAAAAGGTGCAGAAGTATACACCAAAGATATTAAAGTTTTAGACTTTAAAGGCAAAACAAAAACGGATGTCGAAGCGTGGTATAAAGATAAGAAGTTTATTTCCGAGTTTGTATATGAAGAAGGCTATGATGACAAGCTGGAAGTTGGCATGATTATTTCCCAGGGAACAGCTCCTGATACTCAAGTGGGTAAAGACGATGTGTTAACGTTTGTTGTTTCAAAAGGTAAGGCAATTTATGTTCCGGACTTTTCCCAAATTTCTATGGGTGAGTTTAAGGAAAACCCTCCAACGGGAGTTAATGCAATGTTGAAAGAATGGTACAGTGGATATGCTTATGGAACCTTCTTGGAGCAAAGCATTCCTGCTGGAACAAATATTGCTGGAACGCAAGATGCATCTGTTAAAGTATATTATTCGATAGGGAAACCTTATGTAGGAGACCTTATCGGCATGAAAGAGAATGAACTTGCTGCCTATTTCTATGCATTTAGAGATCGAGGCGCAAATATTAGTTATGCTGTCTCATATGTGTCACCTGCTGGATGTGAGCCGAAAGGTACGGTAGTTGGTGCAAGTAAGTACAGTCAGTATGTGGCGATGGAGGATCATGTATCTGTGACTGTAAGCAATGGAAGTTGTAACTAAATTGATGATTTTAAGGAGAAACAGTGGTTACCGCTGTTTCTTTTTTTTATGTGATTTGGAACAAAAAATGCAAATCGAATAATGATAGCGCTTAAATTATTGAAGTAAACGATTACATTTCGATTGACAAAGCATTTTTGACTGAATATAATGAAATTATAGTTGAATATACAATATTTTGTACATAGGAGGTTTTGTGGAAACGAGATTGAACATTTTGCTTGAAAATAATGTCATTGATATCGAGGTTTACGAGTACGCAATGAAGATATTTCAAGAGTATGCGCTGGAACATAACTGGAATGAAACTGCTACTGAGGTTTTCTTAACACATCTTGCGATGGCATCACAACGGATACGAAATGATGACGTAGTTGCGCCAATGGATGCTTTCATTCTTGATGAAATAAAAGAAAGTAATCATTTCGAATCAGTACTTGAAGTCACCGAAAAGATTCTCGAACACTCACAAATTCCGTTCCCGGAATCAGAAAAGCAATACATTTGGTTACATCTAACCAATGTACTTAATAGTCAACAGGAGGACTAAATATGATTAAAATTGTCGTTGGTGGACAAATAGACAAACAAGCAATTGCGGAGTTAGCAAAAAAGATAGGAGGAGATAGTGTTTCGATTGATGTAAAAAGTGATCTTGATGCCGCTATGGCAATGAAGAGTGGTCAATACGACTATTACATAGGTGCATGCAATACTGGAGGCGGTGGCGCCCTTGCTATGGCGATGGCATTGCTTGGTTCAGATCTGTGTTCAACAGTATCCATGCCAGGATCAATCAAGGATGAGTCATTCATGCTTGAAGAAATACAAAAAGGGAAAAAAGCATTTGGTTTTACTGCACAACACGCTGAAGTGGTTGTGCCAATTCTTATTCGAGAATTCATCAAATAACCTAAAGGAGAAGAACTATGGAATATATTATTATCATGGCAATTGGTGCTTTGGCATCAATTCTTGCCAATAAAGGTATTGCAGTCTTTAACGACGGATTTAGACCCGTTGTACCACAATATTTTGAAGGTAAAATTAGCCGTAAAGAATTAGCAGCGACCAGTTTTGCAATTAGCTTTGGACTTGTCGTCGGATTTGGAATTCCAACGTCAATTGCTGCTTCAATTATCCTCATACACTCCATCTTATTGGCAACTGATATTATTGGTACAATCTTTAAAGATGATGTAACAGGATTAATTCTATCTGGTGTTGTAGGTGCTATTTATGGCGCAGCAATCCTTGGTGGATTACAGTTTGTTGTTGATCTTTTTGCAGCGATGCCATTTAACTTCTTAACGGCACTTGGAAGTGTGAGTGCCCCTGTCACCGTCGCTTTCGCAGTGTTCCCAGCAGTAGCAATTGCGATGCAACACGGATTCAAAAAAGGAATGATTACAGGAATGATTACAGTTCTTGTGTGGTTCGTCGTTAAAAAATTTGGAATCTTCACACTTGGTGGCGCTAAAGTTGCGTTAAATGCTGAAGGAATCTCAATGCTTGTTGGAACAATTCTTATGGTTGTTTTCGCAACACAAAACAAACAAGACACCAGTACTTCCAATCAAGATTTAACCAATGTATTCTCAGGCCAAGTTGCACGCATCCAAAAAAACTGGTGGATTCTTGGAATCATGGGTGGACTTATTGCCGCAGGGACAAGCCTTCTTATCATTGCGGGGGATCCAACATCCTTAGCATTAATGTCTGAAGGTCAAATGACCAGTGCAGCGATGGCAGCCTTTGCACGTGCGATTGGGTTTGTGCCACTCGTGTTTACGACGGGAATCGTTACAGGCGTTTATGGTCCTGCTGGAGCAACATTCGTCTTTGTAGTGGGTATTGCATTACATGGTAATCCACTGCTTGCATTTGTCGTGGGTGCAGCCGTTATGGTTTTAGAAGTATTCTTAATCAATATCTTTGCGAAAGCAATGGATAAATTCCCAGGTGTTCGTGAAATGGGTGAACATATTCGTACTGCAATGAGTCGTGTACTTGAAGTTGCATTGCTTGTTGGTGGGGTTATTGCTGCCGATAAAATGGCTTCAGGGATTGGTAGTTTATTCGTTATCGGATTCTACTTGTTAAACAAACAATCGAAAAAGCCTATTGTGGATCTTGCAGTTGGACCGGTTGCGGCGATTATCTTTGGTATTCTCTTGAACATTTTACTACTTATCGGACTATGGGCATTACCGGTCGTAGCGTAGTATGACAAACAAAGTTTCTTCATTTGCATTACGTACCTATCAAGCGCTCGGTGAAAAGGCTGTTGTCGAAACCAATGTACAAAAAATTGTAGATTGTGAACAATGGCTCAATCGTGAAGAAACATGTTATTACGTTGGTGTGAAAAACACCAACGTAATTCCCATGGAATTCTTAGAAATGCTTGAGACACATGGGTATTTAATGCATACTCGCGATGCTATGGCTCTGAATGGACGTGCAATCGACCTAGAGCTGGTTAATCCAATTACAGGTCGCTATATGACGGGATCATCAAGTGGTACAGCGATTAATGTTTTTAAAGGAATCAATGACATCGGTATCGGAACTGACGGGGGTGGCTCCGTTTTAGCACCAGCAGCAGCGCTTAATTTGTATGGATTTATCAGTCCCTTAATTTGTAATGATGCATTGTCAAAATATTCAAAAAAATCAACCGACAACATCACATTTCAACCATCGATTGGGTTTATGACTCGGGAGTTTGGGGTATTGCGGGATGTGGTTTCGTTGACGTTATCAACAGATAGCCAAGCATTGTGTAACGTTGTCGTAAGTACATCAGATTTTGAACCGTATCAACAATGTTTACGAACCGTCCAACATCATTTGGATGTGTCGGATTATACGAACCTACACTATATCAATACCAATCGATCCCTGATGATCGAAGAGCTTCGTCATTTTGACTTTGATACATCGGTGTTAATTACGTTTGAAGGTCCAATTGATTTTATTGAATATGGTGATTCTTTATCAGGACACTATGATGCACTAACCACTGCTAAGCAGTCACAGTCACATAAAAATTATCTGAAAGTGATTAACATGTTAGGACTCAGTGCAATTAGCATTCCAACATCGCAACTCAGTACCAGTATTTTAATGATTTGCAAAAGTGACCCTACTTACATTCGGGCGATGATGGCTTTTGCGCAACAAATTCCTTTTGAGCGATCTGCGCTTGAAAGTCGCTATTTTACACCACAAGAGTAAGGAGGCTTATATGACATTACTTAAAGATGGCATCACACTAATTCATGAACATACAACAATTGATTTATCAAAGGTGAAAAACAATCCGGATTGCTTCCTCGATTGTTTTGACGAAACAGTTCAAGAGTACAAAGAATTGTACGATTTGGGTGTTCGCAACATCATCGATGTAACTGCAAACGGAATGGGCCGCAATGTTGAGTACGTTAATAATGTTGCTGCGGCAACAGGCATTAACATTTTACAAGCAACTGGTTTTTATAAAGAACCTTTCCTTCCAGATTTTGTCTACACAATGAGTATCGAGGAACTGGCAGATTTTATGGTTTCTGAAATTGAGTCAGGAATTGATGGGGGAACAACACGTGCAGCTTTAATTGGAGAAATCGGAACGAGTAAAGACGTCTTTGAACCGATGGAACGCAAGGTTTTCAAAGCATCCGTGATTGCAGCAAAACGTACAAACACAGTTATTTCGACACATACTTCGTTAGGAACACTCGCCCTCGAACAAGCTTCGTTCTTTATTGAGAATGGTATTGATCCGTCACGAGTTATCATCGGGCATCAAGATCTTTCAGGAAATCTTGATCAAATTAAATCTCTCATTAATCAAGGGTTCAATGTTGCGTTCGATACAATCGGAAAAAATAATTACTTTCCAGATGCAACGCGTGCAGATTTTCTCTTTGAACTTCAAGAACTGGGGAAATTGGATTCCATTACGTTGTCCCTAGACATTACCCGTAAATCAAATTTTAAGTACCAAGGTGGTATTGGTTATACATACCTCTTTACGGATTTTTTACCAATGCTACGAAAAAGGGGCATCACTGAGGCTTCAATCCACAAGATGTTAGTGGAGAATCCGCAACGAATATTTGGAGGTCAATAACATGAAAGCATTTCCGTTACAAAGTATGAATCTTGAAGCAGCGACTAAAATGCAATTTAAACTCGTCGATAGCATTACAAAATATTTTAATGGGTATGAAATTCTACAACAAGGGGACTTGGGGGTTCATCCATCAGGGAACCAACCGGAAACAACTCGCAAAGTAGAGCGCGTTCTCGCAGAATTTTTTGGGGTCGAAGATGCATGTTTCGTTCGCGGTGCAGGAACTGCAGCAATACGAGAAGCCTTTGCAAGTGTCGTGAAAGCGAACGATACGGTTTTAGTACATGAGGCACCAGTTTACTCCACAACCATCACAAGTTTTGAGATGCTTGGAGTTCAAACACTATCCTGCAACTTCAATGATTTAGAGGAACTTGAAGTGACATTGCGAAAGAACCCAACGATTCAAACAGTCTTAGTGCAGTACACACGCCAACAACTATCGGATAGTTACGACATGAAGCAAGTTATCACAACCATCAAGAATGTTAGCCCTGATTGCGTCGTTATCACCGATGATAATTATGCAGTCATGAAAGTGCCCTTTACAGGTGCACAATTAGGTGCTGATTTGTCATGTTTCTCAATGTTTAAACTATTGGGTCCTCAAGGTATCGGATGTGTGATTGGAAACCAAGCATACATCGAAACGATACGAAAATTTCATTATTCAGGGGGAAGTCAAATTCAGGGATTCGAAGCATTGGATGCAATGCGTTCGTTAGTTTACGCCCCCGTATCTCTTGCCATACAGGCAACGCAAATAGAAGCACTTGCAAATCACATCAACACAATCGGTCTTAAAGGCGTTGCGGAAGCTGTCATCGTGAATGCTCAGTCAAAAGTAGTGTGTGTTCGCTTTGATCAACCGATCGCTAAGGCTGTTCTGGAAGCAGCGGCAAAACGAGGTGCTGCAGCATATCCGGTAGGGGCTGAAAGTAAGTTTGAAGTAGTTCCGATGTTTTATCGCGTTTCCAAAACAATGCTTCAATCCGATGATCAATTTGAAGCATATTGGATTCGAATTAATCCAATGCGTAGCGGTCATGAAACTGTATTACGTATTTTAGAAAGTGCAGTTGAGCAGGTGTTATCATGTTTATAGATGTTTTAAAACGCCGGAATCCTGAATTTTTAGATACCGTACGGAAGATGCACCAAGCAGGACAATTAGAGCCAGATACCTACGTTGTCGATATGGACATCTTACGCCAAAATGCGCAAAAAATACGCACTGAGGCTTCTGCTTCAAACATTGATTTGTACTTCATGCTCAAACAATTGGGACGTAATCCCGTAATTGGACAAGAACTTGTCGCAATGGGTTATCGCGGGGCGGTCGTTGTAGATTTTCGTGAAGCAGAAATTATGATGCGCCATAATATTCCTCTTGGAAATGTTGGTCATCTCGTGCAAACACCCAAACATATGCTTGAGCGTGTTATGGCCTATGGAACTGAGGTTTTTACCGTCTTTTCTTTGGATAAGGTTAGAGAAATAAATGAAACAGCACAAAAACTAGAAATGATCCAAGATGTGATTGTGAAAGTGGCATCAGAAAATGATTTGTATTACAGCGGTCAAATGTCAGGGGTAGACTTAACGGAACTTGATGCATTCATAGCAGCGACACGACAAATGACGCATATTCGTATTGTTGGAGCTACTGCTTTTCCCTGTTACCTTTACGACACCCAAACACATAAGACACACGCAACACCAAACTATCAAACTGTCATTACCGCAACTGAGATGATGGAATCTCAAGGACTTGAAATTAAGCAAATTAATGTTCCTTCCACAACCTCGGTCTCAACATTAAAAATTATGGCTGAAGGAAAAGGGACAATGGGCGAACCAGGGCATGGATTAACCGGTACCACTCCAGCCCACGCATATCGTGATTTGGAAGAGTTGCCAGCTGTACTTTACCTAAGTGAAGTCTCACATAATTTTAGACATAAAGCCTATGCTTATGGCGGGGGACATTATCGTCGTTCGCATGTCAAAAATGCACTTGTTTATCACCGTGATCTTGAAGTCATGGATACAGTGATTCCTGTAGATGATGATAGTATTGACTACTATTTTGAATTAGAACATGAACATGAAGTGAGTGCGACGGTTATCATGGCCTTTCGTTTTCAAATGTTCGTGACACGTAGTAAAGTTGCGCTTGTTGAAGGCATTCATTCAAATTCACCACGCATCATGGCTGTGTATGATGGATTGGGGAAACTTTATGAGTAAGAAACGCTTCATCGTAGTAGTTTTGGATAGTTTTGGAATTGGTGCGATGGACGACGTTGCGAAAGTGCGTCCGAATGACATTGGTTCGAATACATGCCTTCATTTGCTTGAATATCCTTACTCTAAGACATGGCCTCATTTACAAAGTCTAGGACTCATGAATGCATTAGAAATAGATGTAATTGGCTTTGAGAAGAGTTCGAATGCTATTTTTGGACGGAGTGAATTGAAACATTTTGGTGCTGACTCCTACTTTGGGCACCAAGAAATATCCGGAACAAACCCTAAAAAACCTCTGTTTACACACATTCAAATCCATTTGGAAGATATCGAAAAAGACTTAACAGCATCAGGATTTAAAGTTAGTCGCATTGAACAGGATGGATTACAAGTTCTCAATGTCAATAATATGATTATTATTGGCGATAATATGGAAACGGATTTAGGACAAGCGATTAATGTTGTGGGAGCGATGGATACCTGTGGATTCAAAATGATACAAGAAGTGGGACATATTGTCCGAAACCATGTTAAAGTTCCTCGTGTAATTGCTTTTGGTGGGTCTGATGTGACGATTGAGCGCATTAAAGCAAACATCATCACGAAGGATGGGTTTATTGGTGTTGATGCACCAGCTTCTGGGGTCTATGACTCAAACTATCATGTTGTGCATATTGGGTATGGTGTGGACCATACCAAACAGGTACCGCTTGCACTTGCACGTATTGGAATTGAGAATCATTTCTACGGTAAGGTTGAAAATATTGTTCACAACCCACTAGGTACAAACTATCCGTGTGTCGATACTGCGGATACACTTAATGCCTTAATTAATGATTTGGATACATATGATGAAGGTTTCTTTTTCTTAAACATCCAGGAAACAGACCTAGCGGGGCACGGGGAAAATCCGGAACGCTATATCGATGTCTTAAACATTGCAGACGAGCGACTGGGTGTTTTAATGTCCAAACTAACACCTGAAGATATTCTAGTCGTCATGGCGGATCATGGAAATGATCCGACCATAGGTCATAGTAAACATACACGGGAAAATGTACCACTACTCATTAAACGAATCGGTCACGAAGGTCTGACAGATATCGGGACGCGGCGAACAATGGCGGATGTTGGTCAAACTGTTGCTGATTATTTTGGCACAGAAATCGAGTTTGGATTATCCTTCTTAACTGAAATTGAAAAGCACTGAGAAAGTGCTTTTTTTAACATAGGAAGCATCAAACATATTTGTTATAATATATTAAAGAAAGGAAGTTTTATGACACCAAGAAGAAAATTGATGACAAAAAACGCCTTAGCAATTGAATATCTAGCAAAGGACTTCATAAGTAGAGATATTGGTTCTAAAATTCTCACAATTTCTGAGTATGAAAAAATGATTGATGTTGCCCGAGGTACAATTCAAAATGCAATTAAACAGTTGGTAGATAGTGGTGCCATTGCGGTAGAATCCCGTGGACAATTAGGAACATACTTATCTCAAAAAGATTTGAAGTTGCTACTCGAGTTTGCTGGAATTTCATTTTTGGTTGGGGTTATGCCGCTGCCATATTCTCGAACCTACGAAGGGCTGAGTACCGCTTTATTAACAACGATGGAAAATACGCTTAATATTCCTGTCAATATGGCGTATATGCGTGGTGCACAACAGCGGATTGAAATGATGCTTAATGGTCGATATGATTTCGCAATCATGTCAAAATATGCAGCCCTTGCCTTTCTAAAACACGATACTAGCATTGAAATCATTAAAGAATTCTCTGACCGAAGCTATTTATCCGGTCATATAATTTTGTTTTCGAAAGATTCGTATCGTGATATAGAGGATGGAATGCGTATTGGGATTGATCATGACTCCATCGATCAATCGTCATTTGTCCGTGAAATATGTGCAGGCAAGCATGTGGAGTTTGTAGAAATTAAATATAATCAGTTGATAGAGTCTATTCAAAATGGCGTTATTGACGCAACAGTGTGGAATGAAGAAGACCGTGCTATTGAACTCAATGCGCTCAATACCATTCCGCTCAATCTTAAGAATAACGATAACCGGATCGCGGTAGTCGTTATTAATCGCAATCGAAAAGAGTTAGGAGCGGTCATGAATGCCCTAATTAGTGTCGAGGCCGTTACGCGGATCCAACAAGATATTATTAATGGCACATTGATTCCTAGTTACTAAAAATAGCACGAGAAGTGCTATTTTTTTATACGTAGTTAAACTGCTGTTGATTTTTCTTCCGCTGGATGGCGAGGTACATCATATCAATAAAAAGAAGATATGGGGTGTACATCGTTGTAGAATACTTAACCACGGTATCATCTTCATGTGGATAAAGCTTGATGACTTCAGCATAGTTTTGATTGTCAACCTGAGCCGACAAGGTCACAACAATTATTGGAACAAACCGCTGTTTCGCAATCATGATGATTTTCTCTAGGTCGTCGCGAAAATACTCGTGTTGATAAAAGATGACTAATACGTGTTCATAACTCATGACGTTCGTAAGTGTGTACATAAGATGTTCGAAGTGAGGAATACTACGAATGTTTTGGATTAGATTCTCAATCCGATAAATCATCATGTTCGTTGTTTCTTGTGTTTTCCCAAACCCAAAGGTGTAGATCATTTTGCTATTGATAAATCGATTTGCAAGGTAATTCAAATCAATCGTTGCAACACTTTCATATAACGATTTATAGTAAGTGTTGTGGACATTCCATAAATCTCGCGCTTCACTATTGATGGCGATGCCATCACTTTTATTGGACTCCAGTGACTTTTGGAACTCATATAAAAATGATTTATAGTTTTCAAATCCAATTTTGTTGACGAAACGACTAATTGTTGCGGTGGATACAAAAAGACGTTCAGATACATCCACAATTCCCGTGTTTTCCAAATCTTTTTTTGATAAGAAAAAACGTGCAATAATTTGTTCGGATTGCGTAAATTCGGATAAGTTATACTCCAAATATGAGATGAGATTGTCCATAATGGGTCCTCTTTTCGTTAGTAATATCATATACAATTGTGTAAATATTTACAAGAATATAAATATATGTGTAAATCAATCCGCATTGTACGCACTAAATAGGTGAAAAGTGATGTAAATTTTATCAAGTGTATGGGCATGTGTTTTATTAATTATAATATTTGATATATTTGTCGTAGATGGTAAGCGCTACCACTAATCCATTAAGGAGGAGAAAAAATGGATACAGTTAGACTTTTATTAATTTTCGGAATTATTGTGTTCTTCATCACAATGATGATGAAAAAGAAAATCCCTACAATTATTGCATTGCCAATGATGGGATTTCTCGTTGCCTTGGTTGCATCAATTGGTGTGGTACCAATGGCAGGGCTATTTGATTATCCCGTTATGGTCGACGGCGTCGAAAAAATGACACCAGGTATCTTTAGTTTTGTTATTACTGATGGTGTGAAAATGATGGCTGGAGCGATCGCTACGGTTATCTTTGCATCCGCATTTTCAAAAATGTTAATGAAACAAAATGTTGTTGAAAAGATTATTAAAACTGCAGCTGAATATGCTGGGGACCGCCCACTCGTGCTCGCATTAGTATTCTACGTTGTTGTATCTGTCATTTTCATGGCTATTGGGGGATTGGGAAGCATTATCTTGGTTGGGTCAATTATTTTACCAATTATGCTTTCAGCAGGTATTAAACCATTGCATGCAGCGACTATTTTCTTATTCTCATTTAGTTCCGGTGGTGTCTTTAACCCAATGAACTATTCTGCATTTATTCCGTTACTTGCACCATCATTTGGAGACAATGCAGCTCAAGCACAACAGGCCTTGATCTCAATGTCATTACCAATCTACATTGTTGCATTCTGTGTACCGCTTATCTACATCTTTAAAAATATCAAAGGCACTAAATCCGTTAAATCATGGACAACCGACTCAAACATCGGTGGTAAAGGCAACAATGTTTCAACCCTCGCAATGTTTGCACCTGTCGTTCCGGTTGTGATTTTAATCGGTGCTCAATTAATGAAATATGCTGTTCCAGCTGAAATTGCGATTGTTGTCGGGATTATTTACTTACTTCTCACAACAAAAGCGAAAAATGTATTCCAATTAGTAACGCAAAGTTTTGTTGAAGGAACCCAAGATGTTGCGGGTGTTATCTTATTAATGATTGGTTTAGGAATCCTAATTAAAGGGGTTCAATACCAAACAGTACAAACGGTTGTCGGACCTTCAATCAAATTCTTAGTCCAATACTTACAAAATCCACTAACATACGTTATCGGGTTTACTTTAGGATCATTACTTGCATTGTACCGTGGACCTTTAAATACTTATGGTATTGGGGGTGCCTTACCAGCATTGTTTGGTGCTGCAGGATTCAGTCCAATGGCAATCATTTGGGCATTGCGCGCAAATGGAAATATGCAAGGATTTGGAGATCCAACCAACTCACAAAACATCTGGGTTGCAGACTTTGTCAACGTGGATGTGAACGATATCTTAAAAGAGGTACTACTCTATGGAATGCTTATGTCATTGCTTATCTTAAGTTATGCAGTGTTTGTAGCAAAAATTCCATTGGTAATCTAATAATTTTTTAGAAAAGAGGCTTATATGAATCAGAGACAAGTAAGAATTGGAATTGATGTTGGTGGTACTTTTACCGATGCCGTTGTCATTGATAATGAAACAATGGATGTCATTGCATTGAAAAAGACACCGACAACTCATGATAGTGAAGAAGGTGTTGCAAAAGGAATTATTAACATTGTGCGTGAACTCTTAGATGAGTATCACATTGATGCAGAAAATGTTGTCTTTATCTCGCACGGTACAACGCAAGCAACGAATGCTTTATTAGAAGGTGATGTTGCGCGGATTGGTATCGTGGGGATGGGTGATGGTACATCTGCTCGCAATGAAACCAATGTAGAAAAACTTGAACTTGCACCCAATAAATTTTTGGAAGTCTTTCATGAGTTTATCCCGTCTTCAGAAGTTTCTGATTCGACGATAGGTCAAGCCATTGATACGTTGATTGCGAAAGGTGCAGAAGTTATTGTTGCGAGCGAAGCATTTTCTATCGAACATCCAGAACATGAAATTCGCGTCATCGAGCTTGCACAAGAACGTGGTTTTTATGCAACTGGTGGTTTCCAAATTTCGCAACTTTATGGACTAAAATTGCGCACCCGAACGGCGGTTGTTAACGGATCATTGATTCCCAAAATGATGGAAACATCCGACATGACAGAAAAGGTCATTAAAGACTTAGGAATCAAACGCGATTTGATGATTATGCGTGCTGATGGTGGTGTTATGTCTATTGATGAAGTTCGCAAGCGTCCAATCTTGACGATGTTGTCAGGCCTTGCAGCAGGTGTTGCAGGTGCCATTATGCATGAAAAAATATCTGATGGTGTCTTCTTGGAAATTGGCGGAACGTCAACCGATATTTCAGTCATTAAAGATGGCCAAGTTATGATTAAAAATGCCAGTGTTGGTGGACATAAAACATACTTGAAATCTGTTGATGTCCAAACGACCGCAATTGCCGGTGGTACGATGATTCGTCACACGAATCAAGGGATTGTAGTCGGACCACGATCGGCGCACCTTGCGCACTTACCCTATGAGTGTTTCGATATTCCTGAAGGGGAGACCTTTACCATTAAAAGGATTCAACCACGGGCTAAGGATCCGGATGATTATGTTGTTTGTGAAGACAGTACGGGTAAGACGTATGCATTTACGGTTGCAGGAGCTGCAAATTATCTGCAGTGTGTTCATACGGAAGATTACTCATGTGCTACGAGCAAGGGATATACCCAGGCATGGGAAGCTTTTGCACAATATTTAAATATGGATCCAGTAACACTCGCGACACAGTGTATGGACCGTGCTTCGGAACAAATTTGGGCTATCATTGAACAGCTCATTGCAGACTATGAACTTGAACGTTCTTTCATTACGCTTTACGGAGGTGGTGGAAGTGCAGGCGTTATTACTCACTACTTAGGTCAAAAGTATGACCTAAAGAGCAAGGTTGTGAATAATGCTCCTTACATTTCCACAATTGGTGTTGCATTAGCCATGATTACGGAACAAATTGAGCGCAGTGTTGTCAATCCAAATGAAGATGATATTAAACGAATTCGTGCTGACATTATCGACAAAATGTTAGAAATGGGCGCGCTGCGCGAGACAATCGAAGTTTCGATTGAAGTGGATACCTTGAACAATGTCTTAATTGCGAATGCATCCGGTACCAATGAAATAAAAAATAATGATGCTGCCGTAGTGGTACAATCGCATGCAAAACTCAAAGAAATTGCGGTCCAATCACTCGGATATGAAACGGCTGAAGCAAACATTGTTGTTGAAAATGAACGTATTGTTGGGGTTGAAGTGACTCATAGTGAAAAACGCGCATTAGGACTCTTCAAGAAAAAAACAACATCTGCAGTTATCCTGACTAAAGATGGCGTTGTGAAGTTTAGACGTCCCAATGGAAAAATTGTCTATGGTACAAAAGGACAATTTAAAGAAGTTATGGCGTTCATCATGGACGAGTATTCAACCTTTAGTGATGCTGGACAAACAGTTCCAGAGGTACATATGTTTGCCAAGTTCCGAACATTCAACTATTCAGGACTTATGAACAAAGAACAAATTGAAGATATATCATGGATGGATTTGGAAGGACTGGAAGATGATGAACGCATTGTATTCTTGGTTACAAGAAGAGGTTAAGGTTCAGGATTTAACCGATTATATTTACTGGTTTGAGTTGAATATGACCCAAAACAGTAATCGCGTAATGGCTCAGATTGCTGAAGCAGTAACCCAACAGATACAAATTGATCCAGCGGCACTGCTTGATGCGCAAAATATTAGAACTGAAACGGTCGATACGGATCCCGCATCGGTTCACGCTCAATACAATCCAAATACTCAAACAATCACAATTAATAACGAATGGTTACAAAAGTACGAACAAATTATGGATGCAAAACAAGCATACAATCTGCATTTTATGCATGAAGTGTATCACGTTATCGAAATGCAAGGTGTCTGGTACGATGCATTAAAATATCGCCAACGCCATTGCATTTCTGAAGTATCTGCTATTTATTACTCGCAACTGCAAAGTGGGTGTCCGGTACATCCACGTATTGCCGAGTATGTTATTGCCATTCATGAAGGTTCGTATACAAAAGAAACACTAGCGACGTATTTAAAAGAGAGGGTTCAAGATTATGAAATTTATCGATTTGCTCAATGAAGAAGGTTTAAAATTGGTAGTCAGCTGTCCTAAGAATGACTATGAGTATGTAAAAGCAGCATGGGAAAATGGTGCAGATGCAGTGAAAATTCATCTTAATGTTCATCATCATGCAAGTGGAACAGATTTTGGAAGTGCCGCACAAGAACGTGCATTTATTGAGAAAGTAATTGCAAACTCACCCGTCCCAGTTGGGGTTGTTGTAGGGGGAAGTCCAGAAGTTGTTAATGATGATTTGAAAAATGTGTTAGCCTACGATTTCGAGTTCTTGTCACTATACCTTCACGATGCAACACCACAAGTTGTGAATCAAGATAAATTGACACGGATGTTTGCATGCAGCTACGCATACACATTAGATGAAATCAAAATGTGGTCACAAATTGGCGCTGAAGTTGCTGAATTAAGCATCGTCCATCCGGATGATTATGGCAAACCATTGAACATGCGAGATTTGCTCCATTATAAGCAAATTATTGATGCAATTGATATACCAGCAGCATTACCAACACAAAAGAAAGTTCGAATTGAAGAACTTGGAAACATTAAGGATCTCGGCTTCAAAGCAATTATGATTGGTGCAGTTGTTACGGGTAACGAATATGAAGGCTTTGTTGAAACCATTAAATCATTTAGAGCAGCCATTGATGCACTATGAAACGAATTTTAATTTTACCGATTGATGATCGCCCATGTCATACTGACTTTATTCTTGAAGCGACCCGAAACATTCGCGATGTTCAGATCGATATGGTTCCCAAATCATATTTGGGTCACTTTACCCATGCAGGCGATACACTAGCAATTCGTAAGTATTTACTGGATCATTGTGCTGAAGCGGATACACTGGTTATTTCGATTGATGCGTTACTTTTTGGGGGATTGGTGCAATCTCGGACCATGGATACCACAAAGACTCATGAAGATTATGAAGCACTGTTGCACACACTTCGGGAGGTGAAGCACCTTAATCCCAATATTAAAATATTGGCGTACTCTGTTATTGTGCGTCTCACCACAACCGTCACCGATTCCAGTCAACTTCAAATCTGGGAAGATCTTTTTGAATACTCTCAGTTAGTACATCGTGTTGCCCATGAACCACAGTTTGAAGACCAACTTCAAATTGTGACACAACGAATCCCCCAAGCCGTCCTCAATGATTATTTGGCCGCACGTCAACGCAATCACCATTTTAATAAAGCGTGCGTAGACTTAGCGAATGAGGGAATTCTTGACTATGTTTCACTGGTGCAAGAAGATACGCATGAATTCGGACTTCACGTTCGGGAACAAGAAGTACTGCATACTATGATCGAAGCCTATGCATTACAAGATCGCGTGTCGATTAAAAATGGTACTGACGAGATGGTGGCTCTTTTGATCGCTCGAGATCTCAATCAGAATACAAAGGATTTTAATGTTGATGTTACTTTTGTCGACCCAAAGTATATCGCTAAATTTGAAGACCGTACAATTATTGAGAATATTGCAGGTGCCTTTAAAGTTGCAAATATGAGTGCAACTGAAACTGAAACACCATATGTGTTTCTCACACTTCCAGCCACAGGTCGGACCATTGATTTGGCATTTGAACCGAAACTCGCAACACCAACGCTAACTACTGAGCAGTTAGATTATTATAAACGTTACAATGGCAAAGCATTGTTTGTTTTAGATGTTCAATATGGTAATGGTGGTGATATTCGCAGTCTTGACCGTTTGTTGAGTACACTTGATGATGCAACACTACAAGGATACAGTGCGTGGAATACAGGTAGTAATTCAATTGGAACGTTGGTTCTTGATTTAGTGATTGCGATGTATTATGACACGAACCCTACTTATATCAAACATCGAGTGATCGATGACGCCCTCTATCAGGGCGACATTAGGTTACTGGTGAATGCTAAAATGCGTGAAATGGGATTTGATGTGTGGGCTGAGAATTATAGTGACACCATTAATGAATATCTAACGACGTTATTAAACGATACAGCACAAAAGTACCCATTCTTAGATACACCTGAATTCCAAGCGTATTTACCATGGGGTCGAAGTTTTGAAGTGGCCATGAAGGAGATTTAGTTTATGAAAACATATGATGTAATTGTTGTTGGCGGAGGTAGTGCAGGTGTAATTGCCGCACTCTCCAGCGCACGTAGTGGCGCAAAAACACTCCTAGTTGAGTCAAAAACAACGTTTGGTGGGACCAATACCAATGCATTAGTGGGACCACTTGTACCATTTCTTGGTGAATCAAAAACACCAATTGTAGGAGGGATTCCTCAAGAAATTATCGATGAACTCATTGCTATTGGCGGTAGTAAAGGCCATGTCGATGATCCCATTGATTTCGCCTACTCGCTGACACCGGTTGATTTTAAGGCAATGCAAATTATTCAAGCGAATAAATTGTATGCTGAGTCAAATCTTGAGATTGTGACCGGCACAAGCGTTACTGCAGTAGAACGCGAGGGCAGTCGTATTCAAGCAATCAACACGTTAAATGAATATGGAACTATGAATCGCTATCGTGCTGCCGTTATTATTGATGCTAGTGGTGATGCTGATGTTACGCGATTGAGTGGTGAAGCTGTCAATATCGGACGTGAGTCTGATCACAAAAGTCAACCGATGACAATGTGCTTTAACGTGGGCAATGTGGATCTTGAACGCGTCCGTGATGACGTTGCAAAGAACCCCGATAACTTTGCGGTGAGCGATGCGATTCGTAACGGTGAACGCATGGATTATGTTGCAATTTCAGGCTACTTTGATGAAGTTCGTTCAAGCAAAACGTTCCCGATCCAACGCGACCGTCTCTTATTCTTTGAAGGCGTCCAAGAGGGTGAAGTCGGAATGAATACAACGCGAATCATGAATCTCTCAAGTTTGAATCCGGAGGAATTGCAACAAGCAACCATTGAAGGTCACCAACAAGTATTGGCGCTATTCAAATGGTTAAAAGCGGAAATTCCAGCATTTAAAGATGCATACATCAAAGATGTTGGAGAGATTGGTGTCCGCGAATCCGTCCATATCGTTGGTCGAAAACAACTAACAGAATATGATGTACTAAGCGGTGCTAAACAAGAGAAATCAATCGCTGTTGGATGTTATCCAATAGATATTCATTCTCCAGATTCATCAATCATGGAGTTTCTTGAAGAAAACATTGTTCGAAACTTTGAAATTGATTTGGACATGTGTTTACCTCAAAATGTGGATAACTTAATAGTTGTTGGACGTCCAATCAGTGCAACGCATGCAGCCCACGCAGCCAGTCGTGTGAGTGTAACCTGTATGGCATTGGGGCAATCAGCAGGAATCATTGCTGCATTGTCAGCAGCTCAAGCGGTAGATCCACATGAGTTGGACTACACACTCATTAAACAACATATTAAAGCAATGGGCGGAATTGTTGATCGCGATCAATAGTTGTTCGTTAATTCATCTCTATTAAAAAAAAGTTCGTGCATCACCACGGACTTTTTTCAAGAATGTAAAAAACCACGATTAACGTGGTTTTTTTGTTTGATCATAAGCGAGCACCGATACAATAAGTGGAACCATAAAATATAGAATATATGAAAGCGGATCTGTAGGGTCGAACACACCCAAAATATACAGGACGACATCGGCAATCATAACTGCAAAAACACTGATCACATACTTGTTTTTCATGCGACAACTACCTCTCTCTAGTTAGATTCTATTATACATCCATAAAATGTTCGTAAGAGCTCATGGCGCTTAACCTGATGATTCCGGTGTTTAAATGGTACATCTATACAGATGATTGGGATTCGTGTCACATTAAGTAATGATTGCACACGCATCTTTACACCTACAAACAAGTCAGGTCAAATGCAACCGATTGTGGGCATGGTATTGCCCTGTGATCTAGAAGACCTTGAACGACCCATAAAGGCGTTTTTGACGCAATGCAAAGCAGATCAAATCACCCCAACTTCTGATGTTTATGTTTTACAAGTTACAGACGAACTGACGATGGGACCAGAATTTCAATCGACAGTTATTGTTTTTGCCGGATACTAGTCGATAATGATGCCAGTTTGTTCTAACAATGTGAGTGCCTCAGGAAAACTAAATTTAGATCCTTTCAGCTGATTACTTGATATGTCGACAATATACGATCGTGCATCTCTAAAATCAGCTTTTTTTAGGTCGCAATTTGTAAACGTTGTGGCGTCTAAAGAACACCCTCTAAATGAAGCTTCAGTAAGTTCACAAAGATCGAAACTACTTCCTTGAAAATTGTTCGTCATAAAATGTTGCTTCTTCAACGAAAGGTTGATGAAGGAATTATACTTCATAAACGTATTCGTGATTGTGTTCAAGACGCGGCGATGCTTGCTTGGCCCAGTAAACATTCCCCAGGAAACACCGATGAGATTGCAATTTTCAAATGAGGCATTGTTTACTTCCCCAAAATTTGATGTCGGATTAATAATCGTACATTTTTTAAAGGTGCAGTTGAGTAGCACGGTACTATTCAATTCAATATTCTCAAACTTACAGTTTTCAAAAGTACAGTCAATATAACGTTGATCATCGAGTGATGCATCACGCATCTCAATATCTGTAAAGTGTTGATCTTCAATGTAATTCATCGTTGTTCCTCCGCTAAAGTAACCCTAGTTTCTCAAAGGAATTGGGGGTGTGTCAAGTGAGATTTGTCGCAGCAAAAACAGGAAATATTTCTGATTGCAATTATTATCAATAGGGAGTGGACTTATGCACACTATAATAAAAATATAAATTCTTTATCACTGCAGAATCGAAAAGTGACGACGCATGAACAGGTCCATACATTTATCGAATGCTCTTGGAATTGCAAGGGCTGAAGATTGCGGAAGTAACGATATGAAGGTCCATTGTTTTTTCACCCAGGTGTCACTTGCAAAGGCCAAATCATCGTGTTAAAGTAATAACAGACCAATTGGTCTGTTATGGAGGTCACATGTCACTAACACCAAAAGGGAAGATTAGTAAAAAGGAAATTATTGATGCAGCAATCCTTGAGTTTTCACAGGGAAGCTATACTGAAATTTCACTGAACCAATTCTGTAAGAATAATGGCATTAGTAAAGGGCATCTTTATCACTACTTTGAGAGTAAGGAGGCTTTGTATCTCGAAAGTGTCCAAGAAACATATCAATTGATGATGCACTATATTGTGGAGCATACTGAAAAAATATCAAACTATGAACAGGGTTTAAGCCAATATCTAGATGCACGTTATGCATTTGGAAAAGAGTATCCAGATCATTCACGACTGTTTATTCACACGCGCTACAATGTTCCAGAACAATTGCGTGAACCAATCCGAAGTATAAAGCAACAACTTCTCGATTTTAACTTAAACTATTTTCGGACGGTATTGGAGCATGCAACATTGGAAAAAGGATTAACTATTGAAGATGTACTTGAATACTATCTGGTAGTGAATGATGCATTTGATGCAAGATTTCATGAAATTGATTCAGTCGATATTGATCAACACTTCAAAGATATTGAATTGGTGATTAACATGATGATGTTTGGAACGATTAAGAGAGGGCAATAAAGATGGGAATTATTGAACTATCGAGACTTGTGGTGGCGATTGCTTTAGCGGTTGTAACCGGAAAACTTGTTGCGAAACTGGGCTTGCCTGAAATTCTTGGGTGGTTAATTGCAGGCATGGCAGTCGGACCGCATGCGTTAGGTATTGTAAATGAAGCTGTCATGGATGTGAATAGCTACCATGTCATGATTTCTTTCTTGGAAGCATTTGTAGGTGTCATGATTGGTAGTGAACTAATCATAAGTAAATTAAAGGAATCTGGGAAAGCAGTTATTGTAACGACAATTATTCAGTCACTGGTTACATTTGTTGTAGTATCGGCTGCATTTGCACTTGTGTTTAAAATGATGGGGATTCCATTGTATGTCGCGATTGTCATGGGTTCTATTGCCTTAGCGACTGCACCAGCACCTGCGTTATCTATTGTGAAAGAGTTCAATACAAAAGGTCCAATTACGGATACACTCTTACCGCTCGCCGCAATTGATGATATTATTGGAATTATCATTTTCTTTACGACAGTGTCCTTAATAGGTGCCTCAAGTGGTGCAAGTTCAATGTCTTTAGGTACTACATTATTTATTATGATTGTTGTTCCAATTGCCATTGGATTAGTTTTAGGCATTGGAACGGGATATATTCTTCGAAAAATCAAAGATAACCAGCATTCATTTTATGCTATTATGGTCGCAGTTGCACTTGTGACAGCTGTTGGATTATTCATGAACGTTGTAGTGTTTAAAGATTCGTTGGTCAATTTTATGTTGCTGGGGATGGCATTCGCAGCAGGATTTGCGAATATGCTCGAAACAACAAAACAAGAAGCACTCTTTACGTCCTTATCACCAGTCATTGGAACAGCTTTAATTCTTGTGATTTTGGACTTGGGAATGCCGCTAGATTACCATTTAATCTTTAGTGCTGGACTCTTTACGGTTGTTTATATCGTATCTCGGGCGATTGGAAAGTATTTTGGAGCAACAGCCGGTGCAACATTAATGCAGATGCCGAAAACGGTTCAAAAGTACCTTGGGTTTACCTTGTTGCCACACTCGGGCGTATCTTTGGTATTTACAGGTATAGCTGTAACCACAATTCTGCCATTTGACCCAAATTCTGCCATGATTATTCAAGGAACCATTGCTGCAGCTGCAGTCATCAATGAAGTCATCGCAGTTATTGTTGCGAAGAAAGCTTTTGAAATGTCTGGTGAAATTCAGGCATAGCCAAGCTCGATTACACCTAAAAAAATCTCGAATATATAGTTCGAGATTTTTTAAATAAAGACTAGTCAATGATTCCATACTCTTTAAGCATAAGTTCAATATCCGTATCTTTGATTTTCTTTAATGCTTGGTGTTTTACAAGTTTTGGTAATGGAAGTTCAGGTTGTTCACCATCAAGTAAACTTACGGCACCATACATGAGATAACGCAAATCATAACGAGAATTGTAAACCTCTGGAACACCTTTTTCAACCCCTGCGAGTACATAGACAGCTTCCATAGCGGTACGTCCTGAATACTCAATGGTAAAGACGGTGTCACGTCCTGGATCGTCTAGCGTTTCGGCGAATTGACCAAGGAACGCAAAGTTTACGGAATTTTTAGGAACAACGTAGGGGCGATCGCCCGTAGCCCGCGGCATGAATTGCGATGTAATAAATGGCATCATGACAGGAACGGCAGTACACGATTCAGCGAGTTCATCAATGTCGTAAACTGGAACTCCAATGTGGTATAGCCATTCTTTTGTAATTTCTTTACCGGTACAATCACGCATCGGTTTCTTAATAAAATCCCCAGGGACATCTGAGAATAGTCCGTAGACCCAAACTACAACATCATTTTCAGGTTGGCCAATATATTGACCTTGGCGGTTGATTGTCCAGCTCATGAGCCATGATGAATCAACAGCGGATACAATTCCCCCTGTAACGACTTTTCCGCCATAAGGGGAACGTTTGGTGATTGCTTCTATATATTTTGGAACACGCTCATCGTGACATGTAACGGTACACGATTCCCAATTTGATTTTTCAGGGTCACTGCAGAATTTTTCAGGATGACCAAATTCAGTAGATTGTGCAGCAATGTTTTTCCACAATGTCCAAACGCCTTTTGCTTCTGTTTCAAAAGGTGCAGGTGTATCATCGTCACCATAGCCTGATCCTTCCGTCATTGATCCATTCGTAATGAATAAGAAATCATCTTCCGTTAAATCGATGGAGATGTCGGTACCCGCTTTGTCGTAAGCAACGATTTTTTTTGCTACTTTTCGGGAGTCGCTAAGATCAAATTCGACATTCTCAACATTGACACCATATCTAAACTGTGCGCCATGGTCTTTCAAGTAATTGACCATTGGCAATACAAATGACGTATATTGATCGTGTTCTGAAAATTGCAATGCTGAAAGATCTGGAAGTCCATCAACATGGTGAATGAAACGGTTCATATAGAGTTTCATTTCAAGGGCACTGTGCCAGTTCTCAAATGCAAACATCGTGCGCCAGTATACCCAGAAATCACTCGCAAGTAATTCTTTTGAGAAAACATCATCGATCGTTTTATTTTCAAGTGAAGCATCGCTCATCATTACAAATTCAGCAAGTTCTTTGGCGAGTTTTTGTCCGAGGTTGAATTTGCCGTTATCATAACGTTTTCCTTGGTTCTTTGTGACCCGGCAATTGCTATAGTTTGGATCATCATAGTTTGTATAGAAGAAGTGGTCGAGTACACTCACACTTGGATCTTCGGTTGAAGGGAGTGAACTAAAAAGACTCCACAAGACTTCGAAATGGTGACCCATTTCACGTCCACCACGAGAAACATATCCTGCGTTTTGACGTACGATTCCATCCAGTGAGCCACCTGGTAAATCCAGTTGTTCAAGGAAAGTAATCTTGCTCCCGTCCATATGTGCATCCCGGATGAGGAAGCATCCTGCTGCTAATGAACCAATTCCGGTACCGATAAGATAAGCACTCTTATCTTCGATGCCGATTGGTTTTCGTGCATTCACGAGTGAATGATACGATCCGTTGGTTAACATTAATCGAGGATCATGTGTTTTTAATTCCATTGTAATTCCTTCTTTCTGTGCAAGAAACGTCGTAACCATATGACGTTATAACTTGCTTACATAAATAGTCTACGCCCTTGAAAAGGAGGGCGCATTATACAAAAAAAGATGGATGTCTAAGTTTCGGACAGTCCATCTTTTTTGTATAAAAACTAGGCACTCTTGTGAGTGTGTCTAGTTTGCACTTCGTTCTAATGAGTTTTGGATGTTGCCATCAAACAAGTATCCGATACGGCCCACAACTTCTTGGGGATCTTCTTTCATCCCCGTTTCAATCCAACGAATAACAAGCGTTGTAAGCGCTGATTGATAAAATGAGGAAATAAGGTCAACATCCCGTTTTTTAGCCCCAATTTGAGCATTTGCATTGTGAACATATTGTTCCATGACATTACCAGCAACCCGATAAATATAGTTGAGTAAAAAATCACGTTGCATTGAATCGTACACGTGGTAAATTGCGGTTTTGTTTTCCAAAGCAAAGGTGGCGGCAAGAATAAAGCTTTCTTCCCATGATAATGTGTCATTATAGGTTTGGATAACGGCATTCAGTTCATCTTCAAAAATTTCTTCGAGGAGTTGATAGACATCGTTATAATGATAATAAAAGGCATTACGGTTTATTTGACATGCGATAGCAATATCTTTAACTGTGATTTTTTTTAGTGGTTTCTCATTTAACATCGAGATGAACGCATCGCGAATGAGACACTTGGTATATTGTTGGGCCATGGTCCTTCGCCTCCCATTGTTCTTAAATTATAGCATCCGCTTCTTAAAAAAATATGAAAGAATGCGGGGACCTTTGTTATTATGGTACACTTAAATCATATTTCAGTAAGGTAAGGATAAACTATGCTAAATTTAAGAAAATATGAACGAAATATGCTCGAGTCAATGATTTGTGTTTTCTTTGATGCAGTCCACGAATCAACCCAACAAGAGTATGATGCGACTCAGCGCCATGCTTGGACTGGACGATTCGAGGATATTGACCGTGAACGCTGGCATCAACGATTTCAGAACTCACACACAGTAGTAGCGTATCATGATAGGCAAGTGGTAGGGTTTGCGAATCTTGTCGACGGTTACTATATTGATATGATGTTCGTAGCTTCAAGGTATCAAAGCCAGGGTATAGCCAGTAAATTACTCGCCGAACTTGAAGCTACAATACCAAGTCAAACTAAACTAGAAGTAGATGCATCAAAAAGTGCAGTATCTTTTTTCGAAAGAAAAGGGTATAAAATCTATACCAAACAAGAGCATAATCGAGGCACAGTCCACTTGATTAATTATAAAATGAGAAAGACACAGGTCTAAAAGGAGTCAGTATGTCATTACTTACAAAACAAGCAGAAGCATTACTCGAAAATGAGACAGATTTAATCGCCAATCTTGCAAATATTTCGGCACTCATTAACATGAACATGGACCGCATTAATTGGGTAGGATTCTATCTGTTTAAAGACGAACATTTAATTTTAGGACCATTCCAAGGGAAACCAGCTTGCGTTCATCTTTATCCAGGAAAAGGGGTTTGTGCCGCTGCACTGGAAGCAAATAAGACAATGAATGTTGCGGATGTGCACGCATTTCCAGGTCATGTTGCCTGTGATGCAGCATCGATGAGTGAACTGGTGGTCCCGATGTATTTAAACGGGGTACCTTTTGGCGTGTTGGACATCGATTCACCCGAACTGGATCGTTTTACCACAGATGATGAAAAGGAGATGGAAGCAATCGTGAATGCGCTTCTTGCACATCTCGAAAACACAAATGCCATTTAACGGCTCTATTTTTTAAGAAATATAAAAGGTAGCAGGTGCGTTACGTCGAGCAATCATGTAAACTATAATTATAAGGGGGATTAGATATGGAATGGATACTAATCGCGATTTTACTGGTAATTATTGTATTATTAGTTTTATCACGTAAACGAGAATCGCACGATGCTTTTGTAGAATATGATCGTTCAAAAAATATAAAACCGGATGGCATTACAAGTCATACTAGTTTTACAACGACTCATGATGGTCATCTTCACTCACACGAAGAAAAGAAGTCAGATTTTAATCAATCGCATTTCAATGCGATGAAACGAAATCAACAACGTCCGAATCAACAGTTTACAGGTGCATTTGAGTTGGATGCTGATGATAAAGTATATGTCGCAGGGCTCATCAAAGAAATGCAAAAAGTTCGGGCTATTAAATATATTATTGATAAATATGGTGTGAGTCTACGCGATGCGAAAGCAACAGTAGATACAATGAGTCGCAACGTGCTTTAATCATTCAAATTGCACGAACGTGCATGACAGGGGGATGTTATGAGTGATTCGAAAAATTATCTGTTTAAGCGGATAAATGTGTTATTTAATAGTTTTTGGGTATTAGCGATGGTGGCGGGAATAGGATTGGCAGTAACACTAATAGGCTCAAGTTCAGCACTTTTCTATCGTGCACTTACGGCCATTTTTGATCGTATACCTTATGTAGGTAACTTAGCCTATTCGTATGCGAAAGCAACACAACTCATTGATTTAAAAGAGTTTGTAACATCGATTTTTAATCCATTAATCATGGTAGATGCCTTATATTTTATCGTTCCATTTGTGATCTTTCAAATTGTGGTAATGATAATGAAACGATACATCGTAAAGCATGATCATGCACTTCTAGCAGCGGTTACCACACTCATTATCTTAATATCGATGTGGATGACAACACCAAACAGTATGTTCTTAACACGGATGTTTTCCAACCCTACAGTGATGCAAAAAGATACTGTGATGCGTTGGGTAATCGCGTTGGAGATTGCTGGATTTATTGCATTATTATATGGACTTCATCGCGAAGGGCGTTTTGACTTGCGTCAACTGTGGACGCATGAACGTGCACGTAAGTATACGCGCAATGGTCTTATCGCGACATTTTCCGTAATGGCGGTTATGAGTGTTGGATTGGTTACGACACGTGTTGTCGTCAATGATATGAAGCAAAACTTTCACGTCTCCTATGTCTTAGACTTTACACCCAATCAAGATGGTCATATTCTTTTAAAAGTTCCAAGTAAAATTAAGGATCCGTTGACATATGTTGGTGTGAAACTTCCAGAATATGTTGATGAGAATACAGTCTTAAAACAATTTGGAGTCGAGTCTCTTGATGTCGGTGCGATAATCAATGGTTTTACCGATGATACGATTAATAAAGGCGTAGCCCAATTTATAAGTGTTCCAATGTTTAATGCTGTTGTATCACTAATTATCGTTGTTTCGGTCGCGGTATTGGAATTCGTCTCACGACGGAATCAAATGCTTGCGCCACCTCTATATTTGATAGAAACGGTCTTGCTTGCGGGATTATTCTTTGGAATTGCCTACCAATTTGGTGTTATTACGATGGTTCTTGCGGGAATAGCATTGATTGGTGTAAGCATTCATTTGATAACCTATATGCGCGAGTCAGGCATGTTGGAGCGTCTATCATTAAAAGTTAAATCAGTTCGAACACACTAAGAGCAATGTTAGTGTGTTTTTTCATGCATCAGAAGATGTCGTGGTGAATCAATGTGATAAAATAGGGATAAAGCGAGGTAAACACCATGACCAAAATTAAACATCCAGTCTATGATAATTATCCAGAGTATCCGTATATATCACCTGAACGAGATCTTGCGCGATGGGAACAATATCCAGAAGAATTTCCTTATTCCAAAGTCGAAAAGAAAAATATGGAGCGTCTTCCAGAGGGACTTTTACCCGGTGATGTGATCATGTTGTGGCGTATTGGTTTGGGCACATTCAACTCACAAAGTATGATTCCTAACTATTTCGAATATAAGTATGGTATCGACAGCGATGAAAGTTTAGAATTGCTCGTTCGTAAAGGGTATGCATACAAAGCAAGTGCGAGAGAGTCTTTGGATACATTAAGTATTCCAGTGCTCAAACGAATCTTAACGGAAAATCAATTGGACAAAAAAGGAAAGAAACAAGATGTGTTGGATCGTGTTCGTGACAATGTCAGTGATGAGATATTGGAGCAGTCTTTTTTACTTCGTAATTATGTCATCACCGACGAAGGACGTGCGATTATCAAAACGTATGACGCAATCATACAAAAACACGGTCCTAAAATGTAAAATATCACATCAAATCATACATTCGATTCGTGGTTCAAAATGCAATTCGCACCGCAAGTATTTTTTTGTTAGACTATAAAAAACGGAGGAATTACCATGAAAAAGAAACAAGTACAGAGCATCGCCATCGTTATCGCAGTTGCACTCGTCGGTATAGGCTTCTGGTTCACATGGCAACGTGTTAATCCGAAACCGGAACCTAAGCTCGTCTTTAAAGATAATATAACGTTTAAAGTTGGTCAAAAATCATTTGAAGATGAAGGTGAAACCCTTGATCCTGCTTTACCAACAATTACGGTCGCGTCAATCATCGATATACAAGCCTCTGATTATGATGAAGCATCTTTCAATAAAGTGCCATGTGGGAACGAACCACAAGATATGATGTTCCGCTTTGTCGATACTGCTGATGTTGGAAGTTACGAGGGAACAGTTTATGCAGCTAAAGGAAATGTCTGCAAAACGTATACCTTTAACTACAAAGTAGAAGCATAAAGAAAGATGGAACAGATTGTTATTAGTGAGCGTCATCAATTATTCAAGTGGCAGTACCCGGAATGGGCTTTATATCTTCATCTCATTCGAGGAGAACATCGAAACTATCTAATTGATAGCGGTATTGACCATGTTTCACTAGAGCCCTTGTTGACTATCTTAGCAACACTTTCAAAACCACTCGTTCTCATTAACACACATTATCATTGGGATCATGTTTTGGGTAATTATGCCATCCCTGCAGATTGTATTATGGCACACCAGCAAACGGCCATAATTCTTAGTAACTCGTGGGATACACGTGTTAGAGAAGCTTCGGATTATTTAAGCATGCAGCCGCCAAAGTGTCTACCAACTGATACATTTACCCAAGATTATGAGTTCGAAGATGATGGAATCTATCTATTTCATACACCAGGTCATACCGCGGATGGCATCAGTGTCTATGATCGTATTGAGAAAGTCCTTAACGTCGGAGATAATCTCGGTGATGACCAGGAACACATCGTTCCTGACTTAGATTTGGATGTCTCAACATACATCGTAACGCTAAACCAGTATGCATCTTTTGAGATTGCGACAATGGTTTCAGGACATATGGGTTTAGCACCGCCAACCATCATTGAAGCAATTAAAGAAAGCATTGCGAACACATCCAATGGTTAAATTCTTATGAAAAACACGGACGCTTCAGTTCGTGTTTTTTTTTTTTATGAAAAAAATAGTTTTAGAAATATTTGCCAAAAAGCTTGACAAAATACGTTTACATTTGTAATCTACGGATGTGTTTACAAACGTAAACAACTGGAGGAAGTTATGGACAACATTATTGAAGTACGCGATCTCGTGAAGCACTACCGCAAAAAGAATGGCGAAATCTTCGAAGCTGTGAAAAGGATTAGCTTTGAAGTGAAACGTGGAGAAATCTTTAGTTTCTTAGGACCAAACGGAGCAGGAAAATCGACAACAATTGGCATGCTGACGACACAAAAAGAGATTACCGATGGACACGTGTTCATTGACGGCAAGCCATTGCGTCTTAACGCAATCGAAGCACGAAGCAAAATTGGTATCGTGGCACAACACAAGAATTTAGATCGAGGTCTCACTGCACGTGAAAATCTCATCTACCATGCGTTGTACTTCGGAATGAGTCGCAAAGATGCTGAATCTCGTGCGGATTTCTTATTGGAAAAATTCGCACTTAAAGATTGGCAACACGAATACGTGAAGAGTTTCTCAGGTGGGATGGCACAACGCTTGAAGATTTCAAGAGCTATGGTTCACAAGCCAGAAGTATCATTTTTAGATGAACCAACTACAGGTCTTGATCCAGCATACCGTGAAATTTTATGGGAAGAAATGTTGGAACTAAATCGTGAGGGAATAACAGTGTTCTTGACAACACACTATATGGAAGAACCCGAACGATTCTCAGATCGTATTGCGATATTCAGTAATGGTGTCATCCAAGCGATTGGTACCTCGGCAGAATTGAAGCAATTAACACCTGGTAACCAGATTATCAACGTTGAGTTTGAAACGATTGAGCAAACACTCAAAGATGCATTAGCTGACCTACCCGAAGTCAGTTCAGCATCTGAAACATCGCCAACGAGCTTAACACTCTATCTTGAAGACAAACCCGCAGCATCAGAAGCTGTCCTTGAGTGGATTAACAAGAACCACTTAAAAATGCGTTCCTTCAACCTTAGCAGCATTACTTTGGATGATGTCTTTGTACACTTAACAACAAAAGGAGCAAAATAATGGAAACAAAAATTAGGAATCGTCAAATTATCACAACAATGGTCAAACGTGACTTAGTGATTCAGTCCCGTGACAAATATGAATTTATATTTAGAGTTGGGATGTTACCATTTATTCTTATCTTAATTTATGGATATGTGCTCCCTAAAATCGGTGTCGTATCCGCAGACTTTCCACAGTATATGTTCCCTGGTATGGTTGGAATGAGTTTACTCCTTACAGGTATCCATGGTACTGCAGTTCCCTTAACAATGGACTTCAATAATTCCCGAGAAATTGAAGACCGTCTTCAAGCACCAATTGATACACGATACATTGCGATAGCGAAAATGATTGTTGGTATCATCGAATCATGGATTGGTGCGTTAATCGTACTACCAATTTCACTCATATTCATGAACGAATCCCTTGCCTTCTCCTTCACATTCGGACAAATCATTGGACTTATCGGTGTTTTGATTCTTGCATCATTTGCATCCGCAACACTTGGGTTGTTAGTAGGAACAATCGTGAAACCAATGCAAATGGCTGCGATGTTCCCAGGATTCTTAATGCCTATGGTATTTACAGGAGCAATCTTCTTTACATGGGATGCATTGTCAACATTACCAGTATTTCAAATGCTTGTCCTTGTAAACCCGCTTGTGTATATTAACGAAGCACTTCGAGCATTGATGTATGTGGATGGAGCGTCTATGCCCCTTATGTTTAGTGTGCTGGGTATGGTTGTATTCACAATAATAATGGGTTATGTTGGCTTTAAACGCTTCATGCGTTTAGCACAAAACTAACATGACTATATCTTTCCTGATTCTCGATTTATCAGTCTAAATCTAATATGAAGGCACTTACTTTCCCCGCGGTAAGTGCTTTTGTTTATCGAGTATGCGTTCGCACGATAATATTGACATATGATGTCAGTGTGCTAGAATACGGGAAGAACACATCCGGAAGACTGCCGAGTCGTACGGTGTCATAAAGAAATGCATGCAAGGCCAAAGTAAATGCTACTTTGGCCTTTTTATATGCTTGAGGAGGAACTATGAATTATTCGAAAATAAGCAATCGGCATATTATTTGGAAGTTTGCGATTCCACAAATGATTGGACTCATTTTCAATTCCATCTATTTTATTATTGACGGAATTTTCATTGGGAGACGTTTGGGTCCTGACGCGCTTGCAGCGGCAGGGGTAGCGATTCCAGTTGTTGAAATCATGATAGCGATATCCATGCTGATTTCAGTAGGCGCGGGGGTTGTTATTTCATCATCTTTAGGTAAAAATGATACCAATGCTGCAAACCAAATCTTCAATAAAGCAAATATGATAACGTTGATTCTCGCAGCGAGTGTCGTTATTTTAGGGAATCTATTCTTAGAACCGTTGGCCCGTTTTATGGGTGCGACCGATCTGATTTTGAACGATACGATGGTTTACTTGCGTTACTTTATAACCGCATCACCGTTTTTAATTTTTAGTTTTACGTTGAGTACCTTTGCGCGCAATGACAATGCACCACGACTCGCAATGTGGGCACTTATTGTGGGGTCATTATCCAATATCTTGCTCGATTGGGTCTTTATGTATCCTTTGAATATGGGAATGGCAGGTGCTGCTCTTGCGACAGCACTGGGACCGGTATTTAGTGTCATGATTTTATTGCCACACTTTTTACGAAAAAAAGGTATCTTGTCGTTCAAATTCATGACCTTCTCGATTAAAGATGTCTGGGACATTACCGTAAAGGGGATGGCAGCTTTTATTACCAACTTTTCTATCGGTTTAGTAACCCTCTTCTATAACCTTTCAATCACTCATCAAGGTATGGGTGAAGCGACATTATCGGCCTATGTAATCATTGGCTATCTTGCCTTAATCGCATTGACGGCATTCTTGGGTTCCTCCCAAGGGATTCAACCCGCGATTAGCTTCTTTGCCGGAAGTGGTGATAATGACCGAATTGTGTCTTTAACACGATCAACGCTTTGGTTTAATGCTGGTTTGGCGCTCGCCTTTACAACTCTTATGTGGGTGGCTGGACCTGTTGTTATCAGTCTCTTTACGAACGATGCACTTTTAATCACCAACACAAGTGCAATTGCCAATATCTATTTCTTGAATCTTGTCTTTGCAGCTGTTAATATCGTGCTTGCAACAGTTCTTCAAGCATTGGATTATCAGAAAGCATCAACGAATTTATCACTGATGCGCTCAACGGTTCCCCTCATGGTTTTATTGGTTGTTTTACCATTGTTCTTTGGACCGACGAGTATTTGGTTCGCAGTCACTGGTGCGGAAGTACTGACTATGGTTGCTTCAGGATGGATTTGGCGTAGTATAAGTGCCCATCTTAACGCTCCAAAAGATACGCATTCACAATTCATTTAACAAGAGAGCCAGACGCTCTCTTTTTTATGTACCTAATTTGAAGGTGACGCACAAAAAGTATATGATTAATGAAGAAATCGAGGCGATATCATGAAACGAATTGAAAAATACTGGCAACTCTTCTCCTCCTCATTTTACTTAAGTGCATTTACGTTTGGAGGAGGGTATGTCATTATCCCCTTACTTCAAAAGAAATTTGTGGATAACTTGGGCTGGATTAGTAATGATGAAATGATGGATATGACCGCTATCGCACAATCTGCACCAGGTTCGCTCGCAGTGAATGCATCCATTTTGATTGGATATAAAATTGCGGGTATTTCGGGTGCATTGGTTTGTACATTGGGGACGGTTTTACCCCCATTAATCTTACTTTCCGTGATTTCGCGCTACTATGATGCCTTCAAGGCTAATCGCTATATTGCGGCTGCTTTACACACGATGCAAGCGGGTGTGGCTGCGGTAATCCTCGATGTCGTCATGACGCTCGGGCATCAAATCATCCAATCAAAAAATATGATGTATCTCATGATTATGGTTGTAACGTTTACTTTATCACTACTGTTTCAAATTAATGCGTTAATACTGATTGTTGTTGCGGGCTTGATGGGTGTTTTTGAAATGACTGTGAGGTCACAGAAATGATAATCTATTGGGAATTGTTTATCAGTTTTTTACAGATTGGCTTGGTGAGTTTTGGGGGTGGATATGCTGCAATGGCGCCGATTCAAGCTCAAGTGGTAGATAAACATGGTTGGTTGACGCTTTCACAATTTACAGATCTTATTACCATATCTCAAATGACACCCGGTCCAATTGCATTAAATTCCGCAACCTTTGTGGGGCTTCAAGTCGCCGGTATTCCCGGTGCAATTGTTGCGACGTTGGGAAATGTGTTCCCATCCATTGTGATTGTATCTGTGTTGGCTTATATATACTTTAATTACTCGAAAGTACGCGCGATTCAGGCGACATTAGATGCAGTTCGTCCGACGGTCGTGGCCTTAATCGCTGTTGCTGGTGTTTCTATTTTTATGAATGCGATGTGGAATGGAAACACTGTAGCTATTGATACGCTTGATGTGACCAACGCATTTATTTTCATGGGTGCATTTATTATTATTCGAAAACTAAAGTGGGATCCCACCGTATTGATACTTTTAACCGGCGGCGTCGGAATCTTTTTGGTCTTGATAGGAGTTTGAAATGAAACAAAAAATAGCAAAGTTATTAATGATTGTGGGGATTGGACTCTTTTCCTACAATATCGTGGCATACAGTACGAATTTTATGGCTAATCTTTTGCCACTTTCGAAATTTGCAATCGGGCTTGTAGCGATTTCACTACCGTGGTATCTTAAAAAATCATGGTTTAAACAGCTCGATGACAGTATCTATATTCTCTATTTTCTCTTCATACTCGCAACACTTTATGCAGGGGAACGTTTTGGGTTTTATTCCACGTTTGAACACTATGATTCAGTACTTCATTTTTCTAGTGGGGCGTTATTGACATTGATTGGTTATGAGGTATGGCGTCATTTTATGCAAGCAAAGCCTGCTCCAATCATAGTCATCGTGATTTTTGTTTTTTGTTTTGCGATGACTTTGGGAATCTTCTGGGAGCTTTATGAGTATATGGCTGATGGTTTGATGGATTTGAATTTACAACGCTATATGGACCGGAGTGGTCATGAAGTCCTTTGGGATACGATGAAAGATATCGTTGTAAATATGGCAGGATCACTCACGGCTTGTATCTACATATTTAAAAATCACCAGAGGTCTATTAAAAAAAGCTAAAATCGCATATTATTAAACTATGAGGTGAAACGATGGCAACGATCAAAGATATCGCAAAACGCGCAGGCGTTTCGCATGGAACAGTTTCAAACGTCTTAAATAAAAATGGCAATGTCAGTGTGGAAAAAATTCGTCGAGTGGAACAAGCGGCCAAAGAATTGGGTTTCGTCATGAACGTACAGGCCAAGCAACTTCGAAAAGGAAGTGCACGAAAGGTCGGCTTGATTCTGCCGAGTTTAATGCTCCATAAATATAATGAAATCTATAAAGGTATTGAATTCGAAATCGCGAAAACTGAATTTGAATTTGATGTCTACTTTTCAAATGGAAATCGCGAGATTGAATTAAATATTATAGAAAAAATTGCATCGTCGGGTGCGTCATGCGTCATTGCATATAGTGTATTAAAGCGACTTGAAGAATATGAAGCGTTGGATATTCCGGTGATGATTTTGAATCGAGACTTAACACTCACGCATCCATTGGTTCATTCAATCAGTTTTGATTATCGGGCATTAGGAAATGCGCTTGCACGACAAGTAATCCAAGATAACCGTCGCAATATCGTTGTTGTCACCGGGCAATCAAAAGTCATGTATCGAGAATTTCTTGAAGGTGTGAATGACGTTTTGGAAGATGAAGATGTTGCCATGACCCACAAGCGTCTGGATGATCTTTTGTTGATGAAAGGAACGTTAGACATTTTGTCACAACATCATTTGTATGATGCAATTATTGCGATGGATGAAGATGTTGTTGAAAATGCCATAAAGCTAACACGCTTTACGAATCATGCCACGATGCCAAATATTTATACTGTAGGGGCGACAGGACTTCTTGATCCGCAAGCAGCCTATCGTATGGATGTGAATTATCAACAACTTGGGAAAAAAGCTGCAGAAATCGTGACCCAACTTGATTTTGAAGCACCTGTAAGTCACTTGATGCTAGCAGATGATGGATTCAAATACGAAACCGTGACGAAACAGGATGAACCGGAAGAAATTAATGTTCTCATGCTGAAGTCACCGACAACCAATGCCATCCGCGCAATTGTCGCAGATTTTACGACCCACTATAGCATTCGTGTTAATATCGTGGAACTTACATACGATGAGCTCCTAAAGACTGTATCGCTACCTGATTCGGTAAAGAATTATGACCTTATCCGAATCGATATGGGATGGATGACGCGTGTTGGTGCCCAAATTTTTAAAAAGTTGGATAACTTAAAAATTGACACCCTTCAAGCACGTGTACCGCGATATATTCCGGATGACTATACACATATCGATGGCACCATGTATACAGTCCCACTCGATGCATCAGTCCAAGTCTTGTATTATCGTAAAGATTTGTTTGAAGATGCGATCATCAAACGCAGTTTTTATGAAATGCACAAACGTAATTTGACGGTTCCCACAACGTATGAGGAATATGACGAAATCAGCGAATTCTTTACGCGTGAGTTCAACAACAAGTCGAAGACACACTACGGGACATCTTTGGTGTATGGTTCCAATATCGTAACAGCAAGTGATTTCATACCACGAGTTCGTGACTACAGTCAAAAGAACCAAGTGGATATCAAGATGTATGATCTAAAGCATCCGGTGATGCGTGGCGCTATTGAAGCGTATGTTCAATCAAAAAAATATTCCGATCGAGATACAAATCACTGGTGGAGTGACGTCTTAAATAATCTTACAAGTGGCAGCACCGCAATGGGAACAGTCTATTCGAATCATGCGTCATCTCTGATTGAATCAGAAGAAGGCATTCATCGCATTGGCTATGCAGATATTCCTGGTGGACAACCGATGCTTGGTGGGGGTGTTATTGGTATTACAAAAACCACAAACCATGAAGCAGCGGGTATCAAATTTTTAGAATGGCTTTACAGTCCAGAGATATCAGCATTAATTACATATCTTGGCGGAAGTATTTTAACCAACAAAGTTCATGAGAACGTTGATGTCCTCCGTATTTATCCGTGGATAGAGAAATATCCCGAATATTTTGCAAAGGGAAAACGTCGCGAAGAATCGCTAAGCGATATTGGTATTGATGAATTCAGCTATGAAATGATCTTGGGAGAAGCGATTCGATCCTATATTCTGGGGGTCTCGACACTGGATGACGCATTAGAACGGGCAATCGAAACATTAAACAAGAGAAGGTAAAGCCTTCTCTTTTATATTGGAACGTTCAAATCACATAATTAAGCCAAAACCGCTATTTAACTGAATATTAATGTAATCCCTTTCATCAATCACACTATTTTAACAATTTTTAAATTGACACGTTCCAATTTCGTTGGTAATCTTGATGTAGGAGGAAGCTTATGTCCGAAAATAATTACTTAAAACAAATGCTCCAAAAACATGGAGTCTTAATTGCATCCCACCGTGGGTTGAATGGCGGGTACATTGCTCAAAATACGATTCTCGCATATAAGAATGCTTTACGTCACGGTGCTCATATACTCGAAATTGATGTAATCAGAAGTTCTGATGGCATTTTCTATGCATTCCACAACGGTCTTGAGAAAACAGTACTTGGATTTGACAAAGATATTCGTGAGGCAACGTCTTCGGAAATTGAAACTTTGTACATTAGCGGATCGAATGCCACACCAACACATTACAAACTTGAACGTCTGGATGATGTCCTTGCGTTTGTAAAAGAAACACCTGATTGCTTGGTCAACATTGATCGTTCTTGGTTCTATTGGGAAGACATTATTGAATACATCAACGAGGCGGCAATGGCATCACAGATTATTATTAAGTCCCCAGTCGACAAAACATTACTCACAACACTCAAGGAAAAAGGACCATCAATCATGTACATGCCGATTACCAAAAGTGTTGCGGATGTCGAAACAGTGAAAGCTATGGCATTAAATACAGTAGCTTTTGAAATGATTGTCGCCAAGGATACGGATACGTTGGCTGATAAAGCATACCTCAGTTCCCTTAAGGCAGAGGGATACAGCTTATGGATTAACACAATTACATTGGATGATAAAACGATTCTCTCGGCACATCGTGACGATAATCGTGCGATTGAAACCGGTGATTACGAGGCGGTATGGGGACACTTTATTGATCTTGGTTTTGATATGATTCAAACCGATTGGCCTGCATTGATTCAGAATTTCATCAAAAACAGATAAAGGAGATTATGATGAAAAAAATTATAGTAAGCATTCTTGTAACATTATTGGTATTGACAGGATGTGGTAGCACTGCAGAGAAAAAAGATTCACTCGTTATTTATTCGAACTCGGCAAGTGATGGACGGGGCGAATGGTTAACTGAAAAAGCAAAAGAAGCAGGATTCACCGTTGAAATTGTTCCAATCCCAGCTGGTGACCTCACAAACCGTCTTATTGCAGAAAAAAACAACGCAATTGCAGATATGGTTTATGGATTGAATACGATCGAATTTGAAAAGTTAAAAGCACAGGACATGCTTGTTGAATATACACCAACGTGGGCGAAGGAGGTGGATACATCATTAGGTGATGGAAAGCATTACTATCCAATCGTCGTTCAACCTTTAGTCTTTATTTATAATGAAAGTGCAGTAGGTAACGATGTACCTAAGGACATTGTTGAATTTGCGGATCCAAAATATAAAGATCAATACAATGTATTTAGTTTAGGTGGTGGTACAGGAAAAACATTATACTCAAGTATTCTTGTTCGTTATGCAGATCCAAGTGGCGTTCTTGGGGTCTCAGAAGAAGGGTGGAAGGTTGCGAAAGCTTACATTCAAAATGCTCATTTTGAAATAAAAGGTGAAGATTATATTGGAAATGTAATATCAGGAGAACGACCAATTTCCATGATGTGGGGATCAGGGGTAATGCAACATCAAGGCGAACGTGATTACAAGTTTGGAGTTATCTCGCCAGAAATTGGAGTACCGTATGTCGTTGAACAAGTCGCAATTCTAAATGATTCGAAAAAAGAGCTTGCAACAGCATTCGCAAACTGGTTCGGATCAGCCGAGACACAAGCAGCATGGAGTGAAAAGTTTGGAACAATCCCTGCTCATCCAGAAGCAATGAAAAATGCGTCCGCAGACGTCATAGAATTTATGAATTCAGTCCATGCACAAGACATTGACTGGGAGTTTGTAACCAAAAACATTGATCTATGGGTGGAAAAAGCTGAATTAGAATTTGTTCAATAGTACGAATTAGGAAGGGAAGACTATGATTAAATTTGAGAATATAGAAATCAAATACGGTGACTTCGTTGCTATTGAAAATCTTAACTTGGAAGTTGAGGAGGGTGAGTTTTTCACCTTTCTAGGACCTTCAGGTTGTGGTAAAACAACAACGTTACGAGCACTTGTTGGCTTCTTATCACCATCACAAGGGGATATTTATGTGGCGGATGATCGCATTACAAAGCAAACAGTTGAACAACGTCAAATTGGAATGGTTTTCCAGAGTTATGCACTCTTTCCAACGATGAACGTATACGAGAACATTGCATTTGGATTGCGTGTCAAAAAACTATCTAAAGATGTGATTCATCAGAAAATTATGGATGTGGCTCAGAAAATTGAATTAAAAGAGGAACAGCTCTATAAAAATGTTTCGGAATTATCCGGTGGGCAACAACAACGTGTGGCGCTAGCCCGTGCAATCGTCATGGAACCCAAAATTCTCTGCCTGGACGAACCGTTATCAAATCTTGATGCAAAGCTTCGCGTGGGATTACGTCAAGAGCTCAAGCGTTTGCAACGAGAGTTAGGCATCACCACATTATACGTAACACATGATCAAGATGAAGCACTTGAACTATCGGATAGAATTGCCGTTTTCAATCATGGAAAAATCGAACAAGTCGGAACCCCTTTCGAAATATACAATAATTCTCAAACCGAATTTGTCTGTGAGTTTATTGGTGCTATCAATAAACTTGAGGTCCCTTTTATTGAGGCAATTTCTGCTACAACATCAAAGCTTGATGCTACAAAACCAGGTTATATTCGTTTTGAACGCATTCATCGTAGTCAAAATGAACACTTTGAATTCGAAGGTGAAATTAAAGAAGTCATGTTTAATGGGCACGTTAGCACGTATGTTGTATCGGCATTTGGTCAAGAGTTCAAACATATTGAAAAAAATATGACAGATCGCCAATACGCCATCAATGAGATCCTTACTTTCGCGATTAATCCTGAAGATGTCATGCAGTTTTAGGGGGGATTATGGAAATAATAAAAGAAAAAATTCATAATGTAAAACTCGGTAGCCTTGCCGTTAAACTGGTAATTGCTTGGTTCTTAATCGCGTTTGTAATTTATCCGAATGCAAATCTATTAGTCAGTATTTTCTTCAAGAACGGACAGTTCTCCACAGATGCATTTGGAAAAATATTAACATCAGAACGTGCTATGAAAGCATTAATGAATAGTTTCGTTCTTGCGTTTACCTTGGTAATCACTGTAAATATTGTTGGAACATTGATTGTTCTTTTTACGGAATACTTTGAAATCAAAGGTGCGAAAATTCTACGTCTGGGCTACATGAGTACACTTATTTATGGTGGGGTTGTTTTAGTAAGTGGATATAAATTTATTTATGGTCCTACAGGAATCGTTACGAATCTTTTGACAGGACTGTTTCCAGCTATGAATGCTAACTGGTTCACAGGATATTTTGCGGTGGTTTTTGTGATGACATTCTCCGTGACGTCAAATCACATGATTTTCTTAAGAAATGCGATCGGTGGTTTGGATTACCATACAATTGAAGCAGCTAAAAACTTAGGTGCATCAGGTTCCAGTATTCTGATGAAAGTTGTGATGCCAACGCTTCGACCAACCTTCTTTGCAGTCACAATCCTTACATTTTTAACAGGCTTAGGGGCCATGTCGGCGCCGTTAATAGTCGGGGGTCCAAACTTTCAAACCATTAACCCGATGATCATGGCGTTTGCCAAAACACCGAGTTCACAAGAACTCGCAGCTTTACTTGCTGTGATTCTTGGTGTGGCGACGATTCTCTTACTGATGATTCAAAATAAGCTCGAAAAAGGAAAAAACTACATTTCGATTTCTAAAACTAAAACGAAATTACAGAAACAAAAAATTGATAATAAAGGACTTAACATCTTAGCTCATATTACAGCCTATGCTCTGTTCTTTATTTACACACTTCCAGTTGTTCTTGTTATCCTCTTTGCATTCTCCAATTCATTAGCAATCACAACCGGAAACTTAGCGTTTAGCTCATTCACACTTGAAAACTTCCAACGTCTCTTCGTGGATGCATCAGCATTCAAACCGTATCTCATTAGTGTGATTTATGCAATTAGTGCTGCTGTAATCGTTACTGCCATTGCAGTGGTCGTATCGCGAATTGTCCACAAAGGAAAATCAAAGACGAATGCATTCTTTGAATACAGTATGCTAATCCCTTGGATTTTACCATCGACACTGATTGCCTTAGGACTCATGTTAACTTATGATCAGTCCCGATTAATCGTTGGAAATAAAGTCTTGATAGGCACACTTGTCATTCTTCTTCTGGGTTACATTGTAGTGAAACTGCCGTTTTCGTTTAGAATGATTCGGTCAGCATTCTATAGTATTGAAGATAGTTTAGAAGAAGCTGCGCAGTCGATGGGTGCAAGTAAGTTCTACACATTACGTCGAATCATTATTCCCATCATCTTACCAGTGCTCCTTTCGGTAATTGCGTTAAATTTCAATAGTCTTCTTGCTGAGTATGATTTGACAGTGTTCCTCTATCATCCACTATATTCACCATTGGGTGTTATTGTTAAGGCGGCAAGTGATGATATTGCATCAACCAATGCGATTGCAATGTCCTTTGTCTATACAGTCGTATTAATGATAATTTCTTCGATTACGCTTTACTTAACACAAAAAGATGATCGATAGTCTCGTAGCAATTATGAACGCGTTGCATGAGTTTTCCTTCTTTGCAATCTTACTACGGTTAGGCTTAGCGATGATTCTTGGAGCTATGATTGGAACCGATCGTTCGCGAAAAGGCAGCCCAGCTGGTTTAAAAACACACAGTGTGGTTGCTGTAGGATCAGCGTTAGTAATACTCACCAGTCAGTACATCAGTGAATTAACGGGAAGTACGGATTTATCGAGAATGCCTGCACAAGTAATTAGCGGTATTGGGTTTCTCGGTGCAGGTACCATCCTTGTCATGGGCGGTAATCGAATTAAAGGATTAACATCTGCTGCAACTATTTGGTTTAGTGCTTGCATGGGGATTGCTGTTGGTATTGGATTTTATGAAGGAGCCATCGGATCCGTAATTTTTGAAATCATAATCTTCAAAGTACTGTCGCGGATGTCGATTCTTCAAAATGGTGTTTCCACTATTGAAATCTACATATCCTATACAAGTTGTTTCAATCTCCAACAATTTGTACGTTCACTCGAAGCAGCTCATGCACGAATTATTGAAATTGAATCCAATAAACTTCCAACCTTGAGAGATGGGGAAGAACGGATTTATAATACACAATTTATCATTCAATTGGATCAAGAAATTGATCACGATGAACTGGTTTCATCGCTAAAGAAAACATTGGGCGTTTTAACAGTGTTACAGTTTTAAAAAGTGCATTCGCACTTTTTTTTCATTTGTGAAAAAAGTTTCGAAAGTTCTTTAATAATGCGTGTTCAGTTGATATAAGGCTCTATTAGTGGGAAAAACGAACGTTGTTCATTTTCTTAAAATAAAAAATCAAAGGATCACTGTTGCATCTCTGTATACAATAAAAAATAAGTCTTGTATAATGTTCGAGACTTACCCAACGAAATGATATTTAAGAGGAGAAAATGTGTATGGATATTTTAGGGAAATACATAAAAAAATATAAATGGTGGTTTGTTGCCTCATTTGTATTAATTGGAACCTCTGCAGCAGCACAGTTAATCCAACCAAATATCCTTGCAACAATCATCACAGCAATAGTTCAACAGGACACAAGTACAATTACACGATTGGGTGTAATTCTTATCGGTTTAGCATTGCTTGGATTTGTAGCAGGGATTCTAAATACCGTTATCGCAGCACGGATTGCACAACGTGTTGGGAGTGAATTACGTGGGGAAATTTTTGAAAAGGTACAAGAATTCTCCTACAGTAACATTGAAAAATTTAGTGCAAGTAATCTCGTGATTCGTCTTGTTAACGATACGCAACAAGTTCAAAACTTAATCATGATCATGTTGCAATCCTTAACGCGTATCCCGGTAATGTTTATCGGAAGTTTCATTCTTGCCATGACAGTTTTACCACAATTTTGGTGGATCGTTATTTTAGCGATTGCTTTAGTTGGCCTTGTTGTCGGCGCAGCATTTGGGAAAATGGGTCCTCGTTTTGGAAAAATCCAAATGTTAATTGAGAAGATCAACGCCATTGCAAAAGAAAACTTCATTGGTATGCGTGTCGTAAAATCATTCGTCCAAGAAGATTCCGAGAAAGCAAAATTCAACGCTGAAAGTGATATCCTAACCAAAGAAACAATTCAAATTGGTTACATCTTCTCAATCATGATGCCTTCCTTTTTCCTCATTATGGACACAGGGATTGCCCTCGTAATGATTCTGGTAGGACGTAGTGCAGAAGTAGACCCAAGTATCATCGGAAACTCCGTATCTTTTATCAGCTACTTAGTTATGGTAATGATGTCCTTAATGATTGGTGGTATGATGGTTAGCTTCTCATCCCGTGCTTTTGTTTCTTTAGGCCGTATTAAAGAAGTGATGGAAACCGTACGTGATATGGATTATGTCAGTGAATCTGAAGCGATTGCTACAGGGGATGTTGTCTTTGAAGATGTGTCCTTTGCCTACGCAGAAGATGCACCTGACACCTTGAAACATATAAGTTTCCGTGTTAAACATGGTGAGACACTGGGAATTGTCGGTGCCACTGGTGCTGGAAAAACCTCATTAGTCCAATTGATGGCGCGTATTTATGACCCATCATCCGGGCGTGTACTCATCGGAAATCAAGATTTAAAAGCAGTTTCTGAAGCAGTCTTGCGTCAAGATGTTGCACTTGTGTTACAGCGACCAACACTATTCTCAGGAACCATCGCAGATACAATTCGCCAAGGGAAAAAAGATGCCAGTCTTGAAGCAATGCAACGCGCTGCTGATATTGCGCAAGCGTCTGAGTTTATTGCGAAAGAACCCAAAGGATTTGAGTCAGAAGTCTACCAACGTGGTGCTAACTTCTCAGGTGGGCAAAAGCAACGCTTATCAATAGCTCGGGGCTTAGTTGGTAATCCGAAAGTGTTGATTCTTGACGATAGCACGAGTGCCCTTGATGCAAAGAGCGAGAAAAAAGTCCAAGAGGCCTTGAAGACTGACTTACCCGATACAACAAAAATTATTGTTTCTCAGAAGATTTCGTCAATCATTCATGCCAACAACATACTGGTTCTTGATGATGGTGAATTGGTGGCTCAAGGAACCCACGAGACACTCATGAAAACATCAGAAATCTATCAACGTATTTTTGAATCGCAAAAAGGCAAAAACCTCTTTGCGTCAGAAGAATAGGAGGTACTTATGAAAAACACATTGGGTTATTTTTGGAAATATATCAAAGTTCACAGTCTCAAGCTGTGGGTCGTGATTGCAGCGTTAATCGTAAGTACATTCTTGACGGTTAAATCACCAGAATTTATTGGTGAAGGAATTAATGAATTGGGTGCCTATATCATGGGCAGCCAAGATAAATCAGGATTCTTTAGAGTTATTATGTTCATGGTCATCTTTGCGGTGGCCTCATGGGTATTCAACTTGATTCAAAACGTGTTAATGTCGCAAATCTCAGGAGATGCAACCAATGACATGCGAAAAGATCTCTTTGAAAAACTTGAAGGACTTCCGATTGAATATTTTGACAAGTCGAATGATGGAGACATATTGTCACGTTTTACCAGTGACTTGGATAATATTTCGAACACATTAAACCAATCCATCCATCAAATAATGGTCAATACATTTATGCTCGTTGTAACCATAATCATGATGTTTATGAATCATGTTGAATTATCGTTTGTAGTTTTGTCGATGTCGCCCTTGATTATTGGTGCAGCCATCTACATTATTAAACAGGCCCAGAAATTTGTAATCTTACAACAAAAACGTGTCGGAGAAATGAACGGTTATGTTGACGAACAATTCTCTGGACAAAAGCTGGTTATTGCGAATGGTCTACACGATGCATCACGCACACAGTTTCATGAAAAAAATGAAGCATTGTTTGAAGCAACGTTTAAAGGGCAATTCTATTCAAATGTTCTCTTTCCAACGCTTCAAGGACTTTCGATGCTAAGTACAGGAGTTGTAATCTTCTATGGTGCATGGATGACCTCAGTTGGTCGCCTTCCTATAGCACAAGCTGCTGGTACCATCTTCTTATTTACACAATATGTACGGATGATTTACCAACCTTTATCACAGATTGCATCACAATATACACAAATGCAGTTAGCGTTTGCTGGTGCATCGCGTATCATGGAAGTACTTCAAGAAGAAGATGAAAAAGACCGCAGTACAGTAACGGCGATCGATGGAATTCATGGTGATGTTAATTTAGTTGATGTATCGTTTGGTTATGATGAGTCACTGGTTCTTCATGGTATTAATATATCAGCAGATAAGGGACAAATGGTCGCTCTTGTTGGTCATACAGGTTCTGGTAAGACAACGATTATGAATCTTCTGAATCGCTTCTATGATGTCCGTCAGGGGCGAATCGAATTTGATGGCCGCGATATTCGCGATATTTCATTACCAACGCTACGGAAACATGTCGGCATCGTGCTCCAAGATTCTGTATTGTTTACGGGTACAATTCGCGATAATATTGCTTTTGGAGATCCTCAGGCATCCCAGGAAGTCATTGAACGTGTTGCGAAACAAGCCAATGTTCATGATTTTATCATGACGCTTGAAGATGGCTATGATACGGTTGTAAGCGAAAGTAACAGTCGTATGAGTGTTGGTCAAAAACAATTGATTAGTATTGCACGAACGATGTTGGTAGATCCAGATTTGTTAATTCTGGATGAAGCAACAAGCAATGTCGATACTGTAACCGAATCTGATATTCAAAAAGCGATGGATGTTGTGATTGAAGGACGTACAAGTTTTGTGATTGCACACCGCTTAAAAACAATCCTCAAAGCAGATAAGATTGTTGTACTCGAGAATGGTCGTATCATCGAAGAAGGGACCCATGAGTCTTTACTTGCTGATGGCAACCATTACGCGGAACTTTACAATAACCAATTTGTATTTGAAACGACTGTCGATTAAAAAGAAACCGCACGTTATCGTGCGGTTTTATTGTGCATGGTCATATTCAAACAAACGGTAAGTTTCGATGATTTCGATAAGCTTGGAAGCGTAGTTAGGGTCAGTCGCATAACCGCCGTCTTGAAGCGCTTGGGCAGCTTCACGATACGTTCGTGCTTCACGCACACCGTCATAACGCGAAAGATACATCAATTCAGCATGGTCTGCAATGGATGTTCGATAATCGGGATATCTTCGAAAGGTATCCTCCATTGAGGCAAAGGCACCATCTTCGAACTCAGTTGTGGTAACGGTATAGGATTTTCCGTGATAGTCCCCCTTAATTCCAAAAAGATTATTGGCTTCAGTCGACAGTTCACTTTGTCCCCAATTGGACTCAAGAATAGCTTGCGCGTAGACAACACTTTTAAATGTCGGATGTGGGGTCATATTGGCATTCAAGGTTTCAATAAACTGTTCTTGAAATGATATCTTGGGCTGGGAAAAATGCTCGCGAATCATCATAAAACTCATCGATACGACGAAAACGAGCAGAATCCATCCAATCATACTTGGTTGCTTTTTCCGGCGTCTATTGCTCATGTTGATACCATGTTATCTGTTTTCGTTGTGAGATTAAAGTAGGGTATCCCCAGTATAGAGCCACAAAGGCTGTCAAGGTAACGCTCGTTGCAATCGAAATCATGATGGCAATTTGGTACATAATAGCCGTAAGTGGTACTGTACCCGACAGAATTTGTCCTGTCATCATCCCTGGTAATGCAATAATCCCCATGTTAAGCATGGAATTTAATGTTGGGATGAAGGCCATTTCTAAACCATTCTTTACATGCGGCATTAAAATTGCTTTGGGTTCGATACCGGCATTAAGGAGGGTTTCGGATTTTGCACGTTCTTGATCAAGGTTTTGAGTGAAGGCTTTAAGGCCTAGGTTCACCGCCGTCATTGAGTTTCCGAAAATCATGCCACCTAAGGAAATCGTATATTGTGGATTAAAGAAATCGGTACGAACGACCAGTGTAACAAAAAAGACAAGAATCAGTGTGCCACACCCTGCGATGGCCATGACAATGCGACGCCGGAAGGCTTTATTCAGGCGTTGATTTTGTTTGAGGATGCGATGGCTTGCAAAGATAACCATCGCAACTAAATACGCGATCACAAATAAAGGGTGTGGGTTGCCAAAAACATACGTTAAAACAAGACCCGCAAGGTAGAGTTGAATCGACATCCGTAAACTCGCTACGAAGAGCAGTTTGCTTTGGTCGATTTTTGCGTACTTCATAATCGCTAAAACGAGTATGAGCAATACATAGACAGTTGAAAATTGGAGAATATCGAGTTGAATAATTCCGGAATTCATGAATTTTCACCTCGTTTCACAGCACTAAAGTCAATCAATGCATCTGCGTATTCACGCGCCAAGTCAGGGTCATGACTGATAACGAGTACGGTCATCTGCTTGGTTTTTATATAATTTTTAATATTTTCGAGAACTTTGGAACCCGTTGCTTTGTCCAATGAAGCCGTTGGCTCATCCAGTAAAAGGACCGTCGTCGCAAGTGATACAAAGATTGCAATGTAAACGCGTTGTCGTTCACCTCCGGATAATACATCAACATTTTTACCAAGGTCAAATTGTGCTTCGGTAATTTTAAGAAACGCTGAAATATCAGTATCAGTTAGAGGTTCTAAATGTCGCAGTTTCCGGAATTGATTAAAGTTATCGCGAATGGAACCAGGAAAGAGAAAAACGGATTGGCCACATAAGAGTAAATCTTGACGTAGTGTGATGGGGTCTAAGGTATTAATATCACGGTCGTTATAATATATTTGGTGATCACTGACCGACAAAGTACTGTTTAAAAGCTTGAAAAAAGTACTTTTACCGACCCCGCTGGGTCCGATGATGAAACTCATAGATTGTGCTTCAATTGTGATGTCTGGGTACATCAACATGTTTTTAAAGGTTAAATTTTTGGTATATATCATAAAAGCCTCCACATCAATTATAACGCAAAAAAAAGAAAAAGTAGGAGATCCTACTTTTGTAATGTGAGAATATGGGGTTTTCCATCGGTGATTGCAAGGGTGTGTTCGTATTGACAGCTTAGTGAGCCATCTACGGTGCGTGCAGTCCAACCATTGGAATCCAATTTTGCATAGTGAGTGCCAACATTTACGATCGGTTCAATCGTGATGACCATGCCTTTTTTGAGGAGTGTACCGGTTCCTTTTTGACCTGTAAAGGGAACCATTGGGTCTTCATGAATTGTTGGACCTAAACCATGACCAGTAAACTCTAAGGACATTTTGTAACCAAATTGTTTGATATACTCATCCATGACATATCCAATGTCACCGGTGCGATTGCCTGCAACCGCTTGTTCAATTCCTAATTCAAGTGCTTTTAGTGTCACATCCATCAGTGTCTGGATGGGTTCGGGTGTGTTGTCGCCAACACAGTATGCCCAACAAGAGTCCGATAAGAACCCATGCAAATCAATACAAAAATCAACTTTCACGAGGTCATTAGTTTTTAGAACCTGTGAGGTCGGGAAACCATGACACATTTCATCGTTGACGCTAATGCATGTTGCATACTTATAGCCTTGGTAGCCAATCTGGGCAGCAGTTCCGCCATTCTCTTCAATCATTGTTTGGACAAATTGATCGATATCGTGCGTTGTAATTCCGGGTTTAATAAATGTGCGTAGCGCTTCGTGAACGCGTGCAAGTAGTTGCCCAGATGCTTCCATTCCTTCAATTTCGCGGGCTGATTTAAGTGTTATCATGGTGTTCTCCTTGTTGTTTAAATGCTGATGGTGACATTCCCAATTTCTTTTTGAAATATGCAGAAAAATGGGTGGCACTGTTAAATCCGGTTGCGGTGGCAATATCGGATATTGAATGGTTGGAACGTAAGAGTAGTTTCTTCGCTTCATTCAACCGTTTATTAAGCAAAAATTCGATGGGCGAATATCCCGAGTGGTCTTTAAAAATATGAGATAAGTAGAACTTATTAAAGAACGTTAAGTCGGCAAGCTCATCCAATGTAATATCTTGTTTATAGTGTGTATTAATATAGTTTTCCACAAAAATGCATTCATTTTTACCTTCAGTTTTTGTTTGTTTGATGGACATTTTTAAATGCGTTCGTCGCAGAATATTGATAATGAGAACATTGAGAAGATGGTCAGAGACTGACTCTAAAAAAGCGTCAGGCGACTTGAATTCCTGTAATAATGAGCGCAAATAGAAAAGAACTTCGTGCTTGTATTCTTGATAATTATGCATGGAATAACCACGATATTCATCCTCGTTGGGAATAAAAGTCATCCCTTGGATTCCCAATACGATATAAACAAGTGGATCTTCATTGCTACTCATCTCTGTGTGCATAATATTCGAATCAATAATAATTAAATCATCACTTTGAACATTGACGGTGTATCCATCAAAGAAGAGAAACTTTCCTTTTCCCGATACAACGTAGAAGAGTTCGGTGAATGAATGGGAGTGCAAAATCGAGTGCCAGTTTTTTTCGTAGGCGTACTGCTCAATGCTTAAAAGCTTAGGTTTCACGGTCTGATTTTTTTTGTTCATGAATGAAGAGGCTCCTTACTCTTAGTCTATATGTTTTTAAAAGAATGTCAATTCTTAAGAAAACGAAATTATAGCAAGATATCGTAAATTGTCCACAATTTACGCATTGTCGGGCTTCAATAAGATTGGGTATGATGGGCGTAGAACGAAAATAGAGATTAGGAGATTATTATGAGCGAAACAAAAGGCCGACTTACATTACCTGGCGAACATGAATTTTATGATGAAACGAAAGAATTGATGCGACGATGGGGGGCTGATGCAATCCGTGATAGTGATGGGACGAAGTTAGAAGAACGTGTTAAAGATTTGGATGCAAAAATCTACACAACATATTTTGTAGCTCGAAACTATAATGAGTTTGCCCTGCAACACTTGGATGAAACCCAACAAATCTTTGTTATGAGTGAACGCACCATTGCGACATCAACGTCCGTGACAATTAAAATTTTAAAAGGGTTCTTCACCGAACAAATTCAACCCAATACGCTGGAAGATCCAAAGGAATGGTGGCAAGTACATAACCGAACAACAGGTGAATTACTGCCTGTGGAAGCATGGACTTATGATGTGGCCACACAATCTGTCACAATTAATAATGTGCAACCTTTCCACGAATACACGGTCAACTTCTTAGCCTTTGTGATGTGGGATCCAACACAGATGTACAACCACTTAACGAATGATTGGGGTGATGTTCCGAAAGATATACCGTTTGATGCCCGTGGTCCCAAATCATGGGAATTCATGAAAGCAACCTTGCAGACATGGTTAGAAAATAATCCGAAAACAGATGTGGTCCGATTCACCACCTTCTTCTACCATTTCACGTTATTTTTCAACGATATGAAAAAAGATAAGTTTGTCGATTGGTTTGGGTATGGTGCCAGTGTGTCACCAGCAGCTTTGAAAGCATTTGGAGCAGAACATGGATACCGTTTGGTTGCCGAAGACTTCATCCAAGCCGGAACGTACAACTCAACCTTTAATGAACCAACACAACGATACCTTGATTACATTGATTTCCAACAACGCTTTGTCGCAAGTCGTGCAAAAGAACTGGTTGATATGGTTCATGCTCATGGTAAAGAAGCAATGATGTTCTTAGGTGACAACTGGATTGGTACCGAACCGTACGGCAAGCATTTCGCTTCAATTGGTTTGGATGCCGTTGTTGGTTCTGTCGGGGGCGGTGCGAGCCTTCGTGTTATTGCAGATATTCCACATGTTAAATACACTGAGGGTCGTTTCCTGCCTTACTTCTTCCCAGATACCTTCCGTGAAGGAAATGACCCTGTAATTGAAGCATCAGATAATTGGTTACGAGCACGCCGTGCAATCATGCGTAAACCTGTGAATCGTATTGGCTATGGTGGTTATCCAAGTCTTGCTTACCAATTCCCTAAATTTGTCGATTATGTTGAACGGATTGCCGATCAATTTAGAGATATTATTGAAAACATTGAAGACGTGAAGCCCCATGCCAATTTAACAGTTGGAATTTTAAACTCATGGGGTCGATTACGAACCTGGCAAGCCTTTATGGTTGCGCATGAGTTATGGTACAAACAAACATATTCGTTCTATGGCATGATGGATGCTTTAAGTGGAATGAGTGTGGATGTGAAGTTCATAAACTTTGACGATGTGAAACAAGGTGCTTTAGCGGACATTGATGTTGTGATTAATGCCGGTCAAGCAGGAACTGCGATGAGTGGTGGAAGCAATTGGAATGATCCGGAAGTGGTCAGCATCATCCGCCAATGGGTTCATGAAGGTCATGGATTCGTCGGTGTGGGAGAACCCAGTGCATACGATAAATCCGGAAAATTCTTCCAGTTATCAGATATCTTCGGCGTTGAGCGAGAACGTGGTTTAACACTCTCATCAAATAAATATTTCAATACTGCCATGGATAAACACTTCATTACAGAAGACAAAACGCAACCATTCGAAAGTGGTGAGCCCGTAACGAATATTTATGCAACCCATAAAGGGACTGAAGTCATCGATATCCAAGATCAAAATGTAACGATTGCGGCGAACCAATACGGTCGCGGTCGCGGTGTCTATTTATCAGGTCTTCCTTACTCGCCAGAAAATGCGCGAATTCTCTACCGTAGTTTATTCTATGCGGCGGGAAAAGAAGCAGAACTACACCGTTGGTTCTCAACAAACTTCAATTGTGAAGTGAATGTGTACCCCGCGATTGGGAAAGTTGCGATCATCAATAACACCGCCGATGAACAACGTACGACTATTTATGATGGTAATGGGAATTCCCATACGATGATTCTTCGAAGTGAAGAACTCCGTTGGGAATCCATCGTGGAAAATTCAATTCAACTTTAAAAGTAGAAGAAACGTATTCGCTATAAGCATACGTTTTTTCTTTTATCAGCAGATATAGTGGAATTGTCAAGAATGTGAAAAGGAATCCTCGAAACACGCTATGTATGAAATTTATTAGTAAACCGGTAAAAACAAGATACTACAAGACAAAGGCAACATTCACGTAGTGAGAACGCTTTCAAGTATGTATGATGAACGTAGAGGAGGATTTACTAATGAAAAAATTATTTGTTGTAGCAGTAACAGCATTACTTGTTCTGACAGGATGTGGCTCTAAATCGAAAGATACGCCATCGGCATCAGAACCTACAGTCTTAAAAATTGCCGGCTTAGAAGGTGGCTATGGAAATGAAGGGCTTGAAGCTGTAGCCAAAACCTTTGAGGAAACAAAAGGTGGCACAGTAAAAGTTGAGCTCACCTTAGCGAAAAACATCACTGACGTTTTACGACCACAAATTCAAGCAGGTGATGTTCCAGATGTGATTCATTTAAGTATTGGTGCTGAAGGAAAACTAACAGATACCATGATTGCAGAAAAAAACATTGAAGAGATTTCGGATGTTGTTACTATGAAAATTCCTGGTGAAGAAGTAACGGTCAAAGATAAAGTGCTTCCAGGATTCCTAGAAAGCATTCGTACACAACCTTATGCAGATGGTAAAACATATCTAATGCCTCAAAACTATTCACCACTTGGTCTTTTCTACAATGAAGGACTCTTTGCTGAAAAAGGCTGGACAGTTCCAACAACTTGGGATGAAATGTTTGCTTTAGGGGATAAAGCAAAAGCAGAAGGCATTGCCCTCTTTACATATCCAACAACCGGATATTTTGATGGATTCTTCTCGTCACTCTTAAATGCAACAGCAGGTCCAGATGTGTATGCCAAACTGATGAACTATGATGAAGCGGCATGGAAACTTCCAGAAGTGAAAGAAGCATTTGATATCGTAGGGAAGCTTGCAACATATACACACCAAGACACCGTTGCACAAGCAAATAAAGAAGGGTTCACAAAGAACCAACAATTAATCTTGGATAATAAAGCACTCTTTATTCCAAACGGAACATGGCTCACTGAAGAAATGAAAGATGCACCGCGTACAGATTCATTTAAATGGGGATTCACAGCAATTCCAAAAACAACGAAAGATGCATATTCATCAACATTTACCGAAGAAATGTACATTCCTAAAGGAGCAAAAAATATAGATGTTGCTAAAGAGTTCTTAGCATTTATGTATTCAGATAAAGCGGTAGAGCTTCTCTACACTAATGGTGGAGCAATCCAACCGACAGCAAAAGCAAATAGTCTTATTCCAGCAGATGATGAAAAACATCTCTTCTACAGTGTCTATGATAATGGTGCAAAAGCGAATACAGTTGGTTTTGTTGCACACGATGCAGTTGAAGGTGTTGATTTAACATCACCAGAAGGTATTTTATATGGAACTGTAAATGCCGTTGTTTCAGGTCAAAAAACAGCAGACCAATGGTACAACGAAGTCGTCGAGGCAGTCGCTAAATTTAACTAGTATGAAGTTTAACGGCGATGGATGTCTATTCATCGCCCTTATTATGAGAAGAGGTAGCTTATGATCCACAAAAAATCCCGAAATCGCTTTATCATTGCATGTTTGGCGCCGGCTCTAATTCTAATTGGTGTCTTCATGGTTTATCCAACCCTCAATATTTTCTATATGTCGTTATTTAAGTGGGGTGGGTTATCAGCCAATAAAACATTCGTCGGTTTGAGTAATTTTGTAACCCTGTTTGAAGACCAAAAATTTATCCAATCGTTTCAAAATACCGTGTTATTAATCGTCATTGTAACACTTGTGACATTTGTGTTTGCCATTCTCTTTGCGAATGTCCTAGTCCGTGAAAATGTGAAGGGAAAAGGATTCTTCCGCGTAATTTTCTATATTCCAAATATATTATCGGTAGCTGTAATTTCAGCGGTCTTTGCGCAGATATATGCAGTGGATCAAGGCGGTCTCTTAAATAGTATCATTGCATTATTTAAACCGGATACCTGGCAAAGTATACAGTTTCTAGGAGATCCGAATATTGTCTTGTATTCAATTATTGGAGCGATGGTTTGGCAGGCAGTTGGTTACTATATGGTTATGTATATGGCAAGTATTAGTAGTATACCTGAGCATATGTATGAAGCCGCTAAAATTGAAGGTGCATCAAAGACACGACAGTTCTTTCAAATTACTTTACCCTTGATCTGGACGAATCTTCGAACGACACTGACATTCTTTGTCATATCGACGATAAATATGAGTTTCTTATTTGTAAAAGTCTTGACCTCGGGAGGACCGGGTGGATCCAGTGAAGTTTTCTTAAGTTACTTATACAAACAATCTTATGACAATGCATCTTATGGCTATGGTATGGCTATTGGTGTCATCGTCTTTATATTCTCATTTGCTTTATCAGCCATTATTAATCGTGTTACCAAGCGTGACACCATACAAATGTAGAAGGAGCGTAAAATGACAAAACTTAAAAATATGCCAATTGATAAACTCTACAAAGTGTTTGTATATGTTGCGTTAATAACGCTGGCAATTTCAATCATTATTCCGTTAGGTTGGGTATTTCTCGCATCGGTGAAAGCGCCATCGGAATTCTTTATGAATCCTTGGAAACTTCCCGAAGCCTTCCATTTCCAAAACTATATCGATGCATTCAACCAAGCCAAAATGGGTGAGTACTTTATGACATCGATTATCGTGACAGCATTGGCAATTATAATCTTGCTTGTTACGGCGATACCGGCTGCTTATGTGTTGTCGCGCTTTGACTTTAAATTTAAGAAACCCATCAATAGCCTTTTTATGGCAGGTCTCTTTATTAACGTTAACTATATTGTTGTTCCGATATTCTTAATGCTACTGGAATGGAACCAAGGTGTTAAAGCAGTGTTTGGTGATGTCTTCATCAACAATCGCTTCACACTTGCATTGGTTTATGCGGCGACAGCATTGCCGTTTACAATCTATCTGTTATCCGGATACTTCAAAACGTTACCCCATGCATTTGAAGAAGCGGCATCCATTGACGGTGCTTCGCATTTTCAAACGATGATGAAGATAATGATACCCATGGCCAAACCGAGCATTGTGACCGTCATTCTATTCAATTTTCTGTCGTTTTGGAATGAATATATTATTGCCCTCACACTGATGCCTGGCACAACCAAAACCTTGCCTGTTGGTTTGATAAATTTGCAACAGGCTGCACGAGGAGCTGCCAATCCAGGACCGTTGTATGCGGGATTGGTGATCGTCATGCTTCCAACCTTAATTTTGTACATCTTTGTGCAAAATAAATTAACCCAAGGGATGACTCTTGGTGGATTGAAAGATTAGGAGATTATTATGAGCGAAACAAAAGGCCGACTTACATTACCTGGCGAACATGAATTTTATGATGAAACGAAAGAATTGATGCGACGATGGGGGGCTGATGCAATCCGTGATAGTGATGGGACGAAGTTAGAAGAACGTGTTAAAGATTTGGATGCAAAAATCTACACAACATATTTTGTAGCTCGAAACTATAATGAGTTTGCCCTGCAACACTTGGATGAAACCCAACAAATCTTTGTTATGAGTGAACGCACCATTGCGACATCAACGTCCGTGACAATTAAAATTTTAAAAGGGTTCTTCACCGAACAAATTCAACCCAATACGCTGGAAGATCCAAAGGAATGGTGGCAAGTACATAACCGAACAACAGGTGAATTACTGCCTGTGGAAGCATGGACTTATGATGTGGCCACACAATCTGTCACAATTAATAATGTGCAACCTTTCCACGAATACACGGTCAACTTCTTAGCCTTTGTGATGTGGGATCCAACACAGATGTACAACCACTTAACGAATGATTGGGGTGATGTTCCGAAAGATATACCGTTTGATGCCCGTGGTCCCAAATCATGGGAATTCATGAAAGCAACCTTGCAGACATGGTTAGAAAATAATCCGAAAACAGATGTGGTCCGATTCACCACCTTCTTCTACCATTTCACGTTATTTTTCAACGATATGAAAAAAGATAAGTTTGTCGATTGGTTTGGGTATGGTGCCAGTGTGTCACCAGCAGCTTTGAAAGCATTTGGAGCAGAACATGGATACCGTTTGGTTGCCGAAGACTTCATCCAAGCCGGAACGTACAACTCAACCTTTAATGAACCAACACAACGATACCTTGATTACATTGATTTCCAACAACGCTTTGTCGCAAGTCGTGCAAAAGAACTGGTTGATATGGTTCATGCTCATGGTAAAGAAGCAATGATGTTCTTAGGTGACAACTGGATTGGTACCGAACCGTACGGCAAGCATTTCGCTTCAATTGGTTTGGATGCCGTTGTTGGTTCTGTCGGGGGCGGTGCGAGCCTTCGTGTTATTGCAGATATTCCACATGTTAAATACACTGAGGGTCGTTTCCTGCCTTACTTCTTCCCAGATACCTTCCGTGAAGGAAATGACCCTGTAATTGAAGCATCAGATAATTGGTTACGAGCACGCCGTGCAATCATGCGTAAACCTGTGAATCGTATTGGCTATGGTGGTTATCCAAGTCTTGCTTACCAATTCCCTAAATTTGTCGATTATGTTGAACGGATTGCCGATCAATTTAGAGATATTATTGAAAACATTGAAGACGTGAAGCCCCATGCCAATTTAACAGTTGGAATTTTAAACTCATGGGGTCGATTACGAACCTGGCAAGCCTTTATGGTTGCGCATGAGTTATGGTACAAACAAACATATTCGTTCTATGGCATGATGGATGCTTTAAGTGGAATGAGTGTGGATGTGAAGTTCATAAACTTTGACGATGTGAAACAAGGTGCTTTAGCGGACATTGATGTTGTGATTAATGCCGGTCAAGCAGGAACTGCGATGAGTGGTGGAAGCAATTGGAATGATCCGGAAGTGGTCAGCATCATCCGCCAATGGGTTCATGAAGGTCATGGATTCGTCGGTGTGGGAGAACCCAGTGCATACGATAAATCCGGAAAATTCTTCCAGTTATCAGATATCTTCGGCGTTGAGCGAGAACGTGGTTTAACACTCTCATCAAATAAATATTTCAATACTGCCATGGATAAACACTTCATTACAGAAGACAAAACGCAACCATTCGAAAGTGGTGAGCCCGTAACGAATATTTATGCAACCCATAAAGGGACTGAAGTCATCGATATCCAAGATCAAAATGTAACGATTGCGGCGAACCAATACGGTCGCGGTCGCGGTGTCTATTTATCAGGTCTTCCTTACTCGCCAGAAAATGCGCGAATTCTCTACCGTAGTTTATTCTATGCGGCGGGAAAAGAAGCAGAACTACACCGTTGGTTCTCAACAAACTTCAATTGTGAAGTGAATGTGTACCCCGCGATTGGGAAAGTTGCGATCATCAATAACACCGCCGATGAACAACGTACGACTATTTATGATGGTAATGGCAATCCTCATAGTATGATTTTACGAAGTGAAGAATTACGATGGGAGTCCTACGATGAAAACAGCATTATCATATAGCTTACAAATTATCTTGTTTATCATAGGTGTTGCATGTGTGATATTGGGGCAAAAGACAATTGGTATTCAAAGTCTGGGTATGATGATGATTGGATTGATACTCCTCTTATTTGTCCTACACCGCTACAATAAACGTTATCAAATTAAATAAACTAACAAAGAGGCAAGACATCCATTATGGGGTGTTTTGCCCCTTTAAAAGTCCAAGCTCTAACATGCAAGAGTATGACAAAAATAGTGGATTGATTTGCTGCTTCAAAATCGAACAAACTTCAATATGACATTATATTCATGAGCACTTCACATTTTATTAAGAATTTCACTGTTAAAATAGGATTCATAACTAAGGGGGGTAAAGATGAAAAAAATACTAAGCATAAGTTTAGTCGTTTTGATGTATATTTTGGCATTACCAGTGATTGCTGAGAGTCGACCGGGAAGTTCGACATACTCGAACGATATTTTAGATTTAGTTTATGCAACAGCGCGTGATAATCAAGAAGAAGATTTACTGATTGATGATCAAGCAATCGATGACTATGTCAAAATGATTCACACCGTGGGTCCAAGCTACTATTCAGCGACAGATCAAAAGACATATTATGTTTTTGATTATAAGGGAATCGAGAACTTTGAAAATTTAGCTGAGTTAACAGCTGTGATTGATTTAGGTACCCTGGGAGAATCAGGAACACCTAAGAAAATTCAAAATCTAACGATTTGACCACAAGAATTTACAGATAACTCTGGTGAAATCCAAATTTTTGCAGGTGAGTACTCAAAAGATACAGGAACCTATGAACAATTGGGCGATACATACTGGGGTGATACGGATCCTGCGACTGCAAAAACACTCGCACATGCGAAATTCAATGAATACCAGTCGGTCTTTGTGTCGGAGTTAATCTCAATGTCTACACAGTATAGTGGACCTCGTATTGGTGTTCCATTGGATGGGTTTGATGCGCTTTTAGTAAACTTAAACTGGATGGTCGGGTTAAAACGCAATCTTAATTTTGATGTCGAAGCAGAGATGGTCACTCGTTACATTAGACGACCGGTCCACCTTGAAACATTGAATGATAGTTTGTACTATGCAATAACACTACAAGACGAAGATATACCATCCGTAATTCGTAAAGAAGGCAATACATTCCAGAAGGCAAATGCCACACAAAAAACTGTCGGTATTGATTTGGATCGTCTTGCAGACTTTGTTGATGACCATCTCGGCGATTCCGGTGTTACGACAATTCCTTTTAAAGTGATTGCGACCTTAGAGGATGGCCGTACATTTGAAGCTGACCGTGTCTATCGCGATGATATAGACAAAGACTACGATGATGAACGCTATACATTCTTCTACGATTATGATTCTTCGGATTCAATCATCGGCAGTATTCAACGTATTGACTTTTATGTTGCGAAGATGGATATTGTAGCGCTACAACTTACAAAAAACTCTGAACTCTATGAAGCATACGATCGTGCTGATATAGAAGATATTGGATCTTACATGGATACTGATTTCTATGCAATGGGTCAAGGTCTTGTCTTACATTCATATTCCTATGATGAATTTGACATTAACCGTGATTCTAATGTTATTACACCAACCTATCTTCCAGTATTTGATGCCAAGTATGACGTCTATTTTGACAGTCATGGGGGTGACACCGTGTCACCAGTACTTCAAGTGTACCTCGGATCCCAAATTACGAAGCCAACTGATCCAACAAAATCCAATGCAATTTTTAAAGGTTGGTTCACAGATGATACATACACGACACCATGGAACTTTGGTCAAGACTATGTTGAGAAGACAATAACCTTGCACGCAAAATGGGAAGAACTTGCAGTTGATACTTACGACGTGACATTCGAAAGCAATGGTGGAACTGGCATCGCGCCACAACACGATTTAGAAGCCGGTGCTACAGTAGTGAAACCAAACGATCCAACTCGAAGTGGATATACATTCGCAGGATGGTACACTAGCCCAGTGTTTGAAACACTGTGGAACTTTGATACTGACACCGTACAAAATTCCATGACACTGTATGCGAAGTGGAATCAAAATCCAATCGTAAACACTTATGATGTGACATTTGAAAGTAATGGTGGAACTGCCGTCGCACCCCAACACAATTTAGATGCTGGTGCTAAAGTAGGGAAACCAAACGACCCAACGCGAAGTGGATATACATTCGCAGGATGGTATACCAGCCCAACGTTTGAAACGCTGTGGAATTTTGATACTGATACCGTACAGAATAGTATAATACTGTATGCGAAATGGGATCTGAAGGAAGCTATCTTACCTGCGACAGGGTATGCTAGTAACTCAGCAATCTTAGCCGGTGGTGTAGTCGCAGGGCTTGGACTGATTTTACTTTCATTTCGTAATAAGAAAATAAAACAATAACCAAAAAACTGAAGCCAAAAGGTTTCAGTTTTTTTATCGCATCTCGATAAATGACAAAACAATGCGACGTTTAGATTAATTGCAACGCGACACAATTGCTATAAAGCTTGAGAACATTGATGTTCTTGAAGTCATGGCAAAATGACTGGTTTTTGTGAAGAAATGTAATAATGGAAAAGATGTCATGAAAGTTACACACGCAAAGGAGAAAAATGCGTGTTGGCGGAAGGAAAAAGAGGTAAAAAGAAACAAGGGTTTCCATGTGTTGTTCAATTATGATAGAATTACAATATATTTGAACAAAGATACAAATCTTTGCATGGAGGCAATTATGCAAGCATTAATTCTCGCAGCTGGAATGGGGTCACGTTTAGGGAATCTTACTGAGGTTCACCCAAAATGTATGGTTGAAGTCAATGGCGTATCAATGATTGAACGCGTACTTCGTCAATTGGATGTAAAGAACTTAGAGCGAATTATTATCGTGGACGGATATCAGAATGATGTCTTAGAATCATTCATTCGTGAATTTGATATAAAAACACCGATCCAATTCATCACAAATGAAATCTATGATCAAACGAATAATATTTATTCACTTTACTTAGCACATGAGGCGTTACTGGAATCGGACACGATCCTTCTCGAATCAGACTTAATCTTTGATGAAGCATTGCTTGACGTCATTCTTAATGATCCTAATCCAAACAGTGCTCTCGTATCAAAATATGAAGCGTGGATGGATGGAACCGTTGTAACGCTTGATGATGCAAAAACAATTACCGATTTTATCGGCAAGCAAGCATTCAATTACCAACATACCGATACTTACTACAAAACAATTAATATTTATAAGTTTAGTAAAGCATTTTCAAAAAACGTGTATGTTCCGTTTATGGAAGCTTACATGAAAGCATCTGGCGTTAATGAATACTACGAAAACGTGCTAAAGTTTGTTGTTGAATTATCCGACGTTTCATTTAAAGCCGTCCTCAATGATGGCATTACGTGGTATGAAATTGATGATGTTCAAGATCTTGATATCGCGCAGGTTATGTTCGCACAAACAGCCCATCAAAAACTTGATTTAATGCAAAAACGTTATGGCGGATACTGGCGTTATCCGCAATTGATAGACTTCTGTTATCTCGTGAATCCTTTCTATCCGAATGAGCGTCTGTTGGATGAAGTAAAAGCAAATTTTGATCGTCTGGTACGTGATTATCCCTCGGGTATGGGTGTTAATACATTACTAGCAGCCAAACATTTTGGAATTCGTTCGGAACAAATTGTAATCGGAAATGGTGCTGCGGAACTTATTAAATCTTTAATGGAAACACTGGAAGGCAATATTGGGGTAATCACACCAACTTTCGAAGAATACCCAAATCGCTGTGGTCATATGCAGGTCGTACCTTTTGATAGTTCAGTTGTTGATTATCAATACGATACCGAAACGCTGATCGATTTTTATGAAGATAAGAACCTTGATTCACTAATATTGATTAATCCGGATAATCCTTCAGGAAACTACATCACACACGAGAACGTTCTCAAACTCGTCACATGGTGTCAGGAAAAAAATATTCGTCTCATCCTCGATGAGTCATTCATTGATTTTGCAGAAAGCGATGATGCCGGTACACTCTTAAAATCAGATGTTTTAGATACATATCCCAATCTGTACTTAGTTAAGAGTATTTCTAAATCGTATGGCGTCCCTGGATTTCGTCTTGGCATCCTAGCAACGGCAGATACATCAATGATTGCCCATATTAAAAAAGATGTGTCCATTTGGAACATCAACTCCTTCGGAGAATACTACATGCAGATTGTGGATAAGTATAAGAAAGACTTCAAGCAGGCAATGGTTCAGTTTAGGGCTGTGCGTCGCGACTATGTAGATCAGTTAAATACAATTCCGAACCTCAAAGTTTATCCATCTCAGGCAAACTACATTATGATTGAAATTTTGGGTGAGCATACAGCACAAAGTGTTACCGAAGAACTCCTTGATATGCACAATGTTTTTATTAAAGACTTATCAACCAAAGCTGGCTTTAAGAAAGAGTTTATTCGAATCGCAGTAAAACGTCCTGAAGAAAACAAAACTCTTGTGGATGGACTACGTAGCATTATGGAGCGCGAATCATGAAACTTTCGCCTCTTAAAAAAAGTCACTTGAATGTAAGTGGGCATATCTACGGTCCTGACTTTATCAATCTTGCCAAAATAACCGATGACTGCATTAACTTTGATGATAAGACCCGCTTTCTCAATCAAGAAGAGAAAGACAAACTAAACGAGCAAGCCATTGTAGCCTATGAGAATGTAGTATATATTGTTGAAAGAGATGGGAAGTATTGTGTCATCTGTAATGTAGCCATGAGTGATTATACAGAGGGTAATTTGATTACCCATGAACTTGTGTTGCCAGATATCATTCAAGGAATGCTCAGCAATCTTAAAGCATATAATGCAGAAACGGCACCGGTGTTTTTGATGAGTCCAACGGATTTACAATTGAAAAATATTGTAGATACATACGACCATGAGACAATTCAAATGGATACAATGGCAGTTCACATTTTTAATGAAGCCAACGCCGAACTTATTATGCAACGACTCAGTATTATTGAGACACTTATAGTAGGTGATGGTCATCATCGTCTCTATACAAGTTCTTTGTGGCGTCGAAAGGGTACCATCTTTAGTTGCTTAATGAGTATTGATGATATCGAAATTAATAGTATTGATCGCATGATTCCGCAAGTCGATGATGCATTGTTCGCTAAAGCAATGACATTCATTCAGAATCAGTTTGAAGTATCTGATGCAAGCGTCCCATTAACCAAAGGAATGGTTCGTGTAAGTCGTGGTACTGAAAGTGTCAATGTTAAATTAATTGATCTGGAATCGGATGATTTTTGGAATAATGATGTCTACAGACTTAATACGCAGATATTGTCACAAGCATTCGGAATTTATGATACAAGCCAATTAGAGTACTATATAAGTTCGAAATCATGCAAAGATAAATGCAAGCACAATATTCAAGCGGTACAGCTAGAGCTTGCACCAATTTCCAAAGAGGAAGTCTTATTTGTCTCGAGTAAGCGAGCAATTATGCCGCCCAAATCAACCGCATTTGATCCAAAGTTTCCATCGTTTTTGATTTTTAATGAATATCAGTAACCCAATGTCCGATGGCATTTTAATCATTTGATGACATATTTCGCTATAGTGATGACGTCATACCCGCAAAGTGGTTGTACCAAGTTATAATTTGAAAGAATCATTGTTAAGGTTCTTGGGACTTTAACGCGATTCGAGCGTTCATAGATACATTTATGTTGGTGGGCATAATGATATCTAATGGCACAATAAAACATAATGATAATGCTAAACGTCTATCGCATGCGGGAATAGTAATTCACGATAAGTGGAAAACTAATGTGATGGCAACCTCATAATAATTGGCTATCTTATGTAAAAAAAACTCTGTTTCGTCATTTGACAAACAGAGTTTTTTATTATTTGAAGAACTGAGGAAGGTAGGCTTTATGAGCATCCAACATCTCAAGTACAACTTCACGTGCCTTGTATGAACTTGGGCACAAAGGATTACTGCTTAGCGCAGTGATCGCAAGATCTGTATTTCCAGTGATGGCTGCTTCAATAGTCATTAGTTCAAATGCCTTAATGTTTTGAACTGTTCCGTTTATCGCCGGGCGTAGGGTCCCCACAGGAATTGGAACAGGTCCATCTTTTGTGATGGTTGCAGCAACTTCGATAACGGTGTCTGTAGGAAGATTCGAGATGGCCCCGTTATTTAACGTATTAACGTACTGAATGTCTTGACGATCATTGTAAATTGAATCAATCAAACTACATGCTGCATCAGAATAGTGCGCACCACCGCGTAATTCTAACTGTTTTGGTTTCACGGCAAGATTCACATCTTTGTATTGCTCGAACAATTCTGTTTCTAGTTTTTGTACAACTTCACCACGTACGGTACCATTGTTAAACTCTTCAATGTTTTTTGCTAATTGCTCTTGTGTGAAATAGTAGTAGTTATGGTAAGGACATGGAATTGCGTTAAGTCCTTTGATAAATTCAGGCGTATATGCCAAGGTACTAAAGTTTTTCATTTCTAAAGTTTCAGAACCTTTTTGGATATAGTTTTCGATGACTGTATCGAAGACACTGGTGTTGTTATGGAGGATATCAGTGATAAAGACATGATGGTTCAGGCCACTCAATTGCAACGTCAATGCATCATAGTCGACGTCAAGAATCTTCGCAAAGTGGAACTTCATATCGACAGGCACATTACACAAACCGATAGTACGTTTAAAATCGGTGTAACGAGTGATTGCTTCAGTAACCATTCCCGCAGGGTTCGTAAAGTTAATCATCCATGCATCAGGACAGAGTTCTTGAATGTCTTTCACAATGTCTAAGATGACAGGAATCGTTCGAAATGCTTTGAACATGCCTCCCGCACCATTAGTTTCTTGCCCGATCATGCCGTGTGAGATTGGAATTCGTTCGTCCAAAATCCGTGCATCAATTTGACCGACCCGCATTTGGGTGGTTACAAAGTCTGCATCTTTCAGTGCCTCGCGACGATCAAGGCTTAAAATGACTTTGATTGGTAGACCTGCTTTTTCAACCATACGCTGTGCAAGTTTTCCAACAATTTCAAGTTTTTCTTTACCTTCTTCAATATCAACGAGCCATAATTCTGTAATTGGAAGTGAATCATAACGTAAGATGAAACCTTCAACGAGTTCAGGAGTATAACTGCTACCCCCTCCAATTGTAACGACTTTAAGCTTTTTCATGTTTTGTCACCTTCATCATAATATTGTAAGCAGCACCGATTTTTCCAGCATCATTGAATTGCTTACAAACATCAATGTGCCAATGTTTTGAGTATTTGTTCATTTGTGCCACTTGATCGCGAATGTCATTAACGATTCGTGGTACTGCGCTTACACCGCCACCAATCAATATTGTATCCGGGTCAAGGGCAAAGCCGATGTTAAGAACACCGGTTGCCAGAGCCCGGATCCAGCGTTTATAGATAGCTTCAACATCTGGATCGCGTGCATCAAGCATTGCGAAGACTTTCTTACCGTCTAACGATTCATAAGGAACATTTTTGGCATTTGCGACCATTTTAATCATGGGGATCGAAGCACTGGTTGCGCTCATGATCTCGATATCGGCGTAATCTTCGAATTCACGATGAATCATATATCCGAACTCACCAGCAAAGAAATTACTGCCAGTGTAGAGTTCGTGATTTATGATGATTCCGCCACCGATACCACTGCCGATGGTAATGCAGACAAGGTTACGTGCATCAACCCCATTACCAATCCATTTTTCTGCTAAGGCCACACAGTTTGCGTCATTTTCGATCACAATCTCAAATCCTGTGCGTGCCTTAAGAATGTCACTCAAGTTTGATCCCCCAATTACCGGGACCGCACCACCTTCAATAATTGATTGGGTATCCGTATTGACACCACCGGGAATACTTAGTCCGACACCGTCAAGATCTGGGTAACCCCTAATAATATCAACAACTTGATTGACAAAATCATCTAAGGACGTTTTGGGTGTCACACACTGACCTTGTTCGTCAACATATGCAATACCCAGATCGTTGTAGACGCCATATTTAATCGAACTGCCGCCAACATCTATTCCTAAAAATCGTTTCATAAAAATCTCCTATTTCTACGTTTGTGGAAACGTTAATCCATTTTATTTGCTAAGTTTACAAATGGAATATAAATAACTACTGATAAAGCCAATGTACAGATCGATAGGAAGGTGGCACTGAGACTTCCTCCTGTGGCTAAGAATGTATTCAGAATTGGTGGTACGACCCATGGTGGGGCGATATAAACACGTCCTGCAAATGGTATAACAGCGGTAAAGAACCAACCAATCGTAACCATAATCGGTGGAATAATAATAAATGGTATAGCAAGTACCGGATTCAAGACAATCGGCAATCCATAAATAACAGGTTCGTTAATTTGGAAGACCCCTGGCATCAATGATAATTTCGCTAACTCACGATAGTCTGCACGTTTTGAAACGATGAAGATTGCGATAATTAACGCCAACGTTGCACCAGATCCACCAGCCATTCCGTAGAGATCAATAATATTTCGCGTGATTGCATTGGGTGCTTGCACACCATGTACTAAAACTGCTTCAGCATTTTGTGATAGTGATGCAGAATACATCGTATCAAGTACCGGTCCGACGATTAAGGAACCGTGTAGTCCAAAGAACCATAAGACCTGTGCAATAAGTGTAATTAAAATCAAGGTAAACGGTGATTGTCCAAGACTTGTCAGTGGAATTTGAATGGAAGTGTTAATAATATCTTTTAACGTCGTTCCAAGAACTGTTAAAGTAAGATATGAGAAGATTCCAAACATAAACATGACAACACCAGCAGGGATTACGGCACTAAATGCTCGGGATACTGCGGGTGGGACTTGTTCTGGCATTTTAATAACCCAACCCTTACGATTCATAAACATAAAGACTTCAGTTGATACAATCGCAACAATAATACCTGTGAAAATCGCTTCTGAGTTGAACGATGTCCATGATACTGTTCCCCATGCAGCATCAGGGCCTGCTTGTTGTGGTAGTAGCATAAAGTATGAAACAACTGCGAGAACACCTGCAGTGAGTGAGTCTTGTTTGTCAAATTCTGCAAGTTTATACGAAATCGTAAATACGGTAAATACAATTCCTAATGCGAGCGATCCCCACCAAATTTGGTTTGAAATCGGTAATAATACACTGTCGAAAAACGGCTGTATATTTTCTGCATAGAAAGACCATTTATTCAATGATGCACCGAATAGTGATGTTGGTGTGAGGAGGATTTCCTTAACCATAATGTTAAGCGCTCCAAACATGCTAATAGGCATAATAGCAATAAAACCATCACGAAGTGCAACTAAATAACGAAGGTTACTTAATTTCACTGCTATTGGAAGAAATTTATCTTCCAACCATTTCATGATTAATCCCATCTAATTTTCTCCTTATCGATGTAGCACTGACTAACTCGGCCGTTGTTAGCCCTTACACCACATACTATAGCCGAGTGAAATTACCACATCAAGAATAGGAATATGCAACTGTACTGGTACAAAAATGTGGTATGATAAGGCAAATGGAGATAACTATGAAGCGATATGAACAAATAGTATTTGATGTAAAACAAGAAATTGGAGATGGTTATTTATTGTATGGTGATAAATTGCCTTCACTTCATGAAATGATGAAACGGTATGCCTGTAGTAAGGGAACCGTTCTCAAAGCGTATGACACCCTTCGGAATGAACACATCATCTATGCAAAAGCACAAAGTGGTTATTATGTCGCAAATGATCTGCAACAGTATCAACATGATGAAAACATTGCGTACGATTTGAGTTCGGGGAATCCAGTAGTCGATGCATTTTCAATCACCGAAGCAAAACATGTTTTAAATGTTGCGTTGGAATCGTATCGAAAGAGTTCGCTCGAACAAGAGATTCGTGGAGTCCTCTCACTAACTCGATTGTTGGCGGACTATCTCAATGATTTTCATATCTATACAAAACCCCGCAACATTTTTCTCACGCAAGGTGTAATTCAAATGTTGACGCTATTTACGCAAATGACTTTTCCGAATCAAAAAACCAAAATTTTGGTCGAATCACCAACATTTTCATTTGCGAATAAACTTTTACATAGCCATGGAGCACCCGTATTAACGATTGCGCGCGACGAAAACGGATTGGATATGGACCATTTAGAACTACTTTTCAAAACAGAGCCTATAAAATTTTTTTATGTCGTACCACGCAATCATAACCCATTGGGGACAGTGTTGCCTGCGAGCCAGCGTCGTCGCATTATGGAACTAGCGCACCGTTACGACGTTTATATTATCGAGGATGACTATTTTAATGACTCCTTTCATATTCCCAAATATGAGCCTCTTTACTATTATGCTAACTTTGACAAATGTGTATATCTCAAGAGTTACTCAAAACTCTTTCCCTTTATTAGAATTGGTTATGCGGTTGTATGCGATGCCTTGCTTGAGACATTTAAAGAAGCGATTGAACATTCATATTTTACATCCTATCAAATGCCATCTTTAGTCTCACAAGCAACACTTGAAGCCGCAATTCGAAGCGATATTCTCCAAAACAACGCAGGGACATTATCCGATCGCTTGCATGAAAAAATAAAGACTTTAAATACAATTACCCAAAAATGGGATCCAACGATAGCATGGCACCTCCCAGCCCAATCGGGATACTATTCCACTATTTTTGTTAACGAATTGATTGACGTTGATGCGGTAATAGTTAAACTAAAACAACAAACGATCAGTGTCTCTTCAATTGAAAAATCGTATTACCATCCCCATGAGATTAAAAAAGGCATTCGCATCACGATTACACGTATTACGAATGTACAACTCGACCATGCACTCAACGCAATCTATAAGACTTTATGCGAAAGCATGACCACCCCCAAATAGAAAGAAACGAAGCCATACCTATAAAAAAATTCAATCAGTGATTTTCACTGCCTACCGGCATGACCTGTTAAAATTAAGGTGTGAGCTCGATGAGGTATCGACTATGGAACGACTCTTTATGATTACCGAAGTTGCTCAACTTCACAGCATCAGTAAAAAAACATTGCTTTACTATGATCGTATTGGTTTGTTTGTCCCCAAACAAATTGACGAAGATACAGGATATCGCTACTATGTCCGCGAACAATTTCCGTATCTAAAACAAATAATTTACTTAAAAGACTTAGGATTTACGCTCATAGAGATTGGTGAGCTGCTTGAAAATCGAAATATGACAATGCTGATTACAGAACTGGAACGTCGATTACAAGAGGTTACCCTAGAAATGGAAGCATTACGCCGCAAAAAGGATGACCTTAGGTACCTCCTCGATTTCTATAAGCAGGCTGATTTAGTGGATGAAAGAGACTTGTATCGCCCCAATATTAAGTTTTTCAAAGATCGTGAGTTTGCAGTGGAGTATGCCAACCCTGAAGAAAAATCACTGGGAGTCATGCTAGCATACCGTCGAATTTTGAAAACTTTGAATACTTTGAATAAATTTTCACAAATGCCATATGGTACCGTTTCAGTACAGGATGATAATAATAAATCAGAAATGTACGCTAAAATTGGAGCGTTTATTGAGCTACCTGAAAGCATTGAGAATATTGATAAAATATACGCAGAAGGCGGTAAATATGCGTGTATGTACAAAAAAGGCGGCTACTTTGACGAAAAATCAGTTCAAATGTTATCCGACTGGTGTCTTGAAAATGGGTATCAACCGATCGGCAATTTCTATGATTTTAGCCTCATCGATTACACATTTGTGAATGCTGACGCAGAAATGATTCAAGAAATTCAAGTTCGAATTGTTTAAGAACGATTGTCCATGCCCTTAGGGAATGCCTTAACATTGTTTGTGAAGACAATAACAATTGTCGCCAGGAGGGCATATGGAAAAGGAAAGTTTTAAATCGTTTATCAATAAAGTATTGACAGGAATGAGCGTCGGGATCGTCGTTGCATTAATTCCTGGTGCGCTATTAGGGGAAGTAGCAAAAGCACTAAACTGGACTGAAGTTGTTAATATAACAACCATCGCAACACGTTTACTTGCTGTCATAATGGGACTCACGATTGCAATGCAATTCAAACTAACACCAATTCAATCAGCAACACTTGCAATTACAACGGCCATCGGATCAGGGGCCTTTGTATTCAAAGACGGCATGCTCGCATTAGTAGGAATCGGGGATGTCATTAACGCAGGAATCGTTGCAGGAATTGCTGTTTACGTTATGCAATTAATTGGAAGTCGCTTCAAGGCATATTCAATTCTCTTAATTCCTACAATCGTAACTGTAGGTGTTGGTGGACTTGGTTTATTTATGTTACCTTATGTTGCATCAGTTACAGGATTTGTAGGAGCAATGGTTAATAGCTTTACAAGCTTCACACCAATCGTTGCAGGAATTCTTATTTCAATTACATTCGCTGTTATGATTGTGTCACCACTCTCAACAGCAGGTGTTGCAATGGCAATTTCATTAACAGGTGTTGCCTCAGGAGCTGCAAACTTAGGAATTTGTGCTGCTGGATTTGGCCTTGCTGTTGCAGGCTTTAGTGTTAATGGATTTGGAACCAGCATTGCACACTTCTTAGGATCACCAAAAATGCAAATGGCAAACATGATTAAGAAACCAAAAATGATGTTACCTATTATTCTCAATGCCGCAGTCACAGGAGCTGTCGCGGGCTTATTGATGATTCAAGGTACACCTGCAAGTGCTGGATTTGGTATTAGTGGATTAATTGGGCCAATTAATCACTTAAATATTGTTGGCTATGGTATGGATCAATTATTGATTGCAGTTGTTGCATTCGTTGTTGTACCAGTTGCCATGAGCTATGTCTCGACCTATATTTTTGAAAAGAAACTAAAAATGGTTGAACCACAAGATTACTTTGTAGATTTCAAATAAGGAGATAAAAACATGAAAATTTTAGCCTACGCAGTCCGTCCCGATGAGATTGCTGCATTTCACCAATTTGAGGCATCGATGGGACTCGAAATAACATATATTAATGAACAATTAGGCATGAGTAATGTCGCACAAAGTGAAGGCTTTGAAGCAGTCACATTCTTAGGAAACTGTGATGCAAGCCGCCCTGTACTTGAAGCTTTAAAAGCAAATGGTGTTAAATTCTTAGCATCACGCAGCGCAGGATTCAACAATGTCGATATGGAAGCGCTCAAAGAACTCGGACTTCGCTTCTCAAATGCAACCTATTCGCCATACTGTGTTGCGGACTTTACCGTGATGCTTATCTTGATGTCGATTCGCAACATGAAAGCGATGATGCTTCGCGGTGCTGCACACGACCATTCCTTAGCAGGACTTCAAGGAAAAGAAATGCACAACTTAACATTTGGTGTTGTCGGAACAGGACGCATTGGTGCAGCAGTTGTTGAAAACTTAAGTGGCTTTAACGGCCGAATTTTGGCGTATGATGTCTATGAAAATGCATCAATTAAAGACAAAGTAAACTATGTACCATTAGAAACATTACTTCAAGAAGCAGATGTGATTACACTTCATACACCGCTACTCGACAGTACATACCATCTCATCAATAAAGAAACATTAGCAATGACAAAACCAGGTGTTGCAATTATTAACTGTGCACGTGCTGAACTCATTGATACGGATGCTTTAATTGAAAGTATTGAATCGGGTCATGTTGGTGCTTGTGGATTGGATGTCTTCCCAAATGAAATTGGAATAGTCCATACAGACTTACGAAATAAAACATACGCAAACCACCATCTTGCTATTCTTAACAGTCACAAGAATGTCATTGTAACACCGCACTCAGCATTCTATACAGATCAAGCGGTGTCTGATATGGTCGAAGTGGCGCTTGCATCTCTAAAATCATTCAATACAACAAACGAAAGTCCAAACGAAATTCGTTAAACTCCAAGTATTTTAATTGGGGATAAACTTAAAGCGTGATATAATGCTTTGAGTAGAAATGAGGATTGATGATGGATACATTTATTGGATTAGGAATTGTAATTGAAAATGATGATAACCTCATGATTGAAGTGGAAAATACGTTGGACCTATTAAATGAGTATGCCGACAATATTATGCTAACTTACCCGCACGATGGCGATACAAATGATTGGCGTACAGATTCTTTTGAAGGAAAACTGAATGCGATGATTGAAGGCTTATCGTACCGTACCGCTTATGCAGATATGGAACTTATTATGGGAAATGAGGTCTATGAGGCACGGCTATCAATGGCTAACGAAGGAACCGTGACGGTCTTGAAATTTGAAATAAACGATCGTGATGTGTTTCGTGATCGAACATTTGAAGACTTAGAGCGCGTCACGAAAATCTTTACAGAGTTTATCCGTACCATTGATCGCAATGTCCATCACAGTTATATTTTCTGTGACAACGAAGCTGATTTTTTGTACAAAAAAGAACGCCTAATCGAAGTTGGATACAATCCATATGCAATCATAAAAATGGGGGATCGAGATGTTGCTTATGCAGCGTGGTATCTCGATGGCTTCACAGAACGCAATCAATCGATACATTAACCCTTGAGTTATCAAGGGTTTTTTTATGGTGTCGTTAAGTGACATTTTTGTTCGCGTACGTCAACGCCAAGAAGCGTATACTAGTCATACAGGAGGTAATGTTCAATATGAAAAAAATAATGGCATTATTATTAGTCGGACTTGCACTTGCAGGATGCAGCGCAAAACCCGCAGACTTCAACAAAGTCGAAGTCTTCAACAAAGCTCTCGAGAATCATCGCTCCCACGAATTAATTGACGTAACAGCATCTACAGATTTTCAAATAAATCTTGGTGATGTCAAAGAAACGCTAACCGGATCTGCAACGTATGCAGGAAATAAAAATTTCAAAGGTGCTCAAGATTTACAATTCATTGCATCCTTTAAAATCGGTAAAAACGACATTAATATGGAATCAAAAATGTACGCTAAAGATGGGATTGGGTATATCGAAAGCCCAATGTCAGACGCTGTGAAGTTTAAGATTAACGATGTCGCTTCAAATGATGAGTTTGGTCAAATATCCAAACTGATGAACTTAACGGATTTGAACGAATTTAAGTTCACTGAAGCATCTCTCAATGGAATGATTGCAACTAAGACAGCTGATGGGTATGCCTTTACAGTAACAGGCATGGAAGCCGAAGTTGTGAAAGCAATGGAAGAAGCAATGAACACACCTGAAACAGAAGCGGTTAAAATCAAAGATGTTAAATTTGATATGACAATTTCTGATACATTTGAATTTAAAACATTAGATGTTGCGGTGACCGTCGAGTCTGAAGGCGAAACAGTGACCACAAATGTCAAGGTTGTTTATAACGGTTATGATGACGCTGTAAAATTAGATTTCCCAGACTTCGGAAAATTTAAACCAGTAGCATAAAGTAGACTCGCGAAAGCGAGTCTTTTTCAACAGTATCGAAAAATGTGAAAAAGTGATAAAATAAACCTAGAGAGGTGAACTATGAAACGAAAACCTGAAGATAGACCAGTTGTAGCCATTTGTTATGACTTTGATAAGACATTAACCCCTGATGATATGCAAGCCCAAGGCTTCATCCAGTCGATTGGGTATGATGTTAAGGATTTCTGGACTGAAGTGAACGAGATGGCCAAAACGTTCGAAATGGACACCAACTTGTCCTACATGTACAAAATGATGGAGGCATCACGAGGCAAACATATCTTTAATCGTGAGAGTCTGCTCGATTATGGGTCAAAAATTGAATTGTTTCCGGGAGTAGAACAATGGTTTGAACGTATAGATCAATACGGTGATCTTATGGGTATCGACGTTGAGCACTACATTATTTCTTCTGGATTAAAAGAAATGATTGAAGGTACAGTATTAGGCGAAAGAGGTGTGTTCAAACGCATCTATGCAAGTTCATTTTTTTACGATGAGAATGGAATCGCAGTATGGCCAGCCCAAGCAATAAATTATACGAATAAAACCCAGTTTTTATTTCGAATTGAAAAAGGCGTTTTGGATGTTAATGATGCTGAAGTAAACAGTTATTACAAACCCGGAGAGCATCGTATTCCATTTACGAATATGATTTATATTGGAGATAGCGATACGGATATTCCATGCATGCGTCTTGTTAATATGAATGGTGGCCACTCCGTAGGTGTCTATAATCCAACCACTAAAGACAAAGAGAAAGTCTTTCGAATGATTAATGAGCACCGTATTCGTTACTTTACAGCAGCGGATTACCGCGGTGGTCGAGAGTTAGATCTTTTGGTCAAAAGCATTATTAATAAAATAAGTATGGATGCTGTCCTCAATGTGTTACATTATGAAGACCAAGAAGAAGCAAAATAACGAAGACGAGGTCCGACTATGAATATCGATGAAATCAACAAGAAGCTAAAACCACTTCGTGATGACGTCACGCGAACAATACTTGTGGTAGTGGGGATTATGCTTTGTGTCACTATTTTTCTTTTTGCAGCAGCAAGTACCCTAGGCAAAGGCCCATTTGGCCGAAGTATGTCTTCGTTTACGATTCTTTCATTCATGGTATGGATGTTTGTGCTATTTGTGGTAGCGACATTCTTAATTAAACCTAAAATTCGGACCTATAAAGAAAACGTCAAAACATTGGTAAACAAATCAATGTTCGAATCGGCATTCAACCATGTCGTCTATGACGCGTTGCGCGGTTTTGATCGGGATGCAATGCGGGAGTTAGGCGTTATGGAAACAGGTAATCAGTATCATTCTAACGACTTTGTTCGAGCAGATTATGCAGGTGTGACGTTCGAACGTGCTGATGTACTTTCTCAAAATGTGACGAGCACAGGCAAGACAACAATCACGACGACGTATTTTCATGGACAGGTTATCAAATTTGATTTTCATAAAGAGACGAGTGGATATGTTCGAATTCGTGATGCAGGCTGGTTCAACAGATTTAGCGATGGCCCCAAAACAGAACGGTCTCGTAAAATTAAGTTTGAGGATGACCGTTTTAACGATCAATGGGCGACTTTTACCAATGATGAGCAGGAAGCATATCGTATTTTTACACCCCATTTTATGGAGAAAATAAATGCATTTCGTGCGCGGCTTGGACATGAACTTAGTATGGTCTTAAAAGATGGGGTTGTTTATTTAGGTATCTATTCATCAAGGGATGCAATGGAACCCAATGTTTTTTCAGAAATTGACGAGAGCTATCTTCAAGAGATACGCCATGAAATCGAATCAATTCAGTATATTATTGATACATTAACAGAAAATAAAGATTATTTTAGGGGGGCGTGATGAACATCTTAGGATTTGTGATACTTGTATTGGTGGGAGTATTCTTTTATAGCTTTAATGCGATTGTTTCACGCTCAAATCAAGTCTTGGAAGCGTCATCGGGCATTGATGTCGCGTTAGCAAAACGCTATAGCCTCATCCCTAACTTGGTAGAAACGGTAAAAGGCTATGCTTCCCACGAGCGTGCTATTTTTGAACAGGTTGCTGCCTTAAGAACGATGCCTGTAACCAATCGTGCCACATATGATCAAGATGTGTTTGCGGTTCAGTCACAATTGCTGGCCCTTGCTGAAAGCTATCCCGAGCTTAAAGCGGACCAACAATTCCTTAATCTTCAACGTGGGTTGACTGATGCAGAGGAGCATATTCAAGCGGCCCGCCGTTTATATAATCATAAAGTTGAAGTGCTTAATTCAACGATAGATACTTTTCCAGGTAATCTTGTGAATCACCTTGCGAAGCGCGAACGTGCCGCATTCTATGAAGCAGAATCACAACAACGAAATAATCCACACATAAACTGGTAAGACGCAATTGCGTCTTTTTTTTGCACCTTATATGAAGGTGTTATGGACATGTGTCATTTAAAAACACTCTATTTTGATACCCTACTTTTATCAGGAGGAACAAACTTATGAAAAAATTCAAGCAGCAGAAGCAATGGTACGGATACTAACAGAATGGGATGTTGATCACATTTACGGTATTCCCGGAAGTTCAACAAATTCATTAATGCGTGCCTTAAAAGTTTACGAAGACAAATTACAATATATTCAAGTTCGACATGAAGAAGTGGGTGCCTTTCCGCAAGTGTTGATGCGAAACGAACAGGGAAATTTGGTGTATGTTTTGGGTCACGTGGTCCAGGTCATACACACTTAATTAATGGTATGTACGATGCTAAGCTCGATCGTGTTCAGATGTTGGTTATCACCGGTTCCATGCATACTCGTAATTTAGGGACGGATTATTTCCAAGAGATGGATCCCGTATCGCTCTATTCCGATGGCTCTGTCTTTAATCGATTTGTTACTGAGGCAGAACAATGGCCCTTTGTAATTGATAACGCGATTCGGACAGCATATCGCGAAAATGGCGTCGCAATCATCCATGTTCCCGTTGATGTCGGTTACACAGAAATTGACGATAACTATATTTCAAGTGCCAATGCATTTGAAAAAGCATATCCCCAACATCGCGCGGTTGATATTGATAAAGCAGAACACTTAATTCAAGAAGCGAAGTGCCCAGAACCTATTATGAAAGCTGTGAATGAAACTGCGAATGATGATGCAAGAATACATGACCCAGTTAAAATATAACTTACCGATGGTAAATATCGTAATTTGTAATGAGTCGTATGGCTTCATATAAGTTGCCCAAGAAATGGAAAATAACGATACCCTTGGTGTTGACTTAACACCAATGGATTATGCCCAATTTGCGGAAGCATGTGGTGGTGCGGGTTATCATGTCGAAACATACAATGAACTTATGGATGCACTCACGAAGTCAAAAGGTACTCCAGTTCCGGTGATGATAGACGTAAAGGTTGCTAATGTACGACACTTCACGGCGCATGCTATTGTTCTGGATGAGTCTCTGTATTCGAAAGAAGAAGTAGCGGCATTTAAGGGAAAATATGAAGTGTTTGGGATGCCAGTGTTATGTGAAATACTTAAAGATTTGGAGTAGGATAGGGAAAGCGGGGAAACCTGCTTTTTTTGTCCAAAGGGCATTAAGTCAAAAATAGGTTGTGGTATACTAGTATTAACGAGGTACATCTATGAAAAAGTATATTCCAGGGCTCCGGATTGTGAAAACAACCATTGCAGTTTTTATCTGTTTAATCATTGCTTACATGGTTGGTTATGATACGCCCTTTTATGCAGCGATAGCCGCTGTATTGATAATGAAGACAACACCTGAGCATTCCGTTACGCATGGAATAAACCGTGTGAAAGGAACCGTTTTTGGAGGAACTTTGGGGGGGATTTTTCTGGTAACAACGTTTTACTTTGGCATACGTCCCAATACAATGGCGTATATTCTACTTGTAACATTGGTGCTTTTTGTAGATATGACAATGGCGAAAGTGCTGAATTTTAGCGAATATGCAACCTCCATGTCAGCGATTTTGGTGTTGTCAGTCCTCATGTCACACAACCAAAGTCTCGATGGCATGTTGATTTACATGGTGTCTCGTGTTGTGGAGACCGTGATAGGGATTATAGTTTCTTTAATTGTTAATAGCAAGATTCAGCCCAAGCAAGTGACACACAAATAAAACCCAGAATATCCATGTTTCAGTAAAAACATGACGTTGATACGGCGTCATGTTTTAAGTTTCCACGAAATTTCAAGTGAAGCAAGGAACTGATTCTAAATATATGGTAAAATAACAAAGTATGGAAATTACCAGGAGGCAATATGGAATATATTATCGAAATTTTAAAAGCCATCTTCTTGGGAATTGTGGAAGGTGTTACTGAATGGTTGCCAATCAGTAGTACCGGTCATATGATTCTCGTTGATGAATTTTTAAAATTAAACGTATCACCTGAGTTTATGAGTTTATTCTTGGTGGTAATTCAGTTGGGGGCAGTATTGGCTGTTGTATTAATTTACTGGCATAAGCTGAATCCGTTTAAATCTCAAAATGGAAAACTACACGTTGAACCAGAAATTATGTCAATGTGGATGAAAATTGTCTTTGCATGTTTACCTGCAGCAATTATTGGTATTTTATTTGATGATGTGTTTGAAGCACTCTTCTACAATCCTGTAATGGTTGCAATCATGCTCATTCTATTCGGAATTTTCTTCATTGTGGTGGAAAATCGCAATGTGGGTCGTAAACCTAAAGTTACGAAGATTTCACAGATTACGTACCAAACAGCAATGATTATTGGACTCTTCCAATTAATCGCAGCCGTCTTCCCAGGAACATCGCGTTCAGGGGCAACGATTGTTGGGGCATTGCTTATTGGCGTGTCACGTGTTGTCGCAGCTGAGTTTACATTCTTTATGTCAATTCCTGTCATGTTTGGTGCAAGTTTACTCAAGATTGTAAAAATAGGGTTTAACTTTACATTAATGGAGTACGTTATCCTCTTTACAGGTATGGCAACAGCTTTTATCGTCTCAGTGATCGTCATTAAACTTTTACTTGGATATATCAAAAAGAACGATTTCAAAGTCTTTGGATACTACCGCATTGTCTTGGGACTCATCGTACTCGCGTATTTCCTATTAATCAAATAAAAAGGCTCCTGATGGAGTCTTTTTTTTTATACTAACTTAAGTGTTGTGAGGCAGGTTCCGTCTGTATCTTGTGTTGTGAATGTGGTTGTAGCACTTTGGTCAAAATAGGTAACTGTGAGGGTTGCCTCAATATCACGAGGTAACCAGATACCGGCAAAACCGTTTGCCGCTGTCTCCACCGTATCATCGAAAAGCACCGTGCCATTATCTTGGGTTACTAGAACTTCGAATTCTCGTTTGGGAAGTTCACCTTGGCAACCTGTTGGAACATGGTTAAAGCAGGGATGTGTCTGCTCCACATAGGGCGCAAACGAGAGATAGAAGTCTTCGTTATCAAGATCAATATTGATGCCATCTTTATCGTTTTGGAGGCTTAAGGTTGAAGGAGAAATCTGTGCTTGTAAATCAGCAGGCTTATTGGGGTTGGATTCTAGGTAATTCACTAGTGATTGTGTATCCATAGATTCCAATTGATAGTTCGCTAAGAATTCAGCTTGGGTTGGTCTGTTTGATCCCCACAAGAACCACGCACCGACAAATACAAAAGTAAATGTCGTGATTGCAATAAGTATTTTTTTATATTTCATATCTAATTCCTCGTTTCAATTTAGTTAAGTGTATGGTATACTGACCATAGTATAGGTCCTTTAAGTCAAGACAGAGAGCTTGATAAGGTACGCAAATCTTCGCTTACAATTTTTTGTGAGGCTGGCTACCGATAACTTAAAGGCACTCTAGGGTGCCTTTTTATATGGAACCGTACACTACAAAGGAAAGAGGAAGATTTTTATGGAGAAGCAGTCATTGTTAATTGGAATCTCTGAGAAACCAAAAACAAAACTTGAGTGGTTTGTATTAAGTGTTCAACACGTCTTTGCAATGTTTGGAGCGACAATTTTAGTTCCAATTCTAACGGGGTTAGATGTAGGGGTGTCGCTTGTTGCAAGTGGAATAGGAACTTTAATCTACATTGTTTGTACAGGAGCTAAAGTTCCGGTTTATTTAGGAAGTAGCTTTGCATACATTTCAAGTATCGCAACTGCAATTGCCGTAACCGGTGGTCCAGAAAGCGCGTATGTAGGCTTAATGACCGTCGGTCTTATTTATGTGTTAATTGCATTTATTATTTCATTTACAGGCTCAGCATGGATTCGTAAATTATTGCCGCCAGTTGTTATTGGTCCAATGATCATGATCATTGGGTTGTCACTCGCACCAACCGCAGTTCAAGAAACAGGACTTATGGGTATCGATATCTTGCTCGAACAAGGAAAATACCTTGGTGTTGCAGGTGCATCGTGGAAAGTGCCGTTAGTGGCTTTCATTACATTCGCGACAGTTGTGGTCATCTCGATGCGTGGAAAAGGCTTCTTGCAAATTGTCCCATTCTTAATAGCCATCGTTGTTGGATACATATCAGCCGTGGTCTTAGGGTTGGTCGATCTGTCACAGGTCTTTACTGGATATTCGTTCTTCCAAATTCCAAACTTTAAATTTGTTGGTTCGTATCAACTCGATTTCTCATCAGTTGTTGCCTTTGCACCGCTTGCACTCGTAACAATTGCGGAACACATTGGTGATCACATCGTGTTAGGAGAAATTGTTGATGAAGATTTCCTTGAAACACCAGGTCTCAGTAAGACAATTCTCGGTGATGGTATCGCAACATTTGTATCCGCTGCAATTGGTGGACCGGCAAATACGACCTATGGTGAAAACACGGGTGTTATTGCGATGACACGTGTCGGTTCGGTTTGGGTTATCGGTTTAGCTGCTATCATTGCGATTTGCCTTGGCTTCCTTGGATACGTACAAGCATTTATTTCAAGTATTCCATGGGCAGTAATTGGTGGTATGACAATCATTCTTTATGGATTGATTGCATCCAATGGCGTCAAAGTACTCATCAAAGATCGAACAGATCTAGGAAATATGAAAAACTTAGTTATTGTCTCAACCATGCTAGTAATTGGCTTGGGTGGCGCAACATTAAAAATTACACCGCAGACAACTTTAAGTGGTATGAGCTTAGCAGCCATTTGTGGCATCGTGTTAAACCTTGTGCTAAGTGCACTCGAATCGAAAAAAGAAATCTTGGATTAACCAAGATTTTTTTGTTGATTCCAACCACGATGCGAGCCGTTGCCGCTTTGACGGTTGCCGTGGCATCGTTCGCCACGAGATTCATGCCACTGTTGTGCTTGTTCGGGTGTTCGCGTGGAATCATTGTTTCCATTGCGGTGCATACCGCGATGTCCATCATGATTCATGGGATGATCCTCGTTATGATGTCCCCACGATCTATCACGAACTTCTTGAGTTGGTGCTGTTGCTTCTGGAGTTGTTGTCAAATCGTCCGCGAAAATGGCGTTCATTGACAATGCACTACCAATAAAGAGTGCCCCCACTCCAGCAATAACTTTCAGTTTTGAATGTTTCATGTGCTTCATTCCTCCTTACACCATCATCCTAACAAGTAATTATGACGAAACCATGACAAATATGACGAAAATGAGGCTAAAAGTCACAGAGTTCAAAATGCAATATGATACGATAGTCATAAGGTGATAAACATGAAAAAAATATTGATTGCGGATGATTCCGATAAAATAAGACAGATACTCAATGAATATCTCGTTAAAGAAGGTTATGAAGTAATTCAAGCACGTGATGGAAATGAGGCTCTTGATGCCTTTGCCCAGAACAGTTTTGTGATGATTTTGCTTGATGTGATGATGCCTTTTAAAGATGGATTTGAAGTATGCAAAACGATTCGTGAAACATCGAATGTTCCCATCATCATGATTACAGCTCGTGGGGATGACTATGACCGTATCATGGGCTTGGATATGGGGGCAGATGACTATGTTGTGAAACCTTTTGTACCAGCTGAAGTTATGGCTCGTATCCGGGCAATTTTGCGCCGTATTGGACCAAGCGATACGCATAACCGAATTACCTATGATACCTTGTGTGTAAACTTGGATGATTTTGAGGTGAGCGTTGCGAACCAGCCGGTGTCACTAACCAAAAAAGAAATTGAAATATTGTGGACCATGATGCAGCATCCGAATCAAGTATTTTCGCGTGATCAATTGTTAGATAGTGTGTGGGGAATTGATTATTATGGCGATTTCCGCACTGTTGATGCCCATATTAAACGACTCCGTGCTAAACTTTCCCCGTATGAATCGGAAACATGGTCAATTGCGACGGTTTGGGGTGTTGGCTACAAATTTGAGGTTAACCACCATGCACTATAAAATGACACAAAAATTAGTGGGTTATTTTGCAATTACATTACTGGTCTTTGCAATTATCATCGGAGTGACCTTCTCCATGATGTTTCGGCAATCAACCCTTGATCAATCCCGTACAGACTTGGAATTTCGCGCAAAGACAATTGCGAATTCGGTATCGCCCTATCTTGAGAGTTCCAGTTCAAATAACAAACATGGCTCGATGATGCGAAATCGTGACTTGAGCACTTATTTAGAATCACTTGAAGCATCGACGGTTGGTGAAGTCTGGGTCGTTGATAAGGAAATGAAATCAATCAGTAGGGGGCAAGGCCATAATAATGGCACAACCCAACTTTCAGATTTACCAGAAGATAGTGAACGAATGATTAAGCAAGCTTTATCTGGGTTTACCGTTTATAGTGATGGCTTTAGTGAAATGCTAAATTCGGAGTCAGTGACTGTCGGTGTTCCAGTACAAAATGGTGATGGTCAAATTATAGGTGCAGTGCTTGTTCATTCTCCAATTGCTGGTATCGATGCAGTTATTCAACATGGGTACCATGTTTTAACCATTAACATTACTGTTGCATTGGTACTATCGGTTGTTGTTGCTTACTTCCTATCCATTCGGTTTGTAAGACCATTGAAACGGATGAGTGAAACATCAAAAGCATTAGCCATGGAAGACTACACTGTGCAAACCAATGTGCATCAACATGACGAAATTGGCGAGCTTGCGGCATCCATTGATACATTAGCCGTACGTTTGAACGAAGCATCACAAGCTCGAGACCGTCTCGACCACATGCGTCACGAATTTTTTGCAGACATCTCCCATGAATTAAAAACGCCAGTCACGATTTTACGAGGATCTCTCGAAACGATGCGTGATGGTCAAGTGGAAACACCTGAAAAACGTGAAGAGTATGAAGAAAACATGCTTCAAGAAGTGATACACTTACAGAAATTGATTAATGATTTGCTCGATTTTTCCAAGCTAAATACGACCGACTTTGTGTTAGAGAAAGACGTTGTAAATCTGCACGACATTGTGGGTGATGCAATACGATCACTGCGTCCTGTTGCAGTACAAAGAGCGATAGAAATAAGCTATGAAAAAGAAACAGTACCATTTGCCCTATATGGTGATTATGCACGATTACGGCAGATGATCACAATAATTCTTGATAATGCCATAAAGTTCTCGAATCCGCATGCGACCGTTACCCTTCAACAGAAAGGGGATATGTTAAGTATCACGGATACAGGTAAAGGGATTGCCTCGGAAGAAATTCCGCATATTTTCAATCGTTTCTATAAAGACCAAGGAACACAGAATGAGCTAGGCAATGGAATTGGACTTGCAATCGCACAACAGATTGCGAAACGTCATATGATTGATATAATAGTGGAAAGTGTTCCACACCAGGAAACCACATTTACATTTGTGTTGACACACAATAGACAGGACATTGATTATGGAAACTAAAGAAAGAAAAGAACGGGCAATACTTGTAGGGATTGACGTTGCGAAATCGGATTATCGTATTGAAGCATCAATGCAAGAACTTGCTAATCTTGTTGATGCAGCAGGTGCAGAGGTTATGGCCTTGACAACACAAGCACGGGAACGTCGCGACAGTGCCACGTATATTGGAAGTGGTAAAGTTGCAGAAGTAGCGGCATTGGTGGAAGCTTATGAAGCCGACATGGTTGTTTTTAATGGTGAACTCTCGGGATCGCAGACACGTAATCTCGAAGCATTGATTGGCGTTAAAATTGTCGACCGTACTAATCTCATTCTCGATATTTTTGCTGGTCGCGCCAATACTAGGGAAGGAATGCTACAAGTCCAATTGGCACAATTAAAGTACCGTTTACCACGTCTTGTTGGATATAGTGATTATTTATCCCGACAAGGTGGTGGAATTGGGACACGAGGACCTGGAGAACAAAAATTAGAAACTGACAAACGCCACATTCAACGCAATATTACCCATATCCAAAACGAACTGGAGAAGGTTGTAGGACATCGCGAAACAACACGAAAACAACGACTTAAATCAAGTCTTCCAATTATTGCTTTAGTCGGATATACCAATGCGGGTAAATCAACCATCATGAATGGCATTCTCACTCACAGTGGAGAAACCAAAACAGTTGAAGCCAAAGACATGCTCTTTGCTACTTTGGATACGACGCTGCGACGTGCACGCTTAAACAACAACCAATCGATTCTTCTGACAGATACGGTTGGATTTGTCTCCAACTTACCCCATGCGCTTGTCGCAGCCTTTAAGAGTACACTTGAAGAAATTCGTTTTGCGGATGTCATTCTCCATGTCGTAGATGCATCCAATCCAGATTTAGATATTCAAATGGATACCACCGAAGCAATCATGCGTGACTTGGAAGTTCTCAATAAACCGATCATCACTGTCTATAATAAGGTAGATCTTGCAACCGAGGTAGATTATCCTGTTGGGTATACGATGTCAAATCGTGTATATATGAGTGCTCATAACCCTGAAGATATCGATTTGTTGATTGACTTGATTGAAGATGCACTTGCTGATAAGTTTAAGAAAGCATCCGTATTTTTAGAATTTGAAGATCTGGGTATCTTAGATTATTTTGCATCCACATACGATATTGGAGACATTGAGTATGATGAGAAGGGTGCTCATTTCAAAGTGGTTCTGACCCAAGAGGACTATGAGCGCTACGCACAATACATCGTTAAATAAAAGAACACCGCGGAAGCGGTGTTTTAACTTTATTGAGAAATTCGGTGGTTCATTTCGATGAGTTCAGTCTCAGTAAGATAACGCCATTCTCCTGGTTTTAAGTTATCCAAAGAAATGTGCATAATCCGAATGCGTTTTAGGGATGTAACACGATATCCGAGGGCTTTTGTCATGCGACGAATCTGGCGGTTTAAGCCTTGTTTGAGAATAATTTTAAAAGTTTTGGGACCAATGCGTTCAACGTCACAAGCTTGAGTTATTTCATGGGTGTGTGCTGCTTGATTGTAAATCTCGACACCCGATTGCATTTGATTGATAAATTCTTGGTCGAAAGTCTTGTGAACAGACACTATATATTCTTTGTCGTGTCCGTACTCTTCCCGTAAAATTTTATTTACGATGTCACCATCGTTTGTCATCAGAATTAAACCATACGAATCTTTGTCAAGTCGACCAATTGGGAAGATGGTTGACTCATAGTTCATGAAATCAACAATGTTGCTAGGGTCTTTGGAGTCAGTTGTACTAGTTATCCCAACGGGTTTGTTGAGTGCAATGTAGACAAGATCATCCGTCTTCTTAATTGTTTCACCACGAACACTCACTGTATCCTGAGGAAAAACTTGTGAACCTACTTCAGCAACCTGCCCGTTTATCATGACAAGACCGTCTTGAATTAACCGATCAGCACCTCTTCGTGATGCATACCCGGATTCACTGATAAATTTATTGAGGCGCAGCGAGGCACTGGTTTCGTGACGAATAATACCTTGCTTTTGTTTGAGGGTGGTATCCTTTTGTACTGCGTGTTTCATGTTAATGCTCCTTATAATATTTGCCTTGCCACGTATTGCGAGCAAGCATGAGTTTATCGATTTCATTTAATACGATTGTTTTTCGTCGTGTCCACTCTGGTGCTAATAAGTCCGATCCAATACCGTCACCAGTTAGACGGGCAATAACCATCGTCTCAGGGAGACGCTCGAGTTGTTGAACGACTAAATCAACATAGGTTTCCATCGACATAATTTCAAAAGGATTCTTTGAATACTGATAACCAAGCTTGGTGTCTTTGATAATATGAAGCATATGAATTTTTAGCATATCTGGATTTAACTGGGCAACATAGTCGCAAGTTTCGAGCATCATATCTGTTGTTTCAACTGGAAACCCATTGATTATATGGATACAGGTCCGAATCCCAGCCGCTTTCAATTTTGTAATGCATGATGCCACGGAGTCTAAGTCATGGCCACGATTCATCCATACACCCGTTGTTGGATGCATACTTTGCAAACCAATTTCAATTGTCAGATCTTTCTGTTTTGCTTTGGATGCAAAATAAGCAATTTTGTCATCGTCAAGACAATCTGATCGTGTGGCGATATCAATACCAACAAAACGATCATCCTCAAAAAAAGGATCATACAATGTTTTTAATGCATCAAGGCTAGAGTGGGTATTGGAGTATGCTTGGAAATAAGCGATTCGCTTAGCATTAGGCCATTTCCGAAGCATAATTGCTTCGGAGTGATCGATTTGTGCTTCAAGATCTGGATCTTTGAGAATCATATCCCCAGAACCCCGAGCAGAACAAAAATTGCAGCCACCACTGCCACATGTTCCATCCCGATTAGGACATGTAAAACCAGCGTCGATACTGACTTTAAATGCTTTGGATCCGTATGTTTTTTGGGTGAAATAATTATAAGTGTAGTAACGCTTATTGTCGTTTGAATATTTGAATGGATTAAGAGTTTTCATGTATGTATTTTATCACGTATATTGTAAACTACAAAGGGTCAATATTTGGTATAATAAGATTACACTCGAAATATCTTGGAGGGAGATTACTATGGCTGTAGAACAAGTCTTATTACGACTTGCAATGGTTACATTATTTTCAGGTATTATCGGTTATGAGCGTGAGGTAAATAATGCCCATGCCGGCTTGAAAACACATATGATTGTTGGTGTTGGAGCAACAATCGTAGCTTTAATTCAACAAGAAATTGCTGCAACAGCACTTGCTGAAGCACTTGCCTATCCAGAATTAACTGGGGTTTTACGATCGGACCCTGCACGTCTTATTGCGCAGGTCGTAAGTGGTATTGGTTTTCTGGGAGCAGGAACCATCATCGTTACCAAGCGCAATATTTCGGGATTAACGACGGCAGCATCAATTTGGTCAGTCGCCTGTTTAGGGCTTTCCGTGGGGATGGGGTACTATGAAATCGCCGTATTGGGATTTGGTTTCCTCTTCTTAATTTTATTTGTAACCCGTCGCTTTCAAAACCTTTCGTTTTCAGAGCGCGTGCATGTCAAATATATTGGTGGACAAGAAACATTAGACGATATAGAGCGTGTTTTTGAATCGATGGATGTTCAATTCCAACAAGTCAACTATCGTGTTGATATGTTTGGTAATGAACGTGTTTATACAAGTATTTTTGAAGTGCAAGGTAACCGCCGTTTTTCATTCAGTGAATTCGTAAGTACGATGGCACTCAAGAGTACGGTTATTAGTGTTCATGCAACAAATTTAGAATAGAGGAATAAGATGACAATTCGTATTGCAGAACATAAAGATGCACCCCGTATCCATGAACTGTTGGTTCAAATTGTGAATCATCATCATGATTTATATCCTGAACGTTTTCCCAAAGACACGCCGAAATATTCAGTCACTGAAGTACAAGGTTTGATTCAAAATCCACAGATGAGTGTATGGGTCTATGAACATAATGAACAGGTAGAAGGATATTTGATTGGTTGGATGGATGGTGAGGTTTTCTTTGTCGATGATATTTGTGTCAATGAAGCAGCGCGTGGTCTAAAGATTGGACACCAGCTTATGGCTCATCTCGAAACTCAAACAGAAACTGCACCGTTTACTGAAGTTCGCTTAAATGTATGGACGAAAAATATAGCAGCAATTAACTTTTATGAGAAAGAGGGCTATGAGCCTCTTAAATACGTACTAACAAAAAAAATTGAGCGCTAAGCTCAATTTTTTATTTTACTTGAAATATATTGATTTCATAGGGTTGCATCACATCGAGATGATGGACATAATTTGATAGAAGCGCACTGTAGTTTCCAGTTCTTTGATGACGCGGAATCGTAGTTTCTGATAAATTCATTTGAACAAAATATCGTCGTCCCTCATAGACTCTAAAATATGCGAAATAATTTTTTGTTGCTTCGTATACAAATTCAACCTCACCATAAATAAATGCTGGGTGGTTTTTTCGTAATGCAATTAAAACTTTGTAGAAATGATAAATCGAATGCGGATCATGCATCGCATTCTCAACGTTGATGTGAGCATTGCGATTATCATTATGAATCCACGGCTCACCCGTACTGAAGCCACCATCTTTTGTCCACGCTACAGGAACTCGTGCGTGATCTCGTGAACCTGCAACGATATGACTGAAAGCCTCATAGGTCGCCATGCCCTCTTGAACGAGTTCATGGTATTTCTGGATGGACTCCACATCCCGAAAATCTTCAAGGGAGCGGAATTGTTGGTTAACCATTCCGATTTCTTGCCCTTGGAAGATGAATGGAGTACCCTTAAGTGTTAGCAATAAAGTCGCAATCAATTTTCCTAAAGCTTCGCGGAAAATAGGATTTTTATTTACTTTAGAGATCATACGCGGATTGTCATGGTTTTCAAAGAAAAGTGCCATCCAATAGTGATTTCCATAATGCTTCATATAATCCATGATGTAAGCTTTGTAGTAATTGAGGTCATACTTATATTTATCAAAACGAACATGTCCAGGTGTTTCGAGATGGTCAAAGTTGAATACCATATCCAATGCTTGGCGATAGTCGCCGCTCAAAAGCTTGGCCATTTCCATTCCAATACCAGGAGTTTCCCCAACTGAAAATGCATGGTAAGGTGCGAAAGCGTCTCGATTGAGTTGATTCAAGTAGCGGTAGAGGTCAGGACCAAAGACATAATGTTCAATACCAGTGAAGCCCATCATGTCGCCAATGATACCACTTCCGTCAGGAAGTCCGTCTCGTTTGGAAATGTAATTTATAACGTCCAAACGGAAGCCATCAATACCTTTGTCAAGCCACCATTTGACCATCTCGGTGATTTCTTGGCGCATTGCACCATTCGTCCAATTCAAATCCATTTGTTTCTTAGAAAAAAGATGAAGAGCCCAGACATCCTGTTCGGGATAGTAATTCCACGCGGGCCCACTAAAGAAGGAAGTCCAATTATTCGGTGGAGTACCATCACGATTTGGTCTAATAAAATAATAATCGCGTTTGGGGGAGTTGGGATCATGAAGTGCTTCTTGGAACCAAGCATGTTCGTCCGATGTATGATTCACAACAAGATCCATAATGATACGCATCCCACGTTGATGAACCCCCTCTAACAAGGCATCAAAGTCTGCCATTGTACCAAAATCTTGCATGATTTTATGATAATCGCGAATATCATATCCGTTATCATCATTTGGAGAATCATAGATTGGCGAAAGCCAAATGGCATCGATGCCAAGTGCTTTTAGATAATCAAGTTTTTCAATAATTCCTTGCAAGTCACCGATACCGTCACCATTGCTATCTTTAAACGATCGTGGATAAATCTGATAGAATACAGCTTCTTTCCACCATTTCGCTTCAGCATCCATGGCATCATTACGTGGCAATTCTGTCTCAGTGTTCAAAAGCTGCAGTGCGCTATCAAAGAAAGCTTGATCCAAGCGGTCTTTCGCTAAGCGTCGGATAGATCCTAGTGTAAGTTTACCAATCACTGGATTTTCAATGAGTTTACGAGAGATACCCAATTGGAGTAATAGCTTGTATACAATATCTTTTCCAATTGGATGTTCCAAAATATCGTGGATTGTTGATTGCATTGTGAATGTTTCCATAAGACACCGTCCTTTATAAAATTATAGCATAAGTGTCATGATAACGCGGTGAATCAAAAAAAACATTCTCATTGAGAATGTTAAGCATTATTTAATGTGTCACGGTACTCGGGTTTCCGTTCAAATTCACTGACAGCGAACGAGCAAAGGGGAATAATTTTCTTGCCAGTCGCACGGGCATCTTCAACAACACGTTCAATAAGTTGGGTAGCAAGGCCTTGTCCTTTATATGCGTCATCAACGTGGGTTGACGCAATGATGATGAGGGAATCACCAGCACTCGACAATTCTACTGCACCAACTTCGTGCTCTTTATCCATAATGTAAAATCGATCGTTTCCTTTTATAATTTTCATCTTATTTATCCTTTCTAATGTATTTTAAGGCACCACTTGGGCATGAATCAATGAGTGCGGCAACCTCATCAGCGGGTGCATTATCAGCAAGAATCCATGGTCGCCGGTTGGTGTCGAAAACGTCATGTAATCCACGAACACAGACTCCAGAGTGAATACAAACACTGCCATTAAAGAAAATATCAATAGTCTCACCTGAATATTTGCGATACCCCTGATCAATCAATTCTTTTTCTGTCATCTTAAGAGCCTCCTTTTCATTAATTATAGGGTCTTCCTTGACAATCTACAAATTTGTGAAAAACCGCTTGAAATCAAATTTCATTATTGCATGAAGGATGTTAAAATTTTCAGTCAAATTCGTGGGAATGCAAAGAAATTATCAGTACAATAAGGGTATAGTGGAGGTAAACTATGAAATTAGAAATAATCATCAACGACCCATCACGTATTAAGGTAAATGAAGCAGTTCCATTTGAAATCCTTAATGATGATTACGTTGGCAAAAGTGACGGTGTTCACGCAGTGCTTTATCCGATTACCCATGAGGAAGTAGTCGCTGCAGTAAAGTATGCAATTCACCATGATTTAAAAATAATTGCCCGCGGTTCCGGAACCGGACTTTCAGGTGCAACTGCTCCTGTAGCTCAGGAACTTGTCCTTGATTTATCGCGCATGAATCGCATTCATGGCTTAGATGAAAGCACCATGACACTCACAGTCGAACCGGGTGTTCAGCTTCATGAAATTCAAGAATATGTAGAATCCAAAGGATACTTTTATCCCCCTGATCCAGGATCAAAGAACTCATCAATTGGAGGGAATGTCGCAACCAACGCTGGTGGGATGCGTGCAGTTAAATATGGCGTCACACGTGATTACGTTAAAGCACTCCGGACCGTTCTAGCAACAGCAGAGACACTTGAACTTGGAAGTATTAATGTAAAATCCAGTTCGGGATATGATTTAAAAGATTTATTCATCGGATCCGAAGGAACACTTGGAATTACTACACGAATTGATTTAAAAGTAATTCCATTACCAAAATATAAGAAATCATATGTCGTTGCCTTTGAAGATTTGACGTTGGCGACACGTGCAGTTGCTGCAATTCTTCAAGAAGGTATTGACCCAACAGCATTGGAATTTTTTGAACGCGATATGATGGATTTAAGTGTTGCTCAAACAGGTATCACATTCCCTGTCGCAGTTGGGAAATCTTACTTACTTCTTACACTTGATGGCGATACTGAGACATCGATTGCAAGCCGTGAGATTGAACTGCAACGTGTAGTCACAGAACACCATGCGATGGCTTTTATGCCACTCAATTCCGAGGAGCTCGAGCACAATGTCTGGAAACTACGAGACAATTTACTTGCAGCAGTTGTTAACTATACCGAGCAAGTTACCATGGATGAAACGGTTCCGATCAACCACGTCGCAACATTATATGAATATACAAAAGACTTAGAAGCAGAATATGGTGTTCAACTCATGAGCTTTGGTCATGCTGGGGATGGAAATCTTCATACCTGTGTCATGCGTGGTGATTTGGATCAGACAGCGTGGACAGAAAAGAAAGCCATCGTACTGGAAAAACTTTACGATCGTATTGCAGAGTTGGGTGGACTTCCTTCAGCAGAACATGGCATTGGATTAATTAAAAAACCCTATTTCCATAAAATGACGCAACCTTTATATTTGGAGATGATGCGAAAGATTAAAATTGCATTTGATCCAGAAAATAGACTGAATCCAACAAAAGTAATCTAACCATCTTACAAAAATGTACGTTGTATTATTGAACTAATACAGATATAATGGTATTAGAAACGAGGTGTAAACTATGGAAACACATACACAAACAAATGAATTTATTGACATCTTTATGTTGAACAACGGGAAGTACTTTCCTAGTTCACAGCGTCACGAGATTGTACAACGGCTACGACTCATGCCTGAAGATCGCATGCGTTATGTCAGCACATTAGATTTTAAGGATCCGACCGTATCCTTGATTATTTCAGCAGTTGGGGGAACCTTAGGTATTGACCGATTCTTTATTGGCGATATTGGTATGGGGTTATTAAAGCTATTCACTGCAGGTGGCTGTGGCGTGTTATGGTTGATTGATCTGTTCTTAATTCAAGAACGTACGCGCGAAATCAACTATCAAAAAATGAACGAATTCCTTCGTTACTAGCATGTTTAGCGATTTTAAAAAAATACCACGACGACTGTATGTCGGCTTAGGGGTGACGGCGATTGCGTATGCTTTATTCTTTATGCTAACGCCCTATACCTGCCCAATTCGTGCGATAACGGGTGTACCGGATCCTTTTTGTGGGACGACCCGCGCATGGTTAGCTGCACTTCAAGGGAATTTTGGAGATGCATTTTGGTATCATCCGCTTTTTCTTTGGGCACCGTTACTGTTGCTGGTTATTATTTTATACATGTCGACACATAAAGAACGGTATCTATTTCTAAGTGTGGTAGGTGTCTCAGCCTTTTTGATTATCTATCTCATACGACTAACATTATTTGTCATTCCTTAAGGAGCATTGTGTATACAAGCTCCTTTTGCGTTCTAGTTACGGCCGGAGGTCTTATGAAAAAAATCTATCCAGTAATTGCTGTGTCACTACTTGTGGGGCTAATCACCTATTTTCCACCCTATGTGACGACGCAAAGTCCAACGGATGTTGCGGCCGGTGCGACACCACCGCTTGGTGTTGTACGGGATGGGAATGCTTATAAAGTATGGAATGTGCAACATATCGGCATAATATTGGTTGTTGAAGGTCTAGCGACCCTTGCAATGGTTGTGCATGGACAGAAAAAAACCACATCGTAGCAATGACGCGAAATGTGGTTTTTTACTATTATTTTAAGTAAGCAATTCCTAAATCAATAGTTGCTTGAATCGCATCTTCATGGGTGCGCTCAAAGCTATGCGAAGCATCGACGCCAGGACCCATTAACCCAACACGGATATCATGACCAGCCCGTAATGCTGCTGAGCCGTCTGATCCGTAAAATGGATAAATATCAATATTGAACGGAATTTTATTTTCTTGAGCCAGAGTAACAAGACGTTTCTTCAATTCGTAATCGTATGGGCCTGAGCTATCTTTGGCACAAATGGTGACAGAGTACTCATCAGATGTTTGCCCAGAACCAGGAGCTGCCATATCAACCGCTATAAACTCTACAGTTTTTTCAGGAATTGCGGCAGATGCACCATGACCGACTTCCTCATAGTTTGAAATAAAGAAATGGGTTGTGTGAGCAGGCTTGATATTATTTTCGATGAAATAAGCAGCCATTCCAAATAGAGAAACGACACACGCCTTGTCATCCAAGTGACGCGATTTAATAAAGCCTGAAGGGCTTACGACTGTTCGTGGGTCAAGGTGAACAAAATCACCGACACGAATGCCTAAATCTAAGACATCTTGTTTGGTAAAGACTTTTTCGTCAATGCGTACGATAAGTGTATTTTCGTTTCGTTCTGTTGCATTTGTTTTGGCACCATGAACATGTGATGATGCAACGGTTGTGATAATACTACCTGTATAAAAAGATGCATCCAAAGTCTCAATTGTAACATGTTCTCCTTCAATCGTCGTCCAGGCATAACCACCAATTTGTGTTAATTTTAGACTTCCATCCGCAGTAATTTCTTTTACTTGAGCACCCAATGTGTCAACGTGAGCGGATAGCGTGATATGCGCATCATCATCAATTCCAGGTAATGTAGCGATTAAAGCACCTTTATTTGTGCGTCGTGTCGTCAAACCCATTGTTTCAAATTTTGATGCAACAAATTGAATTGCAGCTTCTGTATGTCCAGTAGGGCTTTTAATGTTTAATAAAGTAACTAAATCTTCGATAATTGTGTTCATATATAATCTCCTTTACAACTTATTATAGGCTTGAATTGTTGCAGTAGCAAGCCACAAAAAAGGAGGTTACCCTCCTAAATAAATTTTAAGTAGTCGCCATATCCTTCGGCTTCCATGTCCTCTTTTGGGATGAATCGCAATGCTGCAGAGTTAATACAATATCGTAAACCACCCTGTTCACGTGGTCCATCGTTGAAAACGTGACCCAAATGCGAATCAGCATTGAGAGAACGCACTTCAATACGGTGCATGTTGTGCGTAAAGTCCTCTATTTCATGAACTTTCTGAATGGGTTTTGTGAATGATGGCCACCCACATCCAGCATCGTACTTATCTTTTGATGAGAAGAGTACTTCACCACTCACGATATCAACGTAAATTCCGCGTTCATAAAAATCATCATACTCTCCAGTAAATGGACGTTCTGTAGCACTGTTTTGTGTTACTTCAAACTGAATGGGAGTTAGTTTATCCTTGAGATCCATAGTCCCGTTCCTCCTTGGATTCAATATCCAATAATTTTACTTTTAGATCGAGTCCTCCTGTAAATCCGTGCAATCCTCCATCTTTTCCAATGACGCGATGGCATGGCGTAACAATCATGATTGGGTTCTTTCCAATAGCAGTTCCGACAGCACGAACTTTCTTAACATCACCCAATGCAATGGCAACGTCGGAATAGGACCATGTCACGCCGTAAGGGATGGTATTTAAAATTTGCCACACCGATTTTTGAAATTCCGTACCCTGTGGCGCAAGTTTCCACGAGAAAGTGTCTAAAGTACCTGCTTGATAACGAGATAATTCATCCACTTCAAGTTTGAATGCTTGAGAGTCCTCGACTGCTGTAGGAGCATACTTTTGGAAATCCGCATAACTATTTCCGAAATAGCGCACACCTAGATCATCTTTAACAATATAAAATGTAGTACCTAGACATTCAAATGATGTATATTTCATGGTTTCACCTCTAAAGAAATTATAGCATAAGTCGAAACTGAAGCGTTTAAAGTTACTTTCATTTTCTTATCACAAAGAAAGGCGTATACTTTAGGTATAGGAGGATTTGATATGAATAATTTATATGAAGCAGTTAGCACATTTTTGGCAGACCAAATTGTGGTCGGTATGAAGATTCACAATATCCACTGGTTTATGGTTGGTGAAGGATTTTTCCCAATGCATAAACAAATGGACGAATTCTATGATGAAGCAGAAGAAAGAATTGATACTGTAGCTGAGCGTTTACTGGTTATTGGGTCACGTCCACTAGGTAGCTATAAAGCAATTCTTGATCGTACAAGCATTAAAGAACTTGGAGATCATGATATTACGGCAATTGAAGGTATTAAACATTTGATTGTTGATTTTGAATCATTAAACAATCAAGCGCTTCGTGTCATCAAACTTGCAGAAGAAAATGAAGATCCAGGGACTGCAGATCATTTTACGGCGATTTCCCAAGATTTAGGAAAATCATTGTGGATGATGAAATCTTACATTAAGTAAGATCACAAATAATTATAAATAGTGACAAAAGGGCAATACCGACGATGGTATTGCCCTTTATAGTGAATAAAACTAAAAGTCCCAAGTGTTAAGCATCTGCGTGACCCATTTGCATAAATCAAGACTTGCTTTGTTAGCAATGGCAACAACCTCATCGTGAGAGTGTTTGCCAGTTCGAAGGCCAGTGGCCATATTAGTAATTACAGAGATTCCTAATACGTCTAAGCCAAGATAGTTTGCAACAATTGTCTCAGGAACGGTTGACATACCAATTGCATCACTCCCAAGTTTACCGTACATGCGGATTTCAGCTCGTGTTTCATAGTAAGGGCCTTGGAAGAATGTATAGATTCCTTCTTTATACTCTATATTAAGATCGTGCGCGGTATGACGTGCGTGATCACGCAGTTTTGAACTGTATGGTTCAGACATGTCAGGAAAGCGTGGTCCTAGACGATCATCGTTGGGTCCGACAAGTGGGTTTGTTGATACACCATTGATGAAATCATCAATAATCATCAAATCACTAGGCTTAAAAGTTGGATTAATGCCACCACATGCATTAGTGATAATGAGACTCTCGATTCCGAGTGCTTTCATAACATAAATTGGATAGGTTACTTCTTTCATTGGGAAACCTTCATAAGCGTGGAAACGTCCTTGCATGACGACAAGTTCTTGAGAACCGATGGTTCCGAAAACAAGGTTACCGGCATGACCGACTAGGTGAGACTGCGGAAAATGGGGGATGTCAGCATATGAAATAGTATGGTGAACCTCCATTTCATCGACTAGACTTCCAAGACCACTTCCAAGAATAATCCCAATTCGGGGTTTGGTCGCAGTAATCTGTTGAATAAATGCAGTAGATTCATTGATTTGATTATAGAACATAAGTGTCTCCTTTTTCTTTATTATAACCATATCACAAAGAAAAGACTATTTTTGTGAAAAAAGACAGTAAAAATAACGAAGACAGGGGAATTTTTCACAATCCAATATCGACCAAATAAGACAAATTGATTGCAATGAGCGAAGTTGACAGATATAATACGAAGTATCAGGACCAAAAAGGGGTAAGGTTTTTTCATCTTTATTTCACTTTGAGCAATATAATCTTTCGTTTTATACATAAACATGAAGATAATATTAAATATATGGCTAATGTTAGTGAAATTGTGAAAATAAGTTGAAATAAACAACTTACGGTGGTAGTATTGGTAGGTATGAAAAAAAGGAGACATTATTTTAATGAAGAATTCAAAGAAAGTAAGTATTAGCGTCTTAATCTTACTGGCACTGTTATTAACAGGATACACATGGTCATACTGGAATGCTGGTACGATCAAACCCCACCTAACTGAAAATGGCGAAAACACAGTTGTATTAGGAGCGGCTAAGAACCAAGAAGTCGAAACAACGTTAACGATTGCTCCCGGATCAACAACGAAACCATTGATTCCTGCTAATATTTATAACAAACTATCCGAAGGCGAACGCTCAACTTTTAGTTCCAAGGCTGCGCTAACAATTAATGCAACATGGACTGAAAATCAAATCGGTAAAGAAATTGCATCAGGTGCACAGGGAACAATCAAGGCTGAAATTCTCGGTGTTTCTATTGATGGAATCGACGTTAACCATACTGACAACAAGATTGCAACATCACTCATCAAACCAACATTTGACAAAACGATGCCAACAATTACTTTGAATGATTCAACAGCTACTCCAATTGGATTATCAGTAACTATGAATGAACCTAAAAATAAATCAGAATACGAAGCAATTGCAAACAAGACTATTAAAGTTAAAGTGCGCTTATCAGTAACTCCGTTATAGGTGCTATTGGATGATTGCACGAGTGTCGATAGTGATTCTAAGCATCTTAGGATGCTTGATTGTATCTACTAAAACGTATAGTTATTGGCAATCATATGGCGTTAACTCAACAAGTAATACTGTAGAATGCTCTGTTACAATTCATGATTACCTCGGTATCATGACACTAACGAAGGATTATGATCTCTTAAAAGATTACGATTTAAATCGTAAATACCGTATCGGTGAATTATTCGAATCACGAGGCGATATTTATGTGGTTGTTAATCCAGTCGAATCAGGAATTCACCGTGAACCATCACGGAACCCTGACGACGTATCCCCCTTCAGAATATTATCTGACTCGGTTCCCGATAACGTATCGAACAGATATTTACATGGTTTTTACACCTTCGATGACTACCATATCAGTCGATTTGAAGATGGAAAACGTATAATGCATGAAGATATTACAACCTACCTCTTTGATGCTACCAAACGCTATAGAACTGGATATGCAGCTGTTGCATTGAATCGCAACAATCCCCAGGCATATATAAATCCCAAATTTAAAGGGAAGAATCAAGTTGTGTGGTACAAAGATAAGCTTTACATCACGAATCAAGACTATGATGGCTCGAGTCGACCAGTTCCTGGTGAATCAAAAGGATGGACTTCATTAAATGATCCAGTTTTTAATGAAAACTATCTGTATGTAAAATACAAAGGATACCCCGTATCTGTTGTGATGAATGAAAACGGAAAAAATATTGTTTATCAACTGCGAGCGAAAAGCAACAAAGACCCTCAAACTGGTGAATACATCAAACCAGGTGAAAATGAAACAGTTTGGGCGTTACAAAGTGGAGAAACGTATGAACAAAAAAGAAACCACTAAACGACGTGAGGTAGGATCTATCGCATTCTACCTTATCATCGCTATTTTAGCGTTGTTAATTGGTGCAATACGCTTTTTTCCAAACGTAATGTCGCACGTCGTTAAACATAGTTCTTATGTGGTTATCAGCGACAGTATGACACCTGTGATCAATGTAAATGATTTAATTGTTGTTAAAAGAGTAGCTCCTGAGACCTTAAAGGTAGATGATATTATTACTTTTGATATCGATATTGATGGAGACGGCACACTCGAGCTGGTTACACATTATATTGCGGAAATTGATGGAAATAACTACAGAACAAAACCAAATGTAAGTGAAACGATGGATACCTGGACAATTCACGGTAATCAAATTCGTGGAAAAGTTGTTATGACCATACCTAAAGTAGGTCATCTGCTCATCCCACTTTACAACAATGCGGTGCCAATTCTCTTGGTTGCATTAACTGCAATTGTATTGACCATAGTACATGTCTACTATGAAAAAGATGAAGATTCCCCAAAAGATGATTTAGACACATTGCGTGTTTAAGTCGTTTTTTGGTATCTGAGTCGAGACTAATTAACAAATAGAAGAATCATTGAGGGGAAGTAATGAAACGCGAAAAGTTAATTGCTTTAATTTCACTATCTGTTTTAGCGTTATTGTTAACAGGTTTTACGTGGAGTTACTGGTTTGATGGAATTGTATCACCACCATCAGAAGTAACACAGACAAATACAATGAAAATTGGAAGCGGCGATACGGTAACCGTATCGACACAAATTGACGATTTAAATATATTTAAAAATACAGAGCTACCACTTGTTCCAAAAGGAAAAGCCGTTGAGGGAAAGTCGGTTGATACATTGGAAACAGGATACTCAGTATCCTGGGAAGAAGATGGAACAGATTTTGCGACGGGTCATCCAGGAACGCTACAAGTCATTTATAGTAATTTTCGGTTTGAAAAAAATATCGATGGAATCACAGAAAAGCGAGATGATGAGTCCTATCTCAATCTTATTCTCTTTTCGGGAACACCTATCACAGCAAATCGCGATACAGCAGACCCGAATTGGGTAAATGAAATTTCATTTGGTGCAACTCGTGACATTTACTTGGGCGATGGAAATTCCCAATCATTTAAGCATGATTTTCAGCTGGGGATGCCGCCAACGAAAGAGCATTATGACTTTATAAAGGAATCTACGATAGCGTTTGACATTACCATCACGGTAACGCCACAATAAGGAGTCCCAACTATGAATGTAAAAAAATACACGCCATTGTTCATGATCGTTATTTTGATCACAATGACGGTGGGTATCAAAGCCATGTGGGACACATTTGAAGTTGTACAAACCCAAAAAGAATTGAAAATTTCAATGCGCATTGGTGATTTTTCATCGCCTTTTGGAAATTCCATCCCCAAATATGTCCCGGGAAATAGATATGCCGCAGGTACTATCGTACAAGATGATCAGGGCTTTTACTATCTTATTAAGCAAGATATAGATGAAACGAAATCGTATGAACTAGCCTGGTATAATCACAAAGTCATGTCCGTTTATAACAGTAATTTGGGATCGTTTAATCCCCAAAATCATCCAAACGAAGGATATACAGTATCTGGAGACATAGCATATTTCTATAAAAATGGATTGTTCAATGCACAACAGGTTGCGTCGTACCTTACATTTTCGAATCGAAAGTATACTAAGACCCAAGTAATTCCTAAGAACCCGTTTGATGGACAATCTGTAGTGTATTTTGAGAACGTTGTGTACATTGCAAATCAGAAATACAAACAGGGTCATGTCCCTGGAATGGATGTTGGTTGGACACCGATGAATCATGTTGAGTATGTGGAAAATGCCTTGTATACGAAAGCCTTACTGGGGGAAGTGGTTTCCGTGCGTTATAGTGATGCTACATATACACTACTTACGGCTGATAACTATAAAAACAAGGGTGTTGTAGCACCTGGTGATGATGCCCGTATCTGGAAAAAAGTAACCTAAAAAAGTGTTGACCATATCTGAAGGTCAACACTTTTTTATTAGATGGATTCGATTTGTTGTTCCGTGACACGCGTAAGGCGTTTAAATTTCGGTGGTAAGGGTGAGATGAATTCCATGACTTTACCCGATTTTGGGTGTTTCAAAATCATTCGATAAGCATGCAATCCCATACGTTTGATAGGGTTGGTTTTCGCATCGTACTTACGATCGCCAATAATTGGGTGACCAATATCCAACATATGCACGCGAATTTGATTTTTACGGCCTGTATCGAGTTGGACTTTGAGAAGTGAAAATTTTTCGCTCCTACGGATGACACTGTAGTGTGTGATGGCTTCTTGCCCAGTAGTTGTTGAATACATGTGTGTTGTTTTGTTTTCACGAAGGAAAGATTTGATTGTATCGTGTTCTTTTTGAACACGACCTTCGACAATCGCGATATAAGTGCGGTCAAGAACCGCTCCATTCCAATCATCTTGGTACATTTTCTTGACACGCTCATTTTTTGCAAACATTAGAACGCCAGACGTATCCTGATCGAGGCGGTGGACAACAAAGATCCTGTTCTTAGAATTTTGTGTTTTGACATAATCACTTGCAAGCCGATAAGCGGTTAGTTCTTCATTCTTATTCGTTGCAACTGTTAAGAGTTTATAAGGTTTGTCGATGACAAGAATTTCATTATCTTCATACAAGATCTGTAGTGGCGTATCGCGTTGTTGATTATGTGAGACAATTGTGATCGTTTGTCCTACATAAACAGGGTCATCAAACTGTGTTGTGACCTCATTGTCGATTGATATACATTCGTGTTTTAGTAATGATTTAATTTTTGACCGGCTGTATGCTAGATCAGCGCTCAAAACTGTATCTAAAACTTCACCATCGCGGACTACTTTAATTGTATGTTTCATAAATTACCTCATTTCGTCTTTCATTATGACAGAAAACACCTTAAATAGATAGTATCCTTATTATATATAAAGTACTAAATACTCTTTTGGGAAGGATGATTTATTCAGGCTACAAATTTGATAGTGTTTGAACGGTACAATTATTTAAAAAAATTTTTTCTTGACTTTTCAAGATACACGGACTGGGGTGGTCATAATCTAACCGTTTGCTTGTGAAAAACACAGTAAAATTCATCAATGATGAAACAGGTTTTCAAAATGACGGTAAGTGGTATCAAGAGCTTTAAAAGTGCATATCTATGAAAAATACACCTAAATAAAAAGTATGTATTTTGATGATTAATGGATTGGATTTGAAAACGCTTCACAAATCTGAAAATGGATTGACACACTTCTATAATGATGATAATATCAAATTGTAATAAGAATATGATTGTAATTTGTAAGAATTATATCGTAGGAACTCAATGTGTGTTAAAAACTGTTTACCATAGTTTGAAATTTACGTTTGAGTACAACTTATTTCTGATAGGAGGTACTAGCATGAGTACAGGGAAAGTGAAATTCTTTAACGCTGAGAAGGGTTACGGATTCATTACTATCGAAGGTGGGCAAGACGTTTTCGTTCATTATTCAGCAATCGAAGCAGACGGATACAAATCTTTAGAAGAAGGTCAAGAAGTTAGCTTTGATGTCGTTGAAGGTCCACGCGGAGAGCAAGCAGCAAACGTTAGAGCTATCTAATTAGTTTAGCCAAAAACAGTAACTTCGGTTACTGTTTTTTAATGGACAGAAAGTCGCATTCTATCAGAATTTAGATTATAATATCTAGTAGTAAATATTGGAGGAAATTATGGTATCACCACTAAAATTTGTAATTCTAGGTTTCAGTATTCTTGCATTGTTAGGCTGGTTACTGGGATACTACATTAAAATGAGAAAAGAAGAAACAATAGTTAAAGGCGTTATGTGGGGAGTATTGAGTTACTTCCTTATGAACATTATTTTTGCGGTTGCTCAAATACCAGTTGGGGACATCACCAAAATGACATTTGGGCCGCAATATGGCATGATCTGGGGAATAATGAGTGCAGTTGCATTCACGCTTGCTTCCATTATTGTTGTCCCAATTGCATATAAGAAATTTAAATTTACCAAGTGGACAACAACCCATCTCTCTTTTGGATTGATGATTTTCTTTGTTGCATCTACTTTAAGTACACTTACAAATATCTTTATGTTTGGTTTTGCGATTAATAAAGGAACCGCTGCGACCGTCTTAAACCCATCATTTACACCAGAACAGGTTGCGAATCTGGTGAACGAAGTTGTTAATAATCCTAACTTCTATTACGCAAACATATTACTATCCCGAATTTATGAGTACATCATTTATACAGCAGGATTTGCATTAATCATTCGTGGGGTACGCGAAGATAAACTCTTGCCTAATGCAGCAATTGCCCTTGTACTCGTCTTTATTAACGTTGCAATTACTGGCTTGTTGTTTAATCTAAACATGCCAATCGTAACCGAAATCTTAAGATTCGCATTTGCGGCTTTCGTTGGATATAAACTGTACCAAGAGTTATTCGTCAAGAAGGCATGATGAAAATCGAGTTAATTGATATCACAGATGAATATGATCATCAAGGCGTCGAAACGTTCTTGTATGATATTTTCGTTCCTGAAATGTCACGCTTCGTTGGCCGATGTGAATTTCGGAATGAAACAGGGCGCGATCTTCGTTTCTACGGTAATATTGGATATGTGATTTACCCCCCTTACCGTGGAAAGAATCTTGCTTATCAGGCAACGCTCGCTCTCTTTGATATTTTGGCAATAAAAAAACCGGATGTACATGAAGTTATTCTTACATGCAATCCGGATAATATAGCATCGCAGAAAATTATTAGACGATTGAGTGGCACTTATGTGGAAACGGTGGATGTGGATACAGACCACGAGTTATACCACATGGGCGAAACACAAAAAGAAATATATACTGTTAAGCTTTAACTTTACGGATAATTCCTAAGGGTGTCGATTGCGACTGTTGCCCAAGGGGATTATCTTTTAATATTTTAACCATTTGGTCCAGGTCAATTGCAGAATTGCTTGATCCAAGAATATTTCCGCCTAAATCATTAATATCAACAACAATGACATCAATGTCCTTATCGAAAAGTGCTTTTAGTTCTTTGGCAACTTCGTTTGGACGTTCAGGTCCTAGGACAACATATTCATTGTATGGTGGAATTGTATGTGATGTGGGACCATCAATTGATCGCGCTTTGTAACCAGCAACGCGGTAGAAATCACCTTTACGTCCAAAAACTTTTGTAATTGCAGCAACACCAGCGGCAAAAATGATGCGTGGTGTTCCACATTCGCGCAATGCCATCTCCATGGTTTCAGGCATACCCAAACCAATTCCGTGCGGTGTTTTTGTTACATAGTTTGAAAGAGTGTATGCAAGTTTACGTGGTTTCACATCCTTAATAGGATACGCGCGACCTTGCGTAATAGCAACAATTTTCTCAGTTACAAATAAAATATCGCCATCTTGAAGGAATGGTGTTGCGAACTCACCCACAACAGCATCAATCTTATCATTTGGCATTACCAACTTGGTTTTAATTGGTAAACGCTCATATTCTTGTCCATTAACGCATACGGTTAATGCTTTATTTTCATTCGCTTTTATAGTCATACAAATGCTTCCCTTCTGTACTTTATAATCATAGCGACTCAAAGGGTCATAAGCAAGTGATAACTTGCAATAATCAAGCGCAATCAAGTATAATTTCCTCAAGTGAGGTGGATATGAAGACACTATTACGTATAATTACAAATAAAATATTTGTCGTGGGGATCATCGTTGTTGCGGAACTATGGTTACTCCTGTATTTAGTATGGAATTTATCGCTAAACTATGCAACGATTTACTCAATCTTAATGTTCTTGGCGGTTCTGTTGGTTATTTATGTTATTAATCGGAATGATAATCCAGTATATCGTTTGGCATGGACGATTGTGATTCTCGTCTTTCCACCAATTGGGGCAGTTCTTTACTTGTCGTTTGGAGGAAAGAAGGTACCGCGCAAACTACGAGAAAAGATTACAGATGCTTATTCTGAAAATTCGTTCTTAGATTTGGATTATGAAGTCATAATGAATAATGCAGAAGCAAAAAACCCGCACTGGAATCGAATGTTGCGCTACATTGTGAACACAACAAACTACCCACTTTATACGAATACAAAGTCCGTATATTTGGAGTCTGGTGAAGTGAAATTTGAAGCAATGAAAGAAGCGTTAAGAAGTGCTAAATCATACATCTTCTTAGAGTATTTTATTATTAAAGATGGTTTGATGTGGCAATCAATCTATGAAATACTGCGCGATAAGGTCGCAGAAGGCGTTGATGTACGGTTGATGTATGATGATTGGGGTTGTGCACTTTTTAAAGATTTGCAACAACAATGTGATGACGCAGGTATTCAAGCAATTGCCTTTAACCCGCTAATCGCGCAATTGGCAATTCAAATGAACAACCGAAATCACCGTAAAATATGCGTGGTGGATGGTCGTGTGGGGATTGTTGGTGGCATGAACCTTGCGGATGAATACATAAATATTGGTAGTAAATTTGGACATTGGAAAGATACTGCAGTTATGATTGAAGGTGATGCTGTTCACTCTTTGACAATGATGTTTCTCCAATTTTGGCGATACTATTCGGAGCGCATTGAAGATCCGTTGGATTTTCAATATACCTTCCCTCGACTTGAGGAAAATGTAGGGTATGTGCTACCATTTGGCGACGCACCAACAGATGATGTAGATATGGGCTTGGATGCTCATATGTATATGATCAATAATGCCCGTCGCTACATCTATATTCAGACACCATATCTTATTATTGGATATGAAATGGTTATGGCATTGAAGATGGCTGCACGATCAGGTGTTGACGTACGAATAGTTGTACCACATATTCCTGATAAAGTAGTCGTGAATCAAGTGACGAAATCAAATTATCAAGATTTACTTGAGCATGGGGTTCGTATTTTTGAATATGAACCAGGATTTGTTCACTCAAAAACAGTTGTTGTTGATGATGAGATTGCAATGATTGGAACAACAAATATGGATTATCGAAGTTACTATTTGCACTACGAATGTAGTATTCTATTTATGGATAGTGAAACAGTGACAAAATGTTATGAAGACTCAATTGATACAATCAATAATCACTGTATTGAAATTACACTAGAAGAAGCACTAGAAACACCATTCATTGTACGTGTTTTTAGGTCGGTTGTTCGCGTCTTTAGCGGACTTATGTAAAAGAAAAGGTTGAAAGTATGACAAAGGATAAAATTGGCTTAGTTCTTGAAGGAGGCGGCATGCGTGGTGCGTATACCGCTGGGGTTTTAAACTGGCTGTTGAAAAATGATTTGCATTTTGATTATGTAGTAGGGATATCGTCCGGAGCCTTGTATGCTGGGATGTATGTTTTGGATAAACCGGAAACCCTTAAGCAAGCTGCTATTGATGTTGCTGCAGATACACGAAATGTGGGGGTAAAACCCTTGATGAAAGAACGCACAATCGTTGGTTATGAGTTCTTGTATGATGCAGTTACACGAAAACTTGATTACCCATTGGAAAGTATTGACACGATTCCTGGTGATATTGAAATTGGTGTCTATGATATTGAAGGTGAGCAAACTGTTTGGAAAGACAAATATGAGATTGCGAAGCATCCTCGTTATATCCAAGCTGCGTGTACATTACCAATTGTTGGTCGTCGTGTATCTATTGAGGGTCGAGACTATATGGACGGAGGAATCACGACGATGATTCCTGTTCAACGAAGTATCGATGCAGGTTGTGTGAAACATATGATTGTAACGACAAAGTCGAAAGACTATGTCCGTAAGCCACAGGGTTTTGTGTCAAGTAGTATGTTAAAAATCATCTACCGTAAATATCCGAAATTAGTGAATGACTTTTCAGATCGTGTTGATGTATACTATCGCGAACGGAAGCTTATTGATTCACTTGTAGACGAAGAAAAAGCACTCTATATGTACCCAACAGAAGAGTTAGGAATAGGGCGCTTTAAGGGGTCAAAAGACCAATTTGAGAATCTATTTGAAATTGCACATCGTGACTGTGACGCGCGACGTGATGAAATAATCAGTTTTTATCAAAGTGTAAAAGGGTAACGATCGGGCGTATGACTTTCAAAAGTCATACGTTCTTTTGTTGTTGGATGGTCAAACGTTAACGTTGTTGCCCATAAGGCAATTTGTTGTCCAGCCTTTGCTTCGGGATTGTAGCGGGCGTCACCCCACAATGGATGGTTGCGCGATGAAAATTGTACGCGAATTTGATGTGATCGTCCCGTAATTAATGATACATTGACGGTTGATAAATTGTGTTCAGCATTGTAAAAACTATTTAGGATAACTAACTCAGCGTATTTTGCTTCGGGTGTATTTTTGGATACGACACGCGACATATTTGTTTTACGATTTTTTAGCATATAATCACGTAGTGTTTGTGGCTCAAGAGCGCCTTGAATGACGGCGGTATAGATTTTATCAAGTTTGTGTGTGCGAACTTGGTCACTTAAACGACTTGCGGCCTTGGATGTTTTGGCAAAAACCATGACCCCACCAACAGGGCGATCTAATCGGTGAACAAGGCCAACAAAAACATTTCCGGGTTTATTGTAGGTAACTTTGATATAGTCACGTACTTCAGAAAGAAGATCATAGTCGTTGGATGCATCTTCTTGTGTTGGTTGATTTGGTTTTTTCTCAACAACAATAATGTGATTATCCTCATAAAAGATTTTCATCATAACACCACCTTGTCGTTACACCTGCAAATAGCGTTTGGTCCATTGTTGTTATCGGTAATCCAATTTCATCGCTATGTGTTGTCGTTGGGAACCCAGCACTTTGTAAGACCGCATCGAGACTATGTCGCACGGTTTCTGGTTTTAGATCAGTTGTATAGGTATTAACACTTAGAAATAACGCTTCTTTATCTAAAAGTTCAACAGCAGATTGAAGTAAGGGCGCTAATTGATCTTTAATTTTCCAACGTTCACCTTTGGGGCCACGTCCAAAGCTTGGCGGATCCATGATAATTCCATGATAGGTACGACCGCGGCGTTTTTCTCGGTTTAAAAATTTCATGACATCTTCGGTAATTGTTCGAATCATTTTATGATCAAGTTGATTCAAACTAATATTCTCACGTGTCCATTCATTCAATGATTTGAGGGCGTCAATGTGGACGACTTCAGTGACGTTTGGTTCCATAGCACATGCAATGGTTGCCGCACCAGTGTAGCCAAATAAATTTAAGATACGAACTTCTTGAGAACTGGATTGAATAACGTTGCGCATCCAATCCCAATTAACAGCCTGTTCTGGAAAAACGCCGGTGTGTTTAAAAGAAGTGGGTCTTACTTTTAGACGCATGTCACCGTATGTAAGGGTCCATGACTCAGGGAGTGTTTTGTTGAAACGCCACTCAGTGTCGAAAAAGGCATCAACACCCATAGATGGAGCAACTGGTTTCCATATCGCAACCGGGTCAGGCCGACGGACAACGATGTCTTTATAGCGTTCTGTTTTCATACCGTTTCCGGCGTCGATTACTTCAAAGTCTTGCCATCGGTTACTGATGCGCATTTGGAACCTCCGTAGTGCTGTTTGGGAACGGGTAAAAAACAGCATTTTCCATCAAGAAAATTTCGTGATTTAATTCGTTTGCTTCAAAGTTTGGGTCAAAGTGTTCAAATGTCTCAAAAGATATTCTTGTACCATCAACATTAAAAGTATACGTCGATATATCGTTTAACATGTAACCCTGACGTTCCATCCATCCCGTTAACATCATGCTTTGAAAGCGGCGTGGGACAAGCAATGTTACGCTGTCCAATGTATTTAAAAAGTTCGAGTCAATGGATGTAGTGGGATCAACTAGCAAACCTGGAATCATCATTTCAGTTTCGTTCAATAAAGTTACTATATTTGTAATGGTTGTATAATTAGTCATAGGTCCTCGCTTATATACTAGACATTATAAGGCATGCGTAGTAACGACGCAATTTATTGCGCGAAAACTCGAATAAATCTCACAGAGTAAAGGGAGTGACTATGCTATAATAATAACGGTGATAAAATGGATTACATACAAGGATTAAACAATGAACAAAAACAAGCGGTTTTAACCCGCAATAAATACGTCCGCGTTATAGCTGGAGCAGGAAGTGGGAAGACTCGCGTCCTGACAACTCGAATCGTGCATCTTATCAAAGACCTTGGATACTATCCATCGAAGATTTGTGCAATTACTTTTACGAATAAAGCTGCGAATGAAATGAAAGAAAGAATGGAGCGAATGGACTCGGATGCAATCCGGGTGCATACATCAACCATTCACTCTTTGTGTGTTCGGATTTTAAGAGAAGATTACGAAGCTGTTGAGCTTGTCCGCAGTTTTACAATCATTGATACATCTGACCAACAATCGATTTTGCGTGAAGCATATCGTCTTTTTGATTATGATCGCAAGGAACTGAATCCTCGCGAAGTATTGTCATATATTTCAGCTAATAAGATTGCGAATGTCAGCGTCCATCAAGCGATGATGCTTGCAGGATCGAATTATCATGAGACTAAAAAAGCGAATGTCTATGATTTCTATGTTAAGCGTCTTAAAGCACTCTACGCATTAGATTTTGATGATCTCCTTTTAGTTGTTAATAAACTACTTAAAGAGAATGAAGTCGTACGTGATAAATGGCAACGCCGTTTCCGTGTCATTCTTGTGGATGAGTTCCAAGATGTGGATCATATTCAATATGGGATTATTGACAGTCTTGTTGGTGATGATAATGAATTATATGTTGTAGGAGACCCTGACCAGACCATTTATACGTGGCGGGGTGCAAATGTTGATTTTATCGTAAACTTTGAAAAGAAATATACCCAGAGTGAGACGATTGTCCTAAATCAAAACTACCGTTCGACGCAACATATTTTAAATAAAGCCAATCAGTTGATTGAAAACAACAAAGATCGACCAAAGAAAGATTTGTTTGCGAACAAAGAAAGTGAATTTGATGTTGAGTACCATAGTATGGATGATCCGGAATCAGAAGCATACTGGGTTGCACGCCAAATAGAAACACTTCACGATGAGAGCGGCAATTACCTAGATACTGCAGTTTTATATCGATCGAATTACCTATCTAGGTCACTTGAGAAAGCGTTAATGGCACGCCATATCCCCTATGTGATTTATGGTGGACTTCGCTTCTATGATCATGCAGAAGTTAAGGATATGATGAGCTATTTACGAATGATTACGCATGGTGATGATCTCGCATTACGTCGTAGTATTGCAATTCCACGCCGTGGTATTGGTGATAAGACGTTAGACGGCATTTTTGATCAAGCACAAGAGCGTGGGATGACGATGTACGAAAGTATGGAATATGATGTCCAAAACGGTCTCGCAAATCCCAAAATAAGAAAGTATGTTGCAATGATTCAAGATTTTAAACTTGTAGCATCTGAAAATTCAATTGAATATGTGCTGCAATATGTCTTAAAAGAAAGTGGTCTTGTGTCACATTTTGAAAAACTACAGGAAATGGAACGTATCGAGAACCTAAAGGAACTTGTGTCGGATGCGATGGCATTCGAAAAGAACCATGATGAAGGGTCACTTGAGGCCTACATCCAAATGGTTAGTCTTTATGGTGATCGTGAAACAGTAGTCGAAGGTGACTATGTTCGTTTGATGACTGTCCATGCCGCAAAAGGATTAGAGTTTGATAATGTCATCATTATGGGTGTTGCCGATAACATTTTTCCCAATAAAAATAGTATACAAGAAGGTAGTGGCGGAATTCAGGAAGAACGACGTTTGATGTATGTTGCGATTACGCGCGCTAAAGAACGACTTTATGTAACAAATAACATTGGCTATAGCTTTGTATCAGGTGGCTATGGTAAACCGTCGCGATTTATTCAAGAAATGGGATTGCTGGATCAACCTTCGAATCCATTCAATTCAAGTGTTATGCGGGAAGAGGCACAAACATCGCTTGCAACATTTGAAGAAGAAGTCCGTGCAACACGCACAAATAATTTTAAGAAAGCTGATGTCGTCATTCATGATGATTTTGGTGAAGGGATCGTGATTCGTGTGGAAGATGATACTATTCGCGTTGCGTTTAACTTCCCACATGGAACCAAAACATTATCACGTAAATTTAAAGGAATACGCCGGAAAGAGAGTATGTCATGATAAGAGAAGAAATCGAAACACTCCGTAAACAATTACATCAGTATAACTATGAATATCATGCACTCGATGCACCGACCATCTCGGACGTTGAATATGATCAATTGTTTCAAAAACTTCAGATTCTTGAACAAGAACATCCAGAGTTCTTTGATCCGAACTCTCCCACACAAAAAGTGGGTGGTGTAATTGCTCAAGGATTCAATAAGATTACACATCGTTTTCCGATGTATTCATTAGGAAATGCATTTTCGTTTGAAGATTTGGGAGTTTTTGATCAACGCATACGAACACAATTTCCAAATGTAGAATACATTGTAGAATTGAAAATTGATGGACTTGCGATGTCTATTGATTATGAAGATGGACAACTTGTTCAAGGTGTTACCCGCGGTGATGGTCGTGTTGGTGAAGATGTGACTGCTAATATTCGTGTCATTGACTCAATTCCGCTTCGACTTAATGAAGACGTTGATGTGACGGTTCGTGGCGAGGTGTTTATGCCGGTATCGTCATTTACCCGTGTTAATCAAAGCCGTCTCGAACAGGGGGAAGATGTTTTTGCCAATTGTCGTAACGCGGCTGCAGGAACCATTCGACAATTAAATCCGAAAACAGTTCGTGAACGGGGTCTTGATGGATTTTGGTATACCTTAGTCAATGCAGAAGAACTTGGGATTTTGAGCCAATCGGATGCGTTAGATTACTTGAAAAAAATAGGTTTCAAAGTTAATCCAGAAGTGAAAAAATTCGATACGATTGAATCAGTGTATGCACGCATTCAGGAAATTGAACAGAATCGTGATACCTTTGGATATGATATCGATGGTGTAGTTGTTAAAGTAAATCAGTTCGCAATTCAAGAAGCTCTTGGATTTACAGTTAGAACACCACGCTTTGCGACAGCCTACAAGTTTAAAGCAGAAGAAGTAAAAAGTACCGTTGAAGATATTTTTGTAACGGTTGGTCGAACAGGAAAAATAACCCCCAATGCGCAGCTCACACCAGTACAAATATCTGGGTCCCTTGTTAGCTATGCAACATTGCACAATGAAGACTATATCAAAAATAAAGATATTCGAATAAACGACACCGTTAGTGTTCGAAAGGCTGGTGAAATTATTCCTGAGATCGTCAGTGTGGATGTTTCTAATCGCAGTGTATCAGCAGTCCCTTATGAATTCCCCAAACATTGTCCAGTATGTGGCGAAGTTTTGGTTCGATTTGATGGAGAAGCTGATCATTACTGTGTGAATTCGGAGTGCCCAGCTAAAATTGCAGAAGCATTGGTACATTTCGCCTCACGTGAAGCAATGAATATTGATACCCTTGGGGAAAAAAGAGTCTATCAACTTCATGATGCAGGACTACTCCAAACAATTCCGGACATTTATACACTAAAAAATCATAAAGAAGCATTAGGTACCCTTGATAAAATGGGTGAGAAAAGTGTTGAAAAACTCTTAAAAGCAATTGAAGATAGTAAACAAAATTCGTTAGAAAAATGGCTCTTTGGATTAGGAATTCGTCATGTTGGAGCAAAAACATCAGCAGTACTAGCTGCACATTTTAAAACTATTGAAAATATAATCCAAGCAGACGTTGAAACATTGCAAAGTATTCCTGAGATTGGTGTGGTTATTGCACAATCTGTTGCAACATACTTTTCATTAGAAGAGAATCAGCAACTTGTTGCCAATTTATTGTCTTATGGCTTAAGAGCGGATTTCGCAAATACAGTCGTATCATCGAAATTTAGTGGAAAGAAATTCGTCTTAACCGGAACGCTCCAAACAATGGGACGAACAGATGCTAAAAAAATAATTGAATCACAAGGCGGTAGCGTCAGTGGCAGTGTAAGTGCGAAAACTGACGTGGTAGTCTACGGTGAAAGTGCAGGTTCAAAATTAGAGAAAGCCCAACAACTTAATGTGGAGACATGGGATGAAGCACGCTTTATAAGGGAGGTGGAAACATCATGAAAAAAATACTTACAATAATATTAGCACTATTGGTTCTTACTGGCTGTATTCAAGGTTCCAAAACACCAACGAATGAAACCACCGAGACAACGCAAATCGTAAGTGCTGGGAAAGGTGAGTACTCAATCATTACTCCGTACTCATCTTCGCCTTTACGTCAAGGCTATGCTACAGCGATGCGCGAAATTGATACGATAGAGATTGGATCACGTTTGCAAGAGTTGTCGAAAGAGTATTTTTCTCCAAGCACTTATTATATTGCTGAGGGAAGTATTATTACACAAGAGCACTATCAGCACCTCATTAATCGTCGAAGTGATGATTATCCATACTCTCTAAACTCGCCAAGTGATGGTTCCGAACCATACCTTGAAAAAGTGAAAGATGAAAAAGGAATCGTGACAAAAACTGTAACCATTCCTAATCCAATGTTTGTTCACAGTATTTATGAAATGAACTTTTATAAAAACAAAGACAAAGCGGAACTTAACGGTATTAGTCTCGGTGTTGTATTAGATCGTAACCAGATAGTTAATCGTGAAACGGGACTAACTCAAGCAATTACGGATGAGTCACTCTTCCAAATAGCAAATGACATTATCAGTCCTCGATTGGAGTCGTACATGCGTAAGATCCCAGGTATGGAGACAATGCCAATGATGATTGGGTTTTACGTTCAGGACAGTGTCGATGATACATTGAATGGACGATACTTACCAGGTCATTTTATTGGCCATGCATACTACGATAATGCGAAGACGATTCCAACATTGACCGCGAATAACGAACGTTGGATGTACATGGGTTCTACACTTGCAACTCAGCAACTCCCTCAATCAAGTAGTAACTTCCAAATCTTCAAACGACGTGTACAAGGTTTTATCGCTGATGAATCTGTAGGTGTGGTTGGTCAAGCATTTGTAGTTGATAATGAAGTAAAAAAATATGTCATTGAAATAACGATGGGTGCAAAAACACAGCTCGAATTTCATGGACTAACCCAATATGTTAGCACGTTAATTAGTAGCATTGAATCAAATCAAGTACCCGTTGTAGTTAATATAAAACTTTTTCAAAATACACGTGCAGTCATTAACTATCAACCGGGAAGTAATCCAGTCATAACTGTTATATAGGAGGTAACATGGAAAAACTAAACAAAGAGCTTATCGAAAAATTAGCATCCGATCTGATGCTTGAGCTCCAACCCCAAGAAATTACACATATCGAAGAAATATCAAAAACATTCTTGAATCAAATTTCAGTATTGCAAAACATCGATACATCAGGTGTGGAAGCAATGTCTTATCCATTTGAAATAGAAACAAGTTGGTTTCGTGAAGACGAGCCAACACATGTTATTTCGCAAGAATTAGCATTCGAAAATGCGCCACGAACAGCAGGCGATTATTTTGAAATAGTTAAGGTGGTTAATAAATAATGTCAATTGATACTCTAAAAAAAGCAAATGAATCACTAAATGCAATTGTAAGTTATGTCGAACACCAACCTGCATCAGAAGGAAAACTCGTAGGATGGGATATTGCTCTCAAAGACAACTTTAATATGATAGGAACGTTGACAACTGCAAGTTGCCAGCTGTTGAGCAATCATAAATCTATTTATAACGCACATGTTACGGACCTTCTGTTAGCCTCAGGGGCTAATATTGTCGCTAAAACATCAATGGATGAATTGGGAATGGGTGGTACAAATTTAAGTGCCATTACAGGACCCGTAAGTAACCCTTACGATACATCACGGATTTCTGGTGGATCATCTGGAGGGAGCGCAGCGCTTGTTGGAGCGAAAGCAGTCCGTGTTGCATTAGGGTCTGATACAGGAGATAGCATTCGTAAACCAGCGGCCTTCGTAGGAGCGGTTGGAGTCAAGCCAACTTACGGACGAATTTCTCGATATGGTGTCATTCCGTATGCCTCTTCATTGGATCATGTTGGTTATTTTACACAATCAGTAAAAGATGCAGCATTAATGCTTGAAGTTCTTGCTGGTCGTGATAATAAAGATATGACGAGTTCATTTGAACCAGTACCAGCATATTCAGAATTATTAGACATGAATCTTGAAGGCAAGCGAATTGGTATTTTCTCATCAATCCAGGATTACATGCCTGAAGGTGAAATTAAAAAGTCTTTCCAACAATTCACCAACCAGCTTGAAGCAAAAGGTGCTATCTTAGTTGACAAAAAAATGGATGAAACACTTTTACGCGCTGTACTTCCAGTCTACTCGATTATTTCAAACTCTGAAGCTGTTGCGAATCATGCTGACCTTGACGGTGTTCGTTATGGCGTCGCACAAGAAGGTGATTCTCTCGAAGAAATTATGAAACGTACGCGTACATTGGGGTTCAGTGAGACCATTAAACGACGCTTTGTTTTTGGTGCATATGCACTCGATGATAAAAATCAAGAAGAAGTGTTTAATCAAGCCAAACGTGTACGACGTGTTATCGTGGATGCTTATGCAAAATTCTTTGAAGATGTGGATGTAGTTGTTGCCCTTGCGTCAACACAAATTGCACCGAAAATTGAAGGTCCATTCCTTGATGAAAAATCAGAACAATCACTTATCTCAGAAAACCACATGGTCATCAACAACTTTAGTGGTTACCCAAGTATGACAATGCCATTGGCATTAGTTGATGCGATGCCAATTGGTATTAACATCAGCACCAAACCATTTGCAGAAGCAACGATGTTTGCTTATGCAAATGCATTTGAATCACTCATTAACTGGAAAGGGGCATTCTAATGAATTACGAAGCAGTTATCGGTATTGAGATTCACTGTGAACTCAAGACACAATCTAAAATGTTCTCAGGAGCTCCTTTAGGCTATGGTTTAAAACCAAATACAGCAATCAATGAAATTGATTTGAGCATGCCTGGAACGTTACCACAAGTTAATAAACGGGCGGTTGAATATGGCGTTAAGTTAGCTCAGGCGCTTAATTGCGAAATTGATGATTTGGTTCGCTTTGACCGCAAAAACTATTTTTATTCTGATTTGCCGAAAGGTTTCCAAATTACGCAACAATTCTACCCACTCGGACAAAACGGATTGTTTAATATTTTGGTAAACGAAGAGATTATGACGGTGCGAATTAATCGACTCCATATGGAAGAGGATACAGCTAAGCAATTCCATGAAGGTGAAAATACTCTAATTGACTTTAACCGTGCAGGGACACCGCTACTCGAAATCGTTACTGAGGCAGATTTCCGTACTGGAGAACAAGCAGCAGCCTATGTTGATGCACTACGCCTTTTAGTAATTTATTTAGGAATTTCGGATGGTCGTATGGATGAAGGATCACTTCGTTGTGATGTGAATATTTCAATCCGACCAGAAGGTCAAGAAGCGTTTGGAACTAAAGTTGAAATTAAGAACCTGAACTCTATCAGTAACGTTCAAAAATCCATAGAGTTTGAAATTGAACGTCAAAGAAATGTGATCGAAAGTGGTGACAAAGTCGTGACTGAGACACGTCGTTTTGATGAAAAACAACAAGCAACAGTCGGAATGCGTACCAAAGAAAGTGCTGTCGATTACCGTTACTTTACCGAACCGAATATCGCGCCAATCCGTATTCCAGAAGCTATGCTCAATCAAGAAAGTATTGAACTACCTGTTGCGCGTGTCATGCGATACCACAATGATTTAGGATTAAGTATGTATGATGCAACCGTTCTTGTTCGTAATCAAGAAGTTGCCGATTATTTTGATACAGTCAGTGCTTTAAATTCACAAGCAAAATTAATTGTTAACTGGTTAACACAAGATATCCTTGCCGTCTTTGATAAAAAAGGCGAACAAAGCTTAGAATCATGGATTAAACCTGCATACTTTAATGACTTTATAGAAGCGATTCATTCCAATACTATTTCATCAAAACAAGCAAAAGACGTCTTTGCAAAAATGGTTGAAGGAGAATCTCCAAAAGAAGTTATTAAGAAATCCGGAATGGTTCAAGTCAACGATGAAGGCGCTATTGAAGCTTGGATTGAATCTGTACTGGAAGCAAATCCACAAGTTATTGAAGACTTTAAAAATGGGCTTGATAAGTCAATTAAATTTGTCGTTGGCCAAGTTATGAAACTTTCTAAAGGACAAGCAAATCCACGCTTAACCAATGAACTTGTATTACGTGTGCTTGCGCAGAAAATATAAATCGTATACAATTTATATTAAATAATAAGGAGGATCATGATGTCTCAAAAACAAGATCCAAAAATTAAACAACCAAAAAATAAAACTAAAAAGAAACATGACTGGTCATTCTATGCAATCATAGTGTGCCTTGTGCTTATTGCAATTCCAACAGTATTTCTCGGATATACAATCCTATCAGCAACGGGAGTACGCGGGGAACCAATTATTGGAAATCGCTTTGATGGTGATTTAACGCCAGCTATTGAAACTACTGCCCTTGAAACGATACAGAAAAATGTTGAAGCATTAGGTGTCGCTGAAAGTGTAAAATATGAACTCGAGACTGCAACAGTACGTATCAACGTTAAAGTTGCGGAAAGTACTGACAAAGATGCTATTGCATCAATTGCAAATCAAGTCTATGAAACTACCGTAGCAACACTGCCTGTGGGAGACTATTTCACAGCTTCCGATTCCAAAAAAATGTATGATATTGAAATTAATGTCTACAATATGGTCAAACCAACAGAAGAACAAAGACCAAACTTTGTCTACTATATTTACTCAAAATCATCCCAACAAGAGTCACCGGTTGGAAAACTTGTAAGTGAAGCAACAGCGCCAGAATTTGTAGAAAAACTAAGAGAGTCTGAATCAAAAGAAGGCGAACAAAAAGAAGCTGCTACTGATATAGAATCTGGTAATGATGTACCTTCAGAAGAAGGAACAGAATAATTGAATAGCATGAAGTGACACTATTGTTATAGTTGTCACTTTTTCTTGTGGTAAAATAACTATGATGATAGACATAATGACAATTGGTAAAAGATTAAATCAACAATTTCAAGAGAATTTATTATTCCTCTTGATTTTTGTGTTGTTCTTACCGAACTATGTTATGTATCCAAGTCTCATTGTCTTGGGAGCATATGTTGCATATGAATGGGTGAAATTTAAAGACATTAGTTTTAAAAGTTTCATTTGGCCACTGGTTGCTTACCTAATCGTCGTAGCTTATGTTAACAACAACGTTTTGGGGCTTCTAGCAGCAATATTTATGCTTTACATAATTGCGTATGTCGGTGCGGTTAAACGGCGCATAACGCCGCGTAACTACATGAAGATGCAATACTATATTGTGTGGAGTTCACTGTTTAACTTTTTCTTTATATTTATTCAGTACCGTCCGCAATGGTTTTCGGACTTTGCGACGAAGGTAATGGCATGGTTTAATGTTGGCCATATGCCAGCGTGGCAACTTCCTCCTTATGGAGAGGGTTACTATCGTGCTTATTCAACATTTGATAATCCCAACTTCTATGCTTTCATTTTGCTAATTGTTCTATTAGTTTGCTTTAACCAAATTCAATTTCAACTTACATTTAAAAACTATAAGTTGCTCCTCTTTTATGCTGGAGCATTCCTGATCAATACATACGCATTATTCCTAACCGGAACTCGATCCATCCTCTTAGGTCTCGCAGTGGGGCTCGTAGGGGTTATTTTGGTACAAAGAAAATGGACACAACTCAAAATTCTGGTGTTTATTGGCTGCATCGTCGGGATCTTTATTATGAACAACCCTTCCATTTTTCCTCGGTTCATGGAAGTCGCTGACCATTCGTCCATTCGCTTCCATATTTGGGATAATGCAATGGATGCCATTATTAAAGAACCATGGTGGGGTCGCGGTCTATTTTCATATGCTTTGTTGTTTGACAATACTCATGCCCATAATATCTTTATCGAAAGCTTATTGAGTCTTGGTATTGTAGGAACGGGTATCTTAACGTTGTTTATTATAGAAAGAGCAGTTGATGTCTATAACAATGCATACTATTTAGACTATCCACTCGCAATCTCTTTACTCGTGGCATTTTTAGTTTACGGTGTCTTCGATATCCCGATATATTACATTCAAACAATCTTACTATTTGCGGTTGTTTTCTGCATTCCGAATCGCAATAAATTCTAAGAATACGGCTTTAAATAGCCGTATTTTCTATTCCAAAAGATAATAAATATTTATTTAAAGAAAAGGCTTGCGTTCCGATATCTTGTATGGTATATTTTATAAGCACTAAGCAGTGCTTGTTTAGCTCAGTCGGTAGAGCAACTGGCTGTTAACCAGTGGGTCGCAGGTTCGAGTCCTGCAACAAGCGCCATTTATTGGCCCGTTGGAGAAACGGTTAACTCACATGCCTTTCACGCATGCATTCACGGGTTCGAATCCCGTACGGGTCACCAAAGTGTGATTAACGCAACATTCCGAATGTTGCTTTTTTTTATATTTTGACACTTTCGAATTGATGGTCGAGACGTTAGCGTATGAAAAATCAGTCATAAAAAAATCGATATATACCACACAAATGCAGTAGTTAACAGCGACTATAATGTTAAAAAAGTGCAGAATACCTAATGATGATAATACGTTTAAAAATTTATCCTTAAAAAGTGGAAATTTGCTTGCTTACAGTAGGGATGTATGATATATTTTATGAGCGTTAAGCGATGCTTGTTTAGCTCAGTCGGTAGAGCAACTGGCTGTTAACCAGTGGGTCGCAGGTTCGAGTCCTGCAACAAGCGCCATTTTATTTTTTAGAAAAAGTAGTGTTGAAAATAAGTGTATAAAACACTTTACATCAATAATTAATCTTGCTATAATACAAAAGCGCTAAAAAGATATACATCAATAACGCACACTTGGCCCGTTGGAGAAACGGTTAACTCACATGCCTTTCACGCATGCATTCACGGGTTCGAATCCCGTACGGGTCACCAATTATAAATAACACTCACTTCAATGAAGTGAGTTTTTTTTATGTGAGTAATGAAAATGATTACATAAAGCATCTTAGTAAATTTATGATAAAATATAAGCATTGGGTCATTACCCACAATAGAATAGAGGTGCAATATGTCAGATCATTATGAATTACCACTTCGTTCAGAAGTCGCTGAAAAAGATACATGGAATTTAAAACCAATGTTTGAAAGCGATGCAGCGTGGAATGAAGAATACAGTGCTATCGAAAAGCAACTAGAAGAAGTTGCGTCATACCAAGGAACCTTAGGTAAAAGTGCTGAAGCACTCTTAGCAGGTCTAAAATTTAGAGATGAATTGAGTTTCCGTTTGGAAGTCCTCTATATTTATGCACATCTAAGTTTTGATGTTGATACAACCAATCCAACATATCAAGCAATGAATGGTCGTGTACAAACACTGGCTGCAAAATTCAGCTCAAGTTTCTCTTTTTACAATACTGAGATCCTTGCCGTGGATGAATCCACCATTCGTGGTTATATTGAATCAAACGACGCATTAAAACTATATACGCATGACTTTGAGAGATTGTTTAAATCGCGTGCTCATATTTTGAGTGATAAAGAGGAACGTGTGCTTGCTTCTGCAGGAGAGATTTTTAATGTTCCATCCACAACGTTTGGAATGATTAACAACGCGGATATTCAGTTCCCATCAATCAAAGATGAGAATGGTAATGAAGTTCAGTTGTCACATGGTCGCTATTCCTTGTTTATGGAAAATCCAAATCGTGAAGTTCGTGAGCGTGCGTTTAAAGCGATGCAAGAAACATATGGAAATCTTAAGAATACTCTTGCAAGTACCTTATCTGGAAATGTTAAAATTCATAACTTCAATGCAAATATTCGTGGATACAAATCAGCGCGTGAAGCAGCCCTTTTTGGCAATGATATTGATGAAAATGTTCATGAAAACCTAATTAATGGAATTCATAAAAACATTAGTATGCTTCATGATTATGTAACGCTACGTAATGATGCATTACAACTTGAAGATATCCAAATGTACGATATGTACGTGCCGATGGTTGAGGATGTTGATTTGAAGTTTACATATGAAGAGGCAAAAGAAATTATTCTGGAAGCTTTATCAGTACTTGGTGATGAGTATCGTTCCGTGTTGAAACGTGCTTTTGATGACCGATGGATTGATGTCGTCGAAAATAAAGGGAAGCGCTCGGGTGCATATTCATCCGGATCGTACGGAACTGATCCGTATATCCTTCTAAACTGGCAAGAAAATATAGATAACATGTTTACCTTGGCACACGAATTAGGCCACTCTGTTCACTCTTATATGACGCGTAAATACCAACCGTACATTTATGGAGACTATTCAATATTTGTGGCAGAAGTTGCTTCGACAACGAATGAGAATTTATTACTTAACTATCTTCTTGATCAATACGAAAATCCAAAAGTTCGTGCTTATTTATTAAACCATTACCTTGATACCGTCAAGGGTACGGTTTTCCGTCAAACTCAGTTTGCAGAGTTTGAGCATATGATTCACGTAGCGGACCAAGAAGGTACTGCATTAACAGCGGATTACCTAATTGATACTTACTACGCGCTTAATAAATTCTACTATGGCGAAGCGGTATCTACTCAAGAAATTGGGTATGAGTGGGCACGAATTCCACACTTCTACTACAATTATTATGTCTACCAATACGCAACAGGATTCAGCGCAGCAACGCTCTTTTCAGAAACCATTTATAATGGAGGTGACGTTGAGCCGTATCTAAACTTCTTGAAATCAGGAAGTAGCGACTATCCTATTAATGTCTTGAAAAAAGCTGGTGTTGATATGCATGAAACAACAGCAATTGATACAACACTCGAAATTTTTGGAAAACGTATGGAAGAGCTCCGTACTCTAATTATTAAGTAAAAAAAGTAACTCCATGTGCCAATTTAGTGCATGGAGTTTTCATTTGCGAAGGGTGCAAACGATATTTGATAGATAAACAATGATGAATTCGTTAAAGTTAGGGTGGAGGTAGTTGATATGAAACTAGGTGATCGACTGGCAAATTGTCGAAAAGAAAAAGGATTAACGCAAGAATATGTCGCTCAAGAAATGGAAGTAACCCGCCAGACTGTTTCAAATTGGGAGACAGGTCATGTAGCGCCGTCTCTGGATAAATTACATGCATTGGCGTTGTTGTATCAAACAAGTTTATACGACTTGATTGAGGGTGATACACAGACTGTCAGAAGTCGAAGTGTTGTATCACAATGGATTGAAAAACAAGTCGATGTTGAATATCTGAGTGGTGTGGTTTTAAGTGGAACTGTCACAGATATGGATCAACAGTGGCTTGTGCTTCAATTAGATAAGGGCAATGAATCAAAAGTTATTAATCTTGAAGGTGTTGGTGCAATTGTTGCTAAGGAGGGACGTTAAAGATGCTGGAGTATGTTGTTCTAATTATTTTAATCTATATCGCATATGCCCAAAGTGAATCGCTAAAAGAAAATCGAGCAGTTCGTACCATGCTTGCGCGACTTACAAATGAAAAAGATTATATTGAGAACCATCTGCGAAAGTATTTGGGTGAGACACTCGCTGTTGAATTGGAAGCATTATATGCGCTAAAAAAGAAGACAGTCGAGGGTGGGTTACAAGTGGTGCAATTTATGGATATTGATGATGAATGGGTCTCGTTGAGAATCTTGATGCACGATGACACATGGTGTGATGCATTGGTTAAACATGATAGAATTCTTAAAGTTCATCACAAAGTATCGGTGTGAATGTAACCACTTACGCTACATTTTGTGAAATCGTAAGAGAGTATCTTTAAAATAAAATAAAATATGATAAAATGGAAATGTTGAGTTAACACTATATTAAAGACAAGTTCCAGAAATGGTTGTGGGGGAAAGCATGCGTTTCTATATGTTTCGAAAAATAATGTTCGATTTTGTGTTTATGAATATACTCATAAATGGGTTCTTTTACTTTGTAGCATTCAGCACGCACAAAGGTGCACTGACGATGGTTAATGTCCAATCGGATTTGTTAGTGGGTCTAATTTGGTTAGGTGTTTTATGTTCAGGATTTGGTTTTTATAATACAAAACGGGACTTAGAGAATTGTAAATATGATATTGAATCGTACGACGTACGACCAGTATATCGAAAACTTCCTAAAACATTCCTTGGGCGTGTCGCATTCTTGACGGTTGTGGTGATAACATGCATTTATCCATTATTTATGCCGATACCTCAGGTTCTAGGGGCATTTGAGATTAATCATGCAATTGGACTCTTTATAAAAGCAGGAGCTTCTGCTGTTGCTGCAGGGGTCATTGGCCATGTGGTCATGAATTTGTGTATCATGGATTATCAAGACATGCAAAATGCCATCAATGCATACAGTTATAGTTAAAAAAAGCCGGTTCGATGAACTGGCTTTTTTTATGATTATTTCGATTCGTTTCGGGCATAGGTTGCAAGAACACAATCTTCAACAACGTTCAGTCCTAAATCATTTGCTTTGGCAACGAGCTCATCACTAACGGTTCCAGGTTGGAGCCAAATGGTCGAAATGCCTTTCGCTTTAATGGGTTCAAGATAGTTGATCCCAATCGTTGGATTAACAACAAAGACTGCAACATCAATTGGATCTTCAATCGCTTCAATTGAGTTATAAATACGTTCGCCTTCAACTTCGGTAAGACGGTGGTGAATGCCACGTGTAATTTTGCCTTTGTTTTTCAGTAAAGTGTAAATTCTATAGGAAAATTTTTTCTGATCATCGGTCATGCCAATTACTGCATAATTGCTGTTTGTTGATAAAATCTCATATGATTTGTCCATAAATATACTCCTTTTCATAAACTAAGTATAGCACACAGTTTTTGAAGACTGTATGTATTAACACAGAATCCCTTATTTGCGGTAGTTAATTCGTTTCGTATCAAATGGACGGACTTCAGCTTCAATGCGTTCGCGTTGTGGCTCGAGGAATGGTGGAAGGCTTAGTTTTTCTCCTAATGCTTCAATTGGTTCATCAACTGTGAATCCAGGGGTATCGGTAGCGAATTCATAAAGAATACGGCCAACTCGTGTGTAGAGAGATTCAAAGTAGTGACGGTTTACGAAACCAGAGTTTGGATACATGTTACGGGTCATTTGGTCAATACGCTCTTTGAGGTCTTCGGTTGTTTCAACACGAAGCGCAATGTGGTGAACTGCACCATAACCTTGGTACTCGTCTGCTGAAGATTGATCGACGCGAACATGAATGGATGATGAGTTTCCACCTGGACCCGTTTCAAATCGTGTTGCACCATCTTCAATACCAACTTTTGTGAAGCCTAGAGCATCAACTAAGAATTGTTCTTGGGTATCAATATGGCGGACCGTGATTTCAATAGTTCCGAGTCCAACAATTGCGAACTCGTTTGGTACATCACTCCATTGGTTTGGCTTTCCAGCTGGGAAACCGCCACCAGTTTGGTCTGAGACAAGACGTAAACGGAGGCCGTCAATATCTTCAAAACGAAGACCTTTAACACCAAAGAGTTCATCAATAGCATCGTGTTTAACGCCTTTTTCGTCAAAACGCTGCATCCAGTATTCAAGTGCTGCATCACTTGGGACACGGAGTCCAACAGAGGTTACAGCGTTGGTCCCTCGGACAGCTTTGCTAATTCCAGGGAAATCAAAGAACGTTAAATCATTTCCAGCTGATGCTTCTTCGTCTCCAAAGAATGTATGGTATGCAGAAATATCATCTTGGTTAACGGTTTTCTTTAATAAACGCATTCCGAGGACTTCTGTATAGAATTCGTAGTTTTTTTGTGCATCACTTGCGATATTGGTGATATGATGCCATCCTGATATAGTTTTCATAAATGTTGCTCCTTCTGGCATGTATTGCCTTGTTGATAATGCAATCATAACGAATTAAAAAAAAGAGTGCAAGAATAATGACCTAGCAAACTACTATGTTTAATATTGTGGATATATTTATGAAGAAAATTTATGTTGTTAAGTCGTTCACACACTCTGACATAACGACAATCATTAAATATTTTATGTTTCAGATTTTCATTTCTTAAAAACAGACGAAAATCTATGTCAAGGACTCACATGTAAAAAAAATCTGTGTTTTAATACTATTAGATTTGAAGGGTGGTGAATGTATGTTAGTCGTTTTTGATAGTTTGACGGGTCAGGGTGCACGATTTGCATCAAAACTCGAACAAAATACTGTAGATATCTTAGACTATGACGGTGAGGGTAGTGAATTATTCTTGATAACACGTTCATGGGACTTTGGGAAAGTTACCGATGAAACTGCAGAGTTTCTTGAAACATATGCAGATAAAGTGGTCGGCCTAGCGGTAAGCGGCAACCGTAATTGGGGTACAAACTTTGGAGCAGCAGGACAGAAAATTAGTGATCAATACAACATTGAACTCGTATTAAAATTTGAAGGTTCAGGCTTTAGTAAAGATGTTGAATATGTAAAAACATGGATTCAAGAATATAAGGAGGCACGTCTATGACAGCGCAAACAAAAACAAATCAAATTCCTGAATGGGTCATTCTCAATAATCAGATCCTTGATGGTGATGGCAATATTAAAGATCTTAATAAAGATAAAGAAGCGGTTCGTTCTTATTTTTTAAATTATGTGAATAAACATACACAGTTTTTCCACTCTTTACGTGAAAAACTCGATTACATGATTGAAAATGAGTATTACGAGAAAGAATTTTTGGATAAGTATACATTTGAAGAAATTGAATCTGTCTATGATATTGCTTATAATGCGAAGTTTAGATTCCCGACATATATGGGTGCATTCAAGTTCTATAACGATTATGCAATGAAATCAAATGATGAACGCCGTGTATTCCTGGAGCGTTATGAAGATCGACTTTCAATTATTGCGCTCTACCATGCGGATGGTGATGTAGAGACAGCACGTCGTCTTATCAAATCACTTATTGCTCAAGACTTTACGCCAGCAACACCAACACTACTCAATACAGGGAAGAAAAAACGTGGCGAATTTGTCTCGTGTTTCTTATTGGAAGTGGATGATTCTTTAAATGACATTGCACGTGTTCAAGAGTTTGCGATGCAACTTTCAAAACTGGGTGGTGGAGTGTCGATTAACTTAACCAACCTTCGTGCGAAAGGTGAAACCATTAAAGACATCCCAGGAGTCGCTAAAGGTGTCGTAGGGGTAGCGAAACTTCTCGATAATGCGTTCCGTTATGCTGATCAAATGGGTCAACGTCAAGGTGCGGGTGCTGTTTACTTAAACGTATTCCACAGTGATATTGAAGATTTCCTCTCAACTAAAAAGTTGAATGCTGATGATGATGTTCGTGTTAAAACATTATCAATGGGTGTGGTCATGCCTGACAAGATGATTGAATTAGCACGAGAAGATAAAGATATGTATGTCTTCTATCCGCATACTGTTTATAAAGAATATGGAATTCCGTTCTCAGATATCGCAATTGATATGGATAACTGGTATGAGAAACTTGTAGAAAATCCAAATGTTCGTAAGCGTAAAATAAACCCTCGTAAACTCTTCGATATGATTGCGCAATTACAAGGGGAATCCGGATACCCATATATCATGTATGCTGATAACGTTAATAAGGAAAACCCTCTTGCGGATCCAATTAAGTTCTCTAACTTATGTACAGAAATTCTGCAACCATCTGTTGTCTCAACATATGCAGATTACAACAATCGTGATAAAGACCAAATTGGTTTAGATATTTCATGTAACCTTGCAAGTGGACACATGGGAAATATGATTAAAAATAATACTATTGAAGAAACAGTATATGCTGCCATGGACATTATGAACTCTGTATCTGAAAAGACAAATATCGCTCATGTACCAGCAGTTGCTCGTGCTAATAATATTATGCGTTCTGTTGGTTTCGGAATTATGGGCCACCACGGCTATATTGCGGAAAATTATATTGCTTATGGTAGCGATGAAGATATCGATTTAATTGATGTATTCTTCAGTCTTGTTAACTTCTATAGTTTGAAGCACTCGATGACGAAAGCACGTGAAACAGGACTTCGTTTCTATGGTTTTGAGCGTTCAAAATATGCTGATGGGTCATACTTCAATGATCGTGGACCTGTTCATGCACAAACGGATGTAGTTAAAGATATTATGAAAGATATCTATATTCCAACTGAAGAAGAATGGACACAATTAAAAGATGACGTCATGACATTTGGTCTCTATAACTCCAACCGACTAGCAGTTGCTCCAAATGGTTCAATTGCATATGTTATGAGTGCAACACCTTCATTAACACCGATTAAACAAATTGTAGAAGAGCGTACTTACGGGAACTCAAAAACATATTTCCCAATGCCGGCATCTGATGTAGCGGGCTTTATGTATGAATCTGCATATACAATGGACAAATATAAAGTTATTGATGTTATTGCAACAGCACAAAAACACGTGGACCAAGGAATTTCATTCGAATTATGCATTACATCAGATGAAACCACACGTAGTTTGCAAAAATACTACTTATATGCACATTACCAAGGCATTAAAACACTATACTATACACGAACACATAAATTGAGCATCGAAGAATGTATCGCATGTGCAGTTTAGTTTGGGAGGGAAATGATTGATATGTTACTAAAAGAAATTGAAGCAAAAAGTGCAGTTCGCCATTACGATGGTGCAAACTGGAACGAAAATGAAGATAACTTTACACAAACGTTTTATGAACAAAATCTAAGTCAATTCTGGAGACCTGAAGACATCAGTCTTCAGCCAGATTTGAACTTGTGGGCAACCTTGCCTCAAGATGTTCGTAAAGCTTACTCACAAAACCTTGCTGTTTTAACATTCCTTGATACGTATCAAGGAGATATTGGGATGCCTGTTGTGTCACGCTCAATTGATGATCGTTTCCATCAACGTAAGGCAGTGTTAAACTTTATGGCCGCCATGGAAAATGCGGTTCATGCGAAGTCATACTCAAATATTTTTATGACATACCTGCAAAATGACGAGATAGATGAAATGTTTGCATGGACAGAAAACAATAAAAATATGCAACGACTGCTTGCGTTGATTGTTGGCTATTATGAAGATTTGGACCGTCTTACTTATAAACGTCGCTATGATGATTTAGGGACACCTGTTGATTCATTAGAATTTGATGTCGCACAGTGGAAAGCGATGGTTGCGTCCGTCTTTTTGGAATCGTGCTTATTCTACAGTGGTTTCTATTACCCACTTTATTTCTATGGACAAGGAAAACTTATGCAAGCTGGAGAGATCATTAACTTGATCCTTCGTGATGAAAGTATTCATGGGCTTTATGTTGGAAACTTGGCAATGGAAATTTATAACAAGTTTGATAAATCACTTCAAGCTGAATTGTATCAATGGCTAACAACATACCTTGACGAAATCTATGGAGAAGAAGTAGAATTAATTGAATCCATCTACGATGCAGTAGACTTGTCCCATGATGTTAAGATCTTTGTGCGTTATAATGCAAACAAAGCGATGATGAACTTAGGGTTTGATCCATATTTTGACTACGAAGAGGTAAACCCGGTTGTCTTGAATGGATTAAATACCGAAACAAAAACAATGGATAACTTCTCAATGAAAGGAAATGGGTATCAAAAAATGAAATCAGAATCACTTCAAGATGATGATTTCTCATTTGACGCTCCAAGAATTAAACGATGAGCAAAATTAAAATGTTGACACAGGACAACTGTGCTAAATGTGTTACTTTAAAACAATTCTTAGAACTTGGTCTTCGCAACAAATATGCGGACGATATTGAAATTGTAAAAAAAGAAAACAATCCAGAGGCATTTATGAAGCTAGCATTAGATAATGATATTATGGCTACACCTGCATTAATTGCGGATGGCGATGTACTTCTTGATGTTGCGCCTTCAAAGGTGACGGCTTTCCTCGAAAAGCATATTCAATAAAAATAGTGGACCTGAAAGGGTTCACTTTTTTTGTGGATGTTTGCACTTTTCAGTAAATACCTCAAAAATATTTACATATTCCCGATATTTTTTTAAAATAATGCAATCAAGGAGAAAAATATGACAAATATCATGGAAAATTTTGGAACAAAACTCTTTTCGTCGGAAAAAATGCGTAAATATATGCCGCGGCCAGTCTTTTTAAAATGGGAACGGTCGGTAAGTCAAGAAGAACCAATGGATCGTGAAACTGCTGACGCGATTGCGCACGCGATGAAGGTTTGGGCGATGGAAAATGGTGCAACTCACTACTCACACTGGTTTCATCCTATGACGGGTTCTAGCGCCGAAAAGCATGATGCATTTATTGAAGTCACTCCAAGTGGCGAAACAATTACCCGCTTTTCAGGAAAAAATCTGATCAAAGGTGAAACCGATGGCTCTAGTTTTCCCAATGGTGGGCTTCGTCAAACATTCGAGGCTCGTGGTTATACATACTGGGATGTGACCTCACCAGCATTCTTGCGTGGCCATGTTCTCTTCATACCCTCAATTTTTATTGCATACCACGGAGAATCATTGGATGAAAAAGCACCATTAATTAAGGCGATGGACGCATTGAGTGAACAAGCAACTCGAGTCGTCCATGCGCTAGGTGATAAGTCCGTCACTTCAGTTCGTGCAATGGTCGGTTTAGAACAAGAATACTTTCTCGTAAATAGTGAAACGTTTCAGGGACGCGATGATTTAAAATTTACGGGACGAACCCTTCTCGGTCATGAAATACCGAAAGATCAAGAACATGTCGGTCATTACTTTGGAGCGATTCCAGCGAAAGTTATCGATTACATGGAAGCGGTCAATGAGGAACTATGGAAATTAGGAATTCATGCAAAGGTTGAGCATAATGAGGTGTCCCCTGCGCAGTTCGAAATTGTTGTAATCTATGCTGAGGCGAATATAGCGATTGATCAGAATATGCTCGTAATGGAGACATTAGAGCGTGTAGCGTTAAAACATAATATGAATGCATTATTGCATGAAAAGCCATTCGCTAAGGTTAATGGATCAGGAAAGCATAATAATTTTTCGCTTGTCACGGATACTGGACTCAATCTCTTCGATCCTGGGGATCGTCCTCATGAAAATGTTCGGTTCTTGATTTTTGTAAGTGCTATGATTCGTGCCGTAGATACACACGCAGAATTACTCCGATTCGCGGCTTCGACTCCGGGTAATGATTATCGTCTGGGTGCAAGTGAAGCGCCTCCCGCAATTATATCAATGTTTGTGGGTCAAACCTTGGAGTCGATTCTCAATCAATTAATGCAAACGAAAGAGCTAACACTTAATAAAGATGATCAGTACTTTAGTCCTTTAGCATCTTTGTCGGCTACGCGTAAAGACGGTGCCGATCGCAACCGAACATCACCATTTGCGTTCACTGGTAACAAATTTGAGTTCCGAATGCCGGGTTCTGCAATCTGTAGTGCTTTCGTGAATACTGTATTGTGTGCGATTCTGGCAGAGTCGCTTGAATTAGTTGCAGATGAATTGGAACAATACAAATATGTTCAGGAAAGCCGCGAGCGTGCGCTTGAAGTTTGCCAAGAGATTGTGCAAGCCCATCATCGTATCTTATTTAGTGGTGACGGTTATCATGAATCGTGGGTTGAAGAAGCGTCCCGCAGAGGGCTTGCAAATGTTACAACCTATCTTGAGTCGACCCACTCATTGCTCTTGGACAAGTCACAAAATATGTTTGAGAAAACACGTGTCTTAAATCGTCGAGAATTGGAGGCGCGTTACGAAATTGCTCGTCACCGTTATGTAGAAGACGTGCGAACAGAAGCATTAACCTTGATTCAGATGATTAATCGTCAATTACTCCCAGCTGCGATGAAACAAATTCATGCATTAATGTTACCCAACGGTACAATACTACCAGGGAACTATGCAGCAACGCGTCATGCTCAAATCGTAAATCTTAGTGACCGGATCGTGGAAAAAATCCAAGCAATGGAACAGTTGGTTCAAGGCGTGGTAAATAAAGACCTTGATGCACAATGCCTTGTGCTTGATCGAGAAGTTGTTAAACTGTTGGCGTCGATTCGTGTTGATGCGGATCAATTAGAGACATATATGGATGCTTCATTGTATCCTTTCCCAACATATAGCGATTTATTATTTCATGTATAAAAACACATCACACGTGATGTGTTTTTTTTTAGAGGATTATCGTTGCATAAAAGCGGATACTTTGATAAGATACATACGAATCCTTTAAGTAAGCACAGAGATGTTTATAAGGAAACATACACACTAAGAAACTAGTCATGTTTTCCGTATATCTTTTCACGTTCTTATTTGATTCGAAAAGTCAGATCATACATACGGAGGTACATTTCATGGCTAAGAATCATTTTACACGTAAGATACTCATCACCCTCGCATGGGGCCTAATTGTTGGAATTGGGTTCATTTTTCTGCGTGAGTATTTAATATCAACCAATCACCAAGCACTCTGGACGTCGATAGACAAATTGTTGTTTGCCGATATCAGTGTGCCAGGTAATAAAAATGCAGTCGGAATCTTCTACATAGTAAGCCAAATTTTTATGAGACTTTTACAAATTGTTTTAGTTCCACTAATCTTCACTTCTATTATTAAAGCAATTGATCATATTCGTGAGTCAAGCTTACTCAACAAGCTGGCAACAAAAGGTATTAAGAATTTTATTCTGCTTCTAACTGTTGCAGTTATCCTTGGAACAACAGTTGGTTACTTTGGTTACAGCATGGGTTGGTTCCAGTTATCGAATCTTGAATCGATCGAGCTTGCTCAAACAACGGTTAACGACAATAATCCTTTGATGATTGTCTTAAATGCCTTCAATAATAACTTTGTATCGATGCTTTCAAATAACGGAAATATCATTGCTGTGGTTGTCTTTGCGCTTATCGTTGGTGTTGTCATGCAAAGTGTACGCGATCAAATCGATATCTTACGTAAATTTATCAACGAAGTCTACATTATTACGATGAAACTTCTTGAAATCGTCATTGTTAAGTTTGGACCATTCGCAATTTTTGCATTATTGGTTAGAACGCTTGCATCCTATGGAACAAACTATCTGCAGCCAGCAATGGTTTACATGGTATTGACATCCTTAACCTTACTGGTCTTGATGTTTGTAGTCTTCCCATTAATTGTGTTTGTACGTACTGGGTTATCTCCAGTTATTTTCCTAAAGAAAATGTATAAGGTAATCGCGTTTGGTTTCTCAACATCGTCGTCAGCAGCAACATTACCCTTAACGCAAGAAACCGTAATGCATGATTTAGGTGTTGATGAAGCGATTGCTTCGTTCATCGTGCCACTTGCATCTGCCATTAATATGACAGGAACGGCCATTATGCAAATTGTCGCAACCTTATTCATAGCATCGGTAGGGGGGTATGAAGTTGGCCTTGTTCAAATGATTTCAATTATTGCGCTTGTAGTAATTGGATCGATAAGTACCCCTGCGGCTCCAGGTGCTGGTGCAGTCTTGCTCTTCACAATTATTAGTGGGATGGGGTATGTTAATCCGGAAGCACTTGCTGCATATAGTTTTATTTTCGCAATCAACCGTCCGGTAGAAATGCTTGTTACTGCTGCGAACGTCATGGATGATGGGGTGAGTGCGTTATGTGTCGCTCATGAACTAGACATGGTTGACGAAACGCTGTTTCACAAAGGGTGGGATGCTCAAGCAACTCCGACTCCATCAATAGAATCTTAAAAGCGCTAATGCGCTTTTTTATTTGGTTTGTAAAAAGATATCTTAAGTAGTACACCTAAACCTCTCACACCTTTCAAATGAATTACTGATATGGTAATAGTACGCACAAAAGCACAGAGTACAGGGATAAAGGTTATGGAAAACACAAGAAACAATGATTTGAAACAAACAGGATACGATGTATTTTTCACGGAAATGTATGATGAAACGGTAAGTTTGGTATACAGTATCGTCTATAAAATTACCAATAATCAAAATGACGTCAGTGCATCTGTGAGTGCAGCTCGGAAGTATCTTGTGAACGGACTGGAATAATATTTTCTGAAATTTGAGACTTTGTGCTGACGGATTCGTTGGATTAAGGGAGAGACACTTCCGTTTACTGCATAATGGAAATTCTGTCAGAAGGGAGAACTTGAAAACATGAAACAAAAAATAAGTATTGTTATGGTGATTGTTGTCAGTATTATGCTGTCACTTGCACCAGTGATTCAACAGATTGAGGCGGCTGATCGAAAAGAAATTGTGTTAGAAACACTGGATGCAAAAGTAACCAATGAAAAAGGGGACGTTATTGGTTCAGCAAATCAATATACAGTTATTAAGTTTGCGTTTGACTTTAAAATTCCTAACAATATCGGAAAGAAAGGTGACTACACAAACATCACCTTGCCGGATGCCCTTAAATTCGAAGGAAACAATAAATTTGAGGTGAAGGATAGTCTTGGGAATATCGTTGCGTATGCCACCGTTAATCCACTTACAAAGACCGCGGAGCTCGTTTATACAGATTATATCGAAAAGAATTCGAATATTGCAGGATCATTGGAATTCCTCACACGAATCGACACAACCACAACTCAAGTAGGTGAAACGGTTCAGATTGAAATTGATATTAATGGCACGGTTGTTTTTGGAGGCACGATTGAAATCGAACATAATAGCGACGATCCAAACGAAAAATTCTCAAAGTACAATTGGTTCTTAAACGAAGCGGGAACTCAAATTCAAAACATTCTACGGATTAATCCTTCGGGTGGGACTTTTAATGCTGCTGTTGTTTATGATGAATTGCGCACTGACGGTCTAGAGTACGATCTGACATCGTTCAAAATTTTAAAGGGAGATTGGATTCTAGATACTCAAGGCATTTGGCGAATGGATAATGGCGTTGATGTGACGGCAGACTTCACGATTAAATTGGGGAAAGACAGGCGCTCTTTTAGTATTGATTTTGGCGAGATTATGAACTCAGATGAATACATGGTTCAATATATCACTGCGATTTCTTATCAGCCTGTGTCGGATGAAAGATTTGAAAACTATGCCAAACTTGAAGGTACAGAGGTCATCATTAAAGAAGAGATTCGAAAGATGGTTTATTATGCTGGCGGTGGTGGTGCAAATGGGTATAACCATGGAATTAAACTCCTTAAAGTTGATAAGCAAGGTAATCCACTTGAAGGTGCAACGTTTACACTAACTCGAGACCGTACGAACCAAATCGTGGCAACAAGCACATCAGATGAAGATGGTATCGAGGCTTTTTCGGATTTACTGAAGGATGATTATACAATCGATGAAACAATTGCGCCAGATGGGTATCTGCTGCTGGAAAGTCCGATTGCGATACCTAATGGTTTACTGATTGCGAACGGTGTCTATGAATTGATGGTGGAGAATGAGAAAGTTGTACCACCGATAGATTGAATATCGATCAATGGATCCAAAACATGGGTTGATGGTGAAAGCCCGCTTCGGCCTGAAACAATCACTGTACGCTTGTATGCGGATGGAACTGAGGTAACGAATGTTATACCAATCTGGGTCAAAGCAGGTGATGTATGGATTTATACGTTTAAGGATGGTCCAAAAATGAATCTCAATCAAACAATTATTTATACTGTAAGTGAGGATGCGGTAACGGGCTACCAAACAAATATCACGGATTTCAATATTACGAATACGCTTGTGGAACCACCGCTTGAACTTATTTCAATTCAATGAACTAAAACATGGGTTGACCAATCCAATCAATCAGGGCAACGTCCTCATGCCATAACAGTACGCATATACGCTGATGGTAAAGAGGTACAAAATGTTAAACCTATGTGGTCTAAAGCCGATAATGTTTGGTACTATGAATTTGCAAATTTACCAAAATTTGCAAGGGAACGAAGTATTGAGTATACAGTTCGTGAGGATGCTGTTCCCGTCTATACAACACAAATTGAAGGATTCGATATCACGAATACATTAAATCCTAAACCTGTATTACCAGAAACAGGATTAGCAGATAATGATTACGGATGGATCTTAATTGCGGGTGGTTTTATCATGATGCTCGCATCAGGAATGAAACGCCGTCCAAAACACTAAGAATCACAAATAAGTTAAAAAAACCGCAACTTTAAAAACTGCGGTTTTTTTAACTGCTATTAAGGTCTATAAAAAACTACAACGAATCCTAACCTTATATAGTGGAAACATTGCCCCGTTTTTTGTTATGATAGGAATGAGGGACTCTTATGAAAAAATATCGCAAAAATCTAAAGGCATTGTTTACAATGATGTCTTCAAATGAAGGAACACTTTTCACATACGCATTCGCATATTCACTAATCGTTGGGATTGCTCCCATTTTAATTTTATCAGTTGTTTTTATTGGGAAATACGTTGTTCCAGTAGAGCAACTTATTTCATTTTTACAGCGCTATATTCCGAAAGACTTAATTGAGCCGTTTGTACTCTATATCTCGGCTTCTAATTTTGATAACTTAGGACTTTTGATTACATTGTTTGCAGCGAGTGTATGGGTTGGATCCAAAAGTATCTACTCATTTTTAATTCTGAGTAGTGAGCAAGATCAAGTATCGGTTAATGGTTGGTTACTTCGCGGGCTATCGGTTACTTATTTCTTGCTGATTTTAGTTGGAGTTGCAAGTGTGGGGTTGATTATGGGATTCTTTGACTTTTCATACAAGCTTTTTGTCATCCCATTGGTCATCGGCTTCTTTATGGTTTTTTACCGTCTGATGTCTTTTCGCTATACCAAGTGGCGGGAGGTGCTTCCAGGAGCTATTATTGCAGCATTAATATTACTGCTTTTAGGGCAACTATTCTTTGTTTATATTAATCGCTTTACGAATTATCAAACGATTTATGGTCCGCTAGCATCCATTATGATTTTACTGATTTCAGGATGGTTTATTGCTTGGATTATTTTCTTTGGCTATAGTATCAATTATGTCTTTAGAGATAATGAATCAGAATTGCCAGAAAAGAATCGCTTTATACGATTCTTAACTAAGTTTTAGGAGGTCGTTATGTCACCAGAATTCAAAACTGAAGTTGATAATGTTACATCGTTATGGGGATATATCTCGTCACCATTTGCACAACGTGTCATTGCGACCGCAATCTTATTCTTGGGAGTGTGGGTCATTAACCGTGCGATTGAAAGTGCGATTGAGCGTATTGCCAACGAGCGTCGAATTGATATCAACAAACGCACAATTTACCAATTAATCGCGAAAATTATCCGCTACATCCTCTATGTCATTGCATTTACTTTTATGCTGGAAATTTTCAACATCTCAATTGCTCCGTTACTCGCAATTGGTTCTGCAGTCGGTGTTGCAGTTGGGTTGGGTGCACAAGAGGTTGTACGTGATACGATATCTGGATTCTTAATTCTTACAGAAAATCAATATGTAATCGGCGATGTCGTAAAAATCGAAGATTCTGTTGGGGAAGTCGTTGAAGTAACGCTACTGTCGACGATTTTGCGTAATGGATTAACAGGTGAAGTCATTACCATTCCCAACGGTGAAATTAAAGTTATCGTGAATTACTCAAAAGAGTATATGAATGCCTATGTTGATATTCCGATGCCTTATGAAATGAGTACAGATTCCATCATCTCAACTTTACAGGACATTGTGTCCCCAATGAATTATGAGGGCGCCCTTACGCCGGTTGAGGTTATTGGTATCGTCGACTTTGCTCAAAGTGCTATTAAAGTTCGGGTTAGTGTTAAAACCGAAGCGGGCAAGAATTATGAAATTGAACGCCGTATGCGCAAAGATATAAAAAATGCGCTGGACGAAAAAGGAATTGCAATGCCGTATAATACTCAAACAGTTCATCTTAAACAATAAAAGGCTCCGAAAGGAGCCTTTTATTGTTGGTAGTCAACATCCGAGAGGTCGAAGCCATTAAGTGCTAAAAAATCATGCTTAAATTGTTCGAAATCTGTGACGGACTGAAAGTTTTCTGCTGTAACGTCATTTAAAATGGTCTGTACATCAAGTTGGGTTGCAGCATCTAGCTCATACGCGTCTAAACGATAGAGTCCATCCGCATCAATAATGGCTTGATTTCCATAAATCATATCTTTGTATAAACGGTATTTATGCATCGTGATTGACTCATGTGTTTGCTTCATTTTCATGACTTTAAATAATGCGCTTGCATACAAGGCAACAGTTGGGATAAATACTGACGCTTTGGTTACAACAGTTTTCGATGCTGAAATAATGGCTTCACCACGGATCGGTTGAAGCTTCTTATTAATTGCGTCATTAGCACGTTCTAAGTCTCGTTTGGCATTTCCAATTGTGCCATCCTTATAAATAGGATACGTGACTTCAGAACCGACATATGTATAGGTTACAACTTTAGCGTGGTCGTTTAGAAGATTGGCTTCTAGGAGTGCATCAACCCAAAGTTCGTAGTCGTCACCGCCCATAACAACCCGTGTATTTTCAATCTCTTGAGGTGTTGCCGGCTGTAATGATTCTTTGAACAGTGTCTCTTTCGCAATATCGATTGAATATCCTTCAAAAGGCGTACCAATGGGTTTCAATGTTGATATAAATTTCTCTTGGGTATCGGGATGAATACGAATACCACTAGCAACAGAATAGACGACTAAATCAATTTTTCGACCAGCTTCTACAAAATCAGCAATAACTTTTTGCTTCGTTTCATGGCTAAACGCATCAGCATTCAAATCATCAGATGCATAGCCATGTTCCTGTGCCAATGTCGCGAAAGCAGTATTGTTGTAGTAACCAGCACTTCCAGTGCTACGACCTTTAGGACCGCGCTCAAAACTCACGTTGTAAGTATAGGCATGAGCGTTGAATGTTAAGGCAATACGGGTTGCTAATCCATAGCCCGAACTCCCACCGATTATCAAGACATTGAGTGATTTTTCTGTGATATTTGGAAGATTTTGAACTTCTTTAATTTGATTTTTGATGTTTTGGAAACACCCTTCTGGGTGGGCATTGAGTGCGATATTATCGCGAATTAACGGTTTGATTGTCATCATAAACACGATTCTCCTTTGTTGACTTACAAAAATCATTATATTATCATTTAGTTTGAATATCAAACTATTTGTTTGGAGGTAAATTATGAACATTGATGATATCAAGCAATTAATAGACATTTTAGAAACATCAGGACTTGAGTCCTTAACCTATAAAAACCAAGATTTTGAAATCGCATTACAAAAACCAGTAACAAATACATTTGTACCATCGCAAGCGATTGCCCAGGCAGTGATTGCACCAGTTAATTCAGAACCAGCACCTGCAACCAACGCGATGACATCTCCGTTAGTCGGTGTTTACTACAGTAAACCATCACCAGATGCACCTGAATTTGTAAAAGTTGGACAAACAGTCAAAGTCGGCGATATCCTTTGCATTATTGAAGCGATGAAAGTCATGAATGAAATCAAAGCGACACAAGCAGGTGTCGTAAAAGAAATCTATGTATCAGAAGGTGCTACGGTAGACTTTGATCAACCGTTATTTGTAATTGAATGACAATGATTCAAAAAGTTTTAATCGCAAATCGTGGTGAAATTGCTGTTCGGATTATTCGTGCATGCCGCGAATTGAACATCAAGACTGTGGCAGTTTATGCCACGGTTGACCGTGATTCGTTACATGTAAAGTTAGCCGATGAGGCAATATGTATTGGCGATCACCGTCTTGAAAATTCATATTTAAATCACAACGCAATTCTACAAGCTGCTGTGAATACTCAAGTCCAGGCGATACATCCTGGATTTGGTTTTTTGAGTGAAAATGCAGATTTTGTCCGTGCATGTGAACGTGTTGGAATTACCTTTATCGGACCAAGTGCAGACTTAATTGATAAAATGGGCGATAAACAAACTGCCAGAGAAACGATGATTGCTGCTGGCGTACCAATTGTGCCCGGATCAAAAGGGCTGATTCATGATTTAGCACAGGCTTATCAGGTTGCAAAAGAGATTGGTTATCCTGTATTAATTAAGGCAACGGCAGGTGGCGGTGGTAAAGGCATGCGTGTCTGTTATGAGGCCGCTTTATTGGAGGATGCTTTTAACCAAGCACGTCAAGAAGCTTTTAATGCATTCAACAATGCAGACGTCTATATCGAAAAATTTGTTGAAGGTCCCCGCCATATTGAAATTCAAATTCTAGGAGATAAGCATGGGAATAGTGTGCATCTTTTTGAACGTGAATGCTCGGTTCAACGCAACAATCAAAAAATGATTGAAGAAGCACCGGTCCAAAACCTATCGTCTAAGACTCGAAAAAAACTGTATGATGTCGCTACAAAAGCTGCGAAACAAGTTCAATACGTCTCTGCCGGAACGTTGGAATTTATCATGGATAAAGACGAAAATTTTTACTTTATTGAGATGAATACTCGCATTCAAGTGGAACATCCAGTTACCGAATTAATAACTGGCGTGGATATTGTAAAAGAACAAATTCGAATTGCGGAAGGAAAGCCACTCTCTTTTAAGCAATCAGACTTAAAGACAAATGGTCATGCTATTGAAATTCGTGTCAATGCAGAAGACCCTGACCAAGGCTTCAGACCCATGTCAGGAACGTTGAATGGGCTTCATTTTCCGGGTGGAAATGGTGTTCGTATTGACTCGTTTGTGTACCAGGGGTATAAAATTCTTCCATTCTACGATTCGATGATTGCGAAAGTAATTGTACACGGAAGCAATCGAGATGAAGCGATGGAGAAAGCCATTCGTTGTCTAGAGGAAATTGACTTGGATGGTATTAAAACGAATGTGGACTTCCAACTCGAAATTCTTCTCAATCAAAAATTCCAAGACAATGTGTATGATACGACATTAGTTCAGACACTATTGAAGGGAGATAAACATGTTTAAAAATTTAAAAAATAAAAAATCAAAAGTAGATGCAATAAAAAATCCAGAGTATTTATCTGCGTCGATTGAGGTGCCGGATGGCATGTATGACAAATGTCCCAAATGCGAAAAAACGCAGTTACTCGAAGTGATCCAGAAGAATCGATGGGTATGTCCAACGTGCGACCATCACTACCGTATGCATGCGGCTTCACGCGTGCAAATGACCTTTGATAGCTTCCGTGTATTCAACCATCGGGTTAAATCAAAAGATCCTTTGAATTTTCCTGGATACGCTTCTAAGTTGGATGACTTAAATTCAAAACAAGGAGTCTACGATGCTGTAGTCTGTGGGGAAGCAACCCTTGGCAATCATGAAGTAATCGCAGTCATTATGGATTCAAACTTTCTCATGGGTTCAATGGGAACTGTTGTTGGAGAAAAAGTGACACGTGCCTTTGAACGTGGCATGCAACAAAAGAAACCTGTCATCGTATTTAGTGCTTCTGGTGGCGCACGAATGCAAGAAGGAATGCTAAGTCTGATGCAAATGGCAAAAACCAGTGGAGCTGTGGGCCGTTTTCAAGATAATGGTGGCTTATTTATTAATGTCTTAACAGACCCAACTACAGGTGGTGTCACTGCTAGTTTCGCCATGCTCGCAGATATCATTCTTGCAGAACCTAAAGCACTGATTGGTTTTGCTGGACCGCGGGTAATTGAACAAACATTGAAACAACCATTACCAGAAGGGTTTCAAAAATCTGAGTTTTTATTAGAGAAGGGATTTGTGGATGCAATCGTATCACGTCATGATATGAAACAAGAACTCGTAAAAATACTAAGCATTCACGGTAAGTAACATGACGACTGCATGGGAAAAGGTTGAACGCGCACGTTCAAAAAACAGAATTAACACACAAACAATTTTCGATACCATCCTTACAGATTTTACGGAATTTCATGGTGATCGCTACTTTGGTGATGACCCAGCCATTAAAGGCGGTATTGGCATGCTCAAAGATATGCCAGTCACTGTGATTGGTGTCGTTAAAGGACGCGATACCGAGGAAAACCTGAAAGCAAATTTTGGAATGGTACATCCTGAAGGGTATCGTAAAGCACTTCGTCTTATGAAACAAGCCGAAAAATTTAAACGACCAATTATAACGTTTATTGATACACCGGGAGCGTATCCTGGAATCGGTGCAGAAGAACGCGGACAAGGGGAAGCAATTGCTCAAAATTTGATGCAAATGATGACCTTTGAAGTACCTATTATTGCGGTTATTATTGGCGAGGCGGGGAGTGGTGGTGCATTAGCACTTGCTGTTGCGAATGAAGTATGGATGCTTGAAAACTCAATTTATAGCATACTCTCGCCAGAAGGCTTCGCCTCGATCTTATATAAAGATGCATCGAGGGCAAAGGAAATTGTTGATGATATGAAAATCACGAGTGATGCCCTCCTAACCCTGGGAATCATTGACGATATCATTGTGGAACATGACGATAACCAAGAATTGGCTCAACAAATCGGTGATAAACTTTATAAATCGCTTTTAAAGTATAAGAAGAAGCGTGGTTCAAGTCTTGTAAAGCACCGTTATGAACGATTTAGAAATATGGGTGAGGTAGAACATGGTAACAAGTAAAATAATTGCAACGGGAAGGCATGTTCCTGATTTTAGTGTGACCAATACAGACTTAAGTAAAATTATGGACACCAACGATGAATGGATTCAAAAAAGAACTGGAATTGAAGCCCGCCGTTTTAGTGACAAGAGTACAACCTATATGGCAACAGAAGCAGCTTTTGAAGCAGTCGCATCCTTGGATGTTGAGACCATAGATTGCATTATCGTAGCAACTTATACTCCGGATTCATTCATTCCAACGGTTGCGAACCAAGTTCGCTCAAATCTTGGAATTAAACGATCCATTCCTTCATTCGATATCAATGCAGCATGTTCGGGATTCCTCTATGCCTTTCAAAACGCTCATGCATTCATCAAGGCCGAAGTATACAAGCGAGTCCTTGTGATTGGTGCGGATTTTAACTCGCGTTACCTAGACTTTGCGGACCGATCGACTGCAATTTTATTTGGTGATGGTGCTGGTGCGATTGTGATGGAAGCGGCATCTTCAGGAACGATTGATTGTGTCATTGGCGGCGAAACGGATGTTTTAGCAAGTATTACTGCGCCCAATTTAACCGATCATCCCAATCCGTTGTTGCCTCGCGATCTAATTGCCCATGAACATTTCAAAATGAAAGGTTCGGATGTCTTTAAATTTGCGGTGAAAACGATGGAAACTGAAATTAATGCCATACTTCAAAAGCATAATTTGAGTATGGACGATATTGATTATGTGGTGTCACACCAAGCCAATCAACGTATTCTTGACAGTGCAGCACGTGCACTCAAAGTACCAACAGATAAATTTTTGAGCAATGTTAAAGGGATTGGTAATACGTCTGCGGGAAGTGTGCCTATATTACTGGATGAAGCAGTTAAAGACGGCCGAATTCAACCCGGAATGAAGGTAATTATGATAGCGTTTGGCGGTGGTCTGACCTATGGGACCGCGCTTTTGGACATCTAATTCAGTTGACAGATAAACGATAAATCTATATAGTTTGAATATCAAAGTAAATTAAAGGAGCAAAACTATGAACGAAAAAATTAAAGAAATAGTAGCAGAAATTTTAGATGTTGAGGTAGCAACAATTGCCGAAGATGCATCAATCTTAGATGATTTAGGAGCGGATTCAATTGCTGTGATGGAAATTGTCATGGAACTTGAAGGCGAGTATGGTGTTGAAGTCCCAACTGAAGATATTCTGACATTAAAAACAGTAAATGATATTGTCGCATATATCGAATCGAAACAGTAATGACAGTTGGTTATATTTTTGCAGGCCAGGGCCAGCAGTTTGTATCCATGGGTGAAGATCTTGTAGCGTTGTACCCCAGTGCGGCACGTACATACGCTCAAGCATCACAAATACTAGGATATGATGTCTTAAAATTAGATGAATCACAACTTAGTGAGACGCGATTTACCCAGCCTGCACTCTATGTACTGCATACAGTTATTGCCCAATTACTAGAAACAAACAACATTGCAGCAAATGTCGTTTGTGGTTTGTCATTAGGAGAATACAATGCCATTACTGAAGCAGGAGTCATCGACTTTGAAACAGGACTCACACTCATCCAAAAACGAGCAGAAATTATGCATAATGCCCTCACTCCGTACACAAGTGGCATGGCAGCATGTCTCAAGACTGATCGTCAAACGGTAGAAGCGGTACTTCAAGGTCATGATGTCGCAATTTGTAATGTTAATACACCGTCACAAATTGTAATCGGTGGAAATATAAACGCGCTCGAAACTGTAATTCCAGCACTCAAAGCAGCTGGTGTTCGAATGGTGATACCTTTGAAAGTATCGACGGTATCCCATATGGCATTGCTTAAGCCTGCAAGCGTATTATTACGCGACGTACTTGAATCAATTCCCTTCGGAACACCTAGGATTTCATTCATCAACAATATTCATGCACAAGTCCAATCCGATAATTTTGTGGATACATTAGCACGTCACATTTCCGAACCAACGGAACTTGCGGCATCAATCCAAAAAATGGTAGATATGGGTGTGGATACGATCATTGAGATTGGACCTAAAGGTTCAATTTCTAAATTTGTAAAAGAGATATGTGGCGATACAGTAAAAACGTATAACGTCTATTCTGCTGAAACATTGGGAGGACTTATTAATGACCAATAAAATAGCAATCGTAACGGGTGCAACAAAAGGGATTGGCTTGGCGATTGCCCGTCAGCTAGAAAGTGACGGCTATCGTGTATATGGAACATATGTTCGAGATTATGAACCGGGCTATGTTGCACGTCTAGAAACACCAACTTTTAAATTACATCAAGTCGATGCACGCAACCTTGAAGCGTGTGATGCTTTTATTAAAACAGTGCAGACCGAACAAGGACGTATTGATGTTCTTGTCAATAATGCAGGTATCGTTAAAGATAATTTAATGATGCGTATGCAAGCGAGTGATTTTACTGATGTTGTGGATGTTAATTTGGTGGGACCTTTCAACATGGTTAAGGCAATCACTAAGCCCATGATGCGCCAGAAAAGTGGTGCAATCGTCAACATTACGTCAGTAATTGGTGTCGTTGGTAATATTGGACAAGCAAATTATGCAGCAAGTAAAGCCGGTCTCATTGGCTTTTCTAAAAGCATTGCTAAAGAATTCGCAACGCGCGGTATTCGCGTTAATTGTGTTGCTCCAGGGTTTATTGAAACTGAGATGACAGCGTCACTTGACGATGCCATCCGAAAACCAATCTTGGATGCAATTGCACTAAAACAATTTGGGGAACCCGAAGACATTGCACACGCCGTAAGTTTCTTAGTGAGTGATCAAGCAAAATATATAACTGGTCAAACACTGAATGTGTGTGGTGGCATGGTGATTTAGAGGTAACTATGAAAAAACGTGTAGTGATTACAGGACTCGGAATCGTGAGTCCTTTAGGTAATGATGTTGAAACGGCGTTTCAAAATGCGATCAATGGTATCAGTGGTATTGAACGCATTACACATTTCGACACAACAGATTTAAAAGTAAAAATTGGAGCTCCGGTTAAGAATTTTGATGGGTTAAAGTATTTAAGCAAACGGGATGCGCGTCGTCAAGATCTTTTCAGTCAGTTTGCGGTCTATGCTGCAAACGAAGCATATCGCGATGCTGGACTCAATGATGAAAATCACGATCCAAAGCGAACTGGAGTGATTATGGGAACCGGTATGGGTGGTATGCAGACCTTTGCAAATGACTTAAATCGTGCCTTTGAAGGTGGATATGGTAAAATTCCGCCAATGTTTATTCCAATGATTATTCCCAACATGGCAGCTGGTAATGTCGCGATTTCGCTAAATACAAAAGGTCATGTTTCATGTGTCACAACAGCTTGTGCTGCCGCAACACATGCAATAGGTGACGCATTTCGCATGATTCAGTATGGCGATGCTGACATTATGCTAGCGGGGGGAACAGAAGCTGGTGTATCACCGTATACACTTGCAGGATTTAATGCCTTAACCGCATTAAGTACAGAAGAGGATCCGGTACGTGCTTCACGTCCATTTGATAAAAACCGTAACGGTTTTGTTTTAGGTGAAGGATCAGGAGTCCTTGTCTTAGAATCATATGATCATGCGATGGCTCGTGGGGCAAAGATTTATGGCGAGATGGCTGGTTATGGTTCAACCTGTGATGCCTTTCATATCACTGCTCCAAATGGAGAAGGTGCTGTAGATGCGATGCGTCAAGCCTTAACTGATGCAAACATGGCTCCGGAAGATATTTCATATATTAATGCACACGGAACTAGTACACCTTTAAATGATAAATTTGAATCTCAAGCAATCATGGAAGTTTTTGGAGATCAAGCATCTAAGGTTGCAATCTCGTCAACAAAATCTATGCATGGCCATGCTTTAGGTGGAACTGGTGGCATTGAAGCTGTTTTGTCAATTAAAGCAATGGAGCGAAGCATTGTCCCACCAACTATAAATTATGAAACACCTGACGAAGACTGTCCTTTAGACTATGTACCCAATGTCGCTCGCAAGATGGAAGTTAATGCAGTGATGTCTAATTCCTTAGGATTTGGTGGGCATAATGCCGTTATTGTCTTCAGAAAGGAAGTGTAGTCGTATGTTAATGAATTCAAATGATATTCAAGCGATCATTCCGCATCGATACCCATTTTTACTGGTTGATGCGGTGAAAACGATGACGGAAACATCCATTGTCGCAATTAAAAATGTATCTGTAAATGAGATGCATTTCATGGGTCATTTTCCTCAAAAACATGTGATGCCTGGCGTCTTAATTACTGAAGCTTTAGCACAAGCTGGAGCGATTGTATTGTTGTCGCAACCGCAATTTAAAGGGAAAATAGCCTATTTTGTTGGAATCGATAACTTTAAATTTAAGAAACAGGTGATTCCTGGAGATCAATTAGAACTTCATGTTGAACTCGTAAAACTCAAGAGTATTATGGGAATTGCAGAAGCAAAAGCATATGTTAATGGGGAGGTTTGTGCCCTTGGAACAATCAAATTCGCCATTGGCGATTAAAACTGGGATCGATTTAGTGCACATGCCTCGTTTCGAGAAACATGTCACTGATCAGCGGTTTTTGCAACGTATTTTAACAGACCGGGAACTGGTATTGTTTGAAGAACTTACCACAACCCGTCGAAGATTAGAGTTTCTTTGTGGTCGTTATGCGTGTAAAGAAGCATATTCAAAGGCTATGGGAACTGGAATTGGTGTGACTGATTTTCATGATTTTGAAGTCTTGAAAAATGATTCAGGAGCTCCAGTTAGCGATAAAGGCGCGGTCTCAATCAGTCATGATGGAGCGTATGCGATTGGAATGGTGATTATTTATGGATAATTTTTATATGTTAGTAACTTTTATTGCGTTGCCGTATTATTGGATTCGTTCGCAATGGTTGCGCCGTTATGGCTCAGATGACCAAATTGACCGTGAGTTGAAGATGTATTCACGTCATTATTTTGGTATCAGAGGTAAAACGATTACTCCGGTGAATCGACCGGTGGATCCAGGCACCTGTATCTACTTATCGAACCATCAATCCCATAATGATATTTTTGTTGCTCTAGGAATTGTTGAAACACCATTCCGCTTTGTTGCCAAAAAAGAATTGTTTACAAGTTTTATAACAGGGTCATTTATGAAAATGTCCCGTTCTTATCCGTTAGATAGGGAAGATCCACGCCAATCATTGACCCTACTTAAACAAGCACTTGAAGATACTACTGAAGGTCATTCTTTACTGGCATTTCCAGAAGGAACACGGTCCCATCAGAAAGAAATGGTTGAATTTAAAGCGGGCATGTTTTCTGTGCTTCGAAAGAGCACGGTTCCCATTGTCCCAATGTATATCAAAAATAGCTATAAGAAAAACACACGTAATTATGAGGTGTTCTTTGGCGAACCCATGCTCCCAGAAACTTTTAATAAACTGAAGGGAACAGAATTAAGCCTTGAAGTGAAACGTCGTATGGAGATGTTGATGCACCAAGCTTATCAATAAAAAAGCGACTTTTTAAAAGTCGCTTTTCATGTCATCGTCTGAAATGTGCGTTTCATCGACTGTAATTGCGGCAAATAATCCCCGAGTTACTTCTTTGAGTTGGAGTGGGTTAAGACCCATCTGCTGTCCAATTTTCCCTGCTGATACGATGATTTCATCCATCGACTGCGCAGCGTCAGCAATGACTGTTGGAAACTGTTTCTTCATGCCAAGTGGAGAGCATCCTCCCCGTACATATCCGGTCAAGTCAAACAATTTATTTAAATGTAAAAGCTCGACCCGTTTCACTCCGAGTGCCTTGGCTGCCTTTTTCATATCGATATGATCAAAAATTGGAATAACTGCAACAAAGTGATCACTGCCACTTTCAAGGACGATCGTCTTGAATACCTTTTGGGCTGGCTGATTGATTTGAGTAGGCACATCGATTCCTTTTTCTATCTCATCTTTACTATATTCGTACATGTTATATGCATATTTTTTTTGATCAAGAATACGCATTGCGTTAGTTTTCTTTACTTTCATGTAATCACCTATAAATAGTCTAACACAGAGTCTTAACGAGATATAGGAAATTGCGTATAATCATGTCCCTGTCGCTTTTGCTTAACATAAACACAGGAATTATGTGGAATGTTAATTCATTGGGTAAATGCTTGAATATGTGTCTTGCTATTGGTATTCTTGTTATATCAAGCAAAGTAAATAACATGTGTTAAGTGCCAGAAGGATGGGAAGTCGCCTCTGGACGAAACGAAAGTGCAGTATGTTATTGCCTCCGTTGCATAACTTTTCTTTAACTTGCTTGAAAAGAAAAGAGGATTTGAAATGAAAACAAAAAAAATAGCAGTGATGGCAATGTTTGTTGCAATACAAATTGTTGTATCACGTTTGTTGAGTGTGACGACTCCAATCACAAAGATCAGCTTTACGTTTATACCCTTAGCAGTAACTGGGTATTTAATGGGAGTGAAAATATCGATGCTTATCGCGATAATTGCTGATCTAATTGGAGCTACACTATTGCCTTCGGGGCCCTATTTTCCAGGGTTTACCGTCTCTGCAGCAGTGACTGGTGCAGCATGGGGAATGTTGAAAGGTAAGGATAAACCGTGGCTTTGGGTCATTGGGATTTCTTTCTTTCACTTTGCATTTGTAAGCTTACTATTGAATTCGACCTGGATCTATATGATGGGTGGAAAAGCCTTTTCGGCAATCATTGGGCCCCGTGTTTTAAAGTCAGCGATTATGCTCCCACTAGAAATAATTATTAACGGTTCACTCATCACAGCGTTACAACGTCAAAAATTTGGTGAGAAACTGATCAATGGTCTATAATAGACCATTTTTATTATGGTACACTAGGTATAATTGAAAGGGTGATAGTATGAAAAATGATGCATTAATTTCACAAGAAGCAAAATATGAAAAAATTAGTGTCGTTGCGGACCAACTTGGTCTTAAAGAAACCGAGTATGAAGTATATGGGAACTACAAAGCAAAACTTGATTTATCACTGTTAGACCGCCCACGAAAAGCAAAACTAATACTGGTGACAGCTATTAATCCAACACCTGCGGGTGAAGGGAAAACAACGGTTAATATTGGATTATCGATGGCGATGAACCAACGCGGTTATAAGACGGTGACAGCACTTCGAGAACCCTCTTTGGGGCCAGTGTTTGGTATGAAGGGTGGCGCGACAGGTGGTGGATATTCACAGGTCATTCCGATGGATGATATTAACCTCCATTTTAATGGTGACTTTCATGCAATTACGGCTGCGCATAACTTACTAGCAGCTATGATTGATAATCATATTTATCATGGTAATGAACTCAAAATCGATCTTAATAATATTGTTTGGGGACGGGCATTAGATACGAATGATCGTGCCCTACGACGTCTCCAAATTGAAAACAAAAAAACACCACATCAAACATTTTTTGACATTACAGCGGCGTCGGAAATTATGGCGATTTTCTGCTTAGCAAAAAATATGGATGATTTACGAAAACGTCTGTCAAATATTATCGTTGCTTATGATATCGAAGGCCGCGAAATACTGGCTAAAGACCTCGAAGCAGTAGGAGCGATGTTGCTCTTACTAAAAGATGCGATGCGTCCTAACCTTGTGCAAACGCTCGAAAATACACCTGCAATTATCCATGGCGGACCATTTGCTAATATTGCCCATGGTTGCAACTCAATTATTGCGACTGAGATGGCAATGAAACTTGGTGATTACGTTGTAACTGAAGCGGGATTTGGGGCTGATTTGGGTGCGGAAAAATTTTACGACATTAAATGTCGCATTGGAGAATTTAAGCCTGATGCAACAGTTTTGGTAGCGACAATACGTGCATTGAAGTATAACGGAGGCGTTTCGGTTCATGCCTTGAATGAAGAAAACCTTGAAGCATTGGCACTTGGAAGTGCTAACCTTAAGCAACATCTTGAGAACATGCGGAAGTATAGTGACAACATCGTAATCGCTATTAACCGATTCCCAAGCGATACGAAAGCAGAAATTGAGTACCTGCAAACATTAGCGTGGACGCTCAATGTTTCAATCATTCTAACTGATGTTTATAGCCAAGGGGGTTCGGGTGCGCTCGAACTTGCTGATCACGTTGTTGCCTTGTGCGAAAAAAACAACCGTTTCAATTACCTTTATGAGGCATCCGTCGATGTTTATAAAGCAATCGAAACTGTTACTTCGGAAATATACCGTGCGGATCGGGTAGAATATTCCGATGTAGCCAAAGCGAAAATTGATAAAATTATGGAAACCTATCCACAAGGATTACCGGTGTGTATCGCTAAAACACAATATTCCTTTAGTGATGACCCTAAAGCACTGAATGCCCCACGTGATTTTGTCGTCAATGTTCGTGATGTGCGTTTAGCCAAGGGTGCTGGATTTTTAGTAGTATTATTGGGAGCAATTATGACAATGCCTGGATTACCAAAAACACCAAATGCGGTAAACATGGACTATGATGGTACAGTCATTGGATTAACATAAGACGCATATGCGTCTTTTCTTTTTTATTCAAATGAAATCGCATCCAACATAGGCTCATAAATTGTGATAAACTATCTGTAGTAAATGAGGTCAGAAAAGATATGGAAACTAATGTCAATGAATTACTAAAAAATGAATTAAACCAATTCAAAGCACACCAAATTGATGCTGTTTTGGATTTAATGGCAGATGGCAATACTGTTCCGTTTATTGCACGTTATCGTAAGGAAGTTACGGGAAGTCTTGATGAGGTACAAATCCGTGAAATTGCAGACCGTTTCGAGTATCTTACAAATCTTGAGAAACGAAAAGAAGAAGTTATTCGTCTCATTGATGAGCAAGGGAAATTGACGGAAACGTTACTTGCAGACATTCAAAATGCGTCGGTTCTTCAAAAAGTCGAGGATTTATACCGTCCGTATAAACAAAAACGCCGCACCAAAGCGACAATCGCTCGTGAGCGCGGCTTAGAGCCATTAGCAATCGAGTTTATGGCATTACCAGATGCGTTCAATCTGGAAGAGCTGGACTCATACCTAAACGAAGCGTTTGAACTCAATACCCGTGAGGATGTTTTAGCGGGTGTTCACGAAATTATTGCGGAGGTTGTTTCGGATGAGCCAACTTACCGCGAATGGATTCGTGATATGACCTCAAAACATGGGGTTGTCGTAAGTAAAGTTAAAGATGCAAAGAAAGATGAGCGTGAAGTCTATGAAATGTATTACGAGTTTTCACAGCCTGTGGATAAAATTGCATCGCATCGAATTTTAGCACTAAACAGAGCAGAAACAGAAGGTGTTTTAAAAGTTGATATTGAGATTGATGAAGCTCGTATTCTTGAGTATTTCCGTCGTCGCATAATTGGAAACAAGAGTAACTCTGCAACTGTTGAATATGTCCAAAATGGTTACACAGATAGTTACAAACGGTTCATTAAGCCAGCCATTGAACGTGAAATTCGAAATATGATGACTGAAAAAGCAGACAAACAAGCAATTCATATTTTCGGTGAAAATCTTCGAAATTTACTGCTTCAAGCACCTTTGAAAGGCCAAACGGTTATGGGATTTGACCCAGCGTATCGTACGGGTTGTAAATTAGCAATCGTTGACGCAACGGGTAAAGTCGGTTCTATTGATGTTATTTATCCACATGAACCGGCCCCTGAGCATAAGCGTGCTCAAGCTGCGACAATTTTCAAAAATCTTATTACAAAATTTGATGTAGATACTGTTGCAATTGGTAACGGTACAGCGTCTCGTGAATCGGAAGCTTTCGTTGCTAAAGCCTTAAGTGAACTTGGTGGTAAAACAGCCTTCGTTATTGTGAATGAGGCAGGAGCGTCTGTGTATTCTGCTTCTGATGTTGCACGTAAAGAATTCCCAGATTTACAAGTTGAACAACGTTCGGCTGTAAGTATTGGACGTCGCCTTCAAGATCCACTGGCAGAACTCGTGAAAATTGATCCGAAATCAGTTGGTGTCGGCCAATACCAACATGATGTTTCCCAAAAAGAGTTAACGACTGCACTTGATTTTGTCGTTGAAACAGCAGTTAACCAGGTTGGGGTTGATGTAAATACAGCATCACCACAGCTCTTGGAATACGTTGCTGGGCTAACAAAAACAACAGCACAAAATATTGTAAATTATCGTGAAGAACATGGCGTTTTTAAGAATCGTAAGGCGATTAAAGATGTACCACGTCTGGGTCCTAAATCATATGAACAAGCAATTGGTTTCTTACGAATTCCAAACGGAGAGTACATCCTAGATAACACTGCAATTCACCCTGAAGCATATGCTACTACTGAAAAAATCTTAAAGCACTCAAATATTAAACCTGAGGAATTGGGAACAGAAGCAACTAAAGCCAAAATTGAAGGCATGTCAATTAATGAGCTCGCTTCGTTATACGATATTGGGAAGGTTACCTTAGAAGATATTTTTGCAGCATTAAAACAACCAGGACGTGACATGCGTGAATCAATGGCAGGGCCATTATTACGTAAGGATGTCTTGAGTATGGAAGATTTAAAACCGGGTATGGAACTTCAAGGAACTGTTCGAAATGTCGTGGATTTCGGTGCCTTTGTTGATATTGGAGTTAAACAAGATGGCCTGGTTCATATTTCTAAATTAAGTAAACAATTTGTAAAACACCCTACTGATGTTGTTTCAGTTGGCGATATTGTTCAAGTCTGGGTATTGGAAGTTGACCTAAAGAAACAGCGAATTCAGCTTTCGATGATCAATACGGGCGAAAATTAGTACATGGAAAGTACCGCTAAAAACAAAATATTTATCTTACTTATCGTTAGCTACAGCTTGATGCTTGTCTCATTAATCATGGATAGAAATAGTCTCATCATGATCTTAGCTCTTGGAATTAGGCTAATAGTAACAGTTTTCCTAATGAGAAGTATCAAAGACAAGTTATTGGTGGTTACATTTTTGTTTCAAGTTCTAATTTCGTTGTTGTATTTGGAAGTGTGGTACTCCTTGAAGTTCAATTAATCGATTTATACGAAACAGTGATTTTACAATCGTATTCGCTACAAGCTGGCTACATTCTCATGGGTGCAGCTGATGCTCTCATTATTTACAACTCATCGCGTTTCACTCAAAACTTCATATTTGTGAATATTTATCGCATATTATCGTTGCTGATTGTCGTATTCGAGATAATTGGAATTGTCGCTTTTCTTTATCCCATACCGATGTTTTTCGGAGTTCTTATGTCGGTTATGGAGTTTACAACTTTTGGCGGTTATGTAGGGGCCTTGATTTATGATTTTAAAGAACACTATAATCAACAGAAGGTTACTAAATAAAGGACAGAGCTAAAAGCTCTAAAAATGACTGATCAATAAAAAAATAGAGACATGGAATTTATAAAAATTCTAGCAAGTAGTTATATTCTTTCAGCTGCATCATTAATTTTTCAGCGAAATGAAATACTTATGACATTTGCAATCTTGCTTCGCATTATGATAACGATATATGGATTTAAGAAAACGAAGTCACTTGTATTTGGATGGACGTAGCAGCACAGTTCCTTAGCTTTTTGATCGTTTTCATAAGTGGTTCGCTATTAATGAATCGGCAACTCGACCTATTTACGATTGTTCGGTATCAAGCGATTACGCTACAAATCTCATACGTGTTGATAGACATCAAAGATGCACTTATTATGCTGTTTGTGGCGAAATCAACCGCAAGTATATTTTTGGTTAAACCATATTATGTACTCTCAATGACTATGGTGCTATTTGTTAGAGTTGGAACTGTCGTTTTTTTAACACCGATCCTATCCTTCTCGAGGTGATTGTTTCCGTATTCTAATTTACGGGATATTTAGGATTCATAATATTAATGCTTGTTGAACTCATTTTCGAATCCAAAGACATTTATGAATGAGTCAAAGTTTTAGATTTTCAAAATCATGTCAATAAGGGGGCGAACGATGACGAAGCATAAACATTTCTTACTGGTTCAAGGATTGCTCATTATAGCATACACCTTTTTTCTGATTTCGATTCTTTTGCGAAGACATGAAGCATTAATGATTGTTGGATTGACAATTAAGCTTATAGGCACATTCGTTAGCTATTTGAATTGGAAATCCAAAATGCTTTTAGTCGGCCTCGGGTTACAAATTGTTAGTTTTGTAACGGTACTTATTCTTGGAAATCGACTTGAAGGTGCTGGATATGCTATGATTCAGTTCATGGAAATCCAGGCTATGGTATTAGAAGGGGCATACGTTAGTCTCGCGTTATCTGATGTAATTTTAATGTATCAATCTTCAAGGATAACTCAAAAGGCTTCGCTTGTGCCGGTATACCGAGGTTTATCGTTGTTGGCTCTAGGGATTGTAGTTATCGATATTTTGGGCTATAGTTTTCTCATTCCAACAGTTTTAATCGTAATGATTTCAGTGTTAGAGTTCGCGAGTTATTTTGTCTATGCAGTGATACTGTTTTATGAGATGATACAATACCGCAAGAATATAAAATTTTATGCATAAAAGGAGAAGGTATGAGAACTAAGGAACAGATCACACAAACCATTATTTTAATTAGTGGACTGATTATTTCGATGCTGGCGACAATATTTAAAGAGTATCCTATTGTCATGGTCATTGGATTAGGAACACAAATATTCGCTACATTCAAATTATTCACAATTACTAAAAATAGGTATTTAATTTGGAGTCTAGCATCCTTAATGCTTAGTTTTGCGATTGTCTTTTTGAGCGGAACATTTGTTCCTATGATGACAACTGATATGTTCACAATGATCGCAATCTTATCCAATTTCTTGTTGATTACGTATGTTCTAATTCGGATGGCGGATGTCCTTCTAATGGTTTACGCGTCAGAGAATGCGTATAATGATTTCTATAAGCGATTCTATCAATTTCTTGCCATTTCGTTTACGGTGATGATTTTAGTAGGTTCCATCGGAACTTTCCTTGAAGGATTCACAATTATTCTGGTGCTTGTCTCAGTATTGGAGTTTGTATTCAGAATAGGTTTTATTCTAGCATTGATTCTAGAAGTCTATCATTCAAAAAAAGAGGCCTAACCTCTTTTTTGTTTAAAAGGCAGTTGATTTCACAATATTGTATTTCGACCTAAAACTGTCTAAAATAACCTAAGAAAGAGGTACCACATGGAATTTATTACCCTTTGCTATCACGAATTTCGAGATACCCCAATAAATACGGAAATACAGTCTATCCCCGTTGAAGTTGCGAACGGCTACCAGGATAGTTTACCCGTCGCGTTGTACACGGACATTCAAGACTTTAAAGCACAAATGCAGTACTGTATCGATAATGACTTTAATTTCATAACTCTAGAGGATGTTGAAGCTTTTTATAAAGATAGAAAGATGTTGCCGTCTAAAGCTATATTATTGACATTTGATGACGCTTATCAGTCCATGAAAAAACTTGCTTATCCGCTGCTTAAAGAAAACCAAATCCCAGCTACTATGTTTGTAGTTAGTGATTGGATGCATGAAAAGAGCAAGGCGTGGGATGCGACTTTTGCTCAAACAATGTCTTGGGCCGATCTCGATGCTATGTCAGATTGTCTCACAACAGCAAATCACACCCATTGGATGCATCAACGCATACATCTTCAAGGTTCAATTCAGACAGAACCCAAGCAAGCCGTGGTAGATGATATTCTAAAGTGTGCAGTATATGTCGATGCACCTAAAATATTTGCATATCCATTTGGATTTTATGATTCCTCAGTATTTGCGTCTTTGAAAGATGCTAATATTGAATTCGCATTCACAACGAAGCCAGGTATCAACACCTTAAGTACCCCACGGTTCGAGCTTAAACGTAATATCATTCCTTATAAAATGCCACTTTCGGCATTTATTGAACTGTTAGAAAAGAGATAAAATGAAAAAAATAATAACACTGTTACTCTGTTTATTCGTCCTTGCTGGATGTTCAAGCACACCCAAACCAGATTTAGAAACGCCTTTAAAAGTAGGTACCCTTGCAGCTGAATCCGCATTGCCAATCATTATTGCGCATGAGGAAGGATTCTTTAAGAGTGAGGGGATAAATGTGGAAATTGTCCCATTTGCCAATCCTCAAGAACGAAATGCAGCAGCACAAAGTGGTGCTATTGACATAATGATTGCAGATGCAATGACAGCATTTGCGTTTCAGGAACAAGGATTTCCATATATTATAACCTCAGATATTAACGAAGATTTTAAAATTATTGCATCACCTAATTCCGGGATCACAACGATGAAAGACCTACAAGATCAACGTGTTGCGCTGATTCCAGGTCTGTTATTAGAGTATGTAATGGATGAGATTGCTGCAAAAGATGCGTTTGATTATCAAGTTTTGGCGATGGCATCTTTTCCAGGGCGTTTTGAGGGACTACTTCAAGACCAATTTGAAGCAGTAGTGTTTACAGAACCACAAGCAGGTATGCTAGTCGCTCAAGGTGCATATTTACTCGGAAGCTCGAGTGAGTATGGTATCAAGGGCGGAAGTTTGCTAACGAAAAAGGATCGTATTGAGAAAGATCCAGAAATTATTGCTCGCTTCTACCGTGCGTATAATCAAGGCGTTGAGTACCTTAACAAGAATCAATCAGATGCGTATGCAGACGTCTTGACGCAATATGCATTCCCACCTCAAATGGGAGCCTATATTGATCAAAAAACGACCCCATTTGAGAAAGCAAAACCAGTTTCAAATGATCAACTCGAATCGATTGCGACATGGTCTCTCAATAAGGGATTAGTAGAACAGTTACCGACCATCAAAAATACCGTTAATTTTAGTTTTATCGAAGAATAGGCCAGCCCTATTCTTTTTTTTGATTGTTAGTAGTATTTGGCCTAATGACGGATGATTCATCAAAATATATTGGTCTGTTTTTCTAGTTTTTCCTCTTCCTATTTATATAGTGAATAATGTGGGGGACAATTTTTGGTTATCACAAAATTAAATTTTGGTAAGTTATTGATATTCGGCTTAAATAGCGTAATATAGTAGGGAAGCTTGTTTGATTGAGACGCATGTTTATGGTACGATTTACCTAGCATGCTCGAACTAAAACAAGTGAAAAGAAGAAGCAATGCAAACATGAAAAGGAGGCAACGATGACACGGAAAATAAAAATTGCAATTTGCGTTGTTGGAGCAATCATTCTATCGATAATCGATTGGAGATTGGGCGTAGGTTGGTTGATTGGTTGGACTAGTTTACTGACACTCGAACATTTCAGAAATTTGTTCTATAACATCATCCTCGATGAACAACAGTTTACTGTCAAAAAGTACGTCGGATATATCATCTTTGTATTTGTGATTTTATGGTTACCCTTGCTCTTGGCATTTATGTTCCCAGCATGGATTAATCCTTATGCGATAGCGGCAACATACTTGCTAGATCGTTTGCTGCTTTTTATGACAGGAATTTTTACAAAGGAGAAGGCAAATGTTGCAAGTTGAAGTTTATTCGATTTTGATCATTACAATTGGTCTCTCCATCGCGTTTTATGTCGGAGGCAAGCGGCTTAAGAATTTGCCGCTTACTGAAAAGCCTCGCGGAGGCGTCTTAAAAGCAATACTTTATGTCAAGACGATTTCTGATTTCACAATTCAAAACATGGGTGAAAAACACGGGCGACGAATGGCAGCGTATATTGGAAGTGTATTTATTTACATTCTAGTTGCAAACATGTTCGGACTAACAGGATTAGCTGCACCTACAAGTAACTATTCAGTAACACTTGTACTTGCAATTATTACATTTCTTTTAATCCAACATGCAAAAATAGATGCAAATGGCGTAAAGGGATACGTCAAAGGATTCTTTGAACCGTTTTTCCCCTTTGTCATTCCGAACTTTTTCGGAACGGTAGCACCACTGATCAGTTTGTCACTCCGTTTATTCGGAAATGTACTCTCAGGAACGGTTATTATGACATTGCTCTATACGTTTACGGGTTGGATTAGCAGTTTTATCCCCGGTATCGGTGGATTTAACTTCTTCGGAGTGATTGTTGCTCCAGTATTACATTTATATTTCGATATGTTCTCTGCATTTTTGCAGGCGTTCATATTTATATCATTAACATCGATCTTAATCGCTGTTGAATATCAAGACTAAACTAAGGAGGATATTATTAATGGAAGCAGTAAGTATTGGAAAAGGATTGGTAGCAATCGCTGCCGCACTAGCAGTTATGACAGGTATTTTCTCAACAGTAGGACAAGGTTATGCAGCTGCTAAAGCTGTAGAAGCCGTAGGTAAAAACCCAGAAGCAGAAAGTAAAATTCGTTCAATGTTAATTCTTGGAGCGGGTATTGCTGAAACAGCTGCGATTTACGGTATGCTTATCGCATTCTTATTAATTTTTGTATTCTAATAATCAAAGGAGGGTATTATGAATTTAGATATTGCTGCAAAGCTAATGCCAGATCCTTGGACGATGGCTGCACAACTTGCGGCCACTTTTGTAATCTACATTATGTATCGCAAGTACCTTCACGAGCCGGTACAAAAATATTTGGACGCACGTGCTGAACGTATGGCTGAAGAAATGAAAGAAGCAGAAGCGTACCGATTGGAAGCAAAAACAATGAGTGCTCAAGCACAAGAAGCATATTCTGAATCAATGGATAAACTAAAAATCGTAGAAGCGGATATGTTGCGCGATGCTGAAAACAAAAAACAAGCAATTATTGATTCTGCTCAAGAAGAAATTGAAAATGAGAAAATCAAAATGGCAGAAGCCTTAAAAAATGAAAAAGCTGCACTTTACCGGGAGGTATCTACATACATGTTGGATACAGCCGTTGCGGTAAACCGCAAAGTATTGTCGGAGCGTGAATTAGATCACTCTTCAATGCTCCAAGACCTAGAGAAGGAAATGGAAGCTTATGATCATAAGCACTAAGCAATACGCTCAGGCTCTATTTGAAGTATCTCTGGAACAAAACGTAGTTATGGATGTCTATGCGGAGTTACAAGCCGTATCGCTGATACTTGAAGATGAAGAGATCAAATGTATTTTTACCCGAACATATCAGGACGAAACAATTCTTGATCCATTGTGGAACACGTTGCGATCGACCTTTTCAAAGCAAGTTGTCAACTTCTTACAACTTCTTTATCAAGCAAACATGATGAAGAGTTATGAACGCGTAATGGCAGCATTTCGTGATTTATTAGAAATTCATGAATACTTAAGTCGTGTGGATGTAGTTAGCGCGATAGCATTGAGTGATCAAGAAAAAATATCATTACAACAAACTTTAAAAGAAAAATATAAAGGTGATTTAGAAATGCACTATGAAATTGATGCAAGCTTGCTTCAAGGCATGATTGTGCATGTTCGTAGTGACATCTATGATACTTCAGTAAAAAGTAAACTGGATCGTATTATTAACCAAGGAGGATTACAACAATGAGCAATCACTCAGCAAACATTCTCGAAATGTTAAAAGAACAAATTGCTGGAATTGAATTTGACACGAAGAGCGAGGATATTGGTCGCGTATTTAAAGTAGGTGACGGTATTGCGTTTGTTCGTGGTTTAGACCAAGTCCTCTCGGGGGAAATGCTACGTTTTAGTGATGAGGTTTATGGACTCGCACTGAACCTTGAAGAGAACCAAGTCGGAGTTGTTCTACTTGGTGATGACTCATTAGTTAAAGAAGGCGACGTCGTCTATCGAACCCAACATATCATCGAGGTTGGTGTTGGTGATGGTCTTTTGGGACGTGTCGTTGACGCATTAGGACATCCTATTGATGGTCTTGGAGAAATCAACTATGAAGGACACCGTCCTGTTGAACGCGTTGCTCCAGGTGTTATGACGCGTCAGTCAGTACACCAACCTTTACATACGGGACTTAAAGTCATTGACTCTATGATTCCAATTGGTAAAGGGCAACGTGAATTAATTATTGGCGATCGTCAAACAGGTAAAACAAGTATTGCATTGAATGCAATTATCAACCAAAAAGGGCAAGATGTTAACTGTATTTATGTTGCTATCGGTCAAAAAGCATCAACCGTTGCAATGGTTGTTGAGAAACTCAAGGAACACGGGGCAATGGATTATACCGTTGTCGTATCAAGTACAGCCAGTGAGCTCGCACCACTACAGTATCTTGCACCGTATACGGGGGCAGCTATTGGTGAACATTGGATGGATAATGGTAAAGATGTACTAATTATTTATGATGACTTATCAAAACATGCGGTAGCATATCGAACCATCTCATTACTATTACGTCGTCCTGCAGGTCGTGAAGCCTATCCTGGAGATGTTTTCTACCTTCACTCACGTTTGCTTGAGCGAAGTGCAAAACTAAACGAAAACTACGGTGGTGGATCAATGACTGCGTTACCTATCATTGAAACACAAGCTGGTGATATATCCGCATATATACCAACGAACGTTATTTCAATTACAGATGGCCAATTATTCCTGAACTCGGATTCATTCAATAGTGGTTTTAGACCAGCTGTCGATAGTGGAATGTCAGTTTCACGAGTTGGATCAGCGGCACAAACAAAAGCGATGAAACAAGTTGCCTCATCATTGAAACTTGAATTAGCGACATATCATGAGCTGCTATCATTTGCTCAGTTTAGTACTGACATTGATCCAGCAACCCAAAAAATTATTGACCATGGGAACCGTCTTACTGAATTGCTCAAACAAGGAGCACTTTCAAAGACGCCTCACGAATTGATGATTGTAAGTATGTTCTTAAATAAATACGGGTTCCTCGACATGCTAAGTGTAAAAGAAGTTTTACCATTCGAAAAGTTCTTACACGAACGCTTTGTTTCATCACATCAAGATCTTTTAGATCAAATAAAAGCGAACTTTACACTTGACGATGCCCTAATCGAGACGCTCAAAACAGTAATCAACGAAGAATTAGAGCGCTTTAAGATAAGAAATAATGCCTAATACACAAGCTATAAAAAAAAGAATCCGGTCCATCAAATCGACACAAAAAATCACGAAAGCAATGAAGCTTGTTTCGTTGAGCAAACTTCAACGGTATCGTGATCGAAAAGGACACTTTGAAGCCTATTACGATGCTGTGAGTCATGCGACAACACAGTTTATAGATTTTGAAGTGGCGACTGACAATAAACCGAAGTTGTATTTTGTCGTGATGCCTGATTTAGGATTGTGCTCAGCTTATATTCAAGGTAATATGCGAAAGCTGCTTTCTGTATATAAACCTGAAGACAGTGCTGTTGTTATTGGGACACAAAGTTATGAATCACTAAAAAATAAGTCAGTTACAATCGTTAACCCAATGCAATCGAGTGAACATTTTGAGTTACTTGATGCTGTAAAACTATTAAAACCGTATCTTGCAACACACCAAATTGTTACGATTGTTCCTGATTATGCGAATGCACTGAATCTTGAATTTGAACTCCATACATTGCCTACAGTGGTATCGGGAGCCCGTGATCAAGTAATTTACGAACCAAATTTTGAAGATGTTGCAACAATCATGATCCAACAAGCATTAATAGCCTTGTTGCGTCACACATATTTGACATCAAAAGTAAGCGAGCATACAACACGTCGTATTGCGATGGAAAAAGCGACAGACAGTGCAGAAGACATGATTGAAGACTTAGGTCGAAAATATAACCGTATTCGTCAAGAGGCGATTACACAAGAGATATCTGAAATTGTTTCAGGAATGGAGGGTTAACGATGAAAGGTAGAATTGTACAAATAGTAGGACCAGTTGTTGATGTTCGTTTTGATAGTGAACATATGCCGAAACTCTACAATGCGCTTGTAGTTGAACATGGTGAACTCAAAGTAACACTTGAAGTATCACAACATATTGGTAATGATTTAGCCCGTTGTATTGCAATGGGAACTACTGATGGATTATCTCGTAATCTTGAAGTCGTTGATACAGGAGCAGCTATTAAAGTTCCTGTCGGCCAAGCTATTCTTGGACGTATGTTTAATGTCTTGGGTGAACCAATTGATGAAAAACCATTTGACAGTGAAGGCGTGGAATTCCATGAAATCCATCGTTCCGCACCGTTATTTAAAGATCAAAAAACAACCAATACAGTATTAGAAACCGGGATTAAAGTCATTGATTTACTTTGTCCTTATCCACAAGGTGGAAAAATTGGTCTCTTTGGAGGGGCTGGTGTTGGTAAAACCGTATTAATGCAAGAACTTATTCACAATATTGCGATTGAGCATAGTGGACTTTCAGTAGTTGCCGGTGTTGGAGAGCGAACACGTGAAGGAAATGATTTGTATCACGAAATGAAAGATGCAAATGTTCTTGATAATACAGTTCTTGTCTATGGACAAATGAACGAATCCCCAGGGGCCCGGATGCGTGTTGCATTATCAGGGCTAACTATGGCGGAAAACTTCCGTGACAACAATAAGCAAGATGTTCTTTTATTCATCGATAACATTTTCCGATTCACGCAAGCTGGATCTGAAGTATCCGCATTGTTAGGGCGTATGCCTTCGGCTGTTGGATACCAACCAACACTTGCTACAGAAATGGGACAACTTCAAGAACGCATTACATCTACGACAGATGGATCAATTACATCCATTCAAGCGATTTACGTTCCAGCGGATGATCTAACTGACCCTGCTGCAGCGATTACATTTACGCACTTGGATGCGAAAACAGTATTGGATCGAAACATTGCGGCGCTTGGAATTTACCCAGCAGTTGACCCATTAGAGTCAAGTAGTAATCTGTTGTCTGAAGATGTTGTTGGTGAAGAACATGTCTATGTTGCAACAGAAGTTCAAAAAATACTTCAACGATACAAAGAACTCCAAGATATTATTGCGATTCTTGGAATGGACGAACTGAGCGAATCTGATAAGCAAATTGTAAACCGTGCACGTAAAATTCGTAACTTCTTGTCACAACCATTCTTTGTTGCAGAAACGTTCTCAGGAATATCGGGATCCTATGTATCCATTGCTGACACTGTTCGAAGTTTTAAAGTAATTCTTGACGGTGAAGTCGATCATTTACCAGAGCAAGCCTTCCTCTTTGTCTCGACAATTGAAGAAGTGTACAAGAAAGCAGAAGGGATGATGTAACGTCATGTTTACCTTTAAACTGCTTACACCCAATGGGCTCTATAGAACATTAGAAATAGATTCCGTAACTTTGCCAACCACGGATGGCCAGCGAACCATGCTCGCCAACCATATGGCAACAGTAATGCCAATTGATATTGGTGTTATGTATACAAAGACAAACTCTGAAATCGAAAAATTTGTGGTTTCAGGGGGACTCTTTACATTTGAAAACAACGTTGCTACACTATTAGTATCTTCAGTTGAATCAGAATCAGATATTGATTTTGAACGTGCAGCCAAAGCAAAAGCACGTGCTGAGGAACGCATAGAAAGTAACAATCAACAACTATACGATATGAAGCGTGCTGAACTCGCGCTAAAACGATCGTTAACGAGGTTAAAACTTAGAAAATGATACGTTCAATTAAATCATTCTTGAAGAAACGCACTATTCCTCAATATATCGCAATGGGCTTCGCATCAACAATTTTTGTTGGTGCTTGTTTGCTTTCTTTACCTATCGCATCTCGTGATGGGACGTGGACCAATTTTCTGGATGCGCTCTTTGTCGCAACATCCGCGGTTTGTGTTACTGGTCAAACTACCGTAAATACAGCAGCACATTGGAACTATTTTGGAAGCACAGTCATCATTTCCCTAATTGAAATTGGTGGGCTTGGATTCATGTCTGTTATTGTGTATTTCTTCCTGTTTATGGGTAAGAAAATGACATTACGACAACGCCATTTACTCCAAGAATCTGTTGGTGCTGAAAATGCTGCCGACGCACAAAAATTAATCCGCTATATCGTTAAATTCTCATTGTCAGTACAGGCACTTGGGGCAGCGGTATTAGCAATCGATTTTATTCCTAAATTTGGATTTCTAAAAGGAATCTACTTCTCAATGTTCCACTCCATTTCCGCATTCAATAATGCTGGATTTGATTTGTTTGGAAACAGTCTCGAAGGGTTTACACAAACACCTCTAGTACTACTAACAATCGGAGGTCTCATATTCTTTGGGGGTCTTGGATTTATCGTATGGCGTGATTTGTTGACGTTTAAGCGAAAAAAACGTTTACTTATTCATACAAAAATTACGTTAATTACGACAGTTGGTATTCTAATTATCAGCTTTGTTCTTTTCTGGGTCAGTGAATCAAGACATGGGACATTTGCTGGATTGCCACTTTGGGATCAACTTGTCAATACACTCTTTATGGCGATTACGCCTCGTACAGCAGGGTATGCCAATGTTAACTATGCGTTTATTTCTCCAATGGGAATATTCTTAACCATCATTCTGATGTTTATCGGTGCTTCATCCGGTTCTACAGGTGGTGGAGCCAAAGTTACAACATTCGCAACATTATTCCTCTTTATGCGTGGTGTATTCAGTGATACCCAACCGCGTTTTCAATCTAGAGCTGTTCCGATGGATCGCGTAATTAAAGCGTTGATGATTCTATTTATTGGGATTGCGATTGTCGTCACTGCATCACTCATTCTATTCATCACTGAAACCATTCCACCAGAGTTTGGTATTGAATATATCCTGATGGAAGTCTTCTCATGCTTTGGAACTGTTGGACTCACCATGGGATTAACACCAAACTTAACCAGTATTGGAAAAATCGTATTAATTATTGTAATGTTCGCAGGCCGTATTGGGTTGTTAACATTCTTCTTATCATTCGGAAATCATTCGGATATGAAAGAACCAACTTTAAAATACCCAGAAGCAAATATATTAGTGGGTTAGGAGAAAACTATGACAAATAAAACAGTAGCAGTCCTAGGACTAGGATTGTTTGGAGCCTCTGTTGCAAAAACACTTGCACGTCATGATGTGGAAGTTATTGCAATGGATAAAAAAATGGAACGGGTCGATGAAGTCGCGATGCATGTTGAACATACGATTCAGGGTGATTTTACAAAACTAGAACATCTAGAAGCTGCAGATATTGGTCAAGCTGATATTGCAGTCGTTGCCTCTGGTGAACGATTGGAAGAAGCTATTCTATGTGTTTTAAATCTTAAAAAAATTGGTGTTGCCCAAGTTATCTGTAAAACCAAAAATAGAGATTATCACGATGTTCTCAAAAAAGTTGGTGCAGACCGTGTCTTATTACCGGAAGTTGAAATGGGTAAACGACTAGGGAATGAACTTGCACGTCACTCTGTAATTGATGCCTTGCGAATTGATGATCGATACAACTTAGTCGAAGTTCACCCACTTAAAGAATGGGAGAATAAATCAATTCAAACACTAAATTTACGTCAAGAGTATGGCTTTAACATCGTTGCTCTCAAATGCTGTGTGAACAACGAGTTTATTATTAATGTATCACCAGACTATATTATTCGAGATGGTGACCTTCTTTTCGTACTTGTTGAAGAAAAAGACTTAGATCGCTTCAATGATATGGAAGATAATAACTAACAAATAATAATTTAAGTAATGATAGGATAACTATCATTACTTTTTTATATCTGTAAAGGTTTCTAAACTGGACGAATGTTACAGGATTTCATAAAATAAAAACACGTAAGTTTAAAATAAAGGAGTGGTGATGATGGAACAAAAAACATTTCGACCGAGCGTTGTCAAAAGTTGTCTGATACCATTCGGAATTCTTAGTATCGCATTCCATGGACTTGTGATTCTCGGATTTAGTTTTTTTATAATGGGTGGAATGAAAATTGGCTGGTCTTATGTCGTACATTTTCTAGTAAGTGAGAAGCTATTCCAATGGATTATTGTTCCCGTCACGATTGTGTATCTTTTACAGTGGGGATATGGGGTCGTATATGCTCGAAGAGCATCCATTCAATGCGATCACGACCAGATACGTATAAACACGATTTACAGGCACTATGATATTGCACATGCTACAATTGCCCATGTTTGGTTGACTGTGAGCGCTGCAGACCTTGGAACACGTTTATACGTTAAAGGAAAAGATAAGAAGTTATCAACAGTAATTCGGTTACGTCTGTATACGACCTATGATGTGCAAAAATTACGCGCTATACTTGAAAGTGTTTAAATCAAAAAATTCGTGAAGCTAAAATAAACCCTCATAAGTATGTGACGATGCATAACGACAATGTAAAACCTGGTAACGATCAGGTTTTTTTATAAGCAAATATCTTGCAACATATACCTATAGGGGTATAATGGAAATAGATACAGGAGGTCATGGTATGACAATACACATTACAAACAAAGATTTTGAAACACAAATTGCAGAAGGACTGACATTTATTGATTTTTGGGCAGAATGGTGCGGACCATGTCGTATGTTAGGTCCTGTAATTGATGAACTTTCAACAGAATTCGAAGGTAAAATCAAAGTAGCGAAAGTTAATATTGATGAAAACCCGGAAATAGCACAAGAGTTTGGTATCATGTCGATTCCAACAATGATTCTTTTTGAAAATGGAAAACCTGTCGAACAAATTCAAGGATTCCAACCTAAAAAAGCATTGCAAGAGTACCTGGAAAGTAAGATCTAGCAATGAGAGTTGTTGTAGTTGGAGGTGTTGCCGGAGGAATGTCCTTCGCAACCCGTTTTCGAAGACTTAACGAAAATGCAGAAATTATTGTTTTAGATAAAGGACCCTATGTTTCATTTGCAAACTGTGGACTACCTTATCATATTGGTGGTGAAATCGAGAGTCGTGATGATCTCATCGTCGTGTCACCAGAAACACTGAAAGCACGATTTCAGCTAGATATTCGTCCCAATCATGAAGTTGTCGCAATACATCCAGAAACTAAAACAGTAACGGTTATGAATGATGAAGAAACATTTGAACTAAGTTATGATAAATTACTTCTATCACCTGGAGCGAAACCGATTGTTCCACCAATTCCAGGTTTGGACAAGTCTAACAATATTTTTTCACTTCGCAATCTGCCTGATATGGATAAAATTGTGCGTCACATTGATCACAATGCGCCTCAAAAAGCAGTCGTAATTGGTGCCGGATTTATTGGTCTAGAGATGGCTGAAGTATTGAAACATCGTGGATTGGATGTCACAATTGTCGAAATGGCGCCGCAAATACTTGCGCCCTTAGATACTGAGATGGCTCAATTTGTGCGCGAAGAACTCGAAGCCAATGGAATTCAAGTACTTGTCGGTAAAGGTGCTCAGGAATTCAAGAATAATGGCAAAACGATTATTTTATCTGATGGTACTGACATTGAATCCGATTTAACGATTTTGTCAATTGGTGTTATGCCAGATACGGAGATTGCTCAAAAGGCTGGTATTGAAACTGGTTTTAAGGGAGGAATTCGGATTGATGAGTTCTTCCGGACGAATGTTCAGGATATCTATGCTGTGGGTGATGCAGTATTAGTCAAACATTTGATTACTCAAAAAGAGACGCTTATTTCACTTGCGTCACCTGCAAATCGTCAAGGGCGACAATCAGCGGATGCGATGTCGGGGCTTCCGCGTAAACATCGCGGTTCGTTAGGTACTTCGATTCTTCGTGCTTTCTCGATTGGTGCTGGAAGTACGGGTCTCAATGAACGCCAACTCCAAGCGTTAGGGTATCCATATGAATCGGTTCATATTACAGGAAAAAACCATGCAGGATACTTCCCCAATGCAACTGCGATTAACCTTAAATTAATCTTTAATCCACAAACTGGTGCAATTTATGGTGCACAAGCTGTGGGTGAAGATGGGGTTGATAAACGTATTGATGTTATTGCTACTGCGATTAAAGGTGGTATGACTGTTGAAGATCTTCCGGAATTAGAATTAACTTATGCACCACCATTTGGTACAGCGAAAGATGTTGTAAACATTGCTGGTTATGCAGCCCTAAACATTGTGGAAGGTTACTCGGAAGCCATTCAATGGGATGAAGTCGATCAGTATCGTAATCAAGGAGCATACCTTCTAGATGTTCGAGATGCTATGGAAGTGAAAGAAGATGGGGCACTTGACGGGTTTCATAATATTCCGTTAAACTATCTTCGCTGCCGCTTGCATGAAATTCCTGAAGATGTTGAGGTTATCGTTGCATGCCATAGTGGTCAACGTAGTTATTCAGCAATGCGTGTTTTAAAACAAGCGGGGTATAAAGCGAAGAATCTTGATGGAGCGTTTAAGTATCAAGCGCTGATGCACCCAAAATCCGTTTCTAAGGAGTGATAACGATGAAATGTGATAAGAACCTATTAAATCGCCTAAGTCGCGCAGAAGGGCAACTAAGGGGTATTACGAAGATGATGGAAGAAGGACGTCCTTGTGAAGATGTCCTAACACAGCTTACAGCTGTTCGTTCCAGTATTGACCGTTTGATGCGCTTAGTCGCAATTCAAAATCTCATGGAACATGTTGATGTTACGGATCAGACAAAAGTTGAATCTGCAGTCAATCTTCTTACTAAAGTTTAATACGTAAAAAAGACATCCACTTGGATGTCTTTTTTTTATGCTTTGAGTGTTTGAGCAAATTCAGTAATAAGTGGGTAAACGTTCATTTCTTCAATGAGAGATACTGCATCTTGCAGTGCTTTATCGTCATGGTTTAGAGAAGCATTTACTGCATCGACATAATCGATGATTTGCTTGTTGAGACCATTGACTTTACCAAGTGGTGTAATTGCATCAACAAACTGTTTGTCATGCGTTAATGCACTCAAGTGTGCGAGATATAATAACTTAAAACGTCCATTATCGTGCAGTCTTCCACCCATGACGCCTTCAAGATAATTCTGAATATCATGATTATTTGAACCGGTCAGAAACATTGATAGAGCTGTTGCATAATAGAAATCTGTAGAAATAAATGATTGTCTTAAAGCACTTGGAAAATTAGCAATAACATACTGAAAGACTTCACGTGCCCTGTCAGCATCCTTTTCTTCAAACAGGACATGGTATAGTTTTTCCCGATCCATTTCGGCTGCGAGTAAGTTAAAAACGATTGTGGCTGCAGCTAAGAAAAAAGCAAAGATAACGGTAATAATTGAGACAGAACCAGGTTGTCCGACATTATAGATTAAATATAAAAAACCAAGAATAATCACAACAAGTGATATGACTAAGCGTTTCATAATTGTTTTGATAAAGTTTTGAGCGATGTGTTCAGGTGTAGTCTCCATAATGACCTCCAATACTAATCTAATTATAACACAGAGAACCATAAAAAAAGAGCCGAAGCTCTTTATAATGATTCCTTAAATGCACGCCAACTTCCCTCTGGAAGGTAGATTGCCTCTTTTTCAAACTGTGTGTCCAAATGCTTACTTGTATAGACGTAAACATCTAGGATAGTTGTGGATCCATCTGCCAGTGTAATGGTTTTAGGAATCCGTGAATACTCATCATCTGCTTGACGATTATAGCCCTCCATCTTATCAATGGCTGGAAGAATTGCAGCTAAGTCTTTGACATGAATAACTTCACCATGAACGGTATCATCACCATCTAAGATTGCTGGATAGCCTTTATAAGGCATATCGTAAAGTTTTCCTTGAACTGTAGCAGGTTGAATGTCCAACACATGACCACGTAGATATTTTTCGTAGTTATGGAAGTTCTTCATGAGTGATCCATAAACAAACATGACATCAGACATTATGAAATTGCGCCACCTTGGACTTTAATGTCTTCTGCAGTTGTAACGGTTGTTGCAATTGCAATCTCCAATCCTTTTGAGATTTGTTCGATTGAAAGAGCTGGTGCTGTTGGTTTATCAACAACTTGTTGTGTTGCGAATGGAACATGAATAAATCCGCCACGAACATTTGGGAATTTTGTCTGAATTAAATATAGAAGTCCATACATTAAGTGGTTACATACAAATGTTCCCGCTGAATTTGAGACACTTGCAGGTAATCCTGCTTTTTTAATGTTGTTAACGATTGCTTTAATTGGCAACGATGCAAAGTATGCAGGAGCACCATCTTCACGAATTGCTTCGTCAATAGGTTGGTTTCCTTCATTATCTTTAATACGAGCGTCGTCTTCGTTAATCGCAACGCGTTCTGGTGTAATGCCGAAGCGACCACCAGCTTGTCCAACCGTAATGACATAATCAGGTTGGTGTTCTGTAATTGCTGCTTCTAAAACATCAATTGATTTCCCAAAAACTGTAGGTACTTCGAGTTTAATAACTTCGGCACCTTCAATTGTATCAGGTAATAATTTAACTGCTTCGTATGCAGGGTTCATGGCTTCTCCGCCAAATGGATCAAATCCAGTAATAAGTACTTTCATTGGTTTACCTCCTCTAGAATGCTAAGAAATACATAAGGAAAATATGTACTACTAATAGTATTATAGCAAATGGTGCTTGGAACTTGATAACAGAATACTCATTTTTTGTTTCTAACAGTGTTGCTGAAAGAATATTAAAGTTTGCTGCCATTGGTGTTAGAAGTGTTCCACAGAACCCAGCAGTCATGGCAATCGCACTTGCAATGATTGGATCACCACCAGCTGCAAAGACGAAAGGAATCCCGATTCCAGCAGTGATAACTGTAAATGCTGCGAATGCGTTACCCATAATCATTGTGAAAAGGGCCATCCCAACACAATATGCAATGACGCCTAAGAATGCGTTACCTTGGGGAATTACGCCTCCAAGAAGTGTTCCAATTAAGTCACCGACACCTGCCGATGTAAAGACAACACCAAGAGCACCTAAAAGCTGAGGAAGGATTGCTGTTGACCCCATGGTACGCATTAAGCGTGTTCCATCAGCTGCGGCAGTCTTAATTGGTGCTTTTGTTATAATGAAGACTGTTGCCAACCCGATGGCTGCTGAAAGACCAATCGCGATATAACCAAGGTTTCCAGAAGATACTGTACTTGGCGCAATCATTGGTAATAATGTTGAAAGTGCAAAGGCACCGATAGCGATCATTACGGATGGTAAGAAAATTAAAGTACCAATACGTCCAGATTGTTCATCACGAAATGATTGAGCAATTTGTTCGATATCTCCAACATTTACAGATTTTGTAATTGAGAAGACACCAAGTGACAAGACAAGAATTCCGTTGATTGCATTTGGAATTTTAGGTCCAAAAATAAAGAGAACAGCTAAGATAGTCCAGAAACTAAATGCTCCGTAACGACGAACATCTTCTGTTGAACGATATACGTTTATTGCTGTAGCGAAGAGTATAAATCCAATGAGGATATACCACATTTCTAAAAAGAGTGCCCAAAAATCCATTATTTCTTACCTCCTGATTTAATTTTACGATCAAGGAGCGCCATTTGAACACCACCAAGTAAAATTGCGCTTATGAAGACTGGCATGGACCATGCTGAAATTCCAGCGTTGGATACACCATGAATACCTGCATCTGTAAGGGTCGAAACAATTAAGTTAACACCACTACTTGCAGGGAATAAGTTTTGCCCGAAGAAGTTACCATAGTTTTCTGCTGCGGCTGCTGCACCTTTAACGGTGTCTGCTTCCACATCATTGAGCGGTACGCCACCTCGATCGGCGATTGCTGCCCCTTCCGCCATTGGATGAATTAATGGACGAATGAACTGTGGATGCCCCCCTAAACGTAACGATAAGGCTGCGGCTGTCTGACGAATAACTTGGTATAACCAAATAACGCGTCCAGCGGTTAGTGCGCTCATGCGTTGGATTAGAGCAACTGCTTGCTCACGTAATCCGTAACGTTCACTCATACCGACAACAGGTAAGGTAAGAATGAAAATACTCATACCTCGGTTTCTCACAAATTGAGAACCAAGCGTCTCGAGAATTTCCATAAAATTCATGCCGCCAATTAATGCAGTTACGACTGCAGCGACAAGAACGACTGCAATTGAATCAAGCTTCATTGCGAAACCGACAATAATAATACCGATTCCAACAAGGAGCCATAAATTAACATCTGCCATGCTTTTTTCTCCTTTATATTCTATTTATCTTTGGTTAATTATATCTAGTATCTTGGTTTCTTACAACCGGATTATGTAAGATTATGCTATTCTATGAAATATTTTATGAAAAAATCTGAAACAAATACTAAAAGAATATCGGTTCCTATATATTCCTTAACATTATTATATAGAATTCATATATGAGAGGATGTGAAGAGACTTTCAAAGAAAAACTTAACCAAAAATACATCAAACATTACATATTGACTGAATTATGCTAAAATAAGAAGTAGTGATTAGAGAAAGAGGTGTTTATTATTAACGAAGAAAAATTGACTCAGGTCGAAGACAAAGAAGAAGAAACAAAACAACCAGGTTACTCACGCAATGATTTTGGTTGGGAAAGTCTTGCTTCTGTAGAAGAGTCACGCCAAAACCAATTGATTTCCGAAGTTTACAGTATTATGAATACAGGTGACGATGAGAAACTGGAATTCATTAAGCGTGAATGGGATTCGCTATCAGAGGAAGGCATCGATGCTGCCCTTGAAACGCGCTTCACCCAAGCAATTCATCGTTACGAAACGCGCCAAGAGCGTCTTGAAGAAGCTCAATCTATCAAACATGAACTGATTGAAAAAGCTGATAAAGTCAAAGATTCAACAGACTGGAACAAGACTTCCACTTATTTACAGGAGTTGCAAAACGAATGGAAAGAAGCTGGATTTGCGGGGCAAGATATTGATCAGGATTTATGGGAGAAATTCCGTGCTATCAATGACCATTTCTTCGACAAGCGCAGTAAACATTACGAGCAACTAACAGAAGATCGTAAAGATACCCGTGCATTGAAAGAACAATTAATCGTTGAAGCAGAAACATTAAAGGATTCGACAGACTGGAAGAAAACATCCACAGATATGCGTAACTTGATGACACGTTGGAAACAAGCAGGATTTGCTGGACGTGAATTCGAAGATGAACTCTGGGAACGTTTCAATACTGCTCGTCAGTATTTCTACCAACAACAACGCGTCTTCTTTGACGAAATGCGTGAAACACAAGGTGAAGCTCGCAAAGCCAAAGAAGCTATCATTACACGTGCTGAGGCATTGGTACAGTCGTTCCATGATGCAACACAACGTTCCGAAATGGAAGCAATGTTTGAAGAGTGGAAAAAAGCAGGTCATAGTGGTCGCGAATTTGAAGAGAAGTTGTGGAACCAATTCCGCGCCATTCAAGATGATTTCTACGATCGTTTCAAAAAACGTGAACAAAGCCGTCGCGAAGCAACAATAGCGGATGCAGAAAATCAAATCGAAGATTTAGATGCACGTATCTCGGCACTTGAAAGTATCAATGATAAAATTGAAGCAAAACTCTCAAGTCTTGAAGGTCAACTTGCAAGTAATGACTCCGATGCAATTCGTGAAGAAGTTGCCGCATTGAAACAAACACTTGCCGATAACAATCAAAAACTCGACGAGTATACACAAGAATACAATAAGTTAGACAGCCAACTTAACCGCTTCTAATCTTAAAAACACAAAGGGTATATTTCCGCGGAAATATACCTTTTGTGTATGAAAGTGTGGTTTAATAATTGCAGAGGTGACCTATGAAGAAAATTCTTAAAATGGTTTTACTATATTTTGTACTTATTGGACTTGGTTTGTATGGTGGCTTAATGATTGGCTATCTTGCTGCCGAGGCCGATTATTCAATTTGGCTTTTATTAGGTGTTGGCGGTATCGCCGTTGTCATTAGTCTGTTGATTCATCTTCTTATTCATGAGTTTGGACATCTAGTGTTTGGTAAGCTAAGTGGTTATGACTTTGTGTCATATCGAGTCGGAAGCCACATGCTTCAAAAATCGAAGGGTGTTTATAGCTACAAACGTTATCAAATACCGGGAACCGGTGGTCAATGTTTGATGAGTCCATCAGGACTTCCTGAAACCTACCCGTACGCAATGTATAACTGGGGTGGCGTTATTTTTAATGGCTTTGCGAGCTTCATCGCCCTACTTATTTTCCTTAGTTTCTCAAATCTTATGGTGAAGTATGTCGCAACTATATTTATCATTATGGGAATATTTCTAGCGATTATGAATAGTGTTCCAATGAAAAATGGTACATCTGATGGTAGCAATTTGGCGGCTATTAAAGCGAATCCCAAAGCACGGGAAGCCTTGTGGTATGTGCTTAAGCAAAATGAGCTATTTGTTGCAGGGGAAACACTCAATACGATTGACAAGCGATTCGTGCCTTTGTTTGATAAACAAGATGTGAAAGATGGCTTAACGATGAATGCATATGTGAATGCTGTATTTGCATCGGCCCGCAATTTATCACCACTTCAAAAACTAGAATATTATGATGAGTTAGTTACTGACGATCTTCCGTACATTCCTGTACTTAAAGGTGCATTTGACCTGGAGTATCACACGCAACAAATGCTTGCTACTGATACGATACCAACTGCAAGTAGAGAATTGGAAATTATCTTAAAAGGGATGAAACACACACCTGAAGTCATTGTGTATCAGTATCTAAAAGTAAGAGGAACAGAAAAAGCGCGATCACAGGCACTTGCGACCTTAGAAAAAATGCGTAAGACATACCCTTATGTCGGAAATGTAACAGAAGCGGAAACACTGATTCAAAAGTATTAAAAAACCCCAAGTTGCTTTGCAACTGGGGTTCTTTTTATGAAGCGGCTTGAACAGGTTCTTCGATTGCACCTTCTCGTGTTGCCACGATTACGGTTGCTGTTGCAGATCCTGTAACGTTTGCCATCGTACGTGCCATATCGACAATAGCCGAAATTGGTGACAAGACAAAGATAATTTCAATAGGTAATCCAGCAGCTGTTAGTACGGCAGTTGCTGCAATGGTTGCAGTTCCAGGTACTCCGGCTGTTCCTAAACCAACGACAACTGTATAAACAATCAATAATAAGTATTGTTGCGTTGTGAATGGAATACCTAAAGCGTTAATACTAAATACGGCGAGTAAAACTGGCCACATTCCAGTACATGCCGGCATACCGACATTGGCTCCCAGACCGGCAACAAATCCTGCGATATCATCTTTGACACCAAGTTTTGTTGTGACTTGGTCGATGACGACTGGAACCGTTCCGATACTGCTTTGTGATGTAAAGGCAACCACTTGAGCAGGCCAAATTGCTTTAAAGAAACGAATTGGATTCATTTTTGCAAATACACTAATTAACGTACCGTGAACAACAAAGGCTTGGAAGAAACTAATCGCATAGGCAATCACAATAATCATTGCGAATGATGCGAGATCTTTTCCACCATCACGCGTGGGAACGTTAGCAATGTAGGCAACAACAGCGAATGGTGTTAGTGCGATAATTGATTTAACAACGCGATACGTAAGTTTGTTAGCAGATTCAAAGAATTGAATCATTGGGCTTGCGCCCTCAGGATCCTTGGTGTTAAATTTGACCAATGCCACACCGACCATTACCGAGAAAATAATAATCGGAATAATTTGGTTCTTTGCAACATGATTGACCAAGTTACTTGGGAAGAATCCGACAATTGTATCTATAAAAGTTGGAACTTCACGAGCAACATAATCTGTTGGCAATGAAATGGTGAATCCAGAACCAAGTTTGAGGCTAGTAGCTACAATTAATGTAATTGTACTTGCAATCAATGTATTGAGAAGTAACCAAAATACTGATCGAAAACCTAGCGTTTTAAGACGGGTAATACTGTTAAGTGACGCGATACTTGAAATAATACTGAAGAATAGTAGCGGCGCCACAATTGCATAAATTAATTGTGTAAAGATTGTTCCAAATGGTGTGACGTATTGTGTATTCCCTTGAAATACAAATCCGATTACCAATCCGAAGCCCATCGCAATAATCGTGCGAAGCCCGAAATTCACACGTTTCTTACGCAAATGTTGAAGAAATGCAAACACCACGAGCGTCGTCGCGAATGCGATCCATGGTAAGTATGTAGACATAATAAAATTCTCTCCTCCTTATAAAAAAAGATGTCGCATGACATCTCAAGAATTCTCTTATCTGTGCAAGAGATTAAATGTGTCATGCAAAAAATTACACTTTCGTGTTCCCGTTATAGATTGAAAATGTACAGCAGCATAGATTTTCCATTTTGATCCCCTTTATGCCTAAAACATATTAAACATATATGTAATACATGTTTCGTTGTAATCATATAGAATGTATCGAAAGTTGTCAACACATTTACTCTTCAAAACGAAGTTTGTTATAATAGCCACAATAAGGAGAACTTGTATGAAACAAATTATTGTAATTGGAGGTGGTCCATCAGGGATGATGGCAGCAATCTCATCTAAAGAACATTGGCCAGAAGCTAATGTAATTTTACTTGAACGTAATGAACGTTTGGGAAAAAAATTACGTTTAACAGGCGGAGGCCGATGCAACGTTACCGCAGATGTCGATGTTCAAGAAGTAATAAAATATGTCCCGAAAAATGGAAAATTCCTAAATAGTGCGCTCAACAACTTTAATCCCCAAGATATTCAAGCCTTTTTTGAAGCGAACGGGTGCCCATTAAAAAAGGAAGATCACGAACGAATGTTTCCAGCATCGAATAAATCACACTCAATCGTCGATGCTTTACAATCACGATTAGAAGCATTAGGGGTAGACATTCGACTGCACAGTTATGTAGAAAGCCTTGACTCTCATGCACGTATTGTAACTGTGAATGGCAAAGATGTCCGTTATGATGCTCTCATTTTAGCAACGGGAAGTCGTTCTTTATCAGGTACAGGTTCAGACGGAAATGGCTATGTCCTTGCATCCTCATTTGGTCATACGATTACAGATTTGTTACCAGCCGAAGTACCGCTCGTTTCAAATGATGTCTTCATCCAAGAAAAAGCACTTCAAGGCTTATCCTTTCATGATGTTGTTTTAAATGTTCATCAAGGCAAAAAAATTAAAAAAGCAATTACCCACGATTTACTTTTTACACATTTTGGTTTATCAGGACCAGCAGCCCTTCGCGGAAGTTTTTATGTACAACAAGTCCTTGAAAAAGAGACACCCGTAAGGCTAACGATTGATTTTTTGAAAGATGTAAGTATCGATACACTAATGCAAGCAGAAGATATTGAAGCGTTTGCGCTTGAAGCGGGTGTACCCAAACGACTGTTAGCGTTTATCAAAGAGCAAGCAAGTAATAAAAATATGATAATTGACTATCTTAAACGGTTTCCAATGACTACGTACGAAACTCGAGGTTTCTCTCATGCTTTCGTAACAAACGGCGGTATATCATTAAAAGAAATTAATCCCAAAACACTAAAATCAAAACTAGATCCACATATCTCATGTATTGGTGAGTTGCTAGATTATAATGCGTTCACTGGTGGATTCAATATTACGTCTGCCTTTGCTACAGGATTTACCGCAGGTAAATATGCATTAGATATCGAAGCATAGTTTCATAAACATTTCGCAAGGACTGCATTGGGTTATGGTATAGTTTTTACACTGAAAAAAGGAGAGCATTATGTTTGGACGACACAGTGGTCCAGGTTGGATTCCGACCGGAATCCTTATCTATATACCACTTTACCTTATCGTGTATTATACGATCTTACGTCACAAAAATACGTCTCAGAAAATTACTGGTTCGATACTATTGCTTTACGTCTTACTTGTGTTTGATGTTACACAATTTCCATTTCCATGGGGTAAAGAAGCACAACTCCATGTACTTGAAGCGCATCGTTTCCGCTACAATGTAAAGCCTTTGAACAATTTGTATTGGAACTTGTGGGTAGATTTTCAACCACGATACCTTGTCGAAAATTTTTTGAACATTGCTATTTTTGTGCCCATTGGCTTTCTCATGGGACGTTATCTTAAAGGTCAAAATAAACCTTTCATAAAAACGATGGGATTTGTCATAGCATTTACGTTAACGATTGAGCTGCTTCAATTAGCGGGAATGTATTATGGTTTTAATGTTCGCATCTTCGATGTTGATGATCTCATCATGAATACACTTGGTGGACTCATTGGTTATGGTCTGTGGATTCTTGTGGTGTGTGGCCGAAAGTTGAAAAAAGAAAAATAAAAAATGTTGGAGATTAAATCCAACATTTTTTATACTTTACGTGATTGGTAAAGTTTAATGACAATTAAGATTGCAATCGCAATCGCAGCAGATGTGATAATCAATGATTGCCATGAACCAAATACGCTAATCGCAATATAGTTCATAATCAAGATTACAAGTGCAAGTACACCCGTAATAATATAAAACTGTTTGGGTGTTGTTTTGAATATTTTTTCGATAAATTTTGTTTTCGCATCTAAGTAATACGCCCCCACAAAGAATAAAATTGCGACAACAAGCATAATCAAATTCACTTGGAAAAATTCCATAATAAGCCCCTCCTATTAAGGACATTATAGCGAAGTCGGAAAGCACTTTCCATACAAATAAATTAAAAATAACATCAACAAAATAAAAACTGTGAAAAACTTCTCAAGCCTTGTCCAAACATGGTAGGATAGTATTAGAAAATAGTGGGAGGGACTATGAAAAAAATATTGATCAGTGCATTAATTGCACTCTTAGTTTTAACGGGTTGTACGACAAAACCTAAGAGCGTTGGTGGAACGGATACACCCAATGCTGAATTCACAGCATACCTAGATGAACTCTTGCCGGAGTTTGTAGATCCAGAGGACTTTTCAATCAATCTAATGTTTGAAAATCCAGCAACATACGGCATCGAAAGTAAAGATTACAAATTGGATTTTGTAAGTGAAGAAGACTATAAGGAAGCTGCAAAAACATCCAAAGAAGTATTGGACGAAGTGAAGGGCTTTGATGATGCAACGCTATCACCACAGCAACAACTTGATAAAAAAGTAATTGTGCAACACCTTGAAGATATTGTTGCGTTACAAGACTATTACGATTTTAGTGTCGGGTCGTCCGTCCTTGGATACAGTCGTAACTTGATGGGTTCATTCCCAGCATATCTTGAAATTTACGAATTTAGAACAGAACAAGATTTAAATGGATACTTTACATTGTTGGAATCGCTGCCAGAAACGATTTCAAAATATATTCAGTTGGAAAGAGACCGCCAAACACGTTCAACAGGATTTACCCAGTATGAATTAACTGAAATGGCTCGGGTAAGTGGTGTGACGGCTCAGCAAATTGCACAACCAGACTACTACTTAATTGCCTATATGAATGAGAAAATCGATGGTGCTACATTCTTAGATGCATCGCAAAAAGAAACTGCAAAGGCAAGAAGTCAGGCTTTAATTACCAAACAACTTTATGAAAGTTACCAAATGATGGCAACGGAACTAGGTGCCATCCAAGTTACAGATACAACTCTAGCAGGAATGAGCACGCGTCCAAATGGTAAGGCATTCTACGAAGAACTCTTACAACAAGAAACTGGTAAACGATCGACCGTTAAAGAAATTTTACGTTTTACCGAAAAATCGCAACAAGCAGCTGTTGAAACCTTATATTTATCAAATGAGTATACAACTGAAGAGCGTGATCGTTATATGGAACTCATGATGGCTGAATCGTTTGGCAATTATGAAAATGGTGAAGCTCTTTTAGAAGATATTCATGCGTCGTTCGGGGAAGATTTCCCAACGATTCCAATGCCATTCTATGAGCTGCGTAAGGTGCATCCTTCGATTTCCGAATCGTCTGCCCCTGCGTTTTACTTCTCACCACCAGTTGACTACACTGGAGATGAAGCACAAGTTATATATATCAATGGAGAGTTTGATAACAGTCTCTATACAACATATGCTCACGAAGGAATTCCAGGGCACATGTATCAATTTAGCTACTTTAAAACATTGAAAGACATGCACCCGATCCGCTCTCTTATTTCGCCAGCAAACAGTGCCGAAGGATGGGCTAATTATGCTGAAAAGTTGGCGGTAAAATATGTTCATGATGAAAAATTCGAAGCGTTTTACAACGCCTACATGACATTGATCGAAACGATTCATATCCGTGCTGACATCGGTATTCATTACGAAGGTTGGACTATGGAACAATTTGATACATACATGTCTGATTTCTTCACATTGGATGAAGCAGGACTGGAATCATTCTATTACCAGATAATTCAAACACCAGCAGTTTACCCAACATATTATTTAAGCAACCTCTATATTAGGGATCTTAAGAAGACAACCAAAGAGGCCTTAGGGTCACAGTATTCTGAAGTTGAATTCCACAAAGTATTGCTTGATAGTGGTGCTGCTTCCATGGATATCATGGAACAACAAATGCAAGCATATATTAAAACAAAGAAAAAGTGAGATAATTCTCACTTTTTTACTGTAAGACAATGCGTTGAACAGATTTTAGCGTTGTGAATCCATATAAACCATATGCGAACATAAAGCCAAGGGTAACGATGATTGCAATTAAGGGACTAGAAGGCGCTAAACCTCCAAGAGATAAGGTAAGGTTGGCGGCTTTGATACCGACAACAGCATGCACCAATGCGATAATTAAAGGTAACGCAAAATAAAGAGTGAGTTGGGTGGTTATTGATTGGAGTTTCACCGATTCCTCAACCCCAATCTTGGTAAGAATGCTATAACGATGGATGTTGTCGCTCGCTTCTGAAAGTTGTTGGAGTGCCAATAATACGCAACTACAAATTAGGAAGACAGCGCCAATGTAGAAACCAAGGTAGGTGAATAGTAGTTCGGTACCTGCCATTTCTAGTTCCACATCACGTGCTGAAACAAGTTGTGTTCCATCGGGAACGTGTGTAGATAGGGTATCTTGCAGGGTAGCAATTGATTGTATATCGTGGGTATTGATGTTGGTGTAGTATGTAGGTGTAAGTTGGGGCTCGAGTTGCTGGAATGTTGTATCACTCACAACAATTTTAAGTGAGTTCATTAAAGCACTGTTCGTTAATCTTAAATCTGAAACGGCAGTTGCCACAGAGTCTGTTAATCCATATTTGCTAAAGTCAGGTGTTTCTACTGGTAAATTGGGGTGTTTGTAGAATGCAAACTGATTGTCTAAAAGTTGAATAGGTTGCTGGTGATCCCGTCTTAAACTTTGGTTTGCGTCATGTTGAGCAATAAATATTACAGGATAAATTACTTTGTCTGATGCATTACCATTAAGAACGTAAAACTGATAGCTGTCTTTTATTTGGGAGGTATCAAAATCGTTGAGATCAAAGGGTTGTGTATGGGTTGCTGCGATATCGTAGGCGATCATTGAATCTTTGAATTGTGCGAGTACATTATTCAAATTGAAAGCAGTGACCAATGCGGTTATGGCAGTTAAAAGCATAAGACATATGATACTCATCGAACGATATGTTGTACTAATTTTTGATGATAGTTGTCGAAAATTAAAGGCATTTAAACCTGAGTAGTAGTGATTTTCGAAGTGCTGCACACTCTGTAGAAGAAAGCCAGATAAGGCTTTGAAGAGCAATAAGGTTCCAATCGCACCGACAACGATTACTGACACCATCTGATTTAAGATACCATAAGGTTGTAACGAGATGGTGTATGAGTAAGCAATACATGATACACCAAGGACTAGCAAGAGCACTGTTGTGCGCGTGCGTGGTGCCTTGATGGATTCGTTTTGTCGATGTGCTGTCAACATATCAAGTAATGTAAAACGACCAAGGATGAGCGTATTAAAACAAATAACAACAGTGTAAATTGCACTGAAAATTAGGGTCGTTGTGAAAAGCGCAGGCACCGAAAAAATGAAAGTATAAGAAGCATTAACACTGAGAATTGAAGCACTAAACATGGCCATGACTTGTGATAATCCAATTCCAATCGTGAAGCCGACGATAAGCGAGGCAAGCGCTGCAATCAATGTTTCGAAAAATAGAATGATTCTGATTTTTCGAATTGGCATGCCCATTAAAGTATACAAACCCAATTCTTGTTTTCGACGGCGAATCAGAAACTGATTGGCATAGATAATTAATAGCGCAAAGACGACGCTAATAATTACGGACATTGTATTCAAAACCATGATTAGGGAAGCAACTGCGGTTCCTTGGGATGGGTCGAGCTCAAGAATGCTCGACTGCATTTCAAACGACCGTAGTAAATAAAGTAAAACTACAGAAAAGGTAAGTGTCACAAAGTAAAGACTGTAGTCTTTGTAGCTTTTGCGAACATTACGAAAAGCAAGTTGAAGATAAGATGTCATGGAAATTCCTCCTACGTCCTATGATACGAGAATGTAGCTGAATTATTGAGTGAACTATCGTACAACTTGCTTACAGTATTGTAAGATGAACCAACTTGGTTATTTGTAAAGTGTATGACTGATGAGCTCAAGTAAAAAGTCAATATCCTCATCACCATGTCGTAGTGATTCTAAGAAATTACGAACGACAAAAGCATTAAACTTTTCTCTGGTAAAATTATCATTCCAAATACTTGAATTCTGGTAAACATCAGCATCTAACGCTTGCCTAAAAATGTCTTCAATTGCTTTGAGATTGCGGTGGTGTGTTTCTATTGTACGCTTGCGATCATCTTCAGAAATTGTACGGTAGTATCCAATGAAGATCGAATGGTAAATACGCGCGTGATAGGAAGCTTTTACAAACGACTCTTTAAGCATCGTTGTATAACGATTGTAGTGGTTGAGCTTTCCAAGATCACCAATCATTACCTTGTCCCAAAATTCATTAATTACTTCAATGGTAAGGTCGTTTTTAGATTCAAAGTAATTATATACAGAACCAACTGAAACATCAGCGTCTTTAGCAACGCGACGGATACTTAAAGCATCCAAACCATCGGTAAAAACAATGTGACGTGCGACATCAATAAGGGCTTGTTTACTAATTGTACTTTTCTTCATAGAATCACCATCCTGAACTTCGTTCATTATAGAACTCATTCGAAAACTTGTCAAATAAAACGGTTACTGTATACTTAAAGCGTAAAGGAGATTATCAATGACATATCCAAGTTGCCCACAGTGTAATGAAAACTATACGTATGAGGATCGTGGCATGTTTGTTTGCCCAATGTGTGCTCACGAGTGGTCTGAGAATGAAGCCATGGCTGAAGATGTTATCCGTGATGCTCATGGATCCATTCTTAATGACGGTGATTCAATAATAATCATCAAAGATTTAAAAGTTAAAGGCGCGTCTGCTCCTTTAAAGCAAGGGACAAAAGTGAAAAACATCAAGCTTGTAGAAGGTGATCATAATATTGATTGCCGAATCGAAGGTTTTGGTGCGATGAGTCTCAAATCTGAATTTGTAAAGAAAGCATAAAAAAAGTTCCTTACGGAACTTTTTTCCTAAATTCAAGTCTCAACCGCACCACCAAGGTGCGGTTGTTTTTGTATAATAAAAGGAGCCCACCCGACTAAAAGGAGCTCCCATATGAAGTATAAGCAATTAAATAAAAAAATAAAAGACCA
>NZ_WTTA01000011.1:0-559 GCF_009828825.1 Erysipelothrix aquatica | reverse complement strand
ACCACTTTCAATGGAATTTGGAAAATCGAACTGTGCTACCAATTAGTCTGAGACCCAATTATATAGAGGCCCGAGATGAAATCGGTCATCTTGAAATTGACTCAATAATCGGTAAGAAAAATGAAAGCGCGGCAATAATATCAATCGTCGATCGATGTTCCAGAATGAATTGGCTGATCAAGGCTGAGTATCGATTAGACTACTATACATCCTCATTAATTATAAAATTTATAGAAGAAAACAAAATAGTAACGAAATCAATAACTGTTGATAATGGATTAGAGTTTAATACAATGGGAATTACTGCAAAACGACTCGGTGTAAAACTCTATAAGTGTGATCCTTACTGTTCTTTTCAGCGTGGTTCCAATGAACGAGCCAACGCGATAGTCAGAAGATTTATTCCTAAAGGAAAGTCACTTTACAACATTGGACAACAATATCTTGATGACATTGCCTTTAAAATCAACTCAATGCCTCGCAAAATGTTTGACTTTAAAACTGCCTATGAGATAGAATTTTTAAAAATGAATAGTGGTGCGGTTGAGATTTGATAAAA
>NZ_WTTA01000001.1:599575-636843 GCF_009828825.1 Erysipelothrix aquatica | reverse complement strand
TGGTCACACCTGTTCCCATCTCGAACACAGAAGTTAAGCACTTTAGCGGCGACAATATCTAGCCAAGCGTTAGTGAAGATAGCTCATTGCCAGGTAATTCGACATCCATTTGGATGTCTTTTTTTATGCATGTTTATGAAAAAGCCCCGTGAATACGGGGCAAATGTTAGCGATACATTATTTGTTTTCGATTTGGTCCGTTTGAAACAATCGCTATTCTTGTATCAATTAATTTCTCTAGTTCTTCGATATAGGCTTTACATTTTTCAGGAAGATTTTCATATGTAGAAATTTGGGTAATATCAACATTCCATCCTTTAAATGACTTAATTACTGGTTTCGCAGATTCGAGCTCTGTAATATTGCCAAATCGTGTGGAAACTTCACCATTATACTCATACGCAACAACAACTTTAATTTCATCAAGATATGATAGTACATCGATATTTGTTAATGCTACATGCGTGGCACCTTGAACTTTGCATCCATATTTAGTTGCAACTGCGTCAAAGTAACCTACACGTCTTGGGCGACCGGTATTTACGCCGTACTCACCAGCATCACCGCCTCGACGTCGAAGCTCTTCTGCTTCATCACCGAATATCTCAGACACAAAAGCGCCTTCTCCAACGCAACTGGAGTATGCTTTTGTTACGGCCCATACTTCATCTATTTTATATGGCAATCCTGCACCGACAGTTGCATAATGTGCAAGCGTTGATGAAGATGTAGAATATGGATAAATTCCGAAGTCAGGATCTCGCAATGCACCGAGTTGACCTTCGAATAATATATTCTTCCCTTGGCTATGCATGTCATTCAAGAATGTAAATGTGTCTATTACAAACGGTTCGATAGTTTTGCGATATTCAATTAATTCATTTAAAATTGATTCTTTCTCTAAAGGTTCATGTCCGTAAAGATTAACGAGAAGCGTATTTTTGATATCTAAAATACGCCCGACTTTAGATTCTAACCATTTTTCGTTAAATAATTCAGCCACTTGAAAACCAATCTTTGCGAATTTATCAGAGTAGAATGGAGCAATGCCAGACTTTGTTGAACCAAACTTTGCATCAGCAAGTCTTGTCTCTTCGAGTTCATCAAAAAGTTTATGATAACTCATTACAATTTGAGCTCGATCGCTTACAACTATTTTAGGTTTAACTCCACGATCTTCCAGTTCTTTTAGTTCTTTCATCAATGCAGGGATATTAAGTGCAACACCATTTCCAATTACATTTGTAGTATGCTCATAGAATACTCCAGATGGTAGCATTTTTAGTGCGAATTTCCCTTGATCATTGATAATTGTATGACCAGCGTTGTTTCCGCCTTGAAATCTTACAATAATATCAGATTCATTTGCGAATACATCAGTAAGTTTACCTTTACCTTCATCGCCCCAGTTTGCGCCAACAATTGCTTTTATCATATAGACCTCCTGAAAAGCAAAACGAGGCACCAGGGTGCCTCGTCGTACACGAATAAGACTAACAAAAATCATTTTCCATGTCAAACAAAAATTTATTTGATTACTCTAATATTATCAGTATGATTTACAATTACGGGAGAATTTTGTAGGAAATAATTCATAATAGTATCGACCATTTCCTCTTGAATCTCTTGTACTGTCGGACAGTCAGCAACCATTGTATAATTTCCGCCACCCATTGCTCTATAATTATTTGTTACTAGGTTTAGTGTATCTTCGTCATTTATTTCAATACCATTTCTAGTAATTCTTTCGACACGCAAACCCTTTGGCTTTGATACGTTGATTGTATATTCGATACCGTCTAGCATGTCATAGTTATAATGCTGAGGCTTAGGATTGATAAATTCAGGAGAAGGAACGATATTCCCTTCATCATCGAGAGCAAAATAGTTTGCGCTAAATTCGACCATTTCCTTGATTGATTTACCGGTCATTTTCTTCACGACCAATGTGTTTGGGTATAAGTATGTACTTACAAGCTCTCGCATTGTAATTTCGGAATTGAATCCAGTTGCCCCATTAAAAAGTGCTACAGATGATATATCGGCTTTACAACGATCCAACTGGACTTGATTAAAGAATGAGACAATCGGGTGTTTATGAATTCTTGCATCAAGTTCATCTTCAATCACAAGAGAAGGAGAGTGTGCATCTAGTTTTCCGACGGGTTGATCGAGCCAGGTCTGAACATTATCTTGAATAATTTGGTATTGTTGCAGTAGTGATTCATCAACTGGTAAATCATTGACTTTATGAAGTTGCGCACTTTTTTCACCAGTTTCTAAATCCAAATCAATTGTAATGTATTCTTGCCCTTTAAAAGTATTTTGGGTAACAAGAACGCCATTTACAACTTCAACAAATGAGCGATGTTGATGTCCCGTAATCAGAATATCTAATCCATCTATTTTTGTCATTTCGTACCCTTGGTTCTCACCAGTTAATCGTTCTGTTGGTTCTCCTGTTTTCGGGTCGCGTTCAAGACCACCATGATAAAGTGCAATCACAAAGTCGACAGAATCTTTGACACGTGAAACTTCTGTTTGAAGTTGGGAGAGCGCATCTCTAAATGTCATATTTTCGATGTATGCTGGACGTTCCCAATTCGGAATGTAATGTGTTAATACGCCAATTAATGCGATCTTTTTTCCGCCTTTTTCAATAATTTGTGTATTTCCAAGCTGTTTACCTTTAATATCGACATTAGATGTAAGCAGTGGAGCATTGTTTTCGCTAATAAATTTCTTAAGAATAGCTGGTCCATAATTGAAATCATGATTTCCTAAATTTATGAAATCATACTTTAGAGTATTAAACGCTGCTGCAGTTGGATTCATGTAACTATCTGCATTTTGATGTGCAAAAGTAAGTAGTGGTGTTCCTTGGAATGAATCACCGTTGTCGACGAGTAAAATATCATTCTTCTCGCGAAGGGAATGGATAGCTGAAGCAATTCGTGCTAGACCATAGCTCTCGATATTATCGCGACTTGTATAGTTTGTTGGAAAGATATTTCCATGTAAATCAGTTGTTGCTAATATTTTCATTTTCATATTTATCACCTTTATCAATTATACTAAATTTATCGATTGAAAGGGAATAAAGCTGTATTTAATCTTAGAATATCTAAAAATATTCACGGTTATTGACTTTTGCGGGAAAGTAACGGTATTTTGTGAAATATGTTGAACAAATTGCGTCAAAGTATGCTAAAATCAACACATATAGAAAGGAGAAGTCAATGAATCGATCAGATAAAGTCTTCATCAGCATCGTGTTTATTTTAAGCGTTGCGTTATTCCTATCGACTGGGAAGTTAGTCGAAACAGTGAATGCTGATTTAACCCAGGCAGTTGTGACTTTCAAAGATAAGGAAGTCTTGCGTATAAATATGAATAAGGACGAGTTCTACACTGTTTCAGGTGAACTTGGTGATGTCGTGGTCGAAGTCAAAAATGGCAAGATTCGTGTTGCCGAAGAGATTTCTCCTTTAAACTATTGCTCACTTCAAGGATGGGTGGATAAAACGAATGTCCCAATTGTTTGTTTACCTAATAAAATACTAATTGTGGTGGAAGCAAATCAAGCAGCAACTGACGAAGATATTATTATTCGATGACAATCAGAAATAAAACACAACGAATGACTGTTTTAACTATGCTCGTTGGCATGGCTCTAATCGTCAATATGATGGAACCCGTGTTTGTAATTGGGTTACCAGGAGTTAAGCTTGGCTTAGCGAACGTTTTGGGACTGTTTGCTCTATATATTTTTGGAGCTAAAGAAATTTTCATCGTCAATATTATGCGTGTTGTGATTGCATCACTCATGCGTGGTACATTTTTAGTGGGCACAGGTTTCTGGTTAGCCTTAATTGGTGCTATACTCAGTAGTGCTGCTGTGGTAGTATTTCATAAATTTACAAATATGTCTGAGATTGGAATTTCTACAGTCTCAGCAACCTTTCATAATTTAGGACAAATATTTGTAATTATATTTATAACGGATATGCCGCTCATGATTACATGGCTTCCTGTAATGTTACTAACAGGGTTACCTACAGGTGTATTAACTGGCTACTTGGTCCAATCAATTCTTAAAAAATTTAAGAGATAGTGATTAGGAGTAGTGGTAATGAACCAAATTAAATTTATAAAGAATTATACACAGGGTTACAAACGAAACCTGATTTATATGGTTATTGCAACATTTGTTTATGTTGCTGTCGTACTTGTAAATCCACTGTTGTTACAATTCACAATCGATAATGTTATTAATATGGATCCAATCACCAGCTCGGTGTGGATTCGATTTTCTGAGTTTTTTGGTGGTATAGCAACGATTCACAATAATTTGTGGATTATTGCTGGAGTTCTAGTTGGACTTAACGTCATTAGTAGTATCATGTTGTACTGGCGTGGTCATTCAAATGGTATTTTTGCAGAGGTGTTTACTGAACGATTGAGAAATCATCTCTATGATCATCTACAAAAATTACCATATGCGTACCATGTACGCGCAAAAACAGGTGATTTAATTCAACGTTGTACTTCAGATGTTGATACTATTAATAGGTTTTTAGCGAATCAAATACGGGAATTTGTTTATGCTATTTTTATGGTTGTCATTTCATTAACTGTAATGGCGCAAATTAGTATTAAAATGACGCTTATCTCGATGATAGTTTTTCCGTTTATCTTTTTCTTTGGATTTTTGTTTTTTAAGAAAATGCAAGAAGTTTTCAAGGAGAGTGATGAAGCGGAGGCTGCATTATCAGATGTTTTCAAAGAGTCATTAGATGCAGTTCGAGTTGTTAAAGCTTTTAACCGCGAACGCTTTGAACTTGATAAATTTACTGAAAAGAATATAGAGTATCGCGATAAAACAAAACATCTTATTTGGCTGCTTGGAGTTTATTGGGGAACTTCGGATTTACTTTGTTTCTTGCAAATCCTTGCTGTGTTAGTTGCAAGTATTTTTGAAGTCAGAAGTGGTGCGCTTACAATCGGACAAGCAATCGTATTTGTAACATATATTAGTACTGTGTTATGGCCTATTCGTAATGTTGGACGGATTCTTTCGGATATGGGTAAAGTAACAGTCTCAATTGACCGTCTCAATGAAATTTTAGAAATTGATATCGAACAGCTTGATGAAGGTGAAACACCTCAAATTGATGGTGGAATCATCTTTGATAACGTCTCGTTTATGTATGATGACGGGAATGAGTGGGTTCTTCGTAACGTCTCATTTGATATCAAGGCTGGAGAAACTGTGGCTATTATGGGACCTACGGGTTCAGGAAAATCTAGTCTGGTTCATTTGCTAACTCGAATTTATGATGCAACGGAAGGTATGATTCGATTCGATAATCACGATATTACGTCATTATCACCGCGTTATGTACGTGAAAATGTTGGGATTGTCTTGCAAGAACCGTATCTATTTTCGAAGTCAATTTACGATAACATCCGTGTTGCGACTCCGTATGCGAGTGAGCATGATGTTTATGAGGCGGCTCGTGTTGCCTCTATCCACGATGTAATTGCAGGTTTTGACCAAGGCTATAATACCGCAGTTGGTGAGAAGGGTGTTACATTAAGTGGTGGTCAGAAGCAACGTGTTGCGATTGCAAGAACTGTCATTAACAAACAACCAATTGTCATTTTTGATGATTCATTGTCTGCTTTAGATACTGAAACCGATTCAAATATTAGAAATGAATTAAAACGTGCAAAATCTACTGCGACAACGTTGATTATCACACACCGTGTTAATTCAGCACAGACTGCGGATAAGATTATCGTAATTAATAATGGTCGTGTGGAACAAATCGGGACCCATAATGATTTAATCGCTCAGGAGGGGCTATATCATACGATTGCCACCATTCAGAGCAATCAGTTTGGAGGTGATCAATAATGAATCCAGAATATGAAGAAGAAATATTTGATGAAGAAACGCTGGATACTGGTTTATGGCGAAAAATACTTGGTTTACTCGCACAAAGTAAGAAGCGTATGTTTATTGCACTTTTTATTGTTTTAGGAGAGTCTGCAATTGGTGTGACCTTACCTTTACTCAACCGACATGCTATTGATGTATTCTATGTAGGACAAGGCTCAACGCAAGATATAATTCTATTTGGACTTGCTTATGCTGGATTGGTTATTATCCAAGCTTATCTCATCTATCAATTCATTTATCAAAGTGGATTGATTGAAATGGATGTTAGTTACCATACACGTCAGAATGCAATGAAGAAATTGCAAAACTTACCGTTTTCGTATTATGATCGAACACCAAGTGGTTGGATTATGGCACGGGTTACTAGTGATATTTCTCGCTTGTCGGAAATCTTGTCCTGGAGTTTTGTTGATTTAATCTGGGGTGTATTTATGATGATCATGCTTGCGATTGTCATGTTTGTAACAAATTGGAAACTTGCATTAGTTGTTGTGTCGGTAATTCCATTTATTTACGGCGTTAGCACATGGTTCCAACGTCGCATCTTACGAAGCTATCGAAAATCTCGAGCAGTGAACTCAAAAATAACAGGTGCTTTTAGTGAGGGAATATCAGGAGCGAAAACAACAAAGACAATGGCATTGGAAGAATTACATTTTTCAGAGTTTAGTGTCCTAACATCTGAAATGCGTTCGCGAACGATGCGTGCAATTATCTTAAGTTCACTTTACTTTCCTGTTATCATTATTGTCACGTCTTTAGGAAGCGCTGGTGTAATCTCTATTGGTGGAAATATGGTTATCCAAGGGCTGGTCCAATTTGGTACATTAATACTCTTTAATCAGTACGCAGGACAGTTCTATGAACCATTGCGTAACATTGCGAATATATTAGCTTCGTTACAAATGGCACAGGCATCTGCTGAACGTGTGCTTTCATTACTCGAAATCGAACCTGATCTTGTGGATCGCGATGATGTTATTGCAAAATATGGTACGATACTTGAACCTAACGAATCTGTATATGAAGATATAGTGGGGGACATCGAATTCAAAGATGTTGATTTCTACTATAATCCGGATGAGCCAATTCTAAAGAATTTCAATCTTAAAGTGAAACCGCGTCAAAGGATCGCTTTAGTTGGAGAAACTGGATCGGGTAAAAGTACGATTGTTAATCTGATATGTCGCTTTTATGAACCTAAAGCGGGTGAACTGTTGATTGATGGAGTTGATTATCGAGATCGTTCGATTGGATGGCTTCATTCACACTTAGGTTATGTACTTCAAGCACCGCATCTGTTCTCAGGTACTATTAAAGATAATATCCGTTATGGTCGTTTGGATGCTACTGATGAAGAGATCATCGAAGCGTCTAAATTGGTTAACGCGCATAGTTTCATCATGCAAATGGAACAAGGGTATGATACAGATGTCGGTGAAGGGGGTGGACGTCTTTCTACAGGACAGAAACAACTCATTTCCTTCGCGCGTGCATTGCTGGCAAACCCTTCAATATTTGTATTAGATGAAGCAACATCATCTATTGATACTGAGACTGAGGCAATTATTCAGTATGCAGTTGACACCGTATTAAAAGAAAAAACGAGTTTTATCATTGCTCACCGTCTATCAACAATAGTTAATGCTGATCGCATACTTGTTGTTAAAAATGGAGAAATCATTGAGGATGGAACACATGAAGAACTTTTAGCTGCTAAGGGTTACTATCATCGATTGTATACCAATCAGTTCAATGAAACCATGCAAGATCAACTCATGTCTAACTTATAAGTGCCTTCGGGCACTTTTTTCTATCATAAGAAGTGATAACTGAGAAATGTTGTGGTATGATAATACGAGTAAAACAACTCATGATTTTGAGGAATCATCACAATGAGATTAAAGTTGTAGAAATAAGGAGAATATAGCATGGATAAAAATAATTTTAAGTTGGAAGAGGCGTATGGTGATGTAAATTTAAGTATGCTTGCAGATTTCACACTTACAAATGGAATTTCAGGACACGAGCGTGAAATCGCGGAAGTATATCGCAATTGGACAGAAGATGCGGCTGATGATATCTCATATGATAATTTGGGATCAATCATTGCTCATAAAGAAGGTGTTGCAAATGGACCTAAAATTATGTTTGCGGGTCATATTGACGAGATTGGTTTCTTAGTAAAATCAATTGATGCAAATGGATTCATTCGCCTTCACCCAGTAGGTGGTTGGTGGCCTCATGTATTGCTATCACAACCTGTGACTGTCACAACACGAAAAGGTGCAGCCTATGTTGGCGTAATCGGTTCAAAAGCTCCTCATGGAATGCCTGTTGCAGTTCGTAATAAAGTTATGGAACTCAAAGATTTATACGTTGATATGGGTGTAAACAGTAAAGAAGAACTTGAGTATCTGGGTGTTCAAGTTGGTGATGCTATAACACCTAAAGCTGATTTCCATGTATTAGCTAACCCTAACTACCTCATGTCAAAAGCGTGGGACAACCGTATTGGTGCAGCTATTTCAGCTGAAGTTATTCGTCAATTAAAAGAAGAAAAGACAGATGCACATATTTATTCAGTGGGAACTGTTCAAGAAGAAGTTGGACTTCGTGGTGCTAAGACTGCTGCGCAAAAGATTAATCCAGATATTGCCGTTACTATTGATACGACAATTGCACAGGATACACCGGGTGAAGATAACCGTATTAAATTAGGTGTAGGTGTAACTCTCGAAGTTATGGATGCATCTTATATCGGTCATAAAGGACTTCTATACTATCTACAAGATCTGAGTGATGAATTGGGTATTGATTACCAGTTTGAGCTCTTAGCAGCGGGTGGTACGGATTCTGGTGAAATTCATAAAGTTCACGATGGTGTTATTACACTTTCAATCTCTATTCCTACACGTTATATTCATTCACATTACGGTATTATTCACCGTAAAGATTATGTAGACACTGTAAAACTCCTCACGGAATTCAGTAAGCGTGTCGATGCATCAGTGCTTGAAGATTTACAAAACTACAAACGATAATCTAAAAACTACTTAATAAAGTAGTTTTTTTTTTAGGTTATACGGCTTTAGGAGTGGTTTTTGGTTCAAACGTTATAACATTTCGCAAAGAAAGCCTTTACAAAGATTATAATGTTAGATATAATATGACTGTAATTCGTACCTACAACTTTTAAAATGAAGGTACAAGGACATCGTAGGAGATGTTAAGAGGAGGAAGTTATGGAAGGAATTATCCAGTTTTTTGAGGACAAGTTAGTCCCAATTGCTGCTAAGATTGGTAATCAGCGTCATCTGATTGCAATCCGTGATGCGTTTGCTGCTTTGATGCCACTTGTTATGGCAGGTGCTGTCGCATTACTGTTGAATAACGTTGTATTCAGCCCGACTGGCTTGTTGTCAACTTTTGTTGGCGGATCAGCTGATTCCGGGTTCTTCAAGTTTACAGGGGAATACATTTCACCAATTCTTGCAACTATGGATGCAGGAACACTCTCAATTCTAGGGTTAGCACTCTCATTTGCAATTGCTTACCTACGTGCACAAAATGAAGGACAAGATGCTCTTGTCACAGGTACAATTTCAATTGGATCATTTATCATCTTAGGTGCTTTAGGACGTAAGAACCAAATGATTGCTCCTTGGATTGGTCACTACTTGGGAAGTCAAGGAGTCTTCGTTGCTTTAATCGTTGGACTTATCGTTCCAGCAATCTACTTCGCAATTGTTAACCGTAACCTTACAATTAAAATGCCAGATACAGTCCCACCTGCAGTATCTCGTGGATTTACAGGAATCATTCCTGGTACAGTTGTATTGTTCTTATTCGCTGCAGTTAAATTTGCAATTACTAAAGTCCAATGGTCTGGATTAGAACAAATGTTTGGTGAGGCGGCTGCAAACCCAAATATCTTCATGCTTTTTGAAGTTTATATTGCAAAACCATTTGCGTCGATTTCACAAGGTCCAACATTGATCTTAATTATTACAATTCTTGTTCCGATTCTATGGTTCTTTGGATTACACGGTGCTAACTTATTGGCTCCAGTTATGAGTCCAATCTATGGAAACTTACAAAACCACAACTTACAAGCTTATGCTCAAGGTGTTAGAGATGTTGGATTTGACCCTCTAGGACAAAATACTTTAGCATACTGGGTAAGTGGTTCATGGGATGCATATGTATGGCACGGAGGATCGGGGGCAACACTTCCATTAATCCTTGCAATCTTACTCTTCTCAAAATTACGTGATCAAAAGGAAGTTGCGCGTTTATCACTCGCTCCTGGTATCTTTATGATTAACGAACCTGTTCTATTCGGTATTCCTATCGTCTTGAACCCAATTTATATTATCCCATTTGTATTGAATCAACCAGTTCTTGCAATGATTGGATACTACGCATCAATTTCTGGATTCGCTGGTCCTATCGTTAACTCGATTCCATGGACAACGCCTCCAGTACTAAATGCATTATTAGCTACAAACTTCAGCATTGGTGCTGGTATTATTGCAGCAATTAACTTTGCTATCGCGTTTGCATTCTACGTACCATTCGTATTTGTTGCAAACCGCGCAGAAGGTATTGAAGCATAGATTAGACGTCTTTCTTAATAGAAATATATTTGGAAGTCCTGTATAATCTATTTATACAGGACTTATCTATTGAAGGAGCACACATGATTAAAGAAACGATTTACATTGAGAAACCTATTGAAGACGTATGGAATTTTATTGAACTTGAGTTTGCGAAAGTCTTTAAAACAAGTCCATCAAAATTACTTGGTAAAACAATCGAAGCGGAAACCATGAACTTTACTGGTAAGGTCATTGCCATTCGTCAAGAGGTTACAATTCAGGAAAAGCCACACCGTTTAATTATTCAGTCTGAGTCAGGTCGTGATCTGGTTGAGACGGAGTACAATCTCGAAGCGGATGAAGCTGGAACAGGTACTTACCTTACTGCAAGCGAAAGTGGCAAAGGTAAAAAAAGTACGTTGCGATCATTAAACTACAGTCTTATGTCACTGCCAATTTTACGTGGTAGCGCAAAGAAGAAAGTGAGAGCTCGTATCGAAGGTATTAAGATTTTAGTAGAGGGGGAGGCAGAGTAAAATGATTCAAATTTCAAGCCCATTAAAACGTGATTTTATTAAAGGTTTATTTGAGGATTATGAAGTCGAAGGCTTTGTATATACACTCGAAAAAGAACAAGGAATCAAACTGATTTATTCAGTTAATAAACCAGATCAAATGGATCGTGCGATCCGTTTATTTAAAGATCGTATTAAAGAATCAGACTTAGGACGAACATTGTTCTTCCAAGTTGTTGAAATATAAAAAAAGAACTTCACAGAGGATTTGCATCTGGTGAAGTTCTTTTTTATAGATTAGATAGTTTTAAGAATTTGGTATATTTGTAGTGATGGATATCAATGGAGTAGTCAAAAATTTCTCCAGTTTTAAACATCGATTTGTTGGTCGAAATTAGCGCTGGGTCACCTTCTTGAAGACCTAAAAGATGGGCATCACGAAGATTAAGCGGTGCCGCTTCAATAACACGGTCTACATATCCAATTTGTCGGTTCAATCCATTTCGAATGTAATCATAAATGGAATCATTAATGATATCTTCATTTAGAAATGGAATGTATTGCTTGTTATAGTATGAGTATTCAACAACCCAACGTTTACCGTCAATGATTCGAAGTCGATTGATATAATACAATTCTGTTCCAACTGCACAGTTCATAATTTCTGCAAGAGATTCAGTTGCGGTAGTCTCATTGAATTCAATGATTTGTGATTCAATGGTACTGTTTTGAAAATCAGCGGTTAAGCCGCGAAAATTTTCTAAATTAATGATTGAATTATCTTGTTGTGCGATATTGCGAATAAACATACCGCTACCTTGAACCGCCATAATATATCCTCGTTTAACAAGTGTATCAACTGCTTTGCGAATTGTATTGCGGCTCACGTTGAATTCTTTACCCAACTCTTCCTCAGTAGGCAGTTTATTGCCATCGCTATAATAACCACTTAATATACGCTGTTCTATGTCTGAACTAATACTCTGATATTTATGTGTCATAGTTATCCCCACGTGTCGTTGTAATCTCTTGCATTATAACAAAAAAAAGGCTTAAACTCAATGTTTAAGCCGTAATATCACGGTAAGTGATTAATTCAATGTTATGTTTATTGACCAAATCTTTTAGATCTTGGCTCGTGAGTATTTCTAGTTCGACTTGGCGCCATGAAGTATAACTTGAAATTGATTCAAGATAGTCATCAACATAGGCGGGGTGAGTCATAACATCGACACATGCTGCCTTATCAGATTCGAAGAGTTCTTTAAAATAATCAAGTGATACTCCTTCTTTATAGAAAGCTCCATCAACTAAGACTTCAGTGGGAAGGTTTAAACGTTCTGATCGGTAAGGAACATTATGTTTCTTTGCAAGCCGAACAACGACATCATTAATTTTTGGATGCATGTGAACGTGATGGTGGGAGTCGAGATGTGTAATATCTAAGTGTTGTTTGATTGACTCAATTTGAGCATCCCATTCTGCAAAGAGTTCTTCATGGTCAATTGCATCATCAATTGTATTAATTGTATATTTAAACTTGCCGGTTTCGTCTACAAGGGTTTTGTGCGAATCCAAGATGGGACGACCTGTAGTCAAGACCATATGTACACCAACACCGAGTGACGGATTTTCCTTTGCAAGTTGAATTGCTTCTTGAGTGTATTTCGTTGTAGCCATAAGCGTTGTGGATGTAAGGACTCCGTTCTTGTGACATTCAATAATGGCACGGTTTCCGCCTGAAGTTAATCCAAAATCATCCGCATTAATAATTACTTTCATTGTGGTATCCTCCTAGTAAAATTATACCATGTTTGTTATGATGTTTGAGGAGGTATTTCAATGAAAAATACAATCAAATTTACAATGGAAAATGGCAAAACAATGATTGCTGAACTTTATCCTGAAATTGCACCGAAAACGGTTGCAAACTTTACAAAACTTGTTGAAGATAAATTTTATGATGGTTTAATCTTCCACCGCGTTATTCCAGGATTTATGATTCAAGGTGGCGACCCTGATGGAACAGGTATGGGTGGACCTGGTTATTCAATTGATGGTGAATTTACATCAAACGGATTTAAAAATGACTTAAAACATACTCTTGGAGTACTTTCAATGGCACGTGCTATGGATCCAAACAGTGCAGGGAGTCAATTCTTCATCATGGCAGCAGATTCACCACATTTAGATGGTCAGTATGCTTCATTCGGAAAAGTAATCGAAGGTCTTGATACAATTCAGGAAATCGTATCAGTAAGCCGTAATCGCAACGATCGTCCAGATACAGATCAACGCATTGCAACAGTTGAATTCATTGACTAAAAAAAACAACCGGACGGTTTTTTTTTTTTTTTTTTTTTTTCTCTAGATGCGTGTGAGTTCTTTACTGAATTGATTCATAACATGAACCCCATCAATCGTAACATGAACAAGATCTTCGATTCGAATACCGCCAATTCCTGGAATATAGATTCCGGGTTCAATGGAGAAGCACATCCCAACTTCAACGACTTTTTGATTGGTTTCAGAAACATCGAGATTTTCGTGTGCTTCAGTTCCGATTCCGTGTCCAGTACGATGAATAAAGTATTCGCCATAACCAGCATCTGTAATCACATCTCGGGCAGCTTTATCAATACTTGATAATGTGACCCCAGGTTTTACAGCGGCAATGGCTGCTTCATTAGCTTGGCGTACAATTTCATAAATAGGTTCAAGCTCTTTGTTACTTCCAACAAAGAAGCAACGGGTCATGTCTGATGCATAACCTTCGTAGAAACCACCCATATCGACAAGAACAACATCGCCGTTTTCCAAAACTCGATCGGTTGGAACCCCGTGAGGATCTGCGATGTTTTGAGTAAAAATAACAATCGGTTCAAAACTCGGTCCCTGAAGCGGTGCAGTACTTTGTTTCGTTCGAACTATCTCGGCGAGTTCTCGTTCGGTCATTCCTACTTTAATTAAGTCGCGCATCTCACTCATAATGCGGTCGTTGTGTTGTGATGCAGTCTCAAGAAGTGCTAGTTCATGTGGATCTTTTAGTGTACGAATTTGTTCGAGAAGTGGTGATGCATTTACTAATGTATGTGTTGGGATGAATGGGATGACGAAACGTGCAGGCCAATTTCCATCAATTGCAAGTGTTCCTGGTTCTAAATGAGATCCAAGAATAGCAATCGAGTCATCAGAATCACTAAATTGAACAGTTTGCAGATCATCGGGAGCTTCAAAAAGTTTGTTTAAGAAAAGTGTTGGAGCTCCTGTTTTTTTAACAAGAAGTGCAATCATGCGTTCACCAACATCAAAACGGTGTCCAGTGTAATAATAGAGCATTGCTGCATCTGATATAATCAGTTGTTCAACATCCATGATGGCTTGTAATTTTTGTATACGGTTCATAATTAATCTCCTTTGCACTATTATAGGCACTTGAGTATCCAAAATGCAATGTCCTAAAGCCTATGCTATACTAAATATGAAAGGACGCTGATATTATGGAAAATCAAATGAATCAACTAATTATTATGAATAAAAACCCGGCAGATGCTTCATTACAAATTGTGATTCCACCGTTTCGTCCAATCAATTTATTCGAACTAGAAGATGATTTCGAATCGGTAACGCATGAAATTCAACGAAATATTTATGATCAAAAACTTGCTAATTATATTATAGATTTTGTCACTGCATTTCGGGATGCAATGGAAGAAGCGGATGTTTTGCCTATCGTAGAATTCTTCTTAACGGGCGATGATACGGCAATGAATCCCGATCAAATTAAATCGATTTTTGAAACAATTAAAGAGTTCGTCGAACTCGTCAATAATGACGAACGCCTTATGCATTAAAAAAAGCCCGAACGGAAGATGTTTGGGCTTTTTTTTGTAGGAATTTAGTCTTCATTGACCTGAACGGTCAGGTCATCAAGCTGCATTGTGAGTGCATCTATTGAAATGCTGAGCTCTTTCAGCAAAAAAACTAAAGAAAATAATAATAGAATGAGACTTATTAAAAACAGAATTCCCGATAAATAAGGGATGTAAAGCATCGAAGCAATCATACTTAAGACCGCAAATGCAAAACTAGTGGCTCCACACTGTTGCATCCGTTTGATAATTTTCATGCGATATTGCAAGTTCAGTATTTGATTCAAGTTTTCTGCTTTGGGGTACTCTTTATGCCGGTCGTAGAGTTGTCTTATTAAATCCGCCAAAACAACAAAACGATTCGTGTACGCAAGCATTAATAAAGAAATTGCAGGAAAGACTAATGCAGGCGTCGTCAATGAAAAATCAAATGTGAAACTCATAATAAATTCTCCTTCTAGATTGTCCAAATCATAACAAATGAAAAGGCTGTAAAACCCCATCACTTTAGTTGAATTATAACGGATTAGGGCTTAGAATAATAGAGCAGTGAGACAGAGAGTGAGGTATTACAATGAGATATTTGAAGAATCCTTCGACCAATCCATATTTCAATTTAGCGTTGGATGAGTATGCCATGAAGCATATCGATTGTGATGAAGATTTCTTTTTTTTGTGGCAAAATGAACCTTCTGTAATTATTGGTAAAAACCAAAATACAGCTGAGGAAATTAACCAAAAATTTATCGATGAAAAAGGGATAAAAATAGCACGTCGTGTTTCCGGTGGTGGTGCTGTGTATCATGATATCGGTAACTTGAACTTTACGTTTGTCATCAATGTCGATGATCCAGGGAAAGTAAACTACAAAAAGTTTGTTCAGCCTGTGATTGACGCGCTTGCAAGTATGGGTGTAAAAGCCGAAGCGTCAGGAAGAAATGACATTCTTGTTGATGGCCTAAAAATATCAGGAAATGCGCAACGTATGGCGAATGGCAAACTTATGCATCATGGAACACTTATGTTTGATGTCGATGTTGAAACATTAGTTGAAGCGTTGAATGTGGATCCCGATAAAATTACTTCGAAGGGCGTAAAATCTGTTCGTTCACGTGTTACCAATATAAAGGAGCATCTACCTGAGGGTACGACACTCCAACAATTTTGGGATGCATTGCAATTTTACTTATCGAATGAAGGAAAAGATGAAGAAATTGTTCTGACGGACGATGATATAGCAAAGATTGAATACGAAGCAGTGAATCGCTTTGGAACTTGGGATTGGATTTATGGTGCATCACCAGAGTTTAATCTTAAAAATAGCAAACGATTCCCAGGTGGACGTATTGAGGTCTTGATGCACGTAACGGACGGACGTATTGATTCAGTTCGATTTATTGGTGATTACCTTGGAATTGAAGATGTTGAAGCAATTGAACAAAGAATGCAAGGCACCCGTTTCAATCGTGCTGATGTAACGGTAGTCTTTGAACAATTTACACTCAATAAATACTTCGGCACAATTACTCTTGACGAAATACTTTCGGTAATGTTCGATTAATTGTGAGAAACACACCACATTTAACAAATATTCACAGTAAATACATTATTATCGTTGAATGAAACAAGCTTACATGGTACATTTAATATGTATTGCTAGGCACTAAGACCTAGTAAATAGAAGGGACATGGAGATTTTTTATGGCACAAACTAAAAAAATCAAAGCGTTGGACTTTGAAGCTCAACTCAATGCAGTTGAGAAACTATACCCAACATTCCAGATTCTAGACGAAACTGGAAAAGTCGTTAACAAAGACTTGTTACCTGACTTAACTGACGAGCAACTTGTCGAGTTATTCGAGAAGATGTTATGGTCACGTGCGTTGAATGACCGTTCAACAACATTAGCACGTCAAGGTCGTCTTGGATTCTTTGCACCTACAGCAGGTCAAGAGGCATCTCAAATTGCATCACATTTTGCATTTGACAAAAAAGACGTCCTATTCCCAGGATACCGTGATATTCCTCAATTGGTACAACACGGATTACCACTCCACAAAGCATTCTTATGGAGCCGTGGTCACGTCGAGGGAAATAACTACCCGGAAGATTTACAAGCAATGCCACCACAAATTATTATTGGGGCACAAATCATTCAAGCAGCAGGTTCTGGTCTTGGATTGAAAAAACGTGGAAAACCACAAGTAGCATTTACATATACGGGAGACGGTGGATCATCACAAGGTGATACATACGAAGGTATGAACTACGCAGGAGCATTTAAAGCACCAGTCGTTTTCTACATTCAAAACAATGGTTATGCTATTTCAACACCACGTCATCGCCAAACAGCAGCACCTACATTAGCTCAAAAAGCAGCCGCAGCAGGTATTCCAGGAATTCAAGTTGATGGAATGGATCCACTTGCAGTTTATGTTGCTTCAAAAGCAGCTCGTGATTGGGCACTTGCAGGAAATGGTCCTGTATTAATTGAAACATTAACATCACGTTTCGGTCCTCACTCACTGTCAGGAGATGATCCAAAACGTTACCGTGATCAAGCAAGTTTCGACGAATGGGATAAAAAAGACCCATTGATCCGTATGCGTAATTTCTTAACTGAAAAAGGCTTATGGACAGAAGAAAAAGAAGTTGCTTTAATTGATCAATTTGACGAAGAAATCAAAGAAGCAGTTAAATTAGCGGACTCAGCTCCAAAACAAAAAGTTTCTGACTTCTTGAAAAATATGTTTGAAGAACCAACAAACGTTATTGCAGAACAAATTGCATACTTTGAAGAAAAGGAGGGTAAAAAATAATGGCACAACTAACTATGATTCAAGCCATTACAGAAGCGCTTGATATTGCCCTTGAACGCGATGAAAATACATTAATCTTTGGTGAAGACGTTGGGAAAAACGGTGGAGTTTTCCGTGCTACTGACGGACTTCAAGAAAAACACGGTGAAGACCGCGTATTCGATACACCACTTGCTGAATCTGGAATTGGTGGATTAGCAATCGGATTGGCATTAGAAAAATACCGCCCAATCCCTGAAATTCAATTCTTCGGATTCGTATTCGAAGTAATGGACTCTGTTGTTGCTCAAATGGCACGTACTCGTTACCGTCTTGGAAACACACGTCACATGCCTATTACAATTCGTTCACCATTTGGTGGAGGAGTTCATACACCTGAGCTTCACTCAGATAACTTGGAAGGATTAATGCAACAAACACCAGGTATTAAAGTTGTTATCCCTTCAAACCCTTATGATGCAAAAGGTCTCCTTCTTGCAGCTATCGAAGACAACGATCCAGTTGTTTACTTAGAACACATGAAGTTATATCGTTCATTCCGTGATGAAGTTCCAGAAGGACACTACACAATTCCATTAGGAAAAGCTAACATTGTAACAGAAGGTACAGATGTAACAATCGTAACTTACGGTTACATGGTTCGTGAAGCTATTAAAGCTGCCGAAGCATTAAAAGCTGAAGGAATTAACGCAGAAGTTATCGACTTACGTACAGTATCTCCAATTGATATTGAAACAATCGTTGCTTCAGTAACAAAAACAGGCCGTCTTGTTATGGTCCAAGAAGCACAACGCCAAGCAGGTGTTGGTGCAGTTGTTATGTCAGAAATTGCAGAACGTGCAATTCTTACACTAAGCGCACCTATCGGTCGTGTCGCTGCTCCGGATACAGTATTCCCATTCGGTATGGCAGAGAGCGATTGGTTACCAAACGCACAAGATATCATCAATAAAGTTCGCGAAACAGTAAACTTCGACTAATAGAGGAGGCCAAATAATATGTCATTCAAATTTAAAATGCCTGATGTTGGTGAAGGGATCGCAGAAGGTGAAATCGTACAATGGTTTGTTAAAGAGGGAGATACTATTTCAGAAGATCAACCTTTATTAGAAATCCAAAACGATAAACTCGTTCAAGAAATTCCATCACCTGTTTCAGGAAAAATTACAAAAATTCTTGTAGAACCAGGAACCGTTTCAACAGTCGGTGACGACCTTGTTGAATTCGCAGTAGAAGGTGGCGCTCCAGCCGCTGAAACACCAGCAGAAACAGCAGCTCCAGTAGCCGCAGCACCTGCCGCAGCACCAGCTGCATCAGCTAATTTTGTATTCAACATGCCCGATGTTGGAGAAGGAATTGCGGAAGGTGAAATCGTACAATGGTTTGTTAAAGAAGGAGATACTATCTCAGAAGATCAACCATTACTTGAAATTCAAAATGATAAACTTGTTCAAGAAATTCCAGCTCCAGTATCTGGAACAATTGCAAAAATTCATGTCACACCAGGAACTGTCTCAACAGTTGGTGACGCTTTGGTTGAAATTTCAACAACAGGCGGATCTGCATCAGCTGCTCAAGCAGCGGCTCCAGCAGTAGCAGCTCAAGCAGCACCAGCATCAAATGGTGTTCAACATGCAGGTAATACAATTGCTAACCGTGTACTCGCAATGCCTTCAGTACGTTCATATGCACGTTCAAAAGGGGTTGACTTAACACAAGTTTCAGCATCCGGTAAACACGGACATATCCGTAAATCAGATGTTGATGCATTCTTAGCAGGTGGTGCACCAGTTGCAGCAGCAACAGAAACAGCATCATTCGCACCAGAATCAATCAAAGAAGAAAAAGCAGCAGCTCCAGTAGCTAAAGCAGCAGTTGCAGCACCTAAAGGTGAAGTAACTCGCGAGGCAATGACACCAACACGTCGTGCAATCGCTAAAGCAATGGTTACAAGTAAGAAAGAAGCACCACACGTTACAATTTTTGACGAAGTGGATGTAACAGCACTTGTTAACCACCGTAAGAAATTTAAAGATGTTGCAGCATCACAAGATGTTAAACTTACATTCTTACCTTACGTTGTGAAAGCTTTAGTTGCAGTTGTTCGTAAATACCCTGTTCTCAACAGTAGTGTTGATGACAAAACAAACGAAATTGTTTACAAAAACTACTACAATATCGGATTTGCTGCCGATACACCGCACGGACTGTACGTTCCTAACGTAAAAAATGCAGATTCAAAAGGTATCTTTACAATTGCTAAAGAAATTACAGAACTTGCAGCAGCAGCAAACGACAACAAACTTGCAGGACCTGATATGCGAGATGGTACAATTACAATCTCTAATATTGGATCAGCACGTGGATTATGGTTTACACCAATTATCAACTTCCCAGAAGTTGCAATCTTAGGTATCGGCCGTATCGACAAGAAACCAGTTGTTCTTGAAGATGGAACACTTGGTGTTGGTAATGTACTAGCGTTATCATTAAGCTTTGACCACCGTATTATCGATGGTATGACAGCTCAAATGGCGATGAACGAAGTGAAACGCCTCTTGAGCAATCCAGAGCTTCTCTTAATGGAATCATAATAGAAGGACGGAGATAAAATATGGTAGTTGGAGATTTAGCATTAGAACTCGAAACAGTAGTTATCGGTTCAGGTCCTGGTGGATATGTTGCAGCTATTCGTGCAGCACAACTTGGACAAAAAGTAGCAATTATTGAAAAAGAATACATCGGCGGCGTTTGCTTAAACGTCGGATGTATTCCATCAAAAGCATTGATCAATGCAGGCCACCGTTACCGTGAATCATTAGATTCAAAAGCATTCGGTATCTCAGCAGACAATGTAACAATTGATTTCGCAGCAACTCAAGCATGGAAAGATACTAAAGTTGTTAAACAACTTACATCTGGAGTCGAAATGCTTCTTAAAAAGAACAAAGTAGAAATCATTCGTGGGACAGCATTCTTCAATGACACACATCAATTACGTGTTGTTAACGGAGATGATGCACAATCATATACATTTAAAAATGCAATCATTGCAACAGGAAGCCGTCCTATTGAAATCAAAGGTTTCAAATATGGCAAACGCGTCCTTGATTCAACAGGTGGATTGAACTTAAAAGAAATTCCAAAACGCCTTGTTGTCATCGGTGGTGGTTACATCGGAAGTGAGTTAGCAGGTGTTTATGCAAACTTAGGAACTGAGATCACAATCTTAGAAGGTGGTCCATCAATTCTTCCTCAATTCGATAAAGACATGATCAAACTTGTTGAAACTGAGTTTAAATCAAAAAATGTTAATATCGTAACAAATGCAATGGCTAAAGAAGCTAAAGAGCTCGATGATGCAGTAGCAATTACCTATGCAGTAGACGGAAAAGATGTAACAATCGAAGCTGATTACGTATTAGTAACTGTTGGACGTCGTCCAAATACTGATGAGTTAAGCTTAACAGTAGCTGGTGTTGAAGTTGGCGAACGTGGATTAATCCCTGTAGACAACCAAGGCCGTACAAGCCAAAGTCATATCTTCGCGATCGGAGATGTAGTTCCTGGAGCAGCATTAGCTCACAAAGCTTCATACGAAGCTAAAGTTGCTGCTGAAGCAATTTCAGGACATCCATCAGCTGTTGACTACGTTGCAATTCCTGCAGTCTGCTTTACAGACCCAGAACTCGCAACAGTTGGTTTAACAGAAAAAGAAGCTAAAGAGCAAGGACTTGTTGTTAAAGTTTCTAAGTTCCCATTTGGAGCAAATGGTCGTGCACTCTCATTGAATGCAACAGAAGGTTTCGTTCGTTTGATCTCAGACAAAGAAACAGGATTACTATTAGGTGGTCAAGTTGCTGGTGTTGGAGCATCTGATATCATTGCTGAAATTGGATTAGCTGTTGAAGCGCGTATGAATGTTGAAGATTTATCATTAACAATTCATGCTCACCCTACATTGTCAGAGACAATCATGGATGCATCAGAATTGTCACTAGGATTACCAATTCATATCTAATCATGAAAACCCGCAAAATTGCGGGTTTTTTTATATTCTGAAACAATTTTCAGAGAATGGGTCACGTTCTGCAAAACGGGCAGCAAATTCAAATGTTTAATAGTTATTCATAAGCTCACATTATATTGATTTTCAGGTATAAAAAGCAATTTAAAGGCTATCTCTCAGTGAATGTAACCAAAAATGAAACAATTTTCATGAATTTACAAAACTTTTTCAATTATTTGTGTAATCTATGAAAAATCAATTGACAATTATATGAAATGCTATATAATTACAAACATACAGTAAGTCACGTAGGTATTTACTTGTAAATAAGGAGGAAGAAGTAATGAAAAAGATATTTGCACTTTCATTAGCAGTTCTTTTGGTTCTCACAGGTTGTGGACAATCAAAAGGCGGTGGCTCAGCCGAACTGTCTAATAAATACTCATATGTATATACAACAGACTTGAACATGTTGGATTATACAGTATCAATGAAAGCTACAGATGGTGACCACTTTGGTAACTTTGTAGATGGATTATATGAAAATGACCCTTATGGAAACTTTGTGCCAGCATTAGCTGAATCACATACAGTTTCAGACGATGGCCTTGTCTATACTTATAAAATTCGACAAGGAGTAAAATGGGTCACAAACACAGGGGACGAATATGCAGAGGTTAAAGCTCAAGACTGGGTAACTGGTATTGAACATGCTGTTCTTGAAAACTCACAAACACTCCCAATCGTTATTGGAAGTATCAAAGGACTTGCAGAGTTCCGTGAAAATCCGGCTTTAGGTATTGAATCAGTAGGTATGAAAGCACTTGATGATTACACACTTGAAGTTACATTGAACCAACCAGAAACATTTTGGCAATCAAAACTTGTTTACGGTATCTTATACCCAATTAATGCAGAATTCTTGAAAAACCAAGGTGATGCATTTGGTGGAGCGGATCCATCATCAATTCTTTATAACGGACCATTTGTTCTTGTAAACAATACAGCAAAATCAGAAATTCGTTATGAAAAAAATAAAGCATACTGGGATGAGAAAAATGTCTTCTTAGATGAAGTTAAACTTATCTATGATGATGGTAAAAAACCTGATGAATTCATCAACCGTATGGAAAAAGGTGAATTAACAACAGCACGTGTTTACCCTAACTCACCTGGATATGCACAAGTAAAAGAGAAATATGGTGAAAACATCATTACTTCTGATACAAATGGTACAACATTCTATGCTACATTTAATGTTAACCGTGCATCATACAACCACACAAGTAAAACAACAGATCAAGAAAAAGCGGATACACAAACAGCAATTCAAAACCGTAACTTCCGTCAAGCTATTGGTCATGCGTTTGATCGTGGTTCATACAACGCACAATCAGTTGGAGATGATTTGAAGTCAGTTGCTTTGCGTAACACTTTAATTCCACCTTCATTTGTATCAGTTCCAGGTCATGACTATGGACAACTTGTTACAGCTGAAATGCAAGCATTGGATGCAGAACTATACAAAGACTTCGATATTGCTGACGGACATGATGGACTTTACAATCCAGAAGTGGCTAAAGGTTTATTAGAAAAAGCTAAAGCGGAGTTACCAGGTGTAACTTTCCCAATTCGTATCGATGTTCCTGTATTACAAACAAGCGAAATTCAAGTAAATATGGCTAAATCACTTAAACAATCAATTGAAGCATCACTAGGTGCAGAAAATGTTCAAATTGATTTACAATTGCTTGATAAAGATCCATACTACAATGCTACATACTTTGCAGAGTCAGGTGCTCAATCAGACTTCGACCTCTCAACAGCATCAGGATGGGGTCCAGACTTCCTTGATCCAATTACTTACTTGAATATTTTCAACTCACGTAACGGTGATGTACTTCAAGTTCTTGGATTAGATGGATCAACAAATCCTAATGGAAATGCAAGTTCAGTTGACGCAATTAAAGCAGTTAAACTTGAAGAATACGACGCATTACTCGATGCAGCAACAGCAATTACAGATAGCCCAGAAGCACGTTTCAAAGAATTTGCCAAAGCAGAAGCTTGGTTAAATAATGAAATGTTATTCATCCCTATCTATGCACAAGGTGGTACACCAAGTGTTACAACAACAGTTCCTTATTCACGAACATGGGGTTGGTCAGGTTTATCAACAAACCGATTCAAGTTCATGAAAGTCCAAAAAGAACCTGTTACAGCTGCACAATACGATGAAGCTAAGAAATCATGGGATGCAGAACGTCTCAAAGCAAAATAACAAATTTTAAATACATTTAAACAGCCGTAAGGTGAGGGTTAAGATTTTTAACCCTCATTTTGTGGCGCTAAGGAGGTAAAGCAATGAAAAAATATGTATTGCAACGTATTCTGCGTTCAATTCTTTCGATTCTTATCGTAACAACTATTGCTTTCGTTCTTGTATATACGCTAGTTCCACGTCAAGATATTTTTGTCTCAGATCCTACATATACAAAATTGAAAGCACAACCAGATGAACTTTTAGACTATGAAAATGTCACATATCAAAGCAACGGTTATTTGGATTACTATAATCCATCACAACTTTGTACAGCTGCAACTTCAAACGATGCAGAGTATACAGATTGTGTTGATGGAAATGGAAAACAATATATCGATGCTTGGGCACAAGAAAATTCGAAATGGGTTGTAAGTAATATGCCTATGTCCGGAAAAGCTTACGCAACACGAGAAATACCTACACTAGAAAAAGTTGTCCGTTTTTACGGATCATTCTTGCAAATTGATCATCCATGGAGAGTTCAAGACGCTTCGAATCCAGACATGTCTCGTGGATTAGGATTATCAATGAACGAAAACGTCGGTTTAGCTATCACATGTGAGGGCTGTGAAAGTAAGAACCAAGTCTATATCAACGGATCATTTCCATTTATTCACCAAAACTTTATCAAAATAAACTTGGGGAAAGCATATCCGACATATAAAGGTCAAGAGGTAACCCAAGTTATTGGGGGATCTCAAGGTTCACCTGTGTCGCGACAAGTTACTTTTGAAACTGGCAAAACAGGAAGTTCAGCACTGGATTTTGGAACATGTAAATACCGTCCTTCTGATCGATTAGATCGACTTGATAAGGAAAACTTTAATGATAACTATGCAGACTGCCTTTCAATAAATGATGCACCATCTATGTTAAGTATGTCATTTATTACTGGAGTTATGTCAGTTATCCTAGCCTATGCAATTGCGGTTCCAGCAGGTGTCGTAATGGCACGTAAAAAAGGAATGTTTGTGGACCGTTTTGGTGTTGCAATCATTACTGTTTTAATTTCGGTACCGAGTTTAGCTTCAGTTTACTTCTTCCGTATGATTGGATCGTCATTCTTTGGGATGCCTGAAAACTTCCCAACTCTAGGACCTTCTAATCCACTTTCATATGTAATGCCTACGATTATTCTTGCACTTCTTTCAGTTTCTGGAATTATGATGTGGATTCGTCGTTATATGATTGATCAACAATCCGCAGACTATGTTAAATTTGCGAAAGCGAAAGGTCTTTCTGATAAAGAAATCTCTAAAAATCATATTTTCAAAAATGCAATTATTCCAATTACAGCTGGTATTCCAGCATCAGTTATCGGTGCAATTGCAGGAGCAACAATTACTGAGCAAGTATTTGCGATGCCAGGTATGGGTAAAATGTTACCTGATGCGATATTGCAACATAATAATGCGATCGTTATTGGTCTCGTATTTATCTTTACAACAATGTCAATTATTTCAGTACTCCTTGGGGATATTCTGTTAACTAAAGTTGACCCACGAATCAAACTAGATACAAAGGGAGGAAAATAGCATGCAAAAAATAGCAGACGAAAGATTTCAATTCGTTAAACTTGATGCCTTAGCGTCAGAACGTATTGATGCTCCACGCTACTCCTATTGGAATTCCGTTTGGCGTAAATTTATTAGCAATAAAGTAGCCGTTACGATGCTTATTGTATTGGCGTTAACACTACTTATGTCATTTATTCAACCGACGTTCTCCGGATATGATTTCATGGATACATCAAATATTAATGATATAGGTGCTCGTTACCAATGGCCATCATTCCAATACTGGTTTGGAACTGATGGAAATGGTCACTCACTCTTTGATGCCGTTTGGGCAGGTGCTAAGACATCACTTTCAATCGGATTACTCGCAACACTGTTTACATTTGTTGTAGGTATCACTGTTGGAGCTGTGTGGGGTTATTCAAAACATTTAGACCGTATCATGATTGAAGTATATAACGTTGTAAGTAACGTTCCATACATTTTAATTGTAATCGTTATTTCATATGCTATGGGTTCAGGTTTCTGGAATCTCCTATTTGCGATGTGTATCACCAGTTGGGTCGGTACGGCATATAGCATTCGTATTCAGGTTATGATTATGCGTGATCGAGAATACAACCTTGCATCCCAAACATTAGGAACACCACTTCATCGTGTTATTCAAAAGAACATTTTGCCTTACTTAATTTCAGTTATCGTAACGCAAATGTCTCGTTCTCTTCCAGCTTTCATCTCTAGTGAGGTATTCCTTTCCTATATTGGTGTTGGACTTGGAGCGAACATCCCATCACTTGGTCGTATTATTTCAACATATACATCAAGTATGACAACTCATCCATATTTGTTCTGGATTCCTGTAGGAGTTTTAGCGCTTGTGTCTGTCTCACTCTATATTGTTGGACAAACACTTGCTGATGCCTCAGATCCAAGAACACACATGTAAGGCGGTGCATTATGAACAAGACTATACTTAAAGTAGAAGATGTCGTCGTAAAGTTTAAGGTTCGTGATCGTGAGTTAACTGCGATTCGCAACCTTTCAATTGATATTTTTGAGAATGAAACGCTCGCGATTGTTGGTGAATCAGGATCAGGAAAATCGGTTTTAACGAAAACCTTTACGGGAATGTTAGAATCCAACGGATATATATCATCTGGTAAAATTAGCTATAACGACATTGTTCTTACAGACATTAAATCAGACAAAGAATGGGAATCCATTCGTGGTGCAAAAATTGCGACTGTTTTCCAAGATCCAATGACATCATTGAACCCAATTCGTACCATTGGTTCTCAAATTACGGAAGTAATTATCAAACACCAAGGGATGTCGAAAGTGGAAGCCAAAGCCGAAGCTATCAGTTTAATGAAGCGTACGGGAATTCCAATGGCAGAGAAACGTTTTGATGATTATCCTTTCCAATATTCAGGTGGGATGCGTCAACGTATCGTTATTGCTATTGCATTGGCATGTCGTCCAAATATTTTAATTTGTGATGAACCAACAACAGCATTGGATGTTACCATTCAAGCTCAAATTCTTGAACTCATCAAAGATTTACAAAAAGACTATGGATTTACAACTATCTATATTACGCATGATCTAGGCGTTGTTGCATCAGTTGCGGACAAAGTAGCTGTTATGTATTCAGGACAGATTGTAGAATACGGTACGGTTGAAGAAATTTTCTATGACAGTCGCCACCCTTACACATGGTCATTATTATCATCATTACCACAATTAGGTGTTAAAGGTGAAAAACTCTTCTCCATTACAGGAACACCACCATCACTTTATAATGAAGTTGTGGGTGACGCTTTTGCACCACGTAATCCATTTGCGATGCAAATTGATTTTGAAGAAGAACCACCACGTTTCCAACTATCTGATACTCATTTCGCACGAACATGGTTGTGTGACGATCGTGCTCCGAAAGTTGAGAAACCTGAAGTTATTCGTGACTTACATAATAAGATTTTGAAAATTGAAAGCATGAATAAATCAAAACATATGCATACTGAGGAGGAATCAACAAATGTCTAAAGATAAAGATGTTATTGTATCGATTAAGGACCTTGTTGTTCAATTCGGTAGTGGTAAAAATGTATTTACCGCTGTAAATAAAGTTAGCTTCGATATTTATCGTGGTGAAACATTTGCGCTTGTTGGTGAATCCGGATCGGGAAAAACGACGATTGGTCGTACCATTGTTGGAATCAACGAAATTGCTGATGGTGAGATTCAATTTGAAGATCTTCAAATTAAGCGTAAAATGGCGAAGAAAGATCGTGAGAACATCATTAAAAATGTTCAAATGATTTTTCAAGATCCAGCAGCGTCTTTAAATGAACGTGCTACTGTAGACTACATTGTCTCGGAAGGACTTCATAACTTTAAACTCTATAAAAATGAAGAAGATCGGATTGAGAAGGTTGAAAATATCATTCAACGCGTAGGTTTGCTTCCAGAACACTTGACACGTTACCCACATGAATTTTCAGGTGGACAACGTCAACGTATTGGTATTGCCCGTGCGCTTGTTATGGAACCTAAATTTGTGATTGCTGATGAACCAATTTCGGCTCTTGATGTATCAATTCGTGCACAGGTTCTAAACCTTCTGAAAGAACTTCAAGAGGATAAATCGCTCACATACCTATTTGTTGCGCATGATTTATCTGTTGTTCGATTTATTGCAGATCGCATTGCCGTTATTCATCATGGAGTTATCGTTGAGTTAGCAGAAACAGAAGAATTGTTCCGTAACCCAATTCACCCATATACGAAATCATTGCTTTCTGCGGTTCCGGTTCCGGATCCACAAGTTGAACGTAATAAAAAGCTAATCATCTATAATGACGATATGCACAATTATGAAACGTCAAAACCATCTTTCGTAGAAATTCTTCCTGGACATTTTGTTTGGGCTAATGAAGAAGAAGTTGCTGCTTACCGAGCAGAACTTGCTACACAATAATCAAAAAGCGTCCATGGGACGCTTTTTCTTTATTCGAGCATTATAGGTTGAAACGGAAAGTGACTATGTTATAATTAGTTAGTCGACTAACTAATTAAGGAGAGATAGTATGGAAAACCAACTAATTACGCTTTTCAGACAAGTGACATCAAAACATCGTGCAGTTGTTCAAAACTATTTAGATGATTACGATCTCTATATTGGACAACCACGATTTTTATCGACTTTGAAACGTAATCCGGGAATTACGCAAAAAGAACTTGTTGAAATCTTAAACGTATCGAAAGAGTCCGTATCAGTGACTGTGAAACGACTCGAAGCGGTTGGTTACATTAAAAGAGCAGTAAGTGAGTCAGATCGTAGGGAGAAGCACCTATTTCTATCTGACAAAGGAGAACAGCTCGTACTAGATTTTACAGAAGGCTTTGAACGAATTGATACGGTGCTTTTTCAGTCGCTGTCAGAATTACAACGTGAAGACCTAGCTGTTACATTTAAAATTATGTTAGATGATTTGGAAAAGGAGTTGGAACGATGAAGAAATTTTTTAAGTATTTTAAACCTGAAATTCCAGCTGCGATATTGGGAATTATCTTTGTAGGTGGGGTTGCGTTTATCGAACTGTACCAAATACAATTGATGGCTGAAATCATTGATGTAGGGATTGCACAATCGGACTTTAATGTTATTTTGTCTGTAGGTCTCAAAATGATGGGGCTGGCTTTATTCGCAGCTGCAGTGGCAATGTTAGGTCTTGTGTTTCCATCTCAAGTCTCAAATAACTTTGCATTACGATTGCGTGAAGATTTATTTAAACGGATTCAGACATTTTCAATTAAGAATATGTCAACGTTTCAAACGTCTTCACTTGTTACACGTTTAACCAATGACGTTAACTTTTTACAAAGAACACTTATGATGTGTTTGCGTCTTTTAGTTAGGGCGCCGGTATTCTTGGTGAGTACAGTATACCTGACATACATCATTAGCCCAGAGTTATCATGGGTTATGCTCGGAGCTGTTGTTTTTCTCTCACTTGTTTTAATTTATGTCATTAAAGCAGGGTTCCCACGATTTGTAAAATTACAGAAAATGGTTGACCATATGAACCGTAAGGTTCAAGAGTCACTCATGAATATACGTGTTATCAAATCATTTGTTCGTGAAGATTTTGAAGATGACGGATTTGATACAGAGAATAAACAATTGTTTGATGCGAACGTGTCAGCAATGAATTTGATGATTGTGATGAACCCGGCCTTAACGGGTGCGGTTCACTTTGCAACATTATTTATCGTTTGGATTTCGGCATTCTTAATTGTGGATCAAAATATGATTCAAGTTGGAGACTTGCTTGTGTTCATTAACTATTTACGATTTACGATGTTTTCTATGATGATGATTACTAATGTTCTGATGATGGTATCACGAAGTAAAGCTTCAGTCATTCGTTTATCTGAAGTTTTGGATACTGATTCAGATATCCGTAATGCTACAGACGCATACCAATTAGATGATGTTAAAGGACATATTCGATTTGAAGATGTGTCGTATCGTTATTATGATGATGCGAACAATGTGCTTCATAACATTAATCTAGATATTAACCCGGGTGAGCATATTGGAATTATTGGATCTACGGGAAGTGGTAAGTCTACCCTAATTAACCTCATGGCGCGTTTAATCGACGTCTCTGAAGGAAAGATTACTTTAGATGGTGTTGATATCAGAAACCTGGATATGGCGTTCTTGCGTAGTCAATTTGGCTTTGTGCCGCAAAAGAATGTCCTGTTTACTGGAACAATCGGAGGAAACTTACGACTTGGTAACGAAAATGGGACTGAAGCGGACATGCGTCGCGCTACTGAGGCAAGCTCAATCTACTCGTTTATTCAGGAAAATCCTCAAGGATTTGATTATCCTGTACAACAAGGTGGGACGAACTTTTCAGGTGGACAACGTCAACGTTTATGTATCGCTCGTGCGTTAATGGTGAATCCACGTATCCTTGTTTTGGATGACAGTACCAGTGCATTGGATGCAGCGACGGAACAAACTGTCAAATCATCCATTGCCGAAATGTATAGTGAGACCACGGTCATTAGTATTGCTCAAAAAATCAGTTCTGTTGCTGACAGTGATAAAATCGTGGTATTGGATGAAGGCCGTATTGTTGGTTTGGGTAAACATGATGAACTACTTGAATCATGTACTGTTTACCAAGAAATCTATCACAGTCAAATGAGTAAAGGAGGTATGGAGTAATGAGTCAAAAAAGTTTAGTTATCGGTAAGCATAAGCCTAAAGATCAAAAGAAAACTTTGGGGCGTTTGATTTCATACCTTGGCGAAAGTAAAGTCTTATTGACAGTAGTTATCATTGCGTCGGTCTTATCGACATTAGGTGGTCTCTATGGTGCGTATGCCATCTCACCAATGATTCAAATTATTCAAAATGCTTTAAATGGTGTTATCACCCGTAACATGATGATTGAGCAGTTAGGGGTTCAGATTCTAATGTTGGCTGTGATTTTTGCTATTGAAGTTGCAACAATGTATTTGTCTGCACGTTTGATGGTAAAAATATCTCAGAGAACGGTGGAAACAATTCGAAAGGAAATGTTTTCACATGTCTTACGAATGAAAGTGAGTCACCATGACGCGAATGCCCATGGCGATTTAATGAGTCGTTTCACCAACGATATTGATTTGGTTGGTGAAGGTTTGAATACCGCTGCTGCTTCCATTATCATCAATGTCTTTACATTGATTGGAACAATCATCGTTATGTTTATGTTGAGTCCGATTTTGACTGTTCTAACATTGGTTATCATTCCGTTGTTAAGTTTGATGTCAAATGTCATTATTAAGAAATCGCGAATTTACTCGAAACGACAACAACAATCACTGGGTGATTTAAATGGTTATATCGAGGAAACGATGGAAGGTCAAATGGTGATGCAACTTTTCAACCATGAAGCGCAAGCGCGTGAAGATTTCCAAGTCAAGAATAAGGCTTATCGAAAGAATTCTCAGTTCGCACAGATTATCTCGATTATGATTTATCCATTAATGCAAAATATTAATACAATCAGTTATGCGATTATTGGGATTGCGGGTGGATGGTTATCGATCAATGGGATGTTGAGTGTCGCAAACCTTGGTGCCTATGTGAATATGACACGAACACAAGGAAAACCAATCAATGAGATTTCGAGTCAGTTTACAACATTGCAATCTGCTATTGCGTCAGCGGAACGCATCTTTGAATTGCTTGATTGGACTGAGGAAATGGTGAATGCTGATGATGTTATCTTGGATAATGTTATTGGGGACGTGCGTTTTGAGAACGTGACATTTGGGTATAATCCAGATGTCCCTGTTCTTAAGGATGTTTCCTTTTGGGCAAATCCTGGCCAGAAAATCGCATTTGTTGGGTCAACGGGTGCTGGTAAGACAACCATCACAAACTTGATCTCGAGATTCTACGAAATCAATGCAGGAAGAATTCTCATAGATGGACAAGAAATTTCAGAAATTAACCGTTATAGTTTGCGTAAGCACATTGCAATGGTACTTCAAGATACGCACTTGTTTAGTGGAACAATCATGGAGAATATTCGTTATGGAAATCTTGAGGCAACTGATGAAGAATGTATCGACGCAGCGAAACTTGCGAACGCGCATCATTTCATTCAAACCTTAGAGCATGGTTATAATACTGTAATCAGTGGTACAGGTTCTGAGCTTTCACAAGGGCAAAAACAACTGCTCAATATTGCACGAGCAGCGGTTGCGAACCCAAGTATCTTAATCCTTGATGAAGCAACATCATCCATTGATACTCGAACTGAACGTTTAATTGAACAAGGAATGGATTCTTTAATGGAAGGTCGTACAACTTTCATTATTGCGCACCGCCTGTCAACGGTTCGTAATTCGGATGCAATTATTGTATTAGAACATGGAGAGATTATTGAGCGTGGTGATCACGATGAATTAGTGGCTATGGGTGGTCGCTATGCATCGTTGTACTCGGGTCAAACACAATTAACGTAAAGGTGGCTTTTGCCACCTTTTTCTTGCTATAATTAGTGTGTCGGGGGTAACATATATGTTAAATGTAGAATATTTAGATAATTGTGGATATACGGTTGAAACAGAGTCTGGTATTTATGTTTTTGATTATGTAGGGGGACAATTACCATCGCATTATTTATTTAGTAAGAAGCCTACCTATTTCTTTGTGACGAGCACTGATGAGAAACGGTTTAGTGACTCCATTTTGGCATATCGTAAGCCTGTTTATTATGGTGGTACAAAGAATGTAACAGGCTCAATTGACGTACAAAAGGTTGAGCCCGGTGATATCCTTCACTTGGGTCATGCACGTGTGTATGTTTATCAGGCGACCCGTTCGGGTGTCTATTTTTGTATTGAAGAAAAGCATCGTGTAATTGTTCACGGTGGTGATTTGAATAACTGGCATTGGTCACGACTTTCAACACAACGGCAAATCAAGTCAGCTGTTGAACGCTTTGAGAATGCCTTGATTCCGCTCCATCGCTTTGAGACAATCGATTTAATGATGTTTTCAATTGATCCAGAAATGATGCAAGACTATGACTTAGGTGCACGAACTGTTATTAAGCGTTTTAGACCGAAGTATTTTTTCCCAATGCAGTTTGGGGAAAGTATTCATAATCTTGAATCATTCCTAAATTGGACCGAGCAAATACCAAGTACACAGTGTTACAAGCCATTGTATAAAAATCATATTTTTAGAATCGAGGCATAGTATTAAATGTATACAGCAGTAATTTTTGACTTGGATGGGACATTGATGAATACCATCGCAGATATGGGAAACAGTATGAACCGTTCGCTCGAAAAGCGTGGTTTACCGACCCATACGCTTGCAACATATCAAACATTTGTGGGTAATGGTATACCCAAACTCGCAGAGCGTTCCATGCCTGAAGGGTATGGTGATTTTGAAGGGTTACTTCAAGATTTTCTCGATGATTATGCGCACCATTATGCGGATGATTCGGAGCCATACGATACCGTTGTAGCAACATTAAAGACGTTGAATGAGCGTAATGTTCCAATAGCGATAGCGACTAACAAAAAACAAGAATATACAGATGGAATCGTCAAGGCTTACTTGGGTGAAATTGATTTTGTGGCCGTGATTGGTGATCAGTTTGATGGCAAACATAAACCAAACCCACATTATCCATTGGCCATCGCACAAACAATGGGCGTAGACCCAAGTGAAATTCTTTTTGTTGGTGATAGTGATGTCGATATGAAGACTGCCGCAAATGCTGGCATGACACCAATCGGGGTTGCATGGGGTTTCCGTGCTGTTGAAGAGTTAAAAACACATGGTGCTTCACAAATACTAGCATCTATGGATGAAATTCTAGCATTCTTTTAGCCTGTAGCTTACAGGCTTTTCTTTGGTCTAGCAAGCACCTAAAAAAAATGCTAAAATAGAGCAGTATGTAGGAGGATTTTATGAATAAGAAACCTGTAGTTTTAATTGTCATGGATGGTGTTGGTTTAACAGACCAAGTTGAAGGTAACGCAGTTGCTCAAGCACATACTCCATTCCTCGACAAATTGATGGAAAGCTCACCAAATATTGAATTAAAGGCTCATGGTCTTGCAGTTGGATTACCAACAGATGAAGATATGGGAAACTCAGAAGTAGGTCACAATGCTTTAGGATCAGGACAAATTTTCTCACAAGGTGCGAAACTTGTTAATGAATCAATTGAAGATGGCAGTCTTTTTGAATCAAAAGCATGGAATCTATTAACAGATTCCCTCGAAAACAATACGTTACATCTTTTAGGGTTATTATCAGATGGAAATGTTCACGCACATGTTAACCATGTCGAAGCATTAATTAAAGAAGCTAAAAATTCAGGTGTTAAACATTTAGCATTACACGCACTTCAAGATGGTCGTGATGTTGAACAGCAATCAGCACTTGTGTATATTGACCGTATTCAAGCAGTGATGGATGCTTTAAATGATGACACATTCCACGCTGAATTCGCGAGTGGTGGTGGTCGTATGCTGGTTACAATGGACCGTTATGATGCTGACTGGGGTATGGTTGAACGTGGCTGGAAAACTCATGTCTTGGGTGAAGCAGAAATGTTTGAATCGGCACAAGCTGCAATCGAACACTTCCGTGCTGAAGATCCAAACTTATCAGACCAATATATTCCAGCATGGGTTGTTGGTAAAGATGGAAAAGCTGTAGCACCAATTGTTGATGGAGATTCTGTAATTCTCTTCAACTTCCGTGGTGACCGTGCGCTTGAAATTTCAAAAACATTCGAAGGGGATGCGTCATTTGATAAATTTGATCGTGTTCGTGTGCCTAATGTAAAATTTGCAGGTATGCTGCAATATGATGGAGATTTAGGAATTCCCGCGAACTTCTTAGTTGAACCTCCACGTATTTCAAATACATTAACGGAAACACTCATTGCAAATAACAAGTCATCATTTGCAATTTCAGAAACTCAAAAATATGGACACGTTACATATTTTTGGAATGGAAACAAACTTGATAAATTTGATGAAACACTTGAAACATTTGTTGAAATCAAAGGTGATGATGTTACGTTTGATCAACGTCCTTGGATGAAATCTGCAGAGATTACCGATGAAGTTATTGCTGCAATCCAAAGTGGAAACTATGACTTCATTCGTCTCAACTTCCCTAATGGTGATATGGTTGGACACACTGGAGACATGCTTGCATCCATTATTTCTGTTGAAGCAGTTGATCTTGCAATCGGTCGTTTGTTACCAGTTGTTGAGAAACATGATGCAACTTTAATAGTACTTGCCGACCATGGTAATGCTGATGAAATGCTCGATAAAAAGGGAAACGCGAAGACTTCACACAGTCTGAATCCAGTACCATTTATCGTTTATAACCGCGATGTGGAACTAAAACAAGACGGTAATTATGGACTCGCTAACGTCGCTGCAACAGTTGCCGACTTACTTGATATCGAACCGAATCCACTTTGGGAAACTTCTTTAATTAAAAAATAATATTTCAAGACCGATTTCGCAATTTATTGTGGAATTGGTTTTTTTATTGGGCAGAATGCTATCCTAATTTTAATTTTATGTAAAAATATTCACAAATACATAAAATTAATCTATAATGAAAACATACCGGGGGGGTATAATATGAAAAAAATAATGAGTCTTTTTGTCACCCTTGTTTTACTAATGAGTGGTGTAAGCATGGAAGTTTATGCAGATGTGCAAGAGAAAATAGTCTATCCGGACCTCAATCTCAGCACATCTTCCAAATCTGTCAAAGTTGGAGATGAATTTACATATTCGGTCAATAACTTTGAATTTGATACAGATGTTCAAACTCACATGCAAGGGATGTATCGTGAGGCATTGATGTTTCACTTCTTTTCTGAGTCCACAGATAGTTCGATTGAACTGCAAAGTATCGAGTTTCCAAAATTAGAATTTGTAACTGAAGACAACAAACATTATGGTGCAGTTGTTAAAATTATGGATTTTGGACAATCTGATGGTATCGAATTTACAACATGGTTAAGCGGAGAAGATTATACAATAGTTAACCGTGATCAATTTGTTGAACTAACGCAAAATTTTACAAAGAATGGATACCGTGTCTATGTGCGCCCAACAAAAGAAGGCAGCGATTATGGTGTTTATGGTGCCCAATACAAATCAATGAAGGCATCAGGTCCGATCAAGTTTAATTATAAAGTCGTAGATAACGGACAGCCACGTGCAGATAAACCATACCCATATTTTGTATTTAGTGCGTTTAGTCCAGAAAGTGATTTGCCTGCGAACAATAAGTTTGGTTATGTTTACTTTGCAAATTATGGATTAGCACGTGAAGTTGAAACGCCGTTCAACCCAGTAGATAAAACGTTGTCACTCAAATATACAGTGACAAACACGGGTCCGTACAACATTACCAACATTAACCTTTATGAAAAAGCAAATGGCTTTGTGCCAGTAGAGAGTAGTTGGCAATTAATTGATGAAATTTTCGTCAAACCCATAGCTACTGAAGCGGGTTATGATATTATCGCGCCAGGAGAGTCGCGTGAATTTGTTCAACAATTTAAACTCAAAGAGACGGACATAAAAGCAAATTATACATTTGAAGGTGGTCTATATACTAACGAAGATTTTGCGAATCGAAAAGATATCGAAAATCTTATGGTCAATATTGCGCAGCCAAAATTTGCAGTAAGTTTTAATACGAACGGCGGTTCAGCAGTACAAAGCATTCTCGATATCGTAGCAGGTTCTACACTATCGATGCCACAAACAACACGGACCGGATTTACTTTTAAAGGGTGGTTCGTTGATGAAGCATTGACACAAAAGTGGGATTTTGCACTCAATCGCGTTGAGAATAATATGACACTTTACGCAAAATGGGAAGTAAATCCTGTGAGTGAAGTTTTTGATGTCAACTTCAACAGTAATGGTGGATCTGTCGTTACAAGTCAAGTGGGGCTATCAAAAGGGGCGAAAGTTACCAAACCGCTAGATCCAAGCCGTCCTGGATATACTTTTAGAGGATGGTTTGTGGATGAAGCCATGACAACAGCATGGAATTTTGAT
>NZ_WTTA01000001.1:0-599475 GCF_009828825.1 Erysipelothrix aquatica | reverse complement strand
TACTGGTAACACAACGCTGTATGCTAAGTGGGACGTAAACTCAGTGGTTGAAGCGTTTGATGTCACATTCAACAGTAATGGTGGATCTGCCGTTACAAGTCAAGTGGGGCTATCAAAAGGGGCGAAAGTTACCAAACCGCTAGATCCAAGCCGTCCTGGATATACTTTTAGAGGATGGTTTGTGGATGAAGCCATGACAACAGCATGGAATTTTGATATGGACACAGTTACTGGTAACACAACGCTGTATGCTAAGTGGGACGTAAACTCAGTGGTTGAAGCGTTTGATGTCACATTCAACAGTAATGGTGGATCTGCCGTTACAAGTCAAGTGGGGCTATCAAAAGGGGCGAAAATTACCAAACCGCTAGATCCAAGCTGTCCTGGATATACTTTTAGAGGATGGTTTGAGGATGAAGCAATGATAGCACCTTGGAATTTTGATACAGACACTGTCGCTAAAAATACAACACTTTACGCGAAGTGGGAAGCAAAATCAACTGATAAAACGTTGCCAGCAACGGGCCAAAGTTCCCATAACATTTTATTTGTGGGACTGGGATTATCCGTAGCCGGCCTACTACTATTGAAACGTCGACGTCTTCAAAAATAATGAAAATGTATACAAAGGAGCCAATTAAGGCTCTTTTTTTCTCGAATAAGAGAACAATGATTGCAATCCAAAATGAATCTGTGTATAGTAAATCATATTAAAGAGAGGAGCATTACCATGCAAAAAATTACACATAAGATTACTAACCAAAATGAAATGAGCGTGCGTTCACAGCTCCACTCGAGTCTATAAGAATACTCAAACTGTGAAAACACCTCACGATAATTTATTAAGAGAGGGTTCACATGAACAATATTAAACGTTTTTTTTCATACTATAAGCCATATAAGGCTATTTTTACTGTGGTGTTATTGAGTGCATTTGCATTATCACTAATTTCGCTACTTTTTCCAATGATTATTCGCTATGCGACAAAAGAACTTGAAGTCGGTAACGTTTCAATCATTGTACCAGTTGTGACAGGCATGCTATTCCTGGTTATTATCTATACAGCTGCATCATTCTATTTATCGTACCAAGGTCACATGATGGGGGCTCGTATTGAGAATGATATGCGAAAAGAATTATTTTCACATTATCAAGATTTATCCTTAGATTTTTACGACAATCATAAAGTAGGTTCTTTAATGTCACGAATTACCGGTGACTTGTACAATATTGGAGAGCTTGCGCACCATGGACCAGAAGATATGGTCATGACGAGTGTGAGTTTTGTCGGAGCGTTGATCTTAATGCTCCTTATAAATGTAAAGCTTGCACTAATACTCTTCGCCTTAATTCCCTTAATTTTTATTTATGCGCTTGTCATGAGTCAGCGTATGGGAAAACAATATGGCGTCAACCGAGGTATTATGAGCGATATGAATGCGTCGATTGAAGAATCATTATCAGGGATTCGTGTCGTTAAATCATTTGCGAATGAAGATCATGAAAAAGCAATGTTTGCAGAGCTGGGCAACACTTTTATCAATGGTAAAAAGGCGTTCTATCGATCGGAAATTCTATTCTATGAAGGTCTTGACGGCTTTATAACTGCTATGCCTGCAATCTTACTTGCTTTTGGAGGCTTCGCATTGTATATGAATGCGATTGACTTAGCAGACCTTCTTGCGTTCTTCTTGCTGATGTCTAATTTCACGAATCCCATTCTTAAATTTATGCACTCAATGCTTCTATTCCAAGATGGAGCATCTGGGTTCAAACGTTTTTTAGAATTTATGGATATCGAACCAAACATTAAAGAAAAAGATGAGGCAATTGTACTTGGAACAGTGGATGGCAATATTGAGTTTGAACATGTATCGTTTTGCTATGACGATGGAACAGTCAATGTTCTTGATGATATTAATTTTGAAGTCAACTCAGGAGAATTTGTAGCACTTGTTGGTGCATCGGGATCGGGAAAATCAACATTAACATCGTTATTGCCTCGTTTCTATGATGTTACGCAGGGGGCGATTAAAATTGATGGGGTTGATGTCCGTGACGTTACCTTTGACTCATTGCGTAATAACATTGGAATTGTACAGCAAGAAGTTTATTTATTTTCGGGCACAATCTACGAGAACATTGCATATGCGAAACATGATGCAAGTATGGATGATGTCATTGCTGCAGCCAAACAAGCCAATGCCCATGATTTTATTATGTCACTTCCAAATGGTTACCAAACCGATATTGGTCATCGTGGCGTGAAATTGTCGGGAGGACAACGTCAACGCTTGAGCATAGCGCGTGTGTTCTTGAAGAATCCACCAGTACTTATCTTTGATGAAGCAACATCCTCGTTGGATAATGAAAGTGAGCGCGTCGTTCAAGAGGCTATGGAAACTCTTGCAGCTAACCGAACCACAATCGTCATCGCACATCGTCTTTCAACAATTCGTAACGCAAAACGTATTATTGTGTTGGATAATCATAAAATCGCAGAGACCGGAGATCATGAATCACTCATTCACCAAGAAGGAGTTTATGCTTCACTCTATAATGCACAGTACTAGCTTTTAAAGGAAAACAGCGCATGCTGTTTTTTTATGATAATGATTTCAATAGCCATCATCATCCATTAGTATAATTTGTGTAGTGTTTCACAAGAATATTGTCACAACCTCAATATCCAGTTCTTTGTGAAAGTATTTGCGAATTAGATTAGTGAATTGTATTGTTTTAATCTCTAAATAAAACTAAACTAAGAGAGCAAAGGAGGCATTTCAATGAACATAATGCAAATAAAGTCTCGAGTCTATGTTTATAATGCATCGTTTGCAATGCTTCTACTCAATGTAAGAAATCGTGAAGTTTGTGATATTGAGTACAAGAAATGTGGTACTTCGTATGTTAGTTGATCGCAAACAGTATCGATACTTAGCTTTTGGATGTCTGGTTCTCTTAGGGCTTGCATCGTTATTCGTAGGGGCGCTAGACATGACGTTGTCACAGTTACTAGCAGGTGATATCAACGCGTGGCATATATTAATGTATAGTCGTTTGCCACGGGTAATTGCAGTTATTCTTACGGGGATTTCGCTGTCAATTGCAGGTCTCATTATGCAAAAGTTATCGCAGAATCGCTTCGTTTCACCATCCACTGCCGTGACGATGGACGGATCACGTTTGGGAATCTTGGTTGCATTTATCGTCTTATCCAACCAAACGCTGTGGAGCATTTCTATTTTTGCATTACTCTTTGCTGCAATCAGTACAGTGCTGTTTATGACTGCAGTTTCAAAGCTAAAAATTAAGAATATTGTATTTGTTCCATTATTAGGAATTATGATCGGTATGATTATTGATTCTATCACAACATTTTTAGCCCTTAAATTTGACTTGCTACAAGTTTTATCAGGTTATATGACAGGAAGCTTTACTCCAATCCTACAAGGCAAATACGAGTTATTATTTATTAGTATTCCACTTATTATAATTGCGGTTCACTATGTCCATCGATTTAGTATCGTCGCAATGGGTGAAGACTTTGCCCATAACATTGGCATGAACTACAAACGTGTCATGCTATTAGGAATCTTGATTGTCGCAACACTAAGCGCAAGCGTCATTGTAACAATAGGAAGCATTCCGTTTGTAGGTTTAATTGTACCCAATGTAGTTGCGTATCGGTTTGGCGATGGTCATCAAGACATGCTCTTGGACACAGCATTGTTGGGGGCAAATTTATTACTCGTTTGTGATCTCATAGCACGTTTAGTTATTTATCCGTATGAAGTGCCTGTAAGTCTTGTTTTAGGGATTTTAGGTTCAGCGTACTTCTTATTTATTCTGTTGCGAGGTAATTATGAAACGTAGATATGAATGGTTCATATTTGCCGTAATATTATCCCTTGTGTACTTCCTTTGGGGGATGAATAGCAATAATTATCAATATCTGATGTACCGTCGGAGTACGCGATTGCTTGCGATGTGGTTCGTTTCACTGCTAACAACAACCGCAACAACCTACTTCCAAGTTACTACAAACAACCGTATTCTAACACCATCACTGTTGGGATTCGAACGTATGTATATCTTGGTTCAAACAGTTATCGTGTTTTTACTAGGAATCTTCATGAAACCGTCTTTGAATTTTCTAGTATCCGTTTTTGTGATGGTCGGTATTGGTACATTATTTTATGGCATTATTCTTAAAAAGATGCAACGAGATCTGTTTGTTTTACTTTTAGTAGGAACTGTTCTTGGAACGTTATTTTCCAGTATCAGTGCAACGATGCAAATGATGATGGATCCGAATGAATTCTCAATGATTCAAAGTCAATCATTCGCATCGTTCAATGCAGTTGACACCAATGTATTATTTATCGGTATGGGATTATCTTTGATAGGCTGGTTACTCGTGTATCGCATACATTATCAAATTGATGTTGTGGCCCTTGGTAATGACCATGCTACAAATCTTGGCATTCATATACCACAATTTCAAATATATAGTTTAGCGATTGTTGCACTATTTACTGCGATTTCCACGGCGCTTGTCGGTCCTATAGGATTTTTAGGTCTCATCGGCACCAACGTAGCCCGGGAATTCTTACAGAAGCACACAACGCGTTCGATTATCACACAAGGGGTCTTCTTCTCCACAAGTTTGCTGCTTGCATCACAACTTCTTTTTGAAAGACTGTTGAATCTGAATACAAGTGTTAGCGTATTTATTAACCTTTTAGGGGGCGTATACTTTATTTATCTCATGTTAAGGGAGCGATTTAAATGATTGAAATAACAAATCTATCAAAAAAATATGGTGATTTTCTTGCATTGGATGCGTTGACATTTGATATTCATCCCAATAAAATCACAGCAATTGTTGGCGAGAATGGCTCTGGGAAATCAACATTACTCAATATTTTGGGACGACTTCAACCAGCTTCGCAAGGGTGTGTATCTGTAGCACATAAAGATATTCACGCCTATAGTCACTTGGAATTTGCACAAAAGGTAGGTACATTAAAACAATCAAATGGAATTAATCTGAGATTGACGGTTAAAGACCTTGTCTGTTTTGGCCGGTATCCGCACAACCAAGGAAAACTCTCTGACGATGATCAGTTAATTGTAGAAGAATCATTAGCGTTTATGAATTGCTTAGATTTGCGAGACAAGTATGTTGATACTCTGAGCGGGGGCCAACTACAACGGGTTTATATAGCGATGATACTTGCCCAGGATACAGACATCATGTTGCTCGATGAACCATTAAATAATCTTGATTTAAAACATGCACACGAAATGATGGAAATCATTCGTCGGCTTGTGGATGAACGGAACAAAACCGTCGTGATTATTATGCATGATATTAATATGGTGTACCGTTATGCCGATAATGTGATTGCACTCAAACATGGTCGTTTGATGTGTGATGGGTGTGTTGAGGATGTTCTCAATCCTCGCATGCTGTTTGATATTTACGGAATGAAGTTTACGGTACAAGGATGTGCTTCTCATAAAGTAGCATTTATAGAATAGAGGAAAATATGAAAAAAATTATTGTAGTTTTAATGGCGGTGCTCTTGTTAGCAGGGTGTGCACCCAAAGGAAAAACGCAGGGAAATATTGAAATAATACATAAACTTGGAACGACCAATGTTAGCTTAAATCCCGAAAAGGTGGTCATATTTGACATGGGAATTTTAGATATTTATCAAAAATTTGAACTACCAGTGGGTGGAGTTGCTAAAGCGTCTTTGCCAAAGTCGTTGGATGCTTATGATGATGAAATAGTTATGGATGCAGGAACATTATTTGAACCCAATTTAGAGGCTCTTGCAGAATATGGACCAGAGCTCATTATTGTTTCAGGGCGTGCATCAAAACACTACGATGAACTTTCGAAAATCGCACCGACTATTTATATGGGACGTGATTCGAGTGACGCAGGACTCTTGGACTCTGTCGCAAAAAATATGGATACACTCTCACAAATCTACACTGACTCAGATTTTAAAGATGCAATGAAACCGTTAAATGATGCTGTATCAAATCTGGCTACGAAAGCAAAAGCATCGGACCTTTCAACAATGTTTATTATGGCAAATGGTGATGAAGCAAAATCATTCGGAGCTAAGAGTCGCTACGATCATGTCTTTAACGAATTTGGTTTTACTCCAGTGGATCATGAACTTGATCCATCAACACATGGCGCATCCGTTTCGTTTGAACTTATTAATGCATTGCAACCAGAAATTATGATTGTTATGGACCGGGCTGCAGTAACGGGTGGCAAAACCTTAGCCAAAACACTCATGGATAACGATTATGTTAATAACACTCCAGCAGCAAAAAATAATCGTATTATCTACGTAAATCCAGAAAGCTGGTACTTAACAGAAGGTGGATACCAAGCAATTTTAGAGATGGTTAATGAACTAACACCATTATTTTCATAAGAAACAGGTAGCATATACTCCATTATGCTACCTGTTTTTGTATTGTTTTAGACACTTAGATTCTATTCCATTATGGATGGTTTATGGTACACTATATGCAGATATAACTTTATAAAGGGGTAATATATGAAAAACGAAAAGGATTACATTTATATCCATGGCCACCGTAATCCCGACACGGATTCAATTGTATCAGCGATAGCTTATGCACATTTGAAAAACGAACAAGGGATACCTGCCATTGCGTGTCGTTTGGGGAAGTTAAGCGAAGAAACAGAGTATATTCTTGATAAGTTCGGTTTTGAGGCGCCCATCTTATTAAAAGATGCACGAGCAACTTTGGATGAAATTGAGCTGGATGAGGCAACTGAAATTCATTTGGATACCTCGATTAAGGACGCGATGGACATTCTTCAAGAAAAGCGTCAAACGCTTGCAGTCGTTGATGACCGCCATAATTTGGTTGGGGTTGTTACATCATCAAATTTGGCACACATTGCCATGGGTGACACAGCGCACTCTATTGAACTCTTGAAACGAACACCCGTAGAGAATATTGTTAATGCAATCGATGGAACGTTGGTTTATAAACCGAAAGAATTCCGTTTCAATGGAAAAACCAGCATCGTGGCGCTGGCATCATCAAAGTTAGAAAACTATAATCTCAAAGATCGTTTGGTTATCTTAGGGAATGATTCTGAAGCCCAGCTTGAAGCAATCAATAAAGGTGCAGCATGTATTGTTGCTGTCTGGACCGAAGAAATTAGTGATGAAGTCTTACAACATGCAATCGAATTCGGTTGTGCCATTATTTTATCGTCACATGGTTCAATGAATACGTCACGTTATCTTATTTTCTCACCAAGTGTTCGTGAAATTATGACGACAAATTTACTCTATTTTAATAAGAATGAATTTGTTGACGATGTTGAGTCACAGATGCTTAAAACGCGATTTAGATCCTACCCAGTTGTTGATGATGATAACCGTATTTTCGGATTTGTCGCACGCTATCACATTCTCAACAGCCCAAGTAAACGTTTGATTTTGGTTGACCATAATGAATATTCACAAAGTGTTGAAGGGGTCGAAGAGGCTGAAATTCTTGAAGTCATTGACCATCACCGTATTGGAGACTTAAATACGGTTAAGCCTATTTATTTCCGTAATGAAATTATTGGCTCTACCGCATCAATAATTACAAAAATGTACCATGAAAATGGTGTCAATATACCACGTAATATAGCATCTATTTTATTAGCGGCATTGATTTCCGATACTTTAAATCTTAAGTCGCCAACAACTACGAAGCAAGATTTTCGATTAGCACACCAACTTGAGGCAATATCGGGATTGGATCGCTACTCGTTCTCGCAGGAGATGTATGAAGTTACGTCATCATTACGAAACAAACCGTATGAAGACATCATTAATCAAGATATCAAGACATTCCACATCTCAGGAAAAGAGGTTATGGTGTCGCAAGTGGTTATTTATCACTTTACAGAACTCGATACTATCCACGAAACTTTTGAGGAATCAATGGAAGAGTATGTCAATAAACATGGCTTAGACTTACTCGTCGTTGTCTTCACAAGTATCGAAGATAATGGATCGATTATCGTCTCAGCGGGTTCATTGAAATCGTCGGTACTGGATGCCTTCCCGCAATCAGAAACGGACGATCGCTCATTCCTACCCGACGTTGTGTCGCGCAAGAACCAGATCATACCAAGACTGTCGACGGCGATTGCACGTTCAGTTCAAAAGAAAATATAAAGAAAAGGAGATTGCTTCACGCAGTCTCCTTTTCTTTATTTTGATGTATTGTAATCGTTTAAGCCCATAACGCGACTTGCATCAAGGGTAAATATTATTCCTTTATTCGGTGACTCAATATCCAATGATTCGCGAATTTGCTCCATAATTGCCAATGTTTGATCTTTAGGTGCAAGGATTAATACCATATCTTTTTCAGGTTCAATATTTATACCAAAGAGTTTCGGATCGTTTGGATTTGCACGTCCTCGAGCATGAATCACGGTAGCACCAACACTACTAATTTCTTTTGAAGCATCGATAACTGTATCTGCTTTTCCGTGATCAACGATTGTAACTATTATTTCATAACCCATATCGGTTCCTCCTACTTGGCGACAGTTGTATAAGGTCGTCGGTGTCATCCCATAATCAATATCTAAACTAACTGTGGTAATTGTCCCATTAAGACGTTTCTTCCACCGCTTCTTTATATTCTCATAAATTGCGCGTTCGTTTGACGATTCAGCAATCAACAGCGCAAGTTCTTTGCGTTGATCTTCAAAGCCAAACCAATTCATCAACATATCATGAATTACGGTATGCCCTGGAATAATCAATGATCCCAGTTGTAGATTTGGATCAGTGTAATCCAGGAAGCGTGACGCTTGATGTACATTAACAACACCGATGATAAGTTTTAAATATGCGTATTGTGTATCTATCATGATTGAGACCTCTTTTTCTTGTAAATAACACCTAAGATTTGTACAGCAACAATTGGCATCATGGCAATCATCGCAATAATACCAAAGCCATCAACCATAACATTCGCAGTTGGGATGACAGTCGCGACACCTTGTGCGAAAGCAAGTACGAATGTGGCGGTCATGGGACCCGAAGCTACGCCACCGGCATCAAATCCGACTCCGACAAAAATAGGCGGTACCTTACGTGAAAGATAGAGCGCAAGACCAAATCCAGGGAGTAAGAAGTGCCAAAGCTTAATTGAAGGAATCAGAATTCGGATCATTGAAAGACTGACAGCGAGGGCAATCGCAATGGAAAGTGTAATGAGTATAATTCTCTTCGGAATCCCACCGGCAGTAACGTCTTCAATTTGTTCGGTTAGAACATATACAGCAGGTTCTGCTAAAACAACAACGGTTCCAATACCGAATCCGACTAAAACAAGTACGAGACCAGAGACGTCATGAGCGAGTGTCTCACCCATGATGCGACCCACTTCCATAAATCCTGCATTGACTCCAGTTAAAAATAAGGTCAATCCCACTAGTGTATAGCCAAGTCCTCGTAGTATTTGATGATGGCGTCGGCGTTTTAATTTAAAACCAAAATGATTGAATAAAAGATAGACGATTGTTAATGGAATTAACGTAATAGTGACTGCTTGAAATTCATGAGGCAGCATTGTTAAAAATGGTTTAACGATTCCAACAGCCGGAATTACAGCAACCGCATCACCTTGTATTTCTGTAAAGTTAAGAATGATGCTCATCAACATAATCATTAATATAGGCCCGATTGAAGCAAGCCCAACCAGTCCAAAACTGTCTTCTTCGGCTGTCTTACCACCTTTAAGCTGAGAGACACCATATCCCAGTGCTAGGATGAATGGAGTTGTCATGGCGCCTGTAGTTGCTCCGGAAGCATCCACTGAAATAGCAAGAAATTCTTCGGAGACAAAAAAGGCCAGAATAAACAGCAATCCATAAAAACCAATGAAAAAGCGATTTAAAGAGCCATTAAAAAGTATCCTCAAAAGTCCTACTACAACCATAATTCCAACACCAATTGAAACAATGGTAATTATAAACCTTGGCGCTAAGGCGCCTCCAGATGCGCTGAAAATTTGATTTGCCAAGATAGTAAGGTCAGGTTCAGCGACCGTTATTAAAAACCCAAGAATAAAGCCCAAAACAATAACAACAATCGTTTTATTTGTTTTCGCGATGGTCTTTCCAAGTAACGAACCAATGGGGGTAATTCCAATTTCAGCTCCAAAAAGGAAAATTCCCAATCCGATGATTACAAAGATGGCTCCGATTAGAAACCGAAATAGCACATCTAATGCTAGTGGTGCAATGGTGAAATGAAGAAGGAGTACGATTGCGACAATAGGCAATACGGACCCAGCGACTTCTTTAAATTTATCTAAAAGTATGTCCAAAAAATCATCCTCCTCTATTCATACAGTAAAATAATTATTTTGACGCTTGTTCATAAATTTGCACTATAATAAGTATAACGTATTTTCGTAATTAAACAAAAAATCTACCCTCGGGTAGATTTAAAGTTCATATGCATCATTACGAATTTCTTCTTCAATCCATGTGAATCCATCGCGGGCTAAGAGATCGTGTGATCCTTGCGGACCATTGGTGAACGCAGGATAAGCTTCCGGTTCGTGTCCTTGATGGTGTTGAATTATGTCTTCAACAAAGGCCCAACTACGTTTGACTTGATTAAAGCTGGCGAAGAGACTGTGATCGTCTTCAAGGGCTGCATTGAGAAGGCGCTCATATGCTTCTGGCGTATTCATACGGTTTTCATAGTCGCAAGATTGGCAGAAGTCCATTAACACCGATTGTGTTTCATGAGATTGTCCAGGTTTCTTGATGTTGAAGCGTAAGTAAATGCCTTCTTCCGGTTGGATTTTGATAATCAAGACATTTGCAGGCGCATTGTCTTGTTTCTTAAATTCAACGACAACTTCGGTTATGCGTTTATGCATTCTTTTACCGGTTCGAACATAGATTGGGGTGTTACGCCATCGGGGTGTTTGGATACCAAGTTTCAACGCAACAAATGTTTCTGTACGTGATTGCTCATCCACTTTATCTTCATCACGATAGCTCATTGATTCTTGATTTTGCGTATATTGACCAAAGATGACGTCCTGATCCATATTTTCAATGTATAAGTTATCGAGAATCGCTTCTTGTGCTTCATGAATTGACGATGCATCCATCGTTTCAGGTTTATCCATCGTTACAATTGATAAAATTTGGAGTAAATGGTTTTGGAACATATCTTTGAGTGCACCAGTGTGGTCGTAGTAGTTCCCACGATTTTCGACCCCAACAAGCTCATTCGCTGAAATCTGGATATTCGCGATATTATCAGCATTCCAGATATTTTTGAAGATTTCATTTGCAAAGCGAATGGTGAAAATATTCTGCACCATTTCTTTCGCAACATAATGATCAATGCGATAAATATGATCTTCATCAAATATATTGGAAAGTGTATCATTGATGGATTCTGCAGATTTTAAATCATTACCAAACGGTTTTTCGATGATAATTTTACTATCTTTGGCGAGCTTGTGTTTCTCAAGTTTTTGAGCAATTATCTCGAAAAAAGAAGGGGCGACTGCAAAATAGTAGAGTTTTTTTGCGTCGGCATCGATATCTTGGAACCGTTTGAAAAGACGTTCGTAACCTTCATCTTCGGTGAAGGTCATTTCAAAATAGGTGACATGATTTAAAAATGCATCGAGGTGGTCATCACTTACATGAATGCGACTATGCTCTTGGAGCCATGGGCGCGCAAGGTCACGGTACGATTCAGAGGTTAGGGGTTGGCGACCAATTACGACAATATGTAAGTGGTCTGGAAAATTATCCGTGCACTTCAGATTGTAGAAGGCAGGGAGGAGCTTACGATAAGTTAGATCCCCCGTACCGCCAAAGATAGTGACAATGTGATTGTCTTTATGCATTTTTTTGATTCCATTCATGATGGAAGTGTCCAGGTTCGTCAAGACGCTCGAAGGTATGTGCTCCAAAGAGGTCGCGTTGTGCTTGAATAAGATTTGCGTTACCACGTCCGGTGCGGTAAGCATCAAAGTAGCTAATTGCACTGGTGAAAGCCGGCATACTGATTCCCTGTTGGATTGCGGACGCAATGACATCACGTAAAGATTGTTGGTAGTCCATGAGATTTTCTTTAAAGGACGCATCAATCATAAGATTTGCTAAGTTTGCATCTGTGATATATGCATCACTGATGCGGTTTAAGAATGCGGCGCGGATAATGCAACCTTCACGGAAAGTACGTGCAATTGCTCCGAAGTCTAAGTCCCAGTTGTACTCGATAGACGCATTCTTCAAGAGATCAAATCCTTGTGCATAGGCAATAATTTTGCTTGCATACAATGCTTGACGAACGGATTCGATAAATGCATCTTTGTCCTCAATGGTAACATGTGGAGCATCAAAGTTTAGAATCGATGCTGCATGAATACGTGCATCTTTTTGGCTGGACATAAAGCGTGCGAAAACTGCGGATGCTAATAAAGAAGCATCAGTTCCCGTTGTGAGTGCTTCTTCAGCAGTCCATTTACCAGTCCCTTTTTGAGCCGCTGTATCTGTAATGACATCGACAAGATGCTTACCAGTTTTGGGATCAATTTCTTTGAAAATTTGAGCTGTAATTTCTATTAAGAAACTTTCTAACTCACCATTATTCCATGTATCAAAAATGGTAGCGAGCTCGTCGTTGTTGAAACCACCAATGTGTTTCAAAACTGAATAAGCTTCAGCAATTAATTGCATATCTGCATATTCAATCCCGTTGTGAACCATTTTGACATAGTGTCCAGCACCATCAGTGCCCATGTACGTTGCACATGGTTCACCTTTGTATTTCGCTGAAATGTCTTCGAGAATGGCTTGGACATATTGGTATGCATCAGCACTACCGCCTGGCATTATAGCAGGGCCGAAGCGTGCTCCTTCCTCACCACCAGAAATTCCAACACCTAAATAGCGGAAGCCCTGAGCTTCAATTTCTTGTGTGCGACGAATTGTATCGTGGAAGTTGGAGTTACCGCCGTCCATAATAATATCACCTTCATCCAATAAAGGAAGTAATCCTTCGATCACTTTATCAACAGCCATTCCAGCTTTGACCATAAGTACCATTTTTCGTGGTGTTTCTAATGAATCCACAAAATCTTCAAGTGTTTTGTATAAATGTAAATTGTCATGTGGATTATTGGCAATAACAGCTTCTCCTACAGCGTATGTACGGTTATAAATTGCTACCTGATACCCGTGATCGGCCATATTCAGTGCGAGATTTGAACCCATTACGGCTAATCCGATGACACCTATATTGTTTGTTTGCATAAACTACCTCCAAGTTCTGGTATCATTGTACAACATGACACGATTTTCGCCTAGTCATGTAACTTTGTTTTATCTTAAATAGCCACAAAAAAACGCGCATTGACGCGCGAAGTTTTTATTATTTAGCTTTACCTTGGTTAGCAACAGCTTCCATTTTTGCTTTTAATGCATCTTGGTCACCAAGATAGTATGAGTTTGCGACGGTGAAGTCTTCGTTAAATTCGTAAACTAAAGGAACACCTGTAGGGATGTTAACACCCATAATTGCATCATCACTCATATGATCAAAATATTTGACCAGAGCACGTAATGAATTCCCATGAGCAACAATAAGCACACGTTTACCATCTACCATTTGTGGTTTAATAACCGATTCAAAATAGGGAACAGCCCGTTCAATTGTTTCTTTCAATGACTCGTGGAGTGGTAATATCGATTTATCACTGACATCACGATAGGCATCCATATTTCGAGGTGCTCGTGGGTCGTCATTTTCAAGAACTGGTGGCTTGACATCAAATGAACGGCGCCAGATAAGTACTTGATCTTCACCATATTTTGCTGCGGTTTCGGCTTTATCAAGGCCTTGCAATGCGCCATAGTGACGCTCATTGAGGTGCCAATCTTTCACGATTGGTAACCAATTTCGATCCATTTCATTCAGAATGTACTCCATTGTGTGGATGGCACGTTTTAGATAAGATGTATAAACAATGTCAAAATCAAACTGTGCTTCGTTCAGTAATTTTCCACCTTGAATTGCTTCTTCAACACCTTTTTCAGATAATTCGACATCAGCCCACCCGGTAAAGAGGTTTTTTCGGTTCCATTCACTTTCGCCATGTCGTACTAGTACTAATTGCATCATAAATTGATTCCTCCTTATACGATAATTATAGTGTACACCCAATTGTGAATCTTTGCACGTGGGTGGTTAAAAAAAATTAAAATTATGGTGCGAAAGTATTGAATAACATAGTTAATCACTATATAATGACGATTGTAAAACATAGTGACACAGGAGGAATTAAAATGTCAAAGATTTTATCAATCATGAACGAACGTCGCACACGTTACGGTTTAACTAAGAGTACAACAGTTTCAAACGATGCAGTCCGTGCACTCGTTGAGGAAGCGGTTCAAGTTGTACCATCAGCATTCAATGCACAAACACAACGAGTTGTCGTATTATTTGACGACGCGTCAGACAAATTCTGGGATTTAACACGTGAAGAACTTCGTAAAGTTGCTCCCGCAGAAGGATTTGAAAATACAATTGCTAAATTAGAATCATTCAAACAAGGTAATGGAACGATTCTTTACTTCTACGACTCAAACGTTGTTGAAGGATTACAATCTCAATTTGCACTTTATGCAGATAACTTCCCAATTTGGGCACAACAAGAAAATGGAATGCTCCAATATACAGTTTGGACAGCGTTAACCGAAGCAGGTCTTGGGGCTAGCTTACAACACTACAATCCAATCGTTGACGCTGCTGCAGCACAAGAGTGGGATCTTCCAGCAAACTGGAAACTTGTAGCTCAAATGCCATTTGGTGAAGCAATTGATACACCTCAAGCAAAAGAGCTTGCACCTGTTGCTGACAAAGTAAAAGTATTCTAAAACATAAAACTCAGGAGACTGAGTTTTCTTCTTTTTTAAGTTCTTTTAGCACTCTGGTATTGACATTGCTAAAAGAAGTGATATACTAATCATGTAATAGCACTCTACACAAGGGAGTGCTAAGGAGGTATATTATGAGAAATGAAGTAACGAAACGACCAAGCACATTATTCGAAAGCCTCTTCGGCGATGATATCGCGAATAATGTTACTTATGGAACAGGAATTGATATTTATAAAGAAGATGATAAATATATCGTTGATTTGGAAATTCCTGGTTTCCAAAAAGAAGATATTGATGTCCAGTTTAATGGCGATGTTTTGACCATTCAAGCTTCACATACCGAAAAATCTGAAGACGAAACCAAAGATTATTTTTATAAATCACGTCGTACAGATCGTGTTCACCGTCAAATTCGTTTTGCTGACGTTGACGAATCAAAAGTTGATGGCACTTATGAAAATGGTGTTCTAAAAGTTATCTTACCGAAAAAGAATAAAGAAGATATCGTTAACAGAATTACGATTAAGTAAAGATTCTGTTAATCACAAAGCATGGTTCCTGAAAAGGTATCATGCTTTTTTTGTTTGTGGTATAAAGATAGTAGGGAGAGGCGGTTTACTTTGACTGCCAAACTAATAGATTGTATACTATTCCGGTAACCTTAAGGGGGATTACTATGAAACTAACAAAACAAGAACGATCTTGGATTCTTTATGATGTCGCGAATTCAGCGTTTACACTTATTATTACGGCGACACTTCCAATTTACTTTCGGGCGATGGCAGAATCCGCTGGTGTGGCTGACAATATTGTCAGTGCGTGGTGGGGAACTGCGACATCAATCTCTTTACTAGTATTAGCTTGCTTATCACCATTTCTAGGTGCAATGGCTGATTATAAAGGCTATAAAAAACGTTTATTTGTCATTGGATTACTGATTTCAGTTGTTTCTGCTTTTGCATTTACGTTTGCGACAGATTGGCAAGTATTCATCGCACTTTATATTGTTGCGCGTTTGGGGTATTCTGCATGTAATATTTTCTATGATGGGATGCTTGTTGATATCACCACAGATGAACGGATGGATCATATTTCGTCATTAGGGTATGCATACGGATATATTGGAAGTACCATACCATTTATTGCAGGAATCTTGCTAATTTTCTTTGGCGAAAAAATTGGAATTTCGACACAGCTTGCAACACAATTATCCTTTGTCATCATTATTGTCTGGTGGTTAGTACTATCCATTCCACTCATCAAAAATGTTGAACAAATACATTATCTAGAAAAACACGATAATATTGTGACTTCGAGTGTGAGTCGTGTCCGCAAAACGCTGGTAGATATTAAGCAATCACCACGTATTTTGTTCTATATTCTGGCATACTTCTTCTATATTGATGGAGTCTATACGATTATTTCGATGGCAACAGCATATGGTGGCGAAGTTGGAATTTCATCGGATCAAATGCTTCTTGCACTGCTATTAACGCAATTTGTAGCATTCCCATTCGCAATTTTCTCAGTTAATTTTGCGAAACGATACTCACAAATTAAAGTCATCAAATTCTACATTCTCATGTATATGTTTATTGCTGTCTTTGGATTCTTCTTGAAATATACATGGCAATTCTGGTTCTTAGCTATTTTGATTGGAATGGCTCAAGGTGGCATTCAATCTTTATCCCGATCCTACTTTGGACAAATGATTCCAAAACATAAAGCAAACGAGTACTTTGGTTTCTTTGATATTTTTGGAAAATTCGCGGATTTTATGGGACCATTAATCATTGCGATTTCATCTGTTGTATTTGGACATTCACGTTATGGTGTCTTACTATTGGTGGTTTTATTTATAATTGGATATGCATTACTCACTAAAGTTGAAAAAATTGAAAACGAAACAGTGGTTTAGGAGTTGCCTTAGGCAACTCTTTTTTTGTTAAGATTATCAACTAGGATTCACGTTTCGTTTGCGAAAATTTGGTATACTTATCAAAAGAGGTGGACTATGATAAGACTTTCAGATGAAATTCAAGACGTATTACAACACTTAGAACATCAAGGATACCAGGCTTATATTGTTGGGGGATTTGTTCGCGATGCCCTTGAGGGTCATCTAAGTACGGACCTCGATATCGCAACTGATGCCCACCCAGAGCAGCTTTATACACTATTCAAGGCAATCGAAACTAACGTGAAAATGAACCAATATGGCATTAAATTTGAACGTGGTGCATACAATTTTGAGATTACCACCATGCGACGTGAGACCTATAATGATACTACCCGTCACCCTAATGCTTTCGAATTCGTTAAGACACCACTTGATGATGCACTCCGACGTGACTTCACAGTAAATGCACTCTATTACAGCCGCAGCAATGGCATTCTTGATTTTCATGGTGGCATGGCTGATTTAGCCTCAAGACGTATTCGCATGATTGGTGATCCCATCGTCCGCTTTCGAGAAGATCCCATTCGAATTTTACGTTTATTTCGATTCCAGGGTGAACATCAGTATCATGTTGATGCTGCAACGTTCAATGCAGCGTATATGAATCGTGATCATTTGATGTCAGTTCGGGGCGCAAATTTACGTCATGAAATTAATCGACTCCTGCTAAGCATTGGGTGTTATCCAACAATGATTGCGAACCCATGGGTTTTAGGGAAGGTGTTTGCACCCCTTGAAGCTGCGATTCATTACGACCAAAAAAATCCCTACCACAATCGTGATCTCTTTAACCACACACTGACTGTCGTCGCGGGAACCCCACGAAAAATAGAAATCCGATACGCTGCACTATTTCATGATATCGGTAAAGTAAATACTCAGACGATCGATAAGCAAGGGATTGCACACTACCGTGGTCATGCAATTGAAAGTAAACACCTTGCCCAACCCATCTTGGAGTCACTGCAACTTCCCAAAAAGCAAATTAACTATATTCTTGATTTAATAGAATACCATAGCATGCACTTAGAAATAACACTGAGCCAAATGCAACAACTCATAAGAGATCATGGGCTCGCATGGACCCAAGATCTTATTCGACTTAAGCACGCAGATAATTTAGCTAAATCGGAAAAAGCAGCGTATCAGCTGGAAAAAACAGCACAATTCGAACAACTTATTCAAACCATACAAGAAGAAAATCATCCAACACATGTCCGAGATTTAGCGCTGTCGCCACTTGAAATTCAAGCGTTAGGAGTTGCGGTTTCAAATACTCAAAAAGTCTTAGAAGACCTTTTAGATGGCGTCATTGATCAAACAATCGCGAATACTAAAGAAGCATTAACTGCATATATAATGGAGGAATTACAATGAGCTATATAGAAATTAAAGATATTACAAAAGTATACAAAGTTGGTGATGTAGAAATCAGAGCATCCGATGGTGTAACGTTTGATTTAGATCAAGGAAAATTTATTGTTGTCGTGGGACCTTCGGGTGCTGGAAAAACGACGGTCATGAATATTCTTGGCGGTATGGATCAACCGACATCCGGAACGGTTATCGTCGATGGTAAAACGATTACAGATCTAAACGATCGAGAAATGACTCAATACCGTCGCGATGATGTCGGCTTTGTCTTTCAATCGTACAACTTAATTTCTAATCTTACGGCTCTTGAGAACGTAGAGCTTGCAACTCAAATTCGAAAAGAAGCGAAGAATCCCAAAGATGTTTTAAAACAAGTAGGGTTGGAAGCACGTTTAGATAACTTTCCTGCACAATTAAGTGGTGGAGAGCAGCAACGTGTCGCGATAGCACGGGCAATTGCCAAAAACCCTAAACTCTTGCTGTGTGATGAGCCAACAGGAGCCTTAGATACTGAGACAGGCCAACAAATTTTGCGGGTTTTGCGCGAATGTTCGGATATTTACGGTATGACCGTGGTTATCATTACCCATAATCAAACAATCACTGAAGTCGCCGATCGTGTCATTGAAATTAAAAATGGTCGCGTCGTATCCGATCGCGAAAATATGTTTGTGAAAGATGTGGATGATATCAAATGGTAAAAGATATACTGCGTGAAATTAAAGCCAAATGGTTTCAGTTTATCGCAATCGTTACGATTACTGCACTGGGTGTTGGTTTCTTTGCTGGAATTCGTGTTACAGGATACGACATGCGAACGACAGCCGACCGTTATATGGAGACGAGTGAAGCACTCGACTTTGAATATCGCAATACTTTAGGAATTGACCAACAAATGTTAGATGAGCTGACAGCCATCGTTGATGGAAATGCGGTGGGAGTGTACGATACGGATGCATTTATCGGTATTTCTCAGGGAGACGCTGTAGTTCATGTTGTGGAACTAAATGATAGTACTTCGCATGATCTAACACTTATTGAAGGACGTATGCCTACACAAAAAAATGAAGTTGTCGTTGATAGTATGTTTAAGGAACGTTGCAACTTTCAAATAGGCAGTAAAATCCAACTTAAGAGTAATGATATCTTTGAGGCATCAGATCTGACGATTGTAGGCTATGTCCAGTCCAATCTCTATATGAACCTTGAACGCGGGTCCACAACCATCGGTTCGGGAAATGTTTCAGGTTTTATTTATGCACAGGACTTGGATAAAAAAGTAGATGTTTACACAAGCGCACGGTTCAATCTTAGTCCTAACGCTGATGTGAGGGTACAACGCCAAGCTGTCATTGACCAGGAGCAGTCATTAATTAAAAATCGCTTTGATCGTTTAAGTGCTCCGATTATTGAAGAACTTGAAGCAGCTCAGAAGACCCTAAATACAGAGAACGAAACAGCTGTTACAGAAATTAATAAAGCAAAACAAGACTTAGCAACAGCGAAAGAAACACTTGATGCAGCCTATATTGATTTGAATGCGGGATTAAATACAATGGCCCAAGGACTTGGTACGCAAACCGTAACGGGATCGCTACAAGATAAGCTTGATGCACTTGTACGCATTACGGATGGAAAAGTAAATGTCGATATAAAACAATTGACTGACGGCATTGCACAAATTGACGCAAATCTTAGCGTGATTGAAGCAACAGAAGCTGAACTCAACATGAGAATTACTCAAGTAGAAGCTCAGAAGGCAGAAGCTATTGCATCGTTAACGAATCCTGATTTAACTGAAGCGGAAAAAGCAGCTATTGAAGCAAAAATTGTACTGCTTGACGCTAACCTTGCGGAATTGAATGCTCAAAAAGAACAACTGCTTGCCCAAAAAGCGGGGGCAATCACAATGAAGCAAGATTTAGAATCAAAACTTGCGGAAGCAAATGCGGGCATTGATGCACTTCGAAGTTCTCAAGCAACACTTCAAGCAGGTATTACGCAATACAACTCAGGAATGGCAACTTACGAAAATGGTGTCCAAACCTTAGAAACAAAAACGACCGAAGCCGCAGCCGCTATCAATGATGCACAACGCAAAATCGATAATGGCTACACTGAACTCGAAAGTAAAAATAATGGAAAACAATTTGTCTTGGAGCGTAAAGATGTACTAATTGGCTATAACGAATTCTATCAAGATAGTGACCGTATTGAAGCCATCGGACAAGTTTTTCCACTGATCTTCTTTGGTGTCGCAATTCTTGTTACGTTGAGTACCATTTCACGAATGATTGACGAATCACGATCTCAAATTGGTGTTTATAAAGCCTTAGGTTATAGTTGGATTTATGCCTCTATGAAGTTTGTTGGATTTGCATTCTTTAGCTGGTTCATTGGTTCGGTACTCGGAATTATCTTTGGCTTCTACCTTATTCCCACACTTATTTATGATGCATATCGAATTATGTATCAAACACCACCGCTTGTGCCAGAAATTGTCTGGTCATATGCATGGCAACCGCTACTTGTCAGTTTTATTTCGAGTGTCGGGATTGCATTTGTGAAAGCGGCAAGAGTGAGTCGTGAAGGAACTGCGAATCTTCTACGTCCTCCGATGCCTAAAGCGGGAAATCGGATGCTCTTAGAACGGGTAACGCCAGTGTGGAGTCGTCTAAGTTTCCTCTATAAAGTTAGCTTACGGAATCTGTTCAGAAACAAAACACGGTTCATGATGACCTTAATCGGTATCGGAGGTTGTGCAGGACTGCTAATAACTGGAATCGGGATACGCCATTCAATTTACTCGATTGTCGATAAACAGTTTGATATCATTAATAAATATGACGGTCTGATTATGCATGATGGTGCAAGTGATTTCGATGATGTATCCTTTACCGCAAAATTGGATGTCACATCCGAATTTGTCGATGTCGCAGGTACCAATAGCCAATTATTTGTAGTTGAGGACTTTGAAAAATTACCTGAATTTGTATCGATGCAAACACGCCGTAACCAAGAACCCATTCCGTTACAAAATGATACTGTTGTCATCACTGAGAAATTAGCGATTCTTGAAGGGCTAAGTATTGGGGATCCATTCACGCTTCAACAGAACGATATTGATTACACCTTTACGGTAGGCGGGATTACAGAAAACTATGTCCTTCATTATGTCTACATGAGTGACGAAACCTATGAAGCAGTGACAGGCAAGACCATTCATCCGAATCTAACGCTCTTTAATACGGATGCCGATCATAGCATGCTTTCAGAAAAAATACTCGCACATGATAATGTCTATTCGGTTCAATATATGGATGTTATGCAAGAAACATACCGCGAGTCCATGGGTAACTTTGATATCGTCGTGTATGTAATCGTCGGCGCAGCATTTGCTCTCGAGCTGATAGTTTTACTCAACCTTATTACAATGAATATGAGCGAACGTAAAAAAGAACTTGCTACCTTAAAAGTCTTAGGATTCTATCCAAAAGAATTATCGACCTATATCATGCGAGAGAACATTATCTTAACGCTCATAAGTGTCTTGGGTGGAATAGTTTTCGGGTTTGTTTTGCACCGTTATGTTGTCTTATCTGCAGAGCTGGATGCAATTATGTTTAATCGAGAACTGCAATGGTCAAGTATCATAATCGCAACACTCATTACATTTATTATATCGGTTGTGACCAATCTTGTGATGTCACGCCGCGCCAATGATGTTAACATGAGCGAAGCACTCAAAACCTTTGATAACTAAAACTCCTTCGGGAGTTTTCTTATTCTGAAATAGAATTGAATCAGACCAACTTAGTTGACAATAAAGACCCGATTTGTGTAAAATTATGAGTAGAATATATTAATGGAGGATTGTTTGTGGAAAACAGTGACCAGGACAGTTGTAGTCCTACGTGTTTTATTTTAAAGATAATAAATCATGAAATTGATGTGGAGAAGGCGTTCAGATCCTTTTTGTTTATAAAGGAGGAGGCATAATATGGGTTTACAAATCGTAATGTTACTTGTATTGGTAATGCTAAATGCGTTCTTTGCAGGAAGCGAACTTGCGTTCGTATCGATTAACAATAACAAACTTAAACAAATGAAAGAGGAGGGTAATAAGAAGGCGGCTACGGTTTTAGCTTTAAAGGAAAACCCAAACCAATTCTTATCAACCATCCAAATTGGTGTGTCACTTGCAAGTATTTTGTCTGGGGCATTTGCGTCTGAAGCGTTTGCACAAGTCTTAACAGATTGGATAACAGCGAATGCGAACCTAACACCAGCCGTGGTTAAACCTGGGGCTATGCTAGCAGTTACTTTATTGACATCATATCTGATGCTTGTATTTGGAGAACTTGTTCCAAAACGAATTGCGATGACCAATCCGCAAGGATTTGCGTTCTTTGTAGTTTACCCAATTTCGATACTTTCAAAAATTACGAAACCAATCGTTAAGTTCTTGTCAATGTCGACCAACCTAATTTTACGTTTAGTTGGAATTGATCCGCATGCTGCGGAAGAAGAAGTAACGGAAGAAGAAATCCGAATTATGGTTGACGCAGGAGAAATTGATCTCAATGAAAAAGAAATGATCAATAATATCTTTGAATTTGACAATCAAGAAGTATCAGACATTATGACACACCGTACAGATATCGTCGGAATCGATGCAACAAGCACTTTTGAAGAAATTATGAATCTCGTGGACGAAGAGCGTTTTACGCGTTATCCAATCTACGACGATAGCATTGATAAAATCATTGGTATTATTCATTTACGGGATCTGCTTCGATACGTAAAAGAAGCAAACGGAAAACCGTTTGATATTAAAGAACTTATTCGTGAACCTTATTATGTTCCCGATTCAAAACGAATTGATGAACTCTTTAGAGAACTCCAAAATGTCAAAATGCATATGGCCATTGTTATTGATGAATATGGTGGAACAGCAGGAATTGTGACCATGGAAGATCTTATTGAAGAAATTATGGGAAACATCATGGATGAGTATGATGATGAAGAAGGTAACGAAATTGTTGAAGTGCACGAAGGGGAATACCTTGTTGAAGGTCTCGTTGACCTCGAAGAACTTGAAGATGTATTGGAAATTGGATTGCCAATTGACGACTATGATACACTCAGCGGTTTCCTTGTAAGTGAGCTTGGACGTATTCCAACAATGGAAGATGTTATCAATGATGAGTCTGATACTGTCTTTGGTGGTTATCGATTCTCCATTATTGAGCTTGACGAGAAAGTTATCGCAAAAGTACGCGTCACAAAAGAAAAGCAAGTCGAAGACGACTTGCAAGATTAATCTATATATAATACATTATGGCATCGCCGGATTCAGATTTTATGATTTCGGCGATGTCTTTTAATCGAATCGCTTCGAGACGTTCCCGAATTGATTGATCCAACGGTGTATACAAGTGTGTGCATAACACGCGATTGATGACATCATCATCAGTTGATGGTGGTGTTTTCTCAAAGAGTGAAGGCTCCAATGCGAGTAAGATATTCAACATATTACAATTATTAGATTTTAAGTAGTAACCACCAGCAGGACCTTTCACAGCATCTACAAGGTTGGCTTGCTTCAAACTCGAAAAGACTTGTTCGAGATAAATCTTAGAAATATTGAGATGTTTCGCAATATTTACAAGAGTGGTCAGTTCCTGGTCATTGATATGCATATAAGTTAAGGCAGCGATACCATAACGTGTACGTGCGGATAATTTCATTTCTATCACATCCTTATTCACTATGTTATTCGTTTTGAAAATTAATGTCAATCATTCTAACCATTTCAGTTTACGAACGGATAATCGTTGTGATATACTTAAAACATAGTTAACATATCGAAAAGGTGGGTTTAAAATGAAAATCTATAAGAACATTCGCGAATTAATCGGAAATACACCACTGATTGCACTTGAAAATATTTCTAAAACAGAAGGTGCAGTTGCTGATGTTTATGCAAAGGTTGAATATTTCAATCCGAGTGGCAGTGTAAAAGATCGAGCAGCATTGGGAATGCTTACTAAAGCATTTGAAGAGGGTGTTATCAATAAAGATACTGTCATCATCGAACCAACAAGTGGTAACACAGGAATCGGGCTTGCTTCAATTGGAGCATCATTAGGTATGAAAGTAATTCTTACAATGCCTGAAACGATGAGTGTTGAACGCCGTAATCTTCTAAAAGCGTACGGTGCAGAAGTAGTATTAACTGAAGGTCCGCTGGGGATGAAAGGTGCGATTGCGAAGGCGGAAGAGCTCAAAGAATCGCACGATAATGCATTTATCCCATCACAATTTGAAAACTACTCCAATGCAGAAATGCATTACAAAACAACAGGTCCAGAAATCTTCAATGATACCGATGGAAATGTCGACATTCTCGTTGCTGGAATTGGAACCGGTGGTACGATTACCGGAACTGGTAAGTTCCTTAAAGAAAAGAAATCGGACATCAAAATTGTGGCAGTAGAGCCGGCAAGTTCGGCGGTATTAAGTGGTGAAAGTCCATCGCCTCATAAAATTCAAGGAATTGGTGCTGGATTTGTACCTGGTATTCTAGATACCAAAATCTATGATTCAATATCCAAAGTTACTGATGATGAAGCAATTATAATGGGACGTCGTTTAGCACGCGAAGAAGGGCTTCTAGTTGGGGTTTCTTCAGGAGCAGCCGTCAGTGCAGCAATGAAACTTGCAGTACTCCCTGAAAACGAAGGAAAGACAATCGTAGTCGTCTTACCAGATACGGGAGAACGTTACCTCTCAACGCCAATGTTTGCAGAGTAAGAACTGTTAATAACAGTTCTTTTTTGATATATTAGTAGAAGAAGAGGTGACCGAATGAAAGATATGAAGAAACAACCACGCTATCAACAAATTGCAATGGATATTGCTGCCCGGATAGCGCGTAATGATTTTGAAGAGGGGCAACGAATATCTGGACGTTCGGTACTATCTAGCGAATATGCAGTATCACCAGAGACAATTCGAAGAGCAATCAATTTGCTTGAAGAGGAGAATGTCGTTGAAGTAGCGCCCAATTACGGTGTCATCGTTGGTACAAAAGTACAGGCGCTTGCCTACTTAGATGGTAATGCATCGGTAAATGATGCGACGGCATTAAAACATAAACTGGCATCTCTCATGGACAGACGTCATGAACTCGATACAGAAATCAACAACGTGATTCAAGAAATCATGGATATCTCAAGTCGTTTTGCGTCATCGGACCCCCTAAGACGGTTTGAGTACAACATTGATCCTTCCTCAAAGCTCGTTGGTAAAAGTATACGCAGTTCGTCATTTTATCAAATTACGAATATGACAATCATAGCAATTAATCGTCGCGGAGCAATGATGTTATCACCAGGACCAGATGCAGTTTTTGAAGCACAAGATGTTCTTGTGGTTGTTGGACATATTCAAGATGTGATTAAGGTTGAAATGTTAGTGCAAGGCTAGGCATAGCCTTTTTTTTGTGATAAAATCAAAGGGAAAATCGTACCAAAGATATACTTGTATTAAATTCTTCTTAAGAGAGAGATGGGTTGGTGAAACATCTTGTGGAATTAGTAAAAGTGCTCCTTTGACAGATGGGTCGCGTACCCCGTAGTGTTTGCGTTAAAAACATTGAGGTGTATACGACTAGTATAAATCAGGATGGTACCGCGTGAAAACGTTCCTGTTGGGGATGTTTTTTTTATATTCAGGAGGAAGAAAATGAAACAACTAACAAGTCAACAAATACGGACAATGTTCTTGGAGTTCTTTGAATCAAAGAACCACATGATTGAGCCTGGAGCACCCCTTGTTCCAATCAATGATGATACATTGCTATGGATTAACTCAGGGGTAGCAGCTTTAAAACGCTACTTTGATGGTTCTGTAAAACCACAAAATCCGCGTATTACAAATATTCAAAAGTCCCTACGTACAAATGATATCGACAATGTCGGACGTACTGCACGTCACCACACATTCTTTGAAATGATGGGGAACTTTTCCATTGGAGATTATTTCAAAAAAGAAGCAATTGCATATGCATATGAATTCTTGTTTTCTGACCAATGGTTAGGACTCGATGTGAATAAAGCATACTTTAGTGTACATACGCTTGACGATGATGCGTACAACTACTGGGTAAATGACCACGGTGTTGATCCTGCTCGAATCTTACGTACTGATGATAATTATTGGATGATTGGAAATGGTCCAAGTGGTCCTAATAGTGAAATTTTCTATGATCGTGGTGAAAAATACGATCCTGAAAACATTGGGGAAAAGCTCTTTTTTGAAGATTTGGAAAATGATCGTTATGTCGAGGTATGGAACGTAGTGTTCTCGCAATTTGATGCTGTAGAAGGTCAACCCATTGAGACGTTTAAAGAATTACCTCAGAAAAATATTGATACTGGAATGGGGTTTGAACGACTTGTAAGTATTGTTCAAGAAACAGATACTAACTTTGAAACAGATCTTTTCCAACCACTATTATTAGCAATTTCGAATTTGACAGAGATCAAATACGAAGAGAATGTAATGGCATATCGCGTCGTTGCAGATCATATTCGTTCATTGGTCTTTACACTTGCTGATGGCGCACTATTTTCCAATGAAGGTCGTGGTTATGTTCTTCGACGTCTCTTACGTCGTGCAGTTCGTTTCGGGAAAGTTCTCAATATCGAGGGTTTGTTCTTAAGCGAATTGGTTGATGTTGTGGTAGATACCATGAAACCCGCATATCCATATCTCACAGATCGTCAAGAAATGATCAAAGAATTAATTCTTAACGAAGAAAAACGTTTTGCAAAAACATTGAGTGGTGGTGAAAAATTACTACTTGATACGATTGAACATCTCGAAGATGACAAATTACCTGGTGCTGTAGCTTTCAAACTCTACGACACATATGGATTCCCAATTGAGTTAACGCAAGAAATTGCGCAAGAGCACCATATTGAAGTTGATTTGGATGGATTTAGAGTGAGTCTTGAAGCACAACGTGAACTCGCACGTTCAAGTCGAACAAAATCTGAGTCAATGGGTTCTCAACAAGAAGACATCATGAATTTCAAAGAATCCAGCGAATTCTTATATGATGATCTCGAAACACAGGCAAAAGTGATTGGATTGTTTGTTGATGGTAAACAAGTGACATCCTTCGAAGGAAAAGGGCATGTAATCTTTGATAAGACTGTATTCTATGCTGAAAGTGGTGGCCAAGTTGCAGATACTGGAGTACTCACTTCAGACACAGTTCAGGGTCGTGTATTGGACGTTAAACGCGCTAATGGCGGGCAGAACCTACATTTTGTAAATATTGAAGGAACGCTTGAAGTTGGGCAGGTTCTAACCTTAAAGGTTGACCGCGAACGACGCATCTTAATTCGCAAAAATCATTCCGCAGTTCACTTATTACAAGCTGCGTTGCGTGACATTGTTGGAGATCACGTTACACAAGCGGGATCTTATGTTGATGATCAATACTTCCGTTTTGATTTTACACATTTTGACAAACTTACAAATGCGCAGCATAAACAAATCGAAGACCAACTCAATGCATGGATTGCTGCATCCCTTCCGATCATTACAGAGGAGAAACCACTTGAAGAAGCGAAAGCAATGGGGGCGATGGCGCTCTTCTCAGAAAACTATGGTGATGTTGTGCGTGTCGTTTCGATGGGGGATGTTTCAATTGAACTATGTGGAGGAACACATGCAACAGGAACTGGAGAAATCGGTCTATTTAAACTTATTTCCGAAGAAAGTGTTGGTTCAGGGGTTCGTCGTATAACAGGTAAAACAAGTAAAGGTGCATTGGAAGCATATCAAGCTTACGAACAAGAAGTGTCTGATTTGCGTGATACTTTACACCTAACACCGCAAAAAACACTGAAAATGAGAATTGATGAGATGGTTGAAGAAATGAAAGACCTTGAAGGAAAATACGCAGCAATGATCTCAGAAATTATTGCAGTTCAAGCTCAAAACCACATTGCGAGTGCACTGAGAAACGAAGCTGGACTATCCTTCTCGTGGATTGAATTAGAAGATCAAGATGTTGACTTCGTGAAAGATATGGTCGAACGTGTCCGAAATAGTGTTGATATTGTTGTTGCAGTAAACAAGAAAGAATCATCACTCGTATTTGTTGCTGGAGCAAGCGAAAATGCAATTAAAGCAGGGTTCAAGGCTGGTGATTTAGCAAAACTTGCCGCTGTCACAACTGGCGGAAACGGTGGGGGTCGTCCAAACTTCGCACAAGCTGGGGGTAAAGATTTAAGCAAACTCAGTGATGCGAAAGGCGAAATCTACAATAAAGTAGGGATTATCCTTTAATTTTTCACACTGATACGATAAAATAGAAACAAAGGATGTGATACAAATGTCTAAAGATAATGTAGCAGAAACAATGGCTTATAATTCTGAAGTAGTTCGTCAAGCAAGAATTAAAGAAATTGTTAAAGAAGTAAAAGAGGCTCTTGACGACCGCGGCTATCAAGCTGTCAGTCAGATATCCGGTTATTTAATCTCAAATGATCCCGCTTATATTTCTTCACACAAAAACGCACGAAATACAATTCAAGAGGTCGAACGTTATGAAATCATTGAAGAACTCGTGCGTTTCTATCTCGAGGAGAAATAATGCTCGGAAAAGCATTAGGATTAGATTTTGGTTCTAAAACATGTGGGGTTGCAATGTCGGATGCGTTAGGAATGTACGCGCACCCAGTTGCAACGCTCTATTATAAAGAGTCTATAGACGAACTTAAGGCTCCGCTAGAGGAACTAATTACAAAAGAACGCATTAAAAATATTGCCCTTGGTTACCCCAAAATGATGAACAATGATGTTGGGGACCGTGCGCAATTATCAGAAGATTTTAAAAACACATTAGAAACTTGGTTTAATGTTAAGGTTACGCTTGTGGACGAACGGCTCACAAGTGTTGCGGCAAACCGCGTCCTTATTGACCAAGACATGTCACGTAAAAAAAGAAAACAAGTAGTCGATCAGTTGGCTGCAGTTCAAATTTTGCAGTCATACCTTGATAGACAACGATTCCTGGAGGGAAAATAAAATGAATACAGATGAAAAAACAATCATCGTCATCAATGATGACGGAACAGAACAAGCAATGGATATCCTTTTCACATTCGAAGATGATACATTTAAAAAATCATATGTCCTTTACATTAACCCAGAAGATGAGTCAGGTGAGGTATTTGTGTCTAGCTATACACCCGAGGGTGAATTAGAAAGCATTACTGACGAAAAAGAATGGGAAATGATTGAAGAAGTATTCAATGCATTTATCATTAAGCATGAAGAAGGACATGATCACGATCATGACCACGACCACGACCACGATCATCATCACGATCATGACCATGACCATGATCACAGTCATGAACACTAGGTCAAAAACAGCAATTAAAGTAATAGCAGCCGTTGTAAGTTTACTTGTAGCGGCTGGTGTTATGTTCGCTGTTCTCTACAACATCAATACCAAACCTGTGGCATCATCCACTGATCCAGTATTATTCCAAATAAAAGAAGGAGAATTTCAAAAAGAAGTTCTCGGTAATTTAGAAGAGCAAGGAATCATCAAATCATCATTCTTTGCGAATATTCAAGCGAAAGTGTCTGGTTATGGCGATACATTCCAAGGAAACTTTGAACTTGATAAAGCATGGAGTACTAAAGAAATTCTCGAATACCTAAGCGACGAAACCAACGCTGCCCCTGACGAAGTAAATATTATGCTCGTTGAAGGTAGTTGGGCGAAAGATATGGCAAAGAAAATTTCGCAACATACTACAGCATCTCAAGATAAATTACTTGAATTATGGAATGATAAAGAATATATTGCGCGTTTAATGGAATACTATGAGGTGCTACCTGTAGAATTACTGAACAATAAAGATGCGCGTGTTTTATTAGAAGGATATTTGTATCCAAATACCTATACATTTAATATCGAAGCGAGTGAGAAAGAAATAACAGAGTTACTCGTTGCAAATGCAGATCTTCAGTATCAAAAATATAAAGACCGCATCGAAAAAACTGGGCTCACACCATATCAGCTCACAACCCTTGCATCGATTGTTGAATACGAAGCAAGTACTGAAGAAGATATGCGAATGGTCGCGGGTGTCTTCATGAACCGCTTGAAGCAAGATATTAAGTTAGAATCAAGTGTTACCGTGTGTTATGCACTCTATGATTTTAAAAATTGGGAAGATTGTGAATCAGAACAGCCAGACTCACCTTACAACACGTACTTGAACCATGGATTGCCACCTGGGCCAATTCTAAATCCATCAATCAAAGCTATTGAAGCAACATTAGATTATGCTGAACATGACTATATCTTCTTTATCGCAGATGTTCATGGAGATGGAAAAGTACATTACCAAAAAACATATGAAGAGCATGAAGTCGTTCGTAAGGAACTATTAGGATATTAGGAGGAAATATGGACCCAATTGTTATTGGAATTGCCGGAGGAAGTGCATCTGGAAAATCTAGTATCGCAAAGAAATTAAAAGAATGTTACAAAGAAACAAATAGCGTCGCAATTATCCGTATGGACGATTATTATAATGATCAAACGGATGTTCCGATGGAACAACGTTTAAATACTAATTATGATCATCCGTTCGCATTTGATATGGAATTACTTGTTAGTGATATTCAAAAACTTAAGAATCGAGAAGCCATTAAAAAGCCCGTGTATGATTTTATGAATCATACCCGCAGTCAATTTTATGAGGACTTGATGCCAAGTGATGTTATTGTTGTTGAAGGTCTTATGACCCTGGACAATGATAGCTTACGTGAAATGTTAGACATTAAAGTGTTTGTCGATACAGAAGCAGATGTTCGTTTTATTAGACGATTGAAACGGGATGTAAATCAACGTGGCCGTGAAATGGATCACGTCATCGAACAGTATGTAAGTACAGTTCGTGTGATGCATGATCAATTTGTCGAGCCATCAAAACGCCATGCAGATATTATTATTCCTGAGGGAGCTCATAATACTGTGGCTATTGATTTGTTAACAACCAAAATAAGTAGTATCATAAATAGTAGTGTGTTATAATTCAAAAACAAGGAGTGATAATATGACAGAAAGAATTCCAGTAACTCAGGAAGGTCTTGATGAGCTGAATCGCGAACTTCGTCATTTAATTGAAGTAGAACGACCAGAAGTAATTGAAGACTTAAAAGCAGCACGCGCTCAAGGTGACTTGTCCGAGAATGCTGACTATGATGCAGCTCGTGACCGTCAGGCACGCGTTGAAGCACGCGTCCGCGAACTTGAAGCAACCATTTCGAAAGTCGAAATTATTGACACATCAAGTAAGAAAAAACATAAAACAGTAAGCTTAGGAGCGACTGTAACAATTTTGGATATGGGTATTGACGAAGAAGAGACATTTAATATCGTTGGATCTGTTGAAGCTGATCCAGAAAACGGTAAAATTTCCAACGTTTCACCACTTGCACAAGCAATGCTTGAGGCAGTTGAAGGGGATGTTGTTGAAGTTAATGTTGAAGAACCTTACCAAGTTAAAATTTTAAAGATTAAATAATTAGGATATGTTGCATTACGTACGCACTTAGAAATAGGTGATAGTATGCAACGTATTCTTTTTTTTATTGTTTTAGGTGCAATTGTAGGAACGGGTATTTGGAATGTTTTAGATATAAAGCGAATGCAATCAGTAAGTCATGAAGAAATTCAGGTAACTGTGATTTATAATGAAAAAGCCTTTCCTATTAAAATGGAACCTTATGCGACAATGCGCGAATTGCTGACTAAGGTAGAACTAGGGAACGATGTTGACCTCCAAAAGCTAAATCCGGAAAGAATCCTGAGTCATCGAGATGTCATTTCTATACCAATCAAACAGCAACATGCCTTAGTTTCAATTAATCATGCAAATGCATTAGAACTCGAAGCATTACCAGGGGTTGGTCCCAAAATGGCGTTAGATATTATTGACTATCGTGATCAATTTGGTCTCTTTCAAACCTTAGAATCGTTAAAATCAGTAAAAGGAATGGGGCCTAAGAAATTCGAGAAACTTCTTCCTTTTATCGGTTTATAACCTACTCACTAGTCGTATTATGCATCTTTGAGGGAGAAAAAACACTACAAATAATGTTAGCGATGCTTATTGTGATACCGATGTATCGAATCTACTCACATCGGTCATTGCTTTTCATAGCAATAGTTGGATTTTTTTTTCTATCTCGAAATTCACTAACTGTGATATCGCACGTCGCGGGTTATGTTGAACGTATTCAGCCTCACTCAATCACCATATATGATAACTATCAAGGGTATCGTGTTCTCGGATCCTATGATATCAGTCTTGGCGATATAGTTGAAGTTCAGGGGAATTTTGAATCGATACCGATAACCTCGGAACGCGTAGTTTATAATGTTAATCATGCCAAATTGTCGAAAACAGAAACTTCGGACGGCATACGATCGCAGATATGGAATCGTGTTAAGGACTCTCCCGTATTGCAGCATATACTCTACGGTGTCAATAGTGATGGTCATGATTGGCGTGTTCTTGTTTCGATGTATGTATCTGGCTTTTTACTGCTTGTTTACACATTTTTCCGTAGATGGATTGGGTCGTATCGTGCAGTGCAAATAAATCGATTTTTAAGTTGTGCCATCGCTTTCCTTTTTGGTTTTCGTTTAGCTACGGCGCGGTTGGCATTGAAATCATTCTTACCTATTCACGCTCAAATTATTTTAATCTTGACATTGTTTCCAAATAGTCTGTTAACTCCGACATTTATTATGTGTTATGGGGTAGATCTGATTCATGGGATAGGCAGGCATTGGGAACGACTTTTGCCGAAGCTCGTGCGCTTCATATTCTATCAGTCTCTATTTTATCGTAACAATGTGATTGAACACTTATGTTATCGATGGATTCGTTATGTTTATGGGCTTGTTTATGCTTGTGCCATTCTGGCACTTTTCTGTCCGGAAACTGAGAATATTGCTCTTTCGCTCATGAATGCAATTGATGCGATTTTAAATAGTGCGTTTACGAACCGTTTCAGTATTGTTGGTGAGTTGCATGGAATGCTTGCTATTGGTTTGATCCTTTTGTATCGAAAAATGAGTCATAAGCAATTCGGTTATACGTTGCTGCTTGTCTCTATATTCATTGTATATAATCCATTTTATCGAGTTACGTTCATCGATGTAGGGCAAGGGGATGCCACTTTAGTCCAGTACCCTTTCAATAGTCACACGACGCTAATCGATACCGGAAAAGAGTCGGCTAAATATAAATTGCTTAAAGCACTAATGCGTCAGGGTGTCGTTAAAATTGACCAACCTGTTATAACGCATTCGGATACTGATCATAATGGAAATCAAGCATTCATAGAGCAGAGGTTCCATCTTAAAGCAATAACGAGCAAATTAGAGCCAGTGGTCTTAGCTGATACTGTCTTGGATAATCAATCATTTCCTGAAGGTAACGAAAATTCTCGAATTTTGGTTCTACCGTACAATGTTCTAATCACAGGTGACGCTTATCAATCGCAAGAGGAGATTATGGCAAAAAATCATCTGATTGGTTGCTTGAGTGTATTAAAACTGGGCCATCATGGCTCAAAGACCTCAACATCTGACGCATTGCTAGATACAACCCGGCCTAAATACGTAGTTATTAGTTCCAAAAAATCAACATATGGTCATCCACATCAGCAAGTATTAAGAAAGCTACATAATCGGCGTATTCCTTACTTGCATACAGAAACACATGGAGATATAACAATCTATATCAATTCTATTTTTCATGTAGTACTTACAAAGAAACATACATTTGATATAATAGAACCGGTGATAAAATGTTAGATGTAATCTACGGTACTGACCGATTTCAAATTCAGGAACACATAAAACGTATTGAAAATGAACATCGTGGACAGCATGGTGATTTTGATCTTGTTAAAATTGATATGGCATCTAAAGAGTTTCATATCGACCAGCTCGAAGAAGCGGTCATGACGTTCTCGCTCTTTGGTGGGAACAAACTCGTTATTTTTTCATATCGAGATAAAGAACAAAAAAAAGCTCCAGAAGCAGAGCTAATACAGCTTTTGGAACGATCCTCTCTAGAAGTCAGAATCCTCATAATTTTCGATAAAAAGCCACTTGCTAAAACAAAAATTAAAAAATTCTTAGATAAGCATGCGCAGAACCATATTCTTGACACTGTCGATGTTGGACTTGTCAATCAACGTATCCGGGATGTGATTAAATCTCAAAATATTCAAATTCAAGAAGCGGCAATTCAACTGCTAGTGCAACGTATTGAGAATGACCTTGTACAACTTGAATCAGAGCTCGCTAAGCTTAGTGTATTGGGGCGTCCCATCACAAAAGAGGATGTCAATATTTTAGTCTCTCGTCCCTTTGAAAGTGAAATGTTTAAATTATCGAATGCAATTTTAGATCGCAATGTTACTGAGGCATTCGCGCTCTATCAAGATTTTCTCGAATTAAAAATGGATCCACTATCACTCATTGGCCTTGTTGCATTCAGTCTTCGACGCATTTATCAAGTGAGCGCACTCTACGAAGCCCATTTAATGGCAAATACCATCAGTGAGATTCTAGAAATATCTTCAAAACAAGCAGCTTTTTTAGTTAGAAATCAAATCCGCGATTCGCAAAGTGTTCTAATGTTGCTTAATATGCTTGCCGAAATTGACCAAAACGTTAAATCAGGGAAAATTGACCAATACATAGCATTCGAACTATTCTTGTTACAAATTAAACAATAGACAAACAAAAAGCCGATCTAACGGCTTTTGTTTGTCTATAAATACTATAAGCTAGATAGTATTGATGAGTTTTGCAAGTGTCGATTTTTGACGGCTTACGTAGTTTGGATGATGGATATTACTTGTAATTGATTTATCAAGTAATTCGTTTGCACGGTTGAAATATGCAACCGCATCGTCTTTGCGTCCTTCTTCAACAGCAACACGAAGATTTGACATTGTAGTACGTAATGACGACTTTTGACGTTTGTTAGCTGCTGTAGCTTTACGTGTCGTCAACACTCGTTTCTTTTGACTTTCAATTTGTGGCATAAACACACCTCCTATATGAATTAATCATAGCATTTTTAGAAACATAGAAAGTGATAATCCATTGAAAGATATAACTTTTAACTTAGTCACAAAGCATGCTATAATAGCCCTAGGATGTGATAAAATGCGAGTAATATTTATGGGGACGACCCCTTTTTCATGTGTAGTGCTTCAACAACTACTTGATGACAACTACGATGTTGTCGCTGTTGTGACACAACCCGATCGCCCGTTTGGACGAAAACGTGAGCTAAAAGCCTCACCAATCAAAGAATTAGCAATCGCAAATAACATTGATGTTTTACAACCTGAACGTATACGAAGTGATTTTCAAGCTGTTTTAGATTATGAACCAGATTTAATCATAACCTGTGCTTATGGTCAAATTGTACCAAAGGTAATTCTGGATTATCCGAAATATAAATGTCTGAATGTCCATGCATCATTACTGCCAAAATACCGTGGTGGTGCACCGATACATTGGTCGATTATTCGAGGGGAAGAAGAGACTGGTGTAACACTTATGCTTATGGATGTTGGAATGGATAGTGGTGATATGTTAACATCGCGTGCTGTTCCAATTGAAGCAGATGATACAATGGGCCATGTTGAGGCAAAACTGATGGAAGTATCCAAAGATTTAATTCATATCGACTTGAAACGTTACCTTCATGGAGAGCTTGAGTTTATCCCTCAAGATGCGGATCGTGTAACATTAGCGTACACGATTCAACGAGATGATGAATTTGTTAGTTTCAACAGACCGGTTCAGGACGTTTATAACCATATAAGAGGACTCATTCCATGGCCTGTTGGTTATGGCGTATTCGAAGGAAATACTGTAAAATTTCACGACGTTAGTGTCGAATACAACGCACCTCATGCTAACCCTGGAACCATTCTTGAGGTAAGTGAGCGTGGTGTTCGTATTGCCTGCATTGATGGAAGTGTCGTTATTCATAAAATTCAACCGGCAGGAAAACCTGCAATTTCAGCAAAAGATTTTGCGAACGGCATTGGCCGTACATGGAAAGGTAGAACATTTGAATGAACGAAAAATATGAAATCAAAAGAACTCAACTCTTAACACTTATTGCGCTTACGACAGCAGTAATTACTACAACTACGATGATTGTTAAAATCCCAGTGCCGCTTTACGGCTACATGAACTTGGGAGATGCAATGATTATGTTATCCGTAATATTACTACCAGTTCGCGGTGCTTTATTTGCGGCAGGGGTTGGATCTGCAATTGCAGATATCTTTTTAGGATATCCCCAATATGCGTTGTTCACATTATTCATTAAGGCGTTTGAAGTTGTGATAATCTTACTACTCAAACGATTCCTAACCACTAAGAAATACGCAGTTCCATTTTTTGCTGCTGGATTAGTCATGGCATTATCGTATGGAATTGTCGATGCAGTTATTTATCAAAGCCTCGAAGCGGGCATAGCTTCACTAACAATGAACATTCCCCAGGGGCTGATTTCAGCTGGCTTGGCGACGGTTCTGTATCCAAAGTTTAGTAAACTAATTGGGCATATAAGGAGTCTCGATTCATGAATCAAAAAAACATAAGAAACTTCTCAATTATTGCGCATATCGACCATGGGAAATCAACTCTGGCTGACCGTATTTTAGAGAAAACACAAACTGTTGCAACACGCGACATGCAAGAACAATTACTCGACCAACTCGATTTAGAGCGTGAGCGTGGAATAACAATTAAATTAAACTCAGTTCAACTGAGCTATACAGCAAATGATGGGGAAGAGTATATCTTCCACCTCATTGATACACCGGGGCACGTTGACTTTACCTATGAAGTTTCTCGATCACTGGCTGCGTGCGAGGGTGCAATTCTTGTTGTTGATGCAACACAGGGTATTCAAGCTCAAACATTAGCTAATGCGTACCTTGCAATTGAAAATGATTTAGAAATTATGGTCGTTATCAATAAAGTTGATTTGCCATCCGCAGATCCAGAGCGTGTTAAAAAAGAAATTGAAGATGTCTTAGGCATTGATGCAAGTGATGCGCCATTAATCTCAGCAAAGACAGGTTTAAACATTGATCAAGTGTTAGAAGCAATCGTTGCTAAAATTCCAGCGCCACGCGGTGATCTGAATGCGCCGCTTAAGGCTTTAGTTTTTGATTCAATTTATGATACATACCGTGGCGTAATTGCGTATGTTCGAATTGAAGAAGGAAGCGTAAAAGTAGGCGATGAAATACGCTTTATGCAAACAGGCGCTGTCTTTGAAGTTACTGAATTGGGAATCCGAACGCCGAAAGAAGTGAAGAAAAAAGAACTTGTAACAGGGGAAGTAGGATGGATCGGAGCATCCATCAAATCGATTAAAGATGTTCAAGTAGGAGATACGATAACACTTGAGGAAAATCCTGCTGCTGAAGCACTTCCAGGATACCGTAAGTTAAACCCGATGGTTTACTGTGGTTTATATCCAATCGATAGCAAACGTTATACAGACATGCGTGAAGCACTTGAAAAAATGGCGCTTAACGATTCATCATTAGTTTTTGAACCGGAGACATCTCAAGCGTTAGGATTTGGGTTCCGATGTGGTTTTCTAGGCCTATTGCATATGGATGTCATTCAAGAGCGTTTAGAGCGCGAATATCAATTTGATTTGATTGCAACAGCACCATCAGTAGAATTCCATGTCTACTTAACAAATGGGGACATGATGAAAATCGAAAACCCATCCAAAATGCCAATCTCAAACGTAATTGAACGTGTTGAGGAACCATATGTTAAAGCTGAAATAATTGTACCGTCTGAATATGTAGGTTCCGTCATGGAGCTATGCCAAAGCAAACGTGGAATTTATGTCGATATGCAAGCACTAGATGCGACACGTATGAATATTATCTATCATATGCCACTTGTTGAAATTGTGTTCGATTTCTTTGATCGCCTTAAATCTTCAACTCGCGGATATGCATCTTTCGACTATGTATTCATTGGATATCAAGAATCAAAACTTGTGAAAATGGACATCTTACTAAATGGAGAGATTGTGGATGCTTTATCAACAATTGTACACCGTGATTTTGCCCATAATCGTGGTAAAGTAATTACAGAAAAACTGAAACAATTAATTCCAAGACAACAATTTGAAGTGCCCATTCAAGCAGCAATTAATCAAAAAATTATTGCCCGATCAACCATAAAAGCAGTTCGTAAAAACGTTATTGCGAAATGTTATGGTGGAGACATCACCCGTAAGAAGAAACTTCTTGAGAAACAAAAAGAAGGAAAGAAACGCATGAAGCAAGTCGGAAGTGTTGAAATTCCACAAGAAGCCTTTATGTCTGTTCTCTCGATGGATGATGAATAAAGTTCTTAAAGACATACAAAGGATGCGTGAGCACTTTGGTTGGGATCAAACAGATACGATTCCGTTTATGGTCGATTGCATACTTGAAGAAGGCCAAGAACTCAAAGATAGTCTTCAAGAATCGGAGGCTGCATTTGAAAAAGAACTTGCAGATGTCCTTATGTATGCATTATCAATTTGCATCGATAAGCAACTTGATGTCGAGACGATAATCAATGATAAAATCAAAGAGGTGATGCAACGTGAGTACTAAAGCATTGTATGTACATATTCCGTTCTGTGATCATATTTGCGGATATTGTGATTTTACGCGGTTTAAATATGGTCGTAAAATTTCCGATAACTTTATGATTCGCTTGATTCAACAAATCAATGCGCTACCCAATGGTTTAGAAACAATCTATGTTGGTGGTGGAACGCCGACATCGTTAGAGAATGATCAACTGGAGGCACTGCTTCAAGCATTGAAGCCTCATCTAGCAGAAAACTATGAGTGGACTTTTGAAGGCAACCCCGAAAATTTAACACTAGAAAATGTACAGATGTTGCATGACTATGGTGTAAACAGGATGAGTCTTGGGGTCCAAACTACCAATGATACTTTGTTAGAAGCGATTGGCCGACATCATAAATTCTATGATGTCGAAAAAGGGTTAAATCTCTTGCGTCAGGTTGGGATTCAAAATGTTTCATTGGATTTGATGTATGGACTACCAGGGCAAACAATCGAAAGTTTTAAGGAGTCAATGAAGGATGTCATTGCCTTGAATCCCGACCACGTTTCAATCTATGCCTTGACAGTTGAACCAAATTCACTATTCGGGCGTCGCGGCGTCAAACAGGTACCAATTGAACTCGAAACGGAAATGTTTCTTTTATGTATGGAAATCATGAAAGAAGCAGGTTTTGAACAGTATGAGATTTCAAACTTTGCGAAACCTGGCGCTCGTAGCCGTCACAATCAAGTGTATTGGCGTTATGAAGATTTTTATGCACTGGGCCCAGGATCAAGTATGAAAGTGGATGGTTATCGCCGTACATGGTCCGTTCGTCTCGCTGAGTATCTACAAAAAGATGCTTATAAAGAAGAAATTGAACTTTCACGTGAAGACGAATATTTTGAGTTTATGATGATGGGGTTACGAATGCGTGATGGCGTTACGTTTGCTCGATTTGAATCGCGTTTTGGCATCTCGATGTTTGATATTTTTAAAGACGCGATAGCTCAAGGTGTATCTGAATCGCTACTCATTGTTGAAAGTGATCGAATTGTTACCACAGATAATGGATTCATCATGCTTGACGATGTGCTTTTGCCATTCATGGATATTCTGAACGACTAACCACAGTTCACTTCAAAATCAGTAAAAAAAGTAGATTTGTCTTAAACAGATCTACTTTTTTCATACTTAGGCAATGACAGGCTTATCTTAAATCCATAAGATAGTAATCAATGATTGCTTGCGTTCCAAAATTATCATACCCATTTCGCGAAAGAATTTCATAGATTTCTGTAATTCCTTCAGTAATAGGGAGTCGTAAATCACCTTTCTCAGACATCACAAGTTTAAGGTCTTTCAAAAAGTGTTTTACATAAAATCCAGGTTCGAAATCCTTAACGATCATTTTCGGACCATTATTTGCACCTTGCCAAGAGTTTGCCGATCCCCCCGTAATAACTTGTAACATAGCATCAAGGTTTAACCCTTTAATTTCGGCATATCGCAGTGATTCCGCTGCACCGCCAATGGCTCCTGCGATGGCAACTTGATTTGCGAGTTTGGCATGTTGCCCACTACCCGCAGGCCCCATATAGGTAATTGTTTTACCCATGATTTCAAGTAACGGTTTAATTGTATTAAACACATCTTGATCAGCACCAACCATGATTGAGAGCGTTGCGTTGATTGCTCCTAAATCTCCGCCAGTGACTGGAGCATCCACAACTTTAAATCCTCGAGTCGCACCTTCTTCATACAATGCTTTTGCAAGTGAAGGGGATGATGTGGTCATATCGACAAGAATTGATTGTGGGTTAGCGTGATTCATTACTTCGTGAATCACAGCGTCGACATCGGTTGGATATCCAACGATTGAAAAAATAACATCGGCGTCGCGAACAACCGCTTCAATCGTTTTATGTGCTGTCACTTCGGGTTCTAAACGTTTAGCCTTTTCAAAAGTTCTATTGTAAACATGAACATCGTGACCTGCTTTCGCAAGGTGCTTCGCCATGGGAGCGCCCATAACACCAGTTCCAATCCAAGCAATTTTCATAACAATTACCTCCTGTTAATATTATAGCATTGATTTATGGTACCATTACAACATAGAATAAAGATAAAGACATTGAAAGGGATAACTATGAAAAAAGTGAGATTGAAAGATTTAGCTCAAATGGCAGGGGTATCGGAAACAACGGTATCACTTGTTTTAAACGGTAGACCGTCACGAATCTCGCAAGCAAAACGTGATGAAATTGAAACACTTGCTGCGTTGCACCATTATCGTGCAAACCACCTAGCACGTTCTTTATCGACTCAGACCACTCACACTATTGGTTTGATTGTTCCGGATATTGAGAACCCGTTCTTTGCGACCGTAGCCAAAGTCATTACCAATACTTTATCAAAAGAAGGATACATGGTTTTGATTGCGAATAGTGACGAATCTTTAGAGGCTGATAAACGGCTTATCAAAGAGCTGTTAGATCGTCAGGTTGATGGGCTTATCTTGTGCGTCTCGAATGAGAGTAACGCTTCTCAAGCTTTCTATGAAAAAGTTATTCAAAAAATTGATGTACCCTATGTATTGTTGGACCGGGGCTATCAAAATGTTGATGAGAACCAAGTTCTCTTTGATAGTTATTATGGAAGTTACATTGCAACCCAATATCTAATTGAAAAAGGTCATACTGGAATTGCATGTATTACCGGTAAGTTGGATACTTTCGTTGGAAGGCGCCGTTTCGAAGGTTATACGGCGGCAATGGCGGATGCGAACCTCCACGTTGATGAAACGATGATTTTTGAAGGGGATTTTCGATATAAAAGTGCCCAAGTTCACATCCCTCAAATAATTGCTAACGAGTCGATTACGGCTGTTTTTGCCTCCAATGATATTATGGCGTACGCACTTGTATCTGAGCTCTTGAAACAACAGGATCGTAGTATTGAAGTTGTTGGGTATGATAATCTTGAACTTTCAAATATGTTTGGTTATGTGATTGCTTCTGTCGCTCAGGACGTTGAAGCATTGGGGTCGCATGCTGTGAACATTTTATTTGAAGGAATAAAAAATAAAAAAAAGCTTCCGAACGTAGTTCTCAAGCCGTATTTGCATAAAGTCTAAAAGAACCTCAGGTTCTTTTTTTTATGAAATCAATTGACAGCGTTTACATTTCGATGTATTATGGTGGCGTAAGAAAGGTAAAGCGCTTTATCATGAAATATAGAATTGTTGACAACAGTTTAACACCCCAGATTTATCAAGCATTACATACCGATGCAAATTTTATGGATTACGATGCTAAAGATATTGAAATTGCTTTAGCACATGATTTGTATGATGTTGTTGTCTACGATGAATATGACGAAGCAATCGGTTGTGCCCGCGTCATTGGTGACAATCGCATTGTCTTTTTCCTCAAAGATGTTATTGTCCGAAAGGATTATCAACGAAACGGTGTCGGTAAAATACTTGTGGATTATGCACTCGAGTATATCAGTACCGTTGCCTGTGATAATGCTTATATCGGCTTAATGTCAACCCGAGGGATGGAAAGCTTTTACAAGAGGTTTGGGTTTATTGAACGACCCAATGATGGTTTAGGAAGTGGAATGGTGATGTATTATGAGCAAAAGTAAAGTATTTGTGTTAGGCAGTATCAACACAGACTTAATGATCTCCGCAGATCGTTTACCACATCAAGGCGAAACAATGAACGGCCATGGTTTCGTACAAACACTTGGTGGCAAAGGGGGAAATCAAGCAGTGGCTGTATCCCGATTGGGAACATCGACACATCTAATTGGCAATGTAGGAAATGATAGTTTTGGAAATCATGCGATTTCTGAAATGAATCGATATGGTGTCCACGTTGCAGGAATTCATGTGAATGATGAGGTACCTACAGGAACTGCAGTTATTATCCGTGTTGATAATGATAACCGAATTATTCTTGATGCTGGTGCGAATGAGGTCGTGACATCATCGCAAATTGATAAATATGTAAAGGGTAGCACTGACGATTACTTCTTAGCACAGTTTGAAGTTCCGTTGGAACAAGTTGCTTATGGCTTGGAAGTTTCCAAGAAACAAGGCATGACAACCATTGTTAATCCAGCGCCTGCAGTTGCGGTCGCTGACGCAATTTATCAAAATATTGATTATTTAGTTTTGAACCAAACTGAAACTGAAATATTGGCGGGAATTTTCCCAAACAATGTTCGTGATGTTGAGCAAGCAGCGGCAATCTTCTTTGAAAAAGGGGTCCATGCAGTTGTCGTCACGATGGGTTCAGAAGGAAGTGTCTATTGTGATCAACAAAAAACGGTCGAAGCCGCACCATTCAAAGTTGATGTCGTAGATACAACCGGAGCAGGTGATGCTTTCATCGGAACGATGCTCTACGGTTTGACCCAAAACATTGAAATTGAAAAGACGCTCAAACTTGCAAGTGCTGCAGGAGCGCTTGCTTGTACGAAGGTTGGAGCACAAGCTTCAATGCCTCGTTTAAGTGATCTGGAAGCTTTTATGAAAGCGCAAGAGGAGGAATAGTGCTATGAATAAACGAAAAGTTATAATTGATACTGATCCTGGGATTGATGATGCAGTTGCCATTGCAATTGCCTTGTTTGATGAGACGTTGGATGTATCACTAATTACAACAGTAGCTGGTAATGTTTCAATTGAAAAAACAACGAACAACCTTTTGAAACTTCTAAGTTTTTATAAAAAACCAATCCCTGTTGCAATTGGTGCAGGCCGTCCATTGCTTCGTGAACCGCGAGATGCAAGTGGTGTTCATGGTGCCAGTGGAATGGATGGATATGATTTTCCAGAACCACAACAGGATCTTGTTTTAGATAAATCGGCAGTTGAAGCAATGTATGAAACTTTGATGGCTAATGACAAGACGGTATTACTCCCAATCGGTCCACTTACAAATATTGCAATGTTGATTCGTGAATACCCACAAGTCATCGATCGCATTGACGAAATTGTCTTGATGGGCGGATCAATGGGGCGAGGTAACTTCGGAGTGTATTCAGAATTTAATATCGCAGTTGATCCTGAAGCCGCAAAAATCGTATTTGAAAGTGGCATCAAATTAACAATGGTCGGATTGGACGTGGGCTTGAAAGCACTTGTTTATCCAGAAGATTCTGAAATTATTAAAGATATGAACCCAATTGGTCACATGTTCTACAGTCTTTTCAAACAGTATCGTGGTGGATCATTTGGAACAGGGTTAAAAATGTATGATGCATGTGCAGTCGCATACTTATTGAAACCAGAATTATTCGAAACAGTCACAACGCATGTTGCGATTGAGACAGTGGGGGAAATGACAGCGGGTGCGACACTCGTAGACCTTCGTGGTTATCTAGGAAAAGAAGCAAATGCGACTGTAACGTCAGACGTAGATGCTGACGCATTCAAAACATGGTTTATGGATGCAATTCGTAAATGTAATATAGAACAATAGGAGAAAGACTATGAATACTACATTAATGTTTATTGTAGGAGCATTGGCAGTTGTTGCTGTTGTATATATGCTTCTCAAGAAAATGGATATTAAAATTACACTATTTGCTGTTGGAATTATCTTGATGGTGATTGCTATCTTGAATGGTAACGCAATCATTAAAGAACCTGTTAACGTAATGGTAGATCCAATATTATCAATTATCGACCAGTTCAAGAAACAACTTTCAGGGGCTGGACTTGTAATCTTGTTACTCGGGGGCTATACAGCTTACATGAGTAAAATTGGAGCGAATGAAGTTACGGTCAATACACTGACAAAACCACTATCAATTGTTAAATCACCATACGTGTTGGTTCCAGTCGTATTCTTATTAGGAAACTTGTTATCACTTGTTATTCCAAGTGCATCAAACTTAGCAATTATTTTACTCGCTACACTGTATCCAGTACTTCGACGTTCTGGAATGTCAACACTCACAGCTGCCGCCGTTATTGCTACAACCGCAACAGTTATGCCAACACCATTAGGCGCAGACAACGTTGCAATTGCTGCAGAACTAGGAATGCCAGTTGCTGAATATGTCTTTAACTACCATGCAATCATCTCTGTACCAACAATTCTTGTAATGGCTTTAGTACATGCATTATGGCAAAAATACTGTGACAAAAAAGTTACGGAATCTGCAGATATGGATCTCGGACTTGAAGCGGTGAAGGAAATTTCAGGTGGAGCACTTTACAAAACAGTCTACACATTACTTCCTTTACTTCCAATTGTTATCTTATTAGGCGTCTTTGGTTATAATGCAATGGCAGGGGCTTCATTAAATCTATCAGTTGAAGTTGTAACAATCATGAGTTTCATGATTGCGGTATTCTGTGAAATTGTACGTCACCGTAATGGTCAAGAAGTGCTTAAAACAACTGAGTCATTCTTCTCAGGTATGGGAAATGCAATGGGAATTGTGGTATTACTTGTTGCCGCATCAACATTTGTTGATGGATTAAAAGCAATTGGACTTATCACGGAGCTTCAAACAATCATGTCAACAACGACTGCTTCAGGATTTGTCTTACCATTAATTCTTGTAGTGTTTACAGCGCTAATCGTCTTGTTAAGTGGTAGTGGAACCGCATTGTTCTATGCCATGGTGCCATTGATGGTTCCACTTGCTGTTGCAGCAGGAATTAGTCCATATGCAGTTACAGTACCAATGGGCCTTGCGGGTAACTTACTTCGTGCAGTGTCACCAGTTTCAGCTGTCATTGTTATCGTTGCTGGAACGGTCAAACAAGATCCATTCGAAATTGTAAAACGTACATCAGTCCCAATGATTGTTGGTGTTGTCTTTATGTTCGTTTTATCAATGATTATCTTCCTATAAGCATTCCAAAACTCCAAGACGTCATCCTTGGAGTTTTTTTATTTTGTTTCGTTTAAAATATGAGAAAGGGGATTACGTATGAATAAAACGATAGAAGTGTTTTGGGAAAGTTTTCTTAAAGAAACTAAATTGAAGCATGTTCACCTCCATGATGCGTGGGCTTTTGGCGATACTGCTTTACTCGCTGACGAACTGGCACTTTTGACTGTGAAAGGGATTAAAACAGCAACGTCGAGTGCTTACATTGAGTATGTGTTGGCCAATGAACCTTTACCACATCCATCGGAGCAAGCACTAGAAATCATACTTGATGGCCACGAGAATCCCGTCGCTGTTATCCAAGTTACGAAAGTATACGTCGTTCCTTTTGCTGATGTCACAGCTGAACATGCTTATAAAGAAGGGGAAGCGGACCGAAGTTTAAAAAGCTGGCGGAAAATCCATCGGCAGTATTGGCAACGCATGTTCAAAGATCGTGGCCTTGTCATTGAAATTGACGAAATGGATGTTGTCTGTGAAGAGTTTGAGGTGATTTGGTATCCACAATAGACCTGTGTAGTCAATTGCTGCTGTTTGTGACCCTGTCCAAAGTCAAATATATTGAAGCAAGTCTTTGAAACTCGTATACTTGAACATAGATTAGAGGTAGCAGAATGTACGAATTTCCAGATTTACCAGCACTAACACAAAGCCTTAGAATTAGTCGTTTTGAAGACGAGCAAGTTGATGTCACTATGGACGCTTCGCAATTAAAAGAACTTTTTGAATCGGCAGAAGTATTTACGGCCATTCCCAAATGGGAGGCTACGCATATTTATCAACTCAAAAGCAACGATATTCCCGTGACAAACCAACTTTACTTTATAGTGCGTGATCCGCGCCTTCATGATGACGATTTCGGGTACATAATGTATAAAGATGAAGACTTGTATGAAATGGTTTATTATCGTGTTGACGCACAACACCTTCGCCTCATACTTAATGAATTACCACTTTAAACTGCCAAAGGCAGTTTTTTTCGTAACAAAATAGGCCGGTATACCCTTGATTCTGTGCTATGCTTAATAGAGAAGATGAGGAGGATTCTTGTATGGGGAAAAAGGATTCTAAGAAATACTTTGCAGTGCTTATTGCCATTGTGCTTTTTGGCGAAATAATAGCGTACTTAGTCCCATCTAATTTATACGTTTTTGTGACAGTACTCACGCTTTCGTTTGCACTATTTATTATTGCGGCGAACATTGCCAATACCAAACAATCGCGGATTGGCGTTGGTTTACTCATTGCTGCTTCGATATTTGATTTCATGAACATTGTATCGGGAAACATGTATGTAAGCAGTCATGCGATCGTGGGGACGCCAGACGTAACACGTGCATCTTCGTTTTTACTGATGTTTATTGCGATTGCTATACTTAAAGCAGTTGGCGTTGTGTTGCTTGCAGCACTTGTATTGCAAGATTGATTGGAGAAAAATATGAAGAATAAAAAAGCAATTATTATAGGTAGCCTAGGTTTTTTAGCTGCTCTTGGAGTAATTGTCGGAGGGTTTTATTTAAAAGAAAAAGCTGAGCCGCTCAACATCGTTTTCAATAACAATATTGTGCTTGAGTTTGATGCTAACAATTCAAACGCCCAATTTGATGATTTTAAAAATGCGATAATTAATACAAAGCAATCCCATTATGATCGCATTATTTCGGTTGAGGGGATTGACGTGACAGCTGTTACAGAATATCGTGTTACAAAAGAATCAGAACAAATTATTGATGCCAATCAGGATTTAATGATGCGCACGTTCGATAACACTTTACACATTATTCAAAGAGAGGAGTTCCCTGAGAGAATTGCAGAATATGATATCACCAATTTCTATGGACGTCATTTGCGCCTAAACGACAAAGGCGAGCTTTTTGACCGTTATTCTCATGCAAGTTATGAGATGATAAATGCGATGCTTGCAAAAAATAGTGACAAAGAATTGCCACTTATAGGAACGCTAGTCGCTGAGAAGAATGGTGAACGTCAAACCTATACATTCAGTTATAATGTTAGAGATTCGCAACCACCAATCATCACAGGACCTTCATTCATTAAACTGGAACCAGGTGAGTCCCTAGACCTAGCATCATATTTCACTGCAAAGGATCCAATAGAAGGTGATAAACGCATTGCATTCAAAATCATTGATTCAGATTTTGAGACAGGCATCACATACTATCTCGCCGAAACGCGTGACTTAAATAACAATTCAGCAACACATACTTTTACGGTTGAACAGGCACCTGCTAAAACAAGTGATGGTGTGAGACATGAAAACCTGGTCCTGCATGATCGAATTATTATACCTGCGGCGGGACCTTTAGGTGTCGGACGCATCATCGATTTGGAAGCGTCCAATTTAGATCCTGCGGATGTGAGTATCGCCTATGAGACGCGAAATAACGAAATTACGTTGTTTTCTAAAGATTCTGCTTTGAATGTTGATACGCTGCGATACGACTCCTATACGGATTGTACCAATAGGGTATTGAAAGTAAATAAATCCATCGAATCGTCACATTATAATTATCTATGTGGTCAATTAAGTAATGGCGACGGGGGTGCGACTGTTTTGAATGGCGCTGGAGGTGTTCATGCGTTTATCAAAGCACCCAATACAGATACAATTGTTATAAATATAAAAGGTGTGAAGCATGCCTATGACATCACATACTACCGCTATCACGCGGGATCTTATAAAGACATTGAAGCACTTGAAAATCAATAAGCAAATACAGAATAAAGAAAGTTGGGATTCGTTATGCCACACACACTTTTAAATATTATGATGACAATTTATGGTTTAATCATGGTCGTACTTGTAGTTTTTGCGATCGGATTAAAGCGACGTGACAATAACTACAAATCAGACGATAAGGTACAAACCAAAGGAACTGTTGTTAAGTATTCAATAAATGACTCACGGGCTCCTGTCGTTGAATATACCGTCGATGGTGTTACGTATCGTAAAGCCTTAAAATATTCTTATGTAAAATCTGTTAGCACGCCATTTCATCGCGTTAAAACAGAAGTAGAAACGGATCTACTTGATACAGTTTTGCGATTACGAGGAAATTCGATGGTATCGCTTAACACAGTGATGCGTGATCATTTTCCGCTTGGTTCAACGTTGAATGTTTACTATGATGAATCACATCCTAAAGTCGCGTATGTGGAGCGATATGCTCGCTCGTATGTTCCATTGATTGTAACAATTGCTGCGGTTATTTCTGCAATTGCGATGTTGATAACATACTTAGTGTTTGTTTAAGCCAATAAAAGAGAAATTATTTGGATATAATGTTGTTGTAATGGGAGATTTATGATATTATGAATAAGCTTTGTGACTGGGTTTCATGTCTCCTCGACGGAATACGCGGTTTCAAAGGGCTTAGAAACATAGGAGGACAAATACATGTTATCAAAAGCAAGAAAACAAGAAATCATGAAAGAATTCGCTCGTGATGAAAAAGATACAGGTTCAGTAGAAGTACAAGTAGCCGTATTAACAGAAGAAATCAATATTCTTACAGGTCATATGAAAGAACATAAGAAAGATTACCACTCAAACCGTGGACTTCTTAAAAAAGTTGGACGTCGTCGTAACTTATTAACATACTTACGTAACGAAGACATCAACCGTTACCGTGAATTAATCACACGTTTAGGATTAAGAAAATAATCGAAAGGAGCGCAACGCTCCTTTTTTAATAGGCATTACAGCAATAGTATGATAAAATTGATAAAGATAAATATGAGGTGAACTATGGACAAGAGAGTATTCGAATTAGATTTCGATGGTAAACGATTAATCGTTGAAACCGGCGAACTTGCAAAACAAGCAGGTGGATCCGTATTAGTAAGATATGAAGATACAGTGGTGCTCTCAGCAGCAACTGCAAGTAAAAAAGCAAAGGATATTGACTTCTTCCCACTAACAGTGACCTATGAAGAAAAACTATATTCTGTTGGTAAAATCCCAGGAGGTTTTTTACGTCGAGAAGGAAGACCCAGTGAGCATGCAACACTGACATCACGTCTTATCGACCGTACAATTCGTCCTCTTTTTGCGGAAGGGTTTAGAAATGAAGTACAAGTTGTAAATACTGTACTTTCAGTAAACAAAGATAATGCGCCAGACATGGCTGCAATGTTCGGAGCGTCTCTTGCATTATGTGTATCCGATATTCCATTTGAAGGACCCATTGCTGGTGTTACCGTTGGGATGATTGATGGTGAATTCATTGTAAATCCAAGTCTTGAACAACAAGAACAATCACGTATGCATTTGGTTGTTGCGGGAACTAAAGATGCTATCAATATGGTTGAGGCTGGAGCACAAGAAGTTTCTGAAGAAGAATTCCTAGATGCTATGATGTTTGGTCACGAATGGATCAAAAAATTATGCGATTATCAAATTGAAATTGCGCAAGCGGTTGCTAAAGAAAAAATGGAAGTTTCCTTGTACGAAGTGCCTGAAGCAATTCAAGAAGAAGTTGAAGCACTTGTAGGAGCATCTTTACGTAAAGCGGTTGCTATCGAGAAAAAACTTGAACGTTATGGTGCAATTGATGACTTGGAAGAACAAGCACAATTACACTTCGAAGCTAAAGAATACGAAGACGAAAAAACAAAAACGAAGACTTTGAAATATGTTAAAGAATATACACACGCGATTGTTGCGGGTGAAGTTCGTCGTTTAATCTCAGTTGAGAAAATTCGTCCTGATGGGCGTGGTGTTGCGGAAGTTCGCCCATTGAATGTCCAAATGGATATTCTTCCACGTGTTCACGGAAGTGGTTTATTTACACGTGGTGAAACACAAGTACTTTCTGTTGCTACTTTAGGTGCACTGGGAGATACTCAAATTATTGATGACCTTTCCGACGTTGAAGAAAAACGCTTCATGCATCACTATAATTTCCCTCCATACTCAGTTGGAGAGACCGGACGCATGGGTGCTCCAGGGCGTCGTGAAATTGGTCACGGTGCGCTTGGTGAACGCGCATTATCATACGTCTTACCAACAATCGAAGAATTCCCATATACAATTCGTTTAGTTGCGGAAGTCTTAGAATCCAATGGATCATCATCACAAGCAAGTATCTGTGCTGGATCTGTTGCATTAATGGCAGCAGGTGTTCCGATCAAAGCAGCAGTGAGTGGTATTGCGATGGGTCTTGTTCAATTGGGTGATGATTACACCATCCTTACAGATATCCAAGGAATGGAAGACCATTTCGGAGATATGGACTTTAAAGTAGCGGGGACTAAAAATGGTATCACTGCACTTCAAATGGATATTAAAATTAAAGGATTGAGCCGTGAAATTCTACAAGAAGCACTTGCTCAAGCGAAAATTGGTCGTGCTGAAATGATGGATGCAATGGATGCAGTTATTTCTGAACCACGTCCTGAAGTTGGTACGTATGCACTCAAGATTGCGCAACTACAAATTGATCCAGACAAGATTCGTGATGTCATTGGTGCTGGTGGAAAAATTATTAACCAAATCATTGAAGATGCCGATAATGTCAAAATTGATATCGAAGATGATGGACGTGTCGTTATTTACCATAGTGATATGGCAGCTATCAATAAAGCCAAATCAATTATCGAAAGCATTGTACGTGAAGCTAAAGTCGGAGAAATTTACGACGCTAAAGTTGTCCGTATTGAAAAATTCGGTGCCTTCGTGCAGTTGTTTGAAGGAACTGATGCATTGCTTCATGTCTCAAAAATTGCGCACGAGCGTGTTGAGAATGTTGAAGACGTATTAAAACTCGGTGATATTATCCAAGTTAAAGTTACTGAAATTGACGATCGTGGCCGTGTCAATGCATCACGTAAAGCATTGTTACCAAAACCAGAAGTCAAAAAACCAGAAACAACAGAAACACCTGAAACGAAATTATAAAAATAGAAAGATGCATCTTGGATGCATCTTTTTATTTTTCTATAAAACTTTGTGATTTGAAAAGGGTGAAATGATTTTGTCTTGGATCGATTTATACATATCAACAGTTTTCTTATCTTAATTAACAAATCGCTTATAAATATAAATACCCTACTTAAAAGTGCAAATATTCGCAGTGGTATTTTCCTTAGACTGATAATGTAAGCGGTAACACGCTGAGGAGGGAAAGTAGTGAAGAAAATAAGTGGTCTTTTCTTAAGTTTATTGATTGCTATAAGTCTTATTAGTCCAAATATGACAATCGCAATCTCTGCAACAACAGAAGAACTTACTGATATTCCAACAGTCGATCAGACGGGATATGAAGTATTAGGTTCTGTTGAAAGTGTTTCTGTCACAGATAACAAGGTTACATTGACACACAGTGATGGTAATAAAACGCGAATTTCCGTTATTGATGAGAATCTCTTTAGATACTATGTCGACATTAACGACTCAGATTTTCAAGAATATCCAACTCCTAACAAAAAGGAACACCGTGCTAATATTGTTGTCAACAATGATGATACAGTTGCAGCCAACAATGGTGTAACAATTACTGTTGAAGATGGCGATGTTCTTAAAATTAAAACATCCAAAATAACGATAGAAGTTGAAAAATCAAGTTCGAAAATGACTGTACGCCGCGCAAACGGTTCGATTGTCATGCAGGAAGCTGCACCGATTATGTACAAAAACAATCAAACAATTCAGTCCTTAGTTGAACAAAGTGATGAATACTTCTATGGTGGAGGAACTCAAAACGGTCGTTTCTCGCACAAAGGGGAGATTGTCAAAGCTATCAACAGTAATAACTGGGTTGATGGCGGTGTCGCGAGTCCGAATCCTTTCTATTGGACAACGAAAGGATATGGAATTGTCCGTAACACATTTAAACCAGGGGAATATGATTTTGGTAAAACCTTACCAGGAATTGTCTCTGCAACACATAATGAATCACGATTTGATGCTTACATTATGGTTGATGACAACCCACAGGGGATTTTAAATTCATATACAAATTTAACTGGAAAACCAGCACAACAACCGGATTATGCGTTCTATCTTGCACATTTAAACTGCTATAACCGTGATGTTTGGAAACCGGCATCGGGTACAAATGGTAAGAAGATTGACGGTCAATACTATACAGAACGTCAAGCACAAACCGGTGAGATTCAACCAGGTGAAGTTCAAGAGTCGTTAATGGAAAAAGACGGTAATAAAACATTTACCGCCCAACGTCAGATTGAGCTCCATGAAGAATATGATTTACCAATAGGGGCATTTTATCCAAATGATGGTTATGGTTGTGGATATGGTCAATCCGATTCATTTGATGGTGATATTGCTGAACTGAAAGCATTCACAGATTTCGCAAATAGCAAAGGGCTTGAAGTGGGTCTTTGGACTCAAGCAAACTTATGGCCTGGTGATAAAGAAAATCCTAAAAAAGGTGAACGTGATATCCAACGTGAAGTTCAAGATGCTGGTGTACGTGCTGTAAAGACAGACGTTGCTTGGGTCGGTGCGGGATATTCGATGGCATTGGATGGCGTACAACATGCTTACAATGCGATTACTGAACTCTCAGGGTCAAAAGCAAACATTATCAGTCTTGATGGTTGGGCCGGGACCCAACGTTATGCTGGTGTTTGGTCAGGGGACCAATCTGGTGGTAATTGGGAGTACATTCGTTTCCATATTCCTACATACATTGGAACCGGTTTATCGGGAATGCCAAATATTGGAAGTGATTTAGACGGAATCTTTGGTGGTAAAAATCCCATCATTCAAACGCGTGATTTCCAGTGGAAAGCATTTACCCCATATATGTTGGATATGGATGGTTGGGGTGCTTCTCAAAAAAATCCGTGGGAATTTGGTGAAGACACAACCTCGATTAACCGTGCTTATCTAAAATTAAAAGCGGAAATGATGCCGTATATCTCAACGATATCGCATGAAGCATCTCAAACAGGAATGCCGCTTGTTCGCGCCATGATGCTTGAGTATCCAGATGCGCATACTTATTCAAAAGCAACACAGTATCAATACATGTGGGGGAGTTCTTTCCTAGTAGCTCCGATTTATCAGGATACAGCCTCAGACGCACAAGGAAATGACATTCGTAATGACATCTATCTTCCAGATTCAGAACAAATTTGGATTGATTATTTTACAGGTGATCAGTACCGAGGTGGATCAGTTTTAAATAACTTTGATGCACCAATATGGAAAACACCAGTATTTGTCAAAAATGGATCGATTGTTCCAATGTATGCAGAAAATAATAACCCACGACCGGTCAGTGAATCAAATCCAAAAGGATTGGACAAATCACACCGAATCGTTGAGTTTTATCCAAATGGTGATACAACGTTTAATCTTTATGAAGACGATGGTATTACCTTAGATGGTGCATCGACGAATACCGTCATTTCATCATCCGTTAATGGTGATCAAGCAATTTTATCAATTGGTAAAACAACAGGATCATATCCTAATATGGTTATAGACCGTGATACTGAAATGATTGTGAACGTATCTCAAGCACCTCAAGGCGTTCGTGGAAATGTAGCAGGAAATGACGTGACTTTTACAAAAGTAACGTCAAAAGAGGCTTATGATGCTGCAACGGGTAATGTTTACTTCTATGATGAAGCTCCGGTTTCAATTGTTAGTGAGTATGCTACCGAAGGTACAACCTTTGATACAAACAAACTTACAACGCGACCAAAAGTATTTATCAAATCAACAGATAAAATTAATACTCAGGATCATGAATTCGCAGTAACAGTAGAGGGTTTTGCGAATGAGCAAGCCGTCTCGCCAAACACTGAATCACCTGATCTCGCAGTTCCAACAAATCTCACATCACCATCACAAACATCATCAACAATTACATTAGATTGGGACGATGTTAATGGAGCGAAAACATACGATGTAGAGATTGACGGTATTGTATTCTCAAATATTAAAGCCTCTACATTTACGCACCAAGAACTAAATTATGATACTGATTATAGTTACCGAGTTCGTGCGGTGAATGAAACCGGACATTCAAAGTGGACAGCGCCAATTACAGTTAAAACAGCCCTCGATCCATATCGCAATGTTCCGAAAGATATGACTGCAACATGGACTGGTGGCGGTGGTTATGCTGGAACTGTTGCGCAAGATGCCGTAGATGGTGATGAAGCGACACAATTCCACTCCGCAACCGGAGGGGATGCATACACCAACACTTTCACAATTGACATGCAAAAGAGTTATCAAATTGAAAAACTTGAATATGTCCCAAGACCAGACTTTGGTAACGGTACAATACGCAAGTTTGAAGTTGATTATAGTCTTGATGGTGAAACATGGAAATCAGGTGCTAAGGTAGGGGTTGATACACCAGCATGGAGCTATTCCACGGGTGAAACGATGAAGACACTCACGTTCGATCAACCATTACGTGCACGCTACTTAAGAATCAGTGTTAAAGATTCTGTCGGTGGTTTCTTTACTGCCCATGAATTGCGCCCATATGCTGTTGAAGGATCACCATCACAAATTGTTGGGGACTGGAACAACAGTGGCACGCTAGACGAAGAAGATCTCATTTTCTTTGAAAACTATGCAGGTCTCAAATTTGGTGATGCTGACTTTGAAGGCTATGTTGACGCAGCAGATATTAACTACGACAATAAAATTGATGCGTACGATATTTCATTTGTAGCACGACAACTCAATGGCGGTGTCACACCTCAAAAGAACAAAGTCCAAGGGCAAGTTCTCATTGTGCCATCCGTAACTGAAGCGGAAGCAGGAGAAGTTGTGACATATACTGTTTATGGAATGGGTATGGAAAATGTTTATGCATTAGACCTTGCAATTCCATACAACGATACAGAATACAAATTCGAATCGAACAGTACATCTGTCCTAACTCAATTTATGAAGAGCTTTAGTAAAGATCGTTTGCATACTGATAAATCACGCGTAAACTATCTCATCTTTACAAATGTTGGTCCAACCGAAACCTTAAATGGAACCGGTGTGATCGGTAGCTTCAAGATGACTCAGAAATTTGCGGGTCCAACAGCTATTACACCACAAAGTGCTCAATTTATTGGTGATAACTTGAGTACGATTAACGCACTTAATGAAGTTGAAGAGCCTGTATTACCAAGTACTGAAACGAAGTTAACGCTTAACGAAATCGAAGGTATGACCTTCACCAATGACTTAATGCCAACAGATGATGGTACCAATGGTGCGAAATTATGGCAACAAGGAAACTATGCATCACTCTTATTTGATGGCAAAGTCGGGGAATTGGCTGAGTTCAAATGGAAACTATCAGATGGTGATTTACCAGCCTATGTCAAACTCCCAACCACAATGACCTTTAAGTTGAAAGAATCACACCCAATTTCAAAAGTTCGCGTCCATAACCGTCCTTCTGGATCAAATGGAAGTGTTACATCAGTTAAAGCAACAGCGTATAGTGGCGATACAGCGATTGACTTAGGTACTATTAGCACCTTTAAATCCATCTTTGAATGGAATGTTCCAGAAGGTCAGGCTATTGATCGCATCGAAATTACACCACTTACAGCTTCAGGATTAGCAACAGGTACAACGACAGGAACAGTTGAAAATAGAATGCTATCGCTGTACGAAATAGACTTTATTTCAAACATCGGAGCAGCTGTATCATCCATTGAATTTGATCCTGCAACGCCAGACCACATCGGTCTTGAGAGCCTAACACGTATCCAAGCGAATGTTGGACCAAAGAATGCGATTAACCCATTCTACGAAATAACCAGTTCTGACCCAAGTGTCGCAACGATTACCAAAATTGTGACAGAAAAAGGTTATGAGTATTATATTACCGGTAAAAAAGCTGGAAATGTTGTACTGACAGCAACATCACTTGCTGACTCATCAATCACAGTTGACCATAATTTAACCGTGAGTGATCGATTCGATACAACAATGCTTGAAGCTGTTCTAGCAAAAACAGATGGCTTACACCAACGTCTCTACACTGAAGCAACATACACAGCAGTTATGGACGCACGTGCAGTAGCACAAGCAGTTCTCGATAATCCACAAACAATCTCTCAAATTGAAGATGCAACGATTAAATTAAATCTTGCATTCTCAAAACTCCAATTAAAAGGATCAAATACAGATCAAGCCGATAGTATCCATCCAATCGATACCCGAAATGCTGAAATTGTCGATTTCACAAACCAAGCTGATTCCGACTATGTCACAAATATTCTCGATAATGATCCAGAAACAATTTGGCATACGAGTTATGGAACTAATGCAAAACTGCCAATCTCAGTAACACTTGATCTCAAACATACCTATAACTTAGAACAACTTAATTTCTTGCCAAATACGCGAAATCGTAATGGGGACATTGTTCGCTACCGTATTGAAACAAGTCTAGATGGAGAAACCTTTGAACCAGTCGTTGAAGATACATTACCATATGACGTAAGTGGACTCATCGGTCGTTCAAACTATCAAGTTTCAAAATTTGATAAGATTCCAGCACGTTATGTAAAATTCATTGCCCTTGAATCCTTGGGAACAAGTTCAACGGTAGCACAAATGAATAAATTCGCATCCATGGCTGAGATGAAGCTCTTCGGTGAATTGATGGATACAGAGATTGCAATTGAATCCATCATATTAACCGCAGACAAGACTGAATTGAACATCAATGATACCCAAGTTATCAACGCTGCATTAACACCAGCTGATGCGACAGAAGCATTCACATGGACATCAACTGATGAGACAATCGCAAGTGTCGTAGATGGCGTTGTAACAGCTCACAAAGCCGGTGTTGTTACAGTTCAGGCACATTCTACTAAGGGAGTTGCATCCAATGCACTTACCATAACTGTTAAAGCAATCGATATCGAAAGTCTGAAGACACTTGCACAACAAGTAACAACCAAACTCTCGGATACAGAATATGTTGAACAGTTACATGAAGCACTCTATGAACAAGTGAATGGAGCACTTGATGCTGCGACGATATTGATTCAGGCATTTGAATCTGATCCTCAATTAGTGACAGCAAATGATATCCAAACACACTACAACACGCTTCAAAAAGCATTCAATGATTTAGCACATAATGGAAGTGTCGTTCAACTTGAAACATTAGCTTCGATGGATCTTGCAGAGTACGATTCAAGTACTACATCTGCATTCATTAAACTCCAAGAAAAAGCAGTTGAAATGCTAGATGATATTCTTGCAAACTTGGATACTGTCGCTGAATTTGTAACAAAAATGGAAACAGCACAAGCAAGCATGGTTCGATTAGATCGCCAAGCGCTTGACACACTTGCCACCACAGTCGCCGCACTTGATACAGCGCGTTATACACCACTAAGTGTATCTGCCCTTAATACAGCGCTTGAGACGGCACAAAATGCCCTATCATCAGCGACAACCCAACAAGCTCTCAATGAAGCACTTAAAGTACTTGAAACTGCCTATAATGGACTTGTTGTGAAAGCAAATTCAACACAACGACAAACGCTTCAAGATTTCATTGATGTCGTTGCGAAATTAAATGCAAAAGATTATAAAGCAACAACATTTGAAACGATTACGACAGCTGCATCAACATTCACGGATGCACTTGCACAAGAAAACCTATCAGACCTCGATGCGAAATCATACCTCGAAATGATTCCATCACTCATGGACCTGATTAATAATCCAGATGGTGAAATAACACCAAATACACTCAATAAAGATGCATTAAACAAACTCCTAGAATCAATTGATGCATTATCACCTGAGTCGTATACAGAATCCAGTTGGAATACAATGTTAGCTGCAAAAGCGCAAGCGGAAGCAATTGCAAACAATCCATTAAGTACACAAACAGTATTGGATGAAGCAGTCGCACACTTACAAAGTACCGTAAACCAATTAGTTAAAGTAAATGGTGGCGTAATTGAAGGCTTTAAAGGACTGCCTGATGTGATTCGAGTTGGGGAAGCATTTACACTTTACCCAGAATTTGATGATCTGAAGGGTGGCGAAGGATGGATTTTTGATGCTGAATTCTTTGTAGCAACATTCAATTCACCTGCAACATTCATTCCTCTCAAAACAGGAACAACAACAATTTCATTCACATCTTCAGACGGAACAGTACAGCATGTAACAGTAACGATTAAAGAGGCTGTGAAGAAAGAAGAAGAAAAGGAAACAAACACCAATACAGAAAATCCTACAAAACTTCCGGCAACAGGTATGGCAACACAAGTACCATATTTTGGAATATTGATTGTTCTTGCAGGTGCAGTAACTTTACTATTCTCAAAAAAACGTAAAGCTTAATTCGTGACTCATCGTTAAGATTCCAACGAAGAAAAACCACCCGTGTTCCTTAAGGGGTGGTTTTTCTGTGTAAAATTTAGCGTCGCTGAGTGTGCTACTATTTAATGTTTGTGTTAATTTTTTGGTAGATAGATTCAATGGCAGCTGCATGCGATCCGTGCTCAATGATAAGGTCTTTGTCACTATAACGTGGAATAATGTGCACATGATAATGAAAGACAGTTTGTCCTGCAAGTGGACCTGCATTGCTGATGATATTAAAATCATTGACGTTAAGAGCCACTTGAAGCTTCTTAGCGACGTGTTGTGCTGTTGCTTGAACATGTGCGAGTGTTTCGATATCAGCGCTCATAAACGAGTCTGTGGCTGTTTTAGGGATAACAAGAGTGTGTCCTGGTGTTGCTTGGGTTATATCGAGGAACGCAAGCGTAAATTCATCTTCATAAACAATGTATGCAGGAATCTCGCGATCGATAATTTTTTGGAATAGTGTCATAAATTTCTCCTTTTAATTAGTATAGCACAGTCTAATTTTAGTGTTAAAAAAACACACCCTGAGGTGTGTTGATATGGAAAATTAAGCGAGGTATCCAGGATATGATTTAGTAATTGCATCCAAGATATCTTTATCATAAACTTTGAAGTTATTATCACTAAAGACTTTAGCACGGTATGTTTTTGTAAGTGCTTGATCTTTCTTCCATTGGTTTAGAAGATCATCTTTAAATTTGTTTGCATCGGTTTCGACGATTTCAACAATATAAGCAGTACCGTTTGTTTCATCTTTCAATACACCACTCAAACCTGGACCTTGTTGTTGGTTCATGAACTGTGAAACAGGTGATGGGAACTGTGTTCCTTTAAGATTGTAGATAGCTGATTTTCCAGTGTATTGGGAATTTGCTACTGTAACATCTTTAGCAACATCCTCCATTTTTTCACCTGCTTGAATACGTGTTAACGCTTCATTTGCTTGGTCAACGGTTTGAATTTGAACAATGTTTGCTTTACGTGGTTGATACTCTTTTACAAGTGTATCAAAATCTGCTTCGATAGTTTGTTTGACTAAGAATTCCATTTTCAGTGTTGGATAAACGACTTTATCAAGGTAATCTTGTTCTGAACCCATGTTTAATTGTTCTAGCAAGAGTGGGAACTGATCGCCAAGGATTGATTTTGCTTCAGTGAGTTGTGCTTGAGCTGCTTCTTCAATTGAAGGGTCGTTAATGTCTTTGGTTACAGATTGCTCTGCGTTTTGAATAACAGTAGCACCGTTGTCTTGACGTTTCATCACTTCAAACAACTGTGATTCTGTGACCGTTTGGTTACCAACTGTAAAAATTGTTTCATTTGATGCCGACTTGACGCGCGCATCAGAACATCCTGCTAGAACAAGAAGAGCGACTAATAATGCTGTAATTTTTTTCATATTATTGTCCTTCCTCGATACCCATGAATGTGAGTAATTCTTTCTTGACGGCGTCATCAGTGAATTTAATATCTAAGTCTTTGGCTTTATCCCAAATTGCATTGTAAACAATTTGTTTGTTCGAAGCTGTAAGTGATGCGATGTATTTTGCTTTTTCTTCATCATTACTTACAAAGTCTTCTGGATTGGTTGAATCAACTTTAATTAAGTGCATTCCATATTGTGAAGCGGTCCATTCTGAAGTTTGTCCTGCTTCAGTTGCAAGTGCAGCTGCTAAAAATTCTGGTACTAATTGTGAGGATTTATCTGTAAATCCAATGCTACCACCACGTTGTGCGGATGCAGTATCATCGGATAGGGCCATCGCTACTTCGTTAAATGGTTTTCCTTCAGCAAGTTGTGCGTTAACTTTATCAATCTTCGCTTGTTCCTCTGCTGTTGGATTTTTTGAATCGGTCATTTTGATCAAGATGTGGCTAACCATGCGTGGTGAGCTTGCTTCAACATAAGGATCTAAGTATGTTTCTTTATTTGCATTCACGTAATCTAAGATAATTTGATCACGTTTTGCCATGTCTTCATAAACAATGTTTAACTCATCAAGCCCTTTGTAGCCTAATGAAATGACATAGCTTTCAAGTTGTTGCATTCCTGCTTGACCTTGTTGTTGCGCAGTTCCAGCTTTTGCTGTTTCTGCAATTTCTTTTGATTTCTTAGCAATTTCTGGTGTCGTTTCAATTGAAGATAAAACGGAACGTTCGAAAAGTGCATATGTTTGAGTCAAACCATATCGCTCTTTAAGATCTTTGTTGTAGTCTTCGGCAAAATAATTAACGCCAGCGATTTCGGAGACGACTTGTTTCCCCTCGACTGTCTTACCGCGTAAAACAGTACCTATTTGCTGTTTTGCATAGAAGCCAATTCCGGCAACTAGTACTAAACAGATAACGACGACAAACCAATATTTTTTTAAATTGTCAATCATTATAATCCTCCTTTTAACTTTCTCATTATAGGTTATTTACAACCCCATTGCAATAAAACACGGCAATGTAATGAGTGTCTCACAAGTGAATGAACTTCGTGTGAAAAAGCATGTATTTTTTAATTAATTATAAGCAAGAGAATTGCGTTGGTACGTTTAAGAATTGTACCACTGTGATATAATGATAAAAGTATAAAGAAGCGAGGAATTATCATGGCACAATTACGTATTGAAAACCTTCATGTTGAAATTGAAGGAAAACAAATCTTGAAGGGAGTAAACTTGGTTGTCAATGAAGGTGAAATTCATGCAATCATGGGGCCTAACGGAAATGGTAAATCAACGTTACTCTCTGCAATAATGGGACATCCCCGCTATGAAGTAACGGAAGGTTCAATTACATTTGATGGAGAAGACGTTTTGGGGCTTGAAGTGGATGAACGAAGTAAATTAGGACTCTTTTTGGGGATGCAGTATCCCCAAGAAGTATCGGGTGTTACAAACTCTGATTTTTTGAAATCAGCGCTAAATGCACGTCGTGAAACACCTATCGGATTATTTGAATTCGTCAAAGGAATGGAATCCAGTGTAAAACGTCTTCGAATGAAAGAGGACCTTGCACACCGTTTCTTAAATGAAGGCTTTTCAGGTGGTGAAAAGAAACGCAACGAAATTCTACAAATGATGATGTTGCAACCCCGTTTTACAATGCTTGATGAAATTGATTCAGGTTTGGACATTGATGCACTCGGACTCGTTGCTGAAGTCTTAAAAGAAGAACAAGATAAACGTCAAATGGGACTGATTATTGTCAGTCACTATGAGCGATTCTTTGAATTGATTAAACCCACACATACCCATATCATGATGGACGGTCAAATTGCCTTAAGTTCAGATGAAACACTCGTCACAAAGATTGACCGCGAAGGTTATGACTGGATTGAAGCAAAACCAGCGGAAACAGAAAAAGAACATAAGCAACGAATTGCATTAGAATCGTGTGTCATAAAAGATCGAATCCAAGGTAACAAATAATGGCAATCGTAATTGAAACATCACAAAACGTAAGCCTTGAAGCAGGTTTTAATGAAGTTCATATACATGTTCACGATTCCATGAATGTGAGCTTAACCATTCCTGCCAACACAGAGGGTAGTGTTTATCTTGTTGTGAGTGGTGCAGGGAACTTAGCGTTCACACTCGATGCCCAAGTATCTACCAATTGGAAATATCTATGGATCAATCAGAGTAATGAAGCATTAGTTGTTGATGAACACCTTATTTTAAATGAGCACGCTCATCTTGTCGCAAACTATGGTGAAATGTCCCTTGGAAATCATCATAAAAAAACACACATTGAATATGTCGGTGCGGGGAGTCATGTTGATTTTAGAGGTGCTATTATCAGCTTCAATAATCTCAAATGGACGATTAAAGCAGATCATCAAGCGAAGAAGAGTTATGCGATGGTAACCTGCAATGCAATCGTTTTAGATGAAGCAAAACTTCACTTAGAAGTCATTGGGTCAATTGCTAAAGGTAATGGTGGATCAGAGACCCACCAAATGAGTCGTATCATGAATTTAGGTGAGACGGTTCACGGTGTCGTTTATCCGATGCTTCTAATTGATGAGAATGACGTTGCAGCATCTCATGCAGCATCGGTGGGTCAGCCGAATGAAGAACATATCTATTACCTACAATCACGTGGTTTATCGCGTCTAGATGCTTTAAAACTGATTATAACGGGCTATTTGATGCCGATTGTTGATGGTATTGATGATCCTGCAATTAAAGAACAATTAACACAAGAAATTACAGAGAAGGTGAATAACCAATGGCGATAAGAGATGATTTCCCCTTTTATAAGCACCACCCCGATGTTGCTTACCTTGATAATGCAGCAACAAATTTGAAGCCCCAGGTGGTAATTGATGCAGTCGTCGATTACTATGAACGCTTATCATCCAACATTCACCGTGGGGATTATAATGAATCACTGGAAACCAGTAATTTATACGAGTTGACTCGAAAAAAAGTCGCAGCATTTATCCATACGGAACCCAAGAACATCGTCTTTACTTCCGGTGCGAGTGAAAGTTTGAATTTGGTGGCGCATGGGTATGGGCTACACCATCTCAAGAAGGGGGATGTTGTACTCCTTAATGAAGCCGAACATGCCTCAAATACACTTCCATGGTTCGCCTTAAGCGAAACACTCGGGATTGAAGTTGAATTCATTAAATTAGATAATGATGGAAAAATTTCAACGAATGCGCTGCGTCAAGCAATGCATGACCGTGTCAAACTTGTGTCTATTGCACATATTTCGAATGTATTAGGCTATGAGAATGATATCAGGTCATTCGCAGCAATTGCTCACGAATTTGGTGCACTTATTTGTGTGGATGGCGCGCAATCAGTCGGTCATATAGCCGTTAATGTGAGTGACCTTGATGTTGATTTCTTTGCTTTCAGTGCCCATAAAATGCTCGGGCCAACTGGTGTGGGTGTTTTATATGCGAAGCCGGAAATTTTTGAAATTATGGAACCACTAAATACTGGTGGCGGCAACAATGTGCGTTACAGTGCATGCGGTGATGTAGTGCTCAAAAAAGCACCTGCAAAATTCGAATCGGGAACACCAAATATTGAAGGTGTCATTGGCTTTGGGAGCGCGGTTGATTATCTTCAAAGCATTGGATTTGAAACGATTCATAATACAATTAAACCGCTCCACACAAAAGCCTTAAATGCTTTGCTTGGAATGGATCATGTAACGGTATATAATCCGCAAGCTGATAATGCGATTATCTCATTTTCCGTGAAAGGAATATTTGCTCAAGATGTTGCGGCATATCTAAATAGCTTGAAAATATCGGTTCGCTCTGGCGAACATTGTGCAAAAATGTTAAATGGTGCTTTAAAAGCAGAGAAAAGTGTTCGAATGTCACTTTATTTCTACAATAATGAAAATGATGTAGACCGTTTCATTGAAGCAGTCGAAACAATTACGATTGAAAAAACAATCGATTTATATTTATAGGAGGGTATATGGATTATTTTGATAACCCACAATTTTTAAGACAAATTATCATGGATCATTACGAAAATCCGCGAAATAAACGCATGGAATCAGACTATCCAAGTATCCAAATGAGTACCGACTCATGCATTGATGATCTTTTGATCCAAGCTAAAATTGAACATGGCACGATTGTGGATGTTGCGTTTGAAGGTCAAGCATGTACGATTGCGACATCGGCAGCGTCGATTATGACAGAATTACTGAAAAATAAAACTGTCGACGAAGCAACCGCAATTATTGCTGAATACAATAAAATGCTACACCTCGATACGTATAATCATGATGTCTTGCAAGAAGCGAATGCATTTAAAAATGTTGGACGGCAAGCCAACCGTATTCATTGTGCTACATTAGGATGGCGTGGCATTACAGAATTAATTGAAGAAAGTAGGGATCAAGATGAGTGAAGAAAAAATTAGCGATCGAGATCGTTTACCCAGCGAAACGTACGAATACGGATTTCATGATAACGTCGAAGCTGTAGTACAATTTGATAAAGGGCTTAATGAAGATGTCGTGCGTGAAATTTCTCGAATTAAACAAGAACCAGATTGGATGCTAGACTTGCGTCTCAAAGCATACGAACACTTTAAAGCACAACCCATGCCAACGTGGGGGGCTGACTTATCAGCCATCGATTTTGATGACTATATTTATTACCTAAGACCAAGCGATCGTGCTGAAACGTTGTGGGAAGATGTTCCAGAAACCATTCGAAACACGTTTGATCGTCTTGGAATTCCAGAAGCTGAAGCGAAATACTTGTCGGGCGTTGCAACTCAATACGACTCAGAAGTTGTCTACGCCAATATGCTACAGGAAGTTGAAGCAAAAGGGGTCCTGTTTTTTGATATGGATACAGGACTGAGGGATTATCCAGAAATTGTTCAAAAATACTTTAATAAACTCGTCCCCTACAATGATAATAAGTTTGCTGCGCTTAACACTGCAGTGTGGTCTGGAGGATCCTTTATCTATATTCCAAAAGGTGTTGTATTGGATAAACCATTACAATCCTATTTTAGAATTAATGCTGAATCCATGGGACAATTTGAGCGCACACTCATTATTGTTGATGAGGGCGCCGATGTTCACTACGTTGAAGGGTGTACAGCGCCAATCTATTCGAAAGATTCGATGCATGCTGCTGTCGTTGAAATTTTTGTGCATGAGAACGCAAAATGTCGCTATACTACCATTCAAAACTGGTCAACCAATGTCTACAATCTCGTAACCAAACGTGCAACAGTTGATGCACACGGAGTGATGGAATGGATTGATGGAAACATCGGTGCTTATAAGACCATGAAGTACCCATCTTGCATTCTTGCAGGAAACGCTGCGAAAGGAATGACGATTTCGATTGCTGTCGCAAGTAAAAATCAATGGCAAGATGCTGGCGCTAAAATGATTCATAAAGCACCCAATACGCAAAGTACCATTATCTCAAAGTCTGTTTCACGTAATGGTGGGACTGTAAACTACCGTGGAATTGTCCATCACGATAAAAATGCTATAAATGCTAAAACAAAAATCGAGTGTGACACGCTTATTTTGGACCAACTATCGATGAGTGATACGATGCCTGTAAATATTGTTGAAACCAATGCTTCCATTATCGAACACGAAGCACGCGTTTCCAAAATTTCTGAAGAAGAACTCTTCTACTTGATGAGTCGTGGACTTAGCGAAGAACAAGCGTCTGAAACCATTATCCTTGGTTTCTTAGAACCATTTACACGAGAATTACCAATGGAATATGCCGTCGAATTAAATCAATTGATGAAGATGGAAATGGAAGGATCTGTTGGGTAATAGAAAGGACATGCCTATGTCAGTGAAACGAGACATTGCTACCGCAATTATTGCACAGCGAAAAAAATATGATGTCGAAACGCGTTTGCCGTGGGATAAAGCAATCCATGACCAGGTGATCGAAAGAACATCAGGTCATAAGGTTATTGCCTTGTATGCTGCATTTAACCATGAAGTCGATACATACGCTATCATGGAGACACTGTGGTGGGATCACACACTGACGTTAGTCTTACCTAAAATCAAAGACAATGTGATGTCTTTTCATCCAGTTACTGGGTTTCAAAATTTGACACCAGGACAACTTGGAATCCTTGAACCCACGACGGAAAAGACCATTGACGCAAAAGATATTGACATGATGTTAGTCCCAATGGTAGCATTCAACCGAAATGGATATCGTATAGGTTATGGGGCGGGGTATTACGATCGATATTTAAAAGATACTGATTTCATCAAAATTGGACTTGCATATGACTTTCAAGAAACAACGGTTTCCTTTGAAGAAATGCATGATATACCATGTGATGCAATCATTACAAATAGAGAGGTAATACATGCAAGACAATAGAAATAAGATGTTTAAGTTTAGTGTGGTAATGTTCCTTGTGTATGCATCCCATGCAATTATGTTTACACAAATGATTCCATACTTAACCCAACTGGGATATACGGGAACGCAAAGAGGATACATTTTGTCATATTTTGCGGTGGTATCGATTGTGGGCCAAATTTTAGTCGGGTACCTCAGTGATCGATTCGGAGCCATTAAACGATTCTTTATTTATACAACCTTTATTCTGTTTATGACGGGCTTAATGGCTTTTAGCTTTGACGGTGCCAATTATTGGTTCCACTTCTTTGTCGTTGGAACAATGGCTGGATTTACCCGGATTGCCAGTAACTTATATGATACATGGGTTTTAGAGACTGATGGATTGTATCACGAGTTTGGGCGCATTCGGTCTTTGGGTTCGCTCGGGTGGGCATTAACATCTTTAGTAGGTGGATACCTCGCAACGAGTTTGGGATTCCATAGTATTGGTATCCTATCAGGTGTGCTTAGTTTGTGCGTTATCTTTTTGTCATTTCGACTTGAAGAGGCTAAAACTGAATCCCCTGATCCCATCAAGTTTAAAGATATGTCAGCACTGTTTCAAAATAAAAACTATGTGCTGCTGTTAGTTGTTTATTTTGTCGCATACTTTGTTTACAATGCAGACGGTATCACCGTTATCGATTTGATATTTGATTTGGGTGGCAATGCGTCAAATGTTGGGACCAAATGGTTTGTACAAGCCGTTAGTGAGATTCCGATGATGATTATCATGGGACGCCTCTTGATAAAATATCGCGGTAAGAAACTCATGATTTTTGCATCAGTGATTACGGCCATGCGCTTTTTCATTTATGCAATGGCTCCCAGTGTCACAAGCATCTTAATCATGACAGTATTACAAATGCTGTCTTATCCATTCTTATTGATTTCGCAAAAGGATCTTGTTTATCGTGAAGTGCCCGAACATTTACGTTCGACTGGACAAATGGTTGCAATATCGATAACAATTGGTTTAAGTGCTGTATTTACACCAATTTTTGCCGCAGCAATTGTCGAGATGACAACGATTCGAACAGCCCTCACGGTGTTTGGTCTATTGATGGTTATTCCAGCAACATTAATGCTCTTTTATAAACCAGATAATCACACAGTTTAACATATGCTTATCAACACATTTACAAATTATAACGATACAATAATCCTGTAAATCAATTGGTTTGCAGAAGCCTATTTCTCTATCCTAGGAATAGATTTCATACCTGTAATAACAGAGAAAAGGGCGCGAGCCCTTTTTTTCTTCAAACTTTGTGAAAATAATTGATATTTTGATAAGAAAAAGATTGTATTTATGGTAAAATAGGGATATTGAAAGAGGGATCGGTATGAATATTGTTCAATTAACTTCGGAATCAATTCGAGAGCTACGTGCGAAACGTAATGGAATTATGCGTGGCATGATTGAAGGTCAAGAAGGATCACTCCTCGTCCTTGGAGGATCGTTCGCAGGGAATGACCGACAAAGAAACGTTGTATCGTATGCAGTGTTCACAATTTTCTTTGAAATATGGGAAAGATTTAATATGGAATCATGGTCCTATACATTTGATGAAGAAGGCCTTATTTTTTACATTAAACTGGATGAAGATGCCAAAAAAGTTAAAGACATCCTTGTCCATTATGAAGATCACCATCCAATAGGCTTTGCTATCGATAGTGATGTTTTTGATGCTACACAAGAGTGGACCCGAGATTCTCTTGGCCTAACACCACGCCGTGATGAGTATTTTAAAGTTGCTTTGGATGAACTCATGAATGATATTGTTGTAGATCCTAAATACATTGATAACTATATAAAACGTGTTGAAGGCTATATTGTTAAAGGCGATAAGCAAACAATCCTTTCCAATATTTTAGTTTATGGATATGTCAGTGCTTATACCAAAGAACTTGGATTTGGTATGTATGGCCCTAACTATAAAGGCAGTAACGAACAAATGAACTTCGAGAAGTTTATACATTTAGTACGTGCCTACAAAGATGAAGCACATCGTATTTTTAACGTAAACAGTCATAATGTTTCCGATATACACCGATATCAGCATGACATTGAAACAAAAATTCAACGTGCTGTTTTAAACCAACAGACATATAAATATCCTGTCTTTATGACAAGTATTATTATGTTTGCGTTTATAAACTCAAGAGGGTATGCAGACATTACCAAGCAGGTCAAACAATTTGGTGAAGGATTTGCACAACATGGCTTTTTTGATGAAGATCCAAAACGCTATGAATTTGTGGAGACCGGGATGCGTGAAGTCTTTAACCACTACGTTCCGTTTCTTCAAAAGAATAAATCAATCACATCAACCCTGCTTTATATCATGAGCCGTCATGATGATCAGTCGATTATTTTGCACAATGGCGACCAAAACTTGTTAAAAGTTCAGTTTCTTTCGAAGAACTTGATTCATAAAGAGGATAAATGGATCGAATTGGACAAATTCTGTAGTTCAAGTTACATTTATCCCTATGACGATACGACCCTACTTGTGATAACATGTATGTTAGATATCATGCAACGTTATTACCTGAAGATAAAAATGTTATTTGATACACAAGAAAAATAAAGGTGGAAATAATGAAATTTTTAGATGAATTAGAATGGCGCGGTCTTGTTAAAGACGTTACAAACCGAGATGCTTTGAATGAACGTCTTGAAAATCCAATATCACTATACTGTGGATTTGACCCAACAGCGGATTCATTGCATGTTGGCCATCTCCAACAAATCATCCTTCTAAAACGTTACCAAGCACAAGGACACCATCCCATTGCGCTTGTTGGTGGTGCTACGGGAATGATTGGAGATCCACGACCAACGACCGAACGCTCAATGCTTACTGACGAAGATTTGGCTCGTAACATTGCGGGAATTGGAAGCCAAATTGAACGCATTGTCAGTTCAGATAATAATCCAGTTCGTATCTTAAATAATCGCGATTGGCTGGGCGATTTATCCATGCTTGATTTTTTAAGAGATTATGGAAAACACTTTAGTGTTGCGACAATGCTTTCAAAAGATACGATTGCGAAACGTATTCAAACAGGGATTTCATATACAGAATTCTCATATACAATTCTTCAAGCGATTGATTACCTTCATCTCTTTAAGAATGAAGGCGTACAACTCCAAATTGGTGGATCTGATCAATGGGGAAACCTAGTCAGTGGTACTGAGTTAATTCGTCGTGTTGAAGGACATGAATCCGAAGTTTATGGTGTCACATCACACTTGATTATGAAGTCAGACGGTACTAAATTTGGTAAGAGTGAAGGGCAAAACATTTGGTTAGATCCTGGACGTACCGATGCCTATGAGTTCTACCAATTCTGGATTAATACAAGTGATGAAGACATTATTGATTTTACTAAACGTCTATCTTTTAAATCAGTTGCGGAAATTGAAGCAATCGAAGATGCATTTAAAGAAGCACCACACTTACGACATGCTCAAAAAGAACTTGCAAAAGAACTGACACAAATTGTTCATGGTGATGCCGGTCTTGACATGGCATTACGAATGACAGAAGCATTATTCTCTGGTAATGTCCAAAACTTATCTGTAGAAGAACTTCGTTCAGCATTTAAAGGCAGTAGCTCACTCGATGTTGCGGAAGCAAAAACAATCGTTGATTTACTCGTTGACACCAAGATTCTTCCAAGTAAGCGCGAAGCACGTCAACTTGTTAAAGATGGTGCGATTCGTGTCAATGGCGAAGTTGTGAACGATGCAGAGTTCATCATTTCAAAAGAAAACGCAATTGGCGAACAACTTACCGTCATTCGACGTGGTAAGAAAACATATCATTTAATCAACCACGTTAGCGTCTAAGGAGGCCTTGATGAAAAAGTTCCTTACATTAATAGTACTCGCATTACTTGTTACTGGATGTTCATTCGGAGAGAAGAGTCTTTACGCTGAAAAAGTAAAACGCTATGAGTCATCTTGGAAAGCCATCTTAGACCAAGATAAATTTGTAGCGTCATCACCATACTTCAATGTTAAAGCAACTATGGGTAAAAAAGGTGATGGTTATGTCTATGAAATCGTTGTGGATCAACCACGGATTGCACTGTACGAAGTTGAAGTTGTAGTTGTTGCAAACAATGAACCTTACAACAAAGAAACTATGATGCCATCCGCTGGAATTTTTGATGGACAATATTCAATGATTCCAAATCAGACGGATACGGAAAAATCATTTGTTGGCGGATTCCAGCTCAATGGTGAAACAAGTCAGTCAACCGTTAATTTAAAAATTCTTGTAAGTTGGAAAGATTATTCTCATCTTGAAACAACACGAGAATTCCTTGAATTCAATCTCGAATACAAAGATACCCCAGTCGTGCCAGTAGAAGTTGCACCGACGGAACCAACGGAAGATGCACCTGTTGAGGATGCACCTGCTGAAGATGCTCCGGCAGACGAGGAAGCGTAACATTTGGAAGAAACTACCACAAGGTAGTTTCTTTTTATAAATAATGGAGAGGTGGTAGGATAATGGATAGAATGATTGAATCTTTTTTAGCGCAATATAAGGCTCAGGGAGCCTGTGTGGGGATTGTAGACCACAATGGCCAATGGAAGTACAAAAAGGTATACAATGAGGCCATGTGTCCGCATCTGGTCGCAGAACAGTCACGCTATGGCATTGCTTCAATAACGAAACTGTTGACAGCCATCGTCATGCTTAAAGGAGCGACATCAAATTGGTGGTCGCTTGACGATTCTATATCTGATTACTTTCCAAGTTTTGACAGAAGAGATATTCGAATCCATCATTTTTTGAACCACACTTCAGGATACTATCCGCAACCACGCACAACAATTGCTCAAGTATGCCAAAAGACAGGATTTAAGCAAAAAGTTCATGACTGTGGTTTATCAACTGAATACATGGACCAGGCAATAGCAATTCTCATTGATCAGCTTAATGCAGAGAAAAAGCAACACAGTTATCCGGGAACATATGTGAGTTACTTCAATGATGGCTATGCATTACTTGGGGAAGTAATCCGTGTTGCAAGCCCATATGTTCATTATGAAGCTGCAATTCAAGACTTAATTTTCAAACCACTTGGTATGCACGATTCAACGACAACGTATCTAGATGTGAACAAAAACGATCAAACCACATTCCAATATTATTGGAATGAGGACCAATGTATCGAAATAAAGGACTACTATGACAATGCCTTTGCTTTACAAGGCGGTGGCGCTGCGAAATCAACGCTTCATGACATGGGGAAATTAGCAACGTGGTTAATGCAACCATCAAACGACATGTTGGCGCATCTTGAGACGCATTTGCGTGAGGTTGGATATGGGATTCAATATGGATTCGGAAGTCAGTACATTCAAACAGAAATAGGTAATGTGGTAGGGCATGCAGGTTCGCTAACCGGAGTATCAAGTGCATTGTTTATAAATGAAACGAAAACTGAAGCCGCTATAGTACTCTGTAATACAAGCGATATTCCTGTGCAGAAATTAGCCCTTATGATGCTAGATGTTACGACGAAAGATACGCCGGATGAAGTATCGTGGAGTTTAGAAAAAATGAATTCTTTATACGGAAGTTATTGTGCTGGTGAGGGGTATAACGTTGAAATTTCAAAAGAAATAGTAACAATTGGAGGTGAAAATCATAGCTATACGACATGTAAACATGACTATATTAGGGTGTCTACTGGCAATAATCCGATTTATCTGAAAATTATTTTTGAAGAAATAGATGTTATTGGCATTCGATTTGGATTAAGAATATTGGAGAAAACAAATGAAAAAAACTAGACTAAAAGTCGCAAGTGTCAGCTTATCGTGGGGTGGCGCAGGGGATATGGACTTACGCTGGCGCTATGAAAAAGGGGTTCAATACCTCAAAGATACATTTGATATCGAGGTCCTACCAATGCCCCATACACTCGATGGTAGTGAGTCGGTATACCAGAATCCACAACACCGTGCCCAAGATCTTATGGATGCATATAAAGATGATAACATTGCTATGGTCCTATCGTGTATTGGTGGATCAGAGAGTGTTCGAATATTACCATATTTAGATGATGCTATCTTTATAAATAACCCAAAACCATTCATTGGGTACTCAGATTCCACAACACTACACTTGTATCTTAATAAACTAGGCATCAAAACTTACTATGGCCCATCGATTCTTTCAGAGTTTTCTGAGAACAATGGGATGTTTGAATACAGCCGTGATTATTTCCAAAGGATTGTATTAAATCAAGAAGCAAGTGTGAGAATCGAAGCGGCAACGCAATGGACGAGTGAGCGAATTCCGTGGCTAATAGAAAATCAAAATCAGACAAAAACGATGAATCCGCATGACGGTTTCGATTTTATCCAGGGTGATAAAGTGGTTAGTGGGCCTCTGATTGGCGGGTGTATCGAAGTGCTCAGTAACTTAAGAGGTACAGATATATGGCCGTCATATGAGTCTTTCGACGGTGCAATTCTTTTCCTCGAAACCAGTGAAGTGATGGCAGAACCATGGTTATTTGAGGATATGCTACGGGCATTGGTTACGGTAGGAACTCTCGAAAGGACCTCTGGTATCATTTTTGGGAAGCCTTATCATAATAAGTATTATCAAGAATACCGAGAAATTATAGAAAAAATTGTACAAGAAATCGACTACGAGGGTGCCATTGTCGCCAATATGAACTTTGGCCATACCCAACCAATGTTTTCGATACCTTATGGCGGTATTGGGGTTATTGATCCCATTCAAAAAACATTCACAATCAAACAATAAAAAAGAAGAGGCGATTGCCTCTTCTTTGTGGAGTAGATAGTTACTCTTAGATATATTCTTCTGATTTAACAGTGAACATAATAGCCCCTGCCATAGGGTCTTTTTTGATTTCTGCTTTCGCAATTTTACATGCCAATTCTGTATCTTGTTCGCTTGTTTCAAAGTAAAGGCGGATACCATCTTTTTTTACAAATGTAAAAGAAGGTGATTCCATAGATTCCAAAATTGTTTGAATTTTGCTTTGCATGATCGGACTGTTTACGATAATCATAATAATGCCTCCATTAACTTCTCTACTATCATACCAATGTTGGAAATTATTTTCAATCCAATTAAAAAAGTTTTTCAATAATTGCCAAAAGGTGTTGAAAATTATTTTCGAACAGTGTATCCTATGGGTGTAAGCACTATCAGTGCATCAGGAGGGAAAAGTAATATGGAAGCTTTAACACGCTTTATTGAAGAACGTATAGCACCACCGCTAATCAAATTTTCACAATTGAAATACGTTCAAGTAATGCAACGTACCGGACTTGGTATTATGAGTTTACTGGTAGTAGGATCAGTATTCTTACTCGTAGCATCATTTCCATTTGACCCATGGTTGAAATTCTTAGGAGATTTCCGTTGGGTAATCGCAGCAGCATCTGGTGTGGGGACATCATTTATTGCACTTTACACAGTAATCACTGCATCATACGGTTTGGTTGAATTCTATAACAAACAACGTGGTGAAAATCATGATATCATCCAACCAATGATCTTATCAGTAGCATCATTCTTACTTCTAAATCCAGCTCAAACAGTCACAACATTGATTGAAGGTATTGCAGAGCCTGGAAAATTCACAGGAGTTCCAACAGCATACTTAGGTGCCGTCGGAGTGTTTGCCGCACTTATTATTGCAATTGTAACTGTTGAAGTATACCGTTTTGTAATTAACCGTAAATTAGTAATTAAGATGCCAGAAGGTGTTCCACCAATGGTTTCTCAATCATTCATCGCTTTAATTCCATCATTTGTTGTTATTATCATGTGGTGGTTTGTAGGATCAGTCTTCAAGATTAATTTACCACAAACAATTGCTGGTATCTTTACACCACTTGTACGAGTTGGAGATAGCCCAGTCGTAGTCTTGATTTCAACATTCTTAAACCGTATTCTATGGGCTGTTGGTATCCATGGTTCAAATATTGTTAACTCAGTAGGTGGAACATTCTGGGGCCAAATGACTCAAGAAAACTTACAAGCACTTCAAGCAATGCAAGAATTGCCATATACATTTACATCAGTATGGATTGATAACTATATTTGGACAGGATTATTCCCGCTCGCAGTCGCTTTAATCCGTTCAAAATCACCACGTCTCAAAGGACTTGGAAAACTATCAATTGCTGCGGCACTCTTTAACATTGGTGAGCCACTAATCTTTGGTCTTCCAATTATGTTAAACCCATTGATGATGATTCCATTTATCTTGTCATACATGGTTCTTGCAATCGCAGCGATTATCTTAACATTAACCGGTGTTCTACCAGTTCCGGTAATGATTATTTCTTGGATTACGCCAGCACCACTTAAAACATGGTTAGCAACGAGCGGAAGTATTACGGCAGTATTATTCGTTCTTGCTGGATGGGTCTTCATGTACTTAACATTCTACCCATTCGTAAAAGCGTTAGAAAAACAAGACTTGAAAGAAATTGCAGCAGCTGAAGAAGCACATAAAACAGAGGCAGCCTAATGTTAGGAATTTCCTGCTATTTCAAAGATTTGGATTATGACTATCTGGAATATGCTGCGAATTTGGGAGCGAAGTATGTCTTTACTTCGCTTCACATTCCAGAAGAAGACTTATCCCAATTAGATACAATGCTTCCAAAATTTCTTGATAAATGTCAGGAATTAAACTTAAATTTAGTACCTGATATTTCACCAATGACATTTGAAAAGCTCAATATTGAACCAAACAATTATGTTGGTTTGAAAGAAAAAGGATTCAAAGTGTTGCGATTAGACTATGGTTTTGATGATTTTGAAATTATTAAAACATTGCTTCAAGATTTTGAACTTGTGCTTAATGCAAGTGTTGTGGATGAGCAATACATCATTGATGCTAAAGCCCATGGTGTAGACTTTACACACATTTCAGTAATGCATAACTTCTATCCAAAAACTGAGACCGGTCTATCATTAGACTACTTCAATAAAAAGAACGAAGCATTCATTAAATATAACATTCCAATTATGGCATTTGTTCCAGGTGATCGTTTGAAACGATTCCCACTGTATGAAGGATTGCCAACAGTTGAGAAACACCGTCAAGTACATCCCTATGTTGCTGCTGTTGAATTAATCCACAGTTGCGGTATTCAAGATATTTTGATTGGTGATTCATTAGCGCATAATGAAACACTACGTTACATTCAAAGCTATATGGAAGACAAAACAATGCATATTCCAGTCTACTTAGATAAAGCATATGCATCAATGTACGAGCAACCGTATGCTATCCGTAAAGACTTATCTGAAAACGTAATTCGACTTGCAACACCACGTATTCCAGACATTGCGATTAACAATAACAACTATCGTAATAAAGGGTCGATTACAATTGAAAATACGTTATCAGGACGTTATAGCGGAGAAATCCAATTGACTAAGAAAGATTTCATGATGGATGCACGTACAAACGTCATCGGATTCATTCATCCTGATTATATTGATTTAGTCCATTATATGGAACGCGATACACGAATTGTATTTGTACCTATTTCATAAGAAGGAATTTATTCCTTCTTTTTTATGAATAAGTTGCACAAAGGAGTAAAAGTATGACAATTGAAGCCATTGTGAATGGGATTCAACAAAACAAATATTTAAATGCAATGAAAACAGCCATTATTAAAGTGGCATTTATTCAAATAGGAGTCGCACTTGTAATTTTCATGGTTCATGTTTTTGAACAACGCGCAATGATAAGTGCAGCGGCATTCAATCAAGTTGCGCTCTATTATGCGTATTACTGCATACTGCTAGGAATCATTTTTACGTTTGTAATGTCGCAGGCTTTGATTCCTGTTGAACGTGAATATCAGATTTATACCGTAACATTCTTTGTGATGATGTATGGGGTTCGATTTATGGAAAGCAATCGCTTCCTCGAGTTTCCAATCGTTGCATTGTTTCTGGCGTGGATCATGATTCTAGCAAGCGAAAAACTGTCGGGGATACAGTTTAAATCAAAACATGTACCACAAGCCGTGAACGACTACATGACGAAGCTAATCCCTATCGTAATTCTTTTGATTCTTAATGTCTTAATCTTAGTTCAGTTCACACTTATTGTAGATTTATCAGTGAATATTTTGGTGTATGTTACGCGCTTTGTAACATCATTTGGTATGGTCATTGCAACAATCGTATTAATCTGTGGGTTCTGGGTCTTAGGAATTCATGGTGTTGCGGTGATTGGAACCTTGTTAAGGCCATTTTGGTTTTATATGATGATTGTGAATGGCTATCAAGTAATTACAAAACAACCGATTTTGTATATTGGGAGTGAGACCTTCTTCCAGTGGATCGTTTGGTTGGGAGGTTCAGGATGCACCCTGGGCTTGGCTATCGCAATTCGCTTCTTCGCTAAAAGTGAACAACTTAAGTCTTTTGGGAAAGTGGGACTCAATTCAAGTCTATTCAATATTAATGAGACGATTTTATTTGGAGTTCCAATTGTAGATAACAAAAACTTTAGAGTGCCATTCTTTGTCGCGCCGATTGTATGTGCTGTAGTAGGGTACGGTGCTATGGCGTGGGGCTATGTCTCGATACCTAGTATCGTGTCACCGTGGGTCTTGCCTGCGCCACTAGGGATTTTTATTTCAAGCTTAGCAGACTTTAGAAGTGTCGTGTTATCGCTAATCTTGATTGTGATCTCTTTTGTAGTCTATTTCCCATTTTTTAAGCGATATGATCGTGAGCTCCAAGTGCAGGAGCAACAAAGATAACAAAAAGAACTTTGTGGTTGAACCCAAAGTTCTTTTTGTTTACTCAATAAAAAAAGAGGCGGATGCCTCTTTTAATCTGAAGATTAACGGTTGTAGAACTCAACAACAAGTGCTTCGTTGATTTCTTGGTTTAGTTCGCTACGTTCTGGTAAACGAACATATTCACCTTTCATCTTGTCAGCGTCGAAAGTAACGTATGCTACTGTTCCAACTGATGCTTCCATAGCTTCTTTGATTGATGCCATTGAGCGTGATGATTCTTTAACTTCGATTGTTTGTCCTGGTTTAACTTGGAATGAAGGGATATCCACTTTCTTTCCGTCAACAAGGATGTGACCGTGGTTTACTAATTGACGTGCACCACGACGTGTACGTGATAAGTTCATACGGTATACGACGTTATCTAAACGTGATTCAAGCATGAATAAGAAGTTGTGACCTGCAACACCTTCTTGTTTTACAGCTTTTTTGAATGTGTTGTAGAATTGTTTTTCTGTAACACCATATGTGAAACGAATACGTTGTTTTTCACGTTGTTGTAAACCGTAGTTTGATAGTTTTGGACGACGTGCTTTTCCGTGTTGTCCTGGAGCGTAATCGCGACGTTGTAATTCTTTACCTGTTTCTAAAATTGAGAAACTAAGACGACGTGATTTTTTCCATACTGGACCATTAACTGTTGCCATTTGCTGACCTCCTATATGTCGAGTCAACCACAAATTACTAATAGTTGAGTTCATCTATTACTGTTTCCCTTATTCAGCTAAGGTACTTTAGTTCCTGCCGCGGGATGAACGCGTGGCTACCAACTTTGTGTGCTGATTTTTCATGACCTTACTAATATACAAAAGATAGCGGTAAAAGTCAATCAAGGACTTACCAAGAAACACTAAAATATGATACAATGTCACAAAGAGGTGGACCTATGAACTTACAATCTATTCCGAGTTTTATAATTGAATACAAAGTGCCAATTGCAATTGTAGTTGTTGTGATTGTCATTATGGTATTTTTTATATCGAGATCAAACAAAAAACGACGATTAAGAAAGCAATTTGATGCCCTAGAAGTTCGCTACAATGAACTTATGAGTATTCCAGTTCTTTTCAAGATTAACAAAGCAACTGGGCTCGCAAAATTAAACCCAGAGGTTGAAAATAAAGTGATTGAGTGTAAGGATCTTTTCAACCAAATTAACCGCCAACAAGAAGTGGTGACACAACTCTTGGCAGATACTGAAGATGCATTAGCATACGGGAAGCTAAAAGACGCAAAATACTACTTGGCTGATTTAGAAGAAACGATTACAGAATCATTAGAACAAACCGAAACCTTAAACAAAGAACTTGAATCACTGTTGGAACAAGAGACACAACAACGTCTTGAAATTACAAATCTCAAAGAACGCTTTAGAGGAATCAAACAACAAGCAAATGATCAATCTGCAGTTTTAGGTGATGCATATGGGCAGATAGAAGTACAAATTCGCGATATTGAGCATGCCTTTTCAGTTTTTGAAGAATGGATGTACGCATCGGACTTCCAAAAAGCAAAAGATGTTAGTGATGAAACAAAAGAAAGTGTGGATGATTTAGAAGCACGAATTAAAACGATTCCGAAACTGTACGAAGTTGCCAAAGGATACATTCCTCAATTATTAGATGAAGTATCAAAATTGTACCAAGGGGTACGTCAATCGGGTATCTATGTTGATCACTTGGAAGTTCCCAAAAATATTGGTGTTCTCAGTGAAATTCTTAAAGATGACTTAATTGGGATTCGCGAAGGGAATATTTCAAAATCAAAAGAGAGCTTGATTGAAAGTCAAAAACGTTTGGAACAGTTAGGGATTGCAATCCAAAAAGAAGAAAAGGCACATACAGAACTCCAAGGCGTTTCAGAGGAGTTATTCACGACACTTGAATATCTAGTGGAAGCTGTTAAAGATATCAAAACTGACGCTGAAAAAGTTGAAGTACGTTTCGGCTTCGAAGGATATGTAGCCCAAGTTGAAGAGTATGCTGCAATTATTGAAAGACAAGACGAAATGCGTGCAAAAATCATGCGAATGATTCAAGAAGAAAAAATTCCAGCAACAACAATCCTTATTTCAGTCAATGAATTAGGGCAAGATGTTTCCATCTTCCGCGGTGAATTTGATAAACTCGTTGAGAAGGTCGAACAAGCCAATGCAGATGAATTACGCGCAGAGCGTCAATTAATGAAGTTATACCTTATTATTAATGATGTTCAAGTTCGCATGAAAAAACGCTCGTTACCAATGATTTCTGAATCATACCGAGAAGATGTCGAAAAAGCACAACTTTATACGCGTCAAATTTCCGATATCTTAAAACACGACATGATTGAAGTCGAAACATTGAACAAAACAGTCGATGAAGCCATTGATTATACATATAAGCTCCACAACAACGTTAACAATTTAGTTGGTGCAGTTGATATGTGTGAAAATGCTATTGTTTATGCAAACAAATTCCGTGCCTTTGTGCCAGATATTGACGCTGAATTAACGCGTGCAGAACTCGCGTTCAACAATGGTGAGTACACCCAAGCACTCACAACTGTAATCAATGCAATTGATAAATACAGACCCAACACAGCTTATGAGGAGATGATTCGTGACAATGCAAAAAGCGCACGATAAACCAATTTATTTAGATTACGCAAGTACCACCCCAACGCGTCCTGAAATTGCTCAAGATGCATTTAAGATTATGAACGAATACTACGAAAACGCTGACTCACTGCATTTTGGGGGTCAGCGTGTTTCTGACTTAGTGACTGTATCACGCAACACACTCGCTAACCAGTTAGGAGTCTTACCGCAAGAGGTTATCTTCACATCAGGGGCGAGCGAGTCAAACAGTGCTGCGATTAAAGGGATAGCACTCGCGAACCAACATATTGGTAAACATATTATTACAACTCAAGTCGAACACAGCTCAACCATGGGTGCTGTAGCACAACTTCGAGATTATTTTGGTTATACAGTGGATTATCTCCATGTTGATGATCAAGGGAATATCAGCTTTGATGAACTTCGCGAGAAACTACGCAAGGATACCGTTCTTGTTGCTGTGATTGCGATTAATAATGAAGTAGGTGCTATAACCGACGTTCAAGCCCTTGCAAAACTCGTGAAGAAAGAATCCAATGCATTTGTTCACATTGACGGAGTGCAAGCCTTAGCACGTCATGATTTTGAAATGACTCAGATTGATTCTGTCGCTTACTCCGCACATAAAATCTACGGATTAAAAGGTAGTGGACTATGGCTGAAACGATCGAATGTTCATGCACTTCCACTTATTAATGGTGGGCAGCAACAATATGGTGTTCGTGGTGGTACCATCGATAATACTGCGGCAATACTTTGGGCGAAGACCTTACGTCTCGCACGAGAGGACAATGTGAAAGCTCTGCCAAAGATTGAAAAAATGCAAAAATACTTGTATGATACTTTCGAAAACATGGAAGGCGTTGTTATTAACTCATCCTATGAAGGTTCGCCTTACATTTTTAACGTATCAATACTGAATGTTGGATCGGAAATTATGATGAATGGATTAAATTCCGCAGGATTCGCGGTATCTGCACAAAGTACATGTAACTCAAAATCACTGGCTCCCTCACATGTTTTAAAAGCCATGGGGAAAAGTGACACCGCTGCATTAAGTAGTATTCGAATCAGTTTATCCCATTTAACGACAATGGAAGAGTTAGAAAAAGTCGTTCAAGAAATTTTGGAGATTAAGAAATATGTCAACCACTAATTATGAATTTATCGTTTGCCGCTATGGTGAACTTTCAACAAAAGGGAAAAACCGCCGCAACTTTACAGCACAACTCGTTCGTAACGTTCGCGCACAATTAAAAGCTTTCCCAACACTTGAATTTAAAGAAACATATGATCGCTTGTATATCACACTTCATGAAGAAGACGGTTTAGCGGTCAGTGAAGAGCTGAAACATGTATTTGGACTCAGTTCGTTTTCACTAGCAATTAAAGTTGAGCGTGATCTAGAAGTTATTGCCCAACTTGCAACCGAACTCATTCAACAAGAAAGTGGATCAACATTTAAAGTCCTTGCGCGTCGTCACGATAAAAACTACGAACATGTTTCCGATGTTATAAATCGTCATGTTGCGACGCGTATACTACAAAATACAGACTATAAAGTAGATGTTAAAAATCCTGATATCGGAATTATTGTAGAGATTCGTAACGATGCTGCTTACATTATGATGGGTAAAATTGAAGGCGCTGGTGGTTATCCGGTCGGTATTCAAGGAAAAGTCATGTTGATGCTTTCAGGTGGAATTGACTCACCAGTCGCGGGATATCTTATGATGAAACGCGGTGTTACACTTGAAGCGGTCCACTTTGCGTCACCGCCATACACATCACAAGAAGCTCAGAAAAAAGTCATTGATCTTGCACAAAAACTTACAAACTATCAAGCATCGATTAAAGTACATGTTGTGCCATTCACAGATATTCAACTCGAAATCTATAAAAAAGTACCAGAAAGCTACGCAATCACAATGATGCGTCGATATATGCTTCGCATCGGAGAACGTCTTGCGAATGAGCGTCATGCATTAGCAATTGCTAATGGGGAGAGTTTAGGTCAAGTTGCCTCACAAACACTTCACAGCATGAAGGAAATCACAAATATCAGCACATTACCAATTCTTCGACCCTTAATTACTTATGATAAGGTTGAAATTATTGATCTTTCGCGTAAAATTGATACATATGAGACATCAATCCTTCCGTTTGAAGATTGCTGTACAATATTTACACCAACAAAACCAACAACGAAACCCAATCCACGAAAAGTTGAACTCTTTGAGTCTAAACTTGTGATTGAAGATCTCATTGATCAAGCAATGGAAAATATTGAAGTAATCGAAGTGACGAAAGCGATGGCTGAAGCTACAGCAGAAGTTACAGACTCATTCTTATAATTTATTAATAGGAGGCAATTATGGCATTTGATAATCTGACAAATCGTCTACAAGATACATTTAAAAACTTAACGGGTAAGGGAAAACTTACAGAAAAAAACATCGCGGACGCATTAAGCGAAATTCGTATTTCACTACTTGAAGCTGATGTAAGTTTGGAAGTTATTAATGAACTTTTAGACTATACACGTAAAGAAGCAATGGGGATGAAAGTTGTTCGTGATGTTGATCCATCACAAATGTTCATCAAAATTGTTAATGACAAATTAGTTGAAATTTTAGGTGAAGAACACCAAGGGTTAGCATTTACTCGTAAACCTGGCGTTATGATGATGGTTGGTCTTCAAGGTTCTGGTAAGACAACAAGTATTGCTAAGATAGCGCGTGAACTCAAAGTCAAAGAAGACAAAAAAGTGTTATTGGTTGCAGCAGACCTTGCACGTCCGGCAGCTATTGAACAATTGAAGATTCTTGGTGAACGTATTGGTGTTGAGGTTTTTGCTAAAGAAAACAGCACACCAGTTGAAGTGGTAACGGACGCATTAAGTTATGGAAAAGATTTCGATGCTATCCTTATTGATACCGCAGGTCGACTCCAAATTGACGAAGCACTGATGCAACAATTAGTTGATATCCAAGCACTTGCGAAACCTGAGGAAATTCTTTTAAGTGTTGATGCAATGTCTGGGCAAGATGTTATTCATGTTGCGAACGGCTTTAAATCAAAACTAAATCTAACAGGATTAGTTGCGACAAAATTTGATGGTGACTCGCGTGGTGGATCAATCCTTTCTGTTCGATACATGACCCAAGTTCCCGTAAAATACGTTGGGGTTGGTGAAGGCATCGAAGAACTTGAAGCATTCCACCCCGATAGAACTGCATCCCGTATCTTGGGAATGGGTGATATCGTTTCACTTGTTGAAAAAGCGCAAGAAAAAATGGATATTGAAGCAAGTGAGAAGTCAGCGGAACGAATGATGAATGGTCAGTTCACGCTTGATGACATGTTGATTCAGTTACAGCAAGTTTCAAAAATGGGTCCCATTTCAGGATTGTTAAAAATGCTTCCAGGGGCAAACCAAATGGCAAATCAAATTGATGATGATGATGCGTCAAAGGGCATGAAAAAAACTGAAGCTATGATTCAAAGTATGACGAAAGAAGAGCGAAATGATCCAACGATTATTCGTTCCGGTCGTAAACACCGTATTGCCAAAGGATCTGGGGTAACAACAACAGATGTTAACCGATTGCTAAGTCAATACGATAAAATGAAAAAACAAATGCGTATGTTCTCCCGCATGATGGGAAAATAATAATACATAATAGAAAAGTATCCCGAAGGATACTTTTCTATTAAAGAATGAGACTCATACGACAATGAAATCTTAAATTGCAAAGTAAGTCTAATTGCTATATCATTTAACTAGTAATCATTTTGGAGGGACTATGAATAAACATATAGACGCACTTATCACAAGACAAGAAAATGCATTCTTAACATCTATCGATGACGCTGGTTATCCAACTGTAAAAGTTGTGAGATCTCCTCGTAAACGTGATGGATTAAAGACGATGTATTTTACAACACACAATAATACACAGATGGTGAAATCATACGAGGCGAATCAACAGGCAATGGTCTATTTTATGGATGAAGCACGTTTTCAAACGGCATCATTCTATGGGACAATGACTGTCGAAACAGATCCAACAATTATTCAAGAACTTATGGAGACAGAGAATGCTCCTGTGTTTGCGAAAGGGATTGATCCCAAAACGTACTGTGTGCTTCGCTTTACTGCTGATAAAGTCAAATTTTTCAGTAATATGACGACAGAAGTTATTGATTTATAATATACTACGTATAATGCAATAAAAATGCGGATTATCTTGCATTATTACAGTAGATGTGTTAAATTATTAAAGCATTCATGCACTCTGGTTCCGCTGATCTCGGATTTATGAGCCAGTTTAAGATACAGAAAAAGGAGAATCGAAATGGGATTAAATTTAGTAAATGAAATTACAAAATCTCAAATGCGTACAGATATCCCTGAATTCCGTTCAGGTGTAACAGTTCGTGTTGACGTGCGTATCCAAGAAGGTGGAAAAACACGTATCCAAGCTTTTGAAGGGGTTGTTATCAAACGTACAGGAAGCGGAATCGCTGAAATGTTCACAGTTCGTAAAATGTCTTCAGGTGTTGGAGTTGAACGTACATTCCCAGTACACTCACCAATTATCGACAGCGTAACAGTATTACGTCGTGGTAAAGTTCGTCGTAGTAAACTATACTACCTACGTGAGCGTTCAGGTAAATCAGCACGTCTTAAAGAAATTCGTTAAGAAGTTCGCTAATAGCCGTATTTATACGGCTTTTTCTTTATTGTTTCCAAAGGAGTCACAACTATGCGAGAAAAACAAGATGATAAATTTTTACTCTTAATCAAAGATTTTATTAAGAGTTTAATAATTAGTTTAATTGCTGTCTTTATCATTACACAGTTTATTGCGAGACCAGTTCGTGTTGAGGGATTATCTATGTATCCAACCCTTAACGATAACGAATTTGGATTTTCTAATGTGATTGGTTTGAAAGTTTCGGATATTGAACGATTTGATGTAGTTGTCGTTCACATGGAAGAAAAAAATAGAAACATCGTAAAGCGCGTTATCGGACTTCCAGGCGAGAAAATTCGTTATGAAAAAGATGTATTGTATGTCAATGACGTTGCAGTTGAAGAACCGTTTTTGGATAACCCGTTTAAACAAAAATGGGTTGAAGATAACGATCTTGTGTTTACTGCGGACGAACCGGAATTTATTGTTCCAGAAGGACATTACTTTGTGCTCGGAGATAACCGCCGTAACTCGTCTGATTCACGTCAGTATGGTGCGTTTGCGTATGAAGAAATCATAAGTAAGGGTGTGTTTGTATTCTTACCCTTAAATAAACTACGCCCAGTAGGAAGGTAGATAATATGTCACAAGTTCATTGGTATCCAGGACATATGGCAAAAGCCATGCGTCTTATCGAAGAACAATTAAAAGTGGTTGATTTTGTCATTGAGTGTCGTGATGCACGAGCACCAATGTCAACCCGAAATCCAGCTTTATCATACTCAATTGGACAAAAGAAACGTCTCATTGTTTTAACTAAGAAAGATTTAGCTGAGCCCCGAGAAACTGAAAAATGGGTAAAGCATCTTGAAGATGAAGGTCATGAGGTATTGGTGGTCAATGTACTACAAGATGATGTTAAAAAACTCATGGTTGAAAAAACAGATATCGTGATGGCAGAAAAGCGTCAACGGGATGAGCGTCGTGGCATTCGTCCTCGCCCAGCAAGAGCATTGATCGTAGGTGTTCCGAATGTTGGAAAATCCAGTATCATTAATAAAATTGCGTCACGAAAAGCCGCGGGTGTTGAAAATCGTCCAGGTGTGACTCAAGCACTAAAACTCATTAAAGTAACCGAACAACTTGAGTTAGTCGATACTCCGGGTGTTTTATGGCCGAAATTTGAGTCTGAGACAATGGGTATTCATTGTGCACTCATTGGATCAATTAAAGAAACAGGATATCCAATTGAACTCGTTACTAATTACGCACGCGATTACTTCTTACACGAAAATCGTGAGGTATTAATTGAGCGATACAATATGAAAGATTTTGATATTATGACATTCTATCCTCAAATTGGAATTCATCGTGGATATATCAAAGAAGGTGGCGATGTAGAGTTAGATCGAACTCGTAGCACGTTCTTGAGTGATATTCAAAATGGAAAACTGGGACGGATAACATGGGATCGCTTATAGCCGAGTTTGAAAACATACTGTGGCAAGAAAATCATAGTGTGTGTGGAATTGATGAAGCTGGACGTGGTCCGATGGCGGGTCCTTGTGTAGTTGCTGGTGTCGTATTTCCTCAAGGCTATTACCATGCTGATATTAATGATTCAAAAAAATTATCGCCTAAGAAGCGTGATGAACTCGTCTCATTAATTAAAGAACATGCTCTGTGGTACAAAGTTATAGTGGTTGATGTTGATCAGATTGATTTGCACAATATTTATCGAGCAACACAAATAGCAATGGAAGAAATTGCGAACTCTGCACCGGCAAGCTATGTCTTGACGGATGCAATGCCCCTTTTAGATTCTCGACAACCATTCGAATCTATTGTAAAAGGAGACGCGCGTTCCATGTCAATTGCTGCCGCTAGTGTCCTCGCTAAAACGCATCGAGATGCATTAATGGTTGAACTTGACCGAATGTATCCAGAATATGGCTTTGCTAAACACAAGGGCTATGGTACGAAAGCACATCGTGAAGCCATCTTAAAGTATGGACGCACGAAACACCATCGTAAAACATTTAAGTTTAAAGATGAGGATCAAATATCACTGGATATTTAGGACTTATCTTTTTTTATAACTATTTGTTATAGGTGATAGTTATGAGAAATTACATAAAAAATGTTGCAATTTTTTGCAAAGGTGATTATGCTAAAATGCACCGGCATCTCCTTGAAAAGAAGCCTGTAGCCACTTATCCGTGTGTAGATACGTATTTGACGATTGTAGATCCAGCCTATCCGAAACGTCTGTTGGAGTTAGACCAACCGCCATTCATATTGTTTTATCAAGGTGATGTGAGTTTATTGAACAGTTCGTGTGTTGGTGTTGTTGGCAGCCGTAAACCCTCTTCATATGCTATTCAAGCAACGTATGAAGCGGTTTCGGTACTTCGAGAACACTACACGATTGTTTCGGGTTTAGCGTATGGCATTGATGTATGTGCCCATCTTAGCGCGATACGTCATCATACAATTGCGGTAGTAGCATGTGGTTTGGATAGATGTTATCCCATTGCTCATCGTGAGATCTTCAATCAAATAGGAAAGCATCATCTCATTATTTCGGAGTATCCTAGAGGTGTGAATCCTGAGCGGTATCATTTTCCATTTCGGAATCGTATAATCGCAAGTTTAAGTAAATGTATATACATTATGAGTGCGCGTCAAAAAAGTGGTACAATGGGTACTGTTGACATTGCGTTATCATTAAATCGCGAAATTGTCGTCCTTCCACATCCAATTCATGATGAATCTGGGAGCGGTTGTAACCAACTCATACAAGAAGGTGCGACGGTATTGACAAATATTAAAGAATTACCCAATATATAAATAAGGAGTGACAACTATGAAAAATCTGGTAATTGTTGAGTCACCATCAAAATCAAAAACGATAGAAAAATATTTGGGAAATGACTTTGAAGTCGTTTCATCAAAGGGACATATTCGTGATCTTGCCACACGTGGTAAAGATGGTTTAGGTGTCGATTTTGAAAATGAGTTTGAACCAACATACAAAATTAGTAAAGACAAAAAAGATGTCGTTAAAGAATTAAAAGCAAAAGTAAAAAAAGTAGATAATGTTTATCTCGCAACTGACCCCGATCGTGAAGGGGAAGCCATTTCATGGCATTTGGCAGATGAATTGGGAATTGACACGGATTTAACCAATCGTGTTGTTTTTAATGAAATCACAAAAGATGCAGTTCTAAGTGCTTTTGAAAAGCCACGTAAAATCGATATGGACTTAGTCAAATCACAGGAAACGCGTCGTATCCTTGATCGAATTATCGGTTTTAAACTTTCGAAATTACTTCAATCAAAAATTAAGAGTAAAAGTGCTGGTCGTGTCCAATCGGTTGCTTTAAAACTGATTGTCGATCGTGAAAAAGAAATCGATGCATTTATTCCTGAAGAGTACTGGTCAGTCTTGGCGTTCTTTGAGAATCAAGAATACCTTATTGAAACGAGTGCTGAACGATATAAAGGAAAAAAACTCGAAATAAAAAATGCTGAAGCGGCTCAAGTCGTATATGATGCAGTTCAAGGCGAATTTACGATTACAAAACTTGAGAAAAAAGAGCGTAAGAAAGATTCGAAATTACCATTTATTACATCAACGTTGCAACAAGAGGCTTCAACGCGACTTGGTTTTGCAGCAAAGAAAACGATGCGTGTTGCGCAAAAACTCTATGAGGGAATTCAAATGGGATCAGAAGCAGAAGGTTTGATTACTTATATGCGTACCGACTCAACCCGTCTTAGCGACTCATTTGTTTCTGATGCCAAAGCATATATCTTAAAAACACATGGCAAAGAATACGTCGGTAAATACCGTGAAGGTAAAAAGAATGATAATGCACAAGATGCCCATGAGGCAATCCGTCCAACAAGCATTGATCGTACACCAGAATCCGTAAAACAATATCTAACACCTGACGAGTACAAATTATATCGCTTTATCTATTATCGTGCTGTTGCATCACTCATGTCGGCTGCGAAATATGATGCGGTAAGTGTTGTTTTCAGTCAAAATAATTACGATTTTAATGGTAGTGGGTCCACGTTAAAATTTGACGGTTACCTCAAAGTTTATGATTACGAGAAGAGTACCGATAAAATGCTTGGTGAATTGGATGAAGCGAAAACCTATAAAGCTCGTAACATCGAACAAAACCAACACTTTACACAACCACCATCCCGCTATACTGAAGCACGTCTCATTAAAGAACTTGAGGAATTAGGCATTGGCCGTCCAAGTACTTATTCAATGATTCTTGATACTATAGTTTATCGCGCTTATGCGACATTTGGTGCGGTTTCTGAGACATCGCGTACGAAAGTATTCAAACCTACAGAACAAGGTGTTTTAACCAATGATAGCCTTCAGTCACATTTCTCTGAAGTGATTAATGTTCACTATACGGCGGAAATGGAAAGTGAATTGGATCAAATCGCAGATGGAGATATGAATAATATCGAAGCACTTCAACGATTTGTTGATAAATTCTATCCATTGCTTGCTGAAGCTGATGAAAAAATGGAAAAAGTTGAAGTCGAAAAAGTCGGTGAAGTATGTCCTCTAGATGGTGGAGAGCTTGTCTACCGTTTTGGACGTTATGGCAAATTTATTGCTTGTGCGAATTTCCCAGAATGCCGCTATAACCGTGCATTGGAGCAAGAAAGTCGTCCGGAACCAGAAAAAACGGGTGAACAATGTCCAGAATGTGGTAGTGATTTGGTTAAACGCAAGAGTCGTTATGGAACTTGGTTTGTAGGATGTTCATCATTCCCTAAATGTCGTTACATTCAACCAAATGAAAATAGTAAGAAAAAAACAAAGAAAAAAGAGGCAGAAGATGAAACAAGCGCAAGTTAGAGTTATTGGAGCAGGGTTAGCGGGGAGTGAAGCAGCATATCAATTAGCGAAACGTGGATATCATGTTGAACTCGTTGAAATGCGACCTGTTAAAATGACACCTGCGCACGTTACTCACAACTTTGCGGAGCTTGTATGCTCAAACTCATTTCGCTCCGACGACATCACAAATGCTGTGGGATTATTGAAACAAGAAATGAGAATGCTTGATAGTCTAATTATGCGTATGGGTGAGCAGCATAAGCTTCCTGCGGGAAGTGCCCTCGCCGTTGACCGTGTTGGATTCAGTGAAGCAGTATCTGAGGCAATTCGAACAATGGATAATATCCAAATCATAAATCAAGAAGTTGTAGCACTCGATGATGTTCCAACAATTGTAGCTACTGGTCCCTTAACCTCGGATACATTTTCGGAATACTTAATGAACTATTTGGGACACAGTGAATTACATTTTTATGATGCAATAGCGCCTATTGTATCGGTAGAAGGCATTAACTTTGATATTGCATATCGTAAATCACGATATGACAAAGGGGATGGGCAAGATTATATTAACTGTCCAATGACGCGTGATGAGTTTGATGCATTTTATCGTGCAATTCTTGAGTCGGAAGAAGCAGCGGCCCGTGATTTCGAAGACATTAAAGTATTTGAAGGGTGTATGCCAGTTGAAGTTATGGCTCGTCGTGGCATTAAAACGATGCTATTTGGTCCACTCAAACCAGTTGGTCTTGAGAAACCAGATGGAACACGTCCTTATGCCGTGGTTCAATTGCGTCAGGATAATGCTGCGGGTTCTCTCTATAACTTAGTAGGATTTCAAACGCGCCTCAAGTGGAGTGATCAGAAACGAATTATCCAAATGATTCCTGGCCTCGAAAATGCTGAGATTGTACGTTATGGTGTAATGCATCGAAATACATTTATTAAATCACCACTAATCCTTAATAAACACTTTCAAACACTAAAACGTGAATCCTTGTTCTTCGCAGGACAAATCAGTGGTGTCGAAGGGTATGTGGAATCGGCGGCAAGCGGGTTATATGCAGCCTTGAATATGATGCATTACCTTGAAGGTAAAGAACTAATTAATTTATCCACTGAAACTGTTATGGGTTCGATGGCACAGTATATTGCGAGTGCGAATCCGAATCATTTCCAACCTATGAATGCTAACTTTGGTCTTTTAGGGAACCGACTTAAAGATCGTGAAGCGATGGCAGTTCGTAGTCAGGAACATATGAATCGTTTACTTGAACAATTACCTTGATGAATTTTTGAGACACATTGCGCTGACAAACACATCTTCGGATCATACGACGGATGCCTATCACCGTGATGTGTCTCAATTTTTAGAATTTATCGGTTCAGATTACGATGTACTAAATTTACCCCAAGAAGTTGCGTATGGATTTCTGAGTGAACTATACGAAGGTGGTCTTTCATCAGCAAGTGTTGCGCGAAAGGTTTCAAGCCTGCGTTCATTTTTAAAATTCTTACAACTTAACTATGGTGCTTTAAACAATCCGTTTACACTAATTAAAGTTAAATCAAGAAGTCGTAAGTTGCCAGACTTTCTGATGTATGATGAAATTGAGAAATTACTTTTGAGTTGCGAGAACGATGGTTTAGGTGTCCGAAATCAAATGATTATTGAAGTTATGTATGCAGCTGGGTTACGCGTCAGTGAAGCGGTCGATCTTCGTATATCAGATCTTGATTTAGGGGCACGAACAATTCGTGTTATTGGTAAAGGTAACAAAGAGCGTATCTTGTTTATCTATCCAGAACTTGTGCCAAAGCTAAGTCGATATATAGAGTTTTATAGATCGACTTTTGTTCATGACAATGTTGAACAGCTCTTTGTAAATAATTCGGGGAAACCTTTAACACCTCGGGGTATCCAGTACATTCTCGAAAAACAAGGGGAGAAAGCAGGACTGCGGAAAAAAGTCCATCCCCATATGCTAAGACATAGTTTTGCGACCCATTTATTGGATAATGGTGCAAGCCTTCGTGTTGTACAAGAATTACTCGGACATGAATCGTTGAGTACAACTCAAATTTATACTCATGTATCAATTCAAAAAATCCGTGAAGCGTATGATGAGGCAATGAAACAATTGCCACTCACATAATCTAACATTGTGCTATCGTTTTACTAACACATTGCATGTGTATACTCGTAGATGTAAGAGATAATACGTCTTACTAAGTATGAATATTTCTTCTCCTATCAGAAATAACATGCATACACATATTCTTTCCCCAAAAATATGAAAAAAACACTGTGTCCCCAACATAGTGTTTTTTTTTTTTTGTATATAAAAAACCTCTTGATAAGAAGAGGTTTAAAGTGTTTGATTTTTCGAGTCTAGCATCGCAATGACGTCATCCAATGCATTTTGAATATTTGCAAGGTCACATGGTTTTTGTTCAATGCCTGCAAAAGCTTGTTTGACCGCACTGTGTTTGCAAATTGTATTTGCGATACTCTCGGATAACGCGAGATGAACTTTGCGTTTATCGTCAAGATCTTCCTGACGTGTGATTATATCCCGCTCTACAAGATTTTGTACAATTTTGGAAACAGCACTTTTCTTCATGCCTAAGCGACTGTAGAGACTGGTTAAATCTGTATCAGGGTGAACTGCAAGATCCATCAGCACAAGGTACTCTGAGGTATTGTAGCCCAATAATCTTGCCTGCTCGTTTAAGTTATTATTCATCATTTGGTGAATGACAAGTAATTTATCATAAATAATAGAAAGATCGTTGGTGTCCATAATTACCCCCTTATTTTATAATTAACGTATGGCCTTAAAAGCTTTAGCCCAAAGAAGGACTTGATCAAACATTTTCTCAGCATTAACAGCATGGTAGTCATGTGGTTTAAACACTGACATGTTTTCAAAGTCAGCCATTAATGAGAATGTTACCATTGTTCGTACTGAAGCCATTTCTTGTTCAGCTGCGACTAAGCGAAGTGTCTGAATTGCAGATAATCCGCCGAGTCCGCCATAAGCAACATATCCGACTGGTTTATTGTGTACTTCTGGATGTAAATAGTCAAGTGCATTTTTTAATGCTCCAGGAACTGCACGATTGTATTCTGCAGTAATAATAACATATCCGTCGAATGAAGCGATCTTTGATGACCAATTTTGGATTGCTTGTCCCTGAGCTTCTGTGGGTTGTGTTCCTAAAAGTGGTAGGTCATAATCTTTAAGGTCAACGAGTTCATATGTAACATTTTCGTCAGAACGAGTTGCAGCATAATCCATTACCCATTTTCCTACGGCTTCGCCATTGCGTCCTTCGCGAACGCTTCCTAAAATAACTCCGATATTCATAGTGTGTACCTCCTGTTAGTTTTTGTATCACGAACTATGTAAGTAGTGTAATTCAAAAATAGTCCACTTTTCAACTAACTTGCTCACAATAATTCTTATCATCATGATTTCACACAAAAAAAAGGAAGTTTTAGCACTTTGGCGTTGACACTGCTAAACTCGTGTACTATAATAATAACAGGCACAGAAATGTGTGTTTAGGAGGCGAGAAATAATATGCTAACACCGCGTAAAGTAGAAATATTTAAAGCGATTGTTACGGAATTTATTAACTCAGCAGAGCCAATTGGTTCGAATACACTGATTGATAAATTCAACTTACCATACTCGTCTGCGACGATACGCAATGAAATGTCAGATCTAGAAAAAATGGGACTTATTGAAAAGACACATACATCGTCTGGAAGAGTTCCTTCGACAAAAGGTTATCGTTTCTACGTTGAACATCTCATGGAAGACCAAGAGAATGCCAGCGTTGAGCATGCGATTGCCCAAGTCTTTTCTGACCGTCGTTTAGATATCGATGAAGCCATTCGTCAAAGTAGTGATATTATCTCACATATGACCAACTTAACAGCTGTTGTGTTAGGTCCTAGTGCAGAAGCTGAAATTCTGAAAAGTGTTCAGCTAATTCCGTTGAATGAATTATCAGCGATGGCAGTCTTTGTTACAGAGACTGGACATGCAGAGAATCGAATCTTTAATTTTGAACAACAAGTTAGTATTGAAGATATCGAACAATGCACAATTATCCTTAACGAGCGCTTAAAAGGTTCACGTTTGGGTGATGTCGTTGAAAAAATGGAAAGCATTCGTCCTTTGCTAGCTGCGAAGTTACACCAATATGAGGTGCTCTTTGAGGCCTTTGTAGGTGCGTTTGTGAAGTTTGCCCAAAGTGAGGTTTACTTAAGTGGTGAACATAATATGCTCTACCAACCAGAGTTCTCAAATATTGAGAAATTGAGACAGCTCATGGCCATGTTGGAAAACAGTCAAATGTGGCAAGAACTCTCAATTAATCACGAGAATATTCGACTCCAAAAAGGAACGCATAGTGAATTAATGTGGGTCGATGATATGGCGGTTGTATCAAGCACCTTAAAACTTGGTGATGATTCTGAACACCAGTTGATGGTAGTTGGTCCAAACCGTATGGAATACGGCAGAGTCGTGTCGCTCATTGATTACGTCTCAGAATTGGTAAATGAAGTGTATGGGAAAGGTGGTCCAAATGAACGAAACGAAGAATGAAACAGTAAATGAAGAAAATTTAGAAACAGAAGCTGTAGTTGCTGAAAAAGTAGAAGAGGCAACAGAAGAGCCAACGTTAGAAGAAATCAATGAAGCATTGTTGCTTGAAATCGAAACATTAAAAAATGATTATCTTAAAACGTTTGCAGACACAGAAAATTTGAAGAAACGATTACAACGCGAACATGAACAAACACGCAAGTATCGTATTCAAAGTTTTGCGTTGAGTGTCCTCCCAGTGATTGATAACTTGGAGCGCGCTTTGAGTCAAGATACAAGTGATGAAGCCTTCCGTGAAGGTGTGAAAATGATTTATGATCAACTCATGGCTTCATTGCAAGCAGAGGGTGTTGAACCAATCGAAGCATTGAACCAACCCTTTGATCCAAATATTCATCAGGCGATGATGATGGAAGAAGTCGAAGGTGTTGAACCGAACACCGTCGTTATGGAATTACAAAAAGGTTATATGTTAAAAGATCGCATTTTACGTGCGAGTCTTGTAAAAGTGAGTCAGTAAAGGAGAATATAAATTATGAGTAAAGTAATTGGAATTGACTTAGGAACAACAAACTCAGCTGTAGCTGTCATGGAAGGCGGCGAAGCTAAAGTTATTACAAACCCAGAAGGAAATCGTACAACGCCTTCAGTCGTAAGTTTTAAAAACGGAGAGCGTATCGTTGGGGATGCTGCAAAACGTCAAGTTGTAACGAACCCAAACTCAGCAGTATCCGTTAAACGTTTAATCGGTACAGGTGAAAAAGTACATCTTGAAGGTAAAGACTATACACCTGAAGAAATCTCAGCAATGATCTTGTCATACATTAAATCATATGCAGAAGATTATCTTGGAGAAAAAGTAACAAAAGCTGTTATTACAGTACCAGCATACTTCAATGATGCTCAACGTCAAGCGACAAAAGATGCGGGACGTATTGCTGGCTTAGAAGTAGAACGTATCATTAACGAACCAACAGCTGCAGCATTAGCATTTGGTATCGATAAAACAGATATCGAACAAAAAGTATTAGTCTTTGACTTAGGTGGTGGTACCTTTGACGTTTCAATCTTAGAATTAGCAGATGGAACTTTCGAAGTATTATCAACTGCAGGTGATAACAAACTTGGTGGAGATGATTTTGACCACATTATCGTTGATCATTTAGTAGCACTTTTCAAAAAAGAAAATGGCATTGATCTTTCAAATGATAAAATGGCAATGCAACGTCTCAAAGAAGCAGCTGAAAAAGCGAAAAAAGACTTATCATCAACTGTAAATGCACAAATTTCATTACCATTTATCTCAGCTGGTGAAGCAGGACCACTCCATTTAGAAACAACATTATCACGTGCTAAATTTGAAGAAATGACAAAACACTTAGTGGAACGCACAATGATTCCTGTACGTCAAGCATTGAAAGATGCAGGATTAACACGAAATGACATTCATCAAGTTCTCTTGGTAGGTGGATCAACACGTATTCCAGCTGTCGTTGAAGCTGTTAAATCAGAACTTGGCAAAGAACCAAACAAATCAGTAAACCCTGATGAAGTTGTTGCTATGGGAGCAGCTATTCAAGGTGGTGTTATCTCAGGTGATGTAAAAGACGTCTTACTATTAGACGTAACGCCATTATCTTTAGGTATCGAAACTGCAGGTGGTGTTATGACTGCAATGATCGAACGTAACACAACGATTCCAACATCGAAATCACAAGTCTTCTCAACCTATGCGGATAATCAACCAGCGGTAGATATTAATGTCTTACAAGGTGAGCGTCCAATGGCGAAAGATAATAAATCACTTGGTTTATTTAAACTTGATGGTATTGCACCAGCACGTCGTGGTGTTCCTCAAATCGAAGTTACATTTGATATTGATGTTAACGGTATTGTTAACGTGTCAGCACTTGATAAAGGTACTAACCAAAAACAATCGATCACAATTTCAAACAGTTCAGGATTAAGCGATGAAGAAATCGATCGTATGGTTCGTGAAGCTGAAGAAAATGCTGAAGCAGATGCTAAACTTCGTGAAGAAGCAGAGCTCAAAAATCGTGCCGAACAATTTATCAACCAAATTGATCAAACATTAGAAAATGAAGATGCAAACGTTGATGAGGCACAAAAAGAAGAAGTTAAGAAACTACGTGATGAATTACAATCAGCATTAGATGAAAATGACACGGATACATTACGTGAAAAACTTGATGCGCTCGAACAAGCTGCTCAAGCAATGTCACAAGCAATGTATGAGCAACAAGCACAACAAGCAGGTGAAGCACAACCTGAAACTGATGAAACAGTCGTTGATGCTGAATTTGAAGAAAAAAATTAATGAATTTGAATACGGAGGTTAGATATGGCTAAACGCGATTATTATGAAGTCTTGGGTGTATCGAAAGGTGCATCTGATCAAGAAATTAAAAAGGCCTATCGTCAGCTTGCGAAAAAGTATCATCCAGATGTCAATAAAGAAGATGGAGCAGAAGTACAATTTAAAGAAGTTCAGGAAGCATATGATATTCTTTCTGATAGTTCTAAACGTGCGAATTATGACCAATTCGGTCATGCTGCATTTGATCAAAACGCTGGATTTGGTGGCGGTGGTGCTGCAGGCTTCGATGACTTTGGCGATATCTTTAGTTCCTTCTTTGGTGGCGGATTCGGTGGCGGTGGTACACGCCGTGCCGATCCAAATGCGCCACAAAAAGGTCAAGATCGCTTCATGAGTATGAACATTGACTTTATGGAATCTGTTTTTGGAGTAGAGAAAACAGTTACTCTAAACGTTGATGAACAATGTCATGTATGTCACGGAACAGGCGCCCATTCAAAAGAAGATATTAAAACATGTTCCCGTTGTAATGGAACCGGTCAAACCGTTACACAACAACGAACACCGTTTGGTACATTCCAAACTGCGACAACATGTCCAGATTGTGGTGGAACGGGTAAAACAATCACGAAATTCTGTAAAGAATGTGGTGGTAAAGGATTCAATAGCAAACGTGTAAACGTTGATATTAAAATTCCTGCAGGTATTGCATCAGGGCAACAACTTCGCGTCTCTGGTAAAGGAGAACGTGGTTTAAATGGTGGTCCTAATGGTGATCTCTTCGTAGAGATTGGTGTAAAACCGCATAAACACTTCAAACGTGATGGTAACAACATCCACATTCAAATCCCACTGTCAGTAGTTGATGCTGCCTTGGGAACTGAAATTGATGTTCCAACAGTTCATGGCGATGTGACGCTTACAATTCCTGCTGGTACCCAACCAAACACGAAATTTAGAATGCGTGATAAGGGAATTAAAGATTTACGTTCCTCACGAATGGGAGACCAATTCGTAGAAGTTAAATTGGAAGTCCCAACAAAACTTTCACGTCAAGAACGTGAAACTTATGAAACACTAAGAGAAGAAAAAGGTGAGAGCGTCTTTGACCGTTTTAAAAACGCGTTCAAGTGATGCAAATCACTTTTCTTTAAACTATCAATTAGCACTCATAGGGTTTAATTGCTAAATCATAAAGGAGGTAAAGCAATGAACAACGATAACTTAACTGAAAAATCTCAACAAGCCATTATGGAGGCTGTTAACTACGCAACCGCAATGGGTCATAGTTCGCTGACACCACTTCATGTGATGAAAGCAATCTTAAACACCAATGACCTAGACATTATTCTTATGGAGAGCAATGTCGAGAAAGCTGCGTTATCCAATATAACCGAAGAGGCATTATCGCGTTTGCCAAAGGTTCAAGGAGCTCAGCTTGGTGCAAGTAATGAATTTGGACAGATGATGATGAAAGCAACGGAATGGTCAAAGAAACAAGGCGATGTTTATGTATCCTTGTATGCAATTTTCTTAGCCATTGTGGAGTTAGAATCAGTCTATAAAAACTTATTGCCTTACAATGAAGTTGAGAAAGTGATGCTTGAGCATCGCGGTGGACGAACTATTGATTCACCGCAAGCAGAAAATAACATCGATGCACTATTAAAATATGGTCGCGATCTCGTTAAAGATGTTCGTGACGGTAAAGTCGATCCAATCATTGGTCGTGATGATGAAATTCGTCGCGTAATCCAAATCTTGAGTCGAAAAACAAAGAATAATCCAATTTTAATCGGTGAACCTGGGGTTGGTAAAACAGCGATTGCGGAAGGTTTAGCATGGCGTATTATGCGCGGTGATGTTCCGTACAGTTTGAAAAACAAGCAACTTATCGAACTGGATATGGGATCTCTAATTGCCGGTGCAAAATATCGCGGTGAGTTTGAAGAGCGACTCAAAGCGGTGCTTGAAGAAGTTGAAAAAGCAGATGGAAATATCATCCTCTTTATTGATGAGATTCATAATCTTGTTGGTGCAGGTAAGACAGAAGGATCCATGGATGCTGCAAACTTATTAAAACCGATGCTTGCGCGTGGTGAACTTCATTTGATTGGAGCAACCACCTTTAATGAATACCGTCAAAACATTGAAAAAGATGCTGCACTAGAGCGTCGTTTCCAACGCGTTACAGTTTTAGAGCCAACTGTAGACGACACCATTTCCATCCTACGTGGACTTAAAGATCGTTTTGAATCTCACCATGGTGTTACCATATTAGACGAAGCGATTGTCGCCGCAGCGAAATTATCAGATCGATATATTACTGACAGATTCTTACCGGATAAAGCAATTGACTTGATTGATGAAGCGAGTGCTTCGATTCGAGTTGAGATGGAATCAATGCCTGAAGCATTGGATGAGTTAACACGCCGTATCCGTCAGCTTGAAATTGAAGAGATCTCATTGAAAGATGAAACGGATGATCGGGCACTTGATCGCTTAGATGAAATAGTCGAGGAGCTCAGTAATCTAAAAGAAGAACATGATATTCTATTTGCACAATGGGAAAAAGAAAAACAAGCTGTCGATGGTATAAAAGATGCTAAAGAGGAACTTGAGAAAGCAAAATTAGATTACGAACGTGCTCAAAATGAAGCACGGTATGAAGATGCTGCTCGCCTTCAATATGAAACGATTCCTGCTTTGGAGAAACAAATCCAAGTGGACAGTGATCTTGAAAAAGAAGGTGGTATGATTCAAGAGGTCGTTACTGAAGAATTAATTGCTGAAATTATTTCGAAATGGACAGGTATCAACATTACCAAACTTGTAGCATCAGAACGAGAAAAACTCTTGAATCTCAAAGCTGAGCTTCAAAAATCTGTTAAGGGTCAAGATGATGCATTACAAATTGTAACGGATGCGATACTGCGATCGAAAGCACAAATCCAAGATGAGAACCGTCCTTTAGGATCCTTTATGTTCTTGGGACCAACAGGTGTTGGTAAAACTGAAGTTGCCCGTGTCCTTGCTGAACAGTTGTTTGATGATCGAAACCAAATCATACGGATTGATATGAGTGAGTACATGGAAAAACACAGTGTGGCGCGTTTAATTGGTGCGCCTCCAGGATATGTTGGCTATGAACAAGGAGGACAATTAACGGAACAAGTCCGTCGTCATCCTTACTCAATCGTGCTCTTGGATGAAATTGAAAAGGCGCATCCAGATGTATTCAATGTCTTATTACAGATTCTTGACGATGGTCGAATCACAGATAGTAAAGGTGTTACAGTAGACTTTAAAAACACAATTATTATTATGACCTCAAACTTAGGAAGTCAGTTTGCATTTGAAAAGGATACATCAATCCGCAACAACAATTATATGCAAGCAGTTCAAAGTCACTTCAAACCAGAGTTCATCAACCGTATTGACGAGATTATTGTCTTTAATGCATTGAATGATGCGGTCTTACGTGACATTGCAATTAAATTTGTTCACGAATTAGCACTTCGAATTCAACGTCGTGATATTAACTTAGATGTAACTTCGGAAGCTATCAATGCTATCGTTGAACAAGGAAGTGATGTAACTTACGGTGCGCGACCAATGAAACGTTTTATTCAACGTGAAATCGAAACACGTATCGCTTATTTACTAATTGAACAAGATGTTGCACCACATGCAACCATAGTCGTTGATGTTGAAGATGGTGAGTTTGTATTATCCGTAGTCAATGCAGCTGAATTACTAAATTAAGAACACCGAAAGGCCGACATAAGTCGGTCTTTTTGTTTTGAAAAAAATATTTAAAACTATACATTCAATCAATAAAAAATAATAATTCTACTATGATGCGCCACTAAATAGGGACATAATTTTGAAAAAAATTGAAAACTTTTACCAATTTATTGTGCTTTGAAAGTGCATGTGATATTCTTTTACCCTAATGAAAGGAGATAAAAAAGACAATAATTATAGCGCCCGGCTCAAAGAAGAGTGACGAGGAAAGAGGAGTATCGAATATCGGCGGATGCCTCTTCGGTTAATGGACCGTTAGATAAGGACAAAGACACAAAACCCTTATTAACCATTACAATGTTGATTTAATCATAATAATACGATCAACGACATTAGAACTTAAATATAATCATAATCGAAGGAGATTTTTTATGTGTGGAATTGTAGGATATGTCGGCGCACGAAATGCAGTCGATGTTTTAATTGCGGGCTTGTCTCATTTGGAGTATCGTGGTTACGATTCTGTAGGTCTTGCTGTTGCAACGGATACTGATTTTAGCACGGTCAAAGTACTGGGCCGTGTAGCAAACATTATTGAACCCAGTCGATCGGTTCAATTGCTTCAACCTTGCGTAGGAATTGCACATACGCGATGGGCAACTCATGGAAAACCAACGCAGCACAATGCACATCCACACCGTGGTAAATTGGTGACATTGGTTCATAACGGAATAATTGAAAACTACCAATCAATAAGAGAAGAATTAATTAACGAAGGGTACCATTTTGAATCTGAAACAGATACCGAAGTGGCAGCTAAGCTTTTAGATAGTATGTATGCGACGATCAAACATCCATTACAGACGATTCAAGCGTTTCTTAAGCGTATTGAGGGTTCATATGCAATTGCAGTAATGTTTGCAGATGTATCGAACACAATCTATGCAATTCGAAAGGGGAGTCCACTCCTCATTGGGATTGGCAATCAAGAGCATTTTATTGCTTCTGATATGACACCAATTTTGGACTATACTCGAGATTTTGTTTTATTGGATGAATCGAGCATTGCGATGGTATCATCAAATAAGCTCGAAATTTTTGATGTTAACAGTGGTGAAGAGAAGCAATTTGATGTTCAACATGCGTCATGGAATATTGACGAAGTCGGCCTGCAAGGCGAAAAATTCTTTATGATGAAGGAAATTATTGAACAGCCAAGTGTTGTGAGGCGGTCCTTACAAAATCGTATTCAAGATGGATTTGTAACTTTTGAAACAGATGGAATTGATGACCTATTTTTTGAAGACATTGAAACGATTCATATCGTTGCTTGTGGTACTGCAATGCATGCAGGTTTAGTCGGTAAGCACTGGATTGAGACGCTTGCTCGCAAATCAGTAAATGTTGATGTCGCAAGTGAATTTCGTTATCGCAATCCAATTCTAAATCCCCAAGACTTGGTAATCGTTGTAAGTCAATCGGGAGAAACTGCGGATACACTAGCATGTTTAGATTTGGCTAAATCTAAAAATATTAGAACACTGGGAATCGTTAATGTAGATGGTTCATCCATTGCGCGTGATGTTGATGCATTGATATTAACAAAAGCTGGTATCGAACGCTCAGTTGCGAGTACCAAAGCATATATGAGCCAGATAACATGTTTCTATTTACTCGCACACAAGTTATCCCAAACATCAATCAACATGACAGATGTGAATACAATGTTAGATGCTATGGACACAATGATTCAACATAGAAACGATATTGAGGCAATCGTCCAACCGTATATAAATCTAAATAGTGCCTTTTATGTGGGTAGAGGTTTGGATAGTGCCTTAGCAGTCGAAGGATCTTTGAAACTTAAAGAGATTACATATATTCATAGCGAGGCTTATGCAGCGGGTGAACTCAAACACGGCAGCCTTGCCCTTATAGATGACCAAATATTAACGGTTGCAGTTGCAACGCAATCGCATTTAATCGAAAAAACAATCAGTAACATTCAGGAGATAAAGGCACGCGATGGTCAAATTCTCTGCGTTATTACTGAAAAGGAGGCGTATCGCTTGGATCCAGAGGACTCAATTATTATCATTCCAAATGTTCCGGCGATGGTCGCACCATTTGTGGCAATCATTCCCTTGCAAGTTATTGCCTATATGATCAGTGACTTGAAAGGTCTTGATGTTGATAAACCTCGAAATCTTGCAAAATCAGTAACTGTAGAATAAACCAGTAATCAGTCCTCACTTTCTGATTACGCTGAACGACGAAAAGCGATATCCTGCTCGATATCGCTTTTTATTAAAAAAAAGCACATCTCTCAATGTGCTATATGCTTATTTCCTTTTGAATGCTTTAAGTTTTTTGAGAATCTTCAACCAGTTAAAGAAGTTGTAAGCAAAGAATCCTGCTGATAATGCGATGAGGAAACTAAAGACTGTAGCTTCAATACCTTGGTAGCCCCCGACTTCGAATTGTCTTGAAATTAAGACAAGAGCAACAAAAATTGGCAAGATGAAATCCATAAAGCGATCTGACTTGAGTGCACGGAGTGCTTCTTCGGATTCAAGTTTAGCATAGTCAGTATCTGAAATTTTGATGATTTGTTTATCTTTAAGGAAGACAAATCGTTTAAACACTTCAAATCCAACAATTACGGCAACGGCAAATACAGTCACGGCAATTAATGGAAGTTTTAAAAGTCCAATCCCTAAAACAAAGAGTAAAGCCGCCCAAATATATTGTCCATCAAGCAAACGAACTTTAGTCATATCTCCTGCTTGAAGGTGATAGCCTTCTTGCTTGTTGGGAATTACTAAAATCAATCGGCGTCTCTTATCTTTGATAATACCAAATTGGTATAATTCTTCTAGTTCACTTAATCCATTTTTTTTCTTACTCATAGTATCTCCTAAATGACATCATGCGCTTTAAGGGCATGGTAGATTCCATCTTCGTTTACCGGCTTGGTCACATATTTTGCTTTTTCTTGGACGTGAGCAACTGCGTTTCCCATAGCAACAGAATAGGTTGCACCTGCGAGCGCATCCATATCATTTTCGCCATCACCAAACATTGTGTAACGTGTTGTCTTTAAATGTTTATTTAGATGCTGAATTCCATTATGTTTTCCGGATTCAATGCTCATAATTTCTGTATTTCCAAGTTGATCAAGAACGGTTATTGTATCTTTGAACATATCCTCGCGAATTGCTTCAGGAATTGTGTCAAAAGCATACGACATTAAATTGAAGATTTTTTCATCATTGTACGCTTGTACAGGGTAGTAAGTATCAATGTGAAAATGTGCAAATGAATCAACAAGACGTTGATTGGGTTCACTACTTAAAAAGAGGGTATCGCCTTCCATTAAAAATGGACCATCATGGACTTTAAGTAAGTCATGAAGCCATGCTATAGGAAGTGGTGTTTCTTTAATAGTATTTAAAGAAGCATCTAAGATTTGTGAACCATTTGCGAGAACAAACCCATCCCATGGCATCATATCAACGACACCAACCTCATATGCGCCAGAAAGGCTACGTCCTGTACATAAAGCTATTTTGTAACCAGCGGCCTTTAATTGCTTCAAAGCTTCAATTGTAGACTCGGGAATTGTATGACTCTTATTGTCTAAGAGCGTCCCATCTACATCAAAATAAAATATCTCTGAATTTTTCATTTTTATCACCTAAGGTATTATACCACGTTTATGCAATGAAAAAATTGGACTTATTAATTTCGTTAATAATTCAGAACGAACATGATATGATAAGTGTATGAAAATAGAAATTATATACTCAAATAGGAAAACACTCGCGTTATATGTTAGAGATGGGGCAGTATTTGTACGGGCACCACATCAAACTCCAAAACCATTGATTGAATCATTCGTGAAAGAAAAAGAACATTGGATTATGAAACATCTAGATGCGTATGAACCTGCAGGATTTTCGTGGGAACAACCGTCGTTAAAGGTGTTTGGTAAGACATACCCAATCATGTATCACGCCAGCGCTAAATTTGAAATTCAACTTGAGAAGGATACGTTAATATTAAGGTATCCGACATCATGGAGTGTGGATCGGTTAGAACGTACGGTGCTTCTTTACTTTAAAGATTTGTTGGATAAGCAGCTTGACGTTTTGGTCACACATTATGCCTTGGCGCTAGGAATCGAAGTACCACAGTATAAAATTAGAAAATACAAGCGAATCCATGGTCGCTGCAACCGTGGTGGCGAGTTAGCCTTTAACACGTATCTTTTTCATGAAAATCACCGTTTCATTGAGTATGTCGTGTTGCATGAATGTGCACATATTTTAGAATTTAATCATAGTGCAGCTTTCTATGCGATTGTTGAAAAACAAATGCCAGACTATAAATATGTAATTAAAGAACGCAAGGGGCGTTAGGAGACTATAATGTTGAAAGTTGGAACATATAATATTCGTTTATTAGCCGATGATGGTGTTGATTCTTGGAAATATCGATCACAGTACTTAATGGAAACCTTGCAAAATGATGCTTATGATGTCATTGGTTTACAAGAAGTAACCCCAAAGCAATATCATGATTTGGCACAGATTCCAGAATATCGGCTTGTTGGACAGGCCCGTGAAGTTGATGGCTTAGGTGAAGCAGCGCCCATTCTTTTTCATGAACAAACGTTGGAATGCCTTGAGGACAAAACGTATTGGTTGTCTGATACACCAGATGTGCCAAGTAAATTTGAAAACTCAGCTTGCAATCGTGTCGCGACTATTGCGACATTTCGAATTAAGAATTCAGATATTGTATTTCAATTTGCGTCATGTCACATTGACCATATTGTAACGGATGCACAAGCAAAACAAATATATGTTTTAATGACATTGATGGACAATAATTTACCTGTAATCATCACTGGCGATTTTAACTTGACACCTGATGCAGCCCCGATTCAACTTTTAGAAGCAAAGTACCAGAGTGTTGCGAAAGATTCGAAGTTTGGAACGTTTAATGATTTTGATACTCAACAGGATGTTATGGATATGGAACGCATTGATTACATTTTCTTGGACGATTCGTGGACAATTCATGCCAGTGATATTGTTGTCGCAGTGAATGAACAAGGGCGTTATAATTCGGATCATTTCCCAGTTGTAGGCTTAATTTCTCAAACATAAAAAAGAGTCGGATTATTCCGACTCTTTTTCTTGCGTGTGTGCATCAAACTCATTATGGGGACGGTATTGCTTATCAAATGCTTCTTGCATCATCACTTTCATTTCTCGAACATCACAACGCATGATATAGAGATGTTTGATCACGAAATACATAAAGATGACAGAGATAACTGGAAAAAAATACAGTAATAATGGTGTCATTCTTCGTGCCTCCTTCATTTTGCTTGCTCTATGTATATTATAACATGGCGTTGTTTGCTATGAAATGGTTTCTAATTGTTGATATATTGGTCAATGAGTTCTTTATCAGGATCTATAAAGATACTTTTGTGAGTGGATAAACTCACGAGACCTAACTGACCACCTGGAATTTTTTTGATGTTACGGGCTTGGGTATAGTGTACCTCTACGGAGCTACCCAGTCTGCTTTTGGAAAAATATGCTGCAAGGTGAGCACATAATCTAATCTTTTGTTCGTCCAATTCGGGCGTTTTGATTAAAACATGGGCACCAAAGTCATATGCAGCATGAAACCACATATCATCTTTTCGAGCAAGCTTAAAGGTGATTGCATCATTTTGAATGTTGTTTTTACCAACAAAGATGGTTGTTTCATCGTCATACACAATCGTTGTGTAATTTGGTTTTTTCTTCTTTTGTTGTGTTTGACGTCGCTTAATGCGTCGTTGATGAACAATACCTTGTGATACTAATTCTTCTTGGATTTCCTGTGCATCTTCGACGGATGCTTGTTCGACTTGAACTTGCAACCCTTCAAAATAATGGATCCGGGCTTCAGTCTTATTGATTTGTTCTTCTAAATAACGAATTGATGTTTTTGCCTTTTGGTATTTTTTGAAATAAAGACGTGCATTGTCTTTCCCTGAGTAACGAGGGTCTAAAGGGATCGTGACAGTGTTGCCACTAAAATCTTCAAGCGTAATCTCGTTTTGCCCATTTGGAAGTGTGCTTGCGAATGCGAAGAGTAGGTCTCCATATTCGCGTAGATGGTCACTGTCTAACGCCTTTTCGACATCTTCGTACAATCGCGGTAACTTTTGTTTGCTACGTTTAAGTTCACGTCGAATGAGTTTAACCAAATCTCCTGTTTGTGCTTTAATCCGGTCTTGTTCTTGTAAATCGTGAAAGAAAGCATCCAACCCTTCCATGATTGGAAATTCTTGATGTGGTTTATTGAGATGTGTTAACGGGATGATGTGAAAGTCATTATCATAAACATAAAGGATTGTGGATGTCATCAGTTCTTGAACGATAGATTCGGCATCTTCGGTTTTTAGACGATGTGTCAACTCACGTTCAAGTAAAGGTGAAATACCATTAAATTGGTTTCGTAATGCACTCTCAGGATCATATGTCGCTAAGTCCTTGAAGGACTTTTTGTCAAATTGTGGCGGGTAATCATAAGTGCTTCCACTTACAACTGCCCGTGACGTATTCTCAAAGGGAGAAATTCGTTTGAGGGCGTCCACAATAATGCCATTATCATCCACAATAATAACGTTTGCGTATTTCCCAAGAAGCTCGATAATTAACCGATAAGGACGGATCACGCCCATATCATCACGGTGTTCAACATGTATTTCAATGATTCTGTCAAAACCATATTGTTCAATTTTTGTAATAATACCACCATCTAAATGCTTACGCATCAAGGTGAGCATGTGTGTTTGGTCAATGTTCGTTGTAGGTTTTGATTGTGTCCATTGAACGCGGCTAAATACCGGATGTGTTGAAATCATTAAATTCATTTTTTTACCAGCAAAACCATGAATTAAAAACTCGTGGTTTGACGGTTGGGTAATGCGATTAATTTTGACTGGACTCGATTCGTCCATTAAAGTAACAATGCGATGTAGTAAAACGCCATCTATAGCCATAGTATCAACCTCTCAAGTGATAGTATTATATCATACCGCTATGCGTGTCGAAAGCAAAGCACAGAATAACTGTAGAATTGGAGTATCTTTCAAAAGTATGAAATTCAATGTGTTAAATTGTCGTAGAATCACTGTAAAATACGCGAGTTTAAAAGCATTTTAAGAGAAGCTGTGGTATAATAATAAAAATATTTAAGAGGATGGTGTTTATGAAACGAGGATTACTCATTATTCTTTCGGGTCCAAGCGGTGTCGGTAAAGGAACTGTGCGAAAGATTTTTTTTGAAAAGGAAGAACTGAATCTTGCATTTTCAATTTCAATGACGACGCGTAAACCGCGAAACGGTGAGATTGACGGGAAAGACTATTATTTTGTGAGTCAAGAACGTTTTAAAGAAGCAATTGAAAATGATGAAATGTTGGAATATGCAGAGTTTGTTGGCAATTACTATGGTACATTGATGGCAGAAGTGGACCGCTTACGCGATCTTGGGAAAAATGTACTTTTAGAAATTGAAGTACAAGGTGCACGCCAAGTTATTGATAAAGTACCAGATTCCTTAAGTATCTTTTTAGTACCACCAAGTATGGAAGAATTAAAGCGACGGATTGAAGGACGTCAAACAGAGTCACAAGATGTTATCCAAGAACGATTGGATAAGGCACGTAAAGAAATGGAACTTATGAACCACTACCGATACGTTATTTGCAATGAGAACCCACAACTCGCAGCAGACTCTGTTGCACTAATTATTAAGCGAAACATTGAAACAACTCTTTAGGAGTTGTTTTAAGTCTTTATAGGAGGATGAGCATGTATCTTGATGTCTATATAGAAAATAGTTTTTTAGGAAACAAAACGCTAACCTACCAAAGCGGTAGTCATGATGTAAAAGCGGGTATGCGTGTTAAGGTTTTGATGAATAACCGTGAGCTTATCGGCTTCGTGAATCAAGTATATCCGCCAATTCCTATGGATTATGAGATTGTTGAAATTATAGAAGTTTTGGATGACGAACCGGTAATAAATAAGGAACTTTTTGAATTGGCAGAATGGATGAAAGACCAAACGATAGCTCCGATGATCCGTTGTCTTCAAACAATTTTACCCAACAAATTACGTCCTAAATCGAATACCAAACGCATTAAAACACAGCGGGTAGTTCGGCGATTGCATGGGGATATTCAAGGACTGACCCCGACTCAGAAACAATTTCTAGAACAATTTCGTACGGATACAACAATACCTGTAAAAGAAGCACAAAAAATGTATTCTGGTTTCCGCAAACTTATCGATAAAGGAATCCTTGCACTCGAAGATCAAGAGGTTATCTACGAAAGTAAGCCGATAGTTCAGCAGGATGCTAAATACGCACTAACAGATGCGCAATCAGATATCCTAAAGCAGGTGCACTTTAACAATGCACACACTTACTTGCTACATGGTGTAACAGGTAGTGGAAAAACTGAGATATACTTACAATTGGCACATGATGTTGTGAGTCAGGGACAACAAGTATTAATTCTTGTTCCTGAAATTTCGCTAACACCTCAGATGATTGATCGTGTTTCTACGCGCTTTGGTGAAGATGTCGCGATTTATCACTCCGCATTAAATGACCAAGAAAAATATGAACAGTACATGCGGGTCAAACGGGGTGAAGTCAATATTGTTGTTGGTACACGATCAGCTGTCTTCATGCCATTTCAGAATCTAGGGTTAATCGTAATGGATGAAGAACATGACAGTAGTTATAAACAAGAAAATACACCTTACTACCACACTCGTGATGTTGCGATCCACCGAAGTAAGTATCACAAATGTCCTTTGGTCTTAGGGAGCGCTTCGCCAGCATTAGAGACTTATGCGAGAGCTTTAAAAGGGGTCTATACACTTTTAGAGCTACCAGAACGAGTTAATCAGACCTTTCCCAAAGTAACCGTAATCGATACGCGTCAGGCACTCAAAAACCGTGCATCACATTTGCTAACACCGACGTTACTCGACGGGATCTATGATCGCCTACAAAAAAAACAACAGATTATGTTGCTATTGAATCGGCGCGGGTATATGACCTTACTTAAAGATGTCAATAATGAGGTAATTCAATGCCCGAATTGCGATGTCTCATTAAACTATCATAAAGATGAAGCAAGTTTGAAGTGTCATGTGTGTGGATACGCTGCACATTACAATACGAACACGAAGGAAAATCAGAATATAGTGGGTAGTGGCGTTGGAACACAACGTTTGGAAGAGCATTTACAAGCATTGTTCCCACAGGCTCGAATTGGTCGTATGGATGCAGATTCTACCCGTCAAAAAAATGCTCATGAAAGAATTCTTAATGCCTTTATGAATCACGAAATAGATATTCTTGTTGGAACCCAAATGATTGCGAAAGGTCTTGATATTGAAAATGTGACATTAGTAGGGATTATTAATGCCGATACTGCATTGGCTCACACAGATTACCGTGCTGTAGAGCTTTCATTTGAAATGTTACTCCAAGCATCTGGACGTGCAGGGCGCGGCCAATATCCAGGGGAAGTCATGATTCAAACGGCCAATCCAGACCACTATGCAATACAAACAGCAATTCACCAAAAATATAAGCACTTTTTCAAATTTGAAATGAACTACCGTCAAATCGCAAATTATCCACCGTATCGCTACCTTATTTCAATAATATTTAGTGATGAAGATGCGGACAAAGCATTCGCAGCTGCAAACGGATTCATCCCGTTTGTCGAAGACCCACAAATTCAACAAATCGGTCCAGTCATGTTAAGACGTTTGAATCGTAGACACAGAAGCCGTATAATATTAAAAGGAAAAGATCTCGATGTTATGATTGCTAAAACGCATCAAGCATTAGAGTTGTATAAGAAAATAAATAGAACAGGAGTGAGTGTTGATGTTAATCCATTAACGCTCGAATAAAGATGAGAAGAACCGAAACCTACAAAGTTCTATCTGAAGTTTACTTCAAGGATAGACATGCTCACCTTGTGTTAAAAGAATTAGATTTAAAACCTGAAGATCAAGCGTTTGTAAGTGCACTTGTGTATACAACATTGCAACATAGTTTGTATCTTGATTATCAATTCGAAGATTTAATTGATAAGAAACTCCCGAAAGAGATTCAGTTAATTATTAAAATGGGACTGGCACAGTTTTTCAAAATGGATAAAATTCCCGATTATGCCATCGTAAATGAGTCAGTTGACCTAGCAAAAAAAATAAAAAAATTCCGCTATGCGGGTGTCGTTAATGCTGTTTTAAAAAATGTTATGAAGCGAGGTGAACGACCAATTGAAGGCGATACGCTTCAAGTAGCATCAATTCAGTACAGCATGCCATTATGGATTTTAAAACTTTTAAGCAAACAATACTCAGAGGCATTTGCATTGGATTACGCAATTTACTGCCAACAAATCAAACCTGCGTATGTTCGCCTAAATACTCTAAAACCAATCGATACTTTGGATCCTTCAGTGTTTGATACACTTCGAGGGCATACGATTGCGAAGGCTGAATTATTTAAGACAAACTACCTTGATGAGGGATACCTTTTAATTCAAGATGTTAATTCTCAAGAAGTTGTGAAACGGATGGCGTTGGAGCCAGGTATGCGCGTTCTTGATTGCTGCTGTGGTCCGGGAACAAAAACAACACAAATTGCCGCACTTATGGAAAATAATGGTGTTATTGATGGCGTAGAATTATATGAATCGCGGGCAACATCCACACGTCAATTGATGGAACGAACCAATGTGCAAATTGCGACAATTCACACACAAGATGTACTTAAATATCAAGCTAAGGAACAATACGATCGTATTCTTATTGATGCACCATGTTCAGGATTGGGCGTTCTTTCGCACAAACACGATTTACGATATCATATTTACCCGCAAGATTTAGATACGCTGGTGAGTCTTCAAAAAGACATGCTTCGTCACATTGCACCGATGGTGAAAGAATCAGGTATCTTGATGTATTCAACCTGTACACTGAATCGAAAAGAGAATGAAAAGCAAATTAAAGAGTTTTTAGAGAATCATGACAACTTTACGTTGCTTCACGATGAAACCATGAACCCAATGGAAACAATGGGTGATGGATTCTATATTGCCAAGTTGCAACGTAAATACTAAGATAGACAAGAAGAAATGAGAGGTCTAACCGTGAAATATACAAGCATTAGCGAAATAGGATTATTACGAAAAGAAAACCAAGATAATGTCGCAGTTGTTGAAAATCATAATGCCCTTTTAGCGATGGTATGTGATGGAATAGGTGGTGCTAATGCTGGCTCAGTTGCTAGTGAAATGGCCGCACGTATGTTAGCGGAATCCTTTGTAAACCATAAATTCTTTACGACGCTAGATGAGGTAACCACCTGGTTTAATAAAGCGATTACTGAAGTAAATAGAGCTGTGTATCATGAATCGTTAGTGGTCCCTGAGTTTCAAGGTATGGGGACAACTATGATTGCTTGCGTTATTCTATCAGATGGTGCAATTGCCTATAATATTGGAGATAGTCGCATTTACCGTTTTGAGAATCAAAACTTAACACAACTATCAGAAGATCAGACTTATGCGTACGAGATGTACCGACGTAATCAAATATCTAAAGAAGAAATTGATAAACATCCAAAACGAAATGTACTCATGAATGCAGTTGGAATTGATGAAAGAATCTCATTCGAAACAATTACCATTGAAAAAGGTTGGGATTATCTTCTCTTATCCAGTGATGGTCTTCACGGCTATGTTCCGTACTCAATGATCGCACAAATAATGAATGAAGGAAATATACTAGAAAAAAGACATCGACTTATGGAAATGGCGTACCGTTCTGGGGGCTATGATAACATCTCGATAATATTGTTGGAGGGTGACAAAAAATGACGGAAATCATAGGGAATCGATACATACTCATTCGTAGAATCGGAAACGGCGGAATGGCCGATGTTTTTCTTGCGAAAGACACAGTTTTAGATCGTGAGGTTGCATTAAAGCGCTTGCGTGGTGAAATGTCTACAGACCCTGTGTCATTGCTTCGTTTTCAACGTGAAGCAACCGCTGCGAGTCGCCTTAGTCATCAAGGGATTGTAGAAGTTTATGATGTAGGTGAAGACAATGGACAACACTATATTGTAATGGAAGTGGTGCGAGGTACAACTTTAAAAGAGTTGATTCATCGACGTGGCGCTTTGGATAAGTTTGAAGCTGTTGCAATTATCAAACAGCTTGCACAAGCACTACAAGTTGCGCATGCGAATCAAGTAATTCACCGTGACATCAAACCACAAAATGTGCTCATCAAAGATGATGGAACTGTTAAACTAACCGACTTTGGTATCGCCCTTGCAGGCGACGCAATCCAATTAACACGCCATGATTCGGTATTAGGGTCGGTCCATTATATGGCTCCAGAACTTTCACGTGGAGAAGGGGCAACGAAGCAATCAGATATTTATGCACTTGGCGTCGTATTTTATGAACTCTTAACGGGTGAGATTCCGTATCGTGGGGAAAATCCGGTCGAAATTGCGATGAAACATATGCGTGACCCGTTTCCCTCAGTTCAAAAATTCAATCCGAGCTTGCCCAATTCGATCGTAAATGTTATTGCCAAAGCAACGGTCAAAAATCGAAACTACCGTTACCGTAATATCGATGAATTTATCGAGGACTTGTCCGATATTTTAGACCCTTCTCGTGCTGATGAACCCTTATGGGAGTTTGAAACACCTGAAGATGACCAAGGGACACGTGTACTCGGAACATTAACTGAAGAAGAAGCTGAACTCGAGGCCAAAAAGAGAAAACGTAAAAAAATGATGATAATTGGTGGAAGTGTTGCTGCTGTTGTTGTAGTGGGGCTCTTCGCATGGTTTCTATTCAGACCAAAACCTAAAGTTGATATTCAAGTTCCGAAAATTACCGGTATGACGGTTGAAGAAGCAAAAGTAGCCCTCGAACAATTAGGATTAAATGTAAATGCTTCTGTGAGTTACAGTTACTCAGACGAATATGAGTCAGGCATTGTGATGGCAACAAAGCCTGGTGAAGGAGCAACTGTTGCTAAAGGAGACCAGATTAAATTAACGGTATCCCATGGAAAGATGTTCGAAGTAGGAGATTATACGGGTATGACGGTGGATGCCGTGACACAAGCGCTTAAAGATGTTAATGTTGAAATTAAGACAGTAACTGAGCCACGAAAAGATATGGCTCCAGGAATTGTAATTAGTCAATCAGGGTTAAATCCTGGCGATAAAATTGTGCCAAACCAACGACGTGAATTGACGCTAACAGTAAGTTCAAAGATGCAACTTTTAATTCCAGATGTAACGGGTAAATCGGTTGCGGCAGCCAAACAAGAACTTGAAGCGTTGGGAATCGTAACACGAACCGAATTATTGCCACAAGCAGGCCTTAGCCTCGCTGAAATTAAGGAACTTGAGTACAATGTTGTTAAACGTACCAATCCATTAGCAGGAAGCTATTATGTTCAAGATGATGGAAGTTCTGTAACACTTTATTATTATGAAAAGATTACCAATCCGGAGCCTGAAACAAAACCGGAACCAGAAAAACCAGATACTGGCAACCCTGATAATGGAAAACCTGAATCTGGAAACTCTGGATCAAACAAACCAGGATCGGAGTAATGTAAACTAAGTGCATAAAACTGCACGTACTGAGAAAATTGCTTAAATAGAGCTATGAGGTAAAGTATGAAAAAAGCAAGAATTACACGAATCGTTTCGAATCATTACACGATTTATATGGACGGCGAATTTCATGTTGCGAAGGCAATGGGAAAACTTCGACTGGGACAAAAACCCATTGTAGGCGACAACGTTCATGTCGAGTTTCTCGAGGAACAATGGGTGATTCAAGAAGTTCTTGAACGCGAAAATCATCTCATACGCCCATTGGTTGCTAACATAGATCAAACCTTAATCGTAATGTCAGCGAAGGAACCAGATTTTTCATACACACTTGTAGATCGCCTTATATTTTTGATTTCACTTGAAGGTATTAAATCCGTCATTGTCATATCTAAAGCTGATTTGATTCCAAAAGAGGAACAAAATGAAATCATTCAAGAATACCAAACGAGTGGTTATCAAGTGGTTCTTACGGGTCAAAATTTACCAACGGACCCTTTGGAGAATATCCTAAAAGATAAACTGTCGGTGCTTGCAGGTCAAAGTGGCGTTGGAAAATCAAGTATATTGAATCGTATTAATGGAGAATTACAGTTAAACACGCAAGCAATTTCTAAAGCACTCGGACGTGGACGCCATACAACCCGTCATAACCAACTTTATGAAATTGCCGGAGGATGGATTGCTGATACACCAGGTTTCTCATCACTTGACTTTTCGCAAGTCGACGTTCAAATGTTAGCTGAATCGATTCCGGATTTCACACCATATATTGGGCAATGCAAATATCGTAATTGTTTGCATTTAAAAGAACCAGGTTGTAAAATCAAAGAAGCAGTAGAAAATGGTGCTGTATCAAAAATTCGATACACAAACTATGTGGATGTAGTTAAACTAATCAAGGAGGACACACGGGGATGAAAATAGTATCGCCATCAGTATTATCTTTAGATTTTTCAGAAATGAAGACACAGCTTAAACGTGTTGAAGTAGCGGGGGCTAAGTGGTTACACTTTGATGTTATGGATGGTCACTTTGTGCCAAATATTAGTTTTGGTCCTGGCATTCTCAAACAGGTTGATCATGTATCGGATTTACTGATGGATGTCCATTTGATGATCAGTGACCCTGTTCAGTATTTTGACGCATTTATCGATGCAGGTGCTGATGCCATCACGATTCATGCTGAATGTTTTGATGATGTCATGGATGGAATTGCCGCTGTTAAAGATTTAAAAAAACGTGGTATAAAAGCTGGAATCACATTAAAGCCAGGCACAGATATATCACTCATTGTTCCATATCTTAAGCATGTAGATATTGTTCTTGTCATGAGTGTTGAACCAGGGTTTGGAGGCCAAGCATTCATGCCTGAAATGGTGGAGCGTATCAAAGAAGTTGACGCATTCAGACAATCAAATAACTACAAGTATCTCATTTCTGTTGACGGTGGAATTAACGACGAAACTGGTATTCGCGCACGTTCAGCAGGTGCAGATATTTTAGTTGCTGGAAGTTATGTTTTTAGTGATGATATTGAAAAGGCAGTTATTTCTTTATTATGAGAACCGTCACACTCGTTCTAGGGGACTTTGAAGGAACCGTTGAAGGTGATGTTATCGGTGTTGACTATGGAGCCCTTGTTTGTTTAAACAAGGGCATTCCTGTTATGTTGGCATGTGGAGATTTTGATTCTGTTAGCGAAGAAGATTTCCAGAGAATTAAAAACTATGCCGAAACAACAATCCGACTCAACCCAATGAAAGATGATACTGATTTTCTGTTTGCATACAAACAAGCAGGGGATTATGATGAAATTATAGTCTATGGGGGATTGGGACGCCGCCGTGATCACGAATACAGCAATGTGGTAACAGCAATGCTTGATTCTCGGATCACCTTGTACGATGGTCAAAACAAAATAAAAAGATATGATGAGGGAACTCACCATATCGCTAAAAATGATTATTACTATTTATCTGTTGTTATTTTTGAGCCAATTACGATTACCCTTGAAGGATTCAAATATCCGCTTGATCGACGTGATGTTAAATTTGGTGATACTTATCTAACATCAAATGAAATTCTAGATGATGTTGGGGTAGTGACGCTTCAAGGTGGCCCTGCACTTATAATACAAGCAAATCAATAATAAAAAAACGGTGATCCACCGTTATTTTTATTATCGAGCTTGTTGTGCTTTGATAGTTTTTAATGCACGGGCGGAAATACGGACCTTAGTTGGCTTTCCATCGACCATAATTGTCGCTTTCTGAAGATTAACATTCCATTTACGACGTGTTGCACGAAGTGAATGTGAGCGTTTGTTTCCAGACATGGTTTTCTTTCCAGTTACTGAACATACTCTAGGCATACCGTAACCCCCTTTCTTGTCTATTCTTTAACGCTTAGTAACTATACCATACGCGATATGTTTAATCAAGTAGGTTTCCTAAAAAAAATAGACAAAATATGAATGTGAAATTTCTGTTGAAGTCAAGCCCTAATGCCTTTAATCTTAGCTTTGATTATGATATTATTATACTAAGCATGAAGGAGGTTCGCAAATGGAAAAACAAATCATTGCAGCATTAGAAATTGCGGATCACGAAGTACGCTTATTAGTTGGACAATTTTTCAATGGTAGATTAAATATTTTAAAAGTAGAACGTGTTCCCCATCTGGGTATCTCAGGATATACGATTATGAGTGAAACACATGTTGTAGATTCAATAAAAAAAGCTGTTGAGAATGCATCTCGCAACTTGGGGGTAGTTGTAAAGCGCATTTTATTGGTTGTACCTGGAGTACATACCAAGCGCATAAACCGTCAGTTAAGAGTCCCAATTACAGGACGTATCTCGGAGTCGGATGTCCGGCGCGCATATAATGAATTAGCAAAAGCACAATATCCAGAAGGATATATCTTAACAAACATATTAATGAGTAAATTTTTTGTTAATGGAAGCTCAACACGCAAGCTCCCATTAAACGAAAAAAGCGATGCACTTACAATAGAAGCAGAGTGTTACTATGGGAAACAATCAGTAATATTCCCTTACGTAAGTGTTGTAGAGAAGTCGGGATTGAAAATCTTAGATATCATTTCTGACGATATTGGATTTGGTAAAGAAGCATCTTTATTCGAAGCGTCGATCGATAAGCCTATAATTGCGATAACGCTCCATGAAAAAATGACACGATTATCCTTGTTTCACAAGGGAGTTCTGTTATCCAGTGACTACCTTGAAACAGGATTTGAGAAATTTTTAAAACAAATAGAAACAACATTAAAAGTACCCAATGATGTGGTACACCGATTGATGTATTACAATGTAGATTTAGATTTAGAGAACCCAAGCAATGACCCAATCTTCATGTGGTCAACGAAATCAACAACACATGTGTTGACACAAGAAGAACTAATGGCAATTGTTGCGGATGATATCAAAATGTTTTTAAAAGACTTAGTAATGCGATGTGAACCGATATTTGAATTAGGATCACCAAAATTTGTCGTAACCGGTGAGGCTAGCGTCATAGCAGGACTTGAGACTGTGATTGCGAATGAAAGTAATTCTGAAGTATCAACGTATCGATCGACAACGTTTGGAGCGAAGGAGCCGGGCTTAACAACTGTGCTTGGTTCGTTCTACTACTATAAAGATCAACATGTTTATCGTGAAATGACGATGGCAAGTGTTGATGAAACTGACTTTATGAATACGGTATTGAATATTGAAACAGATATAAAAGATGATTCGATTACTCAAAAACTTAAAAACATGTTCTTTGAACGGTAAATTGGAGGAGTGAACAAAATGAGTACAAATTTTCAACATAGTGTAGCAAGAATTAAAGTTATTGGCGTCGGTGGGGCCGGAAATAATGCCGTTAACCGAATGGTTGATGAAGGCATGAAGGGTGTAGAGTTTTATGTAGCCAATACTGATCTACAAGTGCTTAATGTTTCACCAGTCGTCAATCGTATTGAATTAGGTCGTGAAGTAACCAAAGGGCTTGGAGCTGGTGCTAACCCAGAAATGGGACGCAAAGCTGCAGTCGAAAGTGAAAATGAAATCCGTGCTGCGGTTAAAGATGCAGATATGGTCTTTGTTACTGCTGGTCTTGGCGGTGGAACGGGGACAGGTGCGTCGCCTCTTGTTGCCAAGATTGCTCAAGAAGAAGGGGCATTGGTCGTAGGGATTGTTACAAAACCATTTACTTTCGAAGGCCGTCGCCGTCGCGAACAAGCGTCTTCAGGACTCGATGAACTAAAACAATATGTAGACTCTCTAATTATTGTAAGTAACAATCAACTACTTGAAGTAATTGGTCGTATTCCATTCCAAGAAGCATTTAAAGAAGCGGATAATGTATTACGTCAAGGTGTCCAAACAATTACAGACTTAATTGCTGTTCCTGCAATGATTAACTTGGACTTTGCTGATGTCCGTTCTGTTATGCAAGGCCAAGGGAGCGCATTAATCGGAATTGGTATGGCTCAAGGTGAGAATAAATCAATCGAAGCTGCACAAAAAGCAATTACGTCACCATTACTAGAAGCGCAAATTGATGGAGCACGTAACGCGATTGTAAACGTTACTGGTGGAGATTCAATTTCGATTCAAGATGCGAGTGAAGCTGTTGAATACATTCGTGAAGCTGCTGGAAATGATATCGACATTATTTTTGGGGTTGCCATTAATGAAAACATTGGTGATGCAATTATTGTAACTGTGATTGCCACAGGTTTTGATGATTCAGTTCGTGATGTTCAAGAAACAGTCGCTCAAGTAGAACGTTCAGGGGCACAATCATCGCAAAATGAACGTACAGAAACAACTAATAACGATATTCCAGAATTTTTTAGAACACGTTAGTACGGTGTGCAATTTGCGCACTATGAGGAGTTTATATGAAAAAAGTATTTGTAATTTTTCGTAACGAAGCATCATACAATCCGAAAATCATCAACAAAATAGATGAGTACTTGCGTATGATGGATGTTGAAGCGACAATTGAAGCGACAACGCCAGAATTGTTTGAACAAGTAACAGAACAGGAATCTGTAGCAGTCTCATTGGTTACATATGATGATGCAAATGAAAATATTGAAGTCATTGATGGTACATCATTAAGAACTGGTGTCGGTGCAGAACCTGTGCTCTTCGAACTTGCGAATAAGCTTAAAGCATAAAAAAGGTTGTGATGAATTATACATCGCAACCTTTTCTTCTATTTAAAAGCACGCTTATATTGTTGAGTAATGAGATCGTTTTTACGTCGAGCATGGGCTGCGTGGAGCACCCAGTTAGCATTCGAGAGAAGCGGTCGCGCTAGTCCGATGTAGTCAGCTTGTTCTGATTCAATGACATAGGCAGCTAGATCGGGATTCCCTAACATGCCACATGCAATAATATTGTTTTTGGGGAAAGCTTGCTTAATTTTGTGTGCAAACGGAACTTGATATCCTGGATATATTTTAGTTGGTGGGTTGATTGTAATTCCGCCAGATGAAACATTAATGAAGTCATATGAAGCCGCAACAGGTCCGAGCATGCGAATTGTATCGTCCACAGTCTGTCCATTGGGTTCATAATCAGTTGCACTAACACGTAATGACAATATCTTATGTTTTGGCCAAACTTGCGTAACGGCATCCGTTAATTCTTGTAAGAACACGGATCCATCTTTGTACTTGTCAGTCCTATGATTTGAAGCGGGGCTCATAAATTCAGAAATCAGATATCCATGTGCACCATGAATTTCAATGGCATCAAACCCAGCCTTATCGGCACGAGCAGCAGCATCTTGGAAATCTTTGATGATACGTTTAATCTCGTCGGTTGTGAGGGCTACGGGTGTGCGTGAATTATCAGAATAAGCTATTGCGCTAGGTCCATAGATGGTGTCAATTCCATCACTTGCAGTTGACTTACGGCCCGCATGATTCAATTGCACGCCGATAATTGAACCTTCCTCGTGGACAGCATCAACAATATTCTTGAATGGTGCAATTTGGGCGTCGTTGTATAATCCTAGGCAGTCGTCAGTGATGCGTCCTTCTGGTGCCACACCTGTTGATTCGATAATGATCATCCCAACTTGGCCGATTGCGCGCGAGACATAATGCGAAAAATGGAAGTATGTGGGGATGCCATCATGCTTGAATGCTGAATACATGCACATAGGTTCCATAACGAGGCGATTTTTCAACTCGTAGTTTTTAATCATAGTTTTATCAAAAAGGTTCATAGTTATCACTCCTAAAGAAATTATAACACTGTTTACCGAAAATAATATTGAGATGCAATGGTATGGAGTAGAATAATTTGTGTATGGTGGGCAGAAAAGCTTCCTGAACGTTGAGTTAACGCAAAAATAGCAATCCTTAACAAAATAGATGTCTAAGGGGAGTACTTGCATCATGTTCATTAAAAATAGTCCATGACAAACAAGATTTGTTAAATATTTGTTGACATATCTGAAAATGTAACTCATAATATGTAAAAGCGATGAAAAGGAAAGTAGTTTAATGAAAACTTTCAGAGAGTCTGTGTAGGGTGAGAGCAGATAGTGGTAGTTAAATGAAAATGGCCTTGGAGCAGTTTTACTGAGATGGTATATTTAGGTAAGACCGGGTTCGCCCGTTAACGCGACAGAGTATGATAGTACTCGATAAGGATTATCTTGCGAAAGGTAGTTAAATTAAGGTGGTAACATGAGCGCGCTCATCCTTAGGGATGGGCGTTTTTTATATGTAGAAACAATAAGGAGGAGAACATATGAAGAAATTACTCGTTTTATTAGCAGCATTATTGGTATTAGCTGGTTGTGGTGCTTCAAAAGGCGGAGATGATAAAACTATCGTAATTGGTGGAACACCGTTTCCACATGGAGATATTTTAGAGCAACTTCGCGAGCCACTCAAAGAGCAAGGCTTTGAGTTAACGGTTAAAAAATTTGATGACTATAAAATTCCTAACACTGAAGTTGAATCAGGTGGTTTGGACGCAAACTACTTCCAACACATTCCTTACCTAAAAAACTTTAATAAGGATAATGGAACTCATTTAGTGGACGTATTAAAAGTTCATTATGAACCAATTGGAATCTATGCAGGGAAGAAGTCTTCTTTAGCTGATGTTGCTAAAGGTGATACTGTACTTGTGCCAGATGATGCAACAAATTTACCAAGAGCGCTGAAGGTTCTTGAAGAAATTGGTTGGATTGAGTTGGGTGATAACCGTGATACCGCAACCGTTAAAGATATCGTTAAATTCAACCAAGAAATCACCATTAAAGAAGTTCAAAGTGATGGAATTGCACCCCTCATAAATGATGCAGAGTATGTTGTATTAAATGGAAACTACGCAATCACTGCGAAAGTAGTTGATCGTGTACTTCAAACGGAAACGATATCGCCAGAAACAATTGCAGACATTGTTAATGTCGTTGCAGTTAAAGAAGGAAATGAAGACAGTCCAAAGACTAAAGCCATTATTAAAGCATTTGAAGATCAACGTGTAAAAGATTACATTGATGCTCAATTTGCTCCAGCGGTTACGAGTGTCTTGAAATAATTTAAGAATTAAACAGAAGGATGCATATTTATTGATGGAGATGATGACATGAAAATTCATAATATGCATCCTTCCTTGCGTCCACGAGAACGTGCTGAGCAATTAGGGATTGAAATATTATCCGATCGTGAATTGCTAGCGATCGTATTACGTTCTGGAACCAAGGACCAATCCGTGCTTGAGATAGCGGATCTAATTTTTGAACGATGTGGTAACATTACGGGATTGCCAAAAATGACATTACATGAACTAATTAAAATTAATGGGATTAAAAAAGTGAAGGCAATCGAAGTGTTGGCAATCATCGAGATTGCCAAACGAATGGTTGAGCCACGTTGTGGTCAAATTGTCGAAATTCATGATACTGCATCAATTATTAAATGGTTGTACATAAAAATAGGATTTGCGAAGCAAGAGCAGTTTCTAGTAATATACCTAAATCAAAATCTCTGTATTTTAAATCATAAAGTTTTGTTTGTGGGAACTGTAGATCGAAGTCTTATTCATCCTCGAGATATCATTCGTGAAGCGAGTATCGTCGGAGCGATGAAAGTGATATTTGTTCATAATCATCCAAGTGGGACGATGTCAGCAAGTCGTAGTGACATCGAAGCGACGACTGTGTTGATAAGGGCGTGTCGCCTTGTTGGTGTGGAAGTTTATGACCATTTAATTGTCTCGCAATCAAACTACATTTCACTTAGATTTCAATTACCGGAATTGTTTATAGAATAGTGTGTGAAGAATCACGCTTTTATTTGTAAAGCCAGCCATTCTTAAGTATAATAAAATAGGTGATTCAATGAAAAGAAAAAGTACTTTCAATAGCGTGATGAAGACGCTCATACTAATCATAGTCGTAGCAATTATGGGAACAGGAATGATAAAGGGATCAAAATTTTATCAAAATGTAGATCGTAATTTCTTCAGCTTCTTTTCTATGATGAAATATGGATTAATTGACTATCCAATTGAAACAGCAAGTGGCTTTATGACGGATGTAGCGACAATGTGGGACGTAAGATATGAAAATGACTTATTACGCCATGAATTGGAAAATGCGGCACATTGGCAGACACGCGTGAAAGCTCTTGAAGAAGAAATTAGTCAGCTAAAAGCACAAAATGAATTAAAGAGTGTTTATACAGAATTAGTTCAAATTAATGGAACCGTGAAGTATCATTCCAGTGAGAGTTGGGATAGCACAATTACAATAGACATTGGCGCCGCAGATGGTGTTAGTGTTGGTGATGGTGTTATTGCTCCGCAAGGAGTTATCGGTCGTGTTAAACACGTGAATGAAAATCAATCCGAAGTATCAATTTTAACTGCAAATGATGATAATTCAAAAGTGTCTGTCCGTATCGAAACGGCACCGGGTGAATATGTTCAGGGAATTTTAGATTCTTATAATCATGAAACCAATCTGTTCTCAATTAATTTGCTAGAGACGAATTCGTCAATATCGCCGGATATGGTTGTATCGACCGCAGGAATTGGTGGTGTCTATCCAGCGGGGTTACTTATTGGAAATGTGCATTCACAACGAAATATTGCGGATGGAATTGGTGTTGTCGTTTATGTGAAATCGAATGTTGACTTTGATGATCTTCGATTTATATCGGTGGTTAAACGACCATGAGAACAATTCGACTAATGCATTTTGTCTATATTGTTATACTCTTGTTTTTGGATGGAGTTCTAAATGCGCTCGGGCGTCAATTTCTGATTCCACAATTTACATTTGTAAGTAATATGGCATTTATGGGTTTAATCATGTTGAGCCAAAATGATAGTAGAGAAGAGTCCATCATCAAAGCGATGATACTGGGCATTTGGTTGGAATTCAACTATATGGACAGCTTTCCAATCTTCTTTGTATCCTTTGCACTTACAATGTTGATCGTACGATTATTCGATCGACATATCGGTTACTCTGTATCAGAATTTATTCTCTTAATTATCGTAAGTTTATTTATCAAAGAAATAATAACTTACATCATGGCTTGGTATAGCAAGGGGTATAACCAAGAGTTTATGGCTTTTCTAGCTTATCGAAGCTTCTGGGTATTACTTGGAAATTTAATGTTGATTCCAATTGTCAGATTTGGTTACAGTAAAATGCACCAGTATATCCTAAAAAAAGCACAAAATCTCTATATGAGATAAAGGGGGACTTATGAACACACAAGAAAAAGTTAAGTCGTTTATAAATAAGAACTTAACACTCAATCGACTGTTAATTGTTATTATGTCATTAGTTACATTATATTTGCTAATGCTCACGGAAGGATTCTGGATTTACGCATTTGGAAAACTTCAATCAATCTTGATGCCATTCATCATTGGATTTGGAATTGCTTATATTTTACATCCAATTACGAAGTATTTTGAAAAGTTTGGAATCAAGCGACAAATTATTGTGCCACTAACACTCATCGTTTTCGTAGCACTCGTTGTCTTATTGATTTCATCAATACTACCAAAGCTCATTACTGATATGATGACTATTATCAATTCAAGTGTTGACGGTATTCAACAATTGCTGAAGTACTATACGGATTTCCAACAAGGAAAACCAGAGCCATGGGTTACAAATCTTGTGAATGAAGGTATTAAAATCTTGGAGGGCATTATTAAAAGTGTGCCAACAATTCCAACATTTGCGTCACAATTTGTTGGTCAACTCATTAATTTTTTAACCACTGCGCTTTTCTCATTAGTTATTGGTCTTTATCTCATTTTCGATTATGAAGATGTAACTCGAAAAGTATTGAATTGTGCTTATAAAGTTTCTCCAAAAGTTGCGAATTCACTCATTGTCGTGAACCGCGCTGTGTTACAATATCTACAAACACTTATTGTCATTATGACAATTACGTTTGTTGAATATACTATTCTCTACTCGCTGGTTGGGCATAACTATGCATTAGTACTAGGTGTTATGGCTGCATTCGCATTGCTAATACCATACATTGGTCCAATCACTGTCCAAGTCCTTGCTGTTTTAACTTCACTAATGCTGCCAGTACCGCGCATTATTGCATTAGCAATTGGCTTGTTTATCCTTTCAAACTTAGACAACTATGTCATCTCACCATTTGTATATTCAAAACGAGATAAAATTGATCCGGTGTCTTCTCTCTTTGTGTTCTTTGCATCGAGTGTCATGTTTGGATTTATCGGTATTTTACTGTCAATGCCAATTTACTTCTCATTGCGTGCAATATATGCTTTGAAGAAAAATAATTGGGAATTAGAATCAAAAGTAGAACTGTAATTTGAAAGAGGGGTATTTATGAAAAGATTAATTAAAAGTACATTGGTTGTAGTAATGTTTACACTAATGTTGACGGGCTGCGTTCCAAAAAATAAGAATGTAGTAGTTACAAGTTATCCTTTAGAATACCTCGTAACAACATTGGCAGGAGACCGCGTTAATGTCGAACGACTTGATGTTGGATCAACGCCACAAACTGCTCAAATTAGAGATGATTATAAAGAAGTTCTCGAAAAAGCCGATACGATGTTTTATATCAATGAAATTCAGCCTTACTGGGAAATTTATCGTGATGATATCATTTCTAACAATAAAATTGAAGTTATAGATATGGCAGAACGTTCATCTCTTTACAACTTTGCTCGCTTTACAAAAGTAACAGCTGCGAATTCGACACACGTAGTTGAATCACCGTATTATGATACTCCAAACTTTGAGCGGGTAGATGTTTATGATAAAGATCCGTTCATTTGGATGGATCCGCTAGCGATGACTTCGATGGCTCGAACCATTAAAGATTGGCTAGTTGCGACATATCCTGATGATGCTGCAAAATTTGAAGAGAGATTTTCTAAACTAGAAATTGAATTAACGAGTTTGCAAGCCGATTTCCAGCAAATCAAAACGCCAGCAGTTCCCATTAAAATTGTCACGATGACACCGACATTTGGAAACTGGCAAAAGAGTTTTGGGGTCGAAGTATATCCGGTAACCATTTCTAAGTTTGGTGCTCTTCCAACGGAAGCAATGCTCAACGATATTCGTACATCTATTCAAACAAATAATGTAAAACATATCGCTTTTGAAGAAGGTATGACGGAAGAACAAACAGCACTATACAATCAGTTAAAAACAGAACTATCGTTAACTGAGATACAATTAAGCAATGTTTATTCATTATCTGAAAAGGATGTTGCGGAACAGTATGATTACATTCGAATAATGTATCAAAACTTGGAAACCCTTAAATCGATAAGTCGATAAACCTAAGGGTTTCCTTTCTTTAAATGGAGGAAATTATGGAAAAATTACTATTAATAGATGGAAACTCGATGTTGTTTCGAGCATATTATGGAACATTATCACGAGGGCATATGATGTCTTCAACAGGTGTTGTAACCAATGCCGTTTATGGTTTTTCAACAATGCTTACGAAAGCGATTGAACTTACAGAACCGGACTATATCCTTGTAGCTTTTGATACTAAGGATAAAACATTTAGACATGAGATGTTTGGTGAATATAAAGGGACCCGAAAAGAAGTTGATAATGAGTTGGTTTCCCAATTCGCACTTGTTCGAGAATTCATTGATGCATACCCAATTCCTCGATTAGAAATCAGCGGTTATGAAGCGGATGATATTATTGGAACCTTGTCAAAGCAATATAACGATGTAAAGGTGGAAATATTATCTAGTGATCGTGACTTACTACAGTTAATTGATACAAACGTTGAAGTTCTTCTGATGAAAAAGGGAATTACCGATATTAAAACGATGAACCTACAAAATCTTGAAGCGGAAATGAACATTACGCCATCACAAATCGTGGATGTTAAAGCACTTCAAGGTGATACAAGTGACAATATTCCAGGAGTTCCTTCAGTTGGTGAAAAAACAGCACTTAAATTAATTCAACAGTATGGGTCATTTGAGAACTTGTATGCTCATAAAGATGAAATTAAGGGAAAAATGGGTGAGAATGTTCGTAATTATGAAGCGCAAGCGCGTTTGTCCTACGAACTCGCTAAAATTGATGTCGAAGTGCCAAATTCCATAACCTTGGATACGCTTCGTTATGCTCTTCCTGACAATACTTTGAATGCATTTTATCGAAAATATGACATGAATTCCTTGATAACAGAAGATGTTGAAATCACTGATGCAGTTAAAGAAGACTTTAAAATGGCTGATCTCGAAGAATCGTGGTTGGCAGACGATGTGACATTGATGTTAGATTTTGACAAGAAAGATGTACTTCAAGGAATTACCATATACAACGCTAATGCTGTGACTTTTGCATATCTGACACTTCCAGAAATGATTCTAGACAGTATATTCCACGGGTTACTTGGTCGTGAGAAACAATTGTTTGCAGTTTCTTCTAAAGCGCTTTATCGTTTCGCACTAGAGCATGATATCGCGATTCAGCCGGGCATCGAAGATATTCTCTTACTCGCATTTATAATTAATCCGTCTGTGACGACATTTGAAAAGTTAAAAGACGAATACAATGCGTGGTATTTAAACTATGAAGGCCTAGAGCAAAACTTTGCGACAATTAAAAGAATGCACACATTGTATTCAGAGTTGAAAGAAAAGGCTATGAAAGATGAACTCATTGCTATTTATGATGACATCGAACTACCACTAGTTATGGTGCTTGCGGAATGTGAATTCTTAGGAATTAATGTAGATCGTAGCATACTTGATGATGTTGCCGAAAAAACAAAGTCAAAGATAGATAGTTTGACTCAATTAATCTATGACGAAGCTGGAGAAGAGTTTAACATTAATTCTCCGAAACAACTTTCAGAAGTGCTGTTTGATCATCTTCAGCTTCCTAGTGGTAAAAAGCGTTCTACGGCAGTATCCGTTTTAGAATCACTTGAGGGTGTGCACCCAATTATCGAACCGATATTGGAATACCGCAAGTACGCTAAGCTCTATAGTACTTATGCGGTCGGCCTCACAAAATTTATTGGCGAAGATAATCGTATCCATACATCATTTAATCAACATGCAACACAAACGGGACGCTTGTCATCAAGTGATCCCAATCTACAAAATATTTCGGTTCGTGATGAAGAGACACGTGCAATCCGCGGAGCGTTCATTGCGAGTCCAGGCCATAAGCTTGTAAGTATTGACTATTCTCAAATTGAGTTACGAGTCTTATCTTACTTAGCACATGAAGAAAAAATGATGGATGCATTTAAGCATGATGTTGATATTCACACGGCCACCGCAAATGAAATATTTGGTGTTTCTTCAGCTGATGGTGCCATGCGTCGCCAAGCGAAATCTGTAAACTTCGGTATCGTGTATGGTATCTCAGGGTTTGGTTTGTCAAAACAGCTTGATATTTCAATTGCAGAGGCAAGTGCATTTATCGATAAGTACAACGAAGCTTATCCAAATATTCAAAAATATATGGATTCGGTCATTGCTAAATGTGAAGTAGATGGTTTTGTTACAACGTATTTTGGTAGACGACGCTATATTCCGGAAATTTTCGATAAGAATCGTGCAGTTAAAGAATTTGGTAAACGAGCAGCAATGAATGCACCAATCCAAGGAACAGCAGCAGATATAATAAAAATTGCAATGGTTAAAGCACATCGTGCATTGAAAGAAGCGAATTTAAAATCAGTCATGATTCTTCAAGTTCATGATGAGCTTGTTTTTGATGTATTGGATGAAGAAGTGGATCAAGTGATTTCACTGATGACATCAGTAATGGAGAGTGTCGTTGATTGGCCAATTCCTTTAAAAGTCTCAGTTGATATCGGATCAAATTGGTTAGGAGAGTAACGAATGCCAGAATTGCCAGAGGTAGAGACGATTGTTAAAACAATGGGTGTCTCGCTACTAAATGAACAGATTAAAGCAATCAACCTTCGATACCAACCATTATTGGAAATTGGTTCAGAGTATCCAATTGATGTGCTCGTAGGTGAATCGTTTGTTGATTTCAAACGTCGTGGGAAATATGTTTGGTTTGAGCTTTCCAATGGATATAATTGGATTATTCATTTGAGAATGGAAGGCAAATTTCATCTTTATGACTCGCAACAACGCCCCAACACACACACGCATCTTACATTTAATACAACAAACCATTTTGTTCATTACTTGGATACAAGAAAGTTTTCGAGAATGGTGGTAACAAAGCATCCGGAGCAATTCTTTGAGAGTAAGCGATTAGGGTATGAACCATGGGACGAGAAACTTACTTCAGAATACCTAAAGAAGAAATACAGTACAATCGGACGCCCAATCAAACTAGTACTACTTGATCAAGCCATTTTTGTGGGCGTTGGAAATATATATGCGGATGAAATACTTCATGATATTCGGGTTCATCCATTAACTCCGGCGAAGATGATTTCGACGATCAAATTGTCACAGCTTATTCTGTCTGCGCGCCGCATCTTAGAAAATGCGATTCAAGCAGGCGGAACCACAATTCGATCCTATACATCTGGACTCAATGTCCATGGCCGATTTCAAATTCAACTTGCGGCCTATGGACAAGGCGGTAAGCCATGTCCTCGATGTGGGACAACGATGGATCGAATTGTTATAGGTGGAAGATCAAGTGTATTTTGTCCAAAATGTCAGAAGGTGAAACGATGAAAATTGCGATTACAGGAACAATCGGTGGTGGTAAATCTCAGGCAAGTGAGTATCTACGTGCCCTTGGATTTGAAGTCTATGATACCGATAAAATGGTCCATGATTATTATGAAAAGAACGGACGCCTTTATGACGCTCTAATAACAATGTTTGGTCATGATATTCTTACGACAACTGGCGACATTGATCGCAGTAAAATAGCGGCGATTGTGTTTAATGATTATGAAAAACTTGATGCGTTGGAAAATTTAGTCTTCCCACAAATTCAACAAGATGTAAATCGGGTAAATGCACAGAATCAAATTATATTCTTTGAAGTGCCGCTCTTGTTTGAATCACATTCTGAAAAATCTTTTGATAAAGTAATGATGATAACTGCACCATATTCGACACGAATTCAAAGACTAGCTCAACGGGGGCTTGATGAGGCTGAAGTGAATCGACGATCGAAACGTCATCTTGATGAGACTTCCAAAATTGAAAGATCGAATTTTGTAATCAATAACGACGGTTCGTTAGCTGAATTACACGACTGTATTGATTCAGTCATTTATAAATTGAAAGGAGAACAATAGTGGCGAAAGTAGTTATTCATGTAAACAAAAAATATGATCTTGCACCCGACCAATTGCATAGTCTAATAGTGTACTATCAACCACTTTTCTCGTATCCCGCAGCATCGCTCTTTTTAACGCTTTACGAATTTTCTACATTAGATTCTAGTGTTGAAATTAGAGAATTATTGCGAATTCTTCAAATTGATGTACGCGAGTTCGAGGCAAATCGGAAAGAACTCGAACGTTTTGGATTAGTACGTACATTTGAACTTGATAAGTCACTTTCCTTGGAGTTGCTAGAACCGCTTCGTCCCGTAGATTTTATTGAACACAGTACATTTGGTCGTCTGTATGCTATTGTGATGGGTCGCGAAAAATATATTGAAGCATGTGAGCTTGTGCAGGTACCGATAATCCCGGATACTGCTGAAGAAATTACTGCATCGTTTGATGTTGCAAGACTGTCCACATGGGACGAACAATCTGAATCAGTATTCATTACAAGGCCGGTTGCAGAGACATCACGGAAAAGACGTTTTGACGCAAGTTCTTTCTTTAAGACCTTAAATCCAAGGATCTTTCCAATGCAGCTTAGAACCCGAGAAGTTATTGATGTTGTTGAAGAGTTTGGAAGTAACTATAAAATAAGCTATGCTGACATGAAGTCTAAGCTCCTAGCAGCAACTAATTTTGAAACAATGATTTTTGATAAACGGAAGTTTCAGGTTCTTGTTGATCGAGACCATGGAATTCAAAATGTTAATACTGTTTCAAATGCTTATGAACTTGATCCCATCAGTTTTATTGCGTATAAACAAGAAAATGATTATGTTGTGGATGCAGATAAAAATCTGATTAAGTCCCTCCAGAGTAACTTTAAGTTCAATGATGAAGTAGTCAACATATTAATAGAATATATCCTAGACAATAATAATAAAAACTTGAACAAAAATTATGTAGAAAAAATTGCTGCAACGTGGAAACGTAAAGGAATTGAAACGGCTAAGCAAGCTCAAGATGAAGTATCTAGACCAATAACTAAAGTCCAAAGTCAACCTAAGGCTCGTGTAGAAATTCAGTCGCCTAATTATACAGAAGCAATTGAAGTAACCCAAGAGTCGGATGATGAAAACACGAGAATTATCGAAGCATATCTAAAAGGAGGACAATCATGAGTTTTAGAAATATGTCATTTGAACTAACACCTGATCAGATTAAAGCACGTGATGAGTTGGGTAAGAAATTACTTGAGTTACCTGAAATTCAATTATTTATTGAAAAGTATGACTGTCCTGAACAGGTTATCGTCGAGAATGCATCGAAATTCAAACGATGGGTTCAATCAAAGCGTAAAGCACACTCATATGCAAAACATGAAGTTGTCGCTAATCCGGAGTTAGCTAGCTTTGTAGATTTAGCTTACGATAAGCATACAGGAATCATTGATGAATTCGTGACAGAACTTCCGATTCTAGATGAAATTGAAAATGAATATTCATATTTGAATAAATATCAAGTGATGCCGTTACCCTTAAATCTACGTGAAGCACACTTCGATAAGATTGACTATCAAAATGAAAGTGCTCATTTTAAATCAGTAATGGGTACGTTGGTAAAATTTGTCGAAGACAATTCGCTAGGTTACTTTATCTTTGGAGATTTAGGAATTGGAAAAAGCTATATAAGTGCGGCTGTAACGAATGAATTTGCTAAGAAGAACCATTCAGTAGCATTTGTTCATGTACCATCATTACTCAGCCTGCTAAAGCAAAATTTTAATAACTCATACGAGTTAGATCGAATTTTACGTAAACTTAGGTCTGTTAAAGTACTTGTACTTGATGATCTAGGTGCAGAACCGATTACGTCGTGGAGTCGTGATGAAATATTACTGTCTATTCTCAATGATAGACTTGAGAATAAACGAAAGACAATTATCACAAGCAACTACCGCCCAGAACTTTTAGTAGGGCTCTATAAACTGGATACCAGAGGGGTTTCAGATGAAATCAGAGCACGAAGACTCGTGGATAGAATCCATGCGCTAACAAGCCCATTAGAAATGACGGGTAAAAACCGTCGAATTGCACAAAAATAGATATTTAAAGGCGAAAAAATTGGCAAAAAGTGGTATGATTACTCAAGAGGTGGATTATGAAAAAAATTGGCATTTTGACATCTGGTGGTGATGCGCCAGGAATGAACGCTGCAATTCGAGCAGTTGTGCGTTCTGGAATAAGTGCAGGCCTTGAAGTTTATGGTGTATTTAATGGCTATGAAGGATTAGTCAATGACAACATTCGTAAATTAGATCGTGGCGACGTGAGTGATATTATCATTCAAGGTGGAACGATCTTAGGTAGCGCCCGATTAGAAGAATTCAAGCTCGTTGAGGTTCGTGAAAAGGCAGTCGCAAATCTCGCAAAACATGGTATTGAAGGACTAGTAGTCATTGGTGGTGATGGAAGTTATCGCGGGGCACTTGCTCTAACAGAAATGGGAATTAACTGTATTGGTATTCCTGGGACAATCGATAATGACATCGATTCAACAGATTACACAATTGGTTTTGATACAGCATTAAACACTGTTATCGAAAACGTTGATAAATTACGTGATACATCAAGTTCACATCACCGTTGTTCAGTAGTTGAGGTAATGGGTAACCGTTGTGGTGACCTTGCAATTTATGCAGGAATTACAACGGGTGCGGAAGTTATTGTTACAAAAGAAACCGGCTATGATGAAGCTGAAGTTCTCGAACGACTCAATTACTTTGAACAAGTGAAAGGAAAGCGTCATGCAATCCTTATCATCAGTGAGAAAATTACCGATGTACACTTATTAGCGCAAAAAATATCACAACATACTGGATTCTCCGGACGTGCAACAATTTTAGGTCATATTCAACGTGGTGGTTCACCTACTGCGCGTGACCGTATTCTTGCTACACAGTTTGGGGATAAAGCAGTGCAGGCATTAATGTCGGGCGAAGGAGGCCGTTGTGTTGGAATCGTAAGCGAAAAAGTAATGACAATCGATATTACAGAAGCGCTACGTACACCTAAGAAATCCAGAAAACCTTTATTTGAGTTACACGATCGATTGGTATAAGAAAGAGAGACATTATTTAATGCAAGAAATGAAAAAAACAAAAGTTATTTGTACGATTGGACCAGCTTCAGAGTCACCAGAAATGCTCGAGGCATTGGCAAAAGAGGGAATGAATATTGTTCGTTTCAACTTCTCACATGACGTCCAAGAAAACCACTTACGACGTATGAACGTTGTTCGTGAAGTTAGCGACCGAATTGGTATCAACTTGGCAATCCTACTTGATACAAAAGGACCTGAAATTCGTTGTGGCGACATGACTGATGGTGCAATCGCTTTTGAGACAGGTGATGTTGTTCGCGTTGGATTTGATGCAGATTTCATGGGAACTAAAGAACGATTCACACTTTTAGTACCTGAAGTACATGCTGACGTTCAAATCGGAAACTACCTGCTTATCGACGATGGAAAAATGAAGTTAACAGTTATCGATAAAGATGACAAAGACCTAATTTGCCGTGTTGAAAACCCAGGATTCATCAAAACACGTAAAGGTGTGAATATTCCTAACGTAGTACTAAGTATGCCATTTATGTCAGAAAAAGACCGTAGTGATATTACTTTTGGTGCTAACAACGGAATTGACTTTGTTGCAGCATCATTCGTTCGTCGTGTTCAAGATGTTCAAGACATTCGTGATGTTTTAGAAGCAGCAGGACGTCCTGATGTTCAAATCATCGTAAAAATCGAAAACCAAGAAGGTTTCGATAACTTAGAAAGCATTTTAGAACTTGCTGATGGTGTCATGGTTGCCCGCGGAGACTTAGGTGTTGAAGTAAGTACACACTTAGTTCCAATTTACCAAAAACGCATGATCGCATTAGCTAACCGTATGGGTAAACCAGTTGTTACTGCAACTCATATGTTAGAATCAATGCAACAAAATCCACGTCCTACACGTGCTGAAGCAAGTGATGTTGCGAATGCAGTTCTTGATGGAACTGATGCAATCATGCTCTCAGGAGAATCAGCTGTTGGAGCATATCCTATCGAAGCAGTTCGTGTTATGCGTGAAATTGCATTAGCAATGGAAGAAATTATTCCTTACCGTGAACGCTTGTCACATGCAATTAGTACTTCAAAACGTACAATGCAAGATTCAATTGGTATGTCAGTTGCTGAAACAGCATTAAACATGAATGATGTAGAAGCAATTGTTGCCTTTACACAATCAGGTTCAACAGCACGTCGTATTTCAAAATACCGTCCAAATGTTCCTGTGATTGCAGTTACATTTGATAAAGCAGTTCAACGTAGCCTTCAATCATCATGGGGTGTCATTCCAGTTTACTCAGACGTCCGTAATGATATGACAAATGATGATGAAATTGCATCAACATTTGCGAAAACATTTGGTATTGAGCCTGGTAAAAAAGTTATCATTGCTGCTGGATATCCAACAGGAACAGGTAACACTAACTTAATGAAAATTATTGAAGTTAAATAGTAGGTAAAATTATGAAACAGTATATTGGTGTTGATTTAGGTGGTACGAATGTTCGTGTTGCAATTGTTACCGAACTTGGTGACATTGTTGAAGAAATCAAGCGTCCGTCTTTAGCTTCTCAAGGACCAGAAACTGTTCTAAACAATATCGTTGACATGATCAACAGTTTAGAAAACTGTGATCAATGTGCTGGAATTGGAATCGGAATTCCTGGACCAGTAGATACAGAAAAAGGGTCGGTAACTCTATCGACAAATCTTGCTGGATTTACTGGTTTTCCAGTAGTTGATTACTTAAAAAAACATTTTGATTTACCCATTTACATGGATAATGATGCAAATGTTGCTGGTTTAGCTGAAGCTTTAGTTGGTTCAGGAAAAGGCAAGAAAATAGTTTACTATGTTACGCATTCAACAGGAATCGGTGGTGCGCTCGTAGTTGACGGAAGACTTGTATCCGGAATTCACGGATATGCTGGTGAAATTGGAAATATTGTAATTGACAGACATCGCAAACGACGCGATGACGTAAACACATTGAATGCTGGTGCAGTTGAAAATGAAGCGAGTGGATCTGCAATGGTCCGCAAAGCTCAAGAATTAATTGACCCAGAAATAACATCTGCTTCTCAAATATTTAAATTGTACGAATCAAAGGATCCTAAGGCAGTTCAACTTGTCGAAGACATGTCTTACGACGTAGGAATGCTTTTATCAATCATTTCACACGTTACAGATCCTCACATCTTTGTCCTAGGTGGAGGCGTCACATTCTCTCGCCATTTATATTGGGACAAGATGATTGAAGCGTATAAATCATTGGTTCATCCTACAATGCGTAATCGTGAATTTGTGCTTGCGTCATTAGAAGAACCAGGAGTTATTGGAGCGGCGATGTTATGTTACTCACAGGAGAAAAATGTATGACATTAATTGAAAAATATGCACAATTAGCCGTTAGAGTAGGTGTTAACGTTCAACCAGGACAAACTCTACTTATTAACGTAAAAGCAGAGCACTATGAATTTGCAAGACTTCTCGTAAAAGAAGCTTATGCAGTTGGTGCTAAAAAAGTTGTCGTTAAGTTTAGCGACGACATTATTGGAAAAGAACACGCATTACATCAAGATTTGGAAACATATACACGTGTGCCTCAATGGATTGTTGACGAGAATGATGATTACTTAACACAAGACTTATGTCGCTTGTCAGTTTATGCTCCATCACCAGGCTTATTTGCAGATGTAGATGGCGACAAACTCGCTGCTGCAGCAAAAGCTCAAGGTGAAGCTTTAAAAGCAATGCGTGAGTATACGATGGCAAACCGTGGGCAATGGTCATTAATTTCTTTACCAACAAACGAATGGGCACATGTAGTGTTCCCAGAATTACCAGTGGAAGCTGCTTATGAAAAATTACTTGAAGCAATTCTTTATGCATCTCGCGTCACTGAAGATAAAGATCCAGTTGTTGCATGGGCTGAACACAACGCTGTTTTAGCACATCAAAATACGGTTCTTAACGACTATAACTTTAAATCTTTACACTTTAAAAACAATAAGGGAACCGACATCACAGTGGGTCTTGTAAAAGATCATGTGTGGGCAGGTGGAGAAGAAACATCTGAAGGCGGACATAAATTCAATCCGAATATGCCAACAGAAGAATCCTTCACGATGCCAGACCGTCTTAATGTTAACGGACGCGTCTACAGTACAAAACCATTGAACTATAGCGGAAAACTTATCGATGAGTTTTGGTTAGAGTTTGTAGATGGTAAAGTTGTTGATTTTGATGCAAAACAAGAAAAAGAAACATTACGTCAACTTCTTGATACTGATGAGGGAAGCCGTCACATCGGTGAAATTGCCCTTATCTCACACAAATCACCAATTTCGGACCTAAATATTTTGTTCTACAATACATTATTTGATGAGAACGCTTCATGCCACATGGCTCTTGGACGTGCTTATCCTATGAACATCAAAAATGGTACATCAATGTCACAAGAGGAATTACTCGCTCATAACTCAAACGATTCAATTAACCATGAAGATTTCATGTTTGGAAGTGAAGATATGAGTGTCATTGGGGTAACACAAGATGGCACTGAAGTTGTTGTATTTGAAGCAGGAAACTTTGTAATCTAAGCGTGGGAAACCACGCTTTTAGTTAAAGAAAGAGGTACTTATGAAAAATATCGATAGAAAATATGCAAATTTGTTGGTTGAAACAGCACTTAATGTACAACCTAATCAAACGTTGATTATCAATGCGGGGCCAGAACACCATGAATTTGTTGCTCTTCTTACCGAAGAAGCATATAAATTAAAAGCAAAACAAGTTATCGTCAAGTTTACAAGCGAGCAGATTTCAAGACTTCACTATCTATATCAAAGTGAAGAAACGCTAACACATATCCCAGAATCATTGATTCTTGAACACGACGAGTACCTTAAAGAAGACCTCGTTAAACTAGCATTACGTAGTCCAAATCCTGGACTTATGAATGATGTCGATGCTTCGAAAGTTATGGCCGTATCTCAAGTTAGAGGGAAAGCATTACAAGCATTTGCAAACTACTCCATGAGTAATCAAGGACAATGGTTAGTTGCAGCTTACCCTACCTATAACTGGGCTAAGGCAGTATTTCCTGAATTAGAAGCGCAGGCGGCATATGATAAGCTTTACGAGTACATTCTATACGCTACTCGTGTAACAGAAGACAATGATCCAAAACAAGAATGGGAAAAACATAATGCCCAACTCCATAAGCAAAATAATGCACTAAACGCATATAATTTTGAGTCAGTTCATTTTAAAAATGGTTTGGGAACAGACATTACAATTGGTCTGGTCAAAGGACACATTTGGTCGGGTGGTAATAGTCCATCACAAAAAGGAGTTCCATTTAACGCTAATGTTCCAACTGAGGAATCATTTACGACTCCAGATCGTATGAATGTAAATGGAATCGTGTACAATACGTTGCCTCTAAACAATAACGGTCGACTCATCGACAAATTTTGGTTAAAATTCGAAGATGGTATCGTCGTTGATTTTGATGCCGAACAAGGCAAAGAGGCACTCGAAGGTCTTCTCAATACAGATGAAAATAGCCGACGTATTGGTGAAATTGCATTAGTGTCTTTCGATTCACCAATTTCAAATCTAAAAACATTGTTCTACAATACTCTGTTTGATGAAAATGCATCGTGCCATATTGCTCTTGGAAAAGGATATCCGCTAATAGAGAATGGTGGAAGCATGAGTCGTGACGAACTTCTCGAACGAGGCATTAATCAATCTCTCATTCACGTGGACTTTATGTTTGGTAGTGAGGATATGCATGCAGAAGGAACAACATTTGATGGAAATACCGTTACAATCATCAAAGAAGGAAATATTGTTCTGTAGTCTTTAGGCTTGTATTTTAAAAAGAGTCGAGTATAATAATACTATAAATCGATGATAAGGACATGAATGTAAAAGCGTTGAACCAGAGAGTGAAGTGGTCGCTGAAAACTTCTCGTAGACATTTGCATTTACAACCTTTGAGTGAATTTTCGAAAAAATTCCGTAGCTGGCGTTAACAGATAAAGTGCACTATTACAGTGAATGAAGGTGGTACCGCGTTAACACGTCCTTTTAGGGTTTGTTACCGTGGTACTTTTTTATTAGAAAGAGAAGGAAAGTACAATGATTAATATTAAAGAAAATCCAGAATTAAATGTTCTGAATCACTCATCCGCACACTTACTTGCGCATGCCGTGAAACGTCTTTATCCAGAAGCAAAATTTTGGGTAGGTCCAGTAATTGAAGATGGCTTTTACTACGACATGGATTTGGGAGATGTCAAATTAACAGAAGACGATTTACCGAAAATTGAGTCGATGATGCGTAAAATTGCTAAAGAAGACAAACGAATAACACGTATTGAGCTTTCAAAAGCAGAGGCAATGGAAGAGTTCAAAGATGATTCCTATAAACTTGATATCATTTCAAATTTAGATGAAAACGAAACAATTTCAGCATACCGTCAAGCAGAATTTATCGATCTTTGCCGTGGTCCTCATGTTGAGACAACGAAAAAAATGAAATATTTTAAACTTCTCAAGGTATCCGGTGCATACTGGAAAGGCGATGCAAATAATAAAATGTTGCAACGTGTTTATGGAATTACATTTGAAACACAAGAAGATCTCGACAATTACCTAAACTGGCTTGAAGAAGCAAAACTTAGAGACCATAAAAAACTTGGAAAAGAACTTGGCTTATTTATGATGAGTGAGTACGGTCCTGGGTTCCCATTCTGGTTACCAAATGGAATGAAATTACGACAAGCCCTGGATGCTTATTACCAACAAGCTCATACACGTCGTGGTTATGTCTTTACACAAACACCGACAATGTTAAACAAGGACCTATGGGAAGTTTCTGGACACTGGCAAAATTACCGGGAAAACATGTATACTTCGTCAATTGATGATCGTGATTTCGCAATCAAGCCAATGAATTGTCCAGGTGGTATGTTAGTTTATAAAAATGATTTACATTCATACCGTGATCTTCCGATTCGCCTTGCCGAGATGGGGACTGTGCATCGTCATGAAGCGAGTGGAGCACTCAATGGATTATTCCGTGTTCGTATGTTTACGCAAGATGATGCTCACTTATTTATGACGCCTGCGCAATTACAAGACGAAATTATTGAAATCTTAGACTTTATTGAAGAAATCTATTCTGTCTTTGGATTAACATATTCCATTGAACTCTCAACACGTCCAGAAGATAAATATATTGGATCTATCGAAGATTGGGATCGTTCTGAGAAGATTCTTGAAGAAGCATGTATTGCAGCTGGTAAAGAATTCAAAATCAATCCTGGTGATGGGGCATTCTATGGACCCAAACTAGACTTTAAGGTTCGAGACTCGTTAAACCGTATTTGGCAATGTGGAACAGTTCAGTTGGATACAAATCTACCAGAACGCTTTGATCTAACATATGTTGCGGAAGATGGTTCGAAACAACGACCAATCATGCTTCACCGTGCTATATTTGGTTCAATCGAGCGTTTCATTGGAATTCTTATTGAACACTTTGCTGGAGCATTTCCATTATGGTTAGCACCAAAACAAGTCGAAATTATTCCTGTTAATACAGAATTCCACATGGAATATGCAAATGAAGTCAAAGAAATCTTAGAAGCACAAGGTATTCGTGTTTCGGTTGATGGACGAAACGAAAAACTTGGCTATCGCTTGCGTGAAGCTCAAATGCATAAAATTCCAATGCAAGTAATTATTGGTGATAAAGAAATAGAGGAACGCTCGGTCAATGTTCGCCGTTTTGGTGAACGTGCTCAGAATCCATTCAGTCTTGAAGACTTTGTTACTCTTGTTAACGAAGAAGTAAAATCAAAATACATTCATACAATTAACAAGGAAGCGTAAAAGAATCCCTGCTTAGGCAGGGATTCTTTTTATTTGAATAATATGTGAAATTATTTTCGTTGCCACACATACCTAATAAACATAGAAACAATACGTTTGAAAGGTAAGAAGTGTAATTTAAGAATTGTAGAAAAAAACCTTTAAATAGTACATATTTCCGATTTCTGAACTTCATATAAATATCACATGAAATAAAATGAAAATAACTCTAATAACATTTAATTATACTATGTTCTAAATCATATTACCACAACAATCAATGATAGCGATTTCAATGCACTCTAGAGTGCGTTTGTTTGACTTGATTTTAGGCATAATATTGCTTATTATTGTCTTACAAGGAGAACTTGTACGGAGGATAACAATGAAGAAATTCTGGACTATAGCATTAGTCGCATTAATGGTATTTGGACTGACAGCTTGTGCTTCGCCTGAAAAGGAGCAAGAAACAGGCAAAGAAGGTACCGGTGGTGAAATTGCTTTAATCACAGACGTTGGAACGATCGATGACGGATCATTCAACCAAGGATCATGGGAAGGTGTCCAATCGTATGTTAAAGAACATAACGAAGCAAACAAGGACAAACAAATCTCAGCAACTTATTACCGACCATCAACAGCTAATGATGATGAGTACTACAATACAATTAGTAAAGCTATCAAAGATGGAAAAGCTAAAGTGATTGTAACACCTGGATTCCTATTTAATAATGCAGTATTTAGAGCACAGAAAGATTTCCCTGATGTAAACTTTATCTTCGTGGATAGCTTACCTCAAGAAAATGGTGACTCTGAGCCAGTTATTGGAAGCAATACAAACTCATTGCTATATGATGAACATGAGTCAGGATTCTTTGCAGGATATGCAGCAGTTAAAGATGGCATGACTAAACTTGGATTTATTGGTGGATACCGAGTACCAGCAGTTGAAAAATATGGTATTGGTTATCTATATGGAGCAGATGCAGCAGCTAAAGAGTTAGGCGTTGACGTTGAAGTCCGTTACAACTACGCAAATACATTTGAGCCAAAACCAGAAGTTCAAACACTTGCAGCTGGATGGTATGCAGCTGGTACTGAAGTAATCTTCGCATCAGCGGGTGGTGCAGGAAACTCAGTGTTTGCAGCCGCACAAGCAGCAAACAAGAAATCTATTGGTGTTGACAAAGATCAAAGCGCTGACAGTGAAACAATCATTACATCAGCAGTTAAGCAGTTACAAGGATCTGTTCACGCAGCATTGAAAAATCACTACGAAGGTAAATTCGAAGGTGGTAAGGCAACAACTTATGGAATCGCAAATGATTCAGTAGGTTTGCCAGACAAATTTGATCGTTTCGAGACATTTACAAAAGCAGATTATGATAAAATCTACGCAGATTTCAAAGCAGACAAAGATGGAATACGTTCATCAATTCCTACAACACATGCTAATGATTTCAGCGACTTGAAATTAGAAAAAGTTAAAATTGTCTAAACCAACTAGTAATTAGAAAAGCCCCTTCGTTGGGGCTTTTTCTGTTTAAAATTCATTGAAGGAGTGAAACCGATGAATCATATCGTCGAAATGAAAGAAATAACTAAAGTATTTCCTGGCATCATTGCGAATGATCAAGTTACATTAAATATTCGCGAAGGTGAAATTCACGCACTACTAGGGGAAAATGGTGCGGGAAAATCTACGTTGATGTCAATCCTTTTTGGTATGTATCAACCAGATGGCGGAGAGATAATTGTTCGTGGAGTGCCTACGAAAATTTCAAATCCGCATGAAGCGACGGCACTTAAAATAGGGATGGTGCATCAACACTTCAAACTTGTTGATACGTTTACAGTTACAGAAAATATTATCCTTGGTGTTGAACAAACATCAAAAGGTGTAGTAGATAAAAAAGAAGCACGTCAAGCAATTGTTGAGCTTAGTGAACGTTATGGGCTGAATGTAAATCCAGATGCAAAAATTAGAGATATTTCTGTAGGAATGCAGCAACGTGTCGAAATACTTAAACTGCTTTATCGCGAAAGTGATGTCATGATATTTGATGAACCGACAGCTGTACTAACGCCTCAAGAAATTGATGAACTGATGCAAATTATGTTGCAACTTCAAAAAGAAGGTAAGTCACTCGTTTTCATTACGCATAAACTAGGTGAGATAAAAAAAGTAGCGAACCGTTGTACTGTTTTACGTAAAGGTAAGTATATTGGAACTGTCGATGTTAAAGATGTTTCAATTGAAGAAATGTCAGAAATGATGGTTGGACGCAAGGTTGATCTTACAATCGACAAAGCACCTGCAAAACTTGGTGATGTTGTGCTATCTGTTAATGGCTTGTCCATTGATTCCACCCACGGTGGTCATGACGCAATCAAAAATATTAGCTTTGATTTACGACGTGGTGAAGTGGTAAGTATTGCAGGGATTGAAGGAAATGGCCAGCATGAACTTGTTTATGCTTTAGCAGGCCTCTTGCCAATTAAATCGGGTGTCATTATGCTTGGTGACAATGATATTACCAATAAGTCGATTCGTTACCGCAATACTCATGGACTTTCACATATTCCTGAAGACCGTCACCGTGATGGACTCGTATTAGAATATAACTTGGCAGACAATATTGTATTGAAGTCATATTTTGAAGACCGTTTCTCAAAAAATGGTTTTATGAAGTATGACGCCATTGATGTATATTCAAAAGAAATGATCGAGAAATTTGATATTCGAAGTTCAAAAGGACCTCATACAACTGTCCGAAGCATGTCAGGTGGTAATCAACAAAAAGCTATCTTAGCCCGCGAGATTGATATGGGTAGTGATGTATTAATGGCAGTACAACCAACACGGGGCCTTGATGTTGGTGCGATTGAATATATTCATAGACAACTTGTTGCACAGCGTGATGCAGGAAAATCCGTACTTCTTGTATCCTATGAGCTATCTGAAATAATGAATGTAAGTGATCGAATTCTTGTAATGCATAATGGTGAATTAGTAGGAGAGTTTACTCCAGATTCCGTAACACAGCAAGAATTAGGACTTTACATGGCTGGAGCGAAACGAGGAAATACTGATGAGTAAAATCAAAAACTATTTTAAAAACGAACAATCCCACAACTTAATTGCTTCTTTACTAGCAGTAGCAATTGGACTCGTTTTTGGATTTATCGTTATTTTAGCGATTAAACCACAATTTGTCTTAAGCGCATTTGCGTTAATCTTAAAAGGTGGGTTACATGATGGACTTCGTGGAATTGGTAATGTGCTCTTTAACGCAACACCAATTATCATGACGGGTTTATCTGTTGGATTTGCATTTAGAACGGGACTCTTTAATATCGGGGTAACGGGACAATTTACAGTTGGTGCCTTTACTGCAATTTATGTCGGTGTTAACTGGACTTTCTTACCTCCAGGATTCGGCTGGATTGTAGGAATTGTTTTAGGTGCTCTTGCTGGAGCTATATGGGGACTTGTAGTTGGTGCTTTAAAAGCCTATCGAAATGTTAACGAAGTTATTTCGTCAATTATGATGAACTATATTGCAGTTTATTTGGTTAATTTTTTGATTATGCGTACAGCATTTGATGCGCAATACAGTCGTACATTACCGCCTAAAAATGCATACTTGCCAAGAATGGGGTTGGATGCAATCTTCCCAAATTCATCATTGAATATTGGTATCATTATTGCAATAATTAGTGCTATAGTTTTGTATATCGTGCTCGAAAAAACAACATTTGGGTATGAACTTCGTGCTGTTGGATTTAACCGACATGCAAGCCGCTATGCTGGAATTAATGAGACACGAAGTATCATCTTATCAATGATGATTGCTGGTGGTCTAGCTGGTCTTGGTGGAGCGTTGATGTATCTATCTGATGTTGGAATCTATATGACAACCTTATATGGATTACTCAAAGAAGGATTTGATGGAATTGCTGTTGCCTTGTTGGGTCAAAACAATCCAATAGGTATAATCTTCTCAGGTCTCTTTATCTCTCAAATTACATATGGAGGTAATAACTTACAATTATTCCGCCTAGAGCCCGAGATCATCCAAGTCATCACATCCGCAATTATCTATATTTCTGCATTGACTGTATTCTTGCGAGGTGTTATCGGAAAGCTAACACGTGATAAAAAATCAGGAGGTAAAGAATCATGACAATGGCATATTTTGTATTTCAACAAATGCTTTATGTAGCGATTCCGTTACTCATGGTATCACTGGGTGGACTCTTTTCAGAACGCAGTGGTGTTGTAAACATTGCCTTGGAAGGAATCATGGTATTTGGTGCCTTCTTTGGAATCTTAACACTATTCATGTTACAAGGAATGTTTGCACCGCAACTTCTGTTTGTAATTGGAATGCTCGCAGCGATTCTAGCAGGAATGGCAATTGCTGCAGTACATGCATTTGCATCTATCAACATGAAGGCGGATCAAACTATTTCGGGTACCGCGATCAATATGTTCGCACCTGCTTTTGCAGTTGTTATGGCGCGATTGGTTTACTCTGTTAAAGAAATTCCATTTAAAAATGTGTTCTTAATTCGAAAAGTTCCATTGTTAGGAGATATTCCTGTCATTGGGGACTTATTCTTCAAAAATGCGTATATTACAACATATCTCGGACTCATTATTCTGATTGTGGTTGTATTCGTAATGTACAAAACACGTTTTGGATTACGTTTGCGTGCGGCGGGTGAAAACCCTAATGCACTGGATGCGGCGGGAGTAAATGTCTACAAAATTCGTTGGGCAGCTGTATTAATCTCTGGTGCATTGGGTGGACTTGGTGGATTTGCGATTATGATTCCAGTAAGTACTTCATTCTCTGGAACTGTGAGTGGTTATGGGTTCTTAGCACTTGCAATCTTAATTTTTGGACAATGGAAACCGATACCGGTATTCATTTCATCAATATTCTTTGCATTAACCCTTACAATCTCAAATGTATACTCTGCAATTCCATTCTTTACAAATTTAAATATTCCTGAACAATTCTTCAAGATGTTCCCGTATATTGCAACCTTAATTGTCTTATGGTTCTCTTCGAAAACTCAAGCAGCTCCAAAAGCTCTTGGGGATCCATACGATCAAGGAAAACGTTAAACGCTTCGAAAGAAGCGTTTTTCTATTGTATGTTTGTTTTATTTAAACCTCAACATATATAACTTCTATCACAATTTAACTAAACACATACCTATAATGTAAGTGCTATCATTAATTTGGGCAAAGGCTCTAGATGGAGGGAATATGAAAAAAATAATGATTGGTCTATGGTCATTGGTATTAGTTTTAACGTTATGTGCTAACAACCCGCAAATTGTTAGTGCGTCAAATGATACCAATCTAGATTGGATAAGTTTATTAAGTCCGCAAGGGGTGATTGAGGAGAGAATACAAGATGAAACACGCTATATTCAGTTGTCATCTCATGAAGCAAATAATAATAGTGATAAGTCCGCCTTTTTTACGAAAAAGAATGGCTGGAAGATGAATGGAAAAGAAGTCGGAACTTCACTTACTTTTATTCCACTATCCAATCCACAAAAAACACGGCTAAATATTATGTTGTTTTTTAAAGACTTCAATAATTACATTTCTATTGGATATAATGCAAGTGGATGGTTTTGGCAATATGCAGTCGATGGTCAAGGAACGTATGGTAACCTCGGCGGAACATTACCACTTCAAAATGAATCCTACAGCCTTGATATTACATTTAAAGATAATAAGTTTATTTTGAAAGGAACTCAATCTGAAGGAGAACAAACCGTTATTAGTGATTATATGTTTGATGCAGGAATAGTCGATGCTTTAGCTTCATATCAAGATATAGCGATTAGATTGGGGCAATTTGGAAGTGAGTCTTCGAGTATTATGATTAAATCAACAGATCAAACCGATATTCCTAAAGAGATTATTCGTGAACCTCGCGAAACTGTGGATATATATGATGATTATGAATTTAAGTTGGACTTCGAATCAGAATCACTTGGTGAAACGAATGTCCTCTTTCCGATGCTGGGAGATGTTAAGCAAGAAATCGTCACCACCGAGTCAGGCCAGGCACTAAAGATTAATTTTGATAGCACATCAGGAAAACAAATTGCAACGTTTGAACGAGTTGCACTTATGGATAATTACACAATTGAAGCTGATATGACTGTTAAAGGAAAAGCGAATCGATTTGGTTTTGCGATGCGTGCCGTAGACTCTAAAACGTTTGCAACTGTTTCAACTGGAGATGAAACGAATCTCTTTTTTAGTGAGCATTTCGGATCGAAGTCGAGTTATTCTGGAATGGCCGAAGGACCACGTATCGAAGAGGGAAAAACCTTTAAATTATCTGCCAAAGTATCCGATTCAACGTTAGCTCTCTCTGTTGACGGCAAAGAAGTATTTTCAAACATTATGGGAAATATTCATTCCAACGCGGCGGAAATTGGAATCTTTAAAGACCGTGGAACCTTGGAGGTGTTGCTCGATAATGTTGTGATCCGGCATATTCCGCAGCAACGTCCAACAGATCCAATTGAAGGTGGTTCACTCACTACAATAAAGTCTGATGCAATGACAGTCACCATTGACGAAGCATTTCCACGTGTTGTTAAGTATGAACTTAATAATGGTATCATAATGCATGGCCAACCTAGCATTCTAAATACATTGGTGCTTAATGGGATTGACGTAATTCCTGAGGTTTCGATGAAGCGTCTGGCGGAAAATCAGGTTGAGTATCTCATGAAGGTACGAGATGAAGCTCACAAGCTAAATGTCGATCTTACTGCAGTACTTAGCGTGGTCGGGGAGAGCGTTACATTTGAAGTAACAAAAATTCAAAATAATAATCCGACTCCGTACACTAACGAGACAACGGTGCGGACGATTGAAATCCCCAACCACAGTCTAGTATCTGTTCGTAGCAATGAAACGAATGCACAGCTCATGGCGACACGAATGTCGACTGATACTACTGTTTCGGGAGATACGCTTGTTCCAGTAGATTCACAATTACGAAGATACAATCAACCACTTATGTATGGATTCATTTCTAATGGTGAAATTGCGGCTGGAATCTACTCAAATTCACAGTATTCAGCGGGTGGTGGTTCCAATGACTTTACTCGCGTAAATGCACGTGTTCAAGAATATCTGAGTTATAACTCAATGGGACTGCAAAGTTCGCCATGGTATTATCATCGCGATGTGATGTATGACGATGATACTTTAGAATTGCCAGTGGTTAAGGTAGTGCTTAGCGAAGATCGAAATAATGATCAAGCAGTAAACTGGCAAGATGCAGCAATCGCTTATCGAGACATCATGTATGTTGCTAAGGGAGCAGAAGATGTCCCTGATTTAGTTGCATATCGTATTGCAATGAATTTTGGTTCGCACGCACAAAATCCATTTTTAACGACACTGGATGGTATTAAAAAAATCGGACTTCACACAGATGGCCTCGGTCAATCGATTCTACTCAAAGGATACGGTAGTGAAGGACATGATTCGGGTCACCTAGATTATGCGAATATTGGAAGCAGAATTGGTGGTGTCGCGGAGTTTAGAAAACTACTTGATCGATCTGTAGACTATGGAGCTCGTATTGGAATACACGTAAATGCGAGTGAAACGTATCCAGAATCTAAATACTTTTCTGAATCATTACTAAGAAAAAATGTGGATGGTTCATACAATTATGGTTGGAATTGGATTGATCAAGGGATTAATATTGATGCCGCTAAAGATCTTGCAGGTTACCGTCGTGAACGATTTGAAGAACTAGGAAATGTTCTAGGTCCCAACAACAATTTAGATTTTATTTATGTTGATGTTTGGGGTAATGGACAATCCGGTGATAATAGTGCCTGGACAAGCCATCAGTTAGCAAAGGAAATTAATGATCAAGGATGGCGTCTAGGTGGTGAATGGGGATATGCCTTTGAACCAGATACGACATTCTCACACTGGGCTGCTGATTTGACCTATGGCGGTTATAAATTAAAAGGTATTAACAGTAATGTTGCGCGATTCATTTATAATCATCAAAAAGACGTGTGGATTGCTGATTATCCTGCTTATACCGGAGCAGCTATTGCGCCACTGCTTGGGGGTTACGATATGAAGGATTTCGAAGGATGGCAAGGGCGAAATGATTACAACGGTTACATTGTTAATCTTTTTGAGAACAATGTCCCAACTAAGTTTGTCCAACATTTTACAGTGAATCAATGGGTCAATGGTGAAGCGGTTACGATGACTAATCAAGATGGATTATCCTATGAATGGATTCCAGAAATGAAAGTAACGCTAATTGATGCGATGAACAACGTACTAAAAATCGAACGGGGTTCAAATGATTTTAAAAATGACTATGATGGATATACTCATCGTACAATGACATTGAATGATAAAGTCGTATTAAATGGCGAGACGTACCTAATTCCTTGGTCATGGGACGCAACGGGTAAGACACTTTCTAATGCCGATGAAAAACTGTATCACTTTAATAAAACTGGCGGAAAAACTGAGTGGGAACTTCCTTCAAATTGGAATGTAAGTTCGGTGATGTACTACAGACTCACAGAGACAGGGAAAGAATTGGTTTCTGAAATTCCGGTAGTTAACGGGAAGGTGACACTGACTGCCGAGGCTAATATGCCATATTCTGTTTATCGTGGCACTCAAAAGCAAGCCGAGATGACTTATGGTGAAGGAGCTCATGTCGTTGACCCAGGGTTCAATTCACAAAATCTTGATGCATGGACGCAAAAAGGCGACACTGATTCAATAACAATTGAAAAATCACAGGCTTCGAATGATATGCTTGTGATGCGAGATAATGATTCACTTTCGTCGGTATCACAAGTTCTCACTGATCTTACCCCTGGTGCAGATTATGTAGCATATGTTGGAGTCGATAATCGTAGTGATGCGAAAGCAACACTTTCAATTATCACAGAAGAAGATCGAAAAGAAGCGTATACCTATCGCTCCATTGCTGAAAATTATGTCAAGGCCTACGAGCACAATACGAAGTCCTCAACTGTGGAGGGCACAAGTTACTTTCAAAATATGTTTGTCTTCTTCAAAGCCCCTCAAACTGGGGACGTAACGCTTCAATTAACTCGTGAACCTGGGAGTGGTACGACATACTTTGATGGTGTCCGAATAACGGAAAATGAGGGAAATCCATTTGATGAAGCAGGTAACTTTTTCAATGATTTTGAGAATAATGCTCAGGGTATCTATCCGTTTGTCGTTAGCGATATCGAAGGTGTTGAAGATAACCGAACTCATTTATCAGAGAAGCATGATCCGTACACCCAACGCGGGTGGAATAATAAGCGGATTAGTGATGTAATCGAAGGAGACTGGTCACTTAAAACAAATGGATTAACCGGTCGTCAACGACGCGTATATCAAACGATTCCACAGATGGTGCGTTTCGAGCCTGGACAAAAATACACGGTATCGTTCGACTACGAGATGGGTTCAGACTATACTTATGCAGTGATGATTGGTGATGGACTCATCAGTAATCACGAACAGATGCTTGAAATGGTATCAACCAGAGATAAAGAGGGTCCTCAAAGAATGGAATTTGAGATTACGGGATCTGAGACGGGGCAGACATGGTTTGCTATTTATTCGACAGCTACGAAGGCAGATGTCGAAGATGCATCGAATAAAGACATCAACTTCCGTGGGTATAATGATTTCATTTTAGACAATATATCTATAATTAATCAAAGCAATATAACTCCACCATTAACAGAGTATAGTATCGCGCGCCTACGGACGCTCATTGCACAATTTGAAGCACTTGAAGTGTACAAATATACGGTAGATTCTTACACACTTTTGGAAACAAGAGTTAAGCAGGGTGTTGCGCTACTAGCACTAATTGATGAACGTGGCTTATCGAATAAGCCTTCACAAAGTGAAATTGACAGCATTATTATGGAAATTGAACGTGGTTTTGAAAAACTTGAACTACGAGATTTCATTAATCCTATCGATCCTCTAGAACCCGTGAACCCGACGGATCCATCCAATCCAGAACTTAAACCAGAAGGATCCACAAATCAAGAGAACTCAAGCCTTCCTGCTACAGGTGTTGCTACAAATTCAATGGTATTTATATTTGGAAGCATGATGAGTGTACTGGGGATCGTGCTTTGCTTCATTAAATTTGAACGGCGATCTAATCGTAAATAAAAAAAACGCTTCTTCTGAAGCGTTTTTTTTGCGGGTTAGTAACTATCTAGTTTGGTTGAAATGTATCCTTATATTTTCTAGGACTCATACCGATTTCTTTCTTAAAAAACTGAGAAAAGTAGGACGGGCTCGAGAAACCTACAATAGCTGAAATTTGTGATATTGAATAATCAGTGCTCTCAAGCAAACGTTTTGCTTCCGTGATCCGTTTGTTAAGGACGAAATCGATAGGTGACATACCCGAATGTTTTTTAAAGATATGTGAAATATAGTACTTATTTAGAAACGTTAGTTCAGCAAGCTTATCCAGCGTGATTGAATCTCTAAAATTCTTATTGATGTAATTTTCAATGAAGATGCAATCGTTGTTGACGTCTTCACGATTGACAACAACTGTGAGATTCAAGATGGTTCGACGTACAATACTTATAATGAGACTTTTGAGGTGAAGATCTACAATCATTTCGTGATAAGGTTCTTTAAGTCGAGTTTCTGTGACTAAGGATTTTAAAAAGTAGAGAACTTCGTGTTTGTATTCGTAATAGTTATGGACGGAAAAACCGTCATTTTCATACTCAGAAACAAACTCAATGCCATCAATGGCTACAACAATATATTCTAAGGGATCATGCGAATCTGAAAATTCAGTATGTAGGATATTGGGGTTAACAAGGACGAGATCATCCTCGCGAACATTAATCGTAGTGTTATCTTGAAAAATGAAACGACCAGTTCCACGAATTACGTAAAATAGTTCGGTGAAAGCATGGGAGTGCAGTGTTGAATGCCAATCGGCATCAAATTTTGAATGATGAATAGAACGTAAGTGAATCGTATTAATATGATTCATAAGCGATGTGTGGGTCATTGGTCAATCCTCCTAAAATAAGTATACGCTTTCACGATGCAAACACAAAGTGCTTTTTTCACAACATGCATGCCATAACCATAAAAATACCCAATCTTAATGAGATTGGGTATTTCCTTTTATTTATTTTCGTTAATGTCATGGAGTAAGGACAATTTCAAATCATAAAGTTTTTGCGATAAATCCACGTAATACTGGTGCGGATAATGCAGACGCTTTACTTCATCCCACATTGTTTCTAGTTCTCGTTTCGAGTAGACAGCAATATCATCCAAATGAGGGAGTGTATAAACACACTTACCATTCACGAAGATTGGAACTTGAAGTTCTCGTACTTGATAATTCGTTAAGGTCTTTTTCTTCCAAGGTGCTACCGGATCGAAGATTGTTATTTCATCTGTTGGGATGATCTCATCGGCAAGGGCTACATAGTCGGCGAGTGCTTTTTCACTTGCATTATCATAAAAACGGTAGAGTCGTTTATGACCTGGATTTGTGATTTTTTCTATATTTTCTGAAACTTTAATTTTGGGAATGATAGCCCCATCACGTTCCTGTGCAACAAGTTTGTATACACCACCAAGGACTGGTTCAGATTTGGATGTAATTAAGTTTTCGCCAACTCCGAATTGATCAATTGCTGCGCCTTGATAAATTAAGTCATCAATTAAGTATTCATCAAGCGAGTTCGAAGCCATAATCTTGCAATCCTGAAGTCCACTTGCATCGAGCATACGGCGTGCTTCCTTTGATAAATATGCTAAGTCTCCAGAGTCAAGACGAATTGCCTTAAGGCGGTATCCATTTGGTTCTAGATATTCTTTAGCAACTTTGATTGCATTAGGAATACCAGATTTCAAGGTGTCATAGGTATCGACTAAGAAGACAGAGTTGTCGGGATTGTTGCGAGCATATGTCATAAATGCATCCAGTTCATTATCATGAAGTTGGATAAAAGAATGGGCCATTGTTCCTGCAACATATGCACCATATTTATGACCGGCTAGCGTGTGTGATGTTCCAACTGCACCCGCAATAATCGCTGCACGTGCACCATCAAGTGAGGCGTCAAATCCATGAGCACGACGTGCACCAAATTCGAGAACCGTGCGTCCACGAGCCGCATTAACAATACGACTTGCCTTCGTTGTTACTAAGGTTGAATAGTTTATTGAAAGTAACAATATCGTCTCAATGAGTTGCGCTTCGATGACTGTACCGCGAACTGTTACAAGTGGTTCGTTTTGGAAGACGACAGTACCATCCTCGACGGCCCAAACATCGATGTTAAGGTCCATATTAAGTAAGTAATCCAAGAACTCCGGATCATCAAACCCTTGTGTTTTTAAATAATCAATATGTTCTTGTCGGAATTTAAAATTGTTGATGGCTTCAATGAGTTTCGATAAACCATTGAAAATCAAATAACCTCCTTTATTGGGAATTTTTCGTGTGAACATGTCAAAATAGACAATTTCCTCATGACGTTTTTCTTTAAAATATGTATACGCCATTGAAAACTCGTAGAGGTCTGTTAAGAAAACAGAATCTTTAGGTTGAATCATGATGTCACCATGCTTTCTATTTAATTGTGATTGATGTACAATTATAGCATTATTGTATCATTTTTAGGAGCGTATAACATGATTGAACACACTAATCTGGCAAATAATATTCACATCACTAAGATTTATGAACCAAAATTTAAAGAGGTATTGATTAATTTGAAAGTAGTTTTCGAATTAAATGATCAACAAAACACCGTCGCAAACATTTTAAGTAGAATGATGAACGACCGCACTACTGCGACACCTACGAAAGAAGAGTTGCAAAAACGTTTGGACTTTATGTATGGTACAAAAACAAGTAGCAATACATATACTGCTGGTAAGTATCAAGTCATCGACATTGCCGTTAAAAGTATTCATGCGAAGTTTACAGATGAAGCTGTACAGCAAGCACAAGTTGACCTTTTAGCAGATATGTTTTATGAAGTGCTTATCAATGAAGAGACGGTAAACGAAGCCAAAGATGGTCTTCGTTTGCATCATGCTCGCATAAAAGAAAGCAGCGCTCATTATGCGCAACAACAAGCATTTTTGAATGCTGCACTCGATTCACTATTTTCGGTTAACTCATTTGGGACACTCGAAGCAATCGAAACGGTCACAGTTGACATGGTGAAAGCTTTTCACCAAACGCTCGTTGAAGAAGCGTTTAAGTCCATTTATATTGTTGGAGATCTTCACGACATGGATGTCTCACGTTTTAATCAAGGATTTTCAAACAAAATAGAAAACCCACTTATTTATCCCGAAATCACAGAAAAAATGATGACCCAGCATCATGCAGGTGGTCAGACCGAAATCGTCTCATTGTATGCTATAGACATTGATCCATACCATGATTTGTATGCGGCGTATTTAGTATTTGTTGCATACCTTGGACAATTGCCGTCATCACTGCTGTTCCAAAATATCCGGGAAAAACATAGTTTGGCGTATTCAATTTATGCGTCACGTCAACTTTTTGATGGTGTCATGATTGTTGCGACAGGTATCAACGATCGTAATCTTGACAAGACACTAACTCTCATTCAGGAACAATTTGAAATCATGAAGCAGGAATCACTGGATATCCAACCTGCGATTCAATACCTTAATTTAGGTTTAGAGGGTACTACAGAAAATCTTAAACGGATTGCAGACCGTCAATTTAGAAATGAATTATTAGGTGTCGACGAAAGTATTGAGGCACTACAAGAGAAAATAGCAAATGTAACAGTTGAACAGGTGAAAGAAGTTATTGATCACTTGAGTGCGCCATTTACGTATGCGTATCGTGCTCAGACGGAAGGAGACAATAATCATGAAGAAAATTGACAACAGCTTTAATGAATCAGTTTCGACATTTGTAACCGAAAGTGGGTTGTATACCTATATTATCCATCACCCTGGATTTAAACGCTCTGCGGCTGTATATGGTACGCCTTTTGGAGCACTAAATATACAACAATGTAAGGATGGCGAAATTATAGAACACAAGAAAGGTGTCCAGCATTTCTTGGAACATAAATTGTTTGAAGATGAAGCTGGGGACATTCTGTCTCAATTCGCAGCGATGGGAGCAAGTGGAAATGCATTTACATCCTATGAACAAACATTTTATTACTTCGGTCATAATGGTGCGATAGAAGCGCCGCTTTCCTTGCTGTTAGACTTCGTAAGTTCTTTTACAGTGACTGCAGACAGTGTTGAAAAGGAAAAAGGAATTATCGTTGAAGAAATGAAAATGTATGAACAACGACCAATAACGCGCCTTATCAACGAAACCTATCGGAATGCATTACATCAATTTCCATTTATCTATGACATCGTTGGAACGGAAGAGAGTATTAATGCAACGACTCTAGATGATCTTCGTAAGGCCTATGACCTAAACTATAACGATAGCCGGATGGTTCTGGCTATTGTTACTCCAGAAGATCCTGAGATTGTCAAAGAAATTGTTGAACGAAAAACTAAGAACCATATTAAAGTTGAAAGTCAGGTAGAAGATATTTACCCTGATGAACCACTTGAGGTAAAGCACACACGTCGCGAAATTTTCGAAAATGTAGAAACACCTAAAATGAGCTTATCGTTTAAGCTGCCATATACAGGAACAAGTCTTCAAAAAGAAGAGTTTCTATTCGATATGCTCTTAGAAATGAATTTTTCAGAATTGAACCCACATTATCAATCATGGTTAGACGAAGGTGCGATATCACACTCATTTGCATATGGAACTGAGGTTCAAAATGCCTTTGTTTTGATTACTTTTTTTAACGAAGGTACCGAATACGCACGTTTTGAAGAAATAATTAATGCCCAGATGGCACACCTTATTGCAGATCAAGAACAGTTTGATCAACTGAAAAAAAGATACTATGGTGAGATGGTTATGTCGTTATCGAATGCAGATGATTTAGCCGTCAATGTTGCCAGAGAACATTTCCAAGAAATGCACTATTTTAGCTTCCTAAGAATGGTTCAAGGACTTGCATTTGAGGATATTCTTGAAATAAAAACTAAGGTCAAAACCGACAATTCAAGTTTCTTGTTAATGTCCCAAAATCAATAAAAATGGCATTGCCATTGGATCAAAAGCAGTGAGTTTCACTGCTTTTTTGGTGTTTGCAAATCAAAAAAGATTTCTTTAGTCTAAGCGAAAAGGAGGTGACTTATGAATGTTGTCCAAACAGTCGGGTATTTACACCGACTCCCCGAAAAAGCCGTAAACAACACAGTACAAAACTATGCAGACTTTGAACTTGAAGTGACTTCGAATTTTCGACAATCTGATGGAACGTTTTTAAACACAATTCTTCCAATGCGAATTTGGAAGGGTGGATGTCTAGAAATTCTCGATCATGCGAAAATAAACGATATCATGTCTGTGAAAGGACGGCTTGAATTCATCAATGGTGAAATGATGATAATTGCCGAACATATCGAGTACTTACGTCCCAAGTAGTATCTTTACGAAGGTTTTTTTTGTATAATAATGTATAGGTGATAAAATGAAAAACTATTTAGAAATGATGCGTTTTGTTCGAGATTATGGACAAGACCGCGGTGATCGTACCGGAACGGGAACACGTAGTGTTTTTGGCTATCAAATGCGCTTTGATTTACAAGAAGGATTTCCGCTCCTCACAACGAAGAAAGTTCACTTTGCTTCTGTTGCGAAAGAGTTGCTTTGGTTTATTAGTGGTGACACCAATATTCAGTGGCTTGTTCAGAACAATGTACGAATTTGGAATGAATGGCCGTATCAAAAATTCTTAGCGTCTGAGTCCTATAATGGTGAGACCATGGTTGAATTCATTGAGCGAATTAAAACTGATGATGCTTTTGCGAAACAGTTTGGCGATTTAGGACCTGTCTATGGTAAACAATGGCGTGATTTTAATGGGGTTGATCAATTGAATAATGTTATTGAACAAATCAAACACAATCCCAATTCACGCCGCATCATTTTAAGTGCGTGGAACCCTGAATTCATTGAAGAGATGGCGTTGCCACCGTGTCATGCGTTTCTACAATTTTATGTTTCAGAAGACAAAAAGTTGTCACTTCAATTGTATCAACGAAGTGCAGATATCTTTTTAGGTGTTCCATTTAACATTGCATCCTATGCATTATTAGTACATATGATTGCGAAGGTGTGTGATCTCCAAGTTGGTGAATTTGTTCATTCATTTGGAGATGCACATATCTATGCCGATCATTTCGATGCCGTAGAAACCCAATTGGCAAGAGACGTTCGTACGCTACCACAATTAGTGATTCATGGTAATCAGACATCAATCGATGACTTCTCCTATGAAGATTTCGAGATCGTAGGTTATGACCCGCATCCGCTGATAAAAGCGAAGGTTAGCGTTTAATGTACATTATTATCGCTGCCGTCAATCAAAAAAATACGCTAGGGCTAGATGGTAGTATGCCTTGGCATAACAAAGAAGATTTGCAACACTTCAGAAATACGACGTTGCATCAAAAACTTATTATGGGTCGCAAGACATATGAAGGACTCCCTAAGAAACTCGATAAACGTGATATTTACGTCGTGACTCGTGACACAACCTATCCGAATGCGATTCATGATTTACAAGATTTCTTGAAAGCTCATCAAGAAGACAAAGAAACTTATTTTATTGCAGGTGGTGGTGAAATTTATCTCCAAAGTATGGCATTTGCTAATAAATTAATCATTTCTAAAATTGATAATGAAGTTGAAGGCGATACCTTTTTCCCAGCGATTGACTTAGAAATGTTTGCTTTAACTGAAACAAAACATTTTGAGACTTTTGAATTAAATATATACGAGAGGAAACAATAATTATGAGAATGGTCGATATCATTGAAAAGAAACGAGATGGCTTAACGCTAACGCAAGAAGAAATCAAATTTTGGATTGAAGGTGTTACAAATAATACAATACCAGAATATCAAACAAGTGCTTTATTAATGGCAATTGTTCTAAAGGGAATGAATGTTGAAGAAACAACTGTACTTACCGAAGCGATGCTTCACAGTGGTGATATTATTGACTTAACAGCAATTGCTGGAAAAAAAGTAGACAAACATTCAACCGGTGGTGTAGGTGATAAAACTACGATTATTTTGAGCCCGTTAGTTGCCGCTGCAGGCGCAAAAGTTGCGAAAATGAGTGGACGTGGTTTAGGTCATACTGGAGGTACGCTTGATAAACTCGAAGCAATTCCTGGATACAACATCTCTTTAACATCAGACTCATTTATCAAACAAGTAAATGACATCAATGTTGCGGTTGTGGGGCAAACTGGAAATCTAGTCTATGCAGACAAAGTGCTTTATAGTTTGCGTGACGTAACAGGAACAGTTAATGCTTTGCCATTAATTGCATCATCAATTATGTCAAAGAAATTAGCTGGTGGCGCGGATTGTATTCTTCTTGATGTTAAGTATGGCGAAGGTGCCTTTATGAAAACTGTGGAAGATGCACGCCAACTTGCTGAAACAATGATTCAAATTGGTCAAAACTTAGGTCGTGAAGTAAATGCGATGCTAACGAACATGAATCAGCCACTTGGAAATGCAATTGGAAATGCATTGGAAGTTCGCGAAGCTGTGGAAACACTGAAAAACAATGGTCCCAAAGACCTTGAGGAACTTTGCCTCGTTGCGGCCGGATACATGTTATTCCAAGCACAATTTGTAGATTCACCAGAAAAAGGATACGATATGGCTTTGGAAACACTAAGAAGTGGCAAAGCTTACGAGGTATTCCTAAGATGGATTGCTGCTCAAGGTGGTGATATTTCAGTCTTTGAAGATCTTGATACCTTCACACATGCAACTTATTCAAAAGAAGTTGTTGCAAATAAAGAAGGATATCTCCATGATTTGAAAGCTATGGAGCTTGGCCTTGTATCCATGCATCTTGGTGCGGGTCGTCAGACGAAAGAAGACACAATTGACTACAAAGCTGGAATTATGCTTTCTCAAGACGTTGGAAATAAAATTAAAGTCGGGGATGTTCTTGCAACACTATATAGTGAACACGAAATTCTTGAATCGCATGTACAGGATGCAGTAGCATGCTTTGAAATCGATAACAATACAATCGAAAAACCAGAATTAATCGCTGCAATCTTATAACAACGAAATAATAATGAAATGGAGTCACTCATGAACTTTGAAGTTACACTCGAACAATTCAATGGTCCTTTGGATCTCATGCTATACTTGATCAAGGATAAGAAACTTGACCTTTTTGATTTAAATATCCTTGAACTTGCAAATCAATACATCACGTTTATTAACCAAGCACAAGAACAAAAACTTGAAGTTGCGAGCGAGTACATGAGTGAGTTAGCGGGGCTTATTGAATACAAAAGTAAACGCTTATTGCCTCGCGACAAATCAGAATTGGATGCGAATGCTGTAGACGATGCAGAAACCGATTTAGTACGCCGATTAGTTGAATATCAACGTTATAAAGATGTCAGTATAGAACTGGCACAACGATATGAAGAGCGATCGAAGCAATTCTCTAAACCTGTTTCTGCGGGTCTCTTCAAACAGTTGCGTCAAGAACTTAACGACACCATTACTTACGAACAGACACCGTATGACTTAATGAGTGCAATGACAAAAGTCTTGGAGCGGTTTAAAATTGCAAATCCACAAGATGTTTCAATTGAAAGAGTTGAACTCTCGGTTGATGATGTGATTGAGGATTTACGTCGTAAATTTACAAACGATAAAGTGTACAAATTGGAAACACTCTTACAAGAGTCCTATTCACTTCAACATTTACTTGTAAGTTTTTTAGCAGTACTGGATATGCTGCGCATGGGAGAACTCAGAGTAAACTTCCAAGGTGATGATGTCTTTTTAAGAGGAGGAATATAAATGGAAAATCTCGGAATAATCGAGGGGATTCTCTTTGCATTTGGTGATGAAGGCGTAGATCGTGAACAATTAATGCTTGCGATGAACCTTGATGCAGAACAACTCGAACAATTAATACAAAATTATAAAGAAAGCTTAGATGCTCAATCACGCGGACTTGAACTTGTCGAATTTGGTGGATTGCTAAAACTTGTTACCAAAGAAGCGCTTCACGAAGTGATTACGGATATGTTGGAATTCAAGAAAAATCGCCAATTATCACAAGCAGCTCTTGAAACCTTAGCAATCGTTGCGTACAAACAGCCGATCACACGAGTTGAAATCGAAGAAATTCGCGGCGTCAATTCGGATATGATGATGCGTCGTTTAGAAGCCCTAGATCTTGTGAAAGAATCGGGCCGCGCTGAAACGCCGGGAAGACCGATTCTCTATGAAATTACAGACTCATTTATGGATGTCTTTAAGCTTACATCCCTAAAAGAACTACCAGAAATAAAACTAGAAATGTTGGATGAAACTCATGAACTCTTCAAATCAAGCAATTAGATTACAAAAATTTATCGCCCAAGCTGGTGTTGCATCACGTCGTAAAGCCGAAGAATTGATTGCACAGGGTAGGGTTAGCCTTAATGGCAAAAAAGTTACTGAAATGGGAATCCATGTTGTTCCGGGCGATGAAGTCCGTGTTAACGGCAAATTAATCGGCTTAGAAGCTCAAAAGGTTTATTATCTTTTAAACAAACCAAAGGGGATTGTGTCGACGGCCAAAGATGAAAAAAACCGTACGAATGTTACCGACTTTGTACCGGATCATCAGCGTGTTTTCCCTGTTGGTCGTTTAGACCGTGAGACAACCGGCGCATTGATTCTAACTAATGACGGTGAATTTGCGAATTTTATGACGCATCCTCGTTATGACATGCCTAAAAAATATCGTGTAAGTGTTGATGGAAAATTAACACGCGCAATATCAAGGCAGCTGGAATCTGGAGTTATGATTGATGGTGTTGAGTATAAAGGAATTGAGTTTGAAATGGTGACTTACGATTTAAAGAAAAATCGCAGTCAATTTACCGTAACCTTGCATGAAGGGAAAAACCGTCAAATTCGAAAGATGTTTGCTCACTTCAAGATACCGGTCCTAAAATTACATCGATATGCAATTGGATCGTTAGAACTTGAAGATATGAAAATTGGTATGTATCGAGAATTACGTCCATTCGAAGTCAAAAAACTATTATTAACAGCAAAGGGTGAGATTTAATGCAACAATTTTTTGTTGAAACGTTGAGTGCGCCATACCTTTCGCAAGACCAATGGAATCAATGCAAAAAGGTATTGAGAATGCGAAAAGGCGATCAGATCCGAATTGTCGACAATAATGGCCGTGGTATTCTTGCTGAATTCAACAACGATGACCTGACGGAAATTGTTGAAGTTGAATCACTCGAATGGAAACCAAAGAAACGTACACTAAGACTTATTGCATCATTAATACGAAGCGAACGGTTGGAATGGATGATTCAAAAAGCATGTGAATGTGGTGTCGATGAAATTGTTCTTTATAGTGCAGATCATGGCGTTGTTCGTGATTTTGGTAAACGTGCTGACCGAAAGTTAGAACGCCTCAATCTCATTGCTAAAGAAGCATCAGAACAATCGTATCGCCAACATGCTATAAAAGTTGTAAACCTAATTGGAAAACCAGAAATAAAAGAGTATTTATCAGATTTGAATGTCTTTGCAGATATCGGTGATCAACCGCACTTGTTAACGGTATTAACAGATGAGGTTTCGTCCGTTACTGCAATCGTTGGCCCTGAAGGTGGCTTTTCACTAAAAGAGCGCGATTATTTTAAAGACATAGGATTTAAAGAAGTGAGCTTGGGACATAATGTGTTGCGTGCAGAAACAGCGAGTCTCTATATTGCGAACATGCTTTCTGCTGCGGAGGTGATTTAATGGGACTACTTCAAAAATATCATAAGCAAAAACCAGTCAAAATGATGATTCGAAAATATGATTCATTGTCGAAACAATACGCCTTAAACTTGAAGGCTAAAGAACCCTATGATTATCTGAAATTATCATTGTTTGAAACGGCGTTAGCAAATAAAACTACGATTGAACAGACTTTCGAAGCAATTCGTTCAAAGAATCTTGATATGTGGGAGAACCTTTCCTTCAATGAGCGTAATTTTATCGTTAAATGCGACATTGCGACTCAGAAGGCAAAAATGAAGAAGTTCACTTTCGAAGAACAAGCAATTTACATCCCATTTTTCGACAAGTTACTCAATACGTTGTATGATCGTGAAACAGCAATTTTAGAATTACCTCAGTATTTTAAACTGTACAATGATTTTAATGCACGAATTCAATTAGATTTATATGGTTTTGAGCCTTATAAAGCGAATATGTCGTGTGCTCATTGCATTGCCAGTGACGCAACTACAATCGTGCTTTATGATAAAAAACAGGGAGTTTTTTATAGAATCTCTAATGATGAATTCAAACAGTATCCAATATTGCAAGGAATTCCAGTTGAACGTGAACTGTTGGAAACACTTGGACATGTTTTGCTTGAACAATCAAACACAAGTAAATTTTTGGATTTGTTAATCCAACACGAAATGATTTCAAAACGATGTGTTAAAAAAATTGAAAAATTGAAAAAGAAGGACAAGGAAATAGTGCTATGAAAAAACTCAGCGAACTCACAAATATAAAAAGTGATCGAATGATTGAAAAGTTGGTGCTTGATTCGCGTGACGTTGTTAATAACGGAATGTTTTTTTGTCTAGAAGGGTTGACGGTAGATGGTCACGACTATGTTGAAGGGGCTATTGCAAATGGTAATGTTGCCATTGTCCATTCAAAACCGCTTAAATATATAGATGGTATAGATTACATACAAGTTCCTGACGTAATGACAGAATTACATACGATAACGTCGCTTTTCTACGATAATCCATCCGAAAAACTTTATATCTATGGCATTACAGGTACTAATGGAAAAAGTACGACAATGAAGACTGTTCGCAACATTTTGGATCGCTTTGGCGTAAATGCCGGTTACATTGGAACCATTTCGGTGGAATATGGTGACCACAAATTCTCTCCTAGTTTAACAACTCCAGATATCGTAGAGTTGCAATCATACCTTCGTGATATGGTTGATGAGGGTGTTACAGAATTGTGTTTGGAAGTATCCAGTCAAGGTCTCGCTTTACGCCGCATTGAATCCATAAAATTCAATAATGCATCATTTACAAATCTTACACATGATCATTTAGATTACCACAAGACCATGGAAGATTATTTCTTAGCAAAAAAAATGTTGTTCGATAGTATGGGTCCAGAAACGTTTAACGTATTTAATACTGATGACGATTACAGTCAACGTCTGATTGCGATGAACTACCCTCACACGGTGACGTATGGCATTGAGAATCAAGCGGATTATATGGCCAAAGATATTGAATTATTTGACCGTTATACTCGCTTTACCTTGGTGCACCAAGGTGTAGAATATCCTGTCGAGACAAGTTTTGTTGCAATTTTTAATGTCTATAATATGCTAGGCGTTATCGCAATTTTGAATCAACGTGGTTATTCGATTGATACGATTATTCCAGAATTGAAGGACATCGAACATGTCGATGGTCGCCAGACAATTGTCGATGAGGGTCAAGACTTTAAAGTCTTTGTTGACTTTGGTCATGCACCAGACAGTATGAAGAATGTCTACGAATTTGTACGTACAGTGACACCTCCTGGTAATAAAATTATTACGGTTTTTGGCGCTGCAGGTGCACGTGATCATCTAAAACGCCCAATAATGGGAAAAGTAAGCTCCACTTTAACTGACCATGTTATAATAACAGAGCATGACAACCGCAATGAGGAAGTGGTTGACATTACTCAAGATATCATTTCCGGGATGCCCAATGATAATTATGAGTTTGTGCCAATCCGTTATGATGCCATTGAGAAGGCATTGAGAATGGCAAAACCTCATGATTCAGTGGTTCTCATTGGAAAAGGTGAAGAGAAATTCATTTATCGAGCATTCGGTAAAGAAAAATGGATGGGTGACGAAGTCGCTGCATCAGAAATTTTGAGGAAAATGAAAGAGGAGGAATAACCATGGAACTCAATCAATATATCGATCACACGCTTCTAAAACCAGAAGCAACACAATCACAGATTATTGCATTGTGCGAAGAAGCAAAACACTACAACTTTATGAGTGTATGTGTAAACCCTGTTAATGTTGCACTTGCTGCAAAAGAACTTGCAGGAACAGATGTTGACGTATGTACAGTTGTTGGTTTCCCGTTGGGTGCAACACCACTAGCTGTTAAAGCATTTGAAACAAAAACTGTATTAGAAGATGGTGCAACCGAAGTTGATATGGTCATTAACGTCGGTGCATTAAAAGAAGGACGTCTTGATTTCGTAGAAAATGAAATTCGTGAATTAAAGACAATTGTCGGCGATAAAGTATTAAAAGTAATCGTTGAATCATGCTTATTAACTGACGAAGAAATTGCAACGGTGTCACAACTTGTTGTTAATGCAGGTGCAGATTTTGTCAAGACATCAACAGGATTCAATAAAGCAGGAGCGACGATAAATGCAGTACGCATTATGCGTGAGACCGTCAAAGATAAAGCAGGTGTCAAAGCTTCTGGTGGTGTTCGTTCACTTGAAGAAATGAATGCAATGATTGAAGCAGGAGCATCTCGTATCGGATCATCATCAGGTGTTGCGATTATGGAAGGTCTAAAATCAGATAGTGACTACTAAAAACAAAAGATAGGGCAGCCGTCCTATTTTTTCTTGCCACGCAAATTTCGTCACTCTAAAAAGGGATTGATTTGTCGAAGAATTTGCATTTAGTATGCAAATTGAACATCGTAATATATGTATTATTTGGATAGAAATTGGCTTATAAATTAACCATTAGGCAAGAAATAAGAAAAACCCTTAAAAAATGGTAAAAAAAGTGAAATACCTTAAGAAAAGCGTTTCATTCTATGATTTATTATGTTAAAATGATTGAGCAGTCACAGGAAAGTGCTAAATTAATGCATATTAATATATTCATCAATCTATCTCATTCCTACAGATAAAAACTTATTTGTAACCGTGTCAGCTTGCATCAGAAGGGAGGTTAGTCATGTCGAGAATAGTAGTTAAAGAGAACGAAGGTTTGGATGATGCATTACGCAGATTTAAACGTCAAGTATCTCGTAATGGAACCCTTGCTGAGGCTCGTAAAAGAGAGTTTTATGTAAAACCAGGCGTCCGTCGTAAACTAAAATCAGAAGCGGCTCGTAAAGCGCGTCGTAAAAAACGTAAATAATTAATTAACTTGTATCCGAATAGTGATACAAGTTTTTTTTATGATATGATGTAAATAACAAGGAGGATTTCTTTTGACAACTCGAAATTTTGATTTATCGGATAGTAGTATTAGCCTACAGGATTTAGTAGGCGTGGAAAGTAAGACAGTACAAGCGGTTGAAAACCATTATAAAGTAAGAATTAATGAACGAAATAATACCTTAGAAATTTCAGGGGTTGAAGATGATGTAGAGCAAGCGGTTCGTTTTTTTGAGCTTGCGTCTGAGGTCATTAAACACTATAAGCGTATTGATGCTCAAGACTTGGACTACTTGTTTGTGCTTGTTGATAATCGTCAATCTGATCGATTTATAGAGGTTATGGACGATGTCTTGACTCGTACGTTTGCTGGTAAACCCATTCGTGCGAAAACACTTGGACAAAAACAATTGATAGACGGCATGAAGAAAAGGGATATGACGTTCGCAATTGGTCCTGCTGGAACTGGTAAAACATATTTGGCAGTTGCGTATGCAGCAGATCTTCTTAAAAAGAATGAAATTCAAAAAATTATTCTTACGCGTCCGGCCGTAGAAGCAGGAGAAAATCTTGGATTCCTTCCTGGTGACTTAAAAGAAAAAGTAGATCCGTACCTTCGTCCGTTGTATGATGCGTTGGATGATATGTTCTCAGCTGAACGAACGCAACGTTATATAGACAAAGGTATCATCGAAATTGCGCCGCTTGCGTATATGCGTGGTCGGACATTGGATGATGCAGTGGTCATTCTTGACGAAGCCCAAAATACTACTAAAGCTCAAATGATGATGTTCTTGTCACGACTTGGACGTAATTCAAAAATGATCATTACAGGTGATATTGACCAAATCGATTTGCCACGTAACGCCCAGTCGGGACTAAAAGTTGCGAAAGCATACTTGAGTGATATCCCAGAAATAGCATTTGTTAATTTATCGCATACGGATGTTGTGCGACATCCACTTGTCATAAAAATACTTAAGAAGTTTGCGGAAGGAGATCGCAATGAATCGGAAAATTCTAATAATCGAAGATGAGGAAGGCATTCGCCGACTCTTACGGTATGATTTACGTCAAATGGATTTTGAGGTAGAATCTGCGCGAGATGGTCGTGAAGGCTTACAAATGGCAAAGGAAACCAACTATGACGTCATTATTGTGGATTGGATGCTACCGTATCACTCTGGTGTTGAATTAGTTACGGAGTTTCGTAAACTTGGGATGGATTCCATTCTCATTATGTTAACAGCGAAAGATGAAGAGAGTGATATATTAGATGCATTTGAGGCGGGTGTGGATGATTATCTGACAAAGCCATTTTCGCCACGCGAACTGACTGCTCGAATCAAAGCTCATTTGCGTAGAGCAACAACATCATCGAAGAGTCATACTATTGAAGTTGGAAATATAACGGTCCTGTTAGATCAACATACTGTAAAAGTCAATGAAGATATTATTGAACTCACGAAGAAAGAGTTTGATTTATTAATCTATCTCTTGCAAAATGAGAATATTGTCCTATCGCGAGATCAAATTCTATCAGAAATATGGAATTATGATTATGATGGTGACACTCGCATTGTTGATGTTCATGTGTTTAAGTTGCGATCAAAACTAGAAGCATCGGATGTTAAAATAAATTCTTTGAGAGGGGTTGGATACGTTGCGAAACGTGAATCGAATTAATGTTATTATTTTCCTGTTTATTGCAGGGATAACCCTTTATTATCAGAACTTGATTTCGATAGTCGTCCTCATTATTGCTGCAATATGTATGCTTGCTGTGAACAATCTTAAGCAGAGTGATACTGTCCATAGTATTCGCAAGCACGCGGAAAAAGAAAAAAAAGAAGCGCATTATCGTGCAGATGATGCTACAGATAAGCTTGTTAAGTTGATTAATGCAATCCCATCACCGTTGGTCTATATTAACCAACGTGGTGATTTTGAGGTTAGCAACCAATACTTTGATCAAATGCTCGTATCACAAGCACAAAATGTCTATGATGTGAATATTGATTCGCCAATCCGTCAAACGCTTCTTGATGCCTTTCTCAATGAACAACAATTTGTGCGCCAATTCAGCTATAAGGACATCGATTATCAAGTCTTGTCAATTCCACTCTTGACTGAAACGCGACGTTATCATGGGTGTATGCTAATATTCCAAGATGTTACCCGTGTCGTTGAAGGTGAGAAGATGCAAAAACGATTTATTGCAGATGCTTCGCATGAACTTCGCACACCCATTACGTCGATTAAGGGGATGGTTGAGATTATGACACGACCAGACTTTGATGATGATCAAACGCGAACTGAGTTTTTGGATCAAACAAAAAAAGAGGTAGAGCGTCTTGACCGTATCGTTGAAGACTTGTTGCTACAATCCCGCCTACGTGCCAACCAAGTATATCTTGAGAAAACACATTTCAATTTGAAACAGTTTTTTGAAGGTTTGATTTATGATCGTCGTCAAGCGTTGCATCAACACAACATAGAAGTGCAGCTTAATTGTCCATCTGATTTAGAGATTTTTGCTGATCAGTTCCGAATGAGTCAAGTATTCTTGAACCTCTTCAATAATGCCATTAACTATGCTCATGGTGGATGCATTCGTATTGTCTGTACTGCCGAAGGCCGTCGCGTAAAGATTGATTTTTCAGATGATGGTGACGGTATCAGTGAAAATTTACTACCACATATCTTTGAACGCTTCTACCGTGGTGAAGATTCTCGTACCCGAGACACGGGAGGTAGTGGCTTAGGTCTTGCGATATCCAAATCAATCATAGAAGCCCATCGTGGTCAGTTAAGTGTCACAAGTAAAAAAGGAAACGGAACAACTTTCACAGTCAATATCTAGGAACTCATTTGAGTTCCTTTTCTTATGTATTAACAATTCTTCGCATTAATTAACGCACAATTAACAAAACGACAACTTTATTTTCATGAAGGGGGGGTAATATACATGTAGCAGGTTGATACTGCAGGAGGACACCATGAAAAAGCTATTAGTTAGTGCATTAGCTTTATTAGTATTAGTAGGATGTGGAGCACAAGGCTCAAAATCATCAGAATCAATTAAAGTTTATACTCGTGATGGATCGTCAGGAACTCGAGAAGCCTTTGAAAGCATTATTGGACTTGAATCACTCACAAGCAATAGTGCTGAAACAACTTCAAATGGAGATATGGCGAAACAAGTAAGTTCTAGCCCAGCTGGAATTGGTTATGTTTCATTAACAACAGACTTTGAAGCAAATGAATTAACACCAGTTTCATACGAAGGCGTTAATCCAACTGTGGAAACGGTTAACAACGGAACTTATAAGTTAGCACGTCCATTTAGTTTTGTAACACGTGCTGCTGGTGATTTCGGTTCACAAGAGAAAGAGCAACTTGTTGCTGCATTCCTTGATTACCTTGTAAATTCAACAGAAGGACGACAAGTCGTGTTAGCGGCTGGTGGAATTGTTGATGTCGGTGCTGGAAAACCTTGGTCTGAACTCAAAGCAAACCATCCAATCGTTGATCAAGATAACAGTGGTATCACGCTTAAAACAGGGGGATCAACATCAGTTGATAAAACAATCACTGCTGCAGTTCAATCTTTCATTCCGATGGCAGGCAATTTCAAATTTGAGCCAAACCATACAGGTTCAGGAGATGGCTTCAAACGTACACTCGGTGGTGAAAAAGACGGTGCAAACGCAATCGATATTGGTTTCGCATCCCGTGCATTTAAATCCGAAGAAACAGTAGCATCAGGCTTAATGTCTGGAGAATATGCAAAAGATGCAGTCGTTGTTGTTGTTCCAGTAAAGAACGACGCAATCAAAGATCTTACAGCAGCTCAGCTCGTGGAAATCTTTAGTGGGAACGCTAAAACATGGGCAGACATTAAGTAAGCTTAGCAATCGCTAAGCTTTTTGTCAGTAATTGAAATGTAAAAGAAAAGAAGGGTTAGATTATGAATACTCAGTGGTCCGAATCATATCAAAAACGAAAAAAGATAATCGATTTGATATTCCGTTCATTATTTAAAATTGCAGGCATTTTAGCTGCGTCGATGATTGTTTTTATTTTCATCTTTATTTTCCAAAAAGGAATTTCTGTGTTCTTGCCAACTTACGGCGATTCACAGGTTAATTTTTGGTCATTTATATCAGGCTTTACATGGCGTAATGATAAACAAATCTATGGTGTCTTGTTTATCGTTATCAATACGCTCATAACAGCATTCTTTGCGATGCTGATAGCATTCCCAGTATCAGTCTTAACAGCGCTCTTTATTGTAAAAATTGCTCCCAAAGCATTAGGCTCGATTTTAACAACCGTTATTGAGCTACTAGCTGCGATTCCGTCGGTAGTCTACGGGGTTTTCGCGTCTGGGGTTATCGTTTCTTGGGTTGACAACGTCGCGCAAGTGTTTGGTTATTCAACGTTTGGTGGTCGCTCAATGCTTGCTGTTGTTATTTTGTTAGCGATAATGGTTATCCCAACAATGACATCTCTTTCGATAGTTGCAATTAAAGCTGTAAAACCAGAGCTTGAATTAGGGTCGCTTGCACTTGGCGCTTCTAAAACACAAACAAACTTTAAAGTAGTCCTTACAAGTGCTAAGTCCGGTATTTTTGCAGGGCTCATCTTAGGACTAGCACGAGCATTTGGTGAAGCGACCGCGGTATCCATGGTTGCGGGTAATAAAGCCATGGGACCAACTTGGAATCCATTTGATATTACACGTACACTCACATCAACAATGCTCTCAGGTTTAAAAGAAACGACGGGTGTTGATTATGATATTCGCTTCTCGGTCGGAATTGTGCTGATGGTTACGATTCTTCTGTCAAACCTCATCATTCATATCGTTAAGAAGAAAGTGGGGGCAGAAGGACAATGACACAATCGCGTAAAATTAAAGATGGGATTGCTAATTTCTTTACCTATCTTGCATCATCTGCAACATTCTTAATTCTCATTGCAATTTTTGCTTTTGTTATTGCAACTGGTAAAGATACCCTGAGCATGGAAATGTTACGGAATGACTATTGGTCACAAAACTACCTCGTAGAATGGACAGACCAAACACAACAAACATTTACAAAACCTGATCATTTGGGCGACGATGTCGTTTATAGTACGAAATATGGTATTGGTTTTACAAATGAGATCAATCATGAAAAACAACGTCTGATTCGTGTATCATACATCGATGATGACTCAGTGTTTAATCAATCGGTCAACGCAACCAAAGGTCCGAGTTATGGAGAAAGTCTGACAGTATCCATTGGTGACCAAATTGAAAAAATTGAAGGTGTTAACGCAACAGGAACCACAATTCTAATGGGAACAACCTTTGCCGATAAAGCTGAATCGATGGTTATGAAACTTGATTCTACTGAGTCGCTTACATCTCTGTACTACAAAACACCCGGTGGTGGAATTTGGGGATCACTCATCGCAACCTTAATGCTCATTGGTATCTCATTGCTTTTTGCACTTCCAATTGGAATTTTTGCAGCAATCTATTTGACGGAAATTGCCCAGCCTTCAAAATTCAATAGTTTTATTGAACGTTGTATTGAAATGCTGGCTGGTGTTCCGAGTATCATTTTCGGGTTAATGGGAATTGTTGTCTTGTACCCAATTACTGCATTTTTCAATATTAGTGGTTTAAGTATCCTACTTGGTGGTATGACTATGTCTGTAATGCTTTTACCGGTCATTATCCGATCGGTTCAAGAATCGCTCATAGTTGTACCGCGAGATTATCGCTCTGCTTCACTATCCCTAGGCGCAAGCCAAACGCAAACAATCTTTAGAGTCATTCTGCCATCGGCACTGCCTGGAATTCTCTCGGCAATTTTACTTGCTGTAAGTCGTATTATTGGAGAATCCGCTGCACTTATTTACACCATGGGTACATTTATTAATGATGCACCACGTGTGGGTGAGGGTGCTACGACCCTAGCGGTCCACATTTGGTCTGTAATGAGTCATGAACAACCGAATTTTGAATTAGCAAGTGCCATCTCTATTATTATTCTTGCTTTAGTACTTGTTTTAAATTTATCAGTAAAACTTATGAGTCGTCGACTCAATAAGAAGTTAGGAGCTTAAGATGAATAGTTTTCACGTAACAGACCTTGATTTGTTTTATGGCGATAATCATGCCCTCAAGAGTCTAAGTATTGATATTAAAAAACAAAAGGTAACCGCATTTATTGGACCATCAGGTTGTGGGAAATCAACGTTTTTACGCACATTTAATCGTATGAACGATCTTATTCCCAATGCGCGCATTGAAGGGACCATCGAATTTGATGGAGCAAACATTTATGCGCCCAAAACAGATGTTGTTGAATTGCGAACAAAGGTTGGGATGGTTTTCCAACATCCAAACCCGTTCCCAATGAGTATCTATGATAATGTCGCATACGGATTACGGGTTCAAGGGATTAAAGACCGTAAAATTCTTGACGAAGTTGTTAAGGAATCATTGCAAAAAGCGGCACTTTACGATGAAGTTAAAGATCGTTTAAATCAGTCAGCACTTCGTCTCTCTGGGGGTCAACAACAGCGTCTTTGCATCGCACGTGCGATTGCACTCAAACCTGAAGTTATTTTGATGGATGAGCCAACATCGGCATTAGATCCAATTGCTACTGCAAAAATTGAAGAACTTATAGTAGAATTAAAGAAAGACTTTACAATTGTGATCGTTACGCACTCAATGCAACAAGCAGCACGTATTAGTGATATGACAGCATTCTTCTTATTAGGGGAAATTGTAGAGTATGATGAAACGAAGAAATTATTCCATACGCCTAAAGATAAACGTACGGAAGACTATATTACGGGTCGATTCGGATAGGGAGGTCCACAATGAGAATTGAAGACAAAATGATTGATTTCGAAAGCGAATTGCTAGAAATGGCATCACGTGTCCGTAAATCAATGTCACAGGCAATTGAAGCATTAAACACACACGATAAAGAACTTGCGTTACATGTTATTGAACGTGATGATCAAGTCAATTACTACGACGAAAGCATTAACGACTCAGCAATCCAAACATTATCGTTAATGCAACCGGTCGCACGCGATCTACGTTTGCTCGTAGGTGGTATTAAAATTGCGACTGATCTTGAGCGCATCGGTGATTATGCGAAAAATATAGGTCGATTTGTGATTAAAAGCAATGTCGACAAGGAATTTCTTAATGAAGAAATTACAGAATTAGGTAATATTTTCCTTGATAATTTCGATAATGTTATTGAAGCCTTGAAAGCACTGAATGTAAAACAAGCATACGCAGCTGCAGAGTTGGATGATAACCTTGACGAAGCATTCGCAAAAGTTATGATGAAATTTGTTGATATTGCGGAAAAAGAAGGCCGTTTCCCAATTGAGACGACAGGAATTCTAAGAAATATTGAACGTGCTGGTGATCATGCTAAGAATATCTGTGAGCAGATAATCTATATCGCCAAGGGTCAACACGTTGATTTTGGATAAAAACTACCGGATGGTAGTTTTTTTCTCACCTTCGAGCAAATATCGGTTCTAATTTAAGTTGGAGGTATAAGACAAGAAGTATGTAAATGATGATATTGACCCTAGATACAATGAATTTCGTACTCGCCAACACTTGGTAAGATGTTAATGGTGGGAAGATATCGTCTGTAAAATATACATCTTGTCTTAAGTAAGGGTATCGGCGCCGAATTAAACCACTTAACCAGTAGCATTTACTACTGGTTTTTTATATAATGAACATACTAAAAACAATTGGAAAAGATAACATCTTAAAGTGTCAAATAGACATTTTCAGTGGGTGTTATCTTGTTTCAATGTGTTTTAGCCTGTGATATAATAGATTAGGATGTGATAATTATGCAAATAAACTATATTAATAACAGTTCAGAAGCGTCATGGCGAGCCTATCAAAAATATTTAAAGCCAATTCTGAAAGAAACGTTACGTTTAACAGGGAATCAAGAACAGGTGAGTGTTAACGTCGTGTTGGTTGACGATGCTGAAATTCATACATACAACAAGGATTTTCGTGATATTGATAGACCAACCGATGTGCTGAGTTTTGAAGATGGAGAAACTGAAGATGGAATCTTCCAAATGGGAGACATTATCATTAGTGTTGATGCAATTCGACGTCAAGCAACAGACTATGAACATACACTCAAAAGAGAGTTCTGCTTTTTAGTTGCACACGGCTATCTACATTTACTCGGATATGACCATCATACTCCTGAGGAAGAGAAAGAAATGTTTGGGCTTCAAAAGGAGATACTCAATGACATCGCTCCAAAAAACGATTAAGCGCGGGGCATCAAAATTTGGTGCGGCATTCGCTGGAATAAAAGCTGGGCTTTTATATGATCGAAGCATTTTGCTTCAAGTCGTTCTTGGTGTAATTACTGTCATTGTTTTTACACTTCTTGATATAAGTACAGTGGAGTGGTTGTTTGTAATTAGTGCGATTTTCATTGTCTTAATTACAGAGTTTTTGAATTCCGCAGTGGAAGATTTATGTGACTTGCTCATTCAAAGTTACAATTTACATGTAAAGGAAATAAAAGATATTGCAGCAGCGGCAGTACTTCTAGCAGCAATATACGCAATTATAGTGGCCAGTGTTATTCTGGCGGGGAGAATCTTATGAAAGAAGAATTGATTGAATTAGCATTTGGTGCAATGGAAAATGCATATGCGCCATATTCCAATTACCATGTTGGATCATGCATTCGTACGCGTGATGGGCAAACATTCATTGGTGCAAACATTGAAAATGCTTCGTATGGAGCAACGAACTGTGGCGAGCGATCTGCCGTATTTGCATGTTACTCACATGGTTATCGTGCAGATGATATTGTAGGGATTGCGATTGTAACCGATGGCGATATACTTGCGGGCCCATGTGGAATATGTCGTCAAGTACTTTCGGAACTTCTTCATGAAGATACGCCAATTTATCTGTCAAACCGTAAAGAAACACAGACAACGAATATGCAAAATTTATTGCCGATGATGTTTGGAAAGAAGGACCTTAAATAGTGAGTTTTAAATCAGGATTTATATCTATTATTGGACGACCTAATGCAGGGAAATCCACATTAATTAATCAACTGGTAAAACAAAAAATTGCAATTGTTTCCGAGAAAGCACAAACGACACGCGATGCAATTATTGGGGTACTAACAGAAGAAGAATATCAACTTGTATTTATTGATACACCTGGAATTCATAAACCAAAGCACGAATTAGGATCACGCATGAATCGCGCATCATACGCTCACTTTAAAGGTGTTGATGTAATTTACTATATCATCGATGGGACCGAGCCTTTTGGTAAAGGTGATCAGTTCGTTATGGATAAATTGGCGACAGTTAAACTTCCTAAATTCCTTATCATCAACAAAGTTGATGCGATGAGTGAAAATGACTTGATTGCGAAAATCAACCAATTTTCTGAATTTGGGTTCACTGAAATTATTCCGATTTCTGCGAAAGAAAACAATAATGTCGACAAGCTGTTAGAAGTCACACTTGAATATACGGAAGAAGGGGTTATGTATTACCCTAAAGACCAAGTAAGTGCCTATCCTGAACAATTTATTTACGCAGAAATTATTCGTGAAAAAATCTTACAATTAACTGAAGAAGAAATTCCACATTCAGTTGCTGTAACGATTGAACGTATTGTGAAGAAAAAGAATTCGACACTTATTAATGCGGTAATTCTTGTTGATCGAATGTCTCAGAAAGGAATAATCATTGGAAAACAAGGGTCAATGATTAAAGAAATTGGATTGCGTGCTCGTGAAGAGTTAGAAACAATTATCGGCGAAAGTGTCTATTTAGAGACATTTGTTCGTGTTGAGAAAAACTGGCGAAACCGCAGTCGAATGCTAAATCAATTAGGTTATATCGAAACTGAGTATGAGTAACCAATCGAGTGATATTGGTTTTGTATTAAGTACGACACCATATAGAGAATTTGACTGTATGGTGCATTTTCTTGGGGAAAAGTCAGGTTTGATCAGACTTGTTGTTCCAGGATACTATAAACCCACTTCAAAACAAGGAAGTTTGGGGTTAGAATTTTCAAAAGTAAACTATCGGTTTAACTTTAAAGAAAACAGTTTAAATCGAGTCAGAACGGGAGAACTCTTAGAGAGTCATCACCAATTACGACAAAATTTTAAGTGGTTACTGCAAATGTCTTTGATTTGTGAGATAATCATTCGGACCTATGATCCAAGTCATCATGACATTTTCTATGCAAGAATGGATAAAATTATGGGAAGTGACACGACGCAGACGCAGATAATTTTAGCAATCACTGAAATAATTAGGCTCCAGGGAGTTTCTCCCAATGTCGATGCGTGTGTCCGATGTGGGGATACGGGAATTAATACATTCTCCATTGATTACGGGGGTTTTCTGTGTGCTAAGCACAGTCCGTCGACACATAAAGATTCAAAAATGGTATTGGTTGCATTAAAAGGTCTGTTTGATAATCAAGATGTTGAAGCATATCTCAATTCATTTGATACTACGCCACTATTGGAGAGACTTGTGCGCTATTTAGAATATCATTCTGATATGACATTAAATAGTTGGCAACTCATGTTAAATGTTTAAATATTGAAAGGTGATATTATGAAGAATAAGAATTTTGAAACAGTCGTTAACCATGTACGAACTTCGGGATTTGTTTTCCAAGGAAGTGAAATTTATGGTGGTTTAGCAAATACATGGGACTTTGGACCATTAGGAGTTGAACTCAAAGAAAATGTAAAGAAATTATGGTGGGAGTCCTTTGTTTCACGCAATCCTTATAACGTTGGAATCCAATCTGCGATTCTAATGAATCCGCAGGTTTGGAAAGCAAGTGGCCACTTAGATACATTCAATGATCCACTCATGGATTGTCGCATCTGTAATACACGTCACCGTGCAGATAAACTAATCGAAGAATTTAGTGATGTAGAAATAAATGCGGGAATTATGACTTTGGAAGAAATGGAAAACTATATCGAAACACATAAAGTTCCATGTCCAAAATGTGGTGGACACGATTTCACGAAGATTCGTCAGTTTAATTTAATGTTTAAAACATTCCAAGGCGTTATCGAAGATAGTTCAAATGCTATCTATTTACGTCCGGAAACTGCGCAAGGAATGTTTGTAAACTATCGAAATGTTCAACGCTCAATGCGTAAAAAATTACCATTCGGTATTGCTCAAATTGGTAAATCTTTTAGAAATGAAATCACACCAGGTCAGTTTATTTTCCGTACACGTGAGTTTGAACAAATGGAACTTGAATTCTTTGTTAAACCAGGTGAAGATATTAAATGGTATGAGCACTGGCAAAAATTTGCAATGGATTGGTTGGTAAGTCTTGGTATAGATCGTGATAATTTACGAATTCGCGAGCATGATGCTGAAGAATTATCACACTACTCGGTAGCAACTTCAGATATCGAATACCGTTACCCATGGGGCTTTGATGAGCTTTGGGGTATTGCTGATAGAACTGACTTTGACCTTAAACAGCACCAAGAACACTCAAAAGTAAGCATGGAGTATCATGATCCTGAAACCAACGAAAAGTATATTCCTTATACTGTTGAGCCATCATTAGGAGTGGAACGCTTGATGCTGGCACTTATGTGTGAAGCATACGATGAAGAAACGCTTGAAAATGACGATACACGAATTGTTATGCATTTCCATCCTAAAGTTGCACCAACTCAAGTAACAGTATTGCCACTTTCAAAAAAATTAGGTGAAAAAGCGACTGAAGTGATGCATGAATTAATTGGCGATTTCGCATGTGACTATGATGAAACTGGAAGTATTGGAAAACGCTACCGTCGTCAGGATGCAGTTGGAACACCATACTGTATTACAGTTGACTTTGACTCTTTAGAAGATAACCAAGTTACAATTCGTTTCCGTGATTCGATGGAACAAAAACGTGTTACGATTGATGAAGCTAAATCAATCATGAAACAAGAAATTTACGGGTGATGTAAATGCGGCGAATGCCAGAAGAACTCATCAACGATATCCGCTCAAAGAGTGATATCGTTGATACAATTTCACAGTATATGACGCTGACGAAAAAGGGCAAAAACTATTGGGGAGTTTGTCCTTTTCATGATGACCACGATCCATCGATGTCGGTTTCTCCCGATCGTCAAATTTACAAATGCTTTGTATGTGGTGCAGCAGGTAATGTGTTTTCATTTATAGAAAACTTTGAACATATTACCTTTATTGAATCAGTGACACGGGTTGCGAGTCGCCTTAACATAGACGTCTCAGAGTACCAAACGGTCAATGTTGTACCGAAGGACCCCGAAAAAGAAAAGCTTTATGAGGCACTCAAAGAGGCGCAACAATTTACTGCATTACAATTATCAACTAAAGATGGTAAAGAAGCACACGAAAAGTTGCAACAAAGAGGGTATACTCAAGCTACGATTGACCGGTTCGGCATCGGTGTAGCACTTGGTAATAATCAAATATACAATTATCTATCCGCTAAAGGATTTGACGATGAATTATTGATTAAAGCAGACCTTATCCGAATGACAGATGATGGTTTTAGAGATGTTTTTTACAATCGGATTATGTTCCCTTTGCACGATCCATATGGGAAAACAATTGGGTTTAGTGCTCGAGCTTTGCATGATTCAAATTCCGTCAAATACATCAATACGTCCGAAACTGAAGTGTATACCAAGGGAAATATGGTCTATAACTTTCATAATGCGAAGGAATATGCGCGAAAAGAAGGATATTTAATCATTACTGAAGGGGTAACAGATGCGATTTCATTTAGTACCATAGGCGTTGAGAATGTCGTGTCCCTATTAGGAGTAGCTTGTACTCCACAGCAGATTAGAATCTTGAAACAAGCAACTAACGACATCGTGTTAGCGTTTGACGGGGACCGTGCCGGTCTTGAAGCGACATTTGCCATTGGACAGAAGTTAAGAGATGCGCAATGTACAGTGTCAATATGGTATAATGATACAGGTATGGACCCAGATGATGCGATACGAAATCTTGGTCCGGAAAAAGTGAAAAGCGGTCTGGTAGACCGCATTGGTTGGCTTGATTTTCTAATTAGTTATGCAATTGGAAATTATGGTCTCGAATCATTTGAAAATCGTAAGCGTATTGTAGAATTTATGCTCGAACATTTACGGACCGAAGATGAATTGACCCAAAGTTACTACACGAAGAAAACTGCAGATATGACGAATTTTGAAGTAAGTGTTTTAAATCAACAATTACAAGCAAAAGTTCAAGCACCAATCCATCGACAGACACCCCTAGTTGTTCAGAGTAAAGACTATAAAGTACTGATACCTGAGCGCGCTATCTTAAAGCAAATGTTGGAGTCGAAAGAAGCAGCATACCAATACCGTGACCAACTTGGATTTTTGGTCAATGATATCGCAACTGATTTTGCATTAATTATTCTTGATTTGTATCGTAAAAACGATGCAATTGAAATCGCTGATATCTTATCACATGATATTCAAGAAAATATGAGACAATTTGCAATAGAAATCGATTCGAGTGATGTTGTTGGTGACTACGATGTTCGCAGTCTCGAACAGAACATAGCGCTAATTCGCACTGAATTGAGTCGCCTTGGGATTCGAGGGCTAAAAGATGAAGGCCGGAAGCAACTTCAACTTGATGAGCAACAAAGGCTACTTGAAGCTGCAATACGATTAAAAAGAGAGAATAATAATCAAGGAGGAGAGAATTAGTATGACACGTAAAAAAATGAAAACACTTGATGAAGTAAAAGAGTTTTTTATCAAAGAAAATGAAAAACAAGGTGCCTTACTGAATGCTGTTGTTGAAAAATCGACAAGTCATTTATCACTAAGTGACGAAGATAACGAGGAATTGTTCCAATGGTTTAGCGATAACGATATTCGTTTAGTAGATGAAATCGGTGAAGCAGAAATTTCTGAAGAAATGATCGAAGACGATGATGAAATTGCTGAAGAGTATCTTGGTGAGGATGGCGAAGATGGCGAAGGGCCATTCGACGATTCAATGAACAAAGTTGACCTCAGCTCCTATGAAAATGAATTAACAAGTGCCAACATGGTTCGTATTAATGATCCAGTTAAAATGTATCTCAAAGAGATAGGCCGCGTTAACTTACTCGATGCGAAAGATGAGCCAGAAATTGCACGTCGACTCCAAGAAGGGGAAGAAGCACGGGTTCTCATTATAAATATTTATCGCGAGCGCTATGCACCAGATGTAACCGATGAAGAATTTGATGAATTATTAACGACTATTAAAATTGAAGAAATATTTGAAATCCTGAAAGAACATTTTGTTGATGATGAAGCAAACCTTGCTTATATCGAAAACTGTGAAACTACTTATTATGACGGGCTCGAAGCACGCCGTATTTTGATTTCAGCAAACTTACGTCTTGTCGTATCGATTGCTAAAAAATACGTTGGTCGTGGTATGTTGTTCCTTGACTTAATTCAAGAAGGAAACATGGGGCTTGTTAAGGCTGTTGAAAAATTTGACTATACAAAAGGCTTTAAGTTCTCAACATACGCAACATGGTGGATTCGCCAAGCAATCACACGTGCGATTGCTGACCAAGCGCGTACTATTCGTATCCCAGTTCACATGGTGGAGACTATCAATAAATTAACACGGATTCAACGTTCATTAGTCCAAACATTAGGACGTGAACCAACAGCAGAAGAGATTGCCGCTGAAATGGAAAATATGACACCTGATAAAGTACGCGAGATTCAAAAAATTGCACTTGATCCGGTATCACTCGAAACCCCAATTGGTGAAGAAGATGATTCACATCTTGGTGATTTCATTGAAGATAAAGATGCGATGTCACCCGATGACTATGCAAATAATCAACTCTTAAAAGAAGAAATTAATATGGTTTTAGAGGGTCTTACTGAACGTGAAGAAAAAGTCTTGCGTCTTCGTTTTGGTCTTGAAGATGGCCGTACTCGTACGCTTGAAGAAGTGGGTAAAGAATTTAATGTCACACGCGAACGGATTCGTCAAATTGAGGCAAAAGCGCTTCGTAAATTGAAACATCCAACACGTTCAAAACGTCTTCGTGACTTTGTTGACAAACGATAATTTATGAAGTTATCGCAACGATTACAAAGACTATTAGATATGGTTCCTGAAGGATCACGAATGGCAGATATTGGGACTGATCATGGGTTACTCATGATCAAATGTCTTGAAGATGGCATTTGTGACTTTGCCTATGGACTCGATATTGCCCCGATGCCTTTGGATGCAGCACGTCAAAACGTCGTGAAATATCATTATGAAGATGTGACGGAGCTTGTTTTAAGCGATGGTCTCAAATCATTTAAAGGGCTTGCAAATTGCTATGTCGCTGCTGGTATGGGAGCGGAAACGATTTGGGAAATTATCAAAGATTATCCATTTAAGGATAACGATGTGATTTTGATACAGTCTAATACTAAAAATGCATGGTTTCGGGATATTGTGTCACAATCGGGGTTTACGATTGTCGACGAGGCGTTCCTAATGGAACGCGACATCCCAGTCTTTATGATGAAGCTCCAAAAGACCGGAATTGCTGTCAAACTAAGTTATGAGGAGATGACTCTCGGTCCAATTCTTATGAAGAATCTGGATACTGACTACAAGAAATATCTGATGGGACGTAAAGATCATCTAGATCGCATCAAGCAACATGATTCGACGCTTGAAGAAGAATTTCAATTATTAAACAAAATTGTATAGAAAGGAGTGTTAGTATGAATAATATCAATAAAGCACTAATTAAGAAAAATGGTTTTAAATCATTAACATCAGTTCAAGAAAAGGTGCTCGACCAAATCTCAAAAAAACGTGACTTGATTGTAAAATCGGACACGGGTACAGGGAAAACACATGCCTTTCTATTTGCGATTTTAGAACTTATTGAAGTAGATTTAGAACAAACACAAGCAGTAATACTCGCGCCGACACGCGAACTAGCAATGCAAATTTTCGAGTTTTCGAAAGATATCATGGAAATCGATGATCGATATACGATCGATTTAGCCATTGGAGGTATGGACAACTCACGTTTACGCAGTAAACTTGAAAAACAGCCCCATATTTTAATCACAACACCAGGTAAACTTTTAGATATACTATCTTGGAATGTTATTCGTATGGACTATATCAAAGCTTTTATTGTTGATGAGGCCGATATGATGCTGGACTATGGATTTATCGAAGAAGTAAACACTATTGCCTCACGAATTAAAGATGATGCGGTATTTATGTTATTTAGTGCGACAATTCCACAAGGATTACGTGCATTTATTAAAAAATATTTGAAAAATCCAATTGAAGTTGTTTCTGAGGAAGAAGTTTTAAAACCTCGAATTGAACATATTTTAATTAATCAACGTCATCGTGATATGAATGAGGCGGTTCTGGATGTTCTTGGAAGCATTAATCCATTACTTGCCATTGTATTTACAAATACAAAAACACAAGCAACTGAGATTGCTGCATATTTACGTGATTATGGTATTGATTGTGTTGAAATTCATGGTGATGTGAGTGACCGTGGACGTAAACAAGTTATTAGCCGAATTCATAGCAAAAAAGTTCGTTACATCGTTGCAACTGATTTGGCGGCTCGTGGTATCGATTTACCAGAGATTAGCCATGTTATTAATGCAGGATTGCCAACCCACGATTTGGACTTCTACACACACCGTACAGGCCGTACAGGCCGTAGTGGTCGTGAAGGGTTTGCGATTAGTATCGTTGGACCTAAAGATCAAAGTTCGGTCACACGTTTGATGAAAACCGGTGTGAACTTTGAATATAAACGGATTCGTGATGGTCAATTGGATGATGTCCGTCCTTGGTATAATATTCAGAAACGTACAAAACAACTTGATCCTGAAGTTGTTCAAATTCTAAACCGTAAAAACGTTAAAGTTAAACCGGGTTATAAGAAAAAACGAAAACGTGAAATTGAATCACTAATGCAAAAGAAACGTAGAGATATGATTCGAAATGAGATTCGTGAGCAAAAGAAAGAACGTGCTAAAGAACGCCAACGTGAACGTGAGACTTACGAAAATTCATAGGAGGTAGTTATGGATCGTCGAAGACAAAAAGATAAAGTCAAAAACTACAGTGGTAGTAGTGAACATTTGAAAAAAGATCTCAATATCAAAAAAGTCATCGATGTCCGTTTGCAGATATTTATGATTTTATTGGCGGCAATTGCCGGAGGTTTGATTTATCGTCTTTATACGATTCAAATTGTTCAAGCAGATCATTATGCAAACCTATATGAGAAATACCAAACACCACCACTTTACTCTCAAACAATGCGGGGCGAAATGGTGGACCGGAATGGTGTTAACTTAGTGTCAAATCAAGCTAAAAAAGTTATTGTCTATGACCGACCAAGGAATACATCTGCTGATGATCAATGGGATGTTGCAAAACTGTTTGCCAAAACTTTTAATATCAAACATTCATTGAATGAAGATGATAACAAAGTACTATGGCTAAGACTAAATGACTATGGTGAAGATTTAGTTACTGAAGAAGAATACAAGTCCTATACAAAAGGAAACATGAGCAAGGAAGAGTATGATGAACTTATAAAATCACGTATTACTCCGGATCATTTGAATACACTTACAGAAGAAGACAAAGCGACATTTGAAATCCAAGTAAAGATGAATAATGGTCAACTGGGTCAGTCGTCTATAGTATACGAAAATGCAACCAACGAACAGATTTCATATCTTGCTGAACATTCAAATGATTTTCCAGGGTTTAGCTATGATACAGAATGGGAACGTGTCTATAACGAAACGGTTGATATCAAGAATTTATACGGATCACTTGGAGATATTCCCGAACAAAAACTTGATTCCTACATTGCAAAAGGATATCAAGCAGATGATGAGGTCGGTGTTTCGGGACTCGAGTATCAATATGAAAACGAATTATCGGGTATTGATACACAGTATGAGTATCAGTCAGGAACAAAACAATTGCGTTCTGAAGGGCGCAAAGGTTATGGTTTAAAACTTGCCTTGGATACGGATCTACAGAAGTTCGTAGAAGCAGAGCTTACCAAAAGAATTACGGACGTTAATAAAGATCCACAACGTACAGCTATGGATCAAATGCACATGATTGTTTCAGACCCACGGACAGGAGATATTCTTGCAATTGCTGCTATGAAAGAAAATAATTCAAGTGGTGAGATGAAGTATTGGAATGATATTCAAAGTACAATGCTTTCAAATGGAACTTTTGCTGTCGGTTCGACTGTCAAACCGGCAACGGTGTATATGGGTCTATCCGAAGATGTAATTCAACCGAATGAATTAATTCTTGATGCACCGATGAATATCGGAGGACTCATTCGACATTCATGGAAAGATGGAATTGGCAATGTTGATGCACGTTCGGCGCTTCAGATGTCAAGTAACATCTACATGTTCAATGTCGCAATTCGCCTTGGTAATGCAACATACGTACCTGGAAGTTCATTAATTTTTCCAGATGGACCAGCAACATATGACTTAATGCGTTCATACTATTCACAATTTGGCTTAGGAGTTCCAACTAATGTTGACTTCCCACGTGAAGAAATTGGATACATTGGATCACGTGAAGCTGATAGTAAATTACTCGAACTTGCTATTGGTCAATATGATACCTATAACGTCATGGAATTGAATCAATTTGTTGCAACCATTGCAAATAATGGAACGAGAATGAAACCACGTCTCGCGACAGGCACGTTCAACCAAGATACCAAAGCAATGGTCAGTGAAAACACTCCTCAAGCATTGAGTACGCTTGATGATCTCGAATCGTTGCGTGTTGTTCAAGAGGGTATGAGACTTTATATTTCCTCTGGAGAAGGGTATGCATCTGGAAAAGAAAACTACAAATCAGCCGGTAAATCTGGAACAGCTCAAATTAGTTCTGATGGCATCGAATTACGAAATAGTACGTACATCGGATATGCTCCGTATGAACAACCAGAAATCGCAGTAAGCTGTATTGCACCGAAATCTGTAACTGAAGCACAAGCTACGCGACAAACAATCGCTAACGAATGTGGGTATGCAACGCATGCTGTTATGGATTACTATATGGCACGTAAATCACAATAATTTAGTATAGGCATTGCAAATAAAGTATGGTATAATGTCTAGGCTATGAGTAAATGGAGGTAATTATGAGAGCACAAGCTATTTTAAAATGCACAGAGTGTGGCGAAGAAAACTACTACACATCACGTAACAAAAAAGTCCAATTAGAGCGTATGGAAATCAATAAATATTGCCCACGTGATCGTAAACACACTTTACATAAAGAGAAAAAATAAGTCGTAAATCGACTTTTTTTCTATTATGAAAATAACAAAACAAGTAATGGGGTATGTTGAGACCAATACATACTATCTTGAGATTGACAATAAGGTAGTTGTAATTGATCCATGTATGGACCCGAAAAATAACGCTCAACGTTTATTAAAACCACTAGAAGGTAAAGAAGTCATTGCAATTTACCTTACGCACGGACATTTTGACCATATATCTGGTGTAGATGCAATTACTGAAATATATAAGTGTCCAGTCTTTGTATTTCATGAAGAAGCACACTATTTAACGAACCCCAATGTTAATCTCTCAAATCAAATGCCTGAATGTGTTGTTCTGACTTCAGATTTTGAGACGTTTTTTGAAGAGCCACAAACTGTCGGACCGTTTAGTTTTGATGTCATCAAAACTCCAGGCCATACAAGTGGTTCAGTGAGCTTTATTTTTGAAGAGGATGCTATTGTCGGTGATTTTATATTTAAAGGAACCATTGGACGTACAGATTTACCTACGGGAAGTATGGCGATGATGAACAACTCTTTAAAGATGTTTATTGAAATGTTTGAGGATGGGCAATTAAATCTTTATCCTGGACATGGGGATATCACTGATTTAGAAACCGAGACATTAAGCAATCCATTTATTCAAAAACTAAAATAGCCAAAAGGCTATTTTTTATTTTAGGTGAAATTAAGAAATATGTGTATTTAGAAGTATGACTAAAATAGAGATACAATTCGACCAACTTATTAAACAGTGTGTCCAACATCGAATCAGTGATATTCATATTTATGGGTCGGAATCACAACAAGAGATAGTTTTACGTAAGCATAAGCATATGATAAAGAAAGTAGATGACATTGATCCAAGAGCGTTATTTATCTATTTGAAGTTTATCGCAGGTTTTGATATTACAAACCCAAATCCGCAGACGAAGGTATTCCATTACTATATTGCTGAACAAGAACTTCAAATACGGTTTGCAGGCATTCACAATTCAAATAAATACAGTGGTGTTGCTCGAGTTTTAAACATTAATGATAGTAATCTTTGGACTGACTTATGTCCCTTTGAAACGATCCGTTGCAAAATTCATGAAATCATACAAAATAATTGCGGGATACTCTTGTTTGTTGGCCGAACTGGAAGTGGGAAATCAACGAGTATGTTTTATGCACTATCACAACTCAGGACTAAGCAAATTTATACTTTAGAGAATCCGGTCGAACGGATCAACGAACGGTGGATTCAAATCGATACAGAATGTGTTGGGACTCATCTAACGCAACTACTGCGACATGATCCTGACATTATTGTGCTTGGAGAACTAAGAACAGTTCTAGATATATCCGAGTTAATACGTGCAGGACTCAGTGGGCATATGATTGTCGCAACAATGCACGCATCAACGCTACAACAGGCATTACGAAGACTTGCTGATTTGGGGGCATGTGTGGAAGATTTACGTGAATTACTGGAAGGCGTTGTAGTACAGGAAATGAAGATGAATGCTAATGGAGAGGTGAACGTTGTCTTTGAAATGTTTGATAAAGAAAAAATTAGAGAAAATCTATGAACAACACCGATTGAAGATGCAGAGTGAAGAAATCTTGGAGTCTTTAAAAAACGGTATGAATGTTCAAGATATCAATACACAGTATGGGTGCGACTTTACTTCACTTGAGACACTCTATGAGTGCTTGGACGCAAAAGGCGAGGGCGTTGTTATAAATCCCTTTGTTAGTTTAAAATCTTATGTATTTTGGATTAAACTCAAGCAAAAAATTTACAACGAAATTGCGCAGAAAATAGCTTATCCAATTCTTCTTCATGTAGTGTGTCTTGTGATGATTAGCATTTACTCTAACCAGATAAAGTACCAAATAAGCGGTCTTTTGGAAGATAGTGCATTGGGTAGTACTGGTATCGAAAGTGTATCCAATCTATTTAAAATCATTTTAGTAATACACTGCATCGTGTTTGGAATAATTTCATGTTGTTATTTTAGTCTTCGTGTTTATCCAACACTGACTTTAATCTTAATTAACAAATTATCTCGGACATATCGACTTATGGGCACGATACGGATTATTAATATTTATAGTAATAGCACACTATTTGGAATCTCATTTCATGATACGTTTTCATTACTAAAAACTTCGAACTGTGAGATTTTAAAATGGTATGGGTATCACATTCTAGACAATTTAGAAGCTGGGAAAAGCATCCAAGAAATATTCTCGCATGAAATTTTTGACAAGGATTTAGGTAGATACTACGTGTTCAAACAAAATGTTTTAAAACAAAAAGAAGGGCTCGATTTCTACATGCGACACGCTACAAAGAAACTTAGTAGATGCTTTGGACACGTAATCATGACTTACAAACTGCTTGTATATGGTTTTGTGATATTAACGGTGTACGGATACTATCAAGTAATGTTGATTCCAATCAACTTGATGGAGGGATTATGAAAAAAGGATTTACATTGATAGAAATGGTCTTGGTTATGGCGGTTATTGTTGTGTTGTTATTGCTAACAATGCCTAATATTCAGCGAACATTGAATGTAATTAATGAAAAAGGATGCGATGCACAACTAAAAATAATCGATGCTGCTATTTTACAGTGGCAATTAAAACATGATGGAGTTCCTGTATCCATTCAAGATCTCGTAACAGATGAGTTTATAACAGAAAGGCAGACACGATGTTCTGATGGAAAAAATATTGAAATTGTTCACGGTCAAGCGACAATACAGTAATGGATTCACGATGATTGAATTATTAATTGTACTGAGTTTTGTTGTTTTTGTTACAACGATGGTCAGTCATCATCAAATTTTCAAGGAATTACCGTATGCAAACAAAGGGATTCTCACACATCAAGTTGAGGCGATGTACAAACTGAGACGTAGGTATGTTACTGCTGATATTTGGTTTAATGCTAACGGAAATGTAAATCATGCTGGAGATTTTGATTACAACAACAAAAAATGTACGATACAACTTGGTTTTGGACGGTATCGTTGTGTATAAAGGATACTTAATGCTTGAGCTTCTTTTGGCAATTTTGATACTTGGAGGTGTATTAAAGTTAATCGTCGATGTTTTCAAGCTGGCTTCACGTTAGTTGAGTGCATGATAGGTTTTACAGTGTGGGGACTCATCACCATTTTAATTCATCAAACCCTCATATTAATGGTAAAAATTCACCGTCCAACAATATACCCAATTTCAGTATTTAAACTACAGCTAACGCAACTCATAAACCGTTCAAGCAATGTTAATGTCGAGAATGGTATCTTATCTTTTTCTTTTGATGAGAAACAATTTGATATTTCATGCAAGGATTCTCGTGTAGTCAAAGAACCAGGATATGAAATTTTAATTGATGAGGTAACAACATGTCGAATTGATAGGAGTCTTATGAATGTGTGCACAAAAGATAAATGTGAAGCGATGTCAACGCGGCATGATTTTAATACATAGTCTTATATTTTTGACAGTTGTTTGTTTCTGGATTAAACGGGAAGTTTACATATCCAAAGAGTATTATGAAACCGTAAGCTACATGGAAAAGATTGAAAAGCGACTAAATATTGAAAGAGTAGTCTTTAATTTTTTTAGAAAAAATCCTGAAAGCACCGCATATGAGAATTATGGAAACCAACTTACTGCTGAAAAAATTGATGATAAAATCTACATAAATATAAATGGAGATATCCCATATAGATTAGAGTATGCTATAATGAAAGACGAAAGTTTCAAACTTTACATAACGGAGGAATAAATATGATTTCATCAAACGACTTACGTTCTGGAATGTCAATTTCACATGAAGGCAATCTTTATGTAGTTATTGATACATCACACAATAAAACAGCACAACGTCAAATGATTATTAAAGCAAAAGTACGTAATATGCGTACAGGTTCAGTAACTGAACTCAGCTTCATCGGAGGAGACAAGATTGAGCAAGCGCACGTTGAAAAACGACCTATGCAATATCTGTACGATGCTGGTGATATGATCGTGTTCATGGATAATGAAACATATGAACAAACAGAAATCGATAAAGCTCGACTTGAGTGGGAATTGAATTTTATGAAAGAAAATTCAGAAGTAACAGTTGTAGTTTATGAAAGTGAAATTCTAGGAGTTACACTTCCAGAAAAAATTGCGCTTACAATTACACAAGCAGAACCAGCAGTTAAAGGTGACACAGCTACTAACGCGCAAAAAAATGCAGTTCTTGAAACAGGATATGAAATCCGTGTTCCATTATTTATCAGCGAAGGTGAAGTTGTTGTCGTAAATACTTCTGATGGAAAATACTCAGGACGTGCATAATTAATTAAAAAAGACCTTTATTACACATAGATACAGGTCTTTTTTTATATTTGTAAAAAAAATATTAAAATCATTACATGAGAAAGAGTATAAGTGTAGACAAATAAGTGTTGAGTTCATATAATTACAATGTACTTCAGGGCAGGGTGAGATTCCCGACCGGCGGTAGACCCCGCGACCCATCAATGATGGTTGAATTGGTGAAATTCCAATGGCGACAGTATAGTCTGGATGAAAGAAGTTGTTTTTTCATGTCGCCTTGAGTCTTATTTTTTCACAAGGAGGACAAAAATGAAAAAATTAAGCACTCGAATTATGGTGAAGATATCAATACTTACAGCAATGTCGGTGATATTTTACTATTTTGAATTTAGGGTTATCCCTGGATCGCCATTAAAAGTTGATTTGAGCGATATACCAGTCTTAATTGGTGCATGGTTAATGGGACCACTTGCAGGTTTTATGATTGCGTTTTTGAAAAACTTAGTTCACTTTCTGACAATTTCAAGTGATGGAAATATTGCTGGAGAACTTGCAAACTTTGGATTTTCGGTATTACTCATGCTTCCGGCGGTGTTCATTAAAACCAATCATAGATTCAAGAATGGGATACTAATGATTATTTCTGTTGTCGGCGTTTCTCTCATTATGAACGTGTTCAACTACTATGTAACATTTCCTTTGTATGGGTTAGATCAATCGAATGCATGGGAAATACTAAATGCTGTTTACTTACCATTCAATATCGTTAAAGGTACCATACTTATGATCTTGTTTGTGCTTATCAAACCAACACTAAAAAGAATTCAATAGGACTCCGGTCCTTTTTTTTATGAATGCATGAAAAAATTTGTTATAATATATAAAGGTCATGAAGCAATTAAAATAACTTATGTAACTAATCCAATCATTAGTGACTTTTAATATGCTATAATTTATCAAAGGAGTGATACTGTCATGAAATCTCGCGTTCAAAAAAATCAAGCACTACATGAGGCATTGTCTTCAAATGCAGAGAGTGGAATTGAAAATTCAAATCTTTCACAATTTGCTAATCGATTAAATCAAATTGATGATCAGTTTAGAAAAATGGATGAAAACGAACCAAAAGTCGACCATGAACCAACTCGGGCGCGCCAACATATTCCAACACAAAGTGAACCAGTTGAACCCAACACATTTGACACATTTGAGAATACCTATTTAAAAGAATTTTTAAATGAAGTTAAAGAGTACAATGTTAAAAAAGGGTATCGTGATGAAGGCAATACACAGTCCAATATCTTTAAAGAACTTGATATTGATACCGAAACAATTCAAAAAATCAACCCAGATATTATGCAATCGGTTATCAATGAAATTGATCCAAGTCTAAAATCGGATACAAATGTGCTTGAAGAAACTCGTGTTTTCCGTGTTGAGTCACTTCAAGATGAACATAGTGTTCCAGATTTAGAAAAAACAATTTCAATGGCCGTTCATGAGATGGCGCAAGATGTTGATACTCCTGCGGATAATCAAGTGGCTAAAACACAAATTCAAGAACCTGAAGTGGAGCCTGCTGTCGAAGTATCTAGAGACGATTATGTTGATGTTGCACCAATTGATGAAGTTGTTGAATTGGATATCGATATGATAGACGATAAATATGAAGAGAGCCTCGATGAGGTTGGATCATTTAATTTTGACTCAGAAAAATTCAAGCGAGAATTATTAGACCAAACGCAAACGTTACAACACAAAATTATAGATCAAGAACGTCATATTGAGGAAATCAGTGATACGATGGTTAAAACGAATCGTATGATGAATGTTGTTATTTCACTTCTTGTCTTAGCAATTTTTGTTGTTATTATTTTAATATTGATTCAAAAAGTATAATTAGAGGTGAAAAAGTGATTAATATAGCAATTGATGGGCCGAGTGCATCGGGAAAAAGTACAATAGCAAAGCGGTTAGCAAAAGATTTAGGATACACACATATTGATACTGGTGCGATGTATCGTGCAGTAGCATTTGAGTGTATTAGACAAAACGTGGATCTCGAGGATGAAGTAGCTTGCTTTGAGGTTGCTATGAAAACAGAAATAGAACTTTCGCCAGAAGGTTCTATATTTGTGAATGGCGAAGACGTGAGTAATAATATTCGTACTGATGAAGTTTCTCAAGGTGCTTCAAAGGTATCGAAATTTGCAAGAATACGTGAGCTACTTGTTGCAAAACAACGTAAAATGGCTGAAAAGAAGGGATTTGTGATGGATGGTCGAGATATAACCTCCGTTGTACTCCCAGATGCTGAGATTAAAATTTTCCAAACTGCGGACGTTACTGTACGTGCTCAGCGAAGATTTGAAGAGTTAACAAAAAAAGGATTCGATGTAGAGTTCGATGCCTTATACAAAGAATTAGTGGATCGAGACTATCGTGATATGAATCGAGAAGAATCACCATTAATTAAAGTTGAAGATGCAATTGAAATTGATACAACCTATCTCAGTGTTGATGAAATTGTAGCGTTAATTAAGAAATATATAGAGAGTAGGTAGTAAAAATGATAGATGGAGTTGTTGCGATCGTTGGTCGCCCAAATGTAGGAAAATCCTCATTGTTCAACCGTATCATGGGTGAGCGATTATCAATCGTTCATGACGAAGCAGGAGTCACACGTGACCGATTATACGGAAAAGCAACATGGTTAACTAAAGATTTAAGATTTATTGATACAGGTGGAATTCAAATCGAGGGGCAAGCATTCGCTGACGAAATTCAAATGCAAGTCGATATCGCTATTGATGAAGCAGATGTAATTGTTTTTGTCGTAAGTGGAATGGAAGGTCTGACTAATGATGACCAGCATATTGCCCGTTTATTACGTGAAACGAACAAACCTGTTATTGTAGCTGTCAATAAAGTTGATGATATTCAATTTCAAGCAGATATTTATGAATTCTATGCACTTGGCTATGATGAGCCAATGGCAGTAAGTAGTTTGCATGGAATTGGTGTTGGGGACTTACTTGACACAATTATTCGAAAACTCCCTGAAAAAGGTCTGACAATGTATGAAGATGAATTAAAATTTTCAATTATTGGTCGTCCTAATGTTGGAAAAAGTTCACTTGTGAATGCAATGCTTAACCAAGAACGTGTAATTGTTTCTAATATTGAGGGAACAACTCGTGATGCAGTTGATACACCGTTTAGATTTCACGATAAAGATTATGTCGTTATTGATACAGCGGGAATTCGTAAGCGTGGTAAAGTATACGAAGACATTGAAAAGTATTCAGTCTTACGTGCGATGAGTGCCATAGAACGGTCAGATGTGGTTTTATTTGTATTGGACGGAGAGCAAGGAATTCGTGCCCAAGATAAGCACGTTGTTGGTTTTGCACACGATGCAGGAAAACCTATCATTATCGTCTATAACAAATGGGATACAGTCGATAAAGAGGAAACACTAATGGATGATGTGCGTAAACAAGTTGCTGGTGAATTCTTATATCTTTCATATGCACCGATTGCGTTCGTATCGGCTCTAACCAAAAAGCGTGTTCATACATTGCTACCTCTTATTGATCAAGCGTATGAAAATAGTAAACGCCGTATAGGAACAAGCGTGCTTAATGAAGTTATTCAAGATGCAATTCGTTTAACGCCACCTCCATCACACCATGGAAAACGTTTAAAAATTCTATATACATCACAGGTTGCTACAGCACCACCAACGTTTGTCGTGTTTGTAAATGATCCAGAGTTGTTACATTTCTCATACAAACGTTATCTAGAAAATGCTTTACGTCGTGCGTTTAACTTTGATGGTACGCCGATTCGTATTTTAGTCAGGAAGCGAGGAGCATAATGAAAATTGGGATTATTGGTTCAGGAAGTTGGGGAACCGCATTAGGACAAGTTCTTGCTGATAATCAACATGAAGTTCTCATCTGGGGGCGTAAGCTGGATGAAGTTGTTGATATACATTTGTACAGCCAAAACGAAACATATTTTCCAGGTATTAAATTGAATGAATCTTTGGATGCAACACAAGATTTTGAAGAAGTAGAAAATGCCGATGTCGTATTACTCGCAGTACCGACAAGTGCTGTTGAAGAAGTCGCGAAGCGTTTGAATGAAACATTAACGAGACCTGTCACAATTATTAATGTCGCCAAAGGGTTTCATCCTGAGACTCATGAGCTTTTAATTGATGTTATTGAACGAGTGGTTGATGCTGATAAGCGTCTTGGAGTTGTGAGTCTAATTGGCCCTTCCCATGCTGAGGAAGTTGTATTACGTGATTTGACAACAATTAATGCGGTATCTTTAAATCAAGATGCTGCAGAGCTTGTACAGAATCTTTTTTCAAACGATTATTTCCGTGTCTATACTAATAATGATGTGATTGGTGCACAGGTGGGTGTTGCAATCAAAAATATCATTGCGATAGCAAGTGGCTGCTTGCAAGGATTAGACTATGGGGATAATGCTCGTGCTGCTTTAATGACACGTGGTCTTGCAGAAATGACACGTTTTGGAGTTGCATTAGGTGGAGAAGCAGAGACTTTCTTAGGACTTTGTGGTGTTGGAGATTTGATTGTAACGGCTACAAGTCAACATTCACGAAATTTTCAAGCAGGGTTTATGATTGGAAAAAACAACTCTGCCCAAGCATTTTTTGACACAAATGACAAGACTGTAGAGGGTGTTTTTGCAGCTAAAGTTGTCCATAATATGGCGAAATCAATGAATGTATCGATGCCAATCACAGAAGAGGTCTATAAAGTCGTCTTTGAAGGCAAAGAACCAGTCACTGCTATTCGTGAATTAATGCAACGCGATTTAAAAGCAGAGTAGCTTTAACTTGTGTTTTAAGCAGTATAATGATATTATTTCAATATGAAATGGAGGTTTCAATATGAGTGAAACATACAACAAAAAGTTATTAGGGGAAGCAATTGCAACAAACCTAGACGTAAGTAAGAAACAAGCTAATGAGTTTATTGATGCATTCTTAGATGAAGTCAAAAAAGTCTTAGAAGAAAAAGGTACAGTTGATCTTGCAGGGTTCGGTAAATTTGAAGTTCGTCACCGCGCGGCACGTGATGGTTTCAATCCACAAACAAAAGAAAAGATCCGTATCGAAGCTTCATACAGTGTAGGGTTCAAACCTGCAAAAGCATTAAAAGACGCAGTTAAATAATAATTAATTGAGGAGCGATGCTCCTCTTTTATTAATAGAAATTTGGAGATTAATTTATGATGCCATATCTTTATTTTAATCCCATAGGTATGGGTTTTATTCTAATTGCTGCAATTTTATCATTAGTTGCACAAATGTTTGTAAAATCTAACTATAGCAAATATAGCAAAGTTAAAACTATGGGATCAATGACGGGTGCTGATGTAGCACGCCGTATACTTGAATTGAATAATATTACAGATGTTGAAGTGGTTCAATCAAAAGGTGGGGTCTTAAGTGACCATTATGATCCTACTAAGAAAATTGTAGCCCTTTCACCAGATGTATATAAAAACAATTCAATTGCTTCAGTGTCTGTTGCAGCCCATGAAGTCGGGCACGCTATTCAACATGCGGAAGCATACGCTTTTATCGGAATGAGAAACAAGTTATTGCCTTTGGCAATTACAGGTAACAGTATTTCAATGATTGCAATCATGATTGGGATTTTTGCGCAAGATACTACGATTTTCTATGTCGGAATTGGGGCCTTGTTATTGATGGCTGCATTCCAGCTGGTTACACTTCCAGTTGAATTTAACGCTTCTGCAAGAGCCTTGAAAATTTTAGATCAACAAGCAATTTTAACCCAAAATGAACTTCCTGGAGCTCGTAAAATGTTATCAGCAGCAGCATTAACATATGTTGCAGCCTTAGTAGCGACATTAATGTCGGTGTTAAGATACATCGCAATTTTTAATAGCAGAAAAGACTAGCATAAATATGCTAGTCTTTTTTTTATGATTAGGCGATTTGACAGCATATTTAAGAAAGAGGTGATGTGATGAAACGATTCCACAGTATCTTTATCATGTTAGTTTGTTGCATTTTTACTCAATGTAATTCGATGAGGGTTGTAGCGGAACGTCAGAGTTTTATGCATGAAGTGTCAAACATCCAATTGAATGAAACAGGGTTAGTCATCAAGGGGTGGGCATTAGTACGAAATCGAACTCACTTACTGAATGATAAAACACATTCATTTAAATTGGAATTAAGAGGGAATGCGCATTCAATATGGGAGTCAGGTGCGGTTGAAGACGTTTCTCTAACGGATTTGATGGAATATCGCGGTTATCCCAAGTGCAACTTTTTCGAAAAGTATAAAATGGATTGCAATTACGACTATGAGAATGTTGGGTTCAAATTTGAAGTTCCACTTTCAAAACTAAAAATTGACAATTACTCAATACGAATTCATATGAGTGTAGCAAGCACAGGCGAAAGTTTTTCGAGTCGAGTCAACTATCTAAACAAAAGTGACATTGTGCACAAATCTAAAATGTTATCTTATACACTAAATAGTGATTTTAGATTTCAAAATATTAAAATCATACATCCCACAGTGGTTGCTAGGGCTAAACCATATTTGAATTTTCAAACGCCAACTGTTCAGTATGAAAAATGCTCACAAAACTACGGAAGGGATAGCTTTTACATGCATAATACTTCTTTTAAGAAAATTAAGAGTGTACGGTCAAACGGTCTGGTAAAAGCAATCGAACTTGGTGTTCGTTTGGATAGATGTGATGGTTTGCGTAATCGTGTTGTAGAAGGCGATGAAAAGATAGCTTTCGTACAAAGTAATTTTGTATCGTACCCGCAAGATAAAGGCCTAACGTTGAGTGTAGTTTCACTTAAAAGTGATCCTGTAATCATAGCTCCTGATTTAACGGTGCTGCAGTATGACACGATTGATGTAATGCATGATGTAACTGCTAAAGGCTACGATAGAGAATCAGTGACGCATCAGGTTCAGCCAAGTCAATCATCAGTCAATACGCGCATACCCGGCAAACGAGAAATAAAGTATCGTTTTGATAATCATAGTGTCACTAGAACAATTTTAGTTCTCCCAATCAAGAAGAGATATCGCTATGTATCGAATGATAACATAAACCAACTTATCTTATGGAATCAAAAAGAATTTAAAGATGAGCTCCAAAAGTTGGTAAAATAAAAACTCAGCCGAAGCTGAGCTTTTGTTAAGCGTTTTCTTTATCAAGTGCGGCTTGAGCAAGAATGTTTAAGTAGTTCCAAGGGCGGTCAAAATGTGGTTGGAAGAAGAAATCAACATATGCAAGATCTTCGATCGTCATTTTGTTTTGAACTGCCAAGGATAATGTATTTGCGGATTGTGTTACGTCATATTTTGAAATAACTTGACCACCAACAATACGTCCAGTTCCTTTTTCCCAAACAAGTTTCATCATAACTTCTTCAGTTGTAGGCATAAATTCAGGACGGTAGTTATCTTTAACAACAACAGAATCAACTTCAAGACCGAAGTGTGGCGCTGAGTTTACAGTGACTCCAGTTGATCCAATGTTGTAACCAAATAAGTAAAGACCAGAAGTTCCTTGTGTGCCTCGGTATTTTACTTTGTTCTCGACGATGTTACGACCTACAAGTGATCCCATACGTACCGCATTTGTTGCAAGAGGGATGTATGCATTTTGTCCATTAGGATTGTAATGAACAGCAACATTATCACCAGCTGCAAAAATTTCTGGGCGGCTTGTTTGCATGTATTCGTTAACAATAACAGCACCATTTGGTAATGTATCTACTTTACCTTGGATTAATTCATTGCTTGGACGGAATCCAACACAAAGAATGACCATGTCTGCTTCGAATTCACCTTCTGATGTAACGACTTTATTAACTTTACCGTTTTCATCAGCTTTGAATTCTTGAACAACTTGATTCAATGCGATGTTTACGCCACGTTCTGTAAGGTCTGCTTCTAAAACGTCTGTAAACTCAGGATCAAGATATTTATTTAAAATACGATCAAGACCATCAACAAGTGTTACTTGTTTTCCTGATTCAACAAAAGCTTCGACGAGTTCGATTCCGATGTATCCACCACCGACAACAACGATTCGTTCAGCATCTTCTTTGCGAGCGATGATTTCTTGAGCTTGGTTGTAGTTTTTACATAACAAGATATTTTCAGATTGGATACCTGGGATTGGTGGCGTAATTGGCCATGATCCTGTTGTTAGCACCAATTTGTCATATGACTCAGTAAATGATTCATTTGTAAGCATATTTGTTACACTTACAGTTTTTGTGTCAACATCAATGTTGGTGACATTGTGTTCCATATGCACGTCTGCGCCAAGACCTTTTAATTCTTCTGGATTTGAGTAAAAAAGTTCTTCCGCTTTTTTAACAACGCCTCCAACATAGAGAGCAATTCCACATGATAAGAATGATACGTTATCATTTCTTTCGAAGACTTTAACTTCTGCTTGTGGTGCTTCTTTCAAAATTGCTTTAACTGCTGATGTACCCGCGTGTGTACATCCGATTACTACTACTTTCATACATAAACCTCCTATATGTACTTTTCAATTATACGTGAGCAAATTGAGAGAAGATATACTTTAAAAGTGAAAAGTAGTGAAAATCGTTGACAAAAATAACAAGCAAATCTATAATTGTGGTTGCAAAAGATTTGCAACTGGAGGGAATATGAAAAAAATACTGATCATCATAAGCTCTATGCTTATGTTAGCAGGGTGTTCAGCGGCACCACAAAGAGCGTCTTTGGATGTCGTTACAAGTTTCTACCCACTTGCAGATTTCGCTACACGAGTGGGTGGTGAGCATGTAAACGTCTATAATATTCTGCCGAGTGGTGCAGATGCTCACAGTTTTGAACCAACACCCAAAGATATGCAAAAAATCTCAGAAGCAGATTTGTTTATAGTTCATGGTCTTGGATTTGAAGCTTGGACAGATTCAGTGCTCAAGAGTGCGATTGTGAAAAATACGAAAGTATTAACAAGCGGTATGTATAGTGAAGTCATCGAACGTGAACAGATTCACAATGATAAAGGTGAAACGGGACATGAAAGTCATGACCATGATCACGATGACCACGATCATGGTCCGATGGATCCTCATACTTGGTTAGATCCGCTTAATGCACTCCGTCAGGTTGAGGCAATCAAGGAAACATTTATCGCTCTTGATCCAGCGCATGCTGAAGATTACACGGATAATTTTGAGATACTGAAAAAAGAGCTGGAAGACTTGGATAATGCCTACCGAACTGCATTAGATCCGTATGAAGGTAATACTATTGTTGTTGAGCATGAAGCTTTTGGTTATTTAGCACACGCATATGGATTAGAACAACGCGGCGTTATAAATGGACTTCTTAGTGAAGAACCGACACCTCGACGTCTTCAACAATCAATTGACTATATTAAGGAAAATAATATATCTGTATTATATGCGACGCCTTCTGGTTCTTCAAAAACACTAGGTGTCATCCAAAAAGAAACGGGTTCTCACATTTTGGAGCTCTATACCTTAGAAAGTTTGACCCGAACACAGATTGCGGAAGGGGAGAACTATACAACTATTATGTATAAAAACTTAGATTCGTTGAAGGAGGGATTATCTTATGGAAAATAGTCCAATAATAATGGTGCGTAATTTATCATTTTCGTATGATAAACGGTCCGTATTAAAAGATGTTAGTTTTGACATCAATCAAGGAGATTTCTTAGCGCTTGTTGGCGCAAATGGTTCGGGTAAGTCAACATTGATGAAGCTCATGTTGGGCCTTCTAACACCCCAACAAGGTTCAGTTGAAATATTTGGATCCAATATTTTGAATCTCAAAAATTTTGCGTCAATCGGATATGTCCCGCAAGGTGGTCTGGGTACAGTTTCTAACTTTCCAGCTACCGCTTTGGAGGTTGTATTATTACGAATCAAGGGGGGTAACTTTTTCAATTTTTCAAACAAAAAACGTAAAAAACAGGCGATGGATGCATTACGTCACGTTGGACTTGAATCAAAAGCGAATGATTTAATTTCAAATCTTTCAGGTGGTCAATTGCAACGTGTTCTTATTGCACGTGAACTCATGATGAATCCGGAAATTATGTTTCTTGATGAACCTACAAGTGGATTGGATAGTCAATCGATTGCGACACTTTTCGAATTGCTCCAACACATAAACAAAAAGCACAATATAACTATAGTAATGGTTACGCATCAATTGAATCAAGAGAAATTACCCATTAATCGTGTACTTACAGTATCTGATTATGATGTAAAGGAGATATAGAATGTTTCAGTATGAATTTATGAGAAATGCCTTTATTATTGGTGGCATTCTGGCAGTTGCTATTCCATTAATTGGGGTCGTCATTGTATTTAAACATATGTCGATGATCGGAGATGCATTGTCACATGTATCTTTGAGCGGTATTGCGTTAGGACTTATTTTAAATGTTAATCCATTAATAGGTGCGATTGTGATGGCTCTGATTGCGACATTAAGTATCCAAATTATTCAAAATCGTTTTGGGAAATACACTGAGTTAGCGATTGCAGTAATCATGTCTTTTGGGATTGGATTATCAGCAATTTTGATGGGATTTGTAGACAATCCGGCCAATTTTAACAGTTTCCTTTTTGGAAGTATCGTGGCGATAGGCGGAAGTGATAATATTTTGGCCATTATTCTATCAATTGTACTGATTATTGTATCCATATATTTCTATCGTCAATTCTTCTTTATCGCCTTTGACGAAACTTCTGCACATTTTTCAGGAATTAATGTCAAAAGAACAAACATAATCTTCTTAATTTTAACTGCTGTAACAGTTTCTGTCGCCTCTAGAATAGTTGGAGCGCTTATTGTTTCCTCTCTCATGGTAATTCCGACTGCAACAGCAATGCAAGTCGGAAGGAGCTATCGTCAAACAATGTACTATGCAATCCTATTCTCGCTGCTGTCGGTATGGGGTGGTCTTGCTGCATCGTACACATTCGATATTGCACCTGGAGGAACCATCGTTATGGTTGGTATTCTGATTCTACTTGCAGTCATCATTCCAACAGCTATAAAGCATCGACTTAAGTCATAATGGCTATGATATACTATAAATATAAGTGTAAATTACAGTATGATTTACACTTTTTTATTAGGAGGTTACCATGCGATTTTCAAGTATTTCACCGATCACGTTTAAGATTGCTGTGAAAGGCCATATCTTTAAGCGACATGCTCGCAATTTTTTTGATTCTAATCGTTATGCTAAAACATTTTCCGATGTATTGTTACCATATAAAATCTATAGTCATAAGTCATTAATAATGAGAAAGCTAGGAAATACTAACCTACAGCTCCAGTCTAATAAAAAAGTCAATCTAGGCATCGCTGCACCAAAAATCACGAATATTCTAATTCGTCCCCAAGAAACGTTTTCTTTTTGGAGTCTTGTTGGACCACAATCTTGGCGAAGAGGGTATCTTGAGGGTGTGACCATATCAAACGATCGGATATCTCAGGACTATGGTGGTGGCATGTGTCAATTCACCAATTTATTACATTGGATTGTCTTGCATACACCTTTAACAGTTACAGAATATCATTCACATGATCGTTTTGATTTGTTTCCGGATTATAAACGCCAAGTTCCTTTTGGAATTGGAACCTCCATTTATTACAATTACCTTGATTACTGTTTTAAAAACGAAACAGAAAATACATATCAATTATGCGTATGGTGTGATGATACGTATTTAAATGGTGAAATCTACTGTTCAAGTCCGCTCCCCATGAAATATCACATCCGATGTGAAAATGAGGTCTTTGTTATGGAGGACGGGGTTGTTTACCGAAAAAATGACATTTACCGGGTCATGAATGATAAAACTACAGGAATTCAATTAGAAAGAGAACTACTAAAAAGAAATCATGCACGGGTTATGTACGATTATGATTTAATTCCTGTACCTGTTGATGGGATGACTAATGAAGTTGCAAGTTAGGACATTATTTCTAATGCGTTAGATAAGTGGTAAACTAGGAAACATCCTTGATTAATACCAGTGAATTAGGTATAATTGATTCGATATAAATCGTTGAAGAGGAATAGTAATAACACCCCTTAATTTACAGAAACTTAGGATGATGAGACCTAGGAATTAAACTGTTGTGAATTCACCTTGAAGAGAAGCTAATCACTTCCGTGTTGTTTGCGTTAAAAACTTTAGAGATGTATACATTAGTATAAATCAGGATGGTACCGCGCTTGACGTTCCTGGACGTGTGGTACTTTTTTATATTTTAGGAGGAAGTTATGGACTTAAAAGAAATTATGGAAAAAGGTCTTGCAGCAATCGGACAGGCACATTCATTAGAAGCATTGAATGATGTACGTATCGAATATTTAAGCAAAAAAGGCCATCTAACCAAAGTAATGGGAACAATGAAGGATCTCTCAAATGATGAGAAACCGCTGTTTGGAAAGCGCGTCAACGAAGCTAAAGAAGCGATTGACTCAGCACTTAAAGCGAAACAGCAACAATTGGAATCGGCACGGTTAGACGAACAAATGAAAGCTGATGCAATTGACGTAACTATGCCTGGAACACTCTTTAATATTGGAACACAAAACCCAATCATTTCAATTCAACGAGAAATTGAAGAGCTATTCCGTGAAATGGGGTATCAAGTCGTTGAAGGGGATGAGGTTGAATTGGATCTCTACAACTTCGAACGTGCCAATATTCCTCAAGATCATCCTGCTCGTGAGATGCAAGACACTTTCTACATCGATGAGCATACGTTACTTCGTACGCATACCACAGCCATTCAAACACGCACCTTGGAAGCATATGCACCTCATGTTCCGTTAAAAGTAATTTGCCCTGGAAAAGTTTACCGACGTGATGATGATGACGCGACACACTCCCACCAATTTGTTCAAATTGAAGGACTTGTTGTCGGTCATGGTATTACACTGAGTGACTTAAAAGGAACTTTATCACTGTTTGCGAAGCGTATGTTTGGGGAGTCACGTGTGATTCGTTTCCGTCCGTCATATTTTCAGTTTACTGAACCTTCAGTTGAAGTTGATGTATCTTGTCATATTTGTGATGGCAAGGGCTGCAATGTCTGCAAGCAAACTGGTTGGATTGAGATTTTAGGTGCTGGGATGGTTCACCCCCAAGTATTGAAAGATGCTGGTTACACCGATGAAACCCTTACTGGATTTGCATTTGGTGCTGGTGTTGAACGTATTGCCATGCTCAAGTATGGAATCGAAGATATTCGATCATTCTATATTAACGATAAGCGCTTTATTGAGCAGTTTAAGCGATACGAGTAGGAGGAGTCTATGTTAGTTAGTCGAAAATTATTAGGAAGATATGTAGATATTAAAGGAATTACAACTCAAGAAATTGCAGATACCTTAACAAATGCTGGATTAGAAGTTGAAGGTGTCGATAGTTTACTGCAAGGAACAAAACTTGTAGTGGGTCATGTTCTTGAGTGTGAACCACATCCAGACAGTGATCATTTGAACGTCACTCAAGTTGATTTAGGGACTCATGTCGAGCAAATAGTCTGTGGTGCTTCGAATATTGCGAAGGGGCAATACGTTGTTGTTGCGACAGTGGGCGCAGAGCTTAAAAATTTGACCATCAAAGAAACTAAAATTCGGGGCGTTGAATCAAAAGGAATGATTTGCTCTTTATCGGAGTTAGGTGTTGCAGAAAAATTCCTCACAGACGAACAAAAAGAAGGCATCGTTGTTTTACCAGAAGCAAAACCAGGTAGTAACCCAGCAGAAGCATTGGGCTTGGACGATGAGATTATGGATGTGTCACAAACACCAAATCGCTCAGATTTCTTATCTATTTTTGCGATAGCACACGAAGTGAGTGCACTCTTTAAACGTCCATTGACATTACCAACTTTTGAGAATGCTGCATCTGATGGTGCACCAACAAATCTCAAAATCACATCATACACAGAGAAAAGTCCATTGTTCTTGGGTAAAGTTATCAATAAGATCACAATAGGCCAATCTCCAGACTGGATTCGTGAAGCACTAATTGGTTCAGGCATTAAGCCAATCAATAACGTTATTGATATTTCAAACCTTGTTATGTTAGAAACAGGTCAACCACTTCATTTCTATGACATTGATTTCTTAGCGAATCAAGATTTATCCGTCCGTGATGATATTGAAGGAAGTTACGAAGCCCTTGACGACAAAACCTACACATTGAACAAAGGTGACCTCGTTATTATGAATGGCGATACACCAGTTGGAATCGCCGGCATCATGGGACTTGGAAATTCAATGATTCAGGATAATTCACGCGGAATTGTGATTGAAGCTGCTCGTTTTAATCATGTTTCAGTACGAAAAACTGCAACTCGAATTGGTGTAAACACAGACGCTTCAGCACGTTTCACGAAAGCTATGGATCCTTTGTCGGCTCACCAGGCAATGGACCGCGCAGTTCAGCTCTTAATTGAATACGCTGATGCAACTGAAATTGAAGCGACAGTTCAATATGGATCTATTTCCTACGAACCAAAACAAGTATCCATTACAGTTGACCGTATCAATGCTTATCTTGGAACGCATTTAACGGAAGATGTTGTTATGGATGTATTCGAACGACTCTATTTCGCGCCGACGATTAAGGACGGTGTTATTACATGTACCGCACCTTCATTTAGAAATGATATCGAAATTGAAGTGGACCTAATCGAAGAAGTCATCCGCGTTGTTGGATATAATGTTCTTGAAGAAACATTACCGCTCATGGATTTGACGTTGGGTAACTTGACACCATTCCAAAGAAGTATTCGATTAATTGAATCAGTTATGTTAGGTTTTGGTGCGTATCAAACCAACACGTATACTTTAGTTGAAAAAGCGATGACTGAGGGATTCGAAAGTCTTGGAGAACCTGTTGGACTCATGAGTCCAATGAGCGATAAACGTGCATATTTGCGAACCCAATTATTCCCATCAATGCTGGAAGTAGTCGCTTATAACAATGCACATAAAGTAACTGATGGTCTATATTTCGAACATAGTGCAATTACAGCAAAAGACAAAACATCATACCGACTTGCAATAATTGGGCAAGGAAAAGTGTTCAGTGAAAACTGGACAAAGTCATCAGTGGATATTGATTTCTTTAACGTAAAAGGAATGTTGATGTCGTTACTTGATAAACTCGGCTTCAGCGAAAAACGTATCGGCTTTAATACAGATACTGTAGATACATCAGTTTTACATCCTTATAAATCTGCGGAAATTACCTTGAATCGACAACATCTTGGTGTGATTGGTCAGGTGCATCCAACTCTTGCAGATGAACATGACCTCAAAGATGTTATGTATGTTGAGATTGATTTGGACTTGCTTCTCAATCAAAAGCGTGGTCAAATTAAAGCCGCACCCATTGCGAAATATCCAATTGTTACACGAGATCTTGCAATTTTATGCGAGAAGTCTGTTAAAGTTAGCGACTTGAGTGCATCTATTGAGAAGGCATCCCGTCGTTACCTTGTTGGATTAAATGTATTTGATGTGTTTACATCTGAAAAACTTGGTGAAAAGCAATCCATTGCTTTTAAATTATCAATGGGCCAGAATCGTACTTTATCGGTTGAAGAAGTTCAAGAAGTAATGGATGCCATTACGCAAGAACTTGTATCAAAATATAATGTAGAAATTCGTTAACATAGACAATAGAGGAGGAAAATTTATGGGACGCGCATTTGAAGTTCGAAAAGCATCCATGGCGAAAACGAACGCAGCTAAAACAAAAGTTTATTCACGCTATGGAAAAGAGATTTATATGGCTGCGAAGGCAGGGGTTCCTGACCCGGAAATGAACGTTGGCTTGAAACGTATTATTGATGAAGCCCGTGCAAAACAAGTTCCTGCTGATGTCATTAAACGTGCTATTGAAAAAGCTAAAGGTGGATCAGAAGAGAGTTATCATGCTGTAACGTATGAAGGATTTGGACCTGGAGCTTCAACCTTTATTGTTGAATGTTTAACGGACAATGATAACCGTACTGTCAGTGAGGTGCGTAACTGCTTCACAAAATCCAAAGGAAAAATGGGCGTAAGTGGTAGTGTTATGCATGGTTATGACCATGTAGGAATTCTTTCATTTGAATACGATAACGACGAAGCGATCATGGAGGTCTTACTCGAAAATGATGTTGATCTTCAAGATATCGAACTGGAAGAAGGCTCTATTACAGTAACAGTAGATACTGCCAGCCTCCATAAAGCAAAAGAGGCAATCGAAACATTATTACCAGACGTGACGTTTGATCTTCTTGAAATTACATTCTTACCACATGAGTATGTTGGGGTTGATGAAGAAGATCAAGCCAATTTTGAAAAACTCATTAACATGCTTGATGAAGTCGAAGATGTTCAAAATGTCTTCCATAATGCGAAACTTTAAGATGAAAATTGTGTGGTAAATAATCACAACGCTTGAGACTTCTTAACAAATCCCTTATAATTTAAACATGAAAAGGGGGTATACATATGGAAAATATTGTAGATAAAGCAAAAGAACTTTTAGAAAAAACAAAAGATCAAGCAAGCGAAACCACCGACGAACTTAAAGATAAAGCCAGTGATGTAGCTGAAGATCTTAAAGAAAAAGCAGATGAACTAGCTGATAAAGCTGGTAAAACTGCTGAAAATCTAAAAGACAAAGCAGAAGATGTCGTTGAAGACATCAAAGAAAAATTCAATAAATAAAAAGACGCCATCAGGCGTCTTTTTATTTGTGAGTGTGTAAATGAAATCAGTGTGTGATATGATAGAGAAAACGGAGGTATTGTGATGTTCGACTATCTAAATGTTTCAGATGATGTTTCGCTATTTTATATGAAGCACTTGGTTCCAAATCCACGCGGAACTATTGTAATGTGTCACGGATTTACAAATCATAGTGGAGATTATGAACATTATATCAAAATGCTAAATGCCGAGAACTATTCAGTGTACAGTTATGATATGCGTGGTCATGGAAAAACATCTTCTGAACTGGGTGATCTTGATCATTATCAGACGTATGTCAATGATTTACATGTTATGGTTCGCATGGCTTTAAGAGAAAACCTACATATACCATTATTTACGCTTGGGTTTAGCATGGGTGGGTTGGTTTCTGCTATGTTTGGAGTTCAGTATCCCAATACGCTTAGTGGGCAACTTTTTCTAGGACCTGCAGTTGGTTATGTTGCTGCAGTCGAAGGGAATTTGAAGTATTTAACGTCTTTAGGTGGTAAAATTGCCCCGAATCTATGGGTTGAATTTAAGGGTGATACAATTAGTTTGAACGATCCGCGCAAAAAAGAAACCCTTGAAGATAACTTTGTTTTCACGAGCAAAAATCCATTGCAACGAAAATACTACACAATGCGATTTGTTAATACGGTATTTGTTGCAGCGCCTAATTATCTTCTAGACGTACTCCAAGATTATCGTTATCCATGTTTTATTATGCATGGTGCATTGGATAAAACAGTTCATTCAAATGTCGGCAAGCACTTTTATGATACGATTTCGTCAAAAGACAAGTCTTGGAAGTTGTATGAAGGCATGCATCATGTCCTCTATGATGAGCCTGATGGTGATACTGTAATTATGGATTCAATTGCGTGGCTCAACGCAAGGACATCTCCCCAAAAATAAAACTGTCAGTTATCTGACAGTTTTTTTCTTATAATTCTTCGAGTTTTTTAGGGAAGTGAGTGCGTCCCAAACGAATCATCCATTTGTAGCATAAAAATGCAAAGACAACGATCATTACTGTAATTAATGGTGCGGATATAATAAGCTCAGTATTTAAGATAATAAAGACGCTAATAATCGATAGCCCCATCATAACAAACATTGGGACAACAGCCATAAAGTTATTCTTAACGGCTTGTTGTTCGTTTTCCCAGTTCAGTTTCGGTGCGTATACGTCAGTTACCATTGCGATTGTATTCTCACAGACAGTAGCAAGTACTGCAGCAATCATATAACCTATAAATGATAAGACTGGGACCCTAACAATAATAAGTCCGACCACCCCGATTAGAAGTGGAACGATAACCATCGTTAATGTTCCAAGTAAGATTTTTGCTTGAAGTAGTGTTTCAAACGGAATCGGCATGACTGAGAAGCTAAGCATTGAGCGCCCTTCTCTAGAGAATGCAGTGGACGATATTGTTCCCATTGCACTCATGAAAAATGCGATTAAGAATCCTCCGACAAAGAAAATCATGAGGAGTTGCATACTATCAACTTGTTTGAAGAAGTCTGCAACCATTGGTAAACCACCCATCATTTCAACTAAACCGCCACTGAGCAATATTGGAAGGAACATAAAGAGAGGCATGATTAATACGACTAAAAAGTAATTCATCATGTATGTTGGTGTTCGCAAAATATTTTTAAAATCATATTCCAGTATAGCCCGACGTTGTGATTTTGAAATGCTTTCACTGTAGGTTTCGGAATGTGACATTTTACGTTTTTTAGCGGTACCTTCGCTAATACCGATAGCCCCTTTAAAATACATAAATTGTGTTAAGAAAATAATTGCTATCGTACTTACGATAGAAATAACAATTCCAATTAGAATGGACAATAAGGATGTATTCACGATACCTCGTGCTAAGAAATCGCTACTTGGGAAGATGCCACTCAAGAGATTAACAAGTGCGTTATCGCCAGATTGTAGCGATAGGAGCATTTGCTCGATATTAAAGGATGACTCTGGATCAGCAATTTGAATTGCGAATATAAAGAAGAAGACCATCGCAAATCCAATGAACATGGATATATAGGTAAATACATCTTTATTCTTAAAGAAAGGAATAAATGTAAAGAGAATAATAATGATTCCGACTGACAATGCAACCGGTAATAGTGGTAAGAAGAGATTCGCAAGGATGTAAAATGGAATGAAGGACCATCCCGGATTCACAACTACAAAGTATGCGATTCCAAAGGGAATCGTAAACATTGCCATTTGCTCAACCATAAGGATAAACGTTGTCATTAATTTTGCACTTACAATCTCAAGTGGTCGAATCGGCATAACGAGAAGCCGCTCTATGTCTTTAGAAAAATAGAATACAGTGGGTGTAAAGATGATTCCCATTAGTAATAGATAGACAGATACGCCAATAAATAATAATTGGATTGCTAGGCCAGGTTGACCGACTGCATTGAGTGCAGCAATTAGTTGGTATGAGAAGAATCCGACAATTCCGAAGATATACAGATAGAGAATTCCGAATAGGATTTTACGTCCCACAGAGGACATACGCTTGTTTTTCTTCTTTTTACGTTGACTGAGTCCAGATTGCATAATCTGATCGCGAGATGTTTTAAGGAGCACTCGAGTCAAGGTGATGATGCGACTTATCATTTGGTAAGCTCCAAGAAGATTTCTTCAAGTGAAAGTTCATCATACTGTGCTTTCAAGTCTTCAAGGATACCAGTATAGACGATTTTTCCATGATTAATGATTGCAATGCGATCACATAGTTTTTCTGCAACCTCTAGGACGTGTGTCGAAAAGAAGACTGACTTTTGTTGATTAGCGCGCTCACGCATTAATTGCTTGAGAACATATGAAGATTGAGGGTCGAGTCCTGTAAGTGGTTCATCTAAAATCAACAGGTATGGATCATGAATCAAGACACCCATAACCATCATCTTTTGACGCATTCCATGTGAATACGAATCAATGCGATCTCCGAGTGCTTCTTCCATTTTTAATAATTCAGAATAATGACGAATTCGTTCTTGACGTAACTGCGTATCGACTCCGTACATATCAGCGACAAAGTTTAAGTACTCAATGCCTTTCAATTTTAAGAAAGCATTTGGATCATCAGATACATATCCAAATTGTTGTTTTGCGTGGATGGGATCACTAAAGATATTGTAACCATTGATCTCGATATTCCCTGAATCCGGTGCGAGAATGCCTGTAAGCATCTTAATGGTTGTTGTTTTCCCCGCACCATTTGGTCCGATAAATCCAACAATTTCCCCTGGTTGGATTGTTAATGTTAAATCATCAACGGCTTTGTGGTCTCCGCTGTAAGTTTTTGAAACATTTTGAATAGCAATCATAAACTTCTCCTTTTAGTGTGTGACTACACTAACACAATAGCACGACAGCACAAAAAAAGCAACGAAATCGTTGCTTACATCCATGTTATTTTTCGTTCAGTATGGCTCATAATACGCTTGATATTTTCACGATGTCTAACAACGACAATGACGGAAATAATGACGCTAGCCAACGTTACACGAATATCAGGTTGTGTTAATGCAATAATCAATGCTCCAGCAGGAACCGCAATAATTGATGAGAGCGAAACAATCTTTGTAATATAAAGTAATAAGACAAAGATTGCGAGCGGTAATACAAAGTGCAACAACACATTATGTGTTATTAATATGGAAACACTTAAATAAAATCCCATAGCAGTTGAAACGGCTTTACCACCTTTGAAATTTGCGAAAACAGGGAAACAATGACCGATTGTTGCAAAGAATCCCGCAAATATCATCGCATCAGGTGCAATAAAATACGTAATCACCATTGCAATTGCAGCTTTCAATACATCGAAGATAATGACGAAAATCCCAGCTCTTTTACCTAACGTACGACCAGCATTGGTCCCGCCAAGATTTCCGGATCCGTGTTGGCGTATATCTGTTTTATAGAAAACTTTTCCAATAACTAATGCAAATGGAATCGACCCTAAGAGATAACCAATCAAGGATGCAATAAAATAATTCATATGTTCACCTCAAATTGTTTGAATACCAAATAATTATACACTATTTGGTAGTTTTGAAGCAAAAGAATTAGTGATAACTTCAATTCTTTGAAAAGCGTGTTATAATTACGCTTGAAAAGGAGTTGGGGTAACTTGAGTAAACAAGATTATTCAGCATCAAGTATTGAAATACTTGAGGGGCTTGAAGCCGTTCGTAAGCGTCCCGGGATGTATATCGGATCTACAGATCAACGTGGTCTACATCATTTAGTTTGGGAAATTATGGATAATGCGATAGACGAAGCGCTTAACGGTTATGGTAAGTCTATTAAAATAGTAATTGAAGATGATATGACACTTTCAGTACGTGATGAAGGACGTGGAATGCCGATTGAACTCCATAAAAGTGGAGTTAGTGCACTTCAGGTTATTTTTACAGTGTTGCATGCAGGTGGAAAATTTTCAGCTGAAGGAGGCTATAAAACGAGTGGAGGGCTTCACGGTGTTGGAGCATCTGTCGTTAATGCCTTAAGTGAAGAAGTAGAAGTCAAAGTGTACCGTAAAGACGGTACTTATAAAATGAATTTTAGTAATGGTGGTAAAGCTGCAACAGAACTTGAACAAATTTCTGAACGCGGGCCAATTGGAAGTTACGTCCGTTTCAAAGCGGATTCACTAATTTTTAAAAATAGTAAGTTTAATTTCGACACCATTTGCGAGCGTGTTCAAGAGAGCGCGTTTCTCTTACAAGGCATTCGTTTTACCGTTGTCGACGAACGTATCGATGAGACACGTGACTTTGAATACGAAGATGGACTCAATGCATTCATGGCATATATTCATGAAGATACTGAAGTCTTAAGTGAAGTTATTACCTTAACAGGAAAGTCTGAGTCCATTGATGTGAAAATTGCATTACAATACAACGAAGGATACAACGAAGATACCTATTCATATGTAAACTTAGTGCGCACTCATGACGGAGGAACCCACGTAGCAGGTTTTCGTAGTGGCTTTACCAAGGTTATTAATGAATATGCGCGTAAACACAATATTCTAAAAGAAAAAGATAAGAACTTCGAGGGTGGTGACATTCGAGAAGGTTTATCGACTATTATTTCAGTCGGAATTCCTGAAGATATTTTACAATTTGAGGGACAAACAAAAGGGAAGTTAGGGACACCAATTGCCCGGGTCGTCGTTGATTCAATCATCACCGAACAACTTCCATACTATTTGGATACACATCATGAAGAAGCCATGAAGATTATTCAAAAGATTCAAAAAGCGAGCCATGCGCGACAAGCAGCACGTAAAGCTCGTGAACAAGCCCGTTCAGGGAAGAAAAACCGCATCGAACGCTTGTTGTCGGGGAAACTTGCGAATGCTCAAACACGAAACAAGAATAAAAATGAACTTTTCCTTGTAGAGGGTGACTCTGCTGGTGGAAGTGCAAAACAAGGTCGTGACAGTAAGTTTCAGGCAATTCTACCATTACGTGGTAAAGTATTGAATACACAAAAAGCAAAGTTTGATGATATCTTGAAAAACGAAGAGTTGAACACGATTATTCATACAATTGGCGCAGGTGTTGGGAAAGAATTTGATGTTGATGACAGCAACTACCGTAAAATCATCATTATGACCGATGCGGATACCGATGGTGCGCACATTCAGGTGCTACTGTTAACCTTCTTCTTTAGACATATGCGCCCGCTTGTTGAAGCAGGGTATGTTTACATCGCTCAACCGCCATTGTATCGTGTAAAATCAGGAAAAAATCTCCATTACTGCTATAGTGATGAAGAACTTGATAACTACCGCGAAAAATATGGCAAAATTGAAATTCAACGTTATAAAGGACTTGGTGAAATGAACGCTGATCAACTATGGGAAACTACAATGGATCCTTCAACACGATCACTGATCCAAGTTCAAATCGACGACTTTTTAGCTGCTGACAAACGTGTGTCAGTTCTAATGGGTGATAAAGTTGATCCACGCCGTGACTGGATTGAAAAGAATGTCGCGTTTACATTGGAGGAGGAACAAAATGTCGCATGATACAATAATTCAATTGCCAATTGAAGACATCGTTGGTGAACGTTTTGGTCGTTATTCCAAGTACATTATTCAAGAACGCGCCCTTCCTGATGTTCGAGATGGGTTAAAACCTGTTCAACGTCGTATTTTGTACGCGATGCATCACGATCGAAATCATTTTGACAAAGCATATCGTAAGTCTGCGAAAACGGTTGGACTTGTAATTGGTAACTATCACCCTCATGGTGACAGTTCTGTTTATGATGCGATGGTGCGTATGTCACAGGAGTGGAAATACAATATGCCCTTGATCGATATGCAAGGGAATAATGGGAGTATTGATGATGACCCTGCGGCGGCGATGCGATATACCGAAGCACGTCTCAGTAAAATATCCCATTCGTTGTTAGAAAATATCGATGAAGATGTTGTTCCGTTTGTACTGAACTTTGATGATACCGAATGGGAACCGTCAGTATTGCCAGCTCGCTATCCAAACTTGTTGATCAATGGATCAACAGGAATTGCTGCAGGTTATGCAACGAATATTCCACCATTCAACTTAAAGGAAGTTATGGATGCGGCAATCTTCCGTTTACACAACCCTGAAAGTAACGTTGATGATATCATGACATTTATTCAAGGGCCAGATTTTCCTACTGGTGCTATCATCCAAGGAAAAGAGGGTATCCGTGATATCTTAACCAAAGGTCGTGGTCGTGTTGTCGTTCGTGCAAAAACAGAAATTGTCGAAAATAAGACCATGAAGCAAATTGTAATTACGGAACTACCGTATGAAGTTATTAAATCCAATGTTGTCAAAAAGATTGATGAACTTCGTTTTACGAAAGCAAATCAAGGGTTTGGAGATGTCATGGATGTGCGTGATGAATCCGACCGTAATGGATTGCGAATTGTTATTGATTGCAAACGTGATGCAGATGCAGAAAGTATTCTAAATCTCTTTTACAAACAGACAGAATTACAAGTTTATTACAATGCGAATATGGTTGCGATTGTTGATCAACGTCCGCAAGTCTGTGGTGTACTCGAAATTCTCGATGCGTATCTAGAATTTCGTCAAGAAATTGTCCTGAATCGAAGTAAGTACCGCTATGCACAAAAAGAAAAACGAATCCATATTCTCGAGGGACTCATGAAAGCAACATCGATATTAGATGAAATTATCGCAATTATTCGTGCTTCCAATAACCGCGGTGAGTCACGCGATAACATTATGGAAGCATTCGGTTTCACACATGAACAAGCAAGTGCAATCGTTGATCTACAACTCTACCGTTTATCATCAACTGATATCAATGCATTACGTGATGAATTTGCGAAACTTGCGAATGAAATGGATTATTTAGAGACAGTAATCAACCACAAAGAAATGTTAAACAGCCTCATCATTAAAGAATTCCAAGAAGTTCGTGACACATTTGAAGTGCCACGCCGTTCTGTTATTGAAAATGAAATTTCTAACCTGGAAGTTGACCATTTAAGTTTGATTTCAAATGAACAAGTAATGCTCACACTTACACGTAATGGATATCTCAAACGAGTATCACTTCGTTCTTATGGCTCCAGTCAGAAAGAAATCTTTGCACTTAACGAAGACGATCGTATGGTCTTGAGTAGTGAAGTTGAAACCACGGACTATCTTGTTTATACGACAACAAAGGGTCGATATGGTATCCTTCTTGTTCATGAAATTGAAGAAGCACGTTGGCGTGATATTGGATCACATATGACGCAATATATGAAACTTGATCCGGAAGAAAAGATAATTAGTGCATTTACGCTTAAATCATTTGATACACACATGTTTGTTGTAACCACGAGTGCACAAGGAATGATTAAGAAAACCGCAATATCTGATTTGGAAGTTAAGCGTACCAATAGACTTTATGACATCATGAAGCTGGGTAAAGATGATGTCCTCATCGATACTTCGATTGCCTACGAACATGACCATCTCATGATTGTAACGCGATTGGGTCAATTAATTCGCATTGATTTGGCCGATGTAAATCCAATTGGTGTTCGAGCTAAAGGTGTGATTGGAATTAAAGTTCGAGTAGGGGATCGTGCCGTAGCTGCAGGAATTTTCCATGACGAAACTGAAGTTGTGATAATGTCTGAACGCGGTCAATTCAAACGTATGAAACAAGATGAGATTCCAGTTCATAATCGTGCAACACTTGGCTCAAGTATTATGAAAACTGTGAAGAGTAATCCTCATTACGTCCAAGATGTTGTTATTGCTAAACTCCAAGATGATATTTTCATCTATAACGACCATCTCACAATTGTATTAGTAAAAGATGTTCCACTTATGGGTGTTGATGCAACATTCTCAAACGTAACCTCTGAAGCAGGTTTCACAATCTTGCATCCACGAATTCACGTTCCCGTTGTTGCAATCCCGCAAAATGCGGAAATAACGCATACTGAACCTTTGAAGTTTGATATATAATTCTGTATAATTGTTAGGTGATATAACCAAGCAAATACAACCAACATCTGGTGGTAATATCCGCCAGATGTTTCTTTTTAAGGAGGCTTTATGATCAATCGTTATTCAAGACCTGAAATGCGACGTTTATTTGAAGATTCGGCTCGTTTCAACGCATGGCTTGAAGTTGAGCTATGTGCTGCGGAAGCATTTTCTGAAATGGGAGTTATTCCGCGTGAAGATGTGAAAGTACTGCGTGAACAAGCGCGCTTTGATATCAACCGAATTTACGAAATTGAACAAGAAACACGACACGATGTGGTTGCATTTACACGTGCCGTTAGTGAGTCGCTCGGTGTTGAAAAACGGTGGATTCATTATGGATTAACAAGTACCGATGTTGTCGACACAGCGTATGGTTACATATATAAGCAAGCGAATGAAATTCTTGAGCAAGGAATCCTGACACTTCTTGAGTCATTAAGACTCCAAGCAATAAAATATAAGAATGTTCCAACAATTGGTCGTACCCATGGTGTTCATGCGGATATTACGAGTTTTGGCCTTAAGTTTGCATTATGGTATGACGAGATGAATCGTCAGCTTGATCGCTTTCGCCATGCTCGAAAAGATATCGAAGCAGGGAAAATATCTGGAGCAGTTGGAAACTTTGCCAATACGCCACCATTCGTTCAAGATTATGTGTGTGAAAAACTCGGCATTACATCCACGCATATCTCGACACAGGTGCTCCAACGTGATCGCCACGCTTATTACATGTCAACACTAGCACTTATTGCGACATCCATCGAAAAGATGGCGACCGAAATTCGTCACTTACAACGCACTGAAGTACGTGAGGCTGAAGAGTATTTTAATCCGGGTCAGAAGGGTTCATCCGCAATGCCGCATAAACGAAACCCAATTGGTAGCGAAAACATGAGTGGCTGTGCACGCGTAATTCGAGGCTATATGACGACCGCTTTTGAAAATGTTGCACTTTGGCATGAACGTGATATTTCACATTCAAGTGCAGAACGCATTATTTTCCCAGATGCAATAATGTTACTCGATTACATGCTTGTACGCTTTAACCGTATCGTTAGTAATCTTGTTGTCTATGAAGAAGTGATGATGAAGAACATTCATCTAACGCATGGTGTCATCTTCGCACAACGTGTGATGACGACACTCATTGAAATAGGAGGCATGAGTCGAGAAGGGGCATATGATTTTATTCAGCCACTCTCGATGCGCGCGTTCAATTCATCTGAACATTTCAAAAACGTCCTCTTAGAGGATAAAAGAATTTTAGATTACATGGATCTTCAAACATTGGAATCATGTTTCGATGTCGCGTACTTTTTACGCGAAGTCGACACAATATATGAAAGGGTAAATATAAATGGAAATTAAAAAATGCATGGGCTGTGGGAGCGAACTACAGATAACACATGCGGATCAACGTGGTTATGCGCGATCGATGGATCACGACTATTGTCAGTCATGCTTTAGGCTGAAACACTACCGTGATTTCAAACGGGTTAAAGCACGTGTTGATGATGGAGCAACACTCGAGTTTATCGATGGCTTCAAAGGTAATATTTTTTGGGTGTTGGATATCATGCACCTAAACCAAAGTATTCATACAGGATTATTGCGCTCACTCCGTGGTAAAAAAGTCGTGCTTGTCGTGAATAAACGCGATTTGCTACCAAAATCAGTATCAAATACTAAAATTGAGCATGCAATTATGCGTGCACTCCGTGATGAACCAGTTTCAGTAATGGAAATAGTCTATGTTTCTGCACTTAAACGTGAAACACTTGAACCGCTGCTGCCATATATCGAAAACGATGAAACGGCTTTTGTGGGTTGTGTGAATGCAGGTAAATCATCACTTCTTAACGCACTACTTGGAAATCAGAACTTATCGGTATCTCCTGTTGCATCTACAACCGCAGATGTTGTTCGAATTGAAACAGGGCTTGGAGATGTTATTGATACACCAGGATTAAGTAATGAGACAGAACTTGTTGATAAAATCTCTGATGATACACTAGTGTCATTGTCCCCGCAAAAAACTATTAAACCAACAGTTTTCCAAATATATGAAAAGCAAACGATTTTATTTGGTAATTTGGGAGCAATTACAATTACGCCAAAGACAACCGTCAACATCATTTCTTATTTACCACTAACCTTAAAACGAATTAAACCAGAACGTTTGGATGCAAACTTAGCCCTCGAACACGAGTTCATGATTGAAAATCCAGAATATCGTCTTCGTAACTGGCCACAGCTTGAGGACAAAATTGATATGGAAATCTATGACCTTGGCTTCATAAGCATTCAAGGCGAAACAGTGGCTGTTGAAACATACTTTGACAAGTCAGCTGTAATCACAATCAGAAAGGCAATGATTTAATGTTAAACAAAGATCAATTAAAAGAATTACGTCGTTTATCACACAACGAAAACGCAATCGTATCCGTAGGGAAGAATGGTATGACGCCAACACTTCTCGAAAGTTTTGAATCGGCATTACTTGCACACAACCTTGTTAAGGTATCGATTCAAAAAAACTCAGACATTACCAAAGAAGCACTCATCGAAGAAATTGAAGATCGTTTTGGTGCAACAACTGTCAGCAAAGTAGGACGTGTTGTTGTCTTCTACCGCTATAGCGTAAAAGGCCGTATTAAAGTTTGAGACATGTCATTTTATTTGGAGGGAGCTTTGATCCCATCCACTATGGCCATCTTGAGATAGCCAAAGCTGCTCTTGCATCACGTAATGCCGATGAGTTATGGTTTATTCCAACGAAACGAAGTCCGTTTAAAACTGACAGTACATCGTTTGACGATAGGAAACATATGATTGAGATGATGATTTTTGGGCATAAAAAAATGTCCGTAAATTCTGTCGAATCGATGTTGCCAGAACCTTCATATTCGATTGATACTGTCAATGAGTTAAAAAAACAGTACCCTAATTATACGTTTGATTGGTTGATTGGTTCAGACCAACTTCCAAGAATGCATGAATGGAAACAAATTGACGTGCTTAAAGACAGTGTGCAATTTATTGTATACAATCGAGGAACCGAACATCTAACAACCGATTATCCAATAATCTCTGGTAGCGTCTTTCCATACAGTTCGACGAAGATTCGCGAAGGGAAGTCGATGGCTACCAAACCATCAATATTGCGATACATGACGGAACAAAGTTTGTATATGCAAACACTAAACCGTGCAAATCTTACACCCTATCGGGCAGAACATGTGTTTCGAGTTGTCGCGTTAGCTCAAGAGTTAGCGCGTGCTCATAACATTGATTATGAAGCAGTTACTTTAGCTGCTTATGCACACGATTTAAAAAAAGAGACAGATAAAGAAGATTTAAAAATGACCATGCAAGCAAAAGCACCGCGGCACGAAGTGTTGCATCCAGCATTTTATCATGCATTTGCTGCAAAATACTTTCTCACACGGAAGTACTACATCAAAAACAAGCATGTTCTTCAGGCAATTGAAGGTCATGTCGATGGTCATAGTACGAATCCAGTGGGGATGATTCTATACATAGCAGACAAGTGTGAGCGTGGTCGTTTGTGGGACAGTGAACCCTTTATTGAGCTCGCAAAACAAGATTTACGAAAAGGATTCAAAGCGTTACGAAAGTATCAACGTGAATTTGAACAAGCGAAAGGAAGTTTAAAATGAAAGAATTAAAAGACTTAATTGTGACAACGTTAGATGAACGTAAAGCCAATGATATAAAAGTTGTCGATTTTGAAAATGGAAACCCATTGGTAGACTACTTTGTCATCGCAGATGCAGCAAGTCATCGCCAAATTAAGGCACTTGCAGACCATGTTGTCGATGCAATAGAAAAAGCAGGATATAAAATTAAAACAGTTGAGAGTGAGCGAGAATCATCATGGATTCTCATTGATGCATATGATGTGGTTGCACATATTTTCTTAACGGAAGATCGTGCTCACTATAATTTAGAGAAACTATATCAGGATCTTATTAAATGAAAAGCTACTACGATGCACTCTTCTATGATCCAAAAGGGGCAAAACGCTATTACGACTTTGTAAACAACCATGCAGTCGGACCGCGTGTCATTGAGTTTGCATGTGGAACTGGTGATATCATGAAGATGTTAAGCCCTGATTTTGAAGTTGTGGGTGTCGATATAGATCCTGAGATGATTGAAATTGCTCACCAAAAATATCCAGAGTTAAAAGACGTCACCACAGTTGGTGATTTCCTTGATTACACGCCTGAAACACCCTTCGACACAGCTTTCTGTATTGGCGATAGTACCAACTATATTCTAACACCGGAAGATCTCGAACGATTTATTGAAACAATGACTAACACTTCAAACCATTTAATCGTAGATTGTCATCATCCTCATAGACTTAATGAATTTGCGGATGATTATTATGAAGAAGGATCAACCGATGAATTTGATTATGCATATCAAATTGAAGTCAATGAAGAACACTTGGTTCATGTTATCAATTTCTTGGACGGGACGTTTGATGCTATTTACCAATGGGTTTTTGATCCGAAACTCTTAATTGATGGATTCGAAAAACGCGGTTATAAAGTAACTGTGTACACAGATTATATTCATAAAGGTTTCCTACCTGAAGGTGAAAAAATTGTCTTAGTTGCAACAAAGGAGACACTATGATTCTCATAATTGGTGCAATGATTGAAGAAGTGTCGGCACTGACACATAAAATGAAAAATGTTCATGAGCAGACAGTGCAAGGGGTTAATGTATGGGAAGGGTTGCTATCTGACCAAACAGTTACCGTTGCTTTGAGTGGTGTAGGAAAGGTTAATGCAGCGTATACTGCATCAGTCCTTATTCATGCTTTAAAACCTGAACTTGTCATCAACATCGGAAGTGCTGGAGGATTACAAAGAGGCCAAAATATTGGGGATATAGTTGTAGCTGAAAAGCTTCAGTATCATGATCTCGATATCGGACCTACAACCCATGAAGATCCTCGATTTATCTTCTATTCAGATGAAAAGCTGATGACGAAAGCTGCAGAAACACTTAAAACATTAGAAATGCCATACCATCAAGGTTTAATTGTTACTGGTGATCAATTTATTACGAAGCATCAGCCACAATTCAATGTTATCCAACAAGCATTTCCACACGCGATTTGTGTCGAGATGGAGGCGGCTGCGATTGCAGCAGTATGCGCACGTTCGAAAACACCGTTTATTGTTTTACGTAGCTTAAGTGATGTAACATTTATTGAAGGAAACGAAATATCCTTTGATGAATACCTACCGATTGCAAGTGCAAATTCCGCAAACATTTGCGAATTATTTGTTCAAAATCTATAATTAGAAACCTTCTGGTAATCGGGAGGTTTTTTTTATGATGTTTACTAATAATAGGTAATATTTCAAAAGGTAGGGTGGAAGTGAACTCTGTTGAGTGCGTATGTTATTTATTAGTGAAAGAAACATCATATTATTCTTTATGACAAACGTTAGGGATAAAATAACTTATAATGTATATATAAACGGGGGGGGGATTATGAAACGTGTAAAATCAATTGCTATGATTGCGTTAGCAATGCTTCTATACCTTGGTTCAATCTATCTGGCGATGGCTATAGATGCAACTCAAATATCTACAGAAACCACCAGTCAGGAGCAAATGTACACGGATGATAAGACAGAAGAAACGACAATTTCTACTAAAATGAAGAAGAAATCTCCATCCGCGATGAAATGACAGATGAACTTACTGATACCAATGCTGAAATTATAGAAGTTACTGATCCAGCATATAGTACAGATGATCTAATTGATGATGAATAAGATGGTATACCATCTCAATTAAATGAAGAACAATTAGTAAACTCTGTAACGGATTCAGCATAGCCTGTATCTGCTGAAGCGATGCAATATGATATCTCGCATATCCAAACCGTGGCAGCGTTGCAAGAAACAATCGTAAATGCTTAAAATGTGCAAACGATTAAACTTGCACCAACATTTGTTTCGGGGCCAATGTCAGTAGCAATTTCAGATGTCGGTTTTACCCTGGATGCTAATAATATAAACTGGACTGAAGTAAAAATAACGTTGATTGGAAACGGCAGCGGCCACACTACAGGATCTGATTCCGTTGATGTGAATGCGTACGAAAGCCAAGCACTTCTTACTGTAAAAGGTCCAGAAACACTTTTGAAAACAGGATATATGTTTATGGGTTGGAATACACAAAAAGACGGTACAGGAACAACGTATCGTGAAAGTTATCAAATAACGATTACAGACAACGTAACACTTTATGTCATTTGGACAAAAGAGGGTATCTCGAATACATATCGTGTAATGTATGATGACAATGGATATACAGATGGATCAGTGCCAGTTGGTACAAAACAGTATTTGGATGGTGATGTTGCTAAAATTTCGAGTCCAACGATGACGCGTAAAGGCTATACATTTGTCGATTGGAATACGCTAGCGGATGGTCAGGGTACAGCCTTTACAATAGGTCAAGAAGTTTCCATGCATGCTAACGGGAAAGTATTTGCTATCTGGAAACAGGATAAATTAGTCCTTCCTCCAACAGCTGTTACATCGCATCAAACTGGGTATATTATACTTGCTGATGGTGTCATGCTTCTTGTACTTACAACAAAAAGACGTAAAGTCAAAGCATAACGAAAAAAGGTACCTTCTAAGAGGGTACCTTTTTTCAATAAATAAACTTGCTTATGATTTATATAAGCCAGTCCAAAGTTTGTTGTTGAAGAACCATGTTCTTAATTCATCTACAGTCATTGGTTTTTTAGAATTAAACGAAATGCTTGATTCTACGTTAAGTTGATTTTTTGTTGTATCAAAGTTTGCATAAACAAACGCTGGATACGAATCGACACCAAATAAATTCTTAAGACGGGTTCCGGTCATATTCTCAGCACTACTAATATCAATTGAAACAATTTCCGGTGTTGGACGTTTCTCTTGTTCTTTAGCAAGTGGTGTCAGAATAGAATTAATTACATAATCGGAATCGGATTTACCATCACGAATTAAAAACACGTGATTACCAGGGTTTTCTTTTGAATATTTTGAAATGTCATCGATTGAAATAGATGTAGAAATTACAGAATCAACTGTGTCTACAGTACGCGTCATCGCTACTGTTTGACTACTAAATTGGTTATAAAGTCCAATGAATATCGCAACTATAGCAAACGCTGTAAATGCAACGAGTATTATTTTTTTAGCCATAATGTCTCCTCACTCACGAATTTACTTTACCACGCTTCACAGAAGAAAGCAAATTTCGACTTTCATAACCTTTTGTTTATTGTCAAATTACGCTATAATAGACAAGATAAGAATGGGGGTAACTATGTTCCTCAAGAAAATTGAAATGCAAGGATTTAAATCCTTTGCAGATAAAGTAGTCATAAATTTCGAGGATCCTGTAACGGGTGTGGTTGGTCCTAATGGTTGCGGTAAAAGTAACATTAGTGATGCGATACGATGGGTATTAGGTGAACAATCAGTAAAATCGATGCGTGGGTCAAGTATGACAGACGTTATTTTTAACGGTTCTGAGAACCGGAAAAAAGTAAATTTAGCTGAAGTAACGCTTGTGTTTGATAATGGTTCAAAACCATTAAACAGTGATTATGAAGAAGTTGAAGTCACACGACGCCTATACCGTGATACGCGTGAATCAGAGTATCTGATTAATAAGACAGCTGTGCGTCTTCGTGACATTCATGATTTGGTCATGGATACTGGGTTAGGACGAGATTCACTGTCCATTATCTCACAAGGAACAATTTCGTACTTTGCAGAAGCCAAACCACAAGAACGTCGTATGATATTCGAAGAGGCGGCAGGTGTTTCGAAATATAAGAAACGAAAAATTGAATCCATCAACAAGTTGGAGCGAACACGTGAAAACATGGAGCGGATGCAAGACATTGTTGATGAAGTTGAACGACAAGTGAATTCACTAAAACGTGCAGCTAAAAAAGCAGAACAATATCGCGATAAAAAAGAACTCCTACAAGCAGTAGAAGTTTCGGTATTGGTTAAAGAAATTCAAGAATTCACGGAAGCTAACGAAGTTATCAAACAAAATTTATTTAAAATTGATGCTGAACTTGCTTCACTCGAGACATCTGAAGGGGTTTACGAACACGAATTAGAATCCAAACGCCAAGCACTCCATGAATTGGATCGTGATGTTTCAAAAGCACAAGAAAACATGATGGCAGCGATTCGCGAAATCGGTCTCTTGGAAACGCGAAAAGTCGAAATTGAAGAGCGTCGTAAATATACGCTGGAAGTTGGAAATGCCCAAGAAAAAGCAAAAGAAATGCGAGCACAACTCAACGATGCAAAACTTGAATACGATGATCGTAAAGCACGCCATCAAGAATTGAGTGCAGAAGTTGAAATGTTGGTTGAAAACAGCTATGAACGAAATCGTAAACTTGCAGATCAACAACAAGATGTCGCTCGACTTACGACAGCAATTCAACAGTTAGAAAACCGACTTAACATTGTAAATTCGCGATTGGAACGACCTTATGAGTCAAATCATGGTGTTCAAGCAATTATGAATAACAAGAGTTCGCTATTTGGTATTCATGATGTCGTTGGTAATGTATTTACTGCAACTGAAAATTATGAAATTGCAATTACGACTGCGTTAGCAGGTTCCATGATGCACCTCGTAACGAATGATGACAAGGCAGCTGTTAATGCAATTAACTTCTTGAAAAAGAACAATGCTGGTCGTGCAACATTTATTCCGTTAACCGTTGCGAAGCCTCGCAGTGTTTCAGAGGATGCAATTACGGTTGCATCACACGTTGACGGCTATGCAGGCGTGGCTAGCGAATTTGTAACTAATGATGCGGTTTATGATCAGTTACGTGACAGTTTGCTTGGAAATGTGCTCGTCGTGAATACGATCGAAGCAGCTAACCGAATCGCAAAAATGTTGAACCACAACTATAAAATCGTAACTATGGACGGTGATGTGATTCACCGTGGTGGAACGATGACGGGTGGTAAAAACCGCAATAACAACACTTCTGTTATGACCCTAAAAAAAGATAAAGAAAATCTTGAACAAGAAATTATTCAAGATAAAGAAAAACTTATCTTAAGTGAAAATGCGATGCACGCATTAACGACAACGCATAAAAACGAAAGCGATATCCTAATGCAACGCCGTATTTCGCTAGCTCAATTAGAGCCACTCTTAGATGTTAAACGATCCAAATATGAACGATTAAAACAAGAGTATGAAGATTTAAATCCTGATGATGTCACAGAAGTTCCTGAAGGGGAAGGCGATGATATTGTCGCACAACTCAACAAAGCTTACATGGAACGTGACGAACTTACCACTAACATTGCATTGATGCGGGAACAGCGCCAAGGCATTAGTACTGAAATTCAACGAAAAGAAATTCTGTTACGCCAGTATCGTCAAGATTTAAATGGTCTCACACAAAAACGTCATCAATTAGCATTGGATATTACTAAAAACAATACACGTTTGGAAACAGGATTAGAGCGATTATCATCGGAATACCAAATGACGTATGACTATGCATTTGAAAACGTATATGACCAAGATGCTGCAATGAGTCGTGATGAAGTCCTTAAACTTCGTAATGAACTTACAGCGCTTGGGAATGTGAACCTTGAGGCACCTGAAGAATATGCGGAAACTAAAGAACGTTACGAATTCTATACGACGCAGCTTGAAGAACTTCATGGTGCTCGCGACAAGTTACTTGCTGTCATCGAGGAAATGGATACAATCATGGTCAAGCAATTCAAAGAAATGTTTGATAAAATTAACGAGGAGCTTCCAGCGGTCTTTAGTGCCCTATTTGGTGGAGGACGGGCTCGCTTAATTCTTGAAGATGAAAATGACTTGCTTAATACGGGGGTTGATATTGATGTACAGCCTCCAGGGAAATCAGTGCAGAATATTCGACTATTTTCTGGTGGTGAGAAATCACTGATTGCAATTTCAGTTCTATTTGCAATACTCAAAGCACGCCATGTGCCTCTTTGTATCTTTGATGAAGTCGAAGCAGCACTTGATTCCGCGAACGTTGAACGTTTTGCAAACTATATACGAAAATTTAGCGATGATACACAATTTATCGTAATAACACACCGCCCAGGAACTATGGCGCAAGCTGATGTCTTATATGGTGTGACGATGCCTACAAAAGGTGTTTCGTCAATGTTACGTGTCCGACTTGAAGAAGCAGTAGAAATGAAGGAGGCGAAAGCATAATGGGATTTTTTGACAAATTAAAACAATCGTTCTCTAAAAAAGAAGATAAAGAGTTATACAGTACGGGGCTAGATTCAACAAAGGCAACGTTTGGTACAAAACTCAAAGAAATGTTTACAGGAAAGCCAAAATTTGACGATGCATGGTATGATCATTTGCTTGCAGTTTTGATCCAATCGGACGTTTCATTAAAAAGTGCACAAAAAATAATCAAGGCATTTCGTAAAGAAGTTAAGCCTTCGATGACGCAAGAAGAGAGTTTAGAGACCCTAGCAGGGGTTATGATGCGCCAATATGGTGAAAATATCGAACCCTATGCACTTGAAGATGGTCGCTTAAATGCTATACTAGTTGTTGGTGTTAATGGGTCGGGCAAAACGACGACATGTGCCAAGCTTGCACACTACTATAAATCTGAAGGGAAACGGGTTCTCCTCGTTGGAGGCGATACCTTCAGAGCAGCCGGTAGTAATCAATTAAAAGTTTGGGCAGATGAAATCGGTGTCGATTTTATTGGGGGCGATGAAGGTCGTGATGCTGCGTCGGTTTATGTTGATGCAGCGCGTCATGCGAAAGCAGAAGCGTATGATGTTATGATCTGCGATAGCGCAGGCCGTCTTCAAAATAAAGTCAACTTAATGAAAGAGCTCGACAAAATGAAACGTGTTTTGGAACGTGAAGTTGGAGCAATCGATCATACATATCTTGTAATCGATGGAAATACAGGTCAAAACGGCCTTCTACAAGCGAAAACCTTCACCGAAGTTACGCCAATTGATTCATTAATTGTTACAAAACTCGATGGTTCACCAAAAGGTGGTGTTCTCCTAAGTATAAAGGATGAACTGGGTATCAAAGTAAGTCATATTGGATTGGGTGAAAAAATGGAAGATTTACGCCCATTTGATATTGAAGCATACCTCTATAACCTTGTGAGTGACAATGCCTGATGAATATTGAAAAAACAGTATTTTTAAATAAGCTGTTCGATTATTATGAGAAACTACTGACACAACGTCAACAGGAAGTCTTTCGATATTATTATCAAGATGATTTATCATATCAAGAGATTGCCGATATTCTCGGAATTAGTCGTGCAGCCGTGTTCGATAATCTAAATCGAACTTCAAAGTTATTGATCGAGTACGAAGAAAAACTCGGTGTAGCAAATGATTATCAGACGCTATTTGATAAACTCTATGCTCTAGAAAACAATGACGTCAATGCCATACTCGATACATTTATCAAAGGGAGGAAATTATGAGTAAAGTATTAGCAGTAAATGCCGGAAGTAGTTCATTAAAATTTCAATTATTGGAAATGCCAGAAGCTACAATTTTAGTAAACGGAATCGTTGAGCGTATTGGATTAAATGATTCAATCTTAACATTCAAATATGATGGAAAAAAAGAAACTGTTACAATGGATATTCCAGATCATCAACTTGCAGCTGACTTAGTCTTAAGTGGTCTTGTTGAGAAAAAAATTGTTGCTGATTTATCAGAAATTGAAGCAGCTGGACACCGTGTTGTTCACGGGGGAGAGTACTTCCAAGAATCAGTAATCTGTGACGAATATTCAATTTCTAAAGTTGAAGAGTTAGCAGATTTAGCGCCATTACATAACCCTGCAAACCTAATCGGATACCGTGCATTTAGTAAAGAATTACCAAATGCAACACATATCTTTGCATTTGATACAGCATTCCACCAAACAATGCCTGAAGAAGTATTTATGTATGCTTTACCATATGACTACTATACAGACCATAAAGTGCGTCGTTATGGTGCACACGGTGTTTCTCATGACTATGTTTCAAAACGTACTGCAGAACTTATGGGTCGTGATGAACAAGGATTACGTGTTATTACACTTCACTTAGGAAACGGTGCTTCTGTAAGTGCTGTAAAAGACGGTATTTGTGTAAACACATCAATGGGATTCACACCATTAGCAGGTCTTATCATGGGAACACGTACTGGTGATTTGGATCCAGCAATCGTGACATATCTTATGAGAAAAGAAAACATTTCAGCAGAAGAAGTCTTAAATATCTTCAACAAAAAATCAGGAATGGCTGGAATCAGTGGAATTTCCAGCGATGCACGTGATATCGAAAATGCAATTGAAGCAGGTCACGAGCGTGCAATCTTAACACGCAAAATGTATGCACAACGTGTACTTGAGTATGTTGGTGCATATGCGCTTCAAATGGGCGGTGTTGACGTAATTGCGTTCACAGCTGGTTTAGGTGAAAACGACAACGGTACACGTGCTGCAGTTCTTGATGTTATTAAAGAAGGACTCGGTATTGAGTACGATTCAGCACTTAATGATGCAACACATGGCGACGAAGTTCGTTTAAGTACAGATGCATCAAAAGTTGCGGTATGGGTTGTGCCAACAAATGAAGAATTGATGATTGCACAAGATGCATTCCGCATTCACAATGAAGGGTAGTCAAGAACTGCTTCAACTCATTGAAGCCTATGATACAATTGCTGTCTTTCGTCATGTAAATCCAGATGGTGATGCTTTGGGATCACAGGTTGGATTTGCAAAATGGGTGAAGCATAATTATCCTAATAAGACCGTTCATCTTTTAGGGTCAAATGACCATCATTACTCAATTTATCCAATGATGGATGACGTTGAATTATCGGGCGAATTTCTGTCAGTAGTAATTGACACCGCAAACCGTCCACGCATTGACGATGAGCGCTACACGTTAGGTAAACAACTTGTTAAGATTGATCACCATCCAGAAGTTGATCCATACGGTGACTTACAGATGGTAGATACATCACGTGGAAGTGCGTGTGAAATCGTAACAGATATTCTTCGTGGTTTTGACAAGTCATTCACTGAAGACATTGCGAATACACTATTAAGTGGAATTTTAACAGATACAATTCGTTTTTCAACGGAAGCGACATCTGGAAAAACGCTTGCATCAGCATCCTTTTTAATTGAACAAGGTGCAAATATTTCAAAATTGAATCAAGATCTCTTTACACAACCTCGCGCAGTCTTTGAACTTAAAAATAAGATTGCACAGTTTGTAGAAGTCAAAGAAGCACATTCTTTCATTGTCATGGATTCTGAACGTATTGCTGAAGTAGGTTCGACAAGTAAGCAAATTAAAGGATTTGTCAATGTAATGTCAGGTGTTCAAGAATTTGGTATTTGGGCAATCTTTACTCAAGATGAAGATGGTTCATATGAAGGTTCAATTCGCTCACGCGAGTACACAATTAATGATATTGCACAACAATTCGGAGGCGGTGGTCACCGATTGGCATCTGGCGTCAGCAAACTGACGAAAGAAAATGTATCTGAAATCATTGAAATACTTGCTAAACGAAGTATTGGAGAATAAGAAAAAGAACAGTTGCCTAAGGGCAACTGCTTTTTCACACTATAGAAGGGAAAGATTATGATGAATTGGTTTTTGGAACAACAACCTGTAATTCAAGCACTTCTTGCGACACTCTTCACATGGGGTGTTACAGCATTAGGTGCTGCCACTGTCTTCTTTTTCAAACGAATTCATAAAGGGGTTCTCAACGGAATGTTAGGGTTTGCGGCGGGGGTTATGATTGCCGCAAGCTTTTGGTCATTATTAGCACCAGCTATTGATATGGCTGAAGCTATTGATCAAAATGTCTTGCTCATTGTTGCGGGAGGTTTCTTATCGGGAGGAGCATTTTTATTTCTTGCAGATAAGATTTTACCCCACCTTCATTTAGGTCAGCCAACTGACGAAGCTGAAGGAATCAAAACACATTGGCAACGTTCTGTTTTACTTGTGATGGCGATTACACTTCATAATATTCCTGAAGGGCTCGCCGTAGGGGTTGCTTTTGGTGCTGCCGCTCAAGGGATGCCAAGTGCAACGATCGCTGGTGCGATTGCGCTTGCGATTGGTATTGGTCTTCAAAACTTTCCTGAAGGGGCTGCAGTTTCAATTCCTTTGCGTCGCGAGGGGATGTCACGGAGCAAAGCATTTATGTATGGACAAGCAAGTGGAATTGTTGAGCCGTTCGCAGGGATGATCGGTGCATACGCGGTAACTGTGATGCAACCCTTATTACCGTTTGCCTTATCATTTGCGGCAGGAGCAATGATTTACGTCGTTGTGGAAGAGTTAATACCAGAAGCCCATATCGGTAACGACAATATGCGTTCTGACATCGCAACCATAGGATGTATGATTGGGTTCACCATTATGATGCTGTTGGATGTTGGATTGGGATAAAAGACCATTTTTGTGGTCTTTTCTTTTGATGAGGGGTGCTGATCGTTGATTGTGTATTCTTGTTCGTTTAAAAAAATCCCAACATTGCGAATGTTTGTGGCGCAATGAAAGCCCTTTATCTTATTTAAAACGAAAGGGCAAAGGTGTATACTATATAGTATAAGTAAATTATTGGAGGCATTATGTTAACTGTAATAAACGAGTTTAAATTCAATGGGGAATATAAAAACCATAAGCCAGTTGGCGATGGTCATATTAATGACACGTATCTTGTTGACTTTGATACGAATCAATATGTTATTCAGCGCATCAATCATCAAATCTTTACCAATCCAGTTGGATTGATGGAAAATGTCGAACGTGTGACGCAGTATATCAAGCAAATTGTCATTGAAGAAGGCGGAAATCCCGAACGTGAAGTTCTTGAAATTATCCGCACACAAGCTGGGGCGTTATATACGCAAGATCCAAAAGGAAACTATTGGCGTGCTTACCAATATATCTCCAATGCTACATCTTTTAACTTGGTCGAAGATCCTGAAGTCTTCTATCAAAGCGGCGTTGCATTTGGTAAATTTCAATATCAACTCTCAGAATTTCCGGTTGAAACATTGCACTATACAATTGAAAAATTCCATCATACACCGTCACGCTACATAACTTTTGAAAAGACAATTGCACGTGATCCGCATAGTCGTGCCGCAGCAGTTCAAGAAGATATTAATTTCTATAAAGAGCGAGCTGATTTCATGAACATCCTATGGGATTTGCATGAAAAAGAGAAATGCCCCTTAAAGTGACGCACAATGACACAAAGCTAAATAACGTCATGATTGATAATGTGACAAAACAAGCGTTATGTGTTGTTGATCTGGATACCGTCATGCCAGGATTTGCAGTTGATGACTTTGGGGATGCCATTCGCTTTGGAGCCAGTACAGCTCTTGAAGATGAACAAGATCTGAATAAAGTAAACTTTAGTATTGAGTACTATGAAGCATTTACGAAAGGGTTCATCGAAGGTGGTAATGGATCATTTACGGATGTTGAGTTGGATCAGTTTGCAGTCGGTGCTAAAATGATGACATTAGAATGTGGCATGCGTTTCTTGACGGATTACATTGATGGCGATAATTATTTTAAAACAGATTACGATACCCACAATCTTGTACGCTCACGAACACAAATGAAACTGATTCAAGATATGGAAGCACAATGGGATGTGATGCATGCTGTTGTTAACAAATACAGATAAGGAGCAGTTAAAGACATGAGAATTTTAGTAACAGGTGGTGCTGGATATATTGGAAGCCACACAACAATAGAATTGATAGAACAAGGTCATGAAGTTGTAATTGTTGATGACTATTCTAATGCGAGTCCCATTGTTTTAGATCGTATCGAGGCTATCACAGGTCATAGACCGGGAATGTATAAAGTGAATATCACTGATAAAGCGGCCCTTAGTGCTGTGTTTGATGCTGAACAAGTAGATGCTGTAATTCATTTTGCTGCATTCAAAGCAGTTGGCGAATCGGTTTCTAAACCTCTCGAATACTACAAAAACAATATCTCGGGTACTTTGACATTGCTTGAAGTGATGCGTGACCATGATGTCAAAAACATTATCTTCAGCTCATCAGCAACAGTATATGGATCGCCAAAAACAAATCCAATCTTAGAAGACTTTGAATTGTCGACGACGAATCCATACGGTGCAACTAAATTGATGACAGAAGATATTCTCAAGGACCTCCAAAATTCAGATCCAGAGTGGAATGTCGTAATTCTGCGTTACTTTAATCCAATAGGAGCACATGCGTCGGGTACAATTGGTGAAGATCCTGCAGGAATCCCAAATAATTTGGTTCCTTACATCGCTCAAGTTGCTGTCGGTAAGCGTGAAAAATTATCAGTTTTTGGTGATGATTATGATACGCCAGATGGAACTGGTGTTCGTGATTACATCCACGTTGCTGACTTAGCGACAGGTCATGTGGCCGCACTTAAGCCAATTCGTGACCGTCAGGGCTATGTTGTCTACAACTTAGGGACTGGGAATGGCTATTCTGTGTTAGATGTTGTAAAGGCGTTTGAAAAGGCGTCAGGTCAAGCAGTACCGTATACAATCGAACCAAGACGCCCTGGAGACATTGCAACATGCTATGCAGACGCTCATAAAGCAAAAATAGAACTCGGATGGGAAGCAACCCGTGACATCAACACAATGTGCGAAGATACATGGCGTTGGCAAAGTAACAACCCGAATGGTTATGAAGGATAAAAAGAACGTATATACGTTCTTTTCTTTTCAAACATACGCTATAATAAAGGCAATGAGGTGACCCATGATACATTTAAACGTTCGGAGTTCGTATTCGTTACTGGCAGGATTGATGTCAGTGGAAACAATCGTCAAAAATGCTAAAGAAAATAACATGCAAGCTGTTGCTCTAACAGATTCGCATGTCCTTTTTGGTGCTTTGGAGTTTCAAAAAGCAGCCGAAAAAGCTGGTGTTAAGCCATTGTTTGGAATGGAAGTGACACTCTCGCACGAAGAAGAGACGTTTACATCGACATTGCTTGCGAAAAATAACTCCGGATATATTGGCTTGATGCATTTGAGTCACGCGTTAAGTCAAAAATCAGTGCTTACATTCGAAGAAATATTAGCATATGAGAAATCGTTGATAGTGATAGCACATTCGGAAGGTGGTCCGTTTGAAAAAGCATTATTGAACCAAAATTTAGATGAGGTTCAGCACCGTCTTAATGTTATGAAGCAAATGTTTACGCACCTATATATTGGGATATCACACCAAGAATCGAATTTCTTTCGAAAAACAAACTCGCAACTTATCGATATGGCCATTTTTAGCGATATTGAGCCCGTTGCTATGTCTAAAGTTTACTATGAACTTGAAGGTGATGAAGAAGCCTTTAGAGTTGTCCAAGCGATTGGTAAAGGGACGTATTTAGAAGATAAGACGTTGGTTTCATCACCCCATCGTAATTTCTATTCCCAAGAAGCGATGGCATCGATGTACGATACACGTTGTTTGGAAAATACACAAAAAATAGCGGATATGTGCACCGTCGATGTTTTTAGTATTAAAACATCATTACCCCATTTTGAGACAGGTCAAGCTGTTCGAAACGATGTGTACTTATCAAAACTTGCTGCTTTTGGTTTAAGTCGCCGTATTAAGCAACCAGTGAACAAAGTTTATGCAGATCGTCTCGAGTACGAATTATCGGTCATAAATGGTATGAACTTCACTGATTATTTTCTAATTGTTTACGATATCATCCGATACGCAAAAAAAGAAGGTATTTATGTTGGTCCGGGTCGCGGGAGTTCTGCAGGATCTTTGGTTGCTTATGCATTAGGAATTACCGAAGTTGATCCGATTGAATATGGTTTACTCTTTGAACGATTCTTGAATCCCGAAAGAATCTCGATGCCCGATATTGATATCGACTTTCCAGATGACAAGCGTCATCTTGTAATTCAGTATGTCCAAGAAAAATATGGCCACAACCATGTTGCGAACATTGTAACATTTGGGACATTACGAGCGCGTCAAGCGTTCCGTGATGTTGGTCGAGTGTTGCAAATTCCAATTCGCACTGTAGATACGGGTGCAAAGTTAATTAGTGCAAGTACGCTTCAAGAAAATTATGACAACGTTCCGAAATTTAGAACCTTTCTCAATAGCGATAAACACCTTATGCGTGTTTTTACAATTGCTTTAAAAGTAGAGGGTTTACTGCGACATGCTTCACAGCATGCAGCTGGGGTGGTTATGTCGCGCAAGCCACTTGACGATGTTGTGCCACTGCTCGCGTTTGATGAAGAGACGCATGTAACACAGTATGATATGACGTACTTAGAAGCTATCGGGCTTATCAAAATAGACTTTTTGGGGCTAAGAAACCTAACAATCATCGACAACATCGCACGTAAAATTAATGAAACGACCGCATTTAACATAATGAAAATTCCAATGGATGATGCAAAAACCTACCAACTGCTTTCGATTGCCGAAACTGTTGGAGTATTTCAATTAGAATCGGATGGAATGAAAGCATTGCTTAAAAAACTAAAGCCAAGCAAGTTTATGGACATTGTTGATACAATCGCGTTATATCGTCCAGGACCTATGGAAAACATTCCACTGTACCTTGCGTCTCGAAATGACCCGTCAAGTGTTAAATATTTACACCCGAAATTACGTGAAATTACTGAATCTACCTATGGAATTTTGATCTATCAAGAACAAATTATGCAGGTTGCGCAGATAATGGCAGGTTTCACACTTGGAAAAGCGGATATCTTACGAAAAGCGATGGGTAAGAAAAACGCAGCTGAACTCAATGCACTTCGGGAAGATTTTATTAACGGATGTCTTCGTGAAGGACATGATCGCGAACTTGCAAATGAAATTTATGATTTAATAGAAAAATTCGCAAATTACGGGTTCAATAAATCGCACTCTGTTGCGTATGGTTTGATTGCTTATCAACTCTCATATCTCAAAGCAAACTACCCACATCTCTTTTATACAGAACTCCTCTCGAGTGTTTTAGGAAGCGATGTAAAGACACGACAATATATTGACGAATGTCGTCGTCGCAATGTGAGTTTATTGAGTGTCAATTTAGATCATAGCCATAGTGTTTACACATTAGATGGTGTTAAAATTCGCATGCCATTCACTATCATTAAGGGAATCAGTGGAACAATTGCAGCAGAGATTGAAGCGGAACGTTCAGAGAATGGATCGTACAAATCATTTTATGATGCGGTGAGCCGATTAAATCTTGTTGGGGTTAAAAAAAGTCATTTTGAGATGTTGATTAAAGCGGGTGCGATGGATTACTTTGGTGCGAATCGTGAGTCCATGCTCGCATCATTAGAAGAAGCCATTCGCTATGCCAATATTATTAAAGTCGAAAAAGACGGGCGAAAACAACTCAACTTTTCACTAATTAGCGAACCCATATTTACGCAGGTTAATGAGAATGTTCGTGCGACTTTGGCGTATGAGCATGATTTATTAGGCTTTTACTTTTCAGACCATCCAACGAAATCCTTGAAAGTCAAACATGGCACGGATTCGCTTGTTCAACTCGAGCCACGTTACGAATACTATCGTGTGATTGGCATGATCGAAGCAGTCAAACAGCATCGCGCAAAGAACGGCAAAATGATGGCGTTCCTCCAAATTAGCGATGACACTGATAATAAAGATGTTGTTGTGTTCAATAATGTCTATGAAAAAATTAAAGACCAGCTTAAAGTTGGAGCGGTTGTTCTCATCAAAGTTCAGGTAAAAGAAACAGATTCAATTATTGTTCAAGATATGTTTACGTTTGAAAACTAGTACCCGTTTCGTGTATGATATAACTACAACTAAGAGGTGATACAGATGATTAAATTTTTAATTGTTGACGATGAAGTCAAAATTCGCGAAGTAGCAAAAGAATATGCAAAAGCATCTGGTTTGATTGCGGATGAAGCATCCGATGGTCAAGAAGCCATCGATAAAGTAAAAGAAGAAGATTATGATGTTGTTGTTTTGGACATCATGATGCCTAATCTTGATGGGTTTACCGCATGCCGAGAAATTAAAAAAATAAAAGATGTACCAATCATCATGCTTTCAGCACGCCAAGAAGAGTTTGATAAACTTCTTGGATTTGAGCTTGGAATTGACGACTATGTAACGAAACCATTTTCACCTCGTGAGCTCATGGCACGCATTAAAGCCGTAGCAGAACGATCAAAAGGAATGAAACACTCTGTCTATACTTTTGGCGGACTTGAAGTTGATATTACGGGCCGTAATTTGACGGTGGATGGTGAACGTATCAATGTTACACCTAAGGAATTCGACTTACTTGTGTTTCTCATTCAACACAAGGATCAAGCCTTATCTAGAGATGTACTATTAGATAAAGTATGGAACTATAATTATTATGGTGATTATCGTACCGTTGATACCCACATTAAAATGTTACGCCAGAACCTTGGTGTTTACAGAGATTATATTGTGACAGTACGCGGAACAGGTTATAAATTTGAAGTCATCAACTAAAAATATGGCATTTCGAGTCTGGTTGTACTTTTTAGTACTAACTGGACTTATGCTTTTATTTTTGTGGATGCTCCAGATTTCATTTATTGGACCCTATTATGAGCGAAACCGTGCGCAGACCATTCAAAAGAACGTTCTTGAAATTGAACGTCTTTTAATGCGTGAAGATTTCTATAATTCCGAAAAAGCAATGACGCAGATGTTAGCGAAAGAAAACATGTGTGCTGTCGTTTACAATGAACGCGGAATACGAATTATCAATGCGGATGCAGTTGGGACAAACTGTCATATCTCAAATCTCTCGTCAGATGCAGTCCAAGAATATATGAAGATGACTCAGAATTCACAATCCCATGACTTTTCAATTCGCTTCGATAGTGAAATTTTTGAACAAGGCATGTACTTTTATGGTAAAAATGCCAAGATTCAAGACAATGATTTCTATATTTTCATCAATACGCCCATCGAGTTGTTAGATTCGACGATATTTGTTCTTAAACGTCAATTTGGATTGGTTGCGCTCATGGTCTTCTCGTTTGCAACGATCGTGACGTTTATCTTGTCGCGACGGTTATCGCGACCGCTCGTTCAAATAACTGAAAATGCGCGTAAATTGGCGCATGGGGACCTAAGTGTTAAATTTAATGAAGATGAATACAGTGAAGTAAAAGAACTTTCCAAAACATTAAACTTTGCTACGCATGAATTCCGCAAGACCGACGAACTTCGTCGTGATCTTGTTGCGAATGTGAGCCACGATATTAAGACACCACTAACAATGATTAAAGCATATGCTGAGATGATTCAAGATATTTCGGGAGACGATCCTGAAATGCGTGAAAAACATCTGAGTGTTATCGTGGATGAGGTAAATCACTTAGAACGTTTAGTTAATGATATGCTCACGCTATCTAAATATGAATCACAAGTATTCGATATAAAAGAAACAACCTTTAAGCTGTATGATCAAGTTCTCGGAAGTGTCAACTTATTCCAAGGATTAGATATTAATTTTATAATTGATGTGGATCCAACATTGGAAGTGATTGCGGATGAAATTAAAATGGGGCAAGTGCTTTATAATTACATCAATAATGCAACCAAATATGTTGGTGATGATCGAATTATTGAAATTCACGCCCATGTTGACCCAAAAGAAGTCATCGTTTCAGTGAGCGATCATGGACCAGGAATTGGTGCAGATGTCATTAATCATGTCTGGGATCGGTACTATAAGATTGATAAAAATTATCAACGAACCGGAGGTAGTTCGGGTCTTGGTTTATCAATTGTACGCGCAATTTGTGAAGCAACAGGTTCTAAATATTGGGTAACGTCTGAGGTTGGGGAAGGTTCAACGTTTTTCTATACGTTAAAACCGGCGCAGTCTCCAATGCCCCAAGCACATGTAAAAAAACAAAAGAAACAACCACGATCAAAAAAATAAGTACAAGAGTCCAAATCGAAACGGGCTCTTTTTTTATAAAAGCCTTGCATTTCTAACAGAGTGTGTTACATTACTAATATAGTGTCACAAGAAACGAGGGGAAACAATGAAACTAACTTTTCATAAAGTAAATAAGTACTTTGGGGAAAAACATGTACTTAAAGATATTTCATTTACAGTCAAGTCAGGTCAAATTTTTGGCTATCTTGGTCGAAACGGAGCTGGGAAAACAACTTCATTAAGAATTTTAATGGATGTTTTTGCAGCAAGTGATGGGACCATCACGATGGATGATAAGCCATTTAAACCTGGCGATTATAAAATAGGTTATTTACCAGAAGAACGCGGTATGTATTCAAAGACACTCGTAAAAGATCAATTATTGTATTTTGCGATGCTTCGAGGAGCAACACGTCAACATGCCCAAGAATCAATTGAATATTGGTCCAAGAAATTTGGTGTAGACATTTATCTAAATAATAAACTTGAAACCTTATCAAAAGGAAATCAACAAAAGGTTCAAATCACACAAGCATTTCTTAATGAACCGGATATTCTGATTCTTGATGAACCATTTAGTGGGCTTGATCCTGTCAACTCACAGGTATTCCAAGACGCCCTTACTGAATATATTTCAGATGATCGGATTATTATATTCTCAAGTCATCAGATGTCTTATGTTGAAACATTTTGTGATGACATTGCGATCATAAATTTTGGACAGATTATCCTAAAAGGATCACTTGAAGCAATCAAACAAGAACGCGGAATGAATAAAGTGAAACTCGTCTTGAATACACCGAATGAAGCTTTTGAACAACTCTTAAATGCAAAGGGTGTTACTGTTGAGCATGACAATAAAACAATGATTCTAACATTGCCAGTGGCAATGACCCATCAAGAACTTCTTGAATTTACCATTAAAGAAGGTATGGTGATTACATTGTTCAGTGACTATACACCAAGTCTACATGATATTTTTGTTGATGTTGCGGGAGGGACTAATGCATGAAAAATCTAAGCACAGTATTTCGATTTGAATTTCTAGAAATGGCAAAGAAACGATCAACAATTATCTCCACGCTTGTCATTACGATGATTCTTGTGGCAATGACGTTTGTGCCAAGTCTTTTTCTCAATAAAGGTTCAAGTGATAATACAAGCACTACGACCGAACCAGAGACGTATGAGACACTTGGAGTTGTCGTAGACGACACGTCAATCCATGCACCAGTCTTCAAAGCATTACCGGGAATTCACGTTTATTCATCCGAAACAGCATTAAAAGAAGCGGTTGAAGATGAAACGGTGACAGATGGAATAATTATAAATGGTGATACAAGCTACTCAATGTTAACTTTGAAGAGCTCAATGTTTAATCAAAATCAACAAATTGTTGAAGCGATCATGACACAAAATGTCATCGATACTAACTTGGCTCAAAAAGGCATCGATCCTAATCAGGTGCGCGAAGCATCTACGGTATCACTAAGCAATAGTGTGCAAATTCTCGGAAAAGATGCATCCCAAAGTACATTTGTAGCGTTTGGTGTATTATTCGTCTTATACATGTTGATTCTCTTATACGGTCAATCGGTTGCGACATCCGTTGCACGTGAAAAAGATAGCCGTACGATGGAATTATTAATCACAAGTACAAAACCGAAAGTGTTGATTCTTGGGAAAGTGCTGGCGGTCGGGCTTATTGGAATCTTACAAGTTGTTGTCATGATTCTTGGATTGACTTTGGGATACATGATTAACAAAGGGAATTATCCAGAATTTATTACCGCAATGATTCAAGCATCAATTACCTGGGATGCTGCACTCATTTATGCTATCTTCTCAATTTCAGGTTATTTCTTATATCTATTTATCTTTGCTTCGCTTGGATCACTCGTAACAAAAGTCGAAGATGTTTCCTCGGCTGTTACACCAATAACGTTTGTATTTGTGATTGCTTATCTACTCGCATCATTTGCAATGGGAATGCCGGATGCCACAGTCATTAAGTTTGCGTCATATATTCCGTTTGTATCACTCTTTACAACACCGATTCGTTATATGATGACGACAGTTCCTGTCTATGAATTAGTAGCGTCTTTAGTGCTAATGCTTGGTGTTACGGTGGCGATTGCGAATCTTTCCATTTATATCTACCGTAAAGGGTCGTTAAACTATGGAAACCGTATGAAATTCTCTGATATCCTCAAACAACGTAAATTTAAAGATTAGAGAAATATCAGCTACAATTACGACATAAAATATGCTAAAATAGTCGTTGTTATAAGAAAACGAAAAAAATGCTTAAAAAGTCGATGGATACTAGACATATGATAATTCATAGGCTATAATGTTAAGGCATAAAAAGGCGTAAGTTGCATGTCCGAAAGGCGTACAACCGCATATAGCTAAGGTTTAAGTGAGAAATCCACCTTAGGTGGCGAGTCTTATGGCAAATTGAAGGAGGTGTACTATGTACGCAATTATTGAAACAGGTGGAAAACAAATCCTCGTTGAGAAGGGACAAACTATCTTTGTTGAAAAGTTAGATGTTCAAGAAGGGGAAGAAGTTGTTTTTGAAACAGTTGTTGCTGTTAAAAACCGCACATTAAAAGTTGGTGCTCCTTATGTTAAAGGTGCTTCAGTTACAGCTAAAGTTGAAAAACAAGGAAAAGCTAAGAAGATTATTGTCTTCAAATACAAATCCAAAAAAGGTTCAACTCGTAAAAAACAAGGTCACCGTCAACCATACACACGTTTAGTTGTCGAAGACATTATCTCAGGATAATCAATGATTAAAGTATCCGTTTTAACAAAGGACAATCAGTTCCAGTCAATGGAAGTGAGTGGCCATGCGGGTTCCGGTGAACCAGGATTTGACTTGGTATGTGCTGGAGTAAGCAGTATTATGACTGGCGCACTTAATGGTTTTGATACTTTGGATAACACTGTTGACTTGACTATGACACAAGAACCACTTGTTAAAATTGAAATATTAAATCAATCTGATCTTAATCAAAAACTCTTTGAGTTTGTGTTGATTCAATTAAAAACAATTGAATTTGCACACCCAGAATATATTGAAATCAACGAAAAGGAGGTTATTTCATGAAATTCTTATTAGATATCCAATTATTTGCTTCTAAAAAGGGAGTAGGTTCAACAAAAAACGGTCGTGATTCACATTCAAAACGTCTTGGTTCAAAGGCTGCTGATGGACAAACCGTAACAGCTGGTACAATTCTTTACCGTCAACGTGGTACTAAGATTCATCCCGGTTCAAACGTTGGACGTGGTGGCGATGATACATTGTTCGCTAAAGTTGAAGGCGTTGTTAGATTTGAGCGTATTGGCAAAGGCCGTAAATGCGTTTCAGTTTACCCAGTTGCTTAAATTTTAAACCAAATCCCCTCTAAACCGGGGATTTTTAATTGAGAGGATGATATTATGTTTGTCGATCGCGTTAATATAAAAGTAATCGCAGGAGATGGTGGCGATGGTATGGCATCATTTCGTCGTGAGGCATTTGTGCCTCTTGGCGGACCATACGGTGGCGATGGTGGAAAAGGGGCAGATATTGTATTTGTTGCTGATTCCAATAAGTCTACATTGTTAGACCTTCGTTTTAATCGTGTCATCAAAGGGAAACATGGCCAAGCAGGTAAGAATAAAAAAATGCATGGACGTGCTGCGGAACCTGTCATCTTAAAAGTTCCGGTAGGAACAGTCGTTTACGATGACGCAAAAGGTGTTGTTATTGCGGATTTAACGGAACATGGACAACGTGAGATTATCGCTCATGGTGGACGTGGTGGCCGTGGAAACACCCGCTTCGCAACTGCCAATAATCCTGCACCGCATTATGCTGAAAAAGGCGAATTAGGTGAAGAATTAGAAATTACAATTGAATTAAAACTCTTAGCGGATGTCGGAATTATTGGTTTTCCTTCTGTTGGAAAATCAACACTCTTATCTGTTATAACACGTGCAAAACCTGAAGTTGCAGATTACCACTTTACAACAATCGTTCCTAACTTAGGAATTGCTTCCAGTCCTGACGGACGTTCTTTTGCAGTTGCGGATATGCCAGGATTAATTGAAGATGCCCATCTTGGAAAAGGTTTGGGTCATGTCTTTTTGAAACATATCGAGCGAACACGTGTTTTAGTACATGTTGTGGATATGGGTGCTGAAGATGGGCGTGATCCTGTTGAGGATTATCGTGTCATCAATGAAGAACTCGAAAAATATGATGCAACGCTTATGAATAAGCCAATGGTGGTTGTAGCGAATAAAATGGACTTAGAGGTTGCTTCTGGTAATCTTGAGCGTTTCAAAGCTGCATATCCAGAGGTTGAAGTCTTTGAACTAATTACGATGGTTGGTGATGGAATTGAATCACTCCTTTATCGTGTTGCAGATATTCTTGATGAGCATGTTGAAGAAGCTGTTGTTGAGCAAAGTAAAGCGGTTGTCTATAAATATGAAGCACCCCGCAGAAGCTTTGAAATCGAACGTATTAATGAAACAAAATGGCGTGTTAGCGGCGATAGTATCGACCGTATGTTCCGTCAATTTGATTTTGATTCAGAAGAATCGGCAGTTCAATTTGGTCTGTCCATGAAACGTTTAGGTGTTGACCAAGCACTTCGTGACGCTGGTGCACGGGATGGTGATGTTATTATTCTATCCGATGTACAGTTCATATTTGAAGAAGGCGAAGCCTACTAAAAGCAAACCCCGAGTGTCTCGGGGTTTTTTCATTATAATTCCATATCGTAATCAGTACTCAATGAAGGCTAAATATGGTAAAATATACATGGTGATAAAATGATCGCATATATATCAGGAACGGTCGTAAATCGGACCGAAGATGCAATAATTATTGATAATCAAGGAATTGGGTACTATATCTATTATGGTAGACCCGAAACAGTCGCACTAGATACACAAATGATTGTTCATACGTACCAACATGTACGCGAGGATGCAATCATTCTTTTTGGCTTTGAGAGTAGACAAGATCTTGCTGTGTTTACACAACTCATTAGCGTTAAGGGGGTTGGACCCAAAACAGGTCTGGCTATCTTATCGAAGGTATCGCCTCAGGATCTTGTTCTTGCGGTCGATCAAGAAGATTTAAAGTTCTTAAAAACCCTACCAGGTGTAGGGCCAAAAATGGCATCACAAATCTTACTAGATCTTAAAGGTAAGTTTGTTTCTACTGGTAGCGATGTACCAAAAACAGAAAAAATATCAACAAATATTGAAGAAGCAATGGATGCACTCATGACCTTAGGGTTCAAACGTGCTGAAGTTGGTTCTATTAAAAACGAACTCACGTTGCATGAGCAACAAGATGTGAATGCACTTATTAAGTACGGATTACAATTAATGAATGCTAGAAGGCGAGGATAAGGATGACACGAGTTGTTTCGGGAGAACCGATAGAAACTAACCAAGACTTCGAAGAAGCGTTACGTCCACATTCCTTGGAAGAATACATTGGACAACATGCCTTAAAAGAAAATCTTAGAATATTTATTGAAGCAGCACGCAATCGAAATGAAACAATTGATCATTTGCTTTTTTATGGACCTCCAGGTCTTGGAAAAACCACACTTGCTTATATCATTGCTCATGAGATGGAGACTGGCATTAAGGTTGCGAGCGGACCCAGTATTGAACGAAGTGGTGATCTTGCTGCAATATTATCAAGCTTAGACCCAGGAGATGTCCTCTTTATTGATGAAATTCACCGTCTCCCCAAAGTTGTAGAAGAAGTGCTCTATTCTGCAATGGAAGATTTCTCCATAGACCTTGTCGTTGGAAAGGATTCTTCAACCCGAAGTATTCAAATTGATTTACCACCGTTTACACTTGTGGGTGCCACGACGCGTGCAGGAGACCTTTCGAGTCCATTACGGGATCGATTTGGTATTATCTCAAAATTGGAATACTATTCGCAAGAAGAACTTGAGGATATCGTGACACGTACAGGTCGTGTAATGGAAACAGAAATTAAAGGTCTAGCAGTCTCTGAAGTAGCCAAACGTTCGCGCGGAACTCCACGGATTGCAAACCGTTTATTCCGTCGGGTTCGTGACTTTGCCCAAGTCCTAAATGATAATCTTATCGATTTAGAAATTACACAACATGCTCTTGATAAACTTAAAGTAGATAGTTTGGGTCTTGATGATGTTGACTTACGTTATCTTAGAGGAATTATTGAACGGTTTGATGGTGGACCTGTAGGAATTGAGGCATTAGCCGCATCAATCTCAGAAGAAACAATGACACTAGAGGACGTTTATGAACCTTATTTATTACAACTTGGATTTATTAATCGAACACCACGAGGCCGTGTCGCGACACCCAAAGCCTATGAGCATCTAAAAATCACGACACAAACTAGCCTTTTTGAACAGGAGTAATGTATGAAAATTTGTATTGTAACAGGCGGTAGTGGCGGACATATTTACCCTGCGATAACCTTTGCCGATTATGTAAAAAAGACAACTGATAATGAAATATTCTTTATTGGAAATGATCATAAAATGGAGTCGTGGATCGTACCAGATTCGGGTTATCCGTTCTATTCAATTCACAATTTAGGACTTCAAGGCAGTAAAATCGATCGTATCAAGGCAGTTTTCTCACAATACGGTGCGTATAAAGCAGCAAAGAAACATCTAAAAGTACTTAAACCTGATGTTGTGATCGCGTTTGGTGGTTATGTAAGTGCACCGGTTGCGTTTGCTGCAAGTAAACTTAAAATACCATTAGTATTGCATGAACAAAATGCATTTCCAGGTAAAGCGAATAAGATGGTTGCGGATAAGGCGCAAGCCATTATTACATGCTATCCTGAAGCATTTTCAGGCATGCCACAAGTTCATTATCTTGGAAATCCTCGCGCATCATTAGTGCATGAAACGATTGATTCAATACCTGAACAGACGCGTTTGAATTTGAAAACATCGTTACCTATTGTGCTGATTGTTATGGGATCTCAAGGTTCGACATCAATGAATGAGAAACTAAAAACCTTTGTCAAAAATTTTGATAATGATGCTTATCAAGTCATCGTAACGACTGGGCCACTACATATCGATTCATTTAAAGAGGCGGTTGGAGACGTTCATGAAAATATTCGAATCGAAGGATTTGTGGACCAAAAGGCCTTACTTCCAATCGTAGATTTAATTGTATGTCGCAGTGGTGCATCAACGATTGCAGAAATTCAATCGTTCGGCTTGGCATCGTTACTGATTCCAAGTCCACATGTTGCAAATAATCATCAGTATTACAATGCTAAATCGTTATTTGATCAAGATGCTTGTGATATGATGCAAGAAAATGAAATTACTGAAACAAATCTTAACGAACGTGTTGAATCACTTTTAGCCGATTCAGCACGACGCGAATCGTTAGGAAACAATGCACACAAGATGGCAATGCCAAATGCGGTGCGTGATATCACAGAACTGGTGACAAGGGTGGTGGACCAACAACGTGAGAAAAAACAAATTTGAACCAATTGAAGAGAATAACAGTGATGATTCACTAAAAAAAATCAAAGCAGATCTTGAACATAAAAAACGTGTGGAGAAGAAGCGAAAACGAAAACGATTTATGTCACGATTCTTTAGACTCTGCATAGTTTTGGCAATTATTGCTGGCATCTATGTGTTTGATCAAAGTCAGTATTCACGAATTCGCGAAATTCGAATTGAGGGCAACCATGTTGTTTCGGAAACGGAAATTCGCGAAGCAATGGGAATTAACGAAGGGGATCGAATGATTCTCAAGCTTCCTTTTCTGGTAGATCGTAAGACATCATCGATACCGGGAGTTGATAATACATCGAGTAAGATGTATTATACACAAGGAATCTTAACCGTAAATGTTACAGAAGATGCAGCGATAGGGTATGAACCGACTGGAAATAGCAATTTTAGAATTTTATTTTCAAATGGAGAAGTGAAAGAAATATCAAAGGATTCATTATCTTCAATAGTAGGACTTCCAGTTTTCGTTGGTTTTGATGAGAACACGCTTTCAAAGCAGTTATTAAACGCTTTTGGAGCATTGGATTCAGGAATTCTCAACGCAATATCTGAAGTACACATTGGTCAGGTTCAGTATGATCCAAGTGTGATGACACTGGTCATGAATAACAATTATACTGTTTTTATTAAGACAGAAACTTTACCTCAAATGAAGAGTTATGCTAGTATAGTAAGTGCTAATCAAACTGATGATCGTTGTATCATCATAAATGAACACGGGCCGACATCGGACTCGGTGATAGCAAGTATTGTACCGTGTACACCATAAAACAAAAAACCAAACCTATATAAACACAGAGGAGGAGAAGAATATGGCAATCGAGAAAACAAATGAATTTGGAAAGATTTCAGTTTCGAATGATGCAATTGCGATGCTAGCCGGAGGTGTCATAACAGAAAGTTATGGTGTCGTTGGAATGGCTTCTCAACAAGTATTTAAAGATGGACTTGCTGAGTTACTCAAAGGGGAAAATTACTCAAAAGGTGTAATCGTACGTAAAAGCGATGCAGGTTACGATTTGGATGTTTACATTATTGTCAGTTATAATGTAAAAATCTCAGAAGTAGTTTTAGAAGTTCAAAAGAAAGCGAAGTATATGCTTGAAAAGTCATTGCAACAAGAGTTCAACTCAATCAATGTCTTTGTTCAAGGGATCAAGGTAGTGAAATAATGAAAACAATAAATGGTGATATCTTTTTAAAGATGCTTCAAAGTGGAGCAAACAATCTAACAAATAAATACAACGAAATTAATGCACTGAATGTTTTCCCTGTTCCAGATGGTGATACAGGTACAAACATGAACTTGACATTTACAAGCGGATTAAATGATGCGAAGAAAGTGATGACATCAAACATTGGTGAACTTTCAAAAACATTATCTCGTGGACTTTTAATGGGAGCTCGTGGAAACTCAGGAGTTATCCTTTCTCAAATTTTCCGTGGGTTTGCCCAAGCTGTTGAAGGAAAAATGGAAGTTAATGTTAATGAATTGGCAGATGCCTTTGTTAACGGAAAAGTTGTGGCGTATAAAGCCGTTATGCGTCCAGTTGAGGGTACAATTTTAACTGTGCTTCGTGAAAGTGCTGATGCTACACGTAAATTTGTTGATGAAAATCCAGAGATTGATGTAATCGAATTTTTCGAGGTGTTAGTGCGTGAAGCAAATATATCGCTTGATAATACACCAGAATTATTACCAGTTCTCAAAGAGGTTGGTGTTGTTGATAGTGGTGGTAAAGGTTATACAACAGTATTAGAAGGTTTCCTTTCAGAATTAAAAGGTGTTTCAATTGACCTTATTGAAGGTGCAAATGATATCGAAGCAGCTCAAACTGATTTTGAACATGATGAATTTGGTTACTGTACAGAATTCATTATTAAAGTTGACGAAACATCGACTGATCGTTACAACGAAGACAAGTTACGTTCACAATTGGAAGCAATTGGAAATTCACTCGTTGTTGTGACGGATGAAGACATCGTTAAAGTTCACGTCCATACATTAACGCCTGGTAACGCGTTAAATATCGGACAAAAATATGGTGAATTTGTTAAGTTAAAAATTGAAAACATGACTGAGCAACACAACACAATTTTAGATGCTGAATCAAAAGCAAAAGAAATTGCACACAGCAAATATGCAATCGTTTCTGTAGCTGCGGGAGCTGGTGTTGAAGCGATGTTTAAAGAGTTACGTGCTGAACACATCATAAGCGGTGGTCAAACAATGAATCCATCGACAGAAGACTTCATTGCAAAAATTGAAAGTATTAATGCAGATCACATTTTCATCTTGCCAAATAACTCAAACATTATAATGGCAGCTAAACAAGCTCAAGATATTCTTGAGGACAAAGACATTCATGTACTTGAAACAAAAACAATTCCGCAAGGTCTTGCAGCATGTGTAATGTTTAATCCAGATGTTGATGTACAAGAAAACCTTGAAGAAATGCTTGAAGCAATTTCAAATACAAAAACAGGTCAAGTAACCTATGCGATTAAAGATACAATGTTTGAATCTCTTGAAATTAAAGCAAATGATTTCATGGGAATTCTCGAAAAAGATATTGTGGTTACAGGTACAGAACGTATCGGTGTAACTCAATCTTTAATCGACAAACTTATTACAGAAGAAAACGAATTGGTAACATTAATCACAGGTGAAGGTGTTGCTGAAGAAGAAGTAGAAACTGTTGTAGCACATATTGAATCAAATTATGATGTCGAAGTTGAAGTCATTGACGGACAACAACCAGTTTACTCATACATTATTGGAGTTGAATAAGAGCGATTTTCGCTCTTTTCTCTTATATGAAATTAACTGATAAGCAAAATCGAATCATCGAAACTTTTGATTATTCTTCACCTGAGCAGTTTCTAAATCATTATCCTTACCGTTACGATTCGTATGAAACAAAGTCAATTGATGAATGGGTTGTAGGTGAAACTGTTGTATTTGAAGGAAAACTTGCATCTGGTTTTAGAACAGTGCGCTTCAAAGGAAATCAAAGTGTCACAAACTTCCAGGTATTCTCAAACGATACGTTAATTAAAGTGTCCATTTTCAATCGTCCTTTTTTGCGAGATTATCACTATAAAGAAGGAATCGTCGTTATAGGAACGGTACAAAGTGATCATAAGGTGATGGCAAAAACCGTGACCAATAAGCCCCTTGAGGAGACTTTGGGATTAAAACCGAGCTATCCATTAAAAGCGGGAATAAAAAATTATGAAGTTGAAAGATTGATTAAGAAAATTTTAGAATCAATACGAATTGAAGAAACGGTTCCAGCAATTTATAAAGACACCTACCGACTTCAATCGAAGCAACAGGCACTACAGTGGATTCATAGACCACAAACCAAGGAGCAACTTATGGCTGCACTTCGTACACTAAAGTATGAAGAGTTTTTGCGCTACCATTTATCAGTCGCGCTGAATCAATCGGGTTTTTCATTTGGAATCGCAAAGGCAATCTCTAATGATGTGTTGACGTCGTACTTAAATCAACTGCCATATGACTTAACAAAAAGTCAAAATGATGCGCTGTCTGAGATCTTGAATGATATTCGAAGTGATCAACAAATGCACCGATTATTGCAAGGGGATGTTGGGTCTGGAAAAACGGTCGTTGCATTTTTAAGTGCAATTTCAGCTATTAAGGCAGGCTATCAAGTTGTTTTTATGGTGCCTACGGAAATTTTAATGAACCAACATCTTGCGTCTTTCAAGTCACTGTTTCCTGACATTTCAGTAGTGGGTCTCTCTCAAAATACTGAAGAACGAAAAAATTGTTTAGAAAGAATAATGGCCGGATCGGTGTCTTTTGTAATTGGGACACACGCAGTGCTCACCGAAGATGTCATTTTTAACAATCTTGGATACGTGATTATTGACGAGCAACATCGTTTTGGTGTGCGCCAACGACAAACTCTTATTGACAAAGGGACGATGGTAGATGTTTTGATGATGTCAGCGACGCCAATTCCTCGAACATTAGCAAATAGTTTGTATTTCGATTTGAGTGTATCTACAATTTCAGGTTATCCAAGCCATCGGAAGTTGACTGAAACATTTGTGATTAAAGAAAACTCTTTGAGAACTATTCTTGACGATTTGAATCATGTTTTAGATGAAGGTGAACAAATTTATGTGGTATGTGCTGCGATCGAAGAAGGGGAACGTCCAAATGTAAAAAATGTTCACGACATCTACAAGAATTTGAGTCAAGTCTTTAAAGGGCGTCATGTTGGGATGCTTCATGGTAAAATGACCAGTTTCGAAAAAGATACTGTGATGGCGGCTTTCAATGCAGGACACATTGATATTCTTGTGACAACCACTGTAATTGAAGTGGGTGTGGATGTCCATAATGCGAATACGATGGTAATTTATAATGCAGAACAGTTTGGATTGGCTACATTACACCAACTGCGAGGTCGTGTAGGTCGTGGTCGTATTCAAGGCCGTTGTTTCTTGCTTAGCAGCTCTGATACTGATATTGCGGAAGCACGATTGAATGCCTTGGCATCATCGCATGACGGTTTCGAATTATCGATGATGGATATGCGTATGCGTGGAATTGGTGATGCATTGGGCTTTCGACAGTCGGGAGTTCCTAACTTTATTCTGGGTGACATTGAAAAAGATGAAAAAATATTATACCAGGCAAAAATTGATGCGAAGCATATTTCCGAGGATAAAGAGAACCCAGAGTATAAAGCAATCATAAATTCGGTCTTATCACAAGACTATTTTAAGACAACTTAATCGTGTATAATAAACACAGGTGATAAACATGACACAATGGGATTTATTGGATTCGTTAGGAATCCCTTATAACAATAAAAAATTAATAGAACATGCTTTCGTGCATTCATCATATGTGAATGAAGCACCGGTTGCGCTTGAAGATAACGAACGTCTTGAATTTATGGGTGATGCTGTATTACAGATTACAGTTTCAGAACGTCTTTTCAAACACCCGGACTATTTCAGTGAAGGTGATATGACACTTTATCGTGCCAAACTTGTTTGTGAAGAAGCGTTAGCTGATTACAGTCGACTTTTAAAATTAAATGACTATCTTTTACTGGGTACAGGTGAAGAACGTAATGGTGGCCGTCAACGTCAGTCTATAATTGCTGATTTGTTTGAAAGTTTTATCGGTGCTGTCTATCTCGATAGTGGGATTGACAGTGTTAATAAAATACTGGATGTTGTCCTTAAAGAAGTCTTTGAAGATCTCCAGTCGTTAAGCATTACGGATTACAAAACGAAACTGCAAGAATTTATTCAAGCGGATTCCCGTAAGTCAGTAAGCTATGATGTCATTAATATTACGGGTCCTTCCAATGCTCCTGAGTTCGAAGTTGTCGTAAAATTGGATGACCTTATCTTTGGTCTTGGTAAAGGAACGAGTAAGAAAAAAGCAGAACAACAAGCTGCTAAAGATGCATTTCAAAAACTTGTAAAATAATAAAGGAGTGACGGTACGTGCAACAGTTATTAAATACAATCAAAATTAATAAAGACTATCTTCCATTTTATGAAGATGCAAGCGTCGAGTCAGTCCGTTATAATCAATCAGAAAAGGTACTCGAGTTAATCCTCAAGGTAAACAGTGTGTTACCTTTTTCTGTCTTTGAGGACTTCGTACGTAAATTACAACTTAACACCAAATCTAAGGCAAATGTGACGGTGATTGCGCAATCAATGACGATTACTGCTTTAGATATGAATCGTTATGTGAACCTTGTCGCATCACGCTTGGCATTACGTGCCATAAAAGATGCGCACTATACACTTGATGATACCAATCTCACAATTATTTGCGATAATGAATCACATCGTTTAGATGCTGACCGTCAATTGGACGCACTTATAGAAGGTCTGAAAGCTTTTGGAATTCATTGTGATGTTTTAACGCAAGTTCGTGTGGATAATCTTGAAAAAGAAATCGTAGTAATGCCACAAATGAAACGTCCAGATGATCATCAAGAGCGCAAGACCGTATCGCGTCAGCCGCGTCGTGGTGGTAAGGATTATAATACCGTTGCGATGGAAATCTTAACGGATGAAGCACATAATGTGGCCGTTACAGGGGAAATCTTCGAAGTAGAAGTTCGCGAAACCCGTACTGGAAACTTCATTGTTAAGTATTACATTTCAGATGGTAAAGCTGCGATTGTGATTACAGACTTTGCTAAAACTGAAGATGAAATTATCAAAAAAGGAAAATGTATCAAAGTTTACGGAAATTACATCTTTGAACCACGATTTGAAAAAGATTATGTTTTCAAAATGGATCGTTATGAAGAGGTTGGCGATATCTTTAAGCGCTTTGATACAGCTCACGAAAAGCGCGTTGAATTCCATCTCCATACCAAATTTTCCGAGATGGATGGAATCAGTGATGCATCGGAATATATGAAACAGGCTTTTGAATGGGGTCATCCTGGAATGATTATTACTGACCACACAGCTGTTCAGTCCTTTCCTAAGGCATATGGTGCTTTAAAACGAATGCGTAAAGACTATCCTGATCATGATTTCAAACTGGGTTATGGTGTGGAAATGAATCTTGTTGATCAGGACTTAAAGATTGTGAGTCATGCTCAAGGTCAACCACTTCATAGTGGTGATTATGTTGCTTTTGACTTGGAGACAACTGGGTTATCCAACTACTTTGACCATATCATTGAATTTGGAGCTGTTCGGATTCGAAATGGGAAAGTAGTCGAGAATTTCCAAACGTTCGTGAAACCACCGATTCCGATTCGACCATTTATCACAGAACTTACGAGTATTTCTAATGATGATGTTAAAAATGCAAAGCCGATTGAAACAGCAATAGATGATATTTTAAATTTTATGGGTGATGATCCTTTAATTGCACACAATGCTCAGTTTGATATTGATTTTCTACAAGAAACGTTGCGAAAACTTGGCCGTAAGCCGCTTCAAAATGCTGTCATTGACACGCTTGATTTAGCCCGTGCGATGTATGATAACCGCCGTTCGTATCGTTTGGGTGCGATTGCACGTTTACTCAGAATTTCTTACGATGAGAGTGTCGCTCACCGCGCTGATTATGATGCGGAAGTGTTAAGTCTTGTCTTCTTGGAAATGATTCGTGATTCTCGTTTATCTGGCTTCCAAGTCATTGATGATCTACAAACTTTGAGTGATGAAAATGGTTATTCAAAAGTTCGTAAACATCATGCGAATGTTATTGCGAAAAATGAAGCCGGTATTAAAAGTCTTTATGAGTTGATTTCAATCTCACATACCAAAAATCTTGCGTTCTTTGGGAATACATCTAAAGGAGATGCTGTCATGGCTGAACCACGGATTATTAGAGAAGAACTGGTTGCACGCCGTGAAAACTTACTAATTGGTGCAGGATGTACCTCATCGGAAGTTTTTGAAGTCGCAATGAACAAGAGCCAAGAAGCGTTGGATAAAACAATCGACTTCTATGACTATATTGAGATTATGCCCTTGGATTACTACGGTCCACAAATATACATGGGACAGATTGAAAATGAAAAACGGTTAGAAGCAATTCTTAATCGCATAATCGAGACCGCAACGCGTCTTAACAAACCAATTATTGCGGTAGGGAATGCGCACTATAACCACCCTAAAGAGAAAGTTATTCGTGATGTTTACATTCATTCTCAAGGAATTGGTGGTTCAAGACACCCATTGTTCATGTTTAATGAACAAAAACGAATGAATTTTGTAGCTCCCGATATGCATTTTAAATCAACCGATGAAATGCTCGCCGCGTTTGCTTGGTTGGGAGACCAAAAAGCCTATGATTTCGTTATTAAAAATCCAGTAAAACTTTTGGAATCCATAGACGATGTGGCACCAAAAAAAGGAGAGCTCTTCACACCAAAATTGGATAATTCCGATAAACTCTTAGAAGATATCGTTTATGAAAATGCGCATCGTATTTATGGAGACCCACTACCTGAGGTCGTAAGTTCACGAATTGAACGCGAACTTAAATCTATTTTTGGAAACGGATTTGGGGTTATTTACTATATTTCCCATCTTCTTGTAAAAAAATCTTTAGATGATGGTTATTTGGTGGGGTCACGGGGTTCGGTTGGATCGTCGCTCGTAGCGACTCTTGCGGAAATCACGGAAGTTAACCCATTACCGCCTCACTATATTTGCTTGAACTGTCACCACCAAGAGTTTTTTACGGATGGGAGTGTCTCAAGTGGCTACGATTTACCAGCGAAAGTGTGCCCAAGTTGTGGGGAACCATTAGTTGGTGATGGCCAAGATATCCCGTTTGAAACGTTCCTTGGGTTTGAGGGGGATAAGGTTCCTGATATTGACCTAAACTTTTCTGGTGAATATCAAGAACATGCTCATAACTATACAAAAGAGATATTCGGTGAAGCCTATGTTTATCGTGCCGGAACCATTTCCACTGTTGCACAGAAAACCGCTTTTGGGTATGTGCTTGGCTACAATGAGAGTATGAATATTACCGATTCAACGAATGCATGGAATACTTATCTTGCATATGGTGCTGAGGGTGTCAAACGAACGACTGGACAACATCCAGGTGGAATCATCGTTGTTCCAGATTACATGGACGTTCACGACTTTACTCCGATCCAATATCCAGCAAACAATCCTGAGTCATCGTGGTATACAACTCATTTTGAGTTCCATGATATTGACGACAACGTTTTAAAACTTGATATTCTCGGACACGTAGATCCGACTGCTATGAAGATGCTCGAACGCATTACCGGAATTGACGTTAAAACAGTTCCAATGAACGATGTTCCGACGTTATCACTCTTTAATAGTACGGAGGCACTCCATGTCGATGAACGAAACTATCACGAGATTACGGGTGGACTTGGACTTCCTGAGTTTGGAACACCGTTTGTTCGCGGTATGCTTGAAGCGACTAAACCGGATAAGTTTTCAGATTTAGTTCGTATATCTGGACTTTCTCATGGTACAGATGTTTGGCGTACAAATGCGGAAGACTTAATCAAAGATAAGGGCATGACACTTGATGAAGTTATTGGATGTCGCGATGATATTATGGTTTATCTTATGCATGCTGGATTACCAGCGAAAGAAGCTTTCGATATTATGGAAAGTGTTCGTAAAGGAAAAGGGTTGCGTGAGAACTGGATTGAATCCATGCGCAAGAATAATGTTCCGGAATGGTATATTGATTCATGTTTAAAAATCAAGTACATGTTCCCGAAAGCCCATGCTGTAGCTTATGTTATGATGGCGAACCGTGTTGCATGGTTCAAAGTTCACCACCCAAGAGCTTACTATTGCTCATACTTTACGCTACGTGTTAATGCGCATGAGATTGAAACACAAACCACGAACATTGAAACAGTCCAAAGTCGCATTAACAATATCAATACGCGTTTGAAAAATTTTGAAACTAAAAATCAAGTTACGATCAAAGAGAAGAACTTGATTGACACGTTAGAAGTTACCTTAGAGTTAATGAGTCGTGGCTATAAAATTAGTCCATTAGACTTGTATTATTCTGACGCTACTGAGTATAAACTGGATCCGCGTGATGAAACGGCGATTATTCCGCCATTCAACGTTGTTGATGGACTTGGAAATAACGTTGCAAATCAGATCGTACGTGCTCGTGAAGAACGAGAGTTTATATCTAAAAAAGATCTGATGTCTCGCGGTGGAATATCTGCGGCAACAGTCAAAAAACTTGATGAGCTTGGTGTCACTGATCACTTACAAGAAACCAATCAGATGAGTTTATTCTAGAATCTCGCAAGATTTTATGACATCTTAAGCAAAAAAGAGTGCAACTTGCACTCTTTTTTCTGAGAAACGATAGAGACACGCTATAATAAGATAAAGAGAGGGTGGTGTTCTTGAAAAGGCTAAAACTCGAGACTTTAATGACGCAAGTATTGGGGATGTTTCTTGCTTCGATATTAATATTTTTTGTGACCACATTGCTGGCTACTAAGCTGAGCTTTGAGTGGGGGATGCTGTGGTTTGGTATGGGACTTGTAATCTTAACCATATTTATTCATAGTGCAGCATATACAAATAGTCATTATAAAACACTATATGTTGTATGTTTTGTAGTCAATATGGTTGGGACCGGATTGTCTTTTGGAACATATTTTAATGTAGAATCTGTTGTATTTCGTGGCTATTTAATTCCATTCGTTGTTGCAGGAAGCTTGTTAATCGCTTATCTTTATACTCTAATGTTCCAACAACGTATTGGAAAGGCAAATACGTCGATCGAAATCTATGGGTGGTTGTGATTGGTATAGGCATGGTATCAGCTGTCGGATTGTGGATGGAAGGATCCAATATTGATGTCGCGTTGATGATTATTTTTGCTGGAATTTACCTTCTTGCATACATTGCGTTTCTACACTTCTTACTGAAAAGCGCAGAAGTATACCGTCTCGCGTCTTTCTACAGTTACGGTGTTTATATTATTATTACGATTGTGGTGATTTCAATCCTGCTTGAAGATGGTTTCGCTGTTGAAGCACTTTTCACTCCTGGAGATGGAAATACAGCCAAGCAGAATCAAAACATCCAATGATTGTAAACTGTTAGATAGCCACCGATTAGGTGGCTATTTCGATATTATATGCGAATTGGCTTAGGTTTATTGGTCACAGTCAAAAGGATGCTTAATAATATTAGAATGATTGGTAGACCAATAAATAACACAAATACGATGAAGGGTACAATTCCGCCGGTTGTATAGTAAGAGATAGCGAATCTCCCACGGGATAAAGCATGGAGCTCCAACAAGTGCTGAGACATGTGAGATAATGCATGAATGGCAAGGGTTGTGATGTACGTGTACATCAAGAGTTGTGATGTTCGGGTATTTCGTTGAATGCGAATGGCTGAGAGCAGCATAATTATGAATAAATACAAGAAATAGACGATCACATAGGGCATCGAAGCTACACTACGATGAAGGTATGTCCAAGATTCATCAGCAGCGTCAAACCCCACACCCCATATCCCTAACATGTATAGCGGAAAAATGAAGAGGGTGAGAACAATAATAATTATATCGAGATGTTTTTGTTTCATGACTGGCCTCCTTGATGAATCCAACTTTGGTTGGCAGCATTGATTCGAATCGTAAGTTGATCCTTAATAGGAATTGTTAGTGTGAAGCTTTGCTCTTGGTGAGCTGGAATGGTCACATTCAAAGGTTCTAAAGTATCACGCGAAACCATAGTTGATCCATCGGTGAGGAGTATCGGATTAAAGGCTGAAAACTTTTGGGGTGTTGATGTCATATTGGTTATTACGAATGTAATGTCTGCGCTATCTGGTTTTTGAATTACTGGCTTGATATCAACGAGCCAAGTATTATCAACAAGATACAAATGTGTATTTGGGACAGTACTGACATTGGTATGAAAGTTGTAGGCGTTAAGTGCAGTTGTTGTAAAATATTTTATATTAGGGGTTAAATAGCTATTTGCGCCAAATGATAGTGATTTGATGTTGTTGACGGTGATGCTACTAAAGTTCGCGGGTAACTCATCACGATAGTGATTTTCAAATGATCGGAACGCCTGTTCTTGATCGTAAAAAATTTCATAACCAAATTTATTTACACATACCCCAGTATCTTCCAAAATTGAAGGGTACGGATCACTGACGCATTGTTGTGCGAGAGTTTGAGCAGTATTAATTGTATTTGTATAAACAATCAAAAATGTACCGAAGACAAATGTTGCAATTATCGTAACTGCGAAGCCTCCGTGAGATAAGGCGAAACGGCGTTTGGGTGATTGTTTTAAAGCGGATCGGGCGTTGTAGGTTAGCGCCGATCGTTGATATTGCCAAAAGATTAAAATAAGTCCGATTACACCCAGCACTTTTAAATAAAGATTAGTCAGGTTCATATAGGTCCTCCTAGATACCAATGTGTTCTTTGAATGTATGATAATAAGTTCGATTAACGTCATGCCATGAACCCGCAACCTTCACAGCATATTTCATATTCAATTTGACGCGAATATCAGTGATATAATGTAAATTGATAATTGTAAATTTATTGATTCGCAGAAGGGGTAAGACTTCAAATGTTTTGAGCGGATCATGAGTATAAAAAGAATCCGTTTCAGTCTCAACCAACAAACTAGATTCTTGGGTCGTGACGGTTCTGATTTCGCCGCTATTCAAATACTGTGTTGTATAGCCATTGGTCACTAAAAAACGTTGGTTGTTTTCGTATAAAACATACTCACCATTTTCAGTTACAATTTCGGCATGCTTTAACGATTCAACAATATTATCGGAAGCGATGCCACGTCCAAGTTGAATTTTCATAAGGTCACCTCTTATACTTATCATACTGAGTAAAAATGCGAAATACAATGTGATATCCCTAAGTTACGTTAGATGCATCGTATTCTACATAATATGCATTAATGAGAGCTTAAAATGTCAATTGAGGCACGTGTCAATATATTTGCAAACAACGAAATAATAGTCTATAATATTACTATACTTTGAAACAAGGAGTGGTCACGCCACTCCTTATATATTGTCTTAAGGAGCGATTATGGAAAAGTATTTGGAAAAATTACAACCAGTTGCGAATGAGATGGGCTTAAATATTATCGATATTGAGTATATTGGTAAGGACATTCTTGACATTAGCATTGCACGTCAAGACTTTGAATCCGTTGATTTAAATATGTGCGCGGCGGCTGCACAGGCATTTGGTGAAGCAATAGATTTTGAAATCAGCTTGGATGTTGGTTCAGCAGGTGCTGAACGAATGATTGAACCGGATGATTACAAAGATATAGAAGGTCAGTATGTGTTCATTCAATTCAAGAACACATTTAAAGATGCTGAAAATGTTGAAGGTACTGTCGTCAGTGTTAGTGATGATGCTGTCGTTGTATCCTATCGCGTTAAAACAGCACTTAAAGAAGTAACAATTGAACGTTTAAACATTAAATACCTGCGCCTTGCAGTTAAAGTATAAGGAGAAATTTTTAGATGAACGTTAAAAATGTCATATTAGCGATGCAAGAAATTGAAAACAATCGCAATATTTCAAAAGAAGTAATTATTGAAGCGTTACAAGACTCATTAGTGAAAGCTTATCGCCGTCAAATAGGCGTTCCTGATGCGATTGTCGAAGTAATAATTGATCCCAATTCAGAAGAGATGCGTCTATTCCACAATTTCCTTGTGGTTGAAGAAGTAGAAGACGATGAATTGGAAAAAGGAATCCATGAACTCGAAGACAATAGTCAAGGTTTAAAAGTTGGAGATTGGTATAAAGAAGAACAACCAATCGTTGAATTAGGTCGCGCAGCAGCAACTCAAGCTAAAAACGTTATTAAACAAAAAATTCGTGAAGCTGAGAAACAAGCTGTGTATGACGAGTACATTGATCAACTTGGTGAAATGGTAATGGCAATGGTTGAAAGTGTTGAAGAGAAGTTTGTTGTCGTCAACCTTGGAAAATCATTGGCAGTGATGCCACGCGCAGCACAAATCGAAGGGGAAATGTACCGTGAAGGACATACCCTAAAAGTTGTTATTACAGATGTAAACAAAGATACTAAAGGTGCTCAAATCTTGGTATCACGTGCAGATGCAATGCTTGTACGTCGTCTGTTTGAAAATGAAGTTCCTGAAATCTTTGATGGTCAGGTCGAAATCAAAGCGATTGCGCGCGAAGCGGGCGAACGCACGAAGGTTGCTGTATACTCACACGATCCAGATATTGATCCAATTGGAGCATGTATCGGACCACGTGGACAACGTGTACAAGCAATTATCGAAGAGCTTAAAGGTGAAAAAATTGATATCTTTGAGTGGAGCGAAGACATGATTGAACTTGTTAAGAATGCATTGGCACCTGCGGAAATTATTGCAGTGTTCCCAAATGAAGAAAACAAAGGTCTTGTCGTTATTGTCGATGATTCACAATTATCATTAGCAATTGGTAAGCGTGGTAAAAATGCCCGTCTTGCAGTTCGCTTAACAAAACAACGGATTGATATTAAATCTGTATCTGAAGCACAAAATGAAGGTGTTGACTACGTGTCATTAATGGCGGCTTACCAAGCAGAAATTAATGAAAAAATGGCTCCGAAAGTTGAAGAAACAGTCGAAGCTGTCGTTGAGATGGATACAGTGGATCAAACTGAAGCAAGTACTGAAGAAGTTGTTGCTGAAACAGTAGCAACAGAAGTACCAGTTGATGAAGTCATTGAAGAGACTGTAGGAGTTGAAGTGGCTCCTGAAGTTGCTGAGGAAGCGCCGTCAGTAGAAACAACAAAAATTGAACGTAAAGATATTTTCCGTCCACGTACAGAATATGTCTCCAAGTTTGAAGAATTGGCAAATACTTCACGCCAAGAAGAACAACAAGTCCGTCGTCGTAAACCACGTCGTGATAAAGAAGAAGAGAAACCTGTTAATACCGCTGAACTTCTCAAAGAAATGGAATATGAAATTGTTCCGGAGTATACAAAAGAAGAACTTGAAGAAATCAACCGTCAAAAAGAAGTTGAAGACAACTCATGGTATGAGGATGAAATCGACTTCGATGAATTTGACAACTATTATGATCAAGAATAGGAATTATTATGAAAAAAATTCCAATGCGTAAATGTGTTGTAACACAAGAGCAATTTCCAAAAAAGGACCTTCTGCGAATCGTTTTGACCCCAGAAGGAACCGTAGAAATTGATGAAACAGGCCGTAAAAATGGCCGAGGGGCGTACATTTCACGTAAACCTGAAACTGTATCACTTGCAATGAAAAATAGAGCGCTCGACCGGGCTTTAAAAACCAAGGTCGATGATGCTATTTACGAAATGTTGGGTGAATATGTTAAATAAAGAAAAATTTCTAAACGGTCTCGGTCTATGCCGACGTGCCGGGAAAATCGTAGCTGGTGACGAATTGTTACCTGCAATTCAAAAACGCAGTGTTAAGCTAGTTGTTCTCGCTGACAATGCATCTGAACGTACGAAGAAACAAATTACCGATAAAAGTAAAACAGCCAATGTTGATGTTGTCACGGGTATTTCGAAAGAAGAACTTTCGTGGGCAATTGGTATGGATAACCGTGTAGCAATCGGTATTTCAGACACAGGTTTGGTGAAGGTATTAAAAACGAACTTATAGAAAATAGAGGTGACTGTATAAGTGAGTAAGAGAAAACCAACGAGAAACAATCGTAACAATAAAGGTCGTGGCAAAAAACAAAGCCAGGACACATTTAAACCAAAAGATATCGTAGTAAAAGAGTTTGACTATACAGAAGGAGTTTCTGTTAAAGATTTATCAGAACTTATCAATAAGAGTCCTGCTGATATTATCAAATTGCTTTTCATGATGGGTACAATGGTAACCATTAATACATCTCTTGATGATGATACTGTTGAACTTATTGCAATGGAGTATGACATGACTCCAACTAAAGTTGAAGCAGTCGATGCTTTAACACTTGAAGATACAATCGAAGATGATCCTGCAATGTTGCAAGAGCGTCCACCAATTGTAACTATCATGGGTCACGTTGACCATGGAAAAACGACTACACTCGACACAATCCGTAATGCTAAAGTTGTTGACGGTGAGTTTGGTGGTATCACGCAACATATTGGTGCTTACCAAATCGAACATAACGGTCGTAAAATTACATTCTTGGATACACCAGGTCACGAGGCTTTCACAGCAATGCGTGCTCGTGGTGCGAGTGTAACAGATATCGTAGTAGTTGTCGTTGCTGCTGATGATGGGGTTATGCCTCAAACACGTGAAGCAGTCGACCATGCTAAAGCGGCAGGAGCGCCACTTATTGTAGCAATCAACAAAATTGATAAACCAGAGCAAAATATTGATCGTATTTATTCTGAGTTCACTGATTTGGGTGTTACACCTGAAGAGTGGGGTGGAGAAACAGTCTTTGCCAAAATTTCTGCGAAAACTGGAGAAGGAATCGATGAGCTTCTGGAAACAATTTTAGTAGCAACTGAGCTTGAAGAATTAAAAGCGAATCCTAACCGTCTTGCATTCGGTAGCGTCATTGAGGCGAAACTTGATAAGAGTCGTGGACCAGTCGCAACATTATTAATTCAAAAAGGAACACTTCGTCAAGGAGATCCTGTCGTCGTTGGTACAACATATGGTCGTGTCCGTAAAATGGTTGATAGCCGTGGACGCGAGCTTCAAGAAGCGGTTCCATCAATGCCAGTCGAAATTATTGGATTGAATGAAGTGCCAATTGCTGGCGATTTATTCCGAGCATTTAAAGAAGAGAAAGAATCACGTGCTGTTGCTCAAAAACGTAATAATGCACGTATTGAAAAAGATCGTAACCAATCAAGTGCACTAAGCCTTGATGATTTATCCGATCAAATTGAATCCGGTGATATCAAAGACATCAACGTAATCCTTAAAGCCGATGTACAAGGTTCTGCTGAAGCGGTTAAAGCTGCATTAGAGCGTGTAGAAGTTGGTGATGGAAAAGAAGTAGCTGTTAAAGTGATTCGTTCCACTGTTGGTGGAATTACTGAAAGTGATATTATGCTTGCTTCTGCATCAAACGCTATTATCATTGGATTTAACATTCGTCCGACTGCATCAATCCGTAAAAAAGCAGAGGATGAAGGTATTGAAATTCGACTTTACAACATTATCTATAAAGCTGTAGAAGATATGGAACATGCCATGAAAGGTATGCTTGCACCTGTCTTTAAAGAAGTTATTCATGGTCAAGCAGAAGTTCGTGAGTTATACCACGTATCTAAAGTCGGTACTATTGCTGGATGTATGGTTACAGACGGTAAAATGGTTAAAGAATCTGGAATTCGCCTCATGCGAGACGGTGTTGTTGTCTATGAAGGACGTATGGCAACACTAAAACGATTCCAAAATGAAGCAAAAGAAGTTGCTGCTGGTTACGAGTGTGGTATCACAATCGAGAACTTTAATGATATCAAAATGGGAGACGTTATCGAATCCTACGGTGAAGTTGAAGTAGAACAGAGGTAATTACAATGTCAGTTAAAAAAGAACGTATTGAATCAATTATTAAACGTGAACTTGCACCTTTAATTGTAAATCGTTTAAACGATCCAAGCTTATCATTTGTAAGTATTACAGATGTTGAAGTAACAAATGATTTCTCATTTGCCACCATCTACGTCAGTTTCTTACAAGATAAAGATAAGAAAAAAGGAATGGAAGCATTACGTCGTGCGAAGGGAATCCTTCGTTCTGAAGTTGCAAAATCATTGTCAATCCGTCGTACACCTGAGTTACTCTTTAAATTAGATGAATCAAGTGAACATGGAACACGAATTGATACAATCTTAGAATCACTTCGTAAAGACGAAGAATAAGAAAAAGGAACCTATCAAATGATGGGTTCCTTTTTTTAGTGTCTTAGTGATACAATCATAGTATATTTTGTAAAGGAGTCTCACAATGCCAATTATTAAACAACTTGAAATTAAAAAGCATCAACGCGTTCTCATTACTTCAGATATTCACGGAAATTTAGAACGGTTTAAGCAGATGCTCCACCGTGTTCAATTCAATACTAATGATGTTCTGATTATTAATGGAGATTTAACCGAAAAGGGGGCTGCATCTCTTGAAACTGTACGCTACACGTATGAACTTTCGAAGACCCATGAAATTCATATTGTTCAAGGGAATTGTGAGACATTGCAATATCTAGATAATCCGGAACACTTTGAGATGTTGCGTAATTATATAAATAATCGACCACAATCGCTGATTCATGAAATGTTAGTAGCTATTGGTGTTACCATTACCCCAGACATGAATATGCACGAAGCGCGTACCTTACTGAAATCACACTATCCAGAATATATCGACTTCTTGGGTGCATTGCCCAATATTATCGAAACAGATGTATTTACACTTGTCCATGCAGGTCTTGAGCAAAAGTCACTTGCAGATCAAGATGTTGATTTAATTCAAACAATGCCATACTTCGGTTTGGTTGATGCGCAATTTGAGAAACCAGTTATTGTAGGTCATTATCCTGTCTGTTTGTACCACAATCAAACAATCGATCATAAGCCAATCTTGGACGTCATAAAGAACATCTATTCCATTGATGGTGGAAATGTTATCAAGGACGATGGTCAACTAAACGTTCTCATCTATGAGCAAGGTCATTTTACAGTTGACTATGTCGATGGATTTGACTATTATTCCATTTTAAATCATCAAGACGGAAATAAAGGAACCCATATATCGTGGATGGATCGTGAAGTCGAGATACTGGATAAAAAGCCAGAATTCATACGGGTGAAACAACGGAGTACTGGCAATGAAGCGTGGATTCATGAATCATTTGTAGATGAAGTAAAAAGTGAAGTTATTGATGATGTCACAGATACAGTGCTTCAAGTGTCTAAGTATGATCTGTTTCACCCACTTTTGAAAACTTCGACTGGTTACTATGGGAAACATAATGGTGAAGTCGGGTGGTATTTTGATGCCTTAGGAGGATTCTGTGAGACCCATTGATGTAGCAAAACAGTTTAATATTAGTACATCGACTGTTCGTAAGTATGAAGATGAAGGATTGATTCCTCCGTCCATTCGAAATGCAAACGGATATCGGAAGTATGAGCCAAAACATGTAGAATATATGGCTTGCGTATTAGCAATGCAAGCCGGCTTTAGTCGTAGCCAGATTATTCAAGTCATGGCGTGTATGATGGACGGCAAAGCAAATGAAGCCCTCTTAATCTGTTCAAGACATCAGGCTGAGTTAATTCGTGAACTATCACATGCCCAAAAGACAGTCAACATGTTTACATCGGGTGACATCTTTAGAGAATTGAAGTTAAAACGTAAGTTATCGATTCAAGAAGTTTCTCAGCTGATTGATGTACCGGATACTACATTACGACACTGGGAAAAAGAGGGGCTGGTTGTCCCGTCACGGAATAAAGACAATAACTATCGAATGTATGATGCGAATCAGATTGCACGTCTATTGATTATTAAAACTATAAAGGCGGCAGTGTGGTCCTTAGAACACGTTCGTGAGGTATTACAAGACTTTGACAATAAGCAACCGGAAGAAGCGTATAAAGTAGCTTTAGATGCCTTGAATTATTTATACAAGATGAATCTCTATCAGCATCAAGGGATGCATGCACTGTATACACTGTGTTTATCCCAAGGATTGGTTGCACAACATTATCAACAGGATTATAGTTTCTTTCAAAACCTATAATTAAACCTTAATGTCCTTAGATAAACTTATGTTATCTATTTCCAAGTTATTGATACTTAAGTTTGTTTCTTGCATTAATGTGCTATAGTTTTTATAGAATTGGAGATAGCCTATGGAACAACAATTAAAATTACGTGGTATGACCACAAACAATCTTAGGAATATTGATTTAGATATTCCGAAAAATAAGATAACTGTCTTTACGGGTGTATCGGGATCTGGAAAATCCTCAATCGTTTTCGATACAATCGCAAATGAGGCGACACGACAACTGAATCAAACGTACTCAACATTTATTCAAAACTTCCTTCCAAAAGTCGACAAACCATCTGTTGATAGCATTACAAATCTAAATCCAGCGATTATTATTGATCAAAAACGAATTGGTGGTAACGCCCGTTCAACTTTAGGTACAATAACGGATATAAATGCGTTCTTACGAACTATTTTTTCAAGAATCGGATTGCCTTCAGCTGGTACAGCATCCATGTTTTCTTTCAATGATCCAGCTGGTATGTGCGAATCATGCCAGGGCATTGGCAAACGAATTGAACCTCGTGTTGACTTAATATTGGACATGACACGATCTCTTAATGATGGCGCTATTACATTTCCTGTGTTTGATCGGGAATCGTGGTATTTCCAAATTTACGAAGCGTCTGGATGGTTTGATCTTGATTTACCGTTAAATCAATACGATGATGAAACTTTGGAATTACTGCTATATGGAAGTAAGCGCAAAGTGCAGATCGTGGGACCTGGAGGGTCAAAACCAACAAATCTTGAATATGAAGGGGTTTTAGCGAAGTTTCGTTCAATGTTTATTACCCGAGACCTAAGCGGACACTCCAAACGAACACAAGATATCGTTCAAAGGTATACCACATTACAAACGTGTACAAAATGTCACGGAACACGTTATGCTCCTGCAATTCTAGATTGCAAAATTGGAGACTTAAACATTTTTGATGTTACGGATATGGAATTAACAGAATTAAAGGGTTTCTTGGAAGAGATACAAAATGTTGAATCGATCAAACCAATCGTTGAAGAAGCACTGAAACGAGTCAACCAACTCATACAGATGAGTTTAGAATACTTAACATTAACCCGTGAAACGAGTACCTTATCAGGAGGTGAGTCGCAAAGGGTTAAGATGATGAAGCATTTAAGCAGCAGTTTGAATGGACTTATTTACATTTTTGATGAACCGAGTGTAGGCTTGCACCCTCGTGATGTCGAAAACCTAAATGGTATGCTTCGTGATCTACGCGATGCAGGGAATACTGTCATTATTGTTGAACATGATCGGGATGTTATCAAAGTTGCGGATCATCTCGTTGACGTAGGGCCGCTGGCAGGAATTCATGGTGGCGAAATTATGTTTGAAGGATCTTATGAAGGACTACTTGCATCACAAACACTTACCGGTTTGCATTTACATGCACTTCCAGCGTTTAAAGACACTCTGCGTCCTAGCACAGGATTCTATACAATTGAGAACGCCAACACTAACAATCTTAAAAATGTAAGTGTATCGATACCTAAAAATGTTTTGACTGTTGTGACTGGCGTTGCCGGAAGTGGTAAATCATCTTTAATTCATCAAGAATTTATGAGCCATTACCCAGAGGCGGTTGTAATCGATCAAAAACAACTCCATACAAGTTCTCGTTCTAATTTAATGACTTACACAGGCATTTTCGATAAAATTCGAACAGTTTTTGCGAAAGCAAACGATGTCGATAAGGCACTTTTTTCATTCAACTCCAAAGGAGCGTGTCCTGAATGTAAAGGACGAGGGGTTATTGTTACTGACTTGGCGTTTATGGAAGATGTTGAAACGATTTGTCATGTATGCGGTGGTAATCGCTATATCCCAGAAGTTATCAATTACCGCTATAAAGGTCTTAATATTATTGAAGTGGGCGCATTAACTGTCGAAGAAGCAGTCGATTTCTTTGATGATAAAACAATTCGAAAGACATTGATTACGCTTGCTGAAGTGGGGGTCCATTACTTATCGTTAGGCCAACCGCTCGACACCATTTCTGGCGGCGAGGCGCAACGGATTAAATTGGCGAGTGAATTACACAAGCAAAGTGATTTGTATGTATTGGATGAGCCTACAACCGGATTGCACATGTCGGATATTGATACCTTTATGCGAATTATCGATCGTTTAGTCGATTCAGGCAGTACTGTAATTATAATTGAGCATAATCTTGAAGTGATGCGGGTTGCCGATCATATCATTGATATGGGACCACAGGGTGGTAGTCAAGGTGGTCGTGTTGTTTTTGAAGGCGCACCTCAAGATATCTTTAATGCACCAGAATCGCTTACTAAAAACTACATATAAAAAACCGCTTCGATAGAGGCGGTTTTTTATATGGTCAGAGTTGATTAAAGCGATTCAAGAATTGTCGCACCCGCTCATGTTTCGGGCTATTGAAAAGTTCATCAGGAGATCCTTCTTCTAAGATGATGCCTTGTTCCATAAATAAAATACGGTCGCTCACTTCTTTAGCGAAAGCCATTTCGTGGGTGACAATAAACATTGTGAAGCCTTCATCTGCAAGATCTTTGACGACTTGCAAGACTTCGCCGACCATTTCTGGATCTAGTGCACTTGTAGGCTCGTCTAAGAGGAGAAATTCAGGTTTCATGGTCAGTGCCCGAGCAATCGCAACGCGTTGTTTCTGACCGCCTGAAAGCCGTTTGACAGAGGCATCTTTAAAATTAAGCATTCCAACTCGTTCAAGGTTCTTAAGTGCTTCTTGTTCGACATCCTTAGGATTCTCTTTCAATACACGTATCGGGCCAACCATGAGATTTTCAAGAACCGTCATGTTGCTGAAAAGGTTAAATGATTGGAAAATAATTCCCACTTGTGAACGGTATTTATTAACATCGATTTGAGGATCATTAACCTCTAAATCATTAAAGAAAACTTTACCTTCGTCAAATTCTTCAAGGAGGTTGATACAACGGAGCAGTGTTGATTTACCACTTCCACTTGAACCAATAACAGTAACTACTTCACCTTTGGTGATTTCAAGATTTATGTCTTTAAGGACAAGTAAATCACCAAATGATTTACTCAGATGTTCAATTTTTAGAAATGACATTATTCTTCTCCTTTCAATGTATCGAAGTTCGCTTTATGCGTTTGTGAGTTTGGATAGTTTCCTTTAGGCGCATCCATATGGGTTTCGATGATTGATAAAATCTTGGTTGAAATTAGTGTTAGTGATAAGTAAATCATGGATACGATAAAGAATGATTCCATTTGACGGTAGTAAATCCCGGAGATTCGGTTCCCTTGGAAGAAAAGCTCTGCAACGAGAATAACGTTTAATACTGAAGAATCTTTAATATTAACAACAAATTCGTTCCCAATCGCCGGCAAAGCATTACGTAACGCTTGTGGTAAGATAACGAAACGCAGTGTTTGAATTTCTGTCATCCCTAAAGCCCGTGCTGCTTCGTTTTGCCCGGGATCAATCGACTGAATTCCGGCGCGAATGACTTCGGACATATACGATGACGTATTAACAGAAATAACGACAATCCCTGAAATAAGTGGTGATATTTCAATGCCAAGGGTACGGATTCCATAATAGAAGAGAATCCCTTGAACCATCATCGGTGTACCACGCAGGTATTGCACATAAGCCGTGGTTGTGATGCTGTTTATATGTTTGATGAAACGTACAAATGCTTTATCCCGTTTGTTGATTTTGATTTGACGAAGCCCAGCAACAACCAAGCCAATTGTAAGACCAAATGCAGTCCCACAGAGTGCAATTAAAAGTGTGGTACCAAGTCCACTCAGGTACATAGGCCAGTAATTTTGAATTAAGAAGCCAACGCCAGCAATAAATCCAGAAGGCATTTGCTCTTGTCCGGATGTATCTGATGAAGGTTGACGAAGAATTGCGTCATACATAATAGTATCCCGATCTTCGTCTGTCAGACTATTGAGAACCCGGTTGACGTCTTCCAATAATTCTGTATTTTCTTTCGCGATACCGATTGAAACCGTTACATCTTCTTCAGATACCGTGAATCCTTGGTCTGCTTCAAACGCAACATATGTTAAGTCGGGATTACTATTGGTAATTGCTTGTGCAACAGGTTTTTCAGATACAAAAGCATCGATTGCTTTTGATTTTACAGCAGTTGTTAAAAGCGGAAAAGATTCCATTGGCATTCCATGATTCACGTCAGGAATTTGAGGAATAAGCGTGTCGTGAAGGGTTCCGATTTGAGCCGCCACATGTTTTCCCGCAAAATCTTTAAGTGATTTCGCACCGGCTAAAGGGCTTGCTTTGGGCACAACGAGAACCATTTCACTTTTGTAATAAACATCGGTGAAGGCGATTGCTTGACGACGTTCTTCAGTATTACTCATGCCTGCGATGACAAGATCAACATCACCAATACGAACGCCATCAACCAAGCTGGAAAAGACCGCATAGTTTTTAACCTTAAGTTCCATGCCAAGGTTATCGGCTATTTTACGTGCGATTTGAACGTCATAGCCATCACAGTATGATCGACCATCTGGCAACGGTTCCGAAAAATCAGTTTTTTGTGTTTGTGTCCAATTGAACGGGGCATAATTACACTCCATACCGACTGTTAACACATTATCCTTTGCTGCAAAAACAGCAGTTGTTGGTAATGATAGGATTACCATACATGCAAGTATTAGACTTGCGACTTTAAAGCGACGATGAAACATATTTTCCTCCATATATACAGAAAAAGACCCCATAGCTAGAGGTCCTTGTAATTTCGGATATCTAGCTCCACTTCCAGGTTTCTTGGAAGGAGTGTTACAGGTATTACCTGGAACCCCACGAATCTTGCTTGCAAATCAAAAGTCGTTCGGCGATGGTTGCCTTTCCATAGTGTCATTGCCTGCCGGCTCGACCATGTACTCATCTGCATCGCTACCTCTATAAAAATGTCTTTAACATCAATAATCGTATCACTGTTCGTTAAAATGTCAATGAAATGATGATTTCGTTTTGACTAATCGTTGAAAAAAGCTATAATTTATAAGGAAACGGGGCTTTTATGAACGGAATAATTTGTATTAATAAACCAGAAGCGATGACATCGTTTGATGTTGTTGCAAAAATACGTCGATACACACGTGCAAAAGTTGGACACAGTGGCACACTTGATCCAATGGCGACGGGTGTTTTAGTATTAGCATTAAATCAAGGCACAAAGGCGTTGCCCTACCTTGGAATTGAAGATAAAACCTACCATGCAAAGATAAAATTTGGGTTACGAACTCATACTGGAGATATTTGGGGCGACACTGAGGAAGAAGGAGCCCTTGTACCTTATGATGAGGTGCAACTTAAAGCGGTAGTTACATCATTAATAGGAAAACAGAATCAACGCGTTCCCAAAGTATCAGCAAAAAAAATTGATGGGAAACGATCCTACGATTATATTTTAGAGGGCAAAGAGGTCAAGCAGTTATATGCTGATGTCGAAGTTTACGCAATTGATGTGCTTCATTTTGATGCTGAGGGCGTTGAATTTATAGCACATGTATCCAGTGGCACGTATATCCGTACGCTTTGTGAAGATATCGCAACCGGTTTAGGAATGATTGGAGCAATGTCTTACTTGAAACGAACACAGGTTGGCCGTTTTACGTTGGAAGATTGCATTGAATTGGATGCATTGGACACATTAGCTGATAAATTGATACCTACAAAAGAAGCAATTCAGTTGCCAAAAATTGAAAATGAACGCATGATACACTTTGTTAAGAATGGAAAGACACTGAAATTGGATATTCTTGAGGACCGTGTCCTTGTGGACGCAGGCGAGTATTACGCAGTTTATGAACGGATTGATGAAACGACGTTCAAATCAGTGAGAGGATTATGGTAATGAAACAAACAATAATTAAAGATCATATGACATTAAACACATTTGGCAATGAAATCGCAGCTACAATTGGATATTTTGACGGCCTTCATTTAGGGCATCAAAGCTTAATTAACGAGACGATTCGCGTAGCGAAAGAACGCAACCTGGAATCAGCGATTATTACATTTGACCCAGATCCATGGACCGTGGTTAATGATAAACACAAAGTAAATCATATTACGCCGATGAAAGAAAAAGTCAGAGTCGCACAGTCGCTGGGGATTGACCACTTGATTATTATTAATTTTACAAAAGATACGTCGAAATTGTCACCGATGGAATTTATTGAGGCTTATTTGGTATCAATGAATGTTCGCGCATTAATTGTAGGCGCTGATTTTAAATTTGGATTCCGAGGTCAAGGTAATGTGGCATTCTTAAAAGAACACGCCCATTATTTCTTTGATACATTGATTCATGAGCTAGATTTAAGCAATGAAAAGAAGATTGGCACAACAATGATAACGCAAGCGTTATTGCGCGGTGATGTTAAAACCGCATCAGAGTTATTGGGGCGTGATTATGTTATCAGTGGATTTGTTGTGGATGGTCGTAAGCAAGGTCGTAAAATTGGATTCCCAACGGCTAATATGGATATTGTCGATGAATATGTCATACCAGCTGAAGGTGTGTATGCCGGCTTAGTTGAAGTGCAAGGCGAAGTCTTTAAAGCGATGCTAAGTATTGGTCACAATCCGACATTCGACAGTACCGAACGTTTGTCAGTCGAAACACACATCTTAGACTTTGATCGTGATATTTACGGAGAACTCATTAAACATACATTTGTTGAACATCTTCGCGGACAGGTCAAATTTGATTCAATCGAAGCACTTGTCGAACAGATGAAAGAAGACGAACGAAAAACACGAACTGTTTTAGCAGATAAATTGTAAAACTAACTCGTGATTGTGCAACATTGTTGTTCCAATCACGAGTTTTCTTAAAACTAAGAATCGTCTCCGGTTATTACTTAATAAATGGCATACATTTACCTTAAAATGATGGATTTTCAAATAAAATCTGTTACGCTTTTAACAAAGGGGAATGATTATGACTGTAAGTAAACGAACCGCAGTTGCGAATTTTAAAAGAGATCTCATCGATGCTGTAACAACAAGTGTCAAAACACTGTTAGATTCGGAAATCGATATTATTTTTAACGCACTCGCATTGGAGGCAAATCTAGAGACACTAGAAATTACAGTGTCGATGAATACGGAGTTTGATTTTCATCGAAAACGCCGCTATTATGAACGAAATAGTGAAGAAACAGTCTCAATTGTTGATTTACGATATTCAATTCGAGATTGGAACTATCAGGCAATTGCAGTTATTCAACCGATGCCCAACAATCTTTATGAAGCATATTATGCAAAGAAGCCAGAAAGTTATTTAGAATTGCTCACGAATACATTGTTGGAGTTTGAGGGCTCTGAGTGTTTCGCAAAGATTCCTAAGGATTCGACATTTCTCACGCTTGCGATGGGAACAGAAGAAACAATCGATGCTTCATTTATGCGTTATGCAGCACTAAAAGCGAAACGAGAAGCTCGGCTTAATAGTTAAATTTCGAGAAAGCACAGATGTGCTTTTTTTATTAAGAACGCTACGAAAATGTCGAAATCTCTAGAAAGAGAAAGAGACACCAAATAATTAATCGGCTGCCTTTTGTTTCTCAAATATTTCTGTTATAATAGCCGTAGTAGGTGATAAATATGGCAAATGAATATGTATTAATTCAAGAAAAAAATGACGGATTTGGTCAAATTGCAGTATCAAATAACGTTTTTAATCACATTGTTGCAATTACAGTTGCTGAAAACAAACACATCTTCTTTGAAGATGGTACAGGAAAAAAATCACTTTCTGTAAGCAATGCGAATGGACACGTTAATATTGATGTCAAGGTCCGAGTTCAGTACGGTCAAGATGTCGAACGCGTAGTTCGAGCATTACAAGATGAATTACGTCGTAACATTGAAATGATGGTTGACTTCAGCAGTGTTACAATCAACGTTAATGTCGTCGGATTTAAGTTTAATTAAGAAGCAGATATCTGCTTCTTTTAGTGTGGAGGTTTTATGACGAAAAGTCGTAGTGTAGAGAGACAAGATGCAATGCGTGCAGTGTATATTCACTTAGTACGTGATCAAGCAATCGAGGAAGTATTGGAAGATAACGCCTTTATTTCAAATGTAAGTGACTTTATTCCCAAATTTGAGTTTGGTGAAGAAATGCTTGAAGTCATTCATCGTGCTGTTGCACGAAAAGAGATTTATGGCTTAGCTTTAAATCAATACTTAAATAACTGGAAGTTTGATCGTCTTGGTTATATCGAACAAGCGATTATGCTTATTGCTGCAGCTGAGTTAGAACTCGGAATTCAAGCAAAAGTTGTTGTCTTAGATGAGGCTGTGCGTTTAGCGAAAGAATTTGCGGACCAAGACTCATACAAATTTATAAACGGAGTATTAGACGCAATATGATGCCAAAAGAGAAGGTCATTACGGTTTCAGAATTTGTTAATGAACTCAAAGGTGTTATTCAGAAACATCCGTCTTTTAAGAATGTCGCATTGGTAGGAGAGCTTTCAAACTTTAAAGCTCACCACAGTGGGCATTTTTATTTTTCTCTGAAGGATGCGAAAAGTAGAGTTTCGTGTGTTATGTTTCGCAGCAAATCTAGTATGGTGAAATTTAAACCTAAAGATGGGGATAAAGTTGTTATTCACGGATCAATTGATGTCTTTGAGTCGACAGGATCAGTCCAAATCTATGTTGAACGCATGAACTTGGATGGGCTGGGGGATTTATTTATTCAATTTGAAGCTTTAAAGAAAGAATACTTGGAGAAGGGATATTTTGCTGTGGAGCACAAAAAAACGATACCGAAGTATCCGCATAATCTTGCGGTTATCGTTGGCGAAGGAAGTGCTGCTGCCGCGGATATTGCGCGAACACTACACGAACGATGGCCTGTTGCTCAGGTTCATGTACTCTATGCGTTTGTTCAAGGGGAATATGCGGTGGATAGTATCGTTAAACAAATTGCTTATGCAAACACCTTAAATCTCGACACTATAATTCTTGCTCGTGGCGGTGGATCAATTGAAGATTTGTGGTCATTTAATGAACCTAAAGTGGTGGAATCAGTTTATAACTCGAAAACACCGATCATTTCCGGAGTAGGACATGAAAGTGATGTCACCTTGGTAGATTATGTTTCAGACTATCGGGCTGCGACACCGACAGCTGCTGCAGTTCAAGCAACACCCAACACCAAGGATCTACTCGAAAATTTAAGAGATTATAAAAATGCATACTATAAGTCTGTTCGCAACAAACTAAGACAAAATCAACAAGTTTATCAAACAATTATGTCACAACGCTATTTGCAAGACCCTTTACGTTATATTGAAACTAAACAACAGTATCTGGATTATCATCAGAACAAAGTAATACATCAAATATACCGATTTGATACGATTAAACAAACACTTCAACAACAAATTCACGGTTATGAAAAAGCGTTGAATCTTAAGTTTCAAGAAAACAAAGCGCAACTCAAGACTTTTGAAAGTGAATTCTACTACAACGTCGAACAACACATCCGTCAAGAAGATGTCCAACGAAAACACTTTGAGCAAAGTTTGATGTTTTCGATTGGTGGAATCCAACGCAAAATACCACAATTTTACACATTTACAGAAGACATTGATGTGGCTTTAAAACGGCGTATTGACCGATTAATCAACTTGAAAGCCAGTCAGTTTGGCGATATAATTAAAACAATAAGCAACAACAATCCGGTTGCGAAATTAGAAGCAGTTTATGCAAAAGGATTTGCTCGTGTAACCATGAATTCCGAGCCCATTACGTCCATTAGAAATGTTGATGAAGGCGATGCATTAACTATTGCAGTAAAAGATGGTGTAATTCAGGCTACAGTGAGTGGAAAGGACCCATTATGAGTGATACGTTTAATTTTGAAGCAGCAATGAAACGATTGGCAGAGATTGCGACTTTGCTTGAAAAGGACGATTTGTCATTAGACAATGCAATAGCATTGTTTGATGAAGGGTTACAATTATCAAAACAGTGTCAAAACCGTTTAACCCAATATGAAACAACAGTAAAAGAGCTTGTTCAGAAGCACCAAGGAGAATAACATGAATTTAATGATCGAAAGTCGTTTACGAGAGCTAGTCCAAGAATATGGGAATACGACAGTTCAAGATGCAATGTCCTACTCATTGTTGAGTGGGGGTAAGCGCGTTCGACCACGCCTTCTGTTGAGTCTACTTGCTGATTATGGTATCGATTTACATCACGGATTAAATCAGGCGTGTGCGCTTGAAATGGTTCACACGTATTCGCTGGTCCATGATGATCTACCTGCTATGGATAACGACGATTTCCGTCGTTTCAAACCCACGAATCATAAAGTGTATGGTGAGGGGATGGCGATTTTAGCTGGAGATGGCTTACTTACTGCCGCTTTTACAACGCTTGCGGAAGCTGACACGGTGAGTCCGACGATTCAAATGAAAACCGTTGAAATTTTAGCACGTAATGCTGGTGCACACGGCATGATATTAGGGCAAGAGCTCGATATTGTTGATAACATTGATTCAGTCGAGGCACTTATCCAATGCTATGAAATGAAAACAGGGTGTTTGTTTGCTGCAGCATTAGAAATGGCTGCTGTTATCGCAGGAAAAGATGATCTACAAGATACTGCACGGACACTGGGTTTGAAACTTGGAGTTGCATTCCAATATCAAGATGATATTTTAGAAGTTACGAAAACTAGTGATGAAATTGGTAAGAGTCATCTTAGTGATGGCGAGCGCGAAAAGAGTACTATCGTAACGTTGCTAGGCTTAAAACGTGCACAAAATGCAACTGAAGGACTATTTAAAGAAATTAAAGTGCTGTTAGATCGTCTTGATTTAAAAGGCACAGAACTACAGAAACTCATTGAAGAAATGATCGAACGCGATCTTTAGGAGACAGTCTTGTTTAATCAATTTAAGAATTCGAATGCGATTCGTGATCTTAAACCAACAGAGCTTGATGCACTAACTGATGAAATCGCAACATTTTTAGCTCAAGAGACACGATTTGATGTCGAAACAATCATAAAAAATATTAATGTCCTCGAGACAACACTTGCTTTGCATAAGGTTTTTGACCTGACCAAAGACCGTGTTGTTTTTGATGGTGGTCAACAAGTTATGACCCATAAAATTTTGACGGGTCGCGCACAGGACCTTGCATTGCGTACCAACATTCCACTAACCCTAGATGCTACCAATCCTTTTGATGCATATACAGGCGGTGATATTGGAGAGGGACTTGGTGTCGGCCTTGCATATGCACTGGATGCTCCGCAAAATCATACAATTGTTGTAATCGATGACCATGCGCTAAATTATGGTCTAACCTATGAATCGTTGGTTCAAATCAGCAAAGAAAAGCCGAATATCATTATTGTGATGATTGATGAACAACAATCGTTGCTGCGTCACTATACGTCAATGAATACATTTGTAAAAAGTATTCGAATTAGTAAAACATATACCGGTTTAAAAAAAGATATGAAGACTGTTTTGGATTCTAATCCAATTTCACGCCCCATTTTAAACACGTTGGTACGCGTTCGAGATGCTTTGAAAGAGACTGTCCTTGAACCTACAATCTTTACGCAATTTGGTATTGATTATCAGGGTCCAATTGATGGACAAAACATCAGTGATTTAGTTCGTGTTTTTGAGATGGCGAAGACAATGAAGGGTCCAAATCTAATTCATGTTCAAACGCGTCTTCGTAAAAAACAACGTCGTAAGTTGGAATTTCCCAATTTTAAACTGGATGATGCAACACCTGACAATTATAAAACCTATCATGAGATTTTCGACTCTACACTTGTAGGGATTCGTGATCCTAAATTGATGTTGCTTGTAGACGCACTTAATTTTGGAGACTACTTTAGGGAGTTCGCAGAAGCATACCCAAATAATTATGTTGTGACATCTGGTAGTACTGAATCATTGATTACATTGGCTGCTGGCTATGTCCGGATGGGATATCGTGTTGTAGTAGCACTATCCTCACAACGTGTGTTGGAGATACAAAGTCATATCAACAATCAATTCAAACTTTCTGAATTACCGTTGACCCTCCTTATTCGAGGTACGGGACTAAATTCAACAGGTAATCGTTTTGAACAAGGAGTTTATGATATTGGGGCTTTAGAACACTTCGCAAACGTTTATATGCCTAAAGACCTTAACGAGGCCAGTGGTTTATTGAACAAAATCTTACAAGAACCAGGAATTAATGCGATTCGATATCAAAACGATGCAGAAAAACACATGCCTCAATTGCTTGATTTGGATGCCATTTGGGAAATAGCACACTCATTTGATGTTTCTAGTGAAGGGGTCATCTTAACATTTGGAACCTCAATTCAAGATTTTATAAAAAAAATAGAAGCAAACTCGTTAAATATTGGTGTTGTGAATACACGAAATTTATCAAGTGTTGATTCCGAATTGCTTCAAAAAATTGCGGAGTTTCATCACAAAATTCTTATTTATAATATAGAAGATATTCACAACGAATTATACCATCATATTTTACGTCACTGCTATGAACAAAAACTGGATTTAGAGATTCTGTGTGTTGATTTAAGAGGTATCGAACTAACAGCTGGATCTAAAGAACTCAAACGTGCACATCACTTACATATTGATGATGCTATTCGATTACTGATAGAAGGGAAATAACTATGCTCCAACATCTTGCTATTAAAAACTATATCCTCATTCAAGATATCTCAGTAGACTTATCTGATAATTTCAACGTGTTTACGGGTGAAACTGGATCAGGAAAATCCATGCTTGTCGATGCTTTAAATTTTGCATTTGGGCAGCGAAGCAGTGCAAGTATTGTTGGAAAGTATGATGATGTTTCTCGTGTAGAAGTGATTTTTACGGTCGCTGATAATCATCCAGTAGTTCCTTATCTTGAGGAAATAGGGTTTGATGTTGATCCTGGTGATCCAATAATCATTTCCCGTGATATGAATCGTGACGGGAAGAGCAACGCTCGTATCAATCATCGAATTGTGACTGCTTCACTATTACGTGAATTAGCAGGATATCTCATTGATATTCACTCTCAACATGAAACTCAAAGTTTGCTTAACAGTAAACAACACTTAAACCTACTTGATCGGTTCGCATCGATACAAGAATCTCTTGAAACATATACTCAGCTTTATCAAACGTATAAAGAAGCACAACGAGATTTAGAAACGTTTGAATCCAGTGATATTTCGCCGGACGAGATTGAACGTGCTGAAGCAATGTTACGTGAACTGGAGAAATTCAAACCAAGTGTCGACGACTATACAAGTTTGACTGAGAACCTTGAAACGATGTCAAATTTCGAGCAATACCAAACTATTTATAGTGATATGCTTGAGATATTCAAACAAGATGATGCACTTGCGCGTCTTTATGATGGGCTATCGTTATATGAAAAGCTAAATAACGAGCCGCTAGGTGAAAAATATCGCGAAGCATATTTTTTACTCGAAGATGTCCGAGATACCGTACAGGCGCTTAGTCATGAACTGCAATTCGATGCATATGAATTTGATGCATATCAATCACGCATGTACCAGTATCAACAATACTTTCGTAAATTTGGCGATGTTGAGGGTATTTTAGCAGTCATGGAAACCTATGACGCATTGATTCATCGCGCAAAACACTTTGATGAAATCCGTGAAGACTTTCAGAACATTCGTGATGTTGCACTCGATGCAGCGACAGCAGCAGCCAAGTCATTAAGTGTAAAACGTCGCGATGCTGCAGTTGAGTTGGAGAAGGCTGTGGAAGTTCAATTGCATGATCTGATGCTCGAACATGCGCGTTTTGAAGTCAAATTTTCAAGTGTAAACTTAAATCAAAGTGGCCATGATAGTGTACACTTCTATGTTAGCATGAATAAAGGTGAGGATTTAGCCCCACTCGACAAAGTCGCGAGTGGCGGTGAGTTATCACGCCTGATGCTCGGTCTTAAAGTCATTTTCAGTCGTGTTCAACATATTGATACAATCGTTTTTGATGAAATCGATACTGGAGTTTCCGGACGTGTTGGAATGCGAATCGGACAAAAAATGAAAGATCTTTCAAAAGACGCACAAGTTCTGACAATTACACACTTGAGCTCAGTAGCTGCGCATGCTCATCAACATTACAAAATATCCAAATCTCAAGAAGATGAAGCTACTATGACATCCATTGATCAGCTAACGCCGGAAGAGCAAGTGGAACAGCTTGCGTTAATCATGAGTGGATCCGTATCCAGCGCTTCACTGCTTGCGGCACAAGAATTATTAAAAGAAGGGCAATCGTTTTAATGGCTAATGTAATTTTTCATATTGATATCAATGCATTTTTTGCAAGTGCACATGTTATTACCGATCCATCCTTGATTGGAAAGCCTGTGGTGGTTTGTTCAAACCACCGTGGATCCGTAATTACAACTGCTTCCTATGAAGCACGACAATTCGGAATTCAATCTGCAATGCCATTAAGTCACGCAAAGCGTTTATGCCAAAACTTAGTTGTCGTGGAAATTGATTTCGACTTGTATAATGACCTGTCACGACGTTTTATGGATATAATCCGGAGTTACTCTACAAAATTACAACAAGCAAGTATTGATGAGTGTTATGTTGATGTTACGGATGTCATTAGGAATTATCCCAAACCACTGGACCTTGCGGTTGAAATTCAACAACGTGTTTTGAAAGAACTCAAACTACCGATTTCTATCGGGGTTGCTCCAAATAAATTTCTAGCAAAAATGGCTAGCGATATGCAGAAACCCAACGGTATTACGGTGCTGCGAATTCGTGAAATTGATAAGTTCTTGTGGCCGTTGCCAATCAACGAAATGCATGGAATAGGTAAGAAAACGGTACCGAAGTTAATTGCTTATGGAATTCATACCATCAAGGATTTGGCGCTAACAGATCCAAATTCGATTCGCCACATTCTCGGTAATAATGCTCAAAACTTTGTGGAAAAGGCAAATGGTCGCGATAATTCAAATATCGAAACCGATACCTCAGCAAAGTCAGTCGGACAATCAAAAACGTTCACAACACCAATGGTCGACTTGGATGAAATTCAACATGCGATTCGTCATGAAATTGAACAAATGACACTTCGCATGAAAAGCTATGATTTAGTAGGGAAAACACTAACGTTTGCAATTCGGATGGCTGATTACAAAACTGCTGCAAGATCCTTAACCCTTGAGAACTATACAGATGACAGGCATTTAATTTATGAACGTGTGATGGACCTGTATGAAGAGTTCGATAGCATGGATGGTGTTACTTTCATATCCGTATCGATGTCAAACCTTGTAACGCTTGAAGACAAAATAGAACAACTAAATCTCTTTGATGATTTGAAAGAACCAACGATTAATGATATTATTTCCCGCTTGAACAAAGAACTAAACATTGATGCATTTAAACGAACCAGCACGCTTATAAAAAAATAAAGGAGGTGGGATGAAATGAAAAAATATCTCAATGACTTCAATCATTTCATTCAATTTATTGATCCCAAATCCGAATTAACCGTTAAATCGTATCTCACTGACGTACGTGATTATATAGAATTTCTTGAGACCCAAGACATTCAAACACCAGAAATGATTGAATATAGACATATAACTTCCTATATGACATCCATTCAGTCTCGTTATGCACCATCAACGCTTCAGCACAAAGTAGTAAGCATACGACAATTTCATCAGTACCTTGTTAAAACGAATGTAACACAACATGACCCCACACAATATATGACCCTAAAAAACCAGGGTCAAAGGCTACCATACATAGCCGAAAATGAGGCAATTGTGACGTTATTATCCTTTGCTCGAAAGACGCCTAAAGATACATTTGATTATGCATTACTTATAGTCATGTATCGCTGCGGTCTTCGAGTCAGTGAATGTACCAATTTAACCTTTAGCAATTACTATCCACAAGAAAAACTTTTAAGAATCGTGGGCAAGGGGAACAAGCAACGCGTTATTCCGATAACAGGTGATGTGCAAGAAGCATTGGATACCTATATTCAATTAGTTAGGCCTGTGTGGCTTGTAAGCTCTAGTGAATATATATTTGTTGGTTCAAAAGGTGACCAAGTTACACGACAATACATTCACAATATGATAAAATTAAGAAGTAAGGAAATGAATTTAAGTACTGCTATTTCCGCCCATACTTTAAGGCATGCATTTGCTACAAGCATTCTTGATGTTGGTGTAGATTTACGTGTGATACAAGAGCTTTTGGGACACCAGGATATCCGCACAACCCAAATTTATACGCACGTATCAAAAGATGCACTCAAGAAAGAGTATGATCAGTTTTTGGTAGGTACATTTGCTAATAAAGGAGGCAATACAGATGAAGAAATATAATCGTATAATTACCATAGTTATGGATTCAGTCGGAGCAGGTGCTGCTCATGATGCTGAAAAATTCGGTGACTTAGGTTCCGATACACTTGGTCATATCGCTGAGCGTATGAATGGACTTAACATGCCGAATATGGAAAAACTGGGTCTTGGAAATCTACATAAAATTCAAGGTGTAAACCCTGTTGATCGTCCGGCAGCTTACTATACAAAGATGATTGAAGCTTCAAACGGAAAAGATACAATGACTGGTCACTGGGAAATGATGGGACTCAATATTCAAAATCCATTCATTACGTTTACCGAAACTGGTTTTCCTAAAGAACTATTAGATGAACTTGAAGCACGTACTGGTTATGGAATCATTGGTAATAAGTCAGCAAGTGGAACAGAGATTCTCGATGAACTCGGTGAAGAACACATGGCTACAAAGAAAATGATTGTTTATACATCAGCAGATTCCGTACTCCAAATTGCTGCTCACGAAGAAATTTTTGGACTGGACGAGTTGTATCGTGTATGCGAGATTGCTCGTGAATTAACCATGAAAGACGAATGGAAAGTAGGGCGTGTCATCGCAAGACCATTTGTTGGACCTCGTAAAGGTGAATTTTCACGTACATCCAACCGCCATGATTATGCACTAAAACCATTTGGCAAGACAGCACTGGATTCCTTGAAAGCAATTGGAAAAGATGTAATCAGTGTTGGAAAAATTGTGGATATTTTCGATAATGAAGGTATTACAGAGTCATTCCGTACTAAGAGCAATTCTCACGGAATGGAAGAAACAATTCGTATCGTTAAAGATGTTGATTTTAATGGATTCTTATTTGTTAACTTAGTTGATTTTGATGCATTGTACGGACACCGACGTAATCCAATTGGATACGGTGAAGCACTTGAAACGTTCGATAAAGAACTCGGTCAATTGTTACCATTGATTAAAGAAGATGATTTACTGATCATCACTGCTGACCATGGTAACGATCCAATTCATCATGGAACCGACCATACCCGTGAAGAAGTTCCAGTACTTTATTACTCACCATCATTTGAGGGTAGTGGAATGCTTCCAAAAAATGAAACATTTGCGGACCTTGGTGCAACAGTAGCCGATAACTTCGGTGCAGAACCAACTGCAAATGGCCACTCTGTACTTTCATTACTCAAATAGTTAAAAACCGCAAAAGCGGTTTTTTTATTATTCATATTAATAATTAATCATATTGCTTCATAGTGCTTCAACTTTGGTGATATGAAAGATACATAATATACATTATGCGAAGTAGCGAATAAAAGAAAAGACAGTCTGAATTAACCGACTGTTTAAGGTTTAATATATGCAAAACCTGTAAGTTGCAATTGAGTTAAAGAATAAACACCCGCTGGTACAACTTTTACGCCCTCAAGGACATAATCAATATCATGTGCCTTCATTGCATTGTTACATGCATACACAGTAACTTTTTCCATTGCAACCAATTTAACAATCTGTGGACTGTCTTTAACTACTTTAATAGCTGGACCATTGATTACGAGAATAATTTGTTCAATGGGTTCAAATACAAGTAAGTTTTCGATATTAGCCACTGCAGCATCTAAATTCCGTGCATCATTTACGTGAAATACTGTTTTCATATGATAAACCTCCTATATTCATTATATCAATATCAAGATTTTAATCACGAAGATATTGAAGATATTATTGAACCCGATACATCGTATATGTCCCGGAATTAACCAAACGGTCGTGATCGTCAAAAATATTTACTTCCACAAGACATATTTTCGATGTTCTCGAAATGACTCGCGCTTTTGCGTAAATATGACCTGATTTAACAGCAACCATAAAGTTAATGTTTGCATTAAGCGTCACATAATTCGATCCATTGCTACGAGCTGCAATTCCTGCAGCTGAATCTGCCATCGAAAAGTATAAGCCTCCATGAAAATAACCATAATAGTTTGTTAATTTTTCACTAAATTCGACTCGGGTTGTTGCGAAATCAATACCTGAATCGACTACTTCAATATCATTGTTTGTCATGTAATTATTAATATGCATTTTGTAACCTCACTGTGATAATTCTATCATAAAAAAGACACCGAAGTGTCTTTTTAACTGTTTTCTTGTGCTTCGGCTTGTGAAGTTTTTAGAAATGGAATAAGTTCAGTCGGATCATCCATGCTCATGATGGCACCAATAAAGATTATGATTACAAATATAAGCGTTTTTAAGTCGAAATCTCCCATAAATATATAGCTAAACAAGAATGCCCAAGCCGGATATGTGATATTTAAACCCATGGCTTTTCCAGGTCCAATTAGCGCAATTGCCTTGTAGTAGAACAAGTATGAAATGGATCCAATAACACCTGTAAAAAGAATCAACCACAGGCTTGGATTTGTGAGTCCGATTAATGATATTTTATCGTAACCAATTATTGGAATGATGATCAAGCCGTATGTTAAAAAGCTTACCATTTGTCGAATTGCTAGAGCAATTTCTGCTGGTACGTCATCTTTTAATGCGGCGCCAATGATGACTGCTTCACTACCCCACCCTATGACACACATTAGGGCAAAGAATAATCCCGCCATCATATCTGGAATATCTCCAATTGTACTCAAACCCATAAAAACGATTGCTGCGATGGAAAGTATTATCCCTGCAATGGCTCTGAGTTTCAATTTTTCTTTTAGAATGATGTATCCTAAAATAAGACCAAAGGCCGGATAAACCGCTGAAATACTTGCAGATATCGAAGGTCCTAAATTTCTAATTGATAAAATATAACCTGTCATTCCTATTGGTCCACCAAGAAGTGCAGCCCCAATGATTACGAGCCCTGCTTTAGAACGTAGAGTTGATAGGAATTGTTTATGTTTCCCAAGAAGTAGAATAATGACCATCAAAAAGGCAAACGATGCGCCATCATGGAGAAACGTTGTAATTAAAGGTGACGTTTCTGCAAGTGTTGTAAGAAATAATGCGGAAGATGTCGCAATTCCAAGTAAAACTGTATCAAGTCCCCAAAAGAGACCTGATCCAAGACCAATTAAAGTTCCATTACGCTTCATGTTCACTCCTATAAAATTCTAAGAATTTTCTACCATAAGTTCGTGCATACTGATATTGTTCAAGGCCGTATGTTCCAAAGTTCTCTCCTTTTGCTTCCTTGAATAAAGTCCAGAGCGCCCACAGGAATCCACCGAGTGCGACATAACCATAAACGAGATGTTGTTGGACGTCAGTAGGTTGTTCCTCTAAATATATCGCAGTTATATCATCAATTTGATTTTGATTGAATCCACTATAAATTGCATGCATTGCAAGATCAAGATATGGATCCGCCATTGCTGCATATTCCCAGTCTATTAGTTTAATCGTTCCATCTTGGATTTTAATAAAGTTATCGATAACTGGATCGATATGTGCAAGAACTTTAGGGCGATTCATGGCTTCAATAATTGTAACGACTTCTTCAACAATACTAGATACTTCATCAAAATCTTCAAAGTATGTAGCATCAGCATCATCGCAAAGCGACTTATAGAATTTAATACGCTCACTTAGTATAAATTCGTGATCAACATGAAGATTACTTGTATGTAAGTTGCGTAAAATTGCGAATGCTGTTGGGTAATCATCATATGTTATTGGTTTTGCACCATCATAGAAGCGCGAAATTTTATACCCAGTATCTGGATTAAAGTAATACAGGCTATCTGCGATGCGAAGTGGATCAATTTGAGTATAGACATCCCCCTCTTCCTTACGGTTAATGAGGGCGTCTGTACCACGTCCAGGCATTCTAAATACAAAGCGTTTGTTTCGAACGGTAAAAAGGAAAGAGTCGTTTGTCATTCCTTTTTTTAGTGTTTGAATATCGCTTATTTCAAGTGGCGTAATATTATAGACATCACAAATAATACTAATGATTCGGCTTTGAGAATCATCCTGGTACGCTGCATCGAATTCCCGAAGTTGTTCAAAAGTGTCAAATTCATAAATGATTGAATTTTCAAAGATATTCGCATAGATTGGAAAGTCTTTTAAATGATCCGCAATCGAATTTTCCCAGAAGAAACCTGATTTAAAACTCAACCGACTATCATTTTGCACATAATGGGATAATGCACGAGCTTCTTCTTTGGCAATATAGGATGGTCCATAAATTGTATTAACAGTTGTTGCCTCGGAATCACCCATAATTGCTGTAACACGTTTGTTTGTTCCAGTTTCAATCGACCAATACGTTGGTTTGTTGGGATCATTAACTGCACCAATCCATGATTGAAATTCATATTTATTAAAAATGTTCTCTGTAAAATATACATCTGATGGGATGATATAAGTATTTCTTATTTGGCTTGAAGCTAACGAAAGCGAAGTGACACTATTCGTTGCATCAAATTGGGGGTTGTAGATAAGTTTTACGCCATACTTATCACTCAAGTACTCCATTTTTTCTTTCATGTACCCAATAACAACTGTGACATCGTAAATTTCACGTTCATGCAATTGCTCGATGAGACGTTCAATAAGACGTTCTCCTTTAACGCGAAGTAACGCTTTTGGTTTATCAAATGATAAAGGAACAATACGTTCGCCAATCCCAGCAGCTAAAATAATCGCGCTATCGACACGATATTCTTTAAGTAAATCAATACCTTGGGCAGTAATGTGATATGGAACTACGTGTGCTTCAATTAATTTTTGCTCTTGTAGTTCCGTTACAATACGATTTATTTTCCCCAGTGAGATATTCAACTGCATACTTAATTGACGTTGATTCGTCAAAGAAGTTTCGCTGATGAGCCTCAATGTTCTTAATAAGTCTATATTCATTCGTTAAAACTCCATTCGTTCATTTTCTTATATTTTACACACTTTTTTGAACAAAAGCCATCTCTGAGCTCAATTTCGATTAATAAAATGATAATGTTAGCTTTATAAACAAATAAAAAGCACTGATTGGTGTTTCAATCAGTGCTTAGGTTGGATTCTAATTATTAACGTTGTTTGAATGATATTACTAAATCATTAATGACGTCAACTTTAAGAATTAATAGAGTTATGAGATAGGATACTCCTGCGACCGCAATTGTTACAATTAGAGCAATTTTATCGGACATCATACCCACAAACATGTTATGACCAAATTTGACAATAACTCCCATTATGATAGCTGCGACAACAATTTTACCTAACTCTTTAAAGAATGAACGATAATTGAAATTATCAAACAATCGCATAGCTAGCGATAAAAGTGTGATCATTCCGATAGTTGATGCAATAGCCATTGCTAAAGTGATTCCGTGTAAGCCAATCATATTTGCTAATAAGAGGCCTAGTCCAATTTGGATTGAAATATTCATAATAGAAACAAGCATCGGTGTTCGTGTGTTTTGGAATGAATAAAATACACGAGCAAGTAAGCCATAAACTGAATAACTAACGAGTCCTAAGCTGTACATTTTAAATACAGGAGCAAGAACGAGTACTTCATCCATACTGAATTCACCACGCATATATACAAATTCAACGATTGGTTGTGCCAATAATACCATTCCTAATGCACATGGAATGATGAAAATGAGTAATGAGTTTAGCGAATGTTGAAATTCGTGCTCAGCTTTATCCATTTCTCGGTTGGCTACAGCTGCGGATAGCGTTGGATACATGACTGACACAATTGCCATACCGAAGATTCCCTCAACCATACCTCCAATTTTTGTTGCATAGTTGACATGTGAGATACCACCATTAATCCCCGATGCGAGCCCTTGGTTAACCAATCCTCCGATTGTTGAGGTTGCTGAACCGATAATGAGTGGAATCGCAAGGATAAGCATAGTATGTAAGTGCTTGTCGTGTAGATCGAGGTGAAACTTAAACTTGAATCCTTTTCTTCGAGCATAGAGCATAATGAGAAGCGCTTGTGTTCCGTATGCGAATAAAATTCCATACGGAAGAATATTAACCGATGTAGATTTAGATAAAATGATTGTTCCAATTAGGATGATATTCATTGGGAAAGCAAGTGCTACTGGGAATAAGAAACTTTTACGGATTTGTAAAAAACCTGTTAGTATTTGAATAACACAAGTAAACATAACCGTAAAGATGGCTACTTTCGTAAATGGAATCATATAAGAAAGTGCTTCTGGAGTGGCTAGTGGTACAAGAATTGATATGAATTGCTCTGTAAAAATGAATACCAGAGCACTTACGATAATAGCAATGACGAGCATGACATTTTGTACATTATTCGTAAATTCAATCGCCCGTTCTTCTCCATCTTCACGTTCAATTCGTGTAAACATGGGAATAAATCCTGTTACGAAAGCCGCAACGAAGACTGAAAACAATGTCGATTGAAGGTTGTAAGCAAATATAAATGAATCTGATATGGCACCTGCGCCATAGGTTGTTGATAATGTTATTTCTCGAGCGAAACCAAACAGTTTCGATAGGATGGATAATAACATCATTAAAATGGTAATACGTTTCATCTTAACTCCTTTTTGACTGAATGGTTTTCGATAAGATCCAACCAGCTATTTTGTATATATTCCTTAGTGTATTTTTGTGACGTTTTCTGAGCATTGTGAGACATTGTGTCGCGCAACCTGTCATCTGTTGCAAGTAATGCCAATTTATCTGCAAAATTTTGAGCATCATTTTCTTTGATCAAATACCCGTCAACACCATCAGTAATGATTGCTGAGGGTGATGCACGAACATCATATGCAATAACTGGAGTATATTGACTCATGGCTTCAATAAGCACTAAACCAAAACCTTCTGAAATGGATGTTAGAGCATAAGCCACTGATGATCCCATTTCTGTAATTAAATCGGCATTGTCTATGTTTCCTGGAAACGATACAGTCGATGTAATTTGAAGTTTCGATGCTTTATCGGTTAGGTCATTACGTAGTGGACCATCCCCATATATTTTTAATTGATAATCTGGGTGTTTTTTTACAAAAATTGCCCAAATATCAAGGAGACGATCAAAACCTTTATCAGTATGCAAACGACCGGCAGCTATAACTTGTTTTTGTTTTATTGCCATTTGATCTGGTGATGCTACATCAATAAAGTTGGGCATCGTTAAACAATGTGTATGTTGGTTTGTGGACATCATTATTTCTTGCACCTCTTCAGTTAGTCCAGGTGTCAGAAGTAAGAAATCGTCGATATTTTGGTAATTATATCTAAAGTCTTTAATTAGTGCTTCATCAAAGTTATGATCGTGGTGAAGTTGTGCAATTTTATGGACATTTTTATGACCATATTTTGATAGTAAAACAGAATGTTCGTTGCGTGTCGAAATTATCGTTCCAGATTCAATGTTTTTAATCGCATGAATCATCGATTGTTTTTTGAGGCGCAAGGTATTAAATGCTTTGTATCCCTCACTTAAAATTTTGAATGGATTTTTTGATTTGAGAGCAGCTTTGAAGGCATCACGATTTGGCGCGTTTTCTGTCAGATAAGTGATTTTAACTGCACTATCCAATGGATATGCCATAGGACCTAAATTATAAGTACATAAAATTTCGACATTGTAATCAAATTCTGCAAACATATTTGCTAGAGACGCAATAACTTTTTCAACGCCTCCATGCTGCATATGAAGACTTGTAATATAGATATTTCGCGAGCTATTCATTAGAATGTGACCTTCTGATTTGCTTCGCGTTCATATGGAAAATCAAACAAATAATCGCTTAATTCGTGTTCAATGACCTTTACTTCAGCTTCATATTCCACTCGATTAGTAAAGACTTGGGTATTGTTGATTGAAATATCCGGATTGAAGCTTTCATATTTACGAACATGAGCAGACTCATCCAATTCAAGTAAGTTCATAATTTTTTGTAGAGATGCATCATAGTCATAAATTAATGATTCAAAGTTAAGGCGTAGGATATTAGGGTTATCGAAAACTTTTTCACTCTCACGCATCCGTTTGTAGTACTTGCAGAAGTGAACGACATCAGTTGGATATGGAACAGATTCTCCGGATGCAATATGAACGTATTTGTTTAATAAGAAGACATCACGCGGATCTCGTTCGACTACCACGACTTTAATATGATCGTTAAAATAGTTTTCATATCTGTGTAGGTTAAATGGTAATAAAAATTGGTCTAAAATGAGTGCCCTCTTGTCATTACCAATCATATGGAATAGTTTATCCAAGTAGACTTTAGAAGCATCATAAAATTCTTCTGCAGTTGGTATTGCCAACCACATTTCAGGATAAAGAAGTGGCTTCTTCCCTTTTACTTTATTCATTGTAACGAGTTTTAGAATACGGTTCCACGTTAAACGAATTGCCATTCTAAAGTTCGTATTCTCTTGATAGTACCAATACTGTGTTGTTTTAAGCGTTGTTATAGACTCCATAAACTCTTCAGTATATTTCAAAAAGTCTTTGCCAAATGTTTCATTGTAATGGCCAACCCACCAATACTTTTTGTTATAGAGCATTTTCATCGTATTGTGAAATGAATGCATTGCTTCATCACTACGAATTGCGTTATTACCTACAAGCAATTTATCTTCTAAGTCAAACAACCCGTTAGGACAGTGTAAGAATACGTACTCATGAGTACCATAGTCAGCAAAATAGCCGTCAAACTCAGAAACTATGTTTGTTACAGCGGATGATCCCGAACTCATGTAACCGGTTGGTATTAGTATATTTTTCATATTTATCCTCGCTTAATTTTTGCAGTCATGTTTAATATTGTCCTAGAAACAGCGTGCATTCCCTTTAGATTTAATTTCGCAATCAGCGCGCGTTTGTTGGGTATATTGAAATTATTTTGAGCTTCTGCAATGGATACGTCGTTGCTGGTTGCATACCGGCGAAGCTCTTTAATGACGCTATTTTTAGCCTCGTTTTTTTGTGTCGAGACACGGTTGATCGTCGTAATAAGCACGTGGTCAACAATCAAATAATTGAATACGTATTTATTGCTATCCCATAAATTTTGTTTGTGTAGATAGTCTTTTAATTCATCCAAAATTACAATCATATCTAGATTTTTCTCGGAGTTATTATTGAACATCGTTGAAACTTCACGAGCATGACAATGATAAAGTCCTTCATGAATCGTTGCAATTGCATCTGTTTTGAAGAGTAGTTTTGTTGTGAAACAAAAATCTTCATACCATAACCCTTTTGGGAAACGGACATCCCCTACAAAATCTCGTTTAAATAATTTGTTGCACGCAGATGGTGTAACTTTAAATTTATTATCAAATACGGATGCATGATGGTAGATTGTTCGATTTGGAAAATGATCTACCATATCTACAATGACAATATCTGCCGATGTAGTAGTTGCTTGATTCATCATTTTTTCATACATATCTTTATCAACCCAATCATCGCTATCGACAAATCCCAGGTAATCACCAGTAGCAAACTCTAAACCATGGTTTCGCGCAACTGCTTGACCTTGATTTGCTTGTGTTAATACTTTTAATTTATCTGGATACTGCATCTCATATGATTTCATAATGTCTAATGTTCCATCTGTTGATCCATCATCAACGGCAATTATTTCCATATTGGGATATGTTTGGTTAATTAATGAATCCAAGCATTCTCCAATATATTCTTCAGTATTATATACTGGTATGATGACACTTATTTTTATCATAGAATCCCTCTTAATTTCATAGTCTTATTTTACCATTTAGTCTGAACCGCTTCAATATCATGGGGTCAATGGAAAAACCACTGACCCCTCGAAGCATCTATTTTTTTATTCTAAACCGTTTTAGGATTGTTTCCGAATTAATGGTTACAAGTGCCATTACAAGCGAAATGTAGAAGACAACATTCGGTCTTTTAAGTACATGCCCAGAGAACTGCGAAGCACCCATGATTAATCCTAATGCGACAAGATAAATTGCTAAATTTTGGTTGAATCGGAATTCCTTGCTAAAGAAGTAACTATAAATACCACGTAGTAGCACATAAAGAATGAATCCAAGGTACATTGCAAAGCCGACATAACCATATGAATAGAATATACCATGAAGGTCATTTTCTAAATCAAAATTCTCGCCGCCAACATAGTAACGTTGTTGTTCGAATCCAAATACATGTTGTAAAGTTGACGCATCATCATAGACTAAGGATGCAGCAACGAGCTTAATATTACGATTATTGATGAGAATTGTAGCATCTAAAGTATAATCGTATTTTTCGGCAACACGATCAATTCCAAAAACATCGACTAGAGATTTAGAGTTCAAGCTATATGTTTTAATATACAGCTCACGATTTTGTTCGAAGTATGCTCTATCTGTTTTTACTGAAATTGGATTCGTTGGTTTTGTAGGATCCTCTTTCTCTATATCCTCAATTTGATGCTGCCATTCCGCAAATGATTGATCGGTGTAGTAAGTATTTACATACATTGGCGATTGTGTTCTAAATGCATTGACAGAAACAATTGCGACGATAACGAGTAAGATTTTTAACCATTGTTTTTCTTTTGAAAGAAGAATGATAACGATTAATGCTGCTGAAATTAAATACATTGCATAGAAGGATAACTTTGTTCCAAAGAAGAACAAGGAACCATAACCGATTGCAAAGAGCCCGATAGTAATGAACCAGTTTTTAGATTGAACAGCGGTCATTAAAGTAATCGAGACAACGACACACAAAATCACACTCTGTGAATTTCCGTTTAAGAACCATCCTTTGATGCCGTGTGGTCCTGCGAGACCATTGTTATAGGTGTATTCAGGCATACCGACTGCGTATGATAAGGCAATGGATGCTGTGATTGTGAGCAAAATTCCAACAACGAGTTTGTTGACATAATGATTAATTTCTTCAGTTGAGTATTCTTTTTTCATGACGTCAAAGACATCTAAGAACGCAAGAAAAAAGAGTGGCAATTGGATGACACGTGCATACATGGCAATGTCTGATCCAATTGACAAGTAACCGGCCAGATAATTGGCCATAAAGTGCAATGCAAAAAATGCGGCAAGCACTCCTGCACAAATAAAATATCGACCTTTGCGCTTAGAAATAATAAATCCAAAGAGTGTTACAAGCCCTAGCAAACCAAATCGTACAAGTGTTGATATTGACGTAATTCCAATTTGATTAGTGAAGTATGACATAATGTCAAACAAAGGCTGGATGATCATAACAACAGCAAAGGAAATCATAACTGTTCGTGTTGATATTAGCTGTGGTTTGTCTTCATAAATATTCATATACGGTTCCTTACTTAAATAATTTTGCGAGTATTCGATACATTTTCATGTTTAAAAGTTTGTACACAAGTTTTCGTTTCATAGGGAAACTTGCGATACGTGGGTTCTTTTGGTAATTTGGGAAAGATGCTTCGAAAGCATCGCGCACTTGATGTGCTAAGTCCATCGTATTGGTTCGAATTAACCGTACCATGGTTGCAATATAGAATTCATTAATTGCCATAAATTCGATAAGCTCTTTATATTGTCCATACACACGTTTTTCCTTATAGTACTTAATGAGCTCGTCAAATACTATCTTAATATCGAGGTTTTTTTCAGACGTCATTGAGGACATAATTGAACCTGGACGTTGAACATAGTAGTAGAATTGTTGGTTAATAACCATCGCTCTTTTTGCATAAATGAGGTATTGATGTCCAAAGAGAAGATCTTCGTACCAAACACCTGACATGAAATGAAGCTCGTTATCTATAATTAAATCTCGAACGTATAGTCGATTCCATACAGAATTATGAATCAAGAACAATTCATCATTGGTTCGGGGATCAAATACGACATTATGAGGAATTGTTGGTATTGAATAGGTACTAAGTTTAATGCCATCTTCGTCAACCTGTTCAAAGCCATCAATAACATAATCCAATTTATTCATTTCTGCTGTTTTATACATAATAGCTAATGTATCTGGTTTAATGTAGTCATCACTATCTAAGAAGTAGATGTATTTCCCTTTAGCTTCTTGAATTCCTCGGTTACGTGCGGCACTTTGACCTGCATTTTCCTGGTTAATAAGTATTATTCGTTGTGGGTATTGCGCTTGATACGATTCAATAATTGATTGACTGCTGTCTGTTGATCCATCGTTAACAAGTATGATTTCGAATTCTTTATGTGTTTGATTCACAAGTGAATCAAGGCACTTTGCAAGATATTTTTCGACGTTGTATACGGGTACAATTACACTGATTGTCATCTTTATATCCCTTTCTCTATTTTGGCAAAACTAGAACAATTATATCATTGATAAATTATGTGTTCAAGTTTTTGAAAATGCATAATTTCCTTTGTATATTAGTGAAATCTGCACTATCTATTGTATTACAATTTGATCAAAAACATACGGATATGTGAACATTCACATAAATGAAGAAACAGCAAATTTATCCATCCGCTGTTTCTTTATTAATAAGCATTTTCATGTAGTTTTTGATCATCGTTTCTTTTGCAAATTCATGTGCGCGTGCAACACATTGATCAACAGTATACGCATCAAATGAGAATGTCTCAAGTGTATTCACCAAGGCATCAATATCATTTGCTGCAACAACCTTCCCTACTGCTTCTGTGACAACTTCAGGCACAGCAGTCTTATCATAAGTGATAACAGGTGTTCCAGTAGCAAGTGCTTCAATTGTCGTCATACCGAGAGTTTCTTCGACACTCAAATTCAAATAGACATTGGCATCACTATAGCGTTGAACCAGCTCTTGTTGGTTATTTGTACGTTGAACTCCTGTTATGTTTTGGGGCAACGTTGTAATTTGTGATTCACTAACACCAACTAGTGTTATGTGATAACGCTCATCCAAGCGCTTTGCAAGTTCAATAAAATCTTGCAAGCCTTTGCGCGTTTCCCATAAATTTGCCACCCCTAAAATTTCTATTTTTTTATTTTGGGTTGGTTCTTGCGGTTTAAAGACTTCTAAGTCGATGCCATTGTAAATTCTCGTAATTGGATATTCATTAAAAAATGTATCCATTTCAAGATTTTTTAGCCATTCAGAAGGAACCACAATATTTAGATTGTTAAAGTTTGAAAAAGCTTCGCGTTTCCATTTAAAATTTTCTTTTTGATTCGCGAAAAGTTTAACTTCAGGATACTCTTTTGTTGATACACATTCAACACAACCCTGATCCCATACCTTGCATCCACTATAAGAAAAATATGCCGAACTCCCGCTAAATGCCCAGCAATCATGGTGGGTCCAGACGATACGTGTATGAGGTCTATTTTTCAAATGATTCATCAACATTTTAACGTTAAGGTAGTATCCGTGAATATTGTGTATGTGAATGACGTCAGGATTGTAGCTTTCGATTTTTCGAATCAGCCTAGTTGTTGCTTTATTCGAGTGAAGTCCGTGTTGACCAAATAGTCTTGTCATACCAACATGCCAATACGTCGCCAGTTTATCGCCAATGTAATATGAATTGGTAGCACTCGCGTCATAATTTCGACCATATGCAATCAGTGTTTCATGGCCTTCTTGAATGAGCGCGTCGGACAGTTGTCGTACAATTTTTCCTGTACTACCGAAATCTACAACTGAATTTATAAAGAGTATTTTCATGATTTTTGCCAAACTGTTCGATTAACATAATCAGTATAGGAAATGATGATTCGCAATACTTTTTCTGAGACATTAGGCATGCTGTAATCGGCAACGCTTCGTAATGTTTCGGTTGATTGTGTCTCGAGAACGCGTAATGCTTGAAGAATGCGGTCTTTGTGAAGTCCAACCATCATGACAGAAGCCTCTTCCATCGCTTCGGGACGTTCATGTGCCTCTCGAAGATTTAGTGCTTTAAATCCCAAAATTGAAGATTCTTCTGAAATCGTACCACTATCACTAAGTGTTACATTTGCGTGCATTTGTAACGTAACATAATCGTTAAATCCCATTGGCTTGAGAATTTGAATATTAGAATGGAACGAAATATTTTTCTTCTCAATCATATTTCGTGTTCGTGGATGTGTACTGACAATAACTGGCATATCATAAACTTCAGCTATGGTATTGAGTGTATCCACAAGATTCATGAAGTTCACCTCAGAACTAATGTTTTCTTCACGATGGGCAGACACCACGAAATAGTGTCCTTTACGAAGCCCAAGTGATGCCAATATGGTATTGTTTGCAAGGTCTTGACGTCGTGATTCAATAACTTCAAACATTGGGCTTCCGGTTTTAATGATTCGATCAGATGAAATGCCTTCGCGTAGCAAGTACTCACGTGCGATATCACTGTAAGTAAGATTGATGTCAGATATATGATCAACAATCTTACGGTTTGTTTCTTCGGGTACTCGTTGATCAAAGGAACGATTCCCTGCTTCCATATGGAAAATCGGAATGTGCATTCGTTTCGCAGCAATCGCGCATAAACAACTATTCGTGTCGCCAAGTACCAAGAATGCATCCGGTGCCTCTTTTTGTAAAATTGGCTCAATATTAATGAGAATATTACCAATTGTTCCTATTGGTTGTCCTGTCGCAGTTTCTAAGAAATAATCAGGTTTTTGAATGTTAAAATCTTTGAAAAAGACTTCATTTAATTCATAGTCGTAATTTTGCCCTGTATGAACGAGAACGTGTTCAATAGCATCACTACTTTCAAGACGGTTGATTACTGCTGATAAACGAATGATTTCTGGTCGTGTTCCAACGACAGTCATAACTTTTAACTTTTTCATTTAAACCTCCATGCTATATGTATCTGGATTATTTGGATCATAATACTCGTTCACCCAAATAATGGTGACAAGATCGATTGCTCCGGTATTAATAATATTGTGAGTATATCCAGGGGGTATATCAACAACAGTCATATTCTTATCATTGATTTGATATTCAATGATTTCATTTGTAATAATATGTCGAAATTGAAATGTTCCTTCGCCTTGGACAACCAAAAATTTTTCAATTTTTGAATGATGCCAGTGATTTCCTTTTGTAATTCCAGGCTTCGATATATTTACAGAAACTTGTCCCGCATGGTCATTCTTGAATATTTCCGTGAAACTTCCACGGTTATCGGAATGCGTCATTAACGGATACGAGAAATCATTAATATCTAGATAACTTAAATACGTACTATATAGTTTTCGTGTCAATGGATCCGCAACATCTGGAATTCTTAGATCAATTCGAGATTGCTTGAAGGATTGAATGAGATTCAAAAGTTCTTGTAATGTTACGGTATGTGAGACAGGAACTGTCGCAATGGACTTATCATCAATATTTGGATTGCCATTGATTGCACGAATTAATTCATGTACTACATCATCAATATACTCTAGAGTTAGTGAGACATTTGGATCAGATAAACTTACTTCAAGACCTCGACTGATGTTGTAGCACCATGTCGCAACAACAGAATTGTAATTAGGGCGCGACCATTTTCCAAACAGATTTGAAAAACGGTAGATAATAATACGGCTATGGTTTTTAGCAGCGTGATTTTTCACTATGATTTCTGCATCACGCTTGCTTTGTCCATAAGCATTATCTAAGGAAACTTGAATACTACTTGAGAGGATAAACGGTGCTTGATTCTGATGTTGGACCAACAAATCGCAAATTTGCTGAGTTAGATCAGTATTACCCTCTTTAAACTCAGAAGGATTTTCAGGTCGGTTTATTCCTGCTAAATGAACAACAGCATCGGCTTCTTTAGTGTACAAAATGAGGTCTTCTTGTGTAGATTCTCTATCAAACGCAAAAACCTCATAACCAAGGTTATGAAGTGATGCAATAAGGTTTTTACCAATGAATCCTGAAGCGCCTGTGACCAGAACCTTCATGATTGAAACCTCGAAAGTTCATCTTGAATTTCGAATAAATTTGCGAGTCGTTCTTTAATCTCTTCGACATTGAGACGGTATGTGTTATCAGAGTTATATTCTGCATCAGTTGGATGTTCTTCACCATCAATGAAATATTTATCATAGTTTAAGCTTCTTTGATCCATAGGTACGCGGTAGTACTCTCCTAAATCATCTGCTTTCACAAATTCTTCGCGTGTTAAGAGTGTTTCAGAAACTTTCTCTCCATGACGAGTTCCAATGATTCGTGTACCGACTTCTGAATGTGTCATTTCTAAAATTGCTGTTGCAAGATCTTCGATCGTGCTTGCGGGTGATTTCTGAACAAAAAGATCGCCGGGTTCCCCATTTTCAAATGCAAAGAGAACGAGATCTACAGCATCTTCAAGTGACATAAGGAAACGTGTCATTTGAGGATTAGTAATTGTCAGTGCTTTTCCTTGCTTAATTTGGTCAAAGAACAATGGAATAACTGATCCGCGGGATGCCATGACGTTGCCATAACGCGTTCCACAGATTACAGTTCCTGTTGATTGTGCGAGTCGTGCTTTAGCGATGAATGTTTTTTCCATCATCGCTTTGGAGATCCCCATTGCATTGATTGGATATGCGGCTTTGTCGGTTGAAAGGCAAACAACGCGCTTTACATTATTTTCAATCGCAACTTCTAGTACGTTATCGGTTCCGATTACATTCGTTTTTACTGCCTCAATTGGGAAAAATTCACAGGATGGAACTTGTTTTAATGCTGCAGCATGGAAGATAAAATCAACACCACGCACTGCATATGCTAGTGATGATTTATCACGTACATCGCCAATATAGAATTGAAGTCGGTCATCATTAAACTCTTTACGCATATCATCTTGTTTCTTTTCATCACGTGATAAAATGCGAATTTCTTTAGCAAGATTATCGTTAAGTAAACGTCTAACGACTGCGTGTCCAAAAGAACCTGTACCACCGGTGATTAAAATAATTGTATTCTCGTCCATGTTATACCTCCATGTGTTTCATGATAATGTCATATGCTTTGTCACTTGTGTAATGGTTTTTGAGGTAAGTGAATGCCGCCTCACCCATTTGGATAGCTTTATCAGGATTGTTGATTAGTTCATCCACTGCTTCAAGCCACTGACTGGAATCATTACTTGATACTGCGAAACCATAATTATTTGCAACTGCGATTGTTCCGATATCACTACTTTCATCTGTTGCACAGATGATTGGCATGCTTTGTGCCATATATGCAAGAATTCGCTGCGGATAATTAGGAATGGTAAATTTATGGTCTAAGAATACCAAACCAACATCACACTGCGCCATCACTTGAATGTATTCATGATGGGGTTTGTGTTTGAAATAGTAGAGCGACTGTGGTTTTTCGTTTGCTATGTAATCGGTAATCAGATCAGCCTGAGCGCCACTTCCAACAATTACGAAACCAAGGTCTTCTCGGTCTTTGATTTTCTCATAACATTCCAGGATGAATGGTACAGATTGAGGTAATCCCAAATTTCCACCATAGAACAGCAGTTTCTTATTCTCAGGTAATCCTAATTCGTTTCGGGTCAAAGGTTTCCCTTCATCGGTGTTAAGACTTGTCGTATTGGGAAGTACTTCAACTTTATCAGCAAGATCCGGATTTTTTTCAACGATATAGTCTAAGTTTCGAGGTGACATGGTTCCGATGAAATCAGATAATGCATACAGTTGTTTTTCCATATGCTTGAAATATCGGTAAATAATTCCTTTTCCCATAATATTTAAGTCCACTGCATTCTGTGGAAAAATATCCTTTAGCATTAGATAGAAGAATGCATTGGGATTTGTTTTGTGTAAATACTTGAGCGTACTTACGATTGTTACTGGTGGCGTTGCGTAAAGAACAATATCATAGGTCTCATTGGCAAGTTCTTTTTTTATCGTACGTTTGAGCTTTGCATCAAACGTAATTGTCGCAATTCCTTTTTGAATCATATTTTTATTTTTTGTGAGTTTTGCGGATTTGCTCATGACATAACGAATATTGTCATGAACATATGAATCGGATACTTCGACTGAAGGTGATTCGCTGCTATAGGCAATCGTAACAGTATGGCCTTGTGTTGCGAAATACAACATAAGATCGGAATAAATTCCCTTGTCGACGACGCCAGCATGCGTTGAACTCAGAAATAGTACATTCATAGTGACACCTTCTTTCTAATTCTTAATCGTACTTGTTGATTGTGCGGGTTCTACCCAAATTAATGTATTGTCGAGATTATAAATCTCACGAGTTTTAAAACCTTCTGTAACTATAAACGCATTGTTATAGAGTCGTGTTCCTGTTGAAAAGTGACGATTAACCAATGGCTTATTATCCATATCTGTGTAGACATGCATTGGAACGGTCTGGAAGACAATTTCGTAGATTTTGTAATCATTTTGTACGAAGGTCCGTTCTAAAATGTTCGTGATTTGTGTGACATCATCAAATAAAGCTAGAATTCGTGAATCAAGTTCGTTTTGCGTCATCTCAGCAGTCACTGGGTACTCATTACTGCGAGCGAAATCAAGCGATACTTCAGGAGCAATTGTACGTGGATCGGAAATTGATTCAGTCACTAAATTGTAAACAGAATCAATTGGATATCCTGCATAAAAGTTTGGATACATAATATTGTATCCATAGATTGGACTTCGTGTATTCGATGTTAAATCAGTAACACGTTCCCCTCTTTGGTTCAAGTAAATATATGTTTGAAGACTTTCCGACCAAACAGAAACAAACGTATCTTGCTCGCGCGCAGGTGTAATTGCAGCAGTTACCATTGGTTCTTTGGATTTAAATTCTTGATAACGTTCATCACGTTGTTCATAATCATAAACTAGATGAGCATAAGTGCTTTTAAACTGAGTTGCATCTTTATTCATGAGTGTCGTATATGGCATCATTCGTGCATCCCCAACATACTCAGTTTGTTCTGCCATTGTACTTACTTCTTTCATTAGTGAAACGCCCAAGAAAATTACGAGTGCACTGGTCACCACAATATTGATTGCTGAGAATAGTCGCGAGTAAACTTCTGGAACTTTTGTAACAATCATCGGGAACACAAGAATTGCAAGTATATAGTAGTAAGATGCAAAACGTCCTGCAGCTACGGGAGCAAATGACAATGCAAGATAAAGTGCAAATCCAAGTAGAAATGCATTGACGATATTCTTTGAGTAATCGTCTGAAGCAATTGCTTTATAGAAAATGAACGTTCCTACAAATAAAGCAATTCTAGCTAATGATGCAAATAAGAGAAGGTTCCGATAACCCGTTATTCCGACATATTCAAGGAAACGCGCCACAATTTCAATATGAGCAAATCTTCCAAGTAACGTACTGAATGGTAATAAACTGATAACAATGCATGTAACAAAAATGACAAGAATCGCATTTTTGGAGATATTGATACGTTTTGAAATAACATACAAGAGTAAAATCAAGGCACTTGAATGGAAGAGCGATAGTCCAAGAATTAATAGGATTTCAGCCCATACAGGCATTTCAAAATCTTTATCAAATAAGAGAAGAGCAAATGTAATCACAAGACCTTGTCGTAATGCACTAAAGTTCCATACAAATAAGAACATTGCATAGTAGACAACCATAGATAGACCAACATTTTCAGAGTTTCGATAAATCCACCAAGAGATTGCCAAGATTTGGAGTGTAGAGAGGATTGCAACAAAGCCCCAATATGGGATATGTAGCAATCCGAACCCTTTCATCAGATATAGAAAGCCAATATCTATGTTGGGAAATTCCAATCGCATAACAGAGGTAGATACAAAAGACGTCTTATCGTAGAGATACTGATATGAAAAGTAATCGGCACCCACACCATATCTCATAACTGAAATAAGAATCAGTGGCACTGCCGCAAAGATTAAGCGTATGAGTTTATCTTTGTGTTCGTATTTCTTTGGCAACGGGATAAAACTAATTGCCAGAAGATAGATGAATAGTAAATAATACATAATTTACCCCTTCTCTACGCCTTATCTTGGAACATTTGGATAATGGAGTCTGCAATTTGAACACATGCGGTTCCGTCACCATAAGGGTTCGTTGCATGAGACATAGCATCGTAAGTTTCTTGATTATTCAATAGATCATAGAATGCATCATAAATTGGAGCTTCTTCAACACCGACAAGTTTGAGTGTTCCAGCAGCGATTCCTTCAGGACGTTCAGTTGTATCACGCATAACTAAAACTGGTTTCCCTAAACTTGGTGCTTCTTCTTGGATTCCCCCAGAGTCGGTTAATACAAGGTATGACGCATTTAAAAAGTTGTGGAAATCAATCACGTCAAGCGGTTCAATTATACGAATGCGATCGTCATCTCCGAGAATTTCATCTGCGATACTTCGAACAACGGGATTCATATGAATTGGATAGACTGCTTTAGTATCTGGATGGGTGTCGATAATGCGTTTAATGGCTTTGAACATTTGACGCATCGGTTCCCCAATATTCTCACGGCGATGTGCGGTTATAAGAATTAAACGACTGCCTTTTGCCCATTGGAGGATTGGATGGTCGTAATTATCACGAACCGTCGTTTTTAAAGCATCAATTGCGGTATTACCAGTAATAACCACAAGTTCTTCGGAGATTCCTTCACGAATCAAGTTATCGTAAGACTGTTGTGTCGGTGCAAAGTGTTTCGCAGCAAAGAGACCCACAGCCCGACGGTTGAATTCTTCAGGGAATGGTGAATAGATATTGTATGTTCTTAATCCAGCTTCAACATGCCCTACAGGAATTTGCATGTAGAATGCGGCAAGCCCTGAAACGAATGTTGTTTGTGTGTCACCATGTACGAGAATAATATCTGGTTTTTCAATTTCTAAGACTTCTTTGATTCGGTTTAAAATTTCAGTTGTAACGTCGAATAAGGTTTGCTTTGGTTTCATGATTGCAAGGTCGTAATCAGGGACAACGTCAAAGACGTCAAGGACAGCATCTAACATTTCACGGTGTTGACCTGTCACGCAAACAACCGATTGAATTGCTTCGCGGGACTGCAGTTCTTTGACAAGCGGGCACATTTTAATCGCCTCTGGGCGTGTACCAAATATGGATAATACTTTAATCATTGTTTTTCCTCCGATTTAAGTTTGTAAATTTTTCTCATAAAGACAACTTGGTTGTTCCAAAAACGTTTCATACGTTTGGGATCAAATGCGATACGGTAGAGCCATTCAAGGTTCATTGCCATGATTAACTTAGGTGCACGTTTAATCATACCGCTTAAAACGTCGATACTACCACCACATCCGATGAAGACACCTTGTTGAATTGCTGTAGCTTCAATCATAAAACGTTCTTGACGCGGCACTCCCAACGCGACCAGTACAAGGTCAGAGTTATACCCTTTCATCGCTTCGATTGCATCTTCAAATGTATTGTCATAGCCATTAAGCAGTTCATTAATAACAATTCCTGGATATTCGTTATCAAGAATATCTTTAAACTTTTCGAGAACCTCTTGTTTTGCACCATAGACAAAAAGCGAGAAACCTTGCTCACTCGAAATTCTAAGCATGTCGCTCACTGTATCAACGCCAGTAATGCGTTTAATATCTGCAGAAAAGAGCTTGTTGTACCCTTTCACAACCCCGATTCCATCTGGAGTTATGAGTGTGGATTCATCAAGAAGTAAATGAGCAATGGAAGCATCCTGGCTTCCATGCATCATAATTTCCGGGTTTGCTGTCACTAAGTTGACCCGTTCGTGTTGCATAATTTTTTGTGTCAAAAATTCATTGACTTCGTCACGCGACATTTGCGTGACTTTTTTGAGTAAGTCTTTCATTGTTCAATTCCTTTCGGCACTTATAAACCGATACGTTCAGTTCGTAAATATCTGTATCTATAATATCATACTTGGTGGCCATAGTTAACCATTCCTGATGAATATATCATGATTACTTCACCACTAAATTTACTTCAAAACAAGAAAAAACCTAAAGAAAATCTTTAGGTTTAGGCTCTATTCGTTGTTATCTTTGTTCCAGAAAATTTTACGGTTATAGTATTGGCTTGTTTCACCAAGGGCCTTGAAGATTGGATCATGACCTATAATTTCGGTCAGGGTCGGAACGCCTGAACTTAAGTCAGTTGCGATCCCCAGTTTTGATCCTTCAATTTCTACACCTATAGCCGATAGAACAGTTGGGAAAATATCTGTAGCATTAAATCCTCGATTACGAGTAATGCTTGGATCCAACTCATCCCATACTGGATTGATAATCATGTTGAATGTAGTGCGTTCGTAATCCGAATCAATCGTTGTAAAGTATGTCTTATCCATACTTAAGTGGTCTCCATTAACGACGATTGTTGTGTTTTCATAAAAGTCCTGAGCTTTAATCCAATCAATGAAATCTGCAACAATACGTTCATCACATGTAATTGAGTTTTCATAAGGATGAATTGATGGTGCATCACAGAGCTCGTCAACATAACCATCTGGGAAGTGCGTATCAACTGTCTCTATAACTGCATGGAATGGTTGCTCTTCGGCACTCATCTCAAGAATTGATTCTTTTGCGAATTCTAGCATTGTACGATCTTCAATTCCGAATTGCCCTTTGAAGTACTCGTGTGATGACTGACCTGTTTCGATATAATGTAGTCGGTCATAAATGTCATAGTTACCATGTTGTTCGTAGAAACTCTTGACACCATAATCTGAACTTCTTGCGCCGACTATGAGTCGATTGTGATATCCGTTCGCATAAAGGATATCACCAAGGTTCGTCAATCCTGGCATGTAATTTTCGACGGTTCCATCTTCATGTGATGTTGGTGGCCAAACATATGGGATTCCACTTGTTTGGGTGACCATACCCCCGATAGACCATGTTGCCCCTGGAACTGTACGGATTCCGCCATATGTTGATTGATGGGAGAAGTTGACTGCTTCGCCATCGTCAAGATATTTGGTTAGGGATGGAATCAGGTTTTGTTCCATCGCACCGCCATTTGCTTTATCAAAGTATGTTGCTTCTAATGATTCAAAGAAGATATAGATTAGATTGCGTTTTTGTTCCGGGAAATTAATATCGACCGAATTTGGATCGATATAGTACGTTTCGAACAACTCATTGTCCGAGGTGAAGTAATTATAAATTTCCGGCATTTTTAACGTATACGACGCATGCATAAGGACTGCAATTGCAAGAACAAGTGGTAATGCTCGTGAAAAAATCTTAGGTAGGATTCCGACGCGCGATTTACTTTCTTTATTAATCGGTGTTGTGAGAATATCTGAGTAAATGACAAAACGCCACGCGATGACACTTACTACACTAGGCACCGTAATTGCAATAATATCACGTGTAAATGTTCCGGTTTCAGAGTTTATTGGTGATAAGATATTGAAAAGAATGATATCAAAAGTAATGTTACCTAATGAACCCAACAACCATAAATAATAAAGTGTACCAACAGAAACAACGGATAGTGCAATCCATGAGAACATTCTATAAATTGGTAATTTTTTTAGTTTGGTTTTAGCATTACAAATAATGAATGCGACAATAGCTGCGACAAATACTATCGCAGAAAAATAGATAAAGGCACGTTTTGCCGTAAAATATTGATTTAGGAAACTTGCATCATACTTAACGATACTAAAAACATTGGTCACGATTAATGTCATAATGACAGTTAATCCAAAATGTGTCTTTAGATCGATGTTTCGTTTTGATAGAAACCAAAGCCCCAAACTTAGTATAAGCGGTAAGATTAGTGTTATAAAAATTTGAAAAAACATGCTTTCCTCCAGTAGATGTATTAATTATCATCTGACGAAACTGTCAGAATGTTTGATTCGTAAAATTCACTACGCATTTCCATTACTTTTCGTAAATACTCGATTGTGTATTTTTCAGAAAGTGTTTGTTCTCCCGAAGAAAGATCAACCCCTATTCCTAGTTGCGATCCATCAAACGATACCCCTAACGCTGATAGCGCAGTTGGAAGAACATCGAGTGCAGAATATGTGCGGTTTTTAAGCGTTGTCTGTGGCAATGTTTTATCCCAAGTAGAATTGAGGTACATGCTGAACGTTGTACGGTCGTATGATTGATCAAGTGTTTGGAAATATGTTGCATCCATGCTCAAATGATCGCCGTTAATAATTACCGTCGTATTTTCATAAAAGTCTTGTTGAACGACCCAATCTAAGAACTCGCCGATTGCAGCGTCATTACAGCTAATTGCATTTGCATATGGTTGTCCAAACGGTTTTTCACATGTCGAGTCGATATATCCATCTGGAAAGTGAAGATCATTGGTTTCTAATACAAGATTAAACGGTTGATCGGATTGACTGAATTCATTCAATGACATTTTAGCCATATCAAAGAGTTTTCGGTCTTCAAAGCCCCACCACTCTAAGTAGTCTTTATCCAGCCAACCGACTTCTTTAACTTTACCCCAATCGTATATTTCGTAATTACCGTGTTGCTCATAGAAACTACGGATGCCATAAAATGAGGCATTCGCGCCTGCAATAAGTCGTTGACGGTAGCCTTGTTCGTGAAGAATGTCACCAAGGTTTACCATCCCTGGCAAAAACGATTCAACATAGCCATCCTCACGTTCTCCTGGCGGCTTCTTATAAGGAATCCCAGACATCTGCGTTGACATTCCGGCAATTGACCATGTTGCTCCAGGGACATTTTGAATTCCACCATAAGGCGCATCCGTATTTGAAAAATTAACAGCTCCGCCTTCCAAATAACGTGTTAGATTTGGAATCATATTCACATCATGATTGCCACCACGTTCTTTATCAAGATAGGTTGTTTCCAATGATTCAACGAAAATATAGATTAGATTTCGTTTCTTTTCGGGAAATTGTAAGTTTGCATCATGTGGATTTACATAATGATCTTCAAAGAAGGTATCATTTGACAATGCATAACTAATGATTTGTGGTACATATAAAGCTTGGAATGATAATGACACTACCAAGACTGCAATTATTGCCACACCCATTCGATTCGTGAAGCGGACCCATAGTGGTGTGTTACGTCGTGATTTCCAACGAATTGGCGTCACTAAATCTTTTGAGTATGCGATTGTAAAGAATCCAAAGAAGATAGCAACAAAGTTGCTACCAAGACCAACAATGTCATTTATAAAAGTACCTGTTTGTGTGTTAATTGGTGAAATAATGTTGTTAAGCACAATATCAAAGGTTAGTGTTCCCATTGTACTTAGAATCCAAAGAATATAAATAATCATAAATAACAAGATACTGAGTATACTTGCGGTGTAAAACCGGTAGATTCTGATTGTATAATTGTTTTTCTTCATCATTCGAATAATTAAATATGATGCTAAAACAACTACTAGAGCAATACCAATATGTAACGCATAGAATCGTGGATTGCGGTTGACATGACCAATTACTGATTTACCGCGCATGATCCAGTTCACTGCATTACTGATTGTTACCGTTAATAACATAGCTAGTGCCGCTACATCGCGAACCTTCATGGTTTGTCGTGTTGCTTTAACTAGAATCCATGCACCTAGAAGCGGAAACAGAATTATAAGACTTACATTAAATAGCATATTAATTCCCTCACTCAATGCTTTTATGATAACACTTTCAGTTAACAAAACAATAACATTTCGTGATATTTATTAAAAAAGCGCTGTAGTAGCGCTTAAAATGGTTTTGGTTGAATCTGTCCTAAAATGACTGGTTTTGATGCTCCAGTTGCTGTTGGAACATTGCTTGGTTGCTTATTTAGAGTTTCATTTCCTAAGATTACAAATGCGATTGCTTCTTTAGCATCACTTGAGAATCCTAGAGATTCTTGAGTGATGACTACGATGCCATCAAGCATTTCATCAATTAAGGATACAAGGAGTGGATTGTATGCTCCTCCCCCACCAAGAATAACTTCATCAATTGTGTGATGTGGCATCACGAAGTCTTTGTAAGCCTGAGCAATCGTGAATGCCGTAAAGTATGTCAAAGTGTAAAGAACATCATTCGCCTGATCTGGATAACTTTCACAAATTTCCTTTACAACATCTTCACCAAACATTTCACGACCTGTTGATTTAGGTGGTGCGATGTTCAGATATGAATTAGTTGCTAGCGTATCAAACAAATCTTGAATTAAACGACCTTGCTTTGCCATTGCAGCATCTTTATCGTACGGTTTTTGGTAGAAGTATGCCATTGCAGCATTCATCATCATATTACCAGGACCTGTATCAAATGCACTGACATCATCAAGTTGTGCATTGGCTGGAATAACAGTGACATTACCAATTCCGCCAATATTTTGCAGCAGACGGGTCTTTTTAGCGTCCCGATAAAGTACAAATTCAGTATATGGGACTAACGGTGCACCATCACCACCAGCAACCATATCCATCATTCTAAAATTAAAGACAACATCTGTATTATGATCATATGCCAAATAAGACGGATCTCCAATTTGTAAGGTTGAACGAACATGAGGTGCTTTTGCATTTGGCAAGTGATGGATTGTTTGCCCATGTGATGCGATAAAGTCAATCGCACCTTTATACTGAGTTTCATCCAATAATTTTGTTACTGCATTTGACCAGACCATTCCCAGTTCCATGTTTAATGATGTAATGTCATCAACACGTGATGATTCTGGGTGACTAACATTGAGTATTTTTTGACGGAGTGTGTCATCAATGTCGAGTGATGTAAATCCTAAAACTTCAAGATTTGTATCAACGCCATACCCACTAATTTTCGTAAGTACAGCATCAACACCATCTAATGACGTTCCTGACATCAATCCTATGGCGATTTTTTCTGTCATTATTAGCCTCGATTTGCGATTGCGAGTGCAATGCGATCTTCATTTGCTTCGAGTAGTGCTTTCGCTTCTGCTTGAGTTGTATCTGTCTCTTGCATGACAATTGCTGTTTTCACATGGTTTCCGCTTGCGTCAAGTAAGTAAGCAGCACGGTCATAGTCAACACCCGTCGCTTTCATGATAATACCTTTTGCACGTTCAACTAATTTTGCGTTGCTTGTTTTAACGTCAACCATGAGGTTTCCATATACTTTACCGTATTTGATCATAGCCCCTGTTGATAACATGTTTAGGACCATTTTTGTTGCTGAACCTGATTTCATTCGTGTTGAACCTGTAACAACTTCTTGTCCAACGACTGCTTCGATTGGATAATCGGCATATTGTGCGATAACACTGTCAGCAACACATGCTAAAGAAATTGTTTTAGCATTGAGGCTACGTGCATACTTTAAGCCACCAACGCAATATGGTGTACGTCCTGATGACGCAATCGCACAAAGAATATCGTTCTCATTAAAATTAATGCGTTTTAGATCTTCAACAACAATTGTTTCATTATCTTCTGCGGCTTCAACTGGATGACGTAATGCAACATCACCACCAGCAATTAATCCCACAACGGCTTCTTCGCCCATCCCAAATGTTGGAAGTACTTCGGATGCATCCAGAACCCCAAGACGACCCGATGTTCCAGCGCCAATGTATACAAGGCGTCCACCCTTTAAAATTGTTTCATAGATTGCATCAACTGCTTTCGCAATTTGTGGTACAGCTGCGCCAACTGCATCAATAACTGCTTGATCTTCTTGATTAATCAAACGAATCATTGCTTCCGTTTCGAGCGTATCAATATGCATCGTATTTTTATTTTGTTGCTCTGTCCCTATCTTACTCAAATCAATTTTCATAATCTCATCCTCACTTTAACTCCATTATAAAGGGTTTGAAATGTTATTTCAAACCCTTTTACCTTTTTATGAAATTTTATTAAATATCACGGATTGTTTTAACACTTTGACGTGATGCAACCAGCTTTTTACGGGTTGATTCAATGTCGTCCTTTGCAACACCTAAATAGAGTAAATCGGAAACTGCGAGCATTGAAAATCGTGATGCAATGGACCCCAAACGAAGCTCTGACTCTTCTTTTGGAATATGTAAAACGATGTCTGCATAACGAGAGAGGTCGTTACGACCAACTTGAGTAACGGCAATAACACAAGCCCCACCTTCGGTTGCTTCACGTTGTGCAATGAGAATTTCACGCGTCATGCCCGAATAAGAAAATGCAATAACCACATCATTCTGATTTATATGTGTCATCGCAGATACCATCAAGTGAAAATCATCAAAATACAGCACCTGTTTATCAATTCGCGTTAACTTTTGATACAAATCTTGTGCTGGAAGACTCGACCCACCAATTCCGAGCAGATAAATACGCCGGGCCCCCTTCATCGTTTCGATTGCCTTTACAAGTTGGTCCACATCAAGAAGTTTGTATGTCTTATCAAACGTTTCGGCATTACCAAACTTCGACTTTTGAATCATGGTTTGTACCGAGTCATCTTGCGTAATCAATCGATTTATCGAATCAATAACTTCGATGTCTTCTTTGGATTTTGCGAGCTCTACCTTGAGATGGGTAAACCCTTTGTAGCCAATTTTTTTCGAAAAACGTACAACGGCTGCCGCAGATGAGTCAACCGCTTCTGCTAATTTTTGTGATGAGAGCGTGATAACGTACTCCTTGTTTTCAAGAATATAATTCGCGATCCGTAACTCTGTATCTGTATAGGTCCCCATATTCTCTTTAATGCGATATATACTACTCATAGAAGCCTCCCAAAATTGCTTATTTAACCTTATGGTAACGTATTTCCTAATAAATGGGAAATATATCACAAAAGATACCACAATTACCGTGTTTTCGGTACTCAGTATTACAAAAAGAACTATAAAAACAACTTATTCAAAGAAAAGTGCAAACAAAAAGGACTTCGAATCGAAACTCAAAGTCCTTATTTGTTAGTTTAGCGATTTCTTAGGTTTAAAGACCTTTAAAGCGATTGTGACTGCAACGATTCCTGCAGTAAGCTTACCAATCATAACCGGTACGATTAAGTTTGGTTGGAAGTTAGCGGTGAACGCAAGATGGTCGCCGATTACAAACGCACCACAAACTGAAAAAGCAATGACTGCGATGATTTCATGATCTTCGAATGAATCGTCAATCATCGAGAAGAGTGCGATGACATTCGCTGCAGCAGCGAGAATACCTGTCACCACTATCGATGAAAGTCCAACTTTGTTACCCAAACGTTCCAGCGGTTTCTCGAGACGTGTCTGCATGAAATACACCATTGGAAATGCCCCACAGAGCATAATGCCAATGTACCCAGCAACTTCAAGTGCACGGTTAATATCTGCTTCATCTGCAATGATGGGTTCAAATGGCCAAACACCAAAGAGTGTACTAAAAATGCCTGTAAAGTACTCAACTACCACTAAAGTAAAGACAATTTTGGTAAATGCATCCATGAATCGGCCAAAGCCTTTGAATCCAGCAATCATCATATCTGGTTTTTTCCATAAGCCAAACGCCATCAAGAAACAAATAATGAGTAATGGAATCAAGTTAAGAAAGATTGTTTGGAAGGTCATGTTCAAGATAACTGTTTGAGCTGCAGCACTTGTGCTCGACAAGGCACGCACACTTGGACTCATCAACGCAATAATAATGTTACTTACAAGAACCCCAACAGGTATCGTAATAAATCCAATCATAATTCCTAATGACATTTGACGGTGGTATTTTTCTTTTACCGTTTTCAAAGCCACAGGAATACTAAAAACGATGGTAGCACCAGCCATATACCCTACCGTTGTTGCCATAATCCATGATTCTTTTGTTACTGCTAATGATTCCGCAAGTTGATACCCTCCCATATCGACAGCGAGAAATGTCGTTGCTGCGATTGCTGGATCTGCACCAAAGAAGGCAAAAATTGGGCTGATAAAGTTTGTAATCAAACTGATTAAGATTGGCAAGGATGCCATAATACCGGCAACGGGTAAGAAAATACTTCCGATTGCATTGATTCCTTCAAGGAATTGGTTTCCCATTTCACTTTCGGGTTTAAAAATTGATGCCAAACATCCCCATACCGCAAAGAACATGATGATGTAGACAACAACGTCACTAATTATTTTCATAGCGTTTCTCCATACTGTGCTAAAGCTTTGTTTGCATATTTAATACTTGAACGATACCAAATGTAAAGGTATTCGCCGACCGTTGCGCCGTTTGATTCTTGAAGAATAGCCCAGATAAACCAGTAATATGATGCGAGTGCAACGTAGCCAATAAAGTGGCGACGGCGTTCAAAACTCATCGGTTTGCCTTCGTAGCGATCTAAAATATCCATAGCCTCTTCAAAGGTGTAATCTGAACATGCAATAAACGTTCCTAAATCAACACCAGGATCGTCAACGCCAGCATATTCCCAATCAATGAGATATGGACGTGTGCCTTGGAAGAGAATATTTGGATCATAGAAATCACAGTGGCACAATATTTTCGGATAGTTATCGGATTCCGTAAATTGGAAAACACGCTCTAATTTATTGTATAATTCATCGAAATCATCAAAATCATGACGTCCTTTTTCAGCAATCATCGCAATAAAATCATTTGTTTTCTTCCAAACATTGAATTCATATTTACCTTCAAGTTGGAGATCATGAAGTTTACGAATCATTTCAAGAGACGCATTTACTTCATAGTCATTGTGGTAGTCCATTGTATGCGTATCGGTAATATAGTTCGCAATTTTCCAACCTTTATCTGGATTCATACAGATAAAGGAATCATCAAGACCATATTCCTTTGCTACTTCTTGAGCATAGGCTTCAGCACGGCGGTTGATATAGCTATCTGTTCCGACACCAGGATGACGGTACATGTAGACTTTATCAAAGACTTCAAATTTGAATGACAAGTTTGTGAGTCCTTTTTTGACTGCCTCAATATTCTTGATATCTTTAAGCTCACAATTTAGAGATGTCGTAATGTTCTCTAGAATCTGTGAATCGGTATTCGTAATATACAAAGTATCGAAGTTTTGAAGATCTTCAAAACTATCAAATTCATGAATTGAATTCGCTGGATATTCCTTACCGTACATTTTTAATGTTCCGATATGTTTCATGAGGACATATTCCCACAAACGATAACGTGTCGTTTCATCTTTGAATTCTTCTTTTAAGATATTAATAAATGTATCCGAAAACTCTTTATCAAAATAAGCGTGTCCTGTCATCAACGGTTCACCGACGCCAATTTCGATATCTTTAATCAATTTACGTGAGTTCATTAATGCATAGAATTCCCCCGGAACATTTGCATGTTCATGAACTACTGCATAACTTGGTCCGTACATATAGGGATCAAATGGATTTTCATCATAGTATATGTCTGAGACACAAAGATAAGTATTCTTAAATTCTGAAGCTACTTTCAAAATTGTTGAAATATTGTTGTAGCGGTAATAGTCTTCATTGATGGCAATTTTTACATTGAACTTGTCTTCTAAATAAAAGAACTTCTCTTTCATGTAACCAAGTACAAGTGTGATGTCCTTGATTCCGGATGCCTGTAATTGTTTAATTTGGCGTTCAATAAGGATTTCACCATGGACTTTCAAAAGTCCTTTTGGGTTTTCATAACCGAGTGGTGCAATCCGGGAGCCCATTCCTGCAGCCATAATAATCGCATTGTCGACTTTATACTGTTGCATGACAGCTGTTCCCTTTTCAGTAATTTGGTTGTCTTTGATATACTCGTTTTCGACTAAAGTGTTTAGAACACTGTTAACACTACCCAAAGATAGTTGGTTAAGCGCACTTGCGTCACGCTGTGTTGTAAACTGATTGAGATGAAATAGTTTTAGGATATCAAATTCATTTTTTGTTATCATATATCTCTCCTTGTTCATAATTTTCTTAATTCTACCATAAAATGAACGAAAGCAATATATTTAACGGTGATATTGTTGTTAAATACAGAAATCACATTTTTCTAGTATAAAAAAAACGGTCGTTTTCGACCGTTTTTCCTGAATTATTTATTTTTATTAAACTCGAGATATTCTTCGTAAGTACCAAGGTAATCAAATACAGAACCATCTGCTTTAAAATCAAAGACTCGTGTTGCTGTTGTTTCGATAATTTGGTGGTCATGGGATGCAAGAATAATTGTACCTGGGAATTTGATGAGCGCATTGTTTAATGCAGTAATTGATTCCATGTCCAAGTGGTTTGTTGGCTCATCAAGCAAGAGCACATTGGCACCTAAAATCATCATTTTTGACATCATACAACGCACTTTCTCTCCCCCAGAAAGAACATTAACTTTCTTCAATGCATCATCGCCACCGAATAACATACGCCCCAAGAATCCACGAACAAATGTTTCATCTTTTTCATCTGAAAATTCCATTAACCAGTCGACGATGCGCTCATCAACTTCGAAGTTCTCTTCGAAGTTTTTATTAAAGTATGCATATTCAACGCTAGATCCCCAGTTAATCGAACCCGAATCAGCAGGTGTCGTTTCTGAAATGACATCGAAGAACATTGACTTAGCAAGTTCATTTTCACCAACTAGGGCTACTTTTTCGCCATTTCCGACAGTAAGATTGAGATTTTTGAAGTAGGTAATGCCATCCCCTGTTTTCGTAAGGTCTTCAACTTGTAGAATTGAAGTACCTAAACTACGTTTTGGTTTAAATTCGATAAATGGGTAACGTCGTTTTGAAGGTTGCATTTCTTCGATATTAATTTTTGCTAAGGCTTGTTTTCGCGATGTTGCTTGTTTAGATTTCGAGGCATTCGCACTAAAACGGGCAATAAAGTCTTGTAGTTCTTTGATTTTTTCTTCTTTTTTCTTGTTCGCATCTTTCATTTGACGAAGCATCAACTGACTGGATTCATACCAGAAGTCGTAGTTTCCGACAAAGAGTTGAATTTTGCCATAGTCAATATCTGCAATATGGGTACATGTTTTATTTAAGAAGTGACGGTCGTGAGAAACCATGATAACAGTTGTATTATCTAAGTTCATAATAAACTCTTCCAACCATTGAATTGCTTCAATATCAAGGTGGTTCGTCGGCTCATCCAGTAATAAAATATCTGGATTACCAAATACTGCTTGTGCCAATAAGACTTTAACCTTATCAGCTGCAGGAACATCCGCCATTTTAGCTTCATGATATTGACTGTCAATTCCAAGACCATTTAAAAGCATGAATACTTCGGTTTCAGCATTCCAACCATCCATATCTGCAAATTTCTCTTCCAGCTCACCAGCACGAATTCCATCTGCTTCACTAAAATCTTCTTTAGTATAGATTGCATCTTTTTCTTTCATGATGGCATATAAGTCTTGGTTTCCCATGATAACTGTCTCTAAGACAGTAAATTCATCATATGCAAAATGATCTTGCTTTAGAAATGAAAGACGTTTCCCAGGTTGGACTGATACATGACCACCCGTTGCATCGAGTTCTTTTGATAACAACTTTAAAAAAGTTGATTTACCAGCACCGTTTGCACCGATAACCCCATAACAGTTTCCCTCTATGAAATTGATGGATACATCTTCAAATAAAGCCTTCCCATCAAACATTAATGATAAATTATTTGTACTAATCACACGCATTCTCCTTTTGAATCCAATCAATTATATCATAAAAATGGAATCGGTACGTATTCATTGTCTTGAGATCAATACTTCTTGAAAGATGAGCTTGAACTGATATTCATTTACATCTAAAATAGAACCATATTGAGGTGAACTTATGGACGCAGAAATTATTAATGTTGGTACTGAATTATTGATGGGAGATGTTGTAAACACAAATGCAACATTCATCGCTAAGCACTTACAAGATTACGGAATCAACAATTACTTTCAAACAGTAATCGGAGATAATCCCGCCCGCTTAGAAGCACAAATCAAACAATCACTTAACCGTAGTGATATGATCATCATCACAGGCGGTCTAGGACCCACATATGATGATGTAACAAAAGAAATCGTTGCTCAAGCATTAAATTTGGAAATGGTCATGGATTTGACATCAAAAGAGCGGATTGAGTCTTATTTCAAGAAATCACATCGCGCTATGCCTCATAGCAACCTTAAGCAAGCTATGATCCCAGATGGTTCGCGAGCATTGGGTAATAATTACGGAACCGCACCCGGTGTACTCATCGAGCAAAATGACAAAACAGTTATTTTATTGCCAGGACCACCTCGGGAACTGAAACCGATGTTTATGAATGCTGTTATTCCGTTCCTCGCAGAAAAACGAGACTTTATGATCGTTTCCGATCGTGTTTACATCCAGGGTATTGGGGAGTCACACATCGAAGAAGCACTTTCCAGTCTTATGGTAGAAAGCACCAATCCAACCATTGCCCCCTATTTGCATGAAAATGGGGTCATGATACGGATTAGTGCTCGTGCACGCTCACAAGCCGAAGGCCATGCTTTGAATCAGAACGCAGTCAACATCATTCTTGAAACCTTCCCAGACAATATTATGGGAGTGAATATCGGCTCTTTAGAAGAAGAACTGGTTCTTGAATTGACGAAACGCAATCAAACTATCGCAACTGCCGAAAGTTGCACCGGTGGCTTACTTGCGAAACGTATTACGGATATTAATGGAAGTTCTGCCATTTTCAATTATGGTGCAGTCACATATTCAAATACCATGAAGTCTCAAGTCCTCGGTGTCGATTCGTCTCTTTTTGATTCGGTAGGAGCAGTTTCAAAAGAGGTAGCTGAAGCAATGGCACTCGGCGTTAAAAAACTTGCTAACGCCGATTATGGTATCGGAATAACAGGAATCGCAGGTCCGACTGGCGGAACTGTTCAAAAACCTGTAGGAACAGTCTATATCGGCCTTGCAACGGCAGCTGGATGTGTTACTGAAAAATATATGTTTGGTCATCGCCATCTAGAACGTGAAAGTGTTCGATATGCAGCATCTCAGGCTGCACTTGCCTTAATTCACAAACATTTGAAGTAAAAAAAGCCCCTTGAGGCTTTTTTATTCTTTCCCATCGAACGCCGATAGCAATTCTATGGCCGCTGGTTGTAAGTTGATAGCTTTAATGCGTTCGGTATCAAATTTGGGTTTACGATTATAGTAACACAACCCATTCTTTTCTTGTTCAATATCATACAGTTGTGTGTAACAATAGCCAAATAATTGAGGGTGCTGAAGTAAAACATTTGTAAGTCCTTCATAACGCTCTAAAAATTCAGTTTCAGATTGTGGTTCTGTACCATAACCCCATGAACTTTTGCCACTTGGATCCCATTTAATACCACCATATTCGCTTATACAAAATGCCTGTCCCGGTTTATAGGTTTGTCGGGCATCATGTTCATCCCAGAATGCACCATTTGGGTGATGAATCCCTTGGAAATGATAACGTAATTGGTCGGCATCTTGAGTATAATCATGAACATCATAAAAGTCGGTGACAACATGATAATTACCACTCGTATCAACACATGGTCGTGTTGGATCCATGTCTTTGGTCGTTCGGTAAATCAATTCGATAATTTCGTCATGTTGAGGCCTTCCCTCAACATCCCATGTCTCGTTGAATGGACTCCAGGTGATAATCGATGGGTGATTAAAATCTCTTTTAACGAGTTGTTGCCATTCGGGTAGAAAATCCGTAATCGATTGGTAATTCGATAGATCAATGCCCCAGTTTGCCATTTCGGCCCAAACCATAAATCCAGCGCGATCACAATGGTAGTAGAACCTCGGTTCAAATGCTTTCTCATGCAAACGTGCGCCATTAAAGCCCATAGATTGACTTAAAGTAATGTCATATTTTAGGCTTCCATCATCCTTCGCGGTATAAACACCATCTTCATAAAATCCTTGTAGCAGCACAAAACGTTGGAATATTGTTTTACCGTTGAGCTTAAATTCATATCCATCAAGTTCAATTTCACGCATCCCAAAATAACTATGAACCGTATCATCTTCAAAAGAAAATGTGACATCATACAATACACCTTCACCGATTTCCCATAGATGTAGCTCATCCAATTTTATTTGAACAAATCCGTGCTTATTGAGAGTCGTTTGATGGTGTCCGACACACCTTCCATCATAGGTAACTTTAACTGATAATTGCCCTTTTCTAGTAGTAAACGCTTCGATCGCAATTGTACTATTATGGATGTTTGGATAGTATCGAATGCTTTCGAGTCGTATAAAAGGCACAAACTCTAACCACACAGTCTGCCATATCCCCGTTGTCCGAGTATAATCACAACGCCGAGAGTAGTAAAAAGAACTTTGCTTTCCTTTCGGTTGTCTTCCCGAACGGACATCATCCTCAACATAAACAGTCAAAGTATTGATACCTACACGGACATGCTCTTGAATTTCAAATGAAAATGAATCATAACCGCCTTCGTGAGTACCCATTGACTGACCATTCACAAATACTTCTGTTTTATAATCGACCGCACCGAAGTGAAGTATGATCCCGGATTGAAGTTGATCCGCATCAATCTCAAAATTTCTTTGATACCATACTGCCGGCATAAAATCAGTATGTACAATGCCACTAAGCTTGCTTTCAGGTGGATATGGTACAGTTATTTGCCGTGTAAAGGTATGTTCTTTTTGCCATTGACGATCCAAACCACTCTTCCCAAAATCAAAATCGAATTCCCATAATCCATTCAAATTTTGCCACGTTTGACGTTCAAATTGCGGATTCGGATGTTCATGTCTGGGTATATTATTCATTTGAGTTCTCCTTCATTATTATCTATAATTGAATTATACAATCACCAATTTGATAAATGGTGGATATTTCAATCAAGTAAGTGAGGAATACACGCATGAAAGAACATATACTTAGTTTTTTACCCAGTCATTTTCAGACACCTTCCCTTTTCCGCATCGAGATAGCGGGAATCACGTACCCATTCACCACTTATCATGTCCAACGTCAACATTCGCATATATACAGTTTTGAGTATGTTGTATCTGGATCTGGAACGTTGAGAATTGATGGTGTTGAATACATTGTGCAACAAGGGGATGTTTTTATTCTACCCAAGCATCATGATCATGAATATTGGTCAAACCCCAAAAATCCGCTCCATAAACTATGGATTAATGTGTCAGGCAGTTTATGTGATCAGCTACTTCAAACGTATCATATTCACAATAATTATGTTTTTCGGAATTTGGATGTATTTGATTGTCTCTCTGAGCTTCTGGTTATATGTGAAAATTATTCTTTAACGCCACAGCAACGATCACAGCATACATCGCTTCAATTTCATAAATTGATTCTTCTTATTCATGACCATTCCATCAAAAACGATGCATTACATCTCAGCGAATCTGTCTACAAGGCGAAACAACGATTCGATGACTCAGTATTTACAACCATATCGATTAGCGAAGTAGCCGCCCACGTGAGCATGTCGCCCTCGCAATTAACCCGACTTTTTAAGCAGCAACTTCACCAAACGCCTTACAATTACCTTCTTGATAAGAAACTCGAAATGGCACAATTACTGCTCTCGGAGTCTTTTTTAACAGTTCAACAAATTTCTGATCGGTTGGCGTTTTCCGACCCGCAGTATTTCTCTAATATTTTCAAACGCAAAAGTGGATATACACCCACTCAATGGCGGAATACCAATCGCCGTAAATCCGATTAACTCATTGTGAATTATCAGGCAATTAACTCTATCCCACAAAAAAGGAGCCAAGTTCTTACTTGCTCCTTTTTCGATATCGTAGTTTGATTGCTTTAAAAACTATATACTGCTTTTAACTAATAATACGATAGATTCGATATGTGTTGTTTGTGGGAACATATCAACTGGTTGAACACTATCAATGCTATAGCCAGCAGATACGAATGGTTTTAAATCACGAACGAGCGTTGCAGGATTACAACTTACATACGCAATTTTCTCTGGTTTTAATGCAATGACGTCATTAATAAATGATGATTCAAGCCCTTTTCGAGGCGGATCAACAACAACTACGTCTGGTTTTAACGATAGTTCTTTAATTCCCTCAATGACATCTCCTGCAATGAACGAAATATTTGAGATTTCATTAATCTCTGCATTTTTAACGGCTACAATAACAGCTTCTTCAACAATTTCAATTCCAACAACTTCCTTAGCTCTTTGTGCAAGACTCAGTGATATTGTTCCAATTCCAGAATAAGCATCAAGCACGACTTCCGTTCCATCAAGTTGAAGTGTATCTAAGAGTGTTTGATAGAGTACTTCCGCTTGCGGAGTGTTCACTTGTAGGAATGATTCCGCTGTGACCTCATAAGTGTTGTCAAGAATAACTTCTTTGAATGTATCCTTGCCATACATAACTTTTGATTCTGGACCCATGATAGCTGCGGTTTTAAGTGGATTTACATTGTGAACGATACTTACAATATTATCCGATAGAGCTGCAATTGCCGGAACAATTTTAGATTGCGGGAACAAGCTCTTCGAACGTGTTACTAAAATAACCATTACTTCTCCAGTATTTTGACCATGGCGAACAATGATGTGACGAATGTTTCCTGTATTTGTACGAGCATCATATGGTTTTTCATTAAACTCAACAAGAATATCGCGAATTCCAACAACAATTTCATCAATTCCAAGTGCATTAATTTTGAAGTTGTTAATTGGGATGAGTTGGTGCGAGTTATGTTTAAAGACTCCAATCTCCATAGCATCATCAACTTTTCGAACCGGAACTTGAGTTTTATTACGGTAATGCCATTCATTTTCGGCTCCAATAATATGATTTACCAATACATTTTTAAACATTGGGTCTTTTTTGAAAGCATCCTCAACAATTTTCGTTTTGAGTTCTAATTGTCGAGAATAACTTACATGCTGGAGTGGAATAGTACTGTTTAGGGCAAGATCTTTCGGTTTTACATGGACGCGATCTTGTGATGGAATGAGAAGTTCAGTAATACGACCAAAGGCATATTTTTTCTCAACGCGATCAAGCTTTACTAACGCAGTTTCGCCCGTAATTCCTCCCTCAACAAAAATAGGATAACCGTCGACTTTGGCGACGCCTTTTCCTTCGTATGACATATCAATAAATGTCAATTCAAGAATATCATTTTTCTTTAATGAATCAGTATTCATGGTTTCCTTCTTTCTTCGATTATGTTATCGATTGTGGTTTAAATTTCTTAATAAAATCATGGTTGCAGCAATGTGGAGTTTACATTGGTGCTGAAAGATTCCGCATGAAGTTTAGTTATTAAAAATTTCGAACATGTTTAGTATATGATTTTGGGCTATATATGTAAACAGATATCCTTCATATCTCAAAAGAAAAGCATCTTAAAAGATGCTCCATTGAAATTTTTTAGATTTCATAGTCAATCTGGTATGCTTTCGCATCGGTATTGTAGTAGCCGTAGGATATTTCAACAACTTCACCCTCCGCGTTTTCTGTGTGACGTTCACGACATAACACAGGTTGGTCTTCGAGTTTTAGAATCTTACGAATCATCGGATCGACATCCACAACTACATAAAAACGGTCACTAAAATGTGCCACATCAAAGCCTTTAAGCGCAAGCCATTTGTACAATGAATTTGATTCAATTTCATTGATGGCATGTTTTATCGACATGACTGGAAAATAGTGTTCAAACGTAATGTACGGTTCGCCGTCCAAATAGTACATGCGTTTTAGGCACGTTGCGGTTTCACCAAACGCCTCAAATAATGTAGCATTATTCTGTACATCAACAACGTCAATTTCCATAAGTTCCTTTTCCAACTCGTGCTGTTTTTCAAGAATTGAAGAAAATGAATTTGCTTTTGAGAGTCGATTGAAAAGTCGATTACTTAAAACTGTCGTTCCTTTACCACTCTTTTTCTCAAGATATCCTTCATTACTCAGTATTTCTACCGCATTACGAACTGTGATTTTACTAACAGCAAACATTTCTTCTAATTCACGCTCTGTCGGAATGTAACTGCCAACAGGATAACGGCCCGAGAGAATGTCTTTCTTAATTTGTTGTGCTACTTCTAAATACAATAATTTTTTTCTGTTCACTGACATACCTCCCTCAATCCTTTTGTTTCTACAATTATAGCTTATTAACAGCTAATATACAGTATGAATGCAAATATTATGATGTTTTTGTTATTCTTCAACAATTTTTCCGATATCTTTCAGCTCGATTGAGACCCGTCCATTGATGTCGGTTTTAATATCAATTATGTTTTGAACATCCAAAATATCAAGTGGTAGGATAATTTCGATACCTGATTCTGTTCGAATACGGTGTTTTTTTATCGTTGCCGTTTTATTCATGAGTTTCAAATTAATGAGGTCTGTAACGTTATTTGCTTCAAAAGCGTTATGAATCAGCGATGCTTCATGTTCGTCAATATCCTCAAAAATTTCCTTTAAGATTTGCTCGGGCTCAATCTCATCATACAGCTCGACGTTATCTGTAATAATTTGTCGCGCTTTGATTGTATTCGGTAATCGGTCAACATCACGCTGATCAGAAATCGATTGAATCAAGGTATCAACAACTTGAAATGACTGTTTAGAATTGGCAATCAAGGTCGTATCTAAAAAAGTTTCAATGGCATCACGATTCGCTGGCACTGCCTTTACTCGGGTATCGCCAGATGTTAGATCGATTAAGAACCCTGCTTGAACACTTGCGAATCCACTTGGCATAATTGCATGATTGTATACCAATGCATTTTCAACTCCTTGCACATTTTGCGTGATTTTGATGACACCGTCTTTGCTTAGAAGTTCAAACATTCCAAACCCAACAGATTCTCCTAAATCAGCAAGTACAAATACAAGATTGTTACTCGTATAGTCCATGTTTTGGATGTACTGTTCAAACCATTGGCGCGCTAAATCTTGAGTGGTTTCCAAGAATGGAAATTGAGTGCCAATTAATGCTTTAAATGGACTGCGATCGCCAATTGTTGCCCGTGTCGTAGACGTGCTGTTTTGCATCCCTTTCACAAGTTTAAGTAAGTAGTTTTCAATTGCATGCTGATTGTTTAAGTTCAGCGGTTGTTGTGACAAAATCATTGATTTAAGATCATCATCCAATGTATGAATGATTGCTTTATTAATATCCATAGTTACCCCATTATTCTACTGTGATTTGACGCAGTTTACTGCCTTTATCAGTCTTCATTATAACAATTTGTTGCGGAATACGCTCTTTAAGTTCAGAAACATGTGAAATTATACCGACGAGGCGATCGTTTGATGCCAAGTTTTGTAATGCATCGACAGCTGATTGAAGTGACTTATCATCCAGTGTTCCGAAACCCTCATCGATAAACATCGCTTCCACACTTACAACACCCGAACTATTTTGTATTACATCTGAAAGCCCCAGGGCCATTGATAACGATGCTTTAAATGATTCGCCACCGGATAACGATTTTACGCTACGACGTTTCCCTGTCCAATAGTCCATGACATCAAGGTCTAACCCTGATTTTTCGCGCTTATTGCTTGCTATTTCTTGACGAACGAGTTCATATCGTTGAGCAGTCATAATCTTAAAACGCTTATTCGCCTCGTGAATAATATATTCAAAATAGGCGCTTTGAATATAATTTTCAAGCGTAATTTTATCCCGTCCATGAAGTTCACCATTCATGACTCGCGCTAAATCGGACACCGTTTGATATTCGTTCAGGTTTGCTTTGCTTTGTTGATATAACTTTTGAAGATTGTTATGTATTTCATCATGCATTAGATATGCTCGCATGGAAATATTCCGTTGTTGTTGGTTGGTCTCACGGTGAGTCTTATTCTCGTTAAGTGCTTCTAAAATTGCTGGTTTTGACCCGTCTGCAATTGGATTAACTTGCGATCGTAATGCCTTCAGTTCTGTTTCGACATCCCGACTATTTTGTTTATAGTTTTGAATTAGCATTTGTTCCTGTTTGTAAGCAGCTTCACTCATTAGCTGGTCTTTGTATGTTGCCAAACTATCAAGGTGATACTCTCTCAGTAATTGATTTAACGACACGTTAAGCTTTTCTAACGCTTTATCTGTTTGTTGTTTTTGGTCAACATTGTGTTTCATGGTAGTTTGAAGCACGAGTCGATCATTTTGAGTTTTTGTGACCGCAGCATCATAGACGTCTACAAGAGATTCAAGACCATGTTTCGCTTCCTTGAGCGTTTTTAGATGTGTTTGCGCTTCATTTAATGTATCGAAAGATAGACTGCTTTTAATTGCTAAAAGTTCAGTTTTAAGCGTCGTTTCTTCTGTTCTTTCAGACTGAATTTGCAGCGCTAACGTTTCAAGCGTATGATCCAGTATTTTTTTGTCATCAAGAAGTTGTTGCTTATTCGCTATCTTCGTTTGATAGGTCGAAATTTTACTTTTTAGTGTATTAATTGTAGTAGATTGATCGTTGATTTGCGCAATAAGAGCTTCTAACAATGAATCATTGAATGTATCATAGTCCGGAATTTGGACAAGGCTTGATTCAGAATCATCACGTCGCGTCTTCAAATCCCCCAACTCCGCAAGATGCTTTTGGAATACAGTTTCTTTACTTTGACGAACTTTAAGGGCGTCTTCAACCGTTTCTTGAGTCACTAAAGCATCATGAAATTCGGCAATGTGTGGGTGCTCTAGAGATCCACAAACAGGACATGGTTCACCATCTTGTAGGTCTTTAGCGATGATTCCGGCTTGATTCATAAAGAATGTCTTTTGAACATCCATGGTTACTTTATTTTGCATCTTTAATTCTTGTTCAACGTCTTGAACCACTTGCTGTTTGGCAGCGAATGAAGCTTTGAGTTGCATGTTGATGCGAATCTTTTCAAGCACTGATTCAATATGTTGTTTTTGAGTATTCAATGCTTGTTGGGTATCGTGCGCTTTAATTAGCAAATTTTGTTGATTCACAATTTCAGCTTCGGCAAGTGCAACTTCCTCTAAACGCTTTTGTATTTTCGAGCTCTTCAAGTTTGTTTGGTCATATGAAACAAGAAGCTGAGTTAATGCAAGTTGCTGTTTATCGAGGTTTGTTTGAAGGGTTCTAAGTGCTTCATATTTTGGCATCAATTGTTCTAATTCTTTCATTGCATAGGATTGATTTTGAATCATGGTGCGGTGAGCATCCATTTCATTTTTTTGTTCTTCTAATGTCCTTATCTTCTCATCTATAATCATTTCTTGGTTAAGAAGATTTTGGTACTCGTTGCTTAAATTTTGTGAGATGTCCGTCGTTTCTTGATACGATTTGACGATTGGATCGACTGCAGCAACCATTGTATCGTACTGTACTAGGTCCTTTTCTTGCTGAAGAATCTGCGCGCGTTGATGTTGGAGCGTTTCATGACGTTTCGTTAGTGCATCAATTTGTTGTGTTAGTGCTTCTTGAGTATTAATTCGTGTTAAGCTGTCTTGTAACCCAATTGCTTCTGTTTCTAATCGCTTCGCACATTGCTCAAGGTCTTTGATTTCTGATTGAGTAGCAGCAATATATTGACTTAATTGACTTAGCACCGTTTGAAGATTAAAACTATCCATATCTGAAGCATCAAAACCTTTGATACGCATCATTTGATCATGTGCTAGTTTTTGGATGCTATCCAACTCTCGTCGAACAAGAAGAGATTGTTCCTTCAATTTTCTCTGTACGGTATCATAAAGTTGCGTACTAAAAATTTTTCGGAAAATTTTACTTCGTTCGGAACTGCTTGCAGTGAGTAACGATAAAAACTCTCCTTGAGCAATCATAACAATTTGTTTAAATTGTGCTGCATCCATACCTAACAGGCTTTCAATCCTGTTTTTGACATCACTGATGCTATCGAATTGTGTACCATCTGGCATTGTCAAAAGAACTGTCGGCTCTTGAGTGGTTGTTCCTTCTCCTCTTAGTTTAGGACGTTCGTATCGTGGTGTTCGACGAATCGTATACGTTTCGTTAAAATGTTCAAACTCCAAAATTACCGCGGTTTCTATCTCTGCTGACGCATAGTCACTTCGTAAGGTATCACGCTGGCGCATTGACCCACTCGCATCTTCATACAATGCATAGGAAATAGCGTCAAATATCGTTGTTTTGCCAGCACCAGTATCTCCAGATATAACATAGAGACCATTCTTAAATTTTGAGAAATCTACTGTTGTCTGTTCTGCATATGGGCCGAAGGCGCTCATTATTAATTTTTTGGGCTTCATGACGCATCTCCAATCTCATCTAAAATAGAAACTACTAAGTGCTGTTCCGCATCATTCAAATCACGACCTGTCTGTTGTTCAAAAAAATCATGAACAAGCTCTAACGGTTTTTTTGAAACTACTTCTTCAGCCCGTTGTAATGAGCCATTATGTGTGCTTAGCTGATTTTGAACTTCTAAGGTTAATGTGTTTGGATAAACACGTTGAAGTCGTGTAATTGCATTATGAACAACGGTTTCATCCGTAATAATCGCATGGATATAGTCTTGCGAAGTTTTGGCTTCACCAATCTTTATGAGTTCATCAATTGGCCCTTTGATTACACGAACATCACGAAGTGGTTTAAGAGGTATTTGATCATAAACAACAGTATCATCGACAGTTACTAAGGTTACTGACTTTCGTTGTTGTGCCTCCTCAAATGCATACTTAAGAATTGCACCTGCATATCGAATTGTATCACTACCAATTCGTTGTGGCCGGTGAATATGCCCCAATGCCACATAATCAAACGCTTCAAGAATCGTAGTATTAATCGCATCGAGACCACCCAGGGTTAGTCCTGTTTCTGATTGAGCTATTTCAGGTTCACTACTACTACTCACAAAGAATTGATGACCTATTATGACGTTTTTACGATTTTTTTTGAGCTTAAGACGATCAAGAACAAATTGATACGCTTCTTGGTAATTTGAACTTTTAAAGTCTTCATAAAGATTCGCAACATAGACCGGTTTAATAAATGGAATTGGATAGAAATCGACATTAGCAATTGTTATGGGATTAATCGTAGTGGTTAGGTGTGTAATAACGTGAATATTCGATCTCTCTAAGAGGCGCTTTCCAACCCCTAATCGATCATTAGAATCGTGATTTCCAGATATCACAATCGTTTCCAACTGATGACTGGCTAATTCAACAAGAAACCAATCCCATAAAGAAAAAGCCTCTTCACTTGGACTGTTTTTATCATACACATCTCCGGCGATAATGAGTGCATCAACATGATGACTCTTCGCAATATCCAGTATTTGACGTAAGATATATTTTTGATCTTCGATTAAGGAAACTTGCATTAAGCGTCTTCCTATATGTAAATCAGCACAATGTAAAAATTTCATGGTTCACCTCGATTTAATATCTTTATTGTATCAATGTTTTAATCGTTCTCAAAGGAATAACAGCGAAGTGTCGTATAGTTTTGCTATTTCATCATCTTTAGCTAAATTGAGGTCAAAAAAAAAGAAAGCAATTAGCTTTCTATGCTTTCTTTATTGTTGGGTTCGAATACGTCGCGGTACTTGATGTGCTTCAACCAAAGACCACTGTGCTAAAGTATCATCCACAGTTTCTACTTTGAGATAACTATGACGATCAATTTGTCCTTTTGATTCGAAACTAATAATTCTTTTAACACCATCAGAGCTTTCGACCTCCAATTGATATTTAAAATTACCATTTGCAAGTTGAGAGATTTCAGCGTGTTCAGTCAATCCATATGCCGTGCGATAGTCTTTTTTGAATTGATCTTTCAGTAAGAACGCGACACCTATGAAAACAACTGTAACTATCAAAATTCTTTTGAAATTTTTGGTCATACCGGTTCTCCTTTATCTACTCCTATCTTACGCATTATTAGGCTTAACTCCCATCGAATTCCAGAACATCTGACTTACAATATTGTCACACAAAAAGAGAAACGACTGTATCATTTCTCTTTCTCATCAATTTAAAATGACTTACTCACCGAACACATTAAGCCAGGCTTGAAACAACAAGTATGATGAAATTGCCCCTGGATCTGTTGAATTCGCAATTGTAGTGATTTGTTCCACAAATTCATGTTGCTTAGGAATCGCGGTCTCTAAAATATCTCTGTTCGCAAAGTGCCCCCACACTTTAAGCATCGGATGGTCACGAGGTGTCTGTCCACGTTTCGCGATCGCCTCATATCCTGAGTGAAACATCTCATTTGAAGGATCAAAAGTATGCAACGCCATAGCATTAAATGCTGCCCCATACAAGGGACCACACGCTCCATCTAACTTCGCTAGCAAGGTCAACCCGACTTGCTTCATAAATTGCGAAGGATCGGAATATGGACGCCGATCCATCATTTCTAAAACAGCCCTTGAGCCCTGTACGACATTAGTGCCATGATCACCATCACCGCTCATTGTATCGTAGTGATTTAAAAGTTCTTCGTTTTCTTGAATCAATGAATTAAATTCTTTGATCCATAATTCGTACTGCTCTAATTTCATTATATTTTACACCTTTCTAAATTGAATATTACCAAATGCATAACGCATCATTTTGAGATACATAAACCCCCTTATACCACAACTGAATCATGTTCTGTTGCACCTTGACTTCTACGTGTTATACCAGCGGACCTTACAACAGCTTGATGCCATCCATTTATCATCACTTTGCGCGTTTCAAAAGATATTTTAGGGTGCCATTCTGTGTTCGTCACAAGTTGATTTTGTGCGCATTGATCAATACCAAACAACCCAGTAGCAAAACCCGCTAAGAAAGCCACACCGACAGCAATGGCTGTATCTTGATCAATGCATCTAATTTTCGTGCCTGTCAGATTTGCCATAAATTGCATAAGAAAATTATTATTTGTCATTTTTGAACTAACATTTAGCGTTGTCAAGGCACCACCCCAATCAGTTTCCATTCCTTGCATAATATCATAGGACTGATATGCAATTGATTCGAGTGCTGCACGAATAATATGCTCTCGTTTTGATGCACGGGTTAATCCCAATATATTTCCTCGCACTGGTCGATTATGACCAATCCGTGGCGCGTAGGCTTGTTTGGGAATAACATAAATACCGAGCGTATCTTCGACTCTTGTGGCAAAAAATTCTAGATCATCAGTTTTTTGAATAATACCCAAATCTTGATGTAGCCAATGATTAACAACGGTGTCTGGGACGGTACTTCCTTCTAATGCATAGTGAACTTGGTTGTTGATACCCATCGCTATAGTTGTATTTAAACCATGATTGCTGCGAATTTGCTTTAATCCTGTATTCATGATTAGGGAATTCCCTGAGTTATATGTATAACTGCTACTCGGTTCTAAAAATGTTTGCCCAAGTAAAGCAGCTTGATCGTTACCCATGATTCCAGTAATTGGAATCGACGTGTTTTGGATCGTGGCATATCCATACATACCTGAACTATTTTTGACATTTGGAAGCATTTTACGTGGAATATCAAATAATTGAAGCAATACATTGTCCCATGTAAGTGATGTAATGTTAAATAGCATAGTGCGGGCTGCATTCGTAACATCAGTTACATGTATTTTTTTATGTGTTAGCTTATAGACTAGCCATGTGTCAACAGTACCAAACAATAACTCTCCTTTTTCAGCACGAAGACGAGATCCTGGAACATTATCCAATATCCATTTAATCTTTGATGCAGCATAAAGACTGTCAGTAGATAAACCTGTTGACTCGTAAATGTCTTTCAAGTTGTTTTTGCCAAGTCGATGTAAGAAAACGTGTGATGTTGCGTCATCGGATGAAACAATTGCGTTGTATATTGGTACTCCTGTATTTTTGTCCCAAACAAGCATGGTTTCTCTTTGATTTGCGATTCCAATTGCCTCAATAGACTTTACATCAATGCCTTGAGTCAAAACATCCGTTATCGCTTGCATATGTGATTCCCAGATCTCTTCTGGACTGAGTTCGACCCGATGCAAATGAGAATAGATTGGTGATATTTCAACAGACGCAGTTGCCACAATCTCTTTGTTTTGATTAACAACAACCGCCCGTGAATATGTGAGTTCATGATGTAATACAACAATGTTTCGTTCCATAAATCTCCTTTTTATATTAATACGATAAGGTAATTTGTTCAGAAGGTTTCATCAAAGTATTATGTGTGCTTACCAATACCGATGGTAGCGCTTTCCTGTTGCCTTATAGTATCATAAATTAAGCAATTGTTTGTGACAGATGGTTCATTCACATAAACTTTACAAAACTATCACATTTATAAAAAACTACAATTTTAGATCGTTTTTGATCCTCATATCTATAAAATCATGCAACAAAAAGGATGCTTGCGCACCCATAACTTTATTTTTATTCATTTCTTTCTATGATTCAAACCGCTTAAATTAGCCAATAGTCTAATATTAGTTCTATTTTTTGTTTAAAGTGTTATGTAATGTTTGGTCTAGTATTGCGATTTGAGATGTTTTGAACCCAATACCCAATACAAAGTCCTGTAATCATAAAATTTAACCACCCTAACCCAATTGACGCTAACGGAACATATGTCTGATATGCGGTGAATAATGGTCTTAGCAATTCTTGATTTGCAAGAAACGGCAATTGCATCATTGTTTCAAATATAGCTACCACAATCATTATCCCAAGCATGACATTAATCACACGTTTTTTATCTAATAACTTTGCGAAAACCAAGCCCATGATGACATGCATGATCGCTAAAGGATAAATAAAATTTAGCACTGGAATCGATAGCTGAATGATTGCTTCAAGCCCCACATTAGAAACTAAGAAGCCAGCACTACCAATCACAACAGCCATAAATTCGTAGGATACTTTTGGGATAATCGAGGAAAAGTAACGAGCACAACTCGTTATAAGACCGACGGCTGTGGTAATACATGCAAACGTAATTGTAATTCCAAAAAATATCAGTCCAGCACGCCCAAAATAGTAATGAAATAATTGCCCTAATGCAATACCACCATTCGAAGCGACAGGTAAAACATTTAAAGATGACGATCCAATGAACAGAAGCATTGTGTAAATAAAAATCATCGCTCCACCAGAAATCAAAGAAGCATATACAACATCTTTGACGAGTGATGATTGTGATTCTGGGTGGTTTTCTTTCGTTGATTGTACGATAACAAACCCAAACGATAGCGCCGCAAGAACGTCCATGGTTTGATAGCCCATTTGAAATCCTGTTAGAAATGCGGAGGATTCATAGGTTCCTGTAGGTAGCGTGTTTGATGCACTTCCTAATGGATTAATCATAAACATGATAAAGAAAACTGCTAGAAAAATTAGAAAAAGTGGATTAATGATCTTTGCAACCCAAACCTCAATTTTAGAGGGTTTAATTGCAATTAATAACGCACCGCCAAAAAATATAAACGAGTAAACAAGCATACCTAATTGATGGTTAGCCTGTGGCATGAGTGCTTTAATCGCAACCTCATAGGGCACTGTTGCTGTTCGAGGTAACGCGAACATTGGTCCGATTGTTAGGAGTAGCAAAATGGTAAACATGCGAGCATATTGCCTTCCATATGGCTGTAGCATATCTTCTAGGCTATCTGCTTTTGATCGCCCACAAACAATTACGCCTAGACTTGCCAAGCCCACCGCAGTGAGTATGAAACCAAAACTTGATTGGGCAATATTTGAACCCGATAATTGGCCAATATTAACTGGAAAAATCAGGTTTCCTGCTCCAAAAAATAAACCAAATAAGAGCGATGCGAGAACGATGCGTGATTTCATCCGTGTTAATACTGTTTGCTTCATAAGAATCTCCTTTAATTTTCATTATCTTATCGTACATGTAACATGCTTTCAAGCAATTTCTGAATATACTTTCATAATTGGTCCTTAATGCATCAAAAATACATGCACAGACAAAAAAAACAACATTTTCATGTTGTTTGAATGAACTTATTGGCGCGCTCGACAGGAGTTGAACCCATAACCTCTTGAGCCGTAATCAAGTGCTCTATCCAGTTGAGCTACGAGCGCATCACTTAAGGCTTAGTTATAATACCACCAACACCCTAAGAGTGCAACCCATTTCAGCCAATTACTTGTTTTTTTACAAAATTTAGTCGCTAATACATGAAACGAAATCTGTTCTTACCTTCCATACATGCGCTACAAAATTCTTGCATTCATTTTCTGATTTCGCTACTATTGGAAATAAGAGGTTTATCATGAAAAATAACAAACATATATTTATTGTATTAACTGCTTTATCATTTATCGCTGCATTTATTAGTGTCTTAGGTATTTTTGAATTCGGAGACATGTTCATCTCATTCATGAGTGGAAATAGTGCACGACTGGGAATTCATATCGCAAACGGCCCTGTTAAAGAAGTCGTCTTCTATACAGGGGCACTTACATTCTTTATATTTGGTGTCTATATTGCGAACATTCTCGTTCCTACATTAGATGCTTTAGGTATGATCCAGATCATGCTTATCGAATGTGTCTTACTTAGTTTGTCGCTTGTCATGGATTCAGTACATGATTCGCTCCCAAGCTTTCTGTTGCTCACCTTTGCGATGGGAATGCAAAACCGGCTACAATTCGCAATTAATGGATTAATCTTGGGTAAGGGTTATATGACTGGGGTCCTTTATGCAATTGGCACAACGCTTGCACAATGGACTCGCAAGGAAAAATCAGGCATCGATGTTCTTATTATTGCATCGACATGGATAGCGTTTCTAAGTGGTGCAGTATGTGGATCTCTCAGTCTTTGGGTCGTCGATGATTTCTTCTCCTTAATCTTCCCGATTATCTTCATCATGACATTGGTGCTTTATGTTCGCGCACACTTCGATAGCATTGAAACCTCACTCAATCCAAAATTATAAATTTGAACACTTAAAAAGTCACATTCTCGAATGTGACTTTTATTTTATATATGGGTGTGAATCGTTTGTTGCGTTTCAAAGGCTTCGAATACTGTTTCGAGAAGCACCATCACGCGCATGACTTCCTCATTCGCAACGTATGGCGTTGCAGTCCCCGCCACAACTGCCGCAAAGTTATCGTAAAACGTTGTATCCAATGTCAACGGTTCAGGGAGTGGCTTTCGCTCTAATGACGCTTCACGAAGCGGTGCCATCGTTTTTGTGAACCCTGCACCCGCACGAATTGGTTTTGGTGGTACATGATCAACATTAGCGCGCAATCGTACCATTTCACCATTTCGATTCCAGTCATGGATGACCGCAGTTCCCGTTAACCCTTTGACATACCACCGTGGTAAAGTAATGAAGTTAGTTGTTGCAACCTCGATATGCGCTCGAATGCCATTTTCAAAAATAAGTTGAGTTACAAATCCATCATCAGAATCATGACCCAAAACAAACGATAAATCGCTAGAAACTGAAATAACTGGGCTCTTAATCATCATGAGAAGTTGATCAAAGACATGAACACCCCAATCATAGACCATTCCGCCACCATGGACTGCTTCACAACGCCAGTCACCTGGAATGCCATTGCCGCCATGAATTCGTGATTCAATATGAAAGACATCACCAATCTCTTGGTTTTCATAAATATTTCGAATGATTAAGTAATCATCATCCCAACGACGATTTTGGTGAACCATAAATGTGCGCTCCATCGCCTTAGCAACAACCATGATTCGTTCTAAGGAAGCTGCGGTTAATGTAACAGGTTTCTCACAAATAACGTGTTTCCCCGCTTGCAGTGCTTGAATCGCAATATACTCATGATAATCGTTCGGTGTTGCAATAAGAATTGCATCAACGCCATCATCATCAAGGACTGTTTCAAAAGTTTGGTACATAATAAATCCATCCAACCCTGCCTTCTCAAGGTTATCTGGGTCCGTATCATAGGCACCGACACATTGAACATGTCGTGTTTGAGAAATTAAATCTTTTGCATGATGACGTCCCATGCCACCATAGCCAATAATTACTAAATTTAACATTGTACACTATCTCTCCTGTGTTAGATTACTTCGAGTGCTTGTCGGTTTCCGAATGCACGGTGAATTTTGGGTGTGGGTGTTACCCATTTGACCCCATTTCGTATAATTGATTGAATATTGGGATCATAATACGTTGGGTAGGTTTCATGACCGGGTCTAAAATAGAAAATTTTGCCATGCCCGCGTGTAAATGTGCATGCACTTCGGAAAACTTCGCCCCCTGTAAACCATGATACCATTAAAACATCATCAGGTTTGGGAATATCAAAGAATTCACCATACATTTCTTCATTTTCCAACTCAATATATTCAGGAATTCCACGCATTATAGGGTGAATTGGATCAAGAACCCATAATCGTTCCTTTTCCCCTGCTTCACGCCATTTCAAATCACAGCTCGTTCCCATGAGTCGCATAAACAGCTTCGACATGTGCCCCGAGTGCAACACAACAAGTCCCATACCATTTAAAACTTGATTTTGAAGCATTTTCACGATATCATCTGAGACTTTATCGTGTGCCAAATGTCCCCACCACAACAACACATCAGTATTTTTCAAGATTTCTCGAGATGCATCTGTATCGTGATTTTCGAGTGTGACCACTGAAATCGTGTCGTCTTCGTATCCAAGAATTTCTGCAAGCACCGCATGTATACCCTCAGGATACACTGCTTTTACAGTATCATGTGTTTGTTCATGTATAAATTCATTATAAATTGTGATATTCATTAGACCCACCACATTTCAGCAGATGCATCATGTATCATGACTGCCTTGGTATTCTTAACGGCACGTGCAAACCCTTCTTCAATTGACATGAGTGGATCCTCATGTTCAATGCTTATTGCACCATCATAACCATAAATCCGTAAATGACTCATCATATCTGACCAAATTTTCAAATCGTGACCACATCCGACACTTCTAAATGTCCAAGCTCGTGTCGTAACATCACCATACGGTTGCATATCTGTAACACCATACATGTTTATGTTATCTTGATCCATATAAATGTCTTTGGCATGGAAATGGACAATGGCAGATTCTCGACCGAGTATTTTAATCGCCGCCACTGGATCAATGCCTTGCCACCACATGTGTGATGGATCAAAGTTTACACCAATGTATTCAGATGTTGCATGGCGAAGCTTCAATGCCGTATAGGGACTGTGCACTGAAAATCCGCCGTGCATTTCAATACCTATTTTAACGTCTAAGGATTCGGCTAATTGCGCAATGTCTTTCCAATACGGAATTACTTTCGTTTCCCATTGCCAATTATATATTTTCTGATATTCAGTGGGCCATGATAATGTAGGCCAGTTTGGATAGGTTGCAGTTTCACTGTCCCCTGGAATTCCTGAAAATGTGTTCACAACAGGAACGCCTAGAAGATGTGCGAGTTGCAAAGTATTACGAAGTGTTTTATCGGCCAATTCTGCCTCTTCTCGATTTGGCGAAAGTGGATTGTTATGGCAACTCAGTGCACTAATTGTGATGTCGTGGTCCGCAAACTTTTGAAGATAATCTTGACGTGCCTTTTCACTTTCTAAAAGATGGTTAACAGGACAGTGATGACTTCCTGGATTACCACCACTTCCTATTTCTAGCACACTTAATCCAGCTTGCTGAGCGCGAATCAGCAGTTCATCTAATGATAGATTTGCAAAAAGTGGTGTAAATACGCCTAATTTCATTGTGTGTCCTCCTCAAAATATACAGGCTTTCCTGTGCTTGCTGATGTATAGATGGCTTCAAGTATTTCAGTAACAATCAACGCCTCATACGGATCAACGACCGGTGGTGTATCCATAGTGATAGCATCAATCCATGCCCGCGCTTCAAGATATCCCGGCTCTGTTCCTTTACTGTCGTAGAAGTCAACGCCCCCGATTTCGAAATCTATATTTTTTTGATAAAGGGCTCCGTGTTCCTCACCGTTGAGTCGTAATCCCTGTTCCATATCTGCACCCATCTTGGTCCCATAAAGCGATGTTTTTGCCTCACCAACATCTAATGTGTTTAAAGCCCAACTCGATTCTAGGATAATAGTTGCGCCATTCTCCATTACAACGAAGCCAAATGCCGAATCCTCGACGGTAAATTGGGTTGGATCCCATGATCCCCACGCATTCGCCGCATCGGGTGTTTGACTTAGTTCATGATAAGTTGTTCCGACCGCATACTTTGGCTTATAATTATTCATCGTCCACAACGTTAAATCAAGAGCATGCGTTCCAATGTCGATCAGCGGTCCGCCTCCTTGAGCTTCCTCATCTAAGAACACACCCCAAGTTGGAACAGCGCGGCGACGGATTGCTTTGGCTTTCCCCAGATAGATATGTCCCAATTGATTTTCTTGTGCAATCTTTTTTAAGAACATGGAATCACTGCGGAAACGATTCTGATAACCGACGGTTAATTTCTTATCATTACGCTTCGCTGCAGCAATCATTTCACGAGCCTCAGATGCATATTTGGCCATCGGCTTCTCACACATGACATGCTTTTTGTGATCCAGTGCTGCAATTGTGATGGTTGCATGGGTGTTGTTTGGTGTTAAAACATGAACAACATCCAATGGTTCCGCCAATAACTCTAAATAATCGGTGTATACGCGTGCATCCGGTGTACCATATTCGTCTTTTGCTTTAGTCGCTCGCTCGACATCTAGATCACAAAATGCGACAAGTTCCACATCATCCAGCAAGTTTAGATTGGGTAAATGCTTCCCAAAAGCAATACCGCCACAACCAATAATACCTATTTTAATCATAATTCGCTCCTTTTGATTGCCGATTCTTCGACACGATCTTGAATGTTTTTTCGATACTGTAAGGGACTATCCATTACATGTTTGCGAAACACACTATGAAAGGTCTTAACACTTTGAAATCCCGATTCAAATGCAACCTCAGAAATACTCCAGTCTGTTGTAACTAAATACCATTTAGCGAGATTGATTCGGAATTCATTCAGAAATTCTACAAAAGTTTGACCGGTATGCTTCTTAAAAAATCGCGTAAAGTAATAACTATTATAACCAATATGATCCGAAACACGTTCGAGAGAAATATCATGGTCATAATGGGTCTCGATGTAACGATAAACACGATTTAATTTATCCAAAACATCTTGATTCTTAATACTTGGCGCCAATATATCTGAGCTACTTCGTTTTAATGGAAAGTTTCGAAATGTATTAACATAAAATCCGTAGAGTAATTCTTGAATGCGGAAGCGATATGCGATATCTTTAGATCCGATTTCATGCCCAATTGTGGCAATAAAATGATAAATTTGTTCGCGAATCGTTTGATTCCAATGAATACTATAGGGTTCAATTAAGTTCAATTGTTTAACGAGGTCACTGGCAGATGTTTCGTGGGTGAAAAACGTTGTATCAATTTGCACTACCAAACGGACGCTTCCTGGTGAGCTCAAAAAATAATGGCTTATTCCACTATTAACGATATAAATATCTCCTTTTTCTAGGGTAAAGACGTGTTCTTCGACACCTAAGTTAAGGATTCCTTCTTGAACATAAATGAGTTCAATTTCTTGATGCCAATGTGGCGCAGTTAAGACACGGCCTTCATGACGATAATACATAACCGGCAGGTCATGTTCAAAGATTGGACGTTCTAAATATTTAATCATGCTATCCCTCACTTCTATGTTTATCATACACCACTAAGTAAGCGGATACATCACGCTTCGTTACACATTTGTCTTATATATTGACTTTTTTAGGCAAAGTGCCAAAATTGGAAATCCATGTGATTGTGGTTGTATCTCAAAGAAATAGGTTTATAATTTTACGTAAGAGATTGGAGTAACATATGAAAACAATTAAAGATTATGGCATGGGAATTGGCCTCTCAATTGTCATCTGCGGACTCGCATATTTAGGCGCCCAGTTTATTCCTAAAATTGGAGCAGCAACACTTGCCATCCTACTGGGTATCGCTTTGGGTAACACGTTGTTTAAACAAAATATATGGGAGCGCGGAACAGGTTTTACTGAAAAACGTTTCTTAGAGGTGTCAATTGTATTGCTTGGCCTCTCAGTAACAACACAGACCTTGATTGATCTTGGGATTAATGCATTTCTCTTTGTTGTAATCTTGATGGCATTGACATTAGCATTTGTTTACTTTTTAGCACAGAAAATGGGCTTCAGTAAGAACTTCGCCATTCTTATGGCAAGTGGGAATGCAGTCTGTGGTTCAAGCGCAATTGCGTCTGTAGCCCCAAGCATTCAGGCTTCACGTGATGATAAAGGTTCTTCAATTACGATTACCAATCTATTGGGAACTATCTTAATGTTGGGTTTACCAATCATTGCGACAACCCTTTTTACCACTGATACACAAATTGGTGCACTTCTTGGAGGAACGATTCAATCCGTTGGACAAGTAGCCGGTGCTGCAAGCAGTATTAGCAAGCCTGTCTTCGAATATGCTATGATTTTCAAAATAATTCGAGTCTTAATGCTTGTCTTTGTGGTTTTACTTTGGGGCTTTGTTGTTGGTGAAAATGCACCATCGAATTCCCAAAAAGTTGAACGCAAATTCTCACAATTTGTTCCATGGTATATTCTTGGATTTATCGTCGTATGTATTTTAAATTCAATGGCACTGGTCCCAAGCGAAATTGCACAACCGCTCAGTAATGTCAGCACCTTTTTAGAAGTTTCTGCACTTGCAGCTATCGGACTGCGTCTAAATATACGTGTTCTTATCCAAAGCGGTCGTCAATTGATCCTGCTAACAGTCGCAATTGGTATTTTTCAAATCCTTGCAGCTTCTGCACTGATTGCTATCCTTCTTTAAATTAATAACAAAAACACACACCTTGCTCCAAAACAAGGTGTGTGTTTTTAGTATTGAAGTTGTGCCATAATTGTTGTTAGACGATCATGCATTGGTACATCATAAGGACTGTGCCCAGCAGCCTCAACAATGTGTAGCTCACTTCCCGATAAAGCCTCGTGAAGCTCATAAGCGGCACTCACTCGACAATCCACATCATACCGACCATGAACAATATAGGTTGGAATGTGTGCAATCTGCGCACTGTGATTTAGAATTGTATTGTCATCGTTCCAAAACATTTTATTTGCGAAAAAGTGACATTCTAATGTCGCAAGGCTAATATCTGCATCAGTGATGGGGTCAGTTTGTACAGAAAGATCTGGTATAAGACGTACCAGAGAGCCTTCCCATCGGGACCAGGCAAAAGCAGCACTCCGTTTTAGGTCAACATCGTCTCCAGTGAATATTTCATAGTAGGCACTCACAAGGTCCTGACGTTTTGAGGGCTCAATCATCTTTTTAAACCCTTCGTGTTCTATTGGGTAGAAATATGAAGCACCCTCTTGATATAACCATGCGACATCTTCTTCACGACCTAAGAAAATCCCTCTTAAAACCAATGCTTTTACCGCATCTGGATATGCAATTGCATAGAGCAATGCAAGGGTTGAACCATAACTACCGCCAAATACTGTCCATTTTGATATCCCCAAAGTATGTGCAATGTGCGCGATATCCGCTACACCTGCTTGAGGTGTATTGTTTTCTAATGTTGCGAACGGTTTTGAGTTCCCACAACCCCGTTGATCAAACGCGATAACAAACCACTCATTTAAATCAAAAAACGAAAATGAAGCCTCTGTCACTCGTCCACCTGGACCACCATGCAGAAAGATGACTGCAGGTTTCTCAGGGTTTCCCTTTATATAAACTGCTAATTCGTGACCATCCTCAGTTGTAATAAATTGTGTTGGTTCCATAAATTCTCCTTAATAAAATTATTGTAGCACATTCTTAGACTAATACACCTTATCGCCAACGAATTAAGCGCATTTCAAGATAATCAATAAGAATAAAAACGAGTAAACCAAAAATACTGAGCAAAAGAATACCGGCGTACATATCTTTATATTGAACCATCATCCACGAATTCATGATGGTATACCCCATACCATAAGTTGTCGCGTAGTTCTCTGCAAAGAATAGAACCGCAATGCTCATTCCAAATGCATTTCTGCATGCAGTCAGAATATTGGGAAGTATAGCAGATAAGTATACGCTCTTAATCATGCTGCTTTTCGGTAATTTCATAATTTTTGCAGCTTTAAGAATGTCATTATCAATCGCTTCAACTGCATCCACTGTCGCAATAATAAACTGAAAAATGATAATAGTTACAATTAATAAAATCTTAGAAAAGTCTTTAATGCCAAATAGAAGCATAAAAACTGGTAAAAAAGCAATTTTAGGAATTGGATACAACGTATAGACTAACGGATTAAGAATCTTCTTAACCGATGGTACAACACCCATTAGAAGACCAATTAATACACCTAAAATCAATGCGATACTCATACTGATTAGAATTCGATAGCCACTCACCAGAAGATGAGGAACAAATTTATGGAAATCCCGCATCGATATCATGATAATTGTGTTCGGATTGGGAAACAATGTTGTTTGAAATATGACGTGAAAGAGCCACGCCACTGCATAGATAAACAATCCCGAAGCAAAAATATACTTAACGTGTTTTCGCATCAAATAAACCTCGCAATTCTAGACAGACTTCATAGAAACGAATATCCTGACGGGCATCTTCTAAATCATAAATTGGGTTATCAAACTCGTACACAATTTCTCCCTGATCCATAATTAAAATCCGTTTACCAAGGAAAATTGCTTCCTCGATATTATGCGTTACAATGATTTGAGTCATGTTTTTTTGTAATGATTTGAGGATTGCTTGGATTGTTTCTGCATGTTGTGTATCCAGAGATGATGTTGCCTCGTCCACCAGTAATAAATCAGGATGGATACTGAGTGCTCGGGCAATCGCAACCCGTTGTTTTTGCCCTCCCGAAAGCTGACTAGGATAGCGATCAATATACGCTTGAATTCCTAAGTCATTACTTTGTTGTTGGACTTCTGTCTCAATGTTTCTATTCGGATAAGCACGCATCGCTAACATGATGTTTTGTTTCACAGTCAACCATGGCATTAACCCAAAATTTTGAAATATCATTGCAGGGCGCTGTGCTGTAACTTCTATCGATCCCTCATCTGTTTTTACAATATGTCCTATTAAATTTAGAAGTGTTGTCTTCCCACACCCGGATTTTCCAAGCAATACAATTGCTTCCCCATACGCCACTTGAAGATTTATATTTTTAAGCACACGTTCTTGATTATAGGCGTAATTCAATTTTTGAATTGTAATCATTGGACAAACTGAGCATCTACCATGCTGTCATAATCCACCGTTGCAACTGTATCTAGCACGTTTTGACTCCATGACGCAAGTCTCTCTAAATATTCTTTAGAAGGTACGCGAACGACTTGATACTGTGGCAATACAATGTCTTGTTCAATCTCAGGTTTTAACCCGAGACGTTTAACTAAGATAGATCGTACGCCTGCCTCATCATTTGCCATTGCAGTCACAGCTTGATTATATCCTTGATGAAATGCTTGAATCGCATCGTGTTTCTCCGCAATTGCTTTATCAGTAAATACAATGACATTGGGGCTGAAACTATCATTAAGTTCTATTTCTGTTTTCGTAAGACCATTCAAAACTCCCATGGATGCCACGGGTTCTGGTATAACCGCAACATCAACATTGCCCGAACCAATCATCTCTAATCGTGCAGGAATATCATTGATGTATATCTTCTCAACGTTTTTGCCACCTAACGCTTGATCTGTCAAATAGTTTGTCACACTCACTTCCATCAATGCTGCTTTTAAGTGCTCAACATCCAAACGATTAGGGTCTTTGGTCACAAGTAAAAAACTGGTATCTGTAGACAGGGTGATTTTCATATCAAAACCTGCATTAACATTTTGCATCAATGCAATAACGTCCGTTAGCGCAGCATCAATGTGGTGGCTTTGAAGCGCACTTTGGCGTTCCATGGCATTCTGATAGATATCAACATTAACTTCTAAATTTAATCCATCGAAGATTCCTTTTTCTTGAGCATAAAGAATGGGTGCAGCGTCAACTGCCGGCATCATTCCCAAGTTTAAAACTACAGTTTCTTGTTTTTTCGCACTGCATCCTCCTAGAACGATTGCGAAAGCTACAATAACTCCTAAAATGACTGTTTTTTTCATAAATTCCTTCTTTCCCTTTTAGTTTACGCGAAATCACACAAATATAAAGCCTTTATGCCATATCAGCAACGATTTCTAATACCAATAAAATTTAGTTCGTTTTGTTTTGACGACGTCTTGGCGAAATGCGAAGTAATCCTCACAAAGTTAACTTCCTTATTTCTGTTTCATCGATTTAACATAACGGCGATGTTGATACTGACGTATCCATGACATACGATTATATTTTATTAAAGAACGTTTCATTCGTAGCATGTCTCTTCGACCTAAAATACGTTTCCGTTTTGTGAGTACTTTCGGTAGATTTTTCAGCAAGACGGTGTTACACGCATCGGTTTCCAGTGTGCTTTGGGGATGGGTAAAAACAATAAAGGACTCAACTGTATTCAGATGGAAAAATTGCCGTAACGCATCACGATGATAGCCATTTTGAATTTGTGGATTTCGAAATTGTGTAATCGTACCGCTTTGGTATCGACGATTCCATGAAGAAGCATCTTTTTCCCCTTGTATTGCCCCTGCATAATGCTTCACTTCGAAGATATATACACCAAATTTAGAAATCGATAAAACATCAATTTCTCGGATTCCCCGATCTTTTGCGATGGGAACATACGTTCGCATAAATGTAGCTCCAGAAAAAATGCGCTGGACTTCAGCAAAAACAGCATATTCAGCACGGATGCTGGAATCTTTATGCTTTTTATAAAGTATTTTATATTTTAGATTACGTAGAAAGTTTGTCATAGTTGGCTCCGATATTAGGTTTGTTTCTTTATTATAGATTAAATGGTCACAAGACTCCATCTCGCAAAAATTCGAAGCATCGATTATTTTTTTCATCAATCCAATGTCCTATTTGAAATTTAATACACAACTTGTTAGAATATAAACATTACGCTTTTCTTTTGTATAAACAGGAGGTTCTTATGAACTTAGAAAATTTTACAGTCAATGATTTAGATGCCTACATTGCTCTCGCATCCGAGTTTCACAGTGGTCCAGCATCCTTTACACCACCAAACATCTCTGTATTTACTCGGAACTTTGAATATATCTTAAATAGTTCGGATGCTTATGGATGGTTTATTAAAGTTGATGGTAACATTGCTGGGTATGTTTTATGCTCACGAATGTTTTCAACAGAAATCGGAGCACCACAACTATGGATCGAGGAATTGAGTATCCTCGATTCTCATCAAGGACAAGGTCTTGGATCTGCAGTTCTTGACCAACTTCAAGATATGTTCCCGAATGTGCAACGGTTCCGACTTGAGGTTGCACCTGCAAATGAATCTGCAAAACGTTTATACAAACGTAAAGGTTACGACTTCATTGCCTACGAACAAATGATTATCGATCGCAAATAAACTCCCTTGGGAGTTTTTTTGTTACATCTTTGTAAGGATTTCGTTATTGTTATCGATGGCAGTTATGTTACAAATTGGTATGGTAACTACGTGAGGTGTTCTATGAAACGGAAACTCGTTGCCCTATTCTTTTTTATGATTATCTGTTATAGCATAATTTACAGTGCTATTCAATTAGTCATAATTTTCTCATAAAAAAACAACCCTTTCACTAGAAAGGGTTGTTTTGAGCAGCCAATTTATTAATAAATGCAACTTGCAATTCTGGATTTGTAATTTCTTGAGCTGCAATGTCAAGTATTGTCTCAATTTTTACTTCTTTTTTTGAAGCCTGTGTTTTATTATTTTTTGTTAAATCTAATGTCATGAATGTCATGGTGTATCCCTCCTATTATAATGTATTGCTAAGTGCTGTATAGAAACTCTCAACTTGGTCTTTATCAAGATTTGCACTCTCTGCAATATCAAACAATGTCATTTCAGGTTGTGGTGTAGCTGGTTTCTTACCAGCAAGTTTTGTGATTAGTGTTGATGTTAAAGTTACGATGGTCATAATGTTTCTCCTTGTGGTATGAATTACCTTTTGTATACATAGTATACCTCGGGCGAATCTTACGAGCCATCGAACTTAATGACACCTGCCTTACAGGTTTGTCATTTAATTTACATTAAAACTTGCTTTCTGAGCAGACTGCGTTATAATAGTACAAAATAAAGCGTTGACGAGGATATGTTTCGTTGGGAACTGCTATTAGCGAGATGACAGATGGTGAAAGGTCATTAAGTAAGCCCACTGCAAATAACCCCTCTGAGCAATTTTCCTGAACGTTGAACTAGGGAAAATCGGGTGTAGTCCGTTATCTTACTACACGATTTGATAGAATCGTAAAGTGATCATTATTATGATAATTTGGGTGGTACCGCGGAACACAGCATTTCGTCCCTTTGGGATATAATGCTGTTTTTTTATACCAAGGAGGACCTAAGATGTCATTACATTCACTTAAATCATTACATACTTTAGAACATGGGGAACCTGTTCACGTTGCGGGATGGGTGCGTACAACACGCCAATCTCGTTCTATTCTCTTTATTGAAATCCATGATGGATCACAGTTTGTAACGACTCAATGTGTAATCGACGCAGATCATTCACAGTATCCTGTAGTTTCCAAACTTACAATTGGGAGCAGTGTTCGAATCCGCGGTCAATTGAAAACTGGGCTTACAGGCAAACATAAGCACGAAATTGCAATTGATTCTATTATCATTGAAGGCATGGCTGACAGTGATTACCCACTGCAAAAGAAACGTCACAGTTTTGAATTTCTCCGGACGATTCCGCATCTTCGACCACGTTCCAACACTTTTTATGCTGTATTTAAGACACGTTCAATCCTCACACAAGGGATGCACAAATACTTAGAATCTCAAGATGTCACTTTTATACAAGCACCGGCAATTACGACGACTGATGCTGAAGGTGGTGGGGATGTTTTCCGAATCAGTACCCTAGACCCTACGCAACCTCATCAAGACTTTAAAGACGATATCTTTAAACAAGAAGCCTTTTTAAACGTCACAGGCCAAATTCACATCGAACCATTCATCCAAGCATTTCAAAGAGTATATACTTTTGGACCATCTTTTCGTGCAGAGAAGTCAAATACATCTCGACATGTATCTGAATTTTGGCAGGTGGAACCTGAGTTGGCTTATGTTGATCTTGTGGGATTAATGGATTTCATTGAATCAATGTCTAACGCAATGATTCAGTATGTTCTTGATCACGCATCAGAAGAACTGGCTTTCTTTGAGGAATTTATCGAGAAAGGACTTATCAAGAAATTACAGCAAACAGTATCTGAGCCCTACGGACGAATTTCGTACTCACAAGCAATCCAATTACTTCTTGATTCAGATCATGCTTTTACAGTTACTCCAACTTGGGAAACCGGGCTTCAAAGCGAACATGAACATTATCTAACCGATGTCGTCTTTAAAAAACCAGTATTCGTTACAGATTATCCAAAAGATCAAAAAGCCTTTTATATGAAGCTCAACGACGATCACGTTACAGTCGCAGCCACTGACCTGCTTTTCCCTAAAATCGGAGAAATAGTAGGCGCTAGCGAACGTGAGACACGTCTTGACGTGTTACAAGAGCGTATCAAAGCCCATGGTCTTGATGAACAGTTGTACACATGGTATCTTGACACACGCCGTTATGGAACAGTGGAGCACAGTGGGTTTGGACTTGGAATCGAACGTTTTATGCGTTACATCACCGGTATGGACAACATTCGTGATGTAATTCCCTATCCTCGAACACCGGGCTCTGCAGATTTCTAATCATAAAACCGCCGATTATCATGTATAATCAGCGGTTTCTTTATATTTTAATGCTTAATCATGCGGTATCCGACACCTACATGTGTCTGTAAATATTGAAGATCTGGATCATACTTTTCAAGTTTCTTTCGTAACGTAGTCACAAATACTCTTAAGGCAGGAATATTATCTGAATATAAACCCCATACTTCCTTTAGAATCGTATGATAGGTTAGCACCTTACCGACATTTTCAATCATCATCAATAACAGTTTAAACTCCGTCGGTGTTACGTGTACATCTTGACCATGGATTTGAACAGTACTCGCATCGCTGTCAATCACAAGATTTCCATTTCGAAATTGGGTAGATTGTGTATCGGATACATGGAGCCGACGATGCGCTACCCGAATTCGAGCCATTAGTTCCTCTGGTTCAAAAGGTTTCGTGATATAATCATCCGCCCCCGCATCCAAAGCCACTATCTTATCATCTACCTCAGCACGCGCACTCACAACAATAATGGGCGCAAGTGATTGTTTTCGAATTTCTTGCACCACCCAAACACCATCACGATCTGGAAGCCCTAAATCCAGAATAACGATTTCTGGATTATTGGCATTAAATAGTTGTACACCTTCTTGAGCCGTATTGGCAACATAAGCTGGATACGCTTCAAGCTTAAGTGTATTAAGAATCAGATTTTGAATAATTGGATCGTCTTCAACGATTAATATGTGCGGTTTCATCAATAATATACCTCCTTAAATTAACTGAAAAACGAACACCCTGCGGCTCAACATCACTTACGGTGATACTTCCGCCATGAGCCTTCACAATTTCATTAACTAGATACAATCCTAACCCCATACCACGACGACTATCTTGATTTTGCGTATAGAACATCTCAAAAAGATGTTGCTTGTCGGCAATTCCTGGTCCTTCGTCCTCAAAATGAATCGTCACCTTTTCTGGGTCATTGTTATCGATACGAATACGGATTTGTGTTCCTTTTGGTGTATACTTTAATGCATTATCGATTAAATTGGTAAAGACTTGGATCATAAGTTTTGAGTCTACATTGACAAGTACGACATCCTCCGCGTCATCCACAATAATAGTGTGATGCTTTGCTTTTCCTGAAACACGGTGCACACTTTCAGCAATTAAATCTTCAAGCACTTCCCCTTCAAATTGAATAATTAGGTTATCATTATCAATTTTTGTCATCGCAAGAATGTTTTCAATTAAATCCATGAGCCAAATTCCATCATTTTTGATATCAGTATAAATTCGATCAACCTCACCATCATCAAGGGTTCCATGTTGGAGTAAATCAACGTTGCCCAATATCGTTGTCAGTGGTGTTCTTAAGTCATGTGAAATTGTTCGAAGAATCGTCGATCGCAGTTTCTCCTGTTCAATCACTAAAGCATCGTGGTGCTGTTGGGCATCCAATGCTGCTTTTTCTAGTGCAATGCCACCCTCGTTAATTAATGAAACCAGAAGATTTCGTAAAAACGGATCAATATTTTGGTGATCATTATGAACCGCTAACACAGCCACAACTTTATCAGTTGAGCGAATTGCCATATAGGCCATTTGGCTTTCGGACATTGTGTCTGTTGAGGCACCTGCGCGTTTGTTATTTCTGTAAACCCATTGTGCAACATTCCGTTCATCTTCAGACAATAATTCATGATGAATATAATCAGGACTTAAGTCGCTATATACCGTCGGAACGAGCTGTTTACTTTCTGGTGTGTAAATAATAACTGTTGTGTTTAAGAGTTTTTTTACTTGGTGACCCATAGCGTCAACTATTTCGCTATAGTTCGATGCTTTTTGCAAGCGAAGACTAGTTTCAAGAAGAACATCAGTACGATATGCTTTCTTCGCTGATTGAAGATCCCGAGCTTTCAATTTTGTTGTCAGCGTGCTACTTACGAACGCTGCAACGAACATGAATACAAATGTGAAAGGATAACCTGAATCATCCGCTTGCAATGAAAATTGTGGTTTCGTAAAGAAATAGTTAAACACGAGTACTGATATCACTGATGCAATAGATGACCAAATGCGTCCTTCAGTTAACATTGCGATTGCGAGAACACCTAACAGATACACAACGATAATATTGGATTCATTAAAACCAAGATAGGCAAAGAGTCCGCCAACTAAAGTGACACCAAAAATAACTAACAAAGCTTTAAATCCATCGTTCCAATGAAAAACTTCTTTCTGTAAAGTTGATTCCCTTTTTAAATAGTATGAAGTGCTTTGGTCTGGAATGACGTAAATATCTATGGTTGGAACCGTTTCTGAGAGTTGGTCAATAATACTGGGACCACGAAACCTTCCTCGTTTACGAACAGTTCGCCCAATCACAATTTTTGTTACTTGACTTAAGCGCGCATATTCAGAAATTTGAAGTGCAATATCATCTCCATAAAGCATTGTAACTTGTGCACCTAAAGCTTCTGCCAACTTTATATTTTGGTGGAGTTGAAGCTGAACATCGTGATTCAATTGCTTCGTTTCATTCTCTACGTATACTGCTGTAAAACTAGCATGAAATGCTTCAGCCATACGGCTCGCAGTCCGTATAACTTTTTCGTTTGTGGGTGATGTCGAAAGGCAGATTAAGATGTGTTCTTTTGTTGTGTAGGATGCGGTCTTGTAACTACTGTGATGAATTTGATCAGCTGCTTTACGAAGTGCTATTTCACGCAAAGCAATAAGGTTTTCTTCGGTAAAGATTTCTTTAGGGAAGAAAACACCTCGTTTCTCGTCAGTACCTTCTATATTTGCAACCCGAAGTAATAAGTCTTTGGGCGAGATATCAATGAGCTCAATGGTATCCGCTGAGTCAAAAATAACATCAGGGACCCGCTCATCAACCCGCCTACCTGTAATTGACTCCACAAAATCATGCAAACTATCAATATTTTTGATGTTAATGGTTGTATATACATTAATGCCATTTCTTAGCAATTCTTCTATATCCTGATATCTTTTTTTATGTCGCATTCCTGGTGCATTATCATGAGCCAACTCATCAATCACTATTGTATTGGGTTTTCGTTGAAGCGATCCATCCAAATCAAATTCTAAGTAGATTTGACTTTCATTTTTGTATGTTTTATAGGGCATAGTCTCAAGGGTAGCTGCTTGTGCTAAGGTCGTTTTACTTTGATTGGGTGTCATATACCCAATCACAATGTCCACACCTTCATTTTTTAGGGTTTTCGCTTCATCAAGCATTGCATATGTTTTTCCAACGCCTTTTGCGTATCCTAAGAATATTTTTAGTTTACCGCGCTTCATTTCATCGCCTCACCCTCTTGATTGCAGTATTATTTTTTAAAAGTGTATGTAACCATTCCATTTTCAAGGGTTGTAGACTTCATGATAAATTCGTAACGGTCTGAATCAAATGATTCAAAAAGACGAATACCTCTACCCAAAAACACAGGAATGATTGTAATGATATATGTATCGATAAGATTTTTTTCAATTAAAGGTTGAATGACACCGTTCCCGCCAACAATCCAGATATTTCCTTCTGTCGCTTTTCGAATCTTCGGCAGTGCAACGTCAACCTGTTCGTTGAGAAATGTCATTGAATCAGTATTCGTAGATGGTTGATGCGTAAATATGTAAGATTGAACATCTTTGTACGGATAATTGTCAACAGCAAGTTCTGTCGTAATGTGCTTATATGTCTTATGTCCCATAATAACAGCACCTATCGTGTCGTAAAATTGCGTGTATTGGGATGATGGAGCATATGGCACACGGTCTAAATCTAGCCAATCAATTGCTCCAGTTTCTGTCGCAATGTATCCATCAATACTCACGGCAATGAATAAAATTGTTTCTTGCATAATCATCCCTCCATTGTTTCTATTATACAAAAAAAGAAGTGATGAATCACTTCTTTTAATTATGAGATAACCGTTTCTCAATTGAACCCAGCAAGAGATCAGAAAGAATAGCCATAAGGGCTGTTGGTATTGCTCCCGCCCATACAATTGCACTCCCATTCGAGACATTGATACCGCGGGTTATAATATCACCCAGACCACCGGCTCCAATAAAGGTTCCAATTGCCGTTATTCCAATCGCAACCACCAGCGCATTTCGAATTCCTCCGATGATAATGGATACAGCTAACGGTAACTCAACTTTGTATAAAATCTGCCACTGGGTCATTCCCATTCCTTTAGCAACATCTAGCAGTTGGTCATCTACATTTAGAACACCTGTGTAAGTGTTTTTTACAATCGGTAACAAAGAATACAAAAAGACTGTCACAACAACTGTATTGGGGCCAAGTCCCATTCCAATCATTAAGATTGATAACATTGCAAGGGATGGAATTGTTTGAATGATATTTCCCAAACGAATCACCCAAGGTGCCAATTTTCGATGACGATCAATAAAGAATCCCAAGGGAATGGCTACGAGTGATGCAAATAGCACACCGTATATTGATATTAGAAAGTGTCGAAGAAATTGTTGGAAAACAATTCCGCCGTTCGCAATATAGTATTCAATTATTTCTTGAATCATTTATTCCCCCTCCTTTTCAGTCAAAAACTTGTAGTCAGAACGTTGTATCAACGGTTTAACAGTTTTATCTTCAAAATAGTTATGCTCCTCTAAAAACTCACGAGCAACTACTTTGGGTTCGATTTTACCTTCATCAGATTTTTGATTCAATTGTTGCATCGTTTCTTGAGGAATAGCACCTCCAAGTTTAAGCATAATTGTCTCAAGTTCTGGATATTGTTCGAGTACAGCGCGTGATAAGACTGGACTTGCATCATACGGTGGAAATAGATTCTTATCATCTTCAAGTACAACCAAGTCATAACCATCGATACGGCCATCTGTAGAGTAACCCAACACCACGTCCATTTCATTTACTTGAACGGCGTTATAAACTAGGCCAATCTCCATTGGGTACATTGTGCCAAAATCAAAACCATATTGAGTCTTAAAGTCAGCGTAACCATCTCCTTTGCGATCCATCCATGATGCGTCAACGCCTGCACGCAATGATGGGGCGAGTTCTTCTAGTTGGCTAACTTTGGTAATGCCATACGTTTCTGAAAATTCGCGTGTTACCATAAATGCATAGGAATTTGCAAAACCATATGATGGGAACCAAACCATATCAAACCGTTCAAAGTACCCTTCACGAACTTGTTTGAGTGCATCCTGCGGATCCCTTGATGCCGGAAGTCCTAACTCACCTGTCAGCGAGGTTCCTGTATACATAGCTCCCGAAATATTCGCATCTTTACGGCTCATTGCTTGATATATGAGAAGGGTTGATCCAAGATTATTGATAAGGGATACGCGTGTTTCTGGTAAGTAGTGTTGTGTCATTTGACTGACAATTTCAGATAGAATCTGCCGTTCAGTAGTATTACCACCAGCAATCACAATGTCATTATTACGGGCATTTCCACCTAAACCTGGAAGTGAACATCCTGTAAGAATCATAAGTGCTACTAATGTTGTGATTATTTTTTTCATATTATGCCCCCTCTCTAAGTTCTGAACCTGTTTGAGGCGATAGCTTCATTTCTACTTTCTCAAGGAGAAGATCAACAATGAATGCAAGAATCATAATTGGTAGTGTTCCGGCAACGATAAGGTTGAAATCAAAATTATTCAGCCCACTAAAAATAAAGTCTCCTAATCCGCCAGCGCCAATGTATGATGCCAAAGTAGTCCACGCCAATACGTAGGTTGCTGATAAACGAACACCTGCCATAATTACCGATAATGCGAGCGGAAGTTGCACTTTAAAAATTTGTTGTAGGGTATTCATTCCCATACCTTTGGATGCATCCACGATGCCTGGATTAACACCTTCCATTCCTAGAACAGTATTTCTAAGAATGGGCAGTAATGAATAGATGCAAAGTGCAACGATTGCAGGAATACGACCCACACCCATTATTGGCACAATCATTGCTAGCAACGCAAGCGACGGAATCGTCTGTAAAACAGATGCGATTGAAATTGTAAATTGAGCGAGTTTCTTATTTCGGCTTACGATGACTCCTAAAGGGATCGCAATTAAGCACCCAAGCAATAGTGCAGCAGTACTAATCAATAAGTGTTCGCCAATCTTCGAAAGAATCATGGGACCATTTTCAATAAAAAACATTAGGCAGCACCACCATTCTGAGCAACAGCTGAAGATGCTTTATCTGACAATTCATCGTTTATTACTTCAAGGTCTTCTTGTGGTTCGTAGTCTTTCCAAAATGCATCATAGACTGCCCCAACTACTGCCGCACGTGTCACAATTCCAACGAGCTTGCCATCGCTATCGACAACAGAAATATTTCGATGCCCTAATTCTTGAATGTAGTAAATGGCATCACGAATTGTCGTCGTATTATGGATGTATGTCACTTGCTTCATGATAGTTTGAACAGCATCTTCGCGATTGTTTCGACGCATCAGTGCGCGGATATCTACTCTACCAATTAGAACATTTTCATCATCAACAACTAAAATATCGTCAACACGTGTTTGTTGCATATGACGAACTGTTTCAGCAATAGATACTGATGCATTTACTTTAATTGGCTCAATCATTAATTGTTCGACCGAGTTGTACTCAAATGTCGCTTGATGTAAACGATCTTCACCTACTAAGCTGCGCACAAAGTCATTGGCTGGATTCGTTAAGATGTCTTTGGGTGATCCTTGTTGAACAACCTTCCCATGATCCATAACTACTATCTTGTCTGACAACGCTAATGCTTCATCCATATCATGAGTTACGAATATTATGGTCTTATTCATATCACGTTGTAATTGCTTGACCAGTCTTTGCAGTGCGTCTCGCGTAATTGGATCTAAAGCCCCAAATGGTTCATCCATTAGAATTATATCTTGATCTGCAGCTAGCGCTCTGATAACACCAACACGTTGTTGCATACCGCCGCTAAGTTCAGATGGGTAAGCATCCAGTAGTTCCATTGGTAAATCGACACGTTTCATCAATGTTTCGGCTTTTTCACGCATTGTTGCTTCATCCCATTTTAGTAATTTTGGGACCATAACAATGTTTTCATAAATACTCATATGTGGCATCAAACCAATTTGCTGGATGACATATCCTATTTTTCTACGTAATGCTACCTCATTGGTTTTTTGAATATCTTCTCCATCAATGAAAATCGTCCCCCTACTTGGGTCGATCATACGGTTAATCATTCGCATGGTCGTTGTTTTACCACTACCTGATGTTCCGATAAAGCACACAAACGACCCCGTATCAATTTTTATATCTACGTTATCGACCGCTTTTTTATTACCGTATGTCTTCGTCACATTTTTAAATTCTATCATCATAAATCCCCTTCCAGTCTTCTGTACCCAATGTTACAAATCTGTGAATTGTGGAATTACTTGAAAATAAAACACCCTCAAAATGTAAATAAAAAGAACATAATTTACATGTTCTTTGATTGTATGATTTGTAAAACACTGAATACTAATGGAGTAAGTATACCATTTTTAGAGTTCAATCTCAAAAAATGAGGGTTCAATGTTCTTTATGTGCTCCCGCTAATAATCATTTTGACCGCTTTAATCCTAGGCCTTAGACAAACTGAAAAAATTGTTAAAATTTGTTAACTTTTCATTTTGTTGCGTGATTAGCGACGAAATCCACCTTCACTTGCAATCACTTCACCTGTGATCCATTGAGCTTTTGGATCCATCAACATTGAAACTAAATTCGCAACATCTTGAGGTATTCCCCATCGTTTTAATGGGAAGAGATCTCGAACTGCTTCATAATCAGAACCTGTTGCGTAACCCGTATCCGTTGGTCCTGGATTGATAGCATTAATTTGAATGTTTGAGTCCATCAAAAGGCGTGCGCTTTGCCTTACGATAGTAATTATAGCATCTTTGAAATTGCATATGATAGCTCATCCTTCATCAGTCCCAAATATTGTCCACTCGTAAACATTATAATTGATGACTGATTATCTGATTTTTTTGCTTAGTAAATGCTTGAATTAATTTGAGACCACTGACTACATTTACATCAAAATGCATCCGCATTTCTTCAGACGTAATATCCTCAAATGGCTCAGGTTTGGAGTAAGCATGACCTTGAACGAGACCTTGAATTTCTCCAAATTTTGAATTTGCTTCATGAATAAGTCGTTCAGCATTATCAGAATGTGAAAGATCACTTGAAGATACCATATCAACATCATAACCCTGTTCTTGAAGTGACTTAACAAACAATTCAGTAAATGTCTGAGATGCATCGCGGTATCCACCAACTAAACTGTCAAATGGCGAAAACCCGTGAACAATAACACGGTGTCCATCTGATAAAAGTTGGCGCACGACCGACGGACCAATACTATCTTGTCTGCTGATTCCAGTTACTATTATTTGCTTCGTTGAATCTCCTTTGGTAACTACCACGTTTGTGGAAGACGCTCAAGCGCACGCTCAAAATCGATAATAAATTGCGATTCACCAAGAGTATTAATTTTAAAAAGTTTTGCCTGGCTTCCACCGGTTGAAATTGCAACTAAATCAATAGTTGGTCCGTTTTGTGAAATAACCAGTGTTAGAGAAATGCGATTACTTCCAACCATACTATAGCGTTCGAATCCTAGAAGATATGTATGTTCATTGATCATAATATCTTCTTCTTGTGTTATTGACATGCTTAGAGCACGTGTCATCTTTTGAACGGACTCTTTAAACTTTACTAAATCACCACTTGTTTGAAATCTGAAATTAGCCATCGTCATCGTTCCTTTCTATTTAAAGAAAAATGGAATTCCCGCCAGGACATACATAATCATGAAGAATAATGTATGAAAAAAGACAAATAATACACAGTTTTTCCATTCTCCTAGTTGCGTAAAATGATTTTTCAATTTGGCAATAAATGATTTGATATGGATTACATCCCATGAGTTGAATCGTATTGAACGACCCAAATAAACACCAATTGCAACTAATAGATTTAAAATTAGTGCAGTCAACATAAATATTGATTGATGGGTCTTTGTTACGGTGCTGGGATCATAGAAAATTAAAATCATTACTTGGATCATTACAATATTAACTAAAGTATTCACGATTCCTGACATAGCAAATGCCATTACTGAAATAATATCATACCAAATCGGTACTTTATCACCATCAATATCACGATGCGTCAAATTTAATTCGGTAATAAGATATCCTGAATTTGGTAGTGCCAACAGCCACACGAACAAACCCATGATTGCTGTGAACATTCCAGCATAACGGATAAATGCAATACCCGAATACGAAGCAATGATTGCAGCCAAGAAAAAAATGATTGTATCTACGACAAGAATCGCAAACGGTAATAATGATAATTTAAAGTTCCAAATCATCGGCTTAAACAATGAGACTCCATATATTCGTGGTCTAAGCTTAATCGTAGTATACGCAAATAGGTTCAGTAAAACAGCCGACAGAATTAAGTTTGAAACACCCATATAAGATCCCCCTTACAAGTAAAGATATGAACTTATTATATCATATTATTTCGTTTACTTTAATTGTATACTATTCGTCGATTGGGAGAACTTTACCCCTTCACATTAATTGCCTTCAAGAAAATATCCAGATATGTTTCATCCTTTTCTAAGAAATGAATGAGGAGTGGCTCTACGGCTGTAGTAACGTGGTGTTTAGAAATCAATTCTTCAAGCTTGTTTGATTGAATTCTGACCTTGTACCGATACGATGTATTGCCATCTTGAGTTGTCATCGTCGGAGATTCTTCAATTGAAGTAACTGCCCCCTTAATAAGTTCACGATTAAATTGCCTATTTCCAATAATTGAGAACTTAATTTGCTGTTTGGTACTAATTTTGAAGCGACTGTGGCTCTCTACAAATGTCTCAATAAATGATTCCGTGTTCGTCCCATCAATAATCTCCCCAAACATCTGTTGTGCCTGAAATTCAGTTCCAGCCGTAATTGGTTGATATAAGTGGAGTATACCTTTTTCAGGCGCTTTAACGGATTGCTGTTCCATTTCTTTTTCGAGCGCGCTCCGTTTCAAATTTAAACCCTCTGTTTCATTCATTATCTGTGTTTTGGCATGACCTGATTCAGACAAAAGCTGATAGTATAAGCTTTCACCTTGAGTAAAGCTTTCGCTTTGTTGTTGCAACGCTTCCACTTCATTTTGAATCTGCTCTTTTTCATCAAGGGTATCACTTGCCATCGTGTTCAATTGGATCTTCTTCGAATCTATCTTCTCTTTAATAGCTTGCTTTTGATCTTTTTCTTGTTTTATTGTATTCAAAAAATATGCCACTTTGCCATAATACTCGAGCTGATATTCGCTTTGACTTAAATGATTAAACTTTTGCTGTAGACTCATAATAAACAGATTTACTGCCTCATGTCGCTTGTCCAAGTTTCGTAATTGTTCTTCAATTAGATCAACATTATTAATATGAGTTGTTGTATCGCCTTCCAAAATCTTTACTCCTTTTTCAACGTAGTCACCATTTTTATAATGAATTGACTTAACTTTGAGAGGGTTGTTCACAGATAGAATCTGACGATTCGATGTTGTGATATACCCTTGAGTAGTAAGGACTTTTGTAGGTTGTACAGTTGCAGCTGCAAAATAACCCGATAAAGCAATAACAAGCAAAATTACGATAAGAAATAGCGTCATCCCTCTTGGCGTTTGCATTAGTTGGATTCGTGAGTTTAATGCCCTTATTTGTTTTTTTGTGGACATATTACAAACCATCAACCTTTTGATTCTCAACAAGAGTTGCGTATCCTTGATGTATCTGAAGCAATTGATGATGTGTTCCAGTTCCGGAAATCGTTCCATTTTCCATGAAACAAACGAGATCACAATGAATTACGGGCAAAATTTGATGCGAAATTATAAACATTGTCCTTTCTTTATTTTGCTGCATTAAGTACTCGCAAACAGATTTTTGATGCTGGCTGTCAAGATTTGCAGTCGGTTCATCAAGAATATAAATATCATGATTATGAATGAGTGTTCTAATTAATGTAATAATTTGCTGTTCACCTCCTGATAGGTTTGATGCATTTTCAAAAAGTACTGTATTTAGTTTTTGAGGCATCGAATCAAATATATCTTTGACCCCAAGTTGATGGATCAAGTATTGGATCGATTCAACCGAAACTGCACGTCCACAACAAATGTTCTCCAAAATTGTTCCTTGGAAGAGTTGTGGCTTTTGTGGCATATACCCAATTTTTACAGCCTCTAAAGCCTCTACTTCGTCAAAACTATTATTCGCTATAGACACTGTCCCTGTCGTCGGTCTAATTAAACCTGCCAACACTTTACTAAAAGTGCTTTTTCCAGAACCCGAAAGCCCAACAAGAGCGACTTTTGAACCTTTAATGACTTCTAAATTCAAATCTTTTAATACTTCTTGATGTTTTTGTTTCAGACCAATTTCTTCTACTTTTATATATGCATCTGCCATATTCATATTATGGCTTTCATAGTCTGCATCATACTCAGACAACGATGCAATTTCATCAAAACGTTCAAATGCGATTTTTGCCTCAACCCATCGCATCTGTAAATCAATAAAGTTTTGAATTGGTCCCATGAAATATTGACTTAACGTCTGAAAGACTAGTAGATCACCAATTTTCAATGATCCATCCATAATCATGAAGGCACCAAGCATCAGAAAAATAATACCACTACTTTCATTTAGGCATCCAAGAAATAACTGTTGAAGTGTTCCCATCGCATGTTCTTTATGGGAAAGATACATAAGTTTTTCATAACACTTCTCAAAGCGTTTGATTGCGTACTTATCAACTTTCATCGATTTAATAGTTTCAATATTCTGTAATGACTCTATCATGACGGAATTTACCTGACCTTGAGCATTGACTTGTTGTTGATTAATACGTTGGTATGGTCCTTTAAAGAAATAAACCAACAAAATATTAATCAATATGATTAAACCTAATGCCCCAAATAATTTGGGATTCGTGTTTGTCATAAGCAAAAGTGCAATTGTGCCGATTATCACATCCACTACCACACTGATGGTCACAGTTCCCAGCGTATTAATAACACTAATGATATCTTGAAAACGTGTGAGCAAATCACCGTTTTGTCTTTGAACTATTGCCTGTAGAGGAATTTTTAAAAGGTGTTCGAAAAAATTCAAAATTGTTGGCACCTCAATACGACGCATAAAATAATACATACCCATACTACGGTATGCTCTTAGAATGGATTGAAATATTGTACAAACTATATAAATAATTCCATAGACTGGAAGCGAATTTTTTAAATCATACGGAATAATAGAATCCATCACCAATTTTGGAAAGGTACTTGAAAACAGGCCTAAGATACTCATTACTATTGACGATACAATCAATAAAATAACCGTTGATATATTTGGTTTTATAAGTGAACGCATAAATGTATAAATTGTCTTTTGTTCATGATAAAAACCTGACTGATCTGATGCTGCAATTAGAAAGAGAGCATTTCCTGAGAATATCGCTTCTAATGTATCTTTAGATACTTTTCTAACACTCTTGTCCCTAGGGTCAGAAATAATGAATTTATTTCGACGTGTCATTGCATGAATTACAATATAGTGTTCCGCAGCATTTTCCAAGTAAACATGAATGAGAATCGGATAAGTCAAGCGTGGGGTTAATTCATTAATTTGTGTTCGAACCATACATGTTGTGAAGCCGAGTGATTTAAAATACTCAGAAATGAGATTAATCTGGGTTCCAGTTCTATCAGTCTCTACTGCCTCCTTAATATCTCCATAACTAACCCAAACATGATACGATTTGAGAATTGTACTTACTGCAGCCACTCCACAATCGCAAGACTCATGTTGCTGCGTGTGCTTAAAACGTTTAAACATACTTCACCTCTTCTATAGGTTTAAGTATGTGCTAATCTTAGAATCTCCTAACCTAATAAAAAAACAGCCTGAGGGCTGTTAGTCTTTTGTTGTGTGAATGATAACTTTAAATGTTTTACCATGAGTATTGATTATATTGATGAGGTATTGCATGAGCAGTAAGAGCCAACTAAACGCGATTACAAAAGCCATCAGTTCAAACGCTGTAAGTGAAAAGTAGTGGACTCCTAAGAATAGAATACACACAATTACCAATACACCTCCAAGAATATATGATAGTCGCAAGAATTCTTTAGATACACTTGGTAATAACCATTTAATGGCAATTATCAGAATAATAAAGAGATAAACAAGATAGCCCGCAACGCGATTGTGCATATTCTGATAAAAAACACTGTCATTGTATGGGAAGAACCCAACACCACCAAGGCATATTGCAGTTGCAATCAAGAGAAGTTTTAAAATCAATAAGTTTTTTGATTTTCCGAGCACTTCATACAAGAGCACGAAAACATAGTCAATCAATGCAATCATTAAAAATGCAGACAAAATGAGCGTTAAGTTAAATTGCCAACTACGTGTCGCTTCAGGCGTTCCGAGGAAACTAAAGTTGTACAACCACCATTGTTGGTCACGATTCGTAATCATAGCAACTCCAACACCACCAAGAATAATCGTGATTAACGAGCGAATCATTACCGTTGGTGTAATACTCAAGGCTGTATGAATCATTAAGTAGTTTACAACCCCAATGACAATCCCACCCATCAAAGATGAAGTATAGACATCAAAGGTCGCTCCTGAAAATAATTCACCAATGATCCAAAACCCAAACAATAATGAGACAACGAGCAGTAATGTAAAAGAAATCAATACCACGGGGTAATTTCGCCAAAAAATTTGACTCGATAGATGCCCCATCTGGTTATTTTTATTTTTAGTAAAGAAATATGTAAAATTCACGACACCTGTTATAACACCCGTTATAATGACAACACTCGCAATTGACTTCATCCCCACCAAAGGAATTTGATGATATGGCATAAACACGATTGTCATGGCCACCATCGCGAGTACTGATGCTACGACTACAGGAATCAATGGTACGGTAACCTTTTTGGCTAAACTATCTAACTGATATAATAAACCGGTATCGGTCAGTGTAACCGTAACTTCTTGGCCATCGACAAATTCGACAGTTTCCCGTAATGCTTCTGGAATTGGTAATCCCAAGTTTTTTTCTTTCATGGAAGAATCCCCCTATGTTTTTATAATACGATATTTTCAAATATATTTATATCAGTACCTTCACTATTTTTATTAATTTCCTAATAATTCAAGACAATTCTACGACCAACATCCTTTTTTACACGAATAAGTGTGTTATTATGAATATAAGGAGGTACTATTATGACTTACATCAAACCACAAGATGTTGGCGGAAGTGCAACAAATGTCCGAGTTCTTTACGATGGTGGCGCAGATGGATATGCTGTTGCGATCATAAATTGGAAAGGCTCAGATGTCTACGCAATGCGATGGAATGGTGATGACAACAAACCAGGAGGTTTTCCACTTTTTGGAAAAACATCTCTTTGGTTTGTAATCCCTGAAGAAATTGCCTTAGATGGAATCAAAGGCATTATTGGTAAAGTCTACAAATAGAACCGCATTCCTAAGCACACGAATCAGTCGTGTGCTTTTTCTATGTGTGCATCCATAAATTGAACCACACGTTGTGCATATTCATACCCTTTATTTTCATATGAATCAGCATGATCTGTATCTTCAACAATCCATAATTCTTTAGGACCACGTGTTGCTTCGAATAGTTCATAGACCATCGATGTTGGTACAAAGGTATCGGCATCTCCGTGAATGAACATGATTGGTTTTACATTGTTGTTTAGTTGATTAATCGCACTTGCTTCATAAAAATTGTACCCTACCTTCACTTCTGTCAATAAACTTGTAACAGGAATCATTGGAAACGCGGGTAAACTATACATATCACTGAGTTGAAATGACAACTCCGCATCAACAGAACTATAACCACAATCTTCAACAATCACCTTTACATTAGTTGGAAGATCAGATTCTCCACTTGCCATCATTACTGTCGAAGCACCCATACTCAATCCATAGAGTCCAATTTGTTGCTGTGAACCCAATCGATTTACGATTTCCTGTGTCCACTGAACAACATCCCGCCGTTCAGGCCAGCCAAACCCAATATATGACCCCTCACTCTCACCATGACCTCGGGCATCAGCTGCAAGCACGTTATACCCCGCATCATGAAACATTTTTATATACTGTGTCATAGTTGCTGTACTATTTCCATAACCATGCGCTACAAAGATCGTTGAATTCGTTGCTTCCGTAGCTGCTATATATGTTACCGACAATAATAAGCCATTGTCTGATGTAATTTTCCATGTTTCTAAATCTTTTGCTGCAAACCATGTGTTCGCTTCACGCCATACATCAGACGTTTCTGAATCAATAAAAGATTTGGGTCCAATCTTGATTGCTTGTGCAAAAAAATACTCACCAGCACCCCAGAGTACGAGACAAAACATTAATATAACTGAACTGACTATCGTTATTTTCTTTTTCATAATTCCTCCAATAGTTTGATTATCAAAATAATATTTAGAATATCATTCAAAACGTAACTTGTAAAGTCTATTTAATCGTAAGTGTCTGTTCATCGCAAACGCTATTAAACACATCCTATTTTTGTTATGATTTCATCAGGAGGATTCATAATGAATTCACAAATTGCACTTTTATTTATCTATTGGATTATTTATAGTTTTATTGGTTGGATCTTAGAAACAGTTTATTGTTCGATCCTCTCCGGAAAATTCGAAGAACGCGGTTTTTTAAATGGACCGTTGGTTCCAATTTATGGTTTTGGTGCCATGATTATCCTCGCTACTTTACTACCCTATGCGTTCAACCCGGCACTCGTCTTTTTACTCGGATTGATTCTTACAAGCTCACTTGAGTATCTGACGAGTTATATCATGGAGAAAGCTTTCAAAATGCGATGGTGGGACTATTCAGAAATGTTTATGAATATCAACGGGCGAGTATGTTTACTTAACTCAACCATGTTTGGTGCTTTATCGCTCATCTTAGTTGAATACATTCACCCTGTTATTGTAGATTTGGTTGCCAACATTTCCATGGAATACCTTAATTATATTGCGTTTGCTTTGTTTGTAGTTGTCATTGTCGACTTCATAGCGTCACTCCGAGCAACGCTAAACCTCCAAAGCCGTTTATTCGAGTTAAACAATATAAAGTATGAAATTGATAGATTGAAATCAAAACTAGAAGGTTCGTACGAGATTCGATTAAAGGAACTTAATGCTTCCTACGATACATTGAAGGCAACACTTAAGTCACGTGAAGTTCGTCTGCTTAAAGCATTCCCACGTCTTAAAAGTGAATCGCTTCAAGAGTTTATTGAAGATATCCAAGACTTCTACCGCATTCGTAAAAACAAAAAATAAAGAGCTTAATTATGAGCTCTTTTATCGTTTTAATGCATTAATTGTGGCATCATCAAAAATTGTGACCCCGAGTCCATTTAAAGCATCGATCAGGACGTCAATCTTTACATTGAAATTTGCGCTTGTATCTTCAAACATTGCTGATGAGAACCATGTATCCCCAAGCAATACCATGACTTGTGCAACTTGCTTAGAGTTTTTAATCGTTAATGAACCGTCAGCATTTGCACTTTCAAGAAGCATTTCGACTTTTGGGGCTATTTGGTTAACCGTTAGTTTGAAAATTTCTACTAATATAGCAGGATTCTTTTTTAGAAACTCCGCACCCACATCGTTATTCACTTGACCATAGTTAGAGAATGCCTTGATAATAAGTGCTTGGAGCTGCTCTTTTGCAGTTCTTCCTTCAACATTTAAAAATTGATTGAAATAATCACTATTCATGACAATCTCTTGAATGACCGCAACTAGAATGTCATCTTTACTGTTAAAATGGTGGTAAATGGCCCCTCGTGTCAGCCCATCTAAGCCATTTACAATATCTTGAATTGATGTTTTTTCATATCCTTTTTCAGAAAACAGCTTAATGGAAACATTGATAATATCTTGCACTGTCCGTTCAGAATCATATCTATTTTTCATATTTATACCTCAATCATTCAATCAGTATTTTCATAAAGTGTACGATTTAAAAATTATTTTGTCAATCCAAACATTTGCATAAAATAAAGAACACAGTCTGTGCTATGTTCCTTTTATTCAATGCTAAATTGAAGTGCATCAGCAAATTCTTTTGTATTGTTTTTTAATGCCTTCATAAAATCGAAATATGTTTCACGTTTTGTCCTTAGACTATCCAATGCTGACGTGTCTTCTAAATACTCTATCGCACTGTGTGCGTACGTGATTGCATCTATATTAAATGCGATACTCTGGTCTGTAAGTTTCCTTTTTAAATCTTTCGCATACACCTGCATTTCTGTTTGTAACGCTAGAACTTTTTTACCCTTCTCAGATAAGTCTAATGATTCATTTTCAATGACTGAATTTGATTCAGCAATAAAGCGCTGCAATGTCTGCATAATATCGTTTTTACTCATTAATGGTCTCCTTCTTGTTTCTATTCAATGAATTTCCTATAGAAACTATTCAGGAACCTGTCTTATTGAGCCATCCACATCATGATTCATCGTTTACACCATCACCTCTTCTACATCTATTGTACCATGAATAAAATATAAGTAAAAAAACACAGGTTATTCCTGTGTTTTGAGTTATTGTTGTGCGAGATAAGCGTCAACTTCTCGAAGATATCTCATCTTATTTTCGGGACTTGTCCATGCTATTTCAAACGCATTCTTTACGAGGGTAACAATATCCGTTTCCGTTAACGATACCTTTTGCGCAACCGCGTAAAGATCATCTGAGACATAACTTTGGAAGTACGCAGGATCATCAGAATTAACGGTGATTTTTACCCCTTGGTGTAAGAGTGCTTTAAGCTCTGCACCTTTCATATCATCTGTTACAAATCCGTTAGAAACCGGACAACTAGTTAGACCAATGCCTTTTTCTATAACATATTCGACAAGTTCTTGATCTTCTACAATATTTGTACCGTGGTCAATTCGATCTACACCAATTACAGTAAGCGCGTCTCGAATATTTTGAATTGAACCAACTTGGTCAATATCACAATGCATTGTAATCTTAAAGCCATCATCTTTCGCCTTTTTAAAGACGCGTTGGAATTTAAGTGGTGGGTTATCTCTTTCATCAGAATCTAACCCAATTCCTAGAATGCGATCCTTAAATGGTTGTGCCATTTCATAGTGTTCAAAAGCCGATTCTTCACTGAGATCTCTTAAGAAGCACATGATTAAATGTGCTTCAATTCCGAGGGCTTTTGCATCTTGCGTCGCTTGATAATATCCTTCAAATAATGTTTCGAATGAAACACCTCGTGCCGTATGGGCTTGTGGATCAAAAAAGACTTCAACGTAACGTACATTATGTTCTTTTGCCTTGCGGAAATAAGCCATTGCAAGGTCATAGAAATCTTCTTGTGTTCGAAGCACTTCCATCCCTGGATAATACACTGCTAAAAATGATGTTAAATCATTAAACTTATAAGTTGCTTCAACGTCTTCAATAGTTTTCGCAGCAATCTCAATATTATTCTTCTGAGCAAGTTTAAGTTTTAAATCTGGTTCTAAAGTGCCTTCTAAATGCAAATGAAGTTCTGCCTTTGGTAAACCATAAATGAATTCTTTTGTTGCGTGTGTCATCATTTCCTCCTGCGTCATTCGACGATCATTAATCCCCAATGCATTGAGGAGAAACAAGACACATTTCTTCCACAATTGTTGATGTATTTACGGTTCATCAGTAGAGACTGCTCTCCCATATTGAGAGCATTAAATTGGTTATTAATACAGTTATTATAGTGACTCAAAATCTGTTGGTCAACCCGTTCGCAAAAGAAAACCGTCTTCTATGACGGTTTATGGGTTAACTTTCGATAGCTTCTATTTCTTTACCAAGAAAGAATGATATTACTGTCCGGATAATGACAACTGCACCAAGCATCAAGATGTCTTCAATCGTTGGATTTAAGATCGATTCAATAATATCAGCCGCAATGAGCACTTCTAGACTTAAAAGCACATAAGCCCCTAAATTTCGTTTAATAATATTGATGGATCGAAGTTCAACCTCATCACGATCTACGTTATCTTTAAGTGAAAACTCCACATTAATAAAACGAATGATTGCTTTGATTACCCCTAAAACTAATATAAGCACAGAGATCGTATTTAGAATAACGATTAAGATATGCACGACTGTTTCTACCGTCATAGACTACCCCCTTTGTCTTTATCTTTAATGCTCGATAAAACTTTCGAAATCACAACATATCCAATATACACGACAAACACCCACATAAGTGTACTAAAGTACACTGGCGATAACTGTGGCGCTAACAAATCAAGTATTCCAGCAACGATAAAACCCAGTATAAAGATTTTTAAAACATTCGTAAGAGAATACCAGTTTCTAACTTTCTTTTCTATGTTATCATGATTGAACATTGTTTTACCTCACTATCGCCATTGTACCATGAATTTCAATCAACGTTTCAAAACAACCCCATATTTATCAATCAAAAAGAGCATCCTCATTTGAGATGCTCTTTCTTTACTCCCTGAAAAATCCTAGAATTCGTAAGAACGTGCTGAATTCACTCAATTCCTCTCTAAAATTAATGAATACTTCGTTTGGTTTTGTTATAGGCGATCACGTAAAGAATGCCTGCAATCCCAGCAAAGAATACGAGACTTTGAATCATTGGCGCAAAATTGTAAGATGTCGCTGTCCAAACGGTTGGCATATCATTCACGAAATAAGTTGTTGGCAATAGATTTGATACGCCTTTCATAATCCCTTTAAAATTTGATGTTTGAATCCCCATCATTCCTGAGAAAATCATGGTTGCAAAGTATAGAGTCATGCTAATTCCATATGTTAGGCTAAATTTACGTGTTAATAATGTAATACTATATGCTATTACGAAGAGAATCATAGATATGATTGCAAAGAAAGCAATAAATACAATGAAACCAAAGATTGTTGGTACACCAATACCAAGCAATGGAACAATAACTGCACTAAAGATAGCTAATGCAATTCCCATCGCAACCATTTGTGCAACAAACTTTGTTTTTAGTTGATTTGATGTTGTGTACCCAAATAACAACATCCGTGTTGTCACATCGTGCTCTATCTCTTGTGAGAACAATGCTGAGAAACCTACGAAGACCATCGCTAATGGCGACATTAGCACATTGGTTAGATACAATTGCAGTGCCAATGCATCTTTGGGAATAGCTTCGTTACTGCTAAACATATTGTAAAAGAGTAGCGTCATCATAATTGGAAATAAAATTCCAAAAATAATGGAAAAGATATTGCCAAAGGTATTCTTTAGTTCATATTTAAGATAATGCTTCATAATGAGCCTCCAATGCATTTAAGTATAATAATTCAACATCCGAATCGGAGCGTATATAGTTAACGGATGCTTCATTGAGTTGAAGTAAAACCTGAAGTTCACTTTCTTGATTCTCACAAACAACAGCGAGACGACCATTCGGTGCTTTACATGTTGTAAATGTCGATGCGATCTGCTGATTTGCTTCGTTATCATCAAAAATTATCACGGCATGACCACAGTATTTTTTGAAAAGTTCATCACGATCTCCATAATCAATAAATTGTCCTTTATCAATAATTAGCAGTTTGTTCGTTAGGCGTGACAATTCTTCAAAATAATGAGTTACGAAGACAATTGCAGCTCCCTTATCCTGATACCACGTTGACAATTTATCCATCAGGCTCATTCGTGTCTCGAAGTCCAATCCCGTTGTCACTTCATCGAAAAAGGTTAGTGGCGCATTTTGCATCAAGACAAGGATTAGGGTAAAACGTTGTTTCTGTCCTCCTGATAGTTGTTTGTACTTCTTTTTTAGCGACGTGTTAAAATCAAAGAAATCAATTAAATCTTTCAGTTCTTGTGATTTTGAAATTTGACATTGCAGTACAGTTTCAATAATCGATTTACAGTTCATCGTATCTACATAATCATTTGCCTGTAAGTGCACCGCCATTTCATTTACCGATGTATCACTTGTTATCGATCCTGTATAAGGAAGCAATCCGAGGCACGCTTTAATCAAGGTTGTTTTTCCTGAACCGTTTGAGCCAATAATTCCAACCCGATCATTAGGTCCTATTTCAATTTTTGTTTGTAAATCCAAGGCTTTAAAATCACCGTAGTTTACGCTAATATTTTCAAATGTAATCATATTAATGGTGTCTCCAGTCTAGGTGCGTTAGCACACTGTTTCCATAATTCTGAATGGTGATTGTCATGTCTAGGTTTTTAACCATTTGAGCGACAATATATAATCCGAGGCCACTCCCCTTGTGGTTTGATCGATGATCTCTAATAAAAGGATCAAAAATATGTTCAAGAATATTCTGTTCGATGGTCACGTTGGTATTTACAATCTTAATATCCAAGGAAGATATGTAAATCGAGATATTCGCATTATCTGGTGAATATTGAATGGCATTTTGGATCAAGTGATCCAAAATTGAATGGAACGTCGATGATTCTGTTCTAAAGGTGTACTCACCTGACACAGAAATTTTTAGATTTTTTTTGTTAATGAGATTGGTATAATCGACAAGAATGTTTTGAACAATCGCTGCGACCGTTTCTTCGGTATAAGGTCTACTTTCCAACTCTGTCTCAAATGCCGATAGCATATTGTCAATCATGTGCTTCATTGTCACAAGTTCTTGCTGCACACTTGGTAAATGCTTATGGACGTCCTTATATGTTCCGATTTGATGAATCATACCATCCGTAAGTAACAACGCTCCTGATAGTGGTGTTTTTAATTGATGTGACGCATTCATTAGAAACACTTTTTGACGTTCACTTTGTAATGATAAAGACTCATTCGCACTGCGTAACTCATCAACTGATTGCTGGATTGCATCTTGCATTGAGTTTAATGCATCCTCCAAAACTTTGTATTCATCATGTTGATTTTTTTGTTTAAAACGAACTGTCTCACCGCGTGCATTATGAAGTGCTTGCTTTGCAAGCGTATCAATTGGCGTTGCTAAAAGTTTTGTAAATAACGCAGCTGTAAACATTGCAAAGAAGACAAGAACTACAAGAATCATCGGCATACTTTGTAGCAAAATTGGCTTAAGTTCATTCAATTTCGGTGTCAGAGTCGTCGCCACTGTCACCAGAATATTCTCGGAGTTTTCAGTAAAGCCTATATAATTTGTATAGTTCACGGAGTCATTTGATACTTGGGAACTCATTACTTGAATTGAATCCCCTTTTTGGTAAATTCGCTCCGAATCTACTTGAAATGACGTCCCAAAATCGCGAAAGGCATGATCCACAACTGTAAATAACGCATCATTATTAAAATTTGCACTGTATTTTGATAGATCGAATCCTGAAAAGTCGATTTCTGTCACAGGATCCCCATTTTTTATGGCTGTTGGAATCAATCGGAGTTGATCCATAATACTTTGTAGTGAATCATCTTGAACAACTATTGTACTTGATGAATAATTTGTACAAACAAGTAGTTCATAATTCCCAGATGTCTTTGCTAAACGAAATGTAGCATTCATAACATCATGATTTTGTAATGCAATGTCACATCCGTTATTTTCTCGAGTCTGTTCGAGAGTCGTTGCTACGATATTGACATTTTGATTTAATTTGTGTTCCACATATAAACCGGGAAGCATAAACATAAAGTAACCAATAATTAGTAAGCCAACCGTTAGTGTCGTAAGGGCTGTATAGAGGAGTACCTTTGTCGTCAATTTCATAAATTCCCCTCCTGATACTGATAACCAGCACCAACCACTGTCCTAACAATCGACACTGGTGATTTCTTGCGGATATTTTTGATATGGGCGTCAATGACCCGATCACTTACCAAGTAATCATCTGGTGCAATGATATCAAGTAACATTTCGCGTGTATAAACTCGGTTTTTGTGTGTCATGAGTGCTTCACAAATTAAAAACTCAGTATATGTAAGTAGGATTGATTTGCCATTATAAAGGACCCGGTATGACTCTGGATTAAGCGTTAAGCCACTAATAGTATCCGAAGACATCGACTCTCTACGGCGCATCAGTGCCTCTAATCGTTTAATAAGAATTACAGGAGAGAATGGTTTAATCATATAGTCATCAGCAAAGCCATTAAATGCTTTTATTTGTGATGATTCATCGTCCAAAGCCGTAAGCATAATGCAACGCGTGTTTGCTGAGCTCGCATGAATCGCTTCTAAAATATCAAAACCTGTACCATGTGGCACTAGAATATCAAGAATCGCAATATCATAGGTGTTGGTAAGCAGTGCTTCACGAGCTTCCAAAACATCCGTAACACAATCAACATCATATTGTGCCATTGCGAGATACTCCTGCGTAACTTCGCGTATATATTGTTCGTCTTCTAAGTAAAGAATTTTAACCATGTTGTCCTCCTAAGGGTATTTAATCAAAATGTTATGAATGCCGTATGAATTCGATATGAATTTGAATGTTTTTAACAACGTCATTACATTTCAGACCGCAATGCTATCATTAATTATAAAAAGTTGGACCATTTAAATGCCCAACTCTAAAGATAGTACCCCGATTGTGCTTTAAATAGCTTTTGATACATCCCCGATTCTCTTATCAAATTATTATGAGACCCATCTTGAATGATTAATCCATTTGAAAAAACAAGCACTCTATCACTTAATGTGCATGAGCTCATACGATGAGAAACAAATAGTGATGTTTTGCCATTAAATAATGACGTAATATTTTGATATATTTCGAATTCAGATACCGGATCGAGTGCAGCTGTCGGTTCATCTAGCATAATAAGCGGTGTATCTTTATACCATGCTCTTGCTATCGCTAACTTTTGACCCTCACCACCCGATAATGAAATCGAGTGTTCGTAAATTCCAGTAAGTGTTGTATTGATTCCCGCTTCTAAAGCATCAACTTTAGATTTAAGACCTACAAGATTAAGTGCATTATAAATTCTATTCTGATCGTATGTTGATGTCATAGCCACATTTTCGGCAATTGTAAATGGGTAGAGCGTGAAATCTTGAAAAACCACAGCAATTTTTTCCATGTAACTATCGAACGCCATTGTTTGAATATCCACACCATCAAGAAAGATTTTTCCTTTTGTCGGTGTGTGCAATCTGCATAGTAGATTGATGAATGTCGTCTTCCCTGCTCCGTTTTCTCCAACTATTGAAATTCGTTCTCCCGCATTAATTGTGACACTCACATCTTTAAGTGCAAAGGTAGTTGAACCTGGATACATGAACGATACATTACTAAATACAATTGTAGAGGTAAACTCTGCACTAGGTGATAAATCTTGATTTTCGGGGTTCGCCTTATTGAGAAAATCAATATAGTATTGCATATATTTTAGTGTATGTTCAGTAGAGGCAAACAATGCTATGCCTGAAACTGAAGCATTCAAAAGTTGTTGCAAATAACCTGCATAGATTAAAATTGAACCGACACTGATTGCACCAGCGATTGCCTTCATAGCAACCAATCCGAATAAAGTTGAAGTAACAATTACAGTAATTACTTGAACAAAGCCTAAGAATCTTCCATTTGAGATATTTACATTTTTAAGTGTCCTAAGAGTGTCTATATTCCCTCTCTCGATGGTCTTATATACCATTTCGTCAGCACTATAGAGGCGTACAGTTTTACCACTTTCATTATCCGTCAACAAAGTCTCGTAATAATAATTCATCTCTCGATTACCATGACTAAGCGTCGCATAGGCTTTTTCACGTTTACTCGCAGTTTTTTTATTTACGTAGTAGGATACAGCTATGGGGATTATCAAAATTAATGCCATTATGACATTAAACCGTTGCGAATTCGTAAATATCGCTAACTTTGATATTTCAGACGAACGCGTTGAGAGCAATTGATACATCGCGAAGAATGTTACGATACTGCTCATCATAATAATTAATCCTGTATTTATAACATTATCGATAAAGTTAGTGATACCACCTGTCATCATGTTCCCCGCCTCGGCGCGTTGAAAATCAAGGCGCGTTTGGGCATCTACCAATACATCATATTTCATCGTTAGCGATTTACTTATCAGAGAATCATCAAGTTGTAGGTTGATCTTAAACACTTCATTTTTATAGATTCTTTTTAAAGTGTCTTTTAGTAATGACAACAAAAACACGATGCATAGAAATTTGATTAACGCTATCCAAACATATATAGCGCCTTCAAGGAGCAGATTAACGATTTGTCCGCCAAAATATAAACTTATGAAAGGTATCATGACCGAAACGAGTTGTGATAAAACAGATAGAACTAAGATCTTTGGGTTAAGTCTATTTATAAGACCTATGACTTTAAATAATCGCTTCATGATCCATCTCCTCATAATATTGTCGTTGCAGTGCGAACATTGAGGCATACTCGCCATCAAGCATCATTAAATCATCGTGGGTTCCTTCTTCAAGGATTCGACCGGAATCCAGTAAGATTATGCGGTCACAGAATCGTGTCGAAGCAAGCCTGTGTGATATAAAGAGAGAACTCTTGTTATCAGACAAACGATAGTATTCCTCATAGACGCTTTGCTCCGCGATAGCATCTAACGCTGAGGTGGGTTCATCAAGTACAAGTATTGGAGCATTTTTATAGATGGCCCGAGCCAACATAATTTTTTGAATTTGACCACCAGACAAATTCACCCCATCCCGATGCACGTAATGAGTAAGATTTGTATTAAATCCATTTGGTAAGGTATTAACGAATTCTATTAAGCCTGCATGTGTCAGCGCATCTATTAGTGCATCTCTATTTACTGAGAGTGACAACGAAACATTCTCTTCTAATGATAATGCCCATAAATCAACATCCTGAAACACAGGCGAAAAGAAGGAAAAATATTCGTCTCGACTCAGTGTATTAATGTCTAATCCATTCAGTGTCACAACACCCTCAGTTGGTCGAATAAGCCCCAACAGCAACTTAACCAATGTTGATTTTCCAGATCCATTTGTACCCACTAGAGCGAGTTTATCTCCTGAATTCAAGGTGAAGGATACATTCGAAAGGGCATTTCGTTCGCTATCTGGATAACAATACGATACATTACGAAATTCTATATCAAAGCTTCCTTCACTACTTACAATAGATTTCTCATATTGAATTGAAGGGTACTCAATAAAACTTTTAACATCGGCAACATCCAAACTGGATAGACGAATTTCGTGGATTGATTGAACACTTTCTCGCATCCATCCATTTAAGGAACCCATGACTGTGAGGAAAATTGAAAATTCAGTAATTGTCATCGATCCGATAAGGGTTAAATGAATTATAATCGAATACACAAAACAGTCACGTGCAAAAATCATTATTGTTGAAATAATTTGATTTCGACACTCCAGTGAATTTGCTCTGTTATTTATAAATGAAAGTTCTTCGGCCAATGCTTCCACTTTGCTCATATACAGCGATGAAACATTGTAGATTCTCGCATCCTTACTATTATCCGGATTTATCGCTGCATACTTTAGATAACGACGTTGAGTTTCTAAGTTCAATTTTGATTCGCGATTTTTAAGCTCAAAATTCAATGATTGACGCAGTAACAATGAATCTATAATTCCGACAGTAACTGTCACTACAAACGCCCAAACATTAAAGTACGATAAAAAGAGCGCAAATATTATAAAAGTAAAAAAACTAACACATAGGTTTTTGCTACTTACAAGGATAGACTGTGTTCCTGAGGATACATCACCCACTCCATTATCAAGCGCACGATGAAATAAATTATAGACCGATGGTTTCTCTATCGTCTCAAAGTCTATCGTTAAATATTTACGTGATACTTTAAGTGAGAACACTAAAAGACGAACTGCAATGTTATTTATTCCACTTCGTATTTGTTGCATAATACTAAAGTATGATGTTATTGCTAGAATGATCGTAAGAATTATTAGCGAAGGCAATGTTCCTTCAAGGGACATTGTTGCGGTGACATAACCTATCAAAGCTGATGGAATGAATGCAATAATCACAGCAATCACAATATTTAAAAAAATATCTGAAGCCAACAAAAAGAAAGTAACTGGACGTTCTGACCCAATTGCTTTGAAATAGTATACTAAATTTTCTACACTTGTTTTTGATTTTCCCATATCCCACCTCTATATGTATTATATAGTATTTATGGGGCCAATAGATAATCCGTTTTAAAATGGTGAAATAAAAAAAAACAGACATTTTGTCTGTTTTCATTTCTCTCTAAAGTGCACTCGAGAATACTTTAAGCAATCTTTTGAATATGGAATCGCGCTTATCAACAATAATCACCGACTTGTTTTCTAAGCGATCCCCATATTTTTCCGTTAGCAGTGTTTCTGCTTCTTGTTCCATTTTGTGGTTTGCGACAAATTTTCCAACTTGTACAGCACCATATGTAATTCCTGCAACTGCAACACCTGCTGCAACGTACTTAATAATTTTACCCGTATTGTTTTGATGTTTACTCATCCTATTCCTCCGTTTCTAACGAGCGTGATACTCTGTTTAATTTAATTTTAACACAGTTTTTAATGTAAACATACTTCCGACACGATAACACATCATACTTTCTTCAAACTCTCATCCAAAACGTTATCGAAATGCAGATGATACAGGCTTCAGAATGACCATCCGAAACTCCAATCTCTTTTCATCTAAACGAGGGCATCGTGTTGTCCTCGCAAATCTACTGCCCATAGTTACAAATATCCTCATATAATTACTACTATTCATCTTTTAAAATAGCATAATAATACTCATCCCACCATGTATCTTGAAACGGAATACACGCAATATGGTGCGCTTCTCGACGCATATTCAGTTGTTCCATCAGTTTCCACGACCTCGTATTTTGAGGCTGACAGGTTGCGATGATGCGATGAAGGTTTCGATTAGAAAAACCATCTGTCATAATGGCTTGTGCTGCCTCAAAAGCATATCCCAAACCTTGATATGCTTTATTAAACACCCATCCGATTTCATACGTATGACCTTGAAATACATCTATAAATGAAATATGACCAATTACCTTCCCTGTTGATTTCAAAACGATGGGTAGGTAGGTGTTGGTGTGTTCTGGACTATTGATAAATTGTTCTAGTTCTGATAGATGCGCGAAGGTTTCTGGAATATAATACATGGTTTCCTCATCCATCAAAAACTCAGCTGCATCAGAAAGGTCCTCTCGTGCATAGTTTCTAATTATCAATCGATCTGTTTCAAGTATTAAGTTCATTTAAGTATCTCACTTTCTATACATATCGGTTCAACTTAAGCAGAAAGGCTTCTTTCTTAGATCGGCTACTCGATGTGATGTAGCCTTCATGAATCCACCGAATACGCTTCATTCCCACACTTTTAAGTGTTCCTTTAATTAATGTACCTTTAATTCCGTCCCCCTTAAATAGCCTAATATACCACTTGGGCGATTGGCCAGTTGTAATGATTGTGACTGAATTAATTGTATCTAGATGGCCACGCATCCCATATTTGTTTCTGTATAAGAAAATCCTTTGAGGAATATCTTATCGAGGAACCCTTTGAGTACAGCCGGTACACTATACCACCAAATCGGAAAGATAAAAATAAGTTCATCTGTTTCCTGAATCATCTTTTGATACTTATTGACTAACTCATTGGGCGACGTCCCTTTAGAAAACTCTTTGAGTTCATTTGCATGAAATACGGGGTCAAAGCCATCGTCATACACATCAATTACTTGATAGGTTTCATGACGTGCTTCAAATATTTCCCGTACCTTTTGCAGTATTGATGCATTAAAGCTCCCTTCCCAGGGATGAACAAAAATAATTGTTTTCATAGGTCCTCCGTGCATATCTTTGCACGGTTTTTATATGTGCACATATATACACATATCAATTTAAACGCATGCCGCTTGTTTTAAATACTCCAAGGCTCGCTAAAATTTATGATTAAAGACGCATGGTTTAATGAGTATCGTGTTGAACGACCCTCTTTTCGAGCCACCAGAATGCCCTGATCAAACAATGCTTTGAGGTGTCGTGATACAACTGAGCGATCTTGCGGAAAATGATTAGCGACTTCTTGAACCGTGAGTAAGTCTTCCACTGCCAGCAATTTCACAATTTCGATACGCGTTGGTTCAAAAAGTGTGCTAAAAAATTCAAAATCTATATTTGATTCCATGTCATCGTTGCACTTATCGCTTTGATTTTCTTGCATTATTTTCACCTTTGATTAATCCTTCTACTATAAACAAAGTATACACCAATTCCTAAGCAAGTAACAAAAAACCGGCATCTCAATGCCGGTTTCAATTTGTTTCAATTTCTTAACCGAGTTTACTTCGAATCCATGAAGATAGCGCTTCAACTGCAACGACTAGGAGAATCAATCCCCACAGAAGTGCTCCTGCATCTGCCCAACGGAACCCTGACATCGCAAAGAGCAGTGGTGCTCCGATTCCGCCAGCTCCAACAAGACCTAATATTGAAGCATTTTTGACATTAATTTCAAATCGATAAATTGAAATCGACGCAAAGTTACCCATTAGTTGAGGAATGATTCCATAGCGGATTTTCTGCAAAGTATTGCAGCCTGCTGCGTCTAGAGATTCAATTATACCATTATCCAAATCTTCAATAACTTCCACAAACATTTTTGATATCATGCCGATGGATGTAATTGCGAGTGTTAACACACCAGTAAAAGGCCCTGGTCCAGACACTCGAATTAACATTAGCCCATAAACAAAGGGTGGAAATGTTCGAATTACAGTAATCATAAATGTTCCTATTGTTGCGAATTTACGACCCACAATATTCTGAGAAGACAAAAAAGCCACAGGAACAGACAATACAAGACCAATAAAGGTTCCTAAGAAAGCAATTGCTACTGTTTCAAAGACTAAATAAGGAATCCCCTCTTTGGTGAAATTGAGTAATGCATCCCAGTTGGGCGCAATCATACCTTGAATAATACTATTAACAATTGAAAAGCCATTGGTAACGAGCCCATTAAATTCAACATAAGGCAAACTTAATGCTGTGATAAGCAGAATAACCCCAACTATAAAACAAATTTGTTTAACATAGCGTGGTCTATTTTCATACGTTTCTAAAATTCGTGTTGACATTAGATGAGCCTCTTTCTAATATAACGACTCAGCATTTCTATTAAAATAACACTGATCAGCAAAATAATAAGAATCGTTGATAAATTTTGATATTGGCGCCAACCAATATTTTCATTCATCAAAGTTCCGATTCCACCCGCTCCTACATATCCTAATACTGCAGCTGAGCGGATATTCATTTCCAAGTTATAGAGAATGGAAGACAAGTACAAACCCGATATTTGCGGAACTACCGAGCCAATGAAAGCCTTAAAACGAGAGGCCCCTGTCGAGATACTTGCTTCAAAAGGTCCCATATCAACTAATTCAATCTGTTCATACGTCATCTTAGTAAGAATCGAAAAGGTAAATAAGAAAATAGCAATCATCCCTGAAAATGTTCCTAACCCAAAGATGTATGTCATAATTAGGGCAATAATTAATACAGGAATGGTTCTGAAGAAACTCATCACAAAGCGAATGATGCCTCTTGCTAACCAATTTTGATTCATATTACTTGCCGAGAGATATGCCATTGGAAGTGCAAAAAAACCGGCAAATAACGTCCCTAAAAAGGACATCGCAAAGGTTTGAATCATGGGATTCATAACCGTTGTTGCATATTTCAAATTAGGTGGGAACAAACGACCTAGAAAACGAAAGAACTCCTCGCCTCCATTAATTAGCAAAATAAGATTAAAGTTTGTGACCTTAGCACTGAAGTAAAGTAACACCCCCATGATTACAATAACGATGATTCCAAATCGAAAGGGTGGTTTCACTTCCTTGCCATTATTTAAAACAATAGGTTTGGGATAGAATAAATTTTTAAGGTGTGACATGTGTCGTCACTCCCATCAGTTCGTCCTCTTCTAAAGAGCGTCCATACACTTGTTTCAAGACAGCCTCATCAACACTTTCGCATGGACCATCAAAGACAATAACCCCTTTATTAATACCTATTACACGCTTGGCATATTTAAGCGCAAGGTCAACATGGTGCATATTAACAATAACCGTGATATTTGTTTTTTCATTGATTTTGACAAAATCATCCATGACCTGTTGTGCTGTAATAGGATCTAACGATGCAACGGGTTCATCCGCTAAAATGATTTGCGGTTCTTGAGCCAGGCAGCGTGCTAATGCAACGCGTTGTTGTTGTCCACCACTAAGTTCATCGGCACGATTATATGCTTTTTCTAAAATACCAACTTGATCCAATGACTCAAGTGCTTTGAGTGTATCTTCTTTTGAATACAAGCCCAGTAAGCTTTTAAACCACGGCATTTCTGCTACGCGTGCTGTTAGCACATTTTTAAGTACCGTTGTTCGCTTAACAAGATTGAATGATTGAAATACCATACCAATTTGTCGTCTGAATTTTCGAAGGTCCTTCCCTTTTAATTCCGAGACATTGCTGCCATTAACTAAAAGTGTCCCATCCGTAATCGTATGCATTTGGTTGACACTTCGAAGTAATGTTGATTTACCGGCACCTGAAAGTCCGATAATCGCAACAAACTCTCCTTGTTTTATTGTTAAGCTAACACCATCCAAGGCTTTGACGCCATTGGGATAAATTTTTGTTACATTTTGAAATTCAATCATTGAGACCTCCACAGACTTTTAAAAGGTGGGTTCGATGACCCACCTTGACTCATTATTGTTTGTTTTTTAACATATCCAATACTTTACGTGATGAATCATAATCAGCATCTGTTACTTCTTTATAGCCGGTGTGGTTATAAATTGAGATGGCTTCTTTTCCTTCATCCGTTTTAGCAATTTCAATAAATGAACGTTGTAATGCTTTCTTCAAGTCTGCATCAACAAGTTTGTTTGAAATTGAAATCGTATCGTTCATGATTTTATCTGTTACACCAATAACATCCGTTTGTTTCCAAATGTTTTCTTGGTTCCATTCTGTTGTCCAGTTTGTTTCAAAGTCACGGCGTATGTCAGCATAACCGACTCCAACATCACATTGTCCAGTTGCTAAACGTGCTGCTGTATCAGGATAACCTGTTACTTCAACTTTGTTTGCAAGATCAGAGATCATTTTTCCTTCAAATTGATCTGCTAACCATAATGATGGGTAAACATAACCTGCGGATGATGTCGTATTTGAATGACACCATGATGCGCTATTTAAATCATCCCACGTTAATTTCATGCCTGCATTTACTTTATCAGCGAGTTCACGTCCTTTTGCAGATGTTCCTGCATAGATCAATGAACGGTAGAATGTGACTTGTTCTTCAACAGGTAATGTTGCTTCTCCGTCATTCCACTCTTTTGCTTCCACAAAATCTTTATTCAAGCCATCACGTGATGCAGCTAATGCAACATCAATGTTTCCGTCCTGTGAGTACATTGCATATGTACTTGCAGGAATGAATCCAATATGAGCCTGGCCAGCATCTAGTGCTTCCCCTGCAGCTTCATAATTTGGAGATACTTGGATATTAACATTTCCAACTTCATAGCCATCTTTAGCAAGTTCTGTTTTAATGAGACCTTTTAAGGGTTCTGTCTTTGCAATGATTTCTTTTGAATCACGACTTGGAATAAAGAACACGGTTAAAGTCTCTATTTTCTTGTCATTTCCTTTTTCACTTCCACTACTACAACCCGTTAAAACAAGTATTGAAACTAAAAGCACTAACAAGTATTTTTTCATCATTTCCTCCTGTAATACCTAGGTCTATAATTCCATACCATCACGTATATTTCAAGCAAATTCATATAATTTACACAATCATGACATTACTTGTATTTTTTAACACAAACGTAACAATTCGCATGCCGTTTGGATAAACAAGACTTTGAATGAATTGCAAGTAAGTATTGAAAATTTATGATATACTTTCTGAAAGGAGATACATAATTTATGAAACAACTGAAAATCGAAGATTTTTTAAACTACCGGTATCTTGGATCACTTAAAGCCAATCCAAGTAAAACCCACGCTGCTTTTGTTGTCTCACAAGCACGCTATGATGACAACGATTATATACACAGTCTTTTCTTATTTGATGGAATACAATCTAAAAGAGTCTTAGACTTGGACACTGACGCACGTTTCTACTGGGAACATGATGATACCATTCTTTTCCACCATACGACTAGCAGTCAAGAAACTGAAGCAGTATCACAGCAAAAGAGTATAATTTATCGCTATCATATTATTACAGGGATTATTGAACCTGCTTATACCTTCCCGATTCCTATTGGATCACTCAAGGTCCTTCAAAATGGTAATCTCTTAATCACTGCACGCTTGAATGTTGATGACCACATCCTATTTGATCCTGAAAAGCGTAATGACTACCTTGCGAAAATAAAAAAAGACACCAATTACGAAGTATTTGATAGTGTTCCTTTTTATACGAATGGTGGCGGTTTTACAAAGGCAAAAATCGGACAAGCTTTTATCTATAATACTGAAAAAGATTCCTATCATGCTATTGTAGAAAAGAATATAGATATCGCTTTGGCACACTTTGATGAAGCAACACAAATCGCTTACTTTTATAAAGAAATTCCAAATGGATTACCTCAATTCTATGCAGATATTATTTGTTTTAATACACAGACGCAAGACATTATCGAACCATTCAAAAACGATGCCTATATGATTTCAAATATGACCGTTTTAGACGGACATATTTATGTCTTTGCATCGACAGGAAAAGAATTTGGAATCAATCAAAACTCAGATGTCTATCGTCTTGATAACGACGCCCTTGTTCGCGTATGTGAATTTGGACGGAGCTCGTGGAACTCCGTTGGAAGTGATGTGCGATTCTTAAGCAGTGCTCAAGAGCATGTCATCAACAATAATTTCTATTTTGTGGGTACATATCAAGACCGAACTGTACTTTACAGCTTCGATGGTCAGACGATCGAAGCAGTGTTTAGCCCTGAAGGAAGTATTGATGGGTGGATTCAATTAAACGATCAATTCTTTGGGATTGGACTTTTCGATAATCGTCATCAGGAATTGTATGCCTTCAATTTCAATGAAGCTACACATACACTACTTACATCATTCAATGCCGAATACTGGGATGATCACTATCTTGCAACGCCTCAACATATCCAATATGAAAGTAATGGAGATATGTTAGATGGTTGGGTCTTGCTGCCGCAAGATTATGACGCTAAGAAACAATATCCTGCAATCCTTGATATCCATGGTGGTCCAAAAACTATCTATAATGTCGTTGTGTATCATGAGATGCAAGCTTGGGCTAACCTCGGATACATTGTATTCTTTACAAACCCACACGGTGGCGATGTTGATGGCAACGAATTTGCAGATATTCGTGGTAAATATGGAACCATTGACTATACCGATATTATGACTTTTACAGATCTTGTTCTAGATCGTTACGCAATTGATCGAGCACGGGTCGGTGTTACGGGGGGATCGTATGGAGGATTTATGACGAACTGGATTGTGAGTCATACAGACCGTTTTGCAGCTGCGGCAACGCAACGTAGCATTTCAAATTGGATTTCATTTTACGGAACTTCAGATATTGGTGTTTACTTTGGTCCCGATCAAACGGGTGGTTCACCATTCGAGAATTTAGAAGCTGCATGGGAACAATCTCCCTTAAAACATGCTCACGCCATTAAAACGCCACTTTTATTTATCCATTCCGAAGAAGACTATCGTTGCCCCATCGAACAAGCGATGCAACTCTTTACTGCAGTGAAACAAAATGGTGTTGAAACGCGCTTTGTGTGGATTCGTGGTGAAAACCATGATTTATCCCGTTCAGGACGTCCACAATCACGACTCAAGCGTCTTCAAGAGATTACAACTTGGATGGACACCTACCTTTAAAATTTCAAGCCTCGTTAATGAGGCTTTTTCTATACACTTTCTACGTTAGAATGAGCTACAAAAAAATCATAATAAAAAGTGTTGATTTTGTGAATCTGCGTTGTATAATGAATCTTGTGTCATGTATGACTAATCTTTTAGTTTAGTAATACTAAACAAACTAATACTAATTAAGGAGACAGTATGAAAAAAATAACTATTGTATTCATCGCACTACTTGTCCTTGCAGGTTGCGCAAACAAAAATAACACCACACAAGAACTCCGAGTCTATAACTGGGGATCTTACATTGATGAGTCGCTCATTACAGAATTTGAAAAAGAATTTGATGCGAAAATCATTTATGACAAGTTCGATTCCAACGAAGCAATGTACATTAAAGTTGCAAGCGAGGACTCCTATGATGTTCTCTACCCTACCGATTATATGATTGAACGACTACGCGTTGAAGACCGTCTTCAAAAACTAGACTACTCAAAAATTCCAAATTACACCGCAACACTTGATAGTTTGAAAGGCCGTGCAATGGACCCCACGGCTGAATACACTGCCGGTTACTTCTGGGGAAATGTAGGTATTGTCTATGACAAAACTAAAGTTTCAATCACAGATTTAGAGCAACAAGGTTGGAATATTTTCAAAAACGAAAACTACAAAGACCAGATTTTCTTTTTGGATTCAGAACGAGATGCATTTATGGTTGCACTAAAAGCACTTGGTTATTCAATGAACACAACGAGCGAGTCAGAATTACAAGAGGCTTTTGACTGGCTCAAAGATATGAACCAAAAAACACGCCCTGTCTACATTCGTGATGAAATGATTGATAGCATGGTATCCGGTGTTAAACCAATTGGTACCATGTATTCTGGAGACGCGACTTATGTTCTCTCTGAAAATGAAAATATGGCCTTCTACGTACCAACCCAAGGAACGAACTCATGGATGGACGCCATGGTTATTACTAAAAACGCCAAAAATGTCGACCTTGCTCATGAATGGATCAACTTTATCTTAAGTAAAGAGAGTCAACAACGCATTACAGAAGAAATCGGATATACCAGTGCTCGACAAGATGTTATTGATATTGCTACGAGTGCTGACGGCGCGTTTAACGGTATTGATTCATACGAGACACGTCAAAATTATAGCCTCGATGAAAATTACCGTTTTGATGACGTAACACGCGTCACAATGGCGGATTACTGGGTTAAAGTAAAATCAAATGGATAACACATTTACGAATCGATACCCACACAATGCATCACAGTTCTTGGAACATGTTGATGTTGATTATGGTTACAAACTTGCGCAAAAACTAGGGACGTTTCGAACAAACGAAACTCTTGGTTTTCGTACGGTTGGATCATTTGCTGAACATGAAGCAGCCGATTTTTTAGAACTTGAAATGGCTAAAATAGGACTACAAAAAATTAAGCGTTACAGTTATCCTGTCACATCATGGACGTTTAAACATGCAAGCCTTCGTTGTAAGACAGAATCACAAGATTTGACGTTTACACTCAGTGCCTACCCTTCCCATATAGATACCCAAGGACCGCAAACTATTGAAATAATTGATGTTGGTCGATCTGACAGTCATGATTTCCCTTCAGACATTTCTGGAAAGTGGATTCTTATCGATATTAATCAACGCGAGGATTGGTGGATTAACTACCCCGCTACTGAAGCATTTTATCGTGGAGCCTTGGGAATCATTGCCGTGCAAGACGGCGGTTATGGCGAAATAAGCGATCACACGCTCAATGCCCAGAATACCTCTATTCCTCATGGCGCTGCAGCGCTATCTATGTCCCGACATGATGCGCGACTTTTACGCCAAGCCTTGAAGGTGAAGCCTACTTTAACGCTTGATGTTTCAAGTCTTTTAGATCCGAACGGAACTGCTTATAACGTGTTCGGATGTATTCCAGGCGAAAGTGATGAGATTATTCTTATGAGTGCTCATTACGATGCCTATTTCGAAGGATTTCAAGATAACTCTGTTGCAGTTGGTTTAATGATGGGGATTGCAAAAGCACTGTGTTCATCAGGAATCAAACCTCAAAAAACACTCATGTTTGGGGCTTTAAGTGCTGAAGAGTGGGGTGCAACTGATACACGATATGACTGGTTAACAGGATCATATACACAGATGAGTGCATTAACACCAGAGTGGGCAGATATGATTTTCGCAAACATTAACTTTGAGCTCCCTGCAATGCTCGAAGATGGTACGGACTGGATTCGTGCAAGCTATGAACTCAAACGGTACTTGAACGGATTTACGCTCACTTTACCGCAAGCGTCTGACGTCTATCCAAACGGCATCAAAGTGCTCAATCCAATCGAAACATGGTCCGATGATTTTTCATTTGAGATATTTGGAATCCCTTCGACCGTTTCCGCTTTAAAACCAAAATTTGCTGCATCACATTACCATACTCAATTTGATACCGTTGATACCTATCATGAAGGTGCCTTTTTATACCATCATTATGTCTACGGACTTCTGATGTTACAGTATGATGCTCTCGTCGTGTTGCCACTGGACTTTGGTGAGAGAATTAAAGCATTGAAACATGCCCTCGATCTTGAGATGGCAAGCGAGTATATTGATATTAATGCTTTTAAAGAACTGGTAATCACAATCAGTAATCAATCAAACGCCTTATACACGCTACTAACAAATATTACCGAAATTGGAGAGTATGAAACACTTAAGCAGCACGTAAGAAAAATCTTCCGTTTTGCGGTAACACAGTTTCTACGATTATCGTGGGAAGACGATGTATTATTCCCTTTTGAACAGAATCAAACAAACGTACGTGTTCTAGAACATATGTTGTATGATCCGAAACGATCTATGGAGTACGTAAGTCTTGTCGACAATAATAAATACGCCGTTCATTGGAGCACCGAAACATATCATTATCATACCCAAAATGTGTTATCGAAAACTGCAAATATGATGTGGGGTACTGCATTTAAACCAACACATTGCGACTTGTTTGATTTCATAGATTCTCATGACTTCGAGATAATAGAGCAAGCGGTTGAATCAGAGCGGTCACGGTATGAGACTGTTTTGAATGAAGTAATGGTAAATCTTTATTTATTTTCAGACCAAATACAAACATGCCTTGATTTAATTACAAAAAAACCATCCTAATATATAGGATGGTTTTTATTCATTAAAGCCCGATGCAAGCGTGACATTTTGAATTGTTAAATTGGCATCAAAAGAAACCTTGTACATTTGGTGTTCAATAAAATTTACGGTCTCTGGATTAGCATTCAATAGATACATCCCGCCTTGAAACATTTGAAATAAATAATAGTCATTTTCTGAGAATGTTCCATCGTAGTGATCAAGGTACATTAGTATCGCATCTTCTTTAGCTAAATTCACCGTTGTATTATGAGCGCTAAGTTTATTATTTGCCTCAGTGAGCGCTCTAATCTCCTCTTCAAGCGTTAGAACAGTTTGTTGCATCGACTCATAACGACTCTTCGATACACAACCAGAAATAATCAATAACACAAAAATACTCAATAATCCTATTTTGAACTTATTTTGCATTCTCTACTCCCTTTCACTGTTTATACACTTATTATAAGTGACTTTAAAGGTTCACAGGCACCAAAGCCTCAAACCCTAGCGTGAAATAGAGATAAATTCCGACTTGTTCGTTTTTTATTGAACAACTTTGTGATATATGAGATAAACTATGTCATTGATAACATTCGTACTCACTACTTTTAGATCTTTGTGTTGAGTGCTCTTACTGAATAACGGAATGCCATCACCAATTAATTTAGGTATGATTGCAATCTGGTACTCATCAATCAGATTTGCATCAATCAAAGGTCGTACCAAAGATGCACCACCAACAATCCAAATATCATTGCCTTCCACTTGTTTGAGGGCTTGCACTTGAGAGACAACATCATCGTTGATAAACTTAATGTTTGGTTCAGTGCTCGTTAGATTTCGACGCGTAAATACGAGTGTCTGTGCATCTTTGTACGGAAAGTCATCCACAGCAAGCTCTGTCACGATTTGATGATATGTTTTGAATCCCAACAAAACAGTATCTACGTTTTTATAGAATGTCTCATAGGTATTATCTACAGTTTCTATCGGTACCGCAAGCCAATCAATACCTCCTGTAGTATCAGCTATATAGCCATCCAAACTCATTGATATAAATAAAATAACGGTTCTTTTCATGAAAATACCTCTCTTCCTCTTAAAGTGTATAGTAGAATAGTAGTAACAAAAAGAGACATTTCTTAAAAATGTCTCATGGAGGTTCAATGAATACAAAACAGATAATATGGGATACGAGTTTAAGACTGATGACAGAAACTCCTTCAAGACGATTTCACGATATTACAGTACATGAAATTTGTACTGCGACAGGATATCATCGTTCAACATTCTATCGTCACTTTGATTCGAAGTTTGAACTGTTTGAATTTGGAGTCATGCAATTATGGGATGATTATTTTCGAACGCTCACACCAGCAACTTTAAGTACACCCTTTGCCACAGCTCAGTTATTTTATAACAATTCTAATGCTCAAATCCTAATTCAGAAGCAAAACAATGATCTTGAATTTTTAAGGAATGTTAAACAGATCATGTTAAAGAAACTCGAACAACACTACAATTCGATTATTTCGATTGATCACGATTTTTACGCACCGTATATCGTTGCGAACATCGATTTTTTAGATTTATGGAATCAATCGCAGCTCCTACCTTTAACCACCCTCCAACTCGATGCAAAATTTCAAGAATTAGTCTGGAATCCTTTAATCACCAAAATAATCATAAAATTATAAAAGAGTCGCTTATCAAAAGTGACTCTTTATTATAAGTTTAGAAGTATAATCCCGCCAACTATTGCCAAGACTGCTCCCACTTTCGGTATTTGTATTGGTTTTTGCTCCATTCCTAAAAGAGCAAACTGATCCAATATCATGGCCATAACAATTTACCCGGTTCGTGCAACGATCGAAGATAATGTCGATCCTAAAATCGGTAGGATTAGAATATGTGAAGCATTAGATTGTTCTAATTCTTTTGCAACAATATGGTATAACCTATTTATGTTCTTGTTAAATAAAGCCCCTAACGGTATCAATAAATGATTTGATAATCGTTTCATGTGTGCGGAATGAATTATTAATGATTCCAATTTCTTCGGTGAACGTTGCGTAATGGAATACAACAACATCTAATGTGCCCTTGCGAATATAATCATTGACTGCAATTCTTGGAAGTACGGCGACTCCATGGCCGCCTATGGCAGCATGAAGCAATGTTTCATTATTATTAGCAGTCCAAGAAATGACCGATTCTATCTCATCATCATAAATAATACGATCCATATACTTCCGATAGGAACTTCCAATTTCACGGGTCAATAAGTGGTAACAACCTTTACGATTTTTTAAATAAATTGGGCTTGCTACATACACCAAATCAAGTGTGCCAACACGGGAATACGATAATGTATTATTGTCTGGTACGCCTTCTATTAGTGCAACATCTAAGTTATTGTTAACGATACTTTCCTTAATAGTTGCAACATTATTAACTGTAATCTGAAGTTGGATATGATGTAAGGTTTCAAAATGTGTGATGATTTCCGGAAGCATGTAAGTAGCAATTGTAACCGTACATCCAACACGGAGTACAGGTAGAGATACATCCGGTTTAAAAACTGATGATGCTCGCTCATTGGCTTGGATTAATGCATGTGCATACGGATAAAACTGCAAAGCTTCTTGAGTCGGTTTAATAATTCGTCCAGTGCGTTGAAATAGCTTAACATTCAGTTCCAGTTCTAATTCCTTTATGCCCTGACTTACTGCCGGTTGGCTGATGTATAACGACTCTGCAGCACGTGAAATACTACCGTGAATACACACCGCTAAAAACATGTTAATTCGATCAATATTCATATAACCACTCCTTATGTATACTATAATATATCATTACTATTCATTATACATCATGCTTGGTACACTTAGATACGAGGTGAAAAAATGAACAAAAATTTTGAACTGTTTAAGCTATTTACACTTGCAAGCACATTAACCTTCTCAGGCGGACTTGCCATGGTTCCCCTACTGGATGACAAACTTGTAAAGCAACACCACTATTTATCCAGTGACGATTTTTATCACTATATTGCAATATCGCAATCGATACCAGGTGTAACGGCCGTCACAACAGCTTGTCTACTTGGCGAAAAAATAAATGGTCGAAGTGGACGCTACATTGCCGCACTAGGCGCTATTCTTCCAGTCTTGGTTATCATGATTCTTCTGACGATGCTTTACCAAATGATTCCGCAAACCGGTATCATTCAATATTTATTTATCGCCATTCGTGCCACTGCCGGCATTTACATTCTAGAAGCCGGAGTGTCAATGGTTCCACACATTATAACACGCAACGCTCAATCCTATTTCGCGATTGTATTTGTATTCATATTAGTGACTTTTATGAATGTATCAATTCCTTGGATTATTCTTGGATGTTTCCTGCTAAGTCTTTGTGTTCTAGTATGGAGAAACTTCAAATGATTCAACTCTTTCTAACTTTCTTAAAAATAGGTTTTCTTGGCTTTGGTGGCGGTTATGCAATGCTTTCGCTCATCTATGAGAACTCACTCCATCTTGGAATTAATGCTACACAATTTGCAGATTTAAACGCATTGGACCTATTAGCTCCTGGACCGATTGCCGTCAACTCAGCAACCTATGTTGGTTTTATTACATTCGGTATTCTTGGTGCCATTATAGCGACAATCGCGGTTTGTATGTCGTCATTTGTATTCTCTTATCTCTTATTTACTTATGAGGATAAATTACTTTCGATGCCATTGTTCAACACCTTTCTTCATTATACGAAGATTGCTGCGATTGCAATGATATTATCCGTCGCACTTTCGCTTGTCAATAATGCCTATACCAGTGATGGGCAACCTATATTAATTACAATCACGCTTGTTTTAAACGCGTACTTGCGGTTGTATCGCAAAAAACCTATTTTATTTTGTATGGCTTGTACTGCAGGAATTGGTATTCTTTATGGACTGTTTTTATAAAAAAGGGACCTCTTGATCCCTTTAAATATTGTGATATGTCAACGCACGCATCAGACAGTCATCTAACACGGTGAAGTCGAGCGGTTTATTTTTCGCAAGAACGATTGCACGATTTTTTGAAAACTGAAGGTCATAACCATAAATTTGCCGCAAACGCTCGATTAAATTTGATTGGCAACTCACAAATATGGCAACATGCTGTTCATCAAAAACATCAAGACGGATCGGTGTCCCTGATTTAGGTTTTACCGTTGTATACGAAGGTTGGCCCCACTTTAATGATTCTTCAATTGTTCCTACTTGATCATTCATCGCCGCTAACTCATAAATGCGTGTGCGGATTTCTTGCAACATGGCAGACGATTGTTGATCATAGTTTGCATAGACATTTTCGATTTCAGGGGTTGTGAACGGATTCATGATAATCTCCTTTAGGCTCATGGATTGGGATACGTCTATTAAAAGTATACACTAATTTTATCTATGCATGGGATAAGTATGGCCCACACGAATCACCATGCGTCACAAGAATTTCTACGGTGTGCAAGACTCTTGATTCTAATGCCGAAAAAGTGTTCTGATCAAGTGCATTTTTTTAGGATTCCGATAGCATAATCTGCCATCTGATTAAAGAAAAAATCTCGACTCTCAAATGTGCGATGATATGTGGCTTTACTTATTGATGCTAATGCAGCGATTGCTTCGATGCTCGCTGTTGGATTCATAACAAGATATGGCATCGCAGCCTTAATATTTTTTTCTTGATTTGTCATATGATACCTCTTTGTCTTATGTGAGACAATAATATCTCAATTGTGCGAACATGTAATGAATAATAATACCTACTTGAATACTTAAATATATTTTTTACACATCCATGCAACTGTAGCGTGCATCCACAATGTCAGAAGAAACAAACTAATCAACGTCCCTTCTCGAACATTCATGGGATTCCGGAAGTACTTTGACAACACTATAGATCCAATTACACAAAGGATATCAAAGCTATAACGTAGTTTATGAAATGGTAATTCTAATCGTGATGAGAGCTCGGTACAAACCGATTCAATCGGAAAAGTTAAAATATCCAAGTATAGAATCATACCAGTACTTAAGCCCGATATCGTCACACCCACGCAAAAGACTGTAATTTTAATCAAATAGTGTGTTATCACAATTTTATTGAAAATGTGATAAGTAAAAATATTGATAACACTTCCAAATGCAATCGCCGCGATAAATTGCATCAAATACTTCTTTCGTAACTTAAAATGCGTTAACATCGCATACATGCATAAGAAGACAACATTTAGTACCGTGGTCACGGTTCCAATTCCGGCTTCCAACACAGTTGCAAGACTTAGATTTAACGCATTAAAACTACTAACACCAATACCTGCAAAAATCGTGATACTTATTCCGAATCCCGCTAGCATATAAAAGCCTAAAGAAAGGAATAATTTCATTGTTTGATTCATAATAACCTCCCACTTGAAATTTATCATGCAACACTGGATAATTATAGGAGATATCTCACATTAGGAGGCACTATGAAAGCGGCACCAATTCATAACGATTTATTGCACATCATGGAAGATTCCATTAATATAACGCATCGCTTCACGCAATCTTACATACCAGGCGACCAGATTATTCCTTTTGGACAAGCTGAGACACCTCTATTTTTTCTCATTGAAGGAACCGTCAAGATTTACCTCTACCACGAAAATGGAACACGATCCATCATCCATTTCGCTCAAGCCGGTGATATCTTAGGTGAACTTAGCTTACTTGGTGTTGAAGAACAATCCAAAGAAGTTATCGCACAGTCTAACTGTACCTGTATTGTAGTCCCACGTGATAAACACGAACAATTGCTCTTAAACTTCGCATTTACACGTGCACTCAACGTATACCTTGCTCAAAAATTAACAGATCGTACCTTTCGTCTTACCCATGCACTCAACTACCCGATGATCAATCGACTAGCTGCATTTATTCTTTTCGCTGAGAACGATGGCACCTATCATGAGAGTGCGACCGAAATTGCAGAGTATCTAAGTACAAGTTACCGGCACTTGATGCATACCTTTAAGCAACTCAGAGAACTTAAGTTACTTTCAAAAATTGGTACTTCCTACAAAATCACGGATCGAAGACGACTCGAAGCATATGCTCTGGATATACAATATTAAAAAAGAGATGAAATTCATCTCTTTTATATAATACGGTTCATCAGCGGCATTTGCTCTGCGAAGCGTTTTAAGTTATGCATCACAATATCCAATCGGTAGTCATTGATTTTGCTCGTTTCAAATGAGGCATGCGGTGTTATCGTTGCTTTAGGATGATCCCAAATTGGATGATTAGCATCAAGTGGTTCTGTTTCAAAAACATCCAAAACAACACCTGCTAAATTCGTATCAAGCACAGTCATGAGTCCTTCCAAATTCACACAAGCTCCACGACCGATATTTATAAAAATTGCATCATTCTTCATGATTCCAAACTGACGTGCATCCATGATATGATACGTGGCATCGTTGCTTGGTAGTGTACAAATCACAATATCATAATTAGGTAAATAACTATCCAGTGCATCCAAAGCAAAGCATTGAGAAAAATGTTCGATTGAACGACCGTTTGAATTAACTCCATCGACTTGAGCATTAAAAGCATTCAATCGTTTTGCCGTTTCTTGAGCAATACTTCCGGTTCCAAGAATCAACACTTTGGCAGTGTCGAGTGCTCTATTTTGATTCAACCGCTCCCATTTATGCTCGGCTTGCTGTTTCAAGTAGCTAGGAATACTTTTATAATGGTTAAGTATGTAGGCTAAGCAATATTCGGCAATCGGGATACTATACATGCCCCTGCCATTAGCGATCGAAACGCCTGCTTCTTTATATAATTCAATATTGATGTGGTCATACCCAGCTGAAAGCAACTGTGCAAATTTCAAATTATGAGGGATCGTTTCTTTCGGTAAATGCATGCCCACAATGACATCTGCATTTCCATCATAAACTGTTTCTAAAGGATAGCGGATAATTTCAAATCCTAAATTCTCAATTGTCTTCGTACTGACCGCATCCAATTCTAGCATTTCTGTTATGGCAATTTTCATTATTTTCTCCTTCATTTTTGAATCTTTATACCTATCATAGCATTTATGGCCTATTGACGCACACGACGCACAATAGTTTTTCTTTATAAGCTTCTCTTGTAAATAATTTTTATGCACAATTGAGATTTCTTGCTTTGATATTCATGGTATGTGAATTCAATAGGAAACAAACCTTTTGCGCCGGACCATAGAACAAGTATACTTATTGTGCATAAATAAATATAAAAGCTACCGACAGAATGACTGTGGTAGCTTTTTTACTTAATTGTGACGTTTTCGATATACCGAACGAATCATTGTAAAGAGTCCTACGATTATACTTGCAAAGCCAAATAGTAACATCGAATTCCCCATTCCAGTATTTGGTAGTGACGAATCTTTAGATTTTGGATCCTTATCGACACCTTTAACTATTGGTGGTTCATCTTCTACATATGTGTTTGTAATCACATTTCCATTTAAAGACTTAACGTATCCTTCAGGAACATTGATTTCATCAACGGTATAAATATATGCGTTTCCTGCCGAATCGACTGCATCAAGATCACGCCATAGCACGGACGTTTCACCGTTAAACAAAGATCGCGGTTCTTGATAGGCAACACCATTACGATACAATTGAACGGTAATCGTAGGATGCGCAGTTGGCCCACCTACCCACACTTTTTGAATTTGCATCGCAAGTTTTCCGGGTGTGAAGGTATTGGTAATCGTTGTTCCATCAACATGTTTACTATATCCGGAAGGAACATTGATTTCATCAACAGTATACGTAAAGGGGTTTCCCATCAAATCTGTTACTGGAAGTTGTTTCCACGTATAGGATTCTTGGCCCGATTCCAAATCAACCGCATCGAGATATGGTAATCCGTTTTGATACAGTTGCATTGATATCGTTGGCTTTAATTCTGGTCCATCAATCCACACTTTACGAACGGTAAAATCGGTCATTGCTGGAATGTATGTGTTTGTGATGGTTGTGCCATCAACGTGTTTTTCATAATGAACAGGAACTGCAATTTCATCAACACGATACTCAAATGGATTGCCATCTTTATCATTGGTATCCAAATCTGTCCATCGATAGGTTGTTTCACCATTTTCAAGAACTACAGGATTGCCATATGCCTGATCATTTTGGAAGAGTTGAACAACTATCTCTGGTTTAATATCAGGTCCATTGACCCACACCTTATCCATTGTATAATCCATTTTATTAACTTTTACGGTATTTATAACTGTAAAGGTTAAAGACGATGACGATAATACTGCGTCAATAGACCCACCTTCAACGTTATACAAGTCAGAAACAATTTCAGATGCTTTAATTCGTGCATTCTTAGGAAGTCCCTTGACGACAATTTTACGGTTCGCCGGAATCCTAATAATACCCTCTTGAACCATGAGTGATTCAATATAGGTCATGTCTTCTTCGTAAACTTGAATCATACCTTGGTAACGTTTGTAGTTATCAGTATTGTCGTCTGTCTCATCAAAACTTACATTAAATGTGAAGCTTCGATCTTTATTTAGACGTACGCCTTCCGCATCATGTAAGACTTTATGAATCGTTACATCGACTGTTTCTTTGAAGTAACCAGCATTTCGAATAGCTGAAGGATTCAAACGATCTAATGCAAAGTCACTGGTTGTAGCACGACCATTTGGCTCAATATGTGACCCATTTTCATCTGGCATCTGACGAGTCAGCGTATAACCAACTGGTGTGATGACTTTGATGCGATACTCTCCTTGACGGTATACATCCATACTATAAAATCCATTAGTATCCGTTCTTACTTCATAAGGATTCCCGGACAGATCATAAACATCATTGCCAGCTTTATCCACAAGCCGCACTGAATAGGCTTCAAAAGTCGTGTCTGTCGCCTTATCAAATAAGCCATCTTCGTTAAAATCATCGAATACGTGGCCAGAGACGTTGTACTTTACGATATCGACTGTAGAATGATTGGATTCAAAGAAATCAAGATTAGACGTTGTTGCTACACCAAAAGTATTTACTGCTTTATCGAGCACATCCAATTGTATATCCCTTGGAACTTTGAAGGAAACATCGAACTGAATTTCTTGACCACTTCGAAGTACTGCGCCGGGTTTTAAAACTATTTTAAATGCCGTCACCGCGTCATAGTTTGTCGGTGACGGAGTCCAATTTGCACTTGTGTAGAATGTCTTAACATCCGGGGTCACTTCGTCTGTTGTATAAAACACAAGTAAATCATGAGGAACCTGAATCGGTCCAGATAGATTCAATTTAAATGTGGAATTTCGAGCAATCCGACTCGGAGACTCTAATGACATGTCGGTACTTACCGTTTCATCGCCAACTTTTGGCAATAAGTCAAGAATATTAAGATTGCTAATATCAGTTACAGAATTATTGTATAAAGATAATTGATAACTCATTTCCGTCCCAATTTCACTCAATCCGGTACTTGGCGGTAAGATATAGTTAGAATCTAAAGACCCTTTTACCGCTTTTCGAATCATCAATTCTCGAGGTGGAACATAATTAAACTGTGTAAGCGCTGAGGTGATTAGATCGTCAGTCGCACTGTTTTCATTCAAATCATACTCATCAGAAACGGGACGTGAACCCGGCTTAACCACGTTGTTGTTTTTCCATGAAAGAATCGCAGTATTGATATTCGTTCCCGGATTGGTGAGTTCGGTAATTTTCGTTTCATACTGAATCGAGAGTACTCCTGTTTGTGCGCCATTTGTGTTTGTTCCCGTATAAGTCATACCCTCCAGTTTCCAAACAAGGGCGGTATGTCCGGTTCCTTTAAAATTTGAAATAACTTCGGGTTCAAAACTTCCTGTCGTCATCAAAGATTCAATAACTGATGATTTAACAAGAGATGCACTACCTGGTACATACGATGTTCCATCTGGAATGATATCAACCAGAGCATTTGAATCCACAAATGCCATATCACCAACGAGATTGGAAATATCAACATTGAGTTGGAACGCAACATGGTCATTAATGAAATAATTTAATTTCCTATTTACGACGTCTTTTCGTAAAGACACGGTTGGATTTACGCGTGAATATTGAATATAATCAGAACGCTTCCCGGTTAAACTTAAGCCATTTGAATAGGTAGCTTTGAACCCCGCATCATTACTTAGTCGACTTGTTGTTGATGACTCACCTACAACAGGTACCGTTTTATCACGCAATTCTGAACCGATAAGAACATTTAAAGTTTTTCCAGGTGCTAGATATGTATGATCCACTGATTTCACCGTAACTGCCACTGTTTCAGCTTTCAAGGGATAGGTATGTTTTACCTTAGGATCAACATTCGTTGCAATGATTTCCTGAGTACCATCTTGTAACGTCGCGATAATATCCAGTGTTCCAACGACTGTTGTCTGAGCATTAATTGTCACATATGTATACTTGAGACGTGCGTCAAGGCCACTATCAACAATCTCGAACGCATTTAGATTTAAATTGGGATGAGCGGATGTTGCCGAGTTGCCAATGGATAATCGCCATTCGTGGGTTCTATCGCGATCTTTTTGATAATCTAAGAAACTCCACGGTGAGATTGTTTTTCCAAAGGAAAATGATGTAGGTTCTGGTACCGGTTTGGAGGCATCAAGTTTAAAATCAATGGTATCTGTACCTTTAAATTGAGCCTCATACTCTGGACGGTCTTTTGGTGCTGCAGTTACTGTCGCCGTATTGGTCAAAGTTTCATTAACTGGGGCATTCGGGAATTTCAGATTTAGTGTCGCACTACTCGAGAAGTTCTGGTAATAAAGGCGAATCCCATCTGAATTTGTATATGTCTTACGCGCCGTACGTGTTGCCGCATCATAGGTCCATCCTGGATTATCTTCAGCTACAAAGATAGCTCCTTTTGGTAAGACGTCTTCAAAGATAAACGTATCATAGATGCGAGACCCTGGTGCCGATGTTGTGTTTGTTGCATTCAAGGTATACGTAAATTGAACATTGTTGAGTTGGCTTAAATCATCCGTTAGACGTGTTTCGTCGTCAGGGTGACTTGTGCCTCCATTCACTACACGATTGTCAGAACTTGTCCATGAACCCGCATAAATCATTTTATCTAAACGGGGTTGAACTGTATTGATGATGATATCTTTTATTGTTTGTGCAAGGACTAATTCATCTTTTTGTTGTTTTAAAGTTGCCTCAATTGCTACAGGGAAACCATTTGGTGTTTCACCATTATGAGTAACAAACTTCATCGGAATATCCAAACTTGTTCCTGAAGCTAATGCAGCGAGTTTATAAATAACTTTATAATGATCACCTGCATCAATGACCTCTTTCGATACCTGAGACGCAATATCTGAGGCAACAAACGTACCATCAACCAAATGTTCTTTAGGTATCTTAACTTCCAGAATCGCATCTGTAAGCGTTCCACTATCTTCAGTTAACGATATACCAGTGTAAAAGAGAACTTCCTCACCGGATAAGAACTTTGCATCGGATGGCAATGTGTAAATATCAAACCTTGATACAGCAATGTTTGCTTTGCTATCATCAACAGATACTATAGGTTGTGGTTGTTCTACAACTTCTATCGATTGTGGTGTTCTAATGCCCTCTTTTGCAATCGAAGAAACTATCGGTTCTTCCTTCAAGATATCCTCTGTTGGTGTTTCGTTTGTAGGAATTGTAATTGTAAATGTTTCTAGAGATTCCAATGTATTCATAAATTCTACATTTACGACAGGATTGTTTTCATCGTTGCTCAGTTTCGCCGTGAATATGACAGCACCCTCAAGCGCATCATCCAAGTTGATCTGAATCCCATCGTTTTCGATTGTTGCTGCTTTGCCTTCTATAAGCACAACATCATTGATTGTTTTAGGAAGTGGTACTTCAATGTAATCTCCCTTTACAAGGTCTTCACGCAATTCATGCGGAACTTGCCATTGCAGCGAAAATTTTAAACGACCATCTGGAATAAAATCAGAGCGTGCTTCACCCGCCTCATTTAAAAATGACAGTGACACGGATCGCAATGCATTCACGTTATGTTCTTCTAATAGGTTTTGAATATTTCGTAAATTGGGAGTGTGTGTTTGTGCATTAATCGTTATTGATGTAATTACAAGAGAAGCGACTAATGCAATAAAAATAAATCCTTTTTTGACTGCTTGATTGAATGTTTTTAATTTCATTTTCTTACCTTCATTCATAATTAATTCTTTAAAATAGTGACATCTCCGAAATGTAATGCTTTAAATGCTTCCAGTTTATGGGTTGAATCCAAACTCGCTGCATATAGGGAATATTTCCCATTAAAATCTTCATTGAAAGACGATACAATACTTAATTGTATCCAATCACCGTTGCGGTTTTGCAGGTACATTTCGGCGTATCCAATATATTGATTATTACGCTTTCCAACACTAATTGACTGACCAAGATGGGTATATGAGGTCCATGCATCAGGATTCAATGTGTTCCCATAATAGTCTTTACTAAACATCGCTAATAGTGATGGAATATTACGATTAGCAATACTTTGTGTCATCTCATTTTTGACATAGATATATGGGTCAAAGTCTGGTCTAGGCTCTGGAGGTTGTGGGATTGCGGTTGGTTTTTGACTTGTTTGGGGTGGAAGTCCTTGTATTGTTATGGTTATCGTTGTTTGGTTATAATGTGATTCTGATTTGGGCAGGTTAGTTAGCAACACGTCTATTTGGTCACCGTTTGCAAGGGCTTCCGATTTTGAATATACGATACTAATGCCATCCAGATGCGATGCATACCATGCACTTTCTGTATTCCATAGGGCTTCTATGGAACCACTTCCATCTTCCCCCGAAGTAACGAAGTGAATATCATCAAATGGATTGATCACGGCCGGCTCTTCCAAACCAGTTACCGTATAGTTTTTTTCGAGTGTTGTTATTGCATAGTTGGATTCAAAAAAGTCATGTCCAAATCGAACCTTGATAACATCTCCATTCGCCAACCCAGATGATTTAGAGATGGAATACGATGTAGTTGTTAGTGATTTTGGTGCATCAACAAGTTGTAATGAGGCTGTTCCTAATGTTGTTTCACCATCGAAACTAATGCGCAGATACGCAAAGGGATCAAAACTAACCTTATTTTCTACTACAGGTATAACTGGCGATTGGGTTTGATTTATAATGGCAAATGCTACAATTGTTGTCACCACACCAACGGTCGCGATGACATTTGCAACATGGCTTGGTTTCTGCGATTTCGTGGAACGACCACCAGTTACACCTTCACTCACAACAATCGTATATGGCGGCACTGTTACTTGTGGTTGCATCATTTTTAGCGCATACACAAAAAGACCAATTGGCGCAATGCTAAAGAATGTTACGCCATTGTTTTCATGCTCAGTGATTTTCTTGCGAATTTTATCTTTCGCATACTTTAGGCGACTCTTTATTGTACTTTCACTAAGTTCTAAATACGTTGCAATTTCACGAATTGTCATATCTTCATAGTAAAATAAGAAAGTGCATAAGCGTTGGTCTTCAGGAAGACTATCCATAATATTCTGAATAATCTCCGATATTTCCTCTTGATTCGCACTTTCATCAGGTTGCGTGAAAGTATCTGTATCTTCAACCTCAAAATCAACATCCTCTTCACGCGTTATATCCGAAAATAACACTGGTTTATTCTTTTTCAAGAAATCTTTCGCATTATTCAAAGCAATTTGATTGATCCATGCAGCAAAATTAGCAACTGTATAGATTTCCAAGCTATCAATTTTTTTGAATGCTTTCAGATAGGAATCCTGAACAAGATCCTCAACTGTATGCTGATTTTTAATTAGTCTGCGAATAATATAATAAACTGCACGAATTGTTTGATTGTAAAGACTCTCAAAGTCATGCATTCCCGATTCGGTATATGGCCAATCATTTCCGGTAGTATTGTTGTTACGTTTCATTTCTAGACCCTCTTCCACACATTTGTAATCTATAGGACTGATATTGCTGATAAATCATCAACCAAAGCACAGCTTTTTTTAAATTGCTAACCTCATAGCTGTTGGAGTCACTTACAAATAGGTTCTTAAGAGTCATATCAAATTCACTCAAATCTTATCACCCCTCATTAAATAGACGAATGAGATTCAAAAAAGACTTATTTATTTTATGTTTTACTCAATTCTTTAAATTCACCTAAATCAAAAGACCATCAACACGCATCCCCCCCCAAAAAAAGGTAATACATTGTTTATGTTGTTTTATCTTGTATATATTAAGCTATATGTTTTAACAATTCACGGTTTAAGCACACAATTTATCACAATCTTAACAATTAACACCGTTCAAACACTTCACATCATAAAGTATGTTCTGTTTCTTTGTTTACTAACAAGTTTCTCTGTGAAATTTCAGATAGAAAAAACACACCATGACAGTGTGTTCTATTTTCGGAAAATTTTATTAAGATTTTCTTTCAAACGGTGGAATCTCAGATTCCCATATTCGATGAAATCTTCGGTTTCGTAATCATCCTTTAGTGATTCTCGGATATAGCCCCAAAGACTCCACAACAAATCAATATACACTTTATTCAGTTGCAGTTGCAGTAAGTCTTCATAGGTTGGTTCTGTTTTAAGGTATGCTTCCACAAACTGACAATCCATTGAATGCGTAAAATCCGCTTCAATCGACACATCAGCGAGATCCCAATACCGTGAATTCATCCCTCCATATTCCCAATCAACAAGAAACATATCTCCTGTTCTACTGACTATGAAATTTTCCGGTAATGGGTCGTTATGGCTCAAAACACGTTTTGCTTCTTGATCTTCATGATACGCATAAAGCATGAATACTTTATCACGAATTTCTGAATAGCCTTCTGGAAAGTACCCCTTCAGTTGCAAGAGTGATAACTCATACTTTTGAACCATTTCCATAACATTAAAATCAATAGGTACTGATGGCGCTGTTTGGTGTAAATGTGCCAACAGTTTTGCAGCCTTTTCTAGGTTCTGTGATTCTTGTAATTGTTTTGCGTTCATCGTTTGCGCACCGTCAATGTATTCCGATACCTTTAAACCTGTAGTATCATCAAAATGAATCAGTGGTGCGTCAATCTGCAATGGTGCTATCGTACGTACAATTAAACCTTCATGAGAACGGTTAATAATTTTATCGGTATCCTTACCTGCAAGGCGGATAACCAGATTGGTATCCTTCGTTTCAACACTATAATTTCTATTTGTGAGTCCTCCAAGTTGCGAAACATGCAAGGGTTCCCCAAGGTTTAATGTATGCAATATTTTTGTGATTTCTGCCTGTTTTATCATGACTATAGTATAACAGTTATATATATTTGTTCAATATATTTGATTTGTAATGCTTTTTGAACACGTATTCTTACTGTTCTTACTTTGTTAGGCTCGAGAATAGTACGTTTTTACAATGTTTGGTGCCACCCCAACAACTTTATGGAATACTTGATTAAAATATTTATAATCAGAAAATCCAACCATTTCTGCAATTTCGTACATATGATATGACTGTGTTTTGATGAGGTCCAGGGCTTGTTGGATTCGAAACTTCGTCAAATACTCATTAAATGTCATTCCAATAAATTTTTGGAATCGATTGTTGATTGAGGTTGCACTTTTACCGGTATACATACGAATATCTTCCAGAGTAATTTTTTCATGATAGTGCTGTTGAATATATTCAAATGCTTTCATAATTGTGACGGATGCAACAACTGGTGTTTGTTGTAAAACACAATAGATATCAGCGACCTCCTTCGCGCCTTTCGCATAAGCCCGACGCATATGGATTTCACTGATTGCACGTTGAATACTGTGCGTTAACGCAACATGATCTAAAGGCTTTAGAAGGTACTCTGTGACACCAAATTCAATTGCTTTTTTGGCGTAATCAAATTCTGAGTGTCCGCTAATAATAATCACACTATACGTTTCTCTTGGTAGAAGTTCCAATAATGCGATACCATCCATTATCGGCATGTTGATATCTAAAACAATAATATCTGGTTTTTCTTTTTCAATGAGGCGGTATCCTTCGTTCCCGTTTGCAGCTTCGCCTACTACGGTGCATTTAAGTGTATCCCAGTCAATTGCACGCCGGAGCCCTTTTCGTATAATTGCCTCGTCTTCGATAATACATACTCTATACATCATTGCTTTCTCCTTTGGGAATAATAAGCGCTATATGCGTCCCCATCGTATCACTCTCAATTGTTACTTTACCATCATCCCCATACAATAGTTCCATTCTTTGAAGCACACTCATAATCCCATAGCCAACATGATGCGATTTACTGTCATAAGATTTTAGTGCTTCAAGTTGTGCCGGATGCATCCCGCCCCCGTCATCAATCACATGTAGGAAGATATGTGTCTCATTGGAGTATCCGAGAACACCAACGGTAAGTGTATCCTTATAGCGATAACCATGCTTCAAACAGTTTTCAATTAATGGTTGAATTAACAGCTTCGGTAACTGTTCCTTCAACACATCTTCGCCGATATCAATCGTATAAACAAAACGTTCTTGAAGTCGCAATTTATTTACTTCTAAATAGAGCTTAATGTATTCGATATCTTCTGAAAAGAGTACTTCATTGGTATCTGGTGTTATGCTGTAGCGGAGTAAGCGGGTTGTGTTCAGAATTAGTTTTTCAGCTAATTGGGGGTCATCAACAATTAGGTATCGAATCGTTTCTAGGGAATTGTAGAGAAAATGCGGATTGAATTGGGCTTCGAGTTGCTTTATTTCTGCATTTTTCCGTAATTCAAGAAGACGCTCATTACTAGAAATGAGTTCTGATAATTGGGTTCCCATATCATTAAATGCATGTGCCAATTTTTCAAACTCGTCATGCGTTGTGAGCGAAACATGTGTATCTAAGGCGCCACTTTTCATGCGATCAACCGCTTCAATCAAAGTCGCAATTGAACGGCTTGCTTCGCGTCCAATTTTTCGCGCCGATAGTTTATTAATACGCTCGACAATATATAAGGCAATCGCAACAACCACTGACACTACTATAAAGGTTAGCGCTAACGAATCCTTTTTCACAAGAACATGAATAATAAAACTATCCGACCCGAACATCTTAGAATTCACGCGATACGTCGTGTGTTCTAGACTTAGCGTATCATTGCTAACATTCGGAAACTTCATCGATTTCGTCACAAAATCTCGAGATGTCGACGCAATGACATTGTCAAATCGGTCTGCTAAAACTAAGTGATTTCCTCTTTGATACTGCAAAAGTTCGCTATATACACTTGCATCCACAAAATAAAGAACTTTAAGTTGATTTTGATGCTCATCTGTATAATTGCGCCCATAGACAACTTTTGTTGAAGGATCGCTCCCTAAATTCGTGATGACAGTTACGAGTGTGTCATTAGAGTCTAGGCGCTCTAAAACAAGGCGGTGATAATAACGCAGAAAATCATTACCCTCTAATGACGGCTGCGTAATTAAAATAGGATAGTTCGCGTCATCATACATAATCATATGAACATTTCCGTCAAGTCGTGAGTTGATTGCATAATATTTCTGATAGATGTCATTAGAATACGCTTCGATGTTTACTTTCATGTCAGAAAAATTGTGCCCTTCTTCCGTAAAGCTAAAAATCTCATCAATACTTGATTCAATACGCATGACCTCTTGGGTTATATATGATTGAACATTCCGAACTTCGAAAACATTGGTATAAATGTAATAGCCAAGAAATGACAATCCGGCCATGAGTAAAGTGACCAGCAATGGAATGCGGCCATATTTGATAAATGTCTCTTCAATTTTTTGCTCAAATGTTTTGAATTCGGAACGTTTCATAAGTTCATTATAATATACAAAGACAAAAAGAGAAAAAGGATTAACCTTTTTCTATATTTGTATATTTTTTCCTTTCGATAGTTTCATAAAGACGAGTAACGAAATAATGGTTAGCCCTGTCAGGATTGCTGATAATGCAGCTGCGATTCCATAGTTTCCACGAATAACTTGCGTATAGATTGAAACTGTCATGGTTTGCGTTTTTGAGGTGTAAAGAATAATGGCTGTTGATAGTTCAGAAATCATCGTAATCCAGCTAAGGATTGCACCTGAGATTACACCTGCAGACATCATTGGCACCGTAATCTTAAAGAATGTTTTTGAATTACTGGTTCCAAGCGAAATTGCTGCTTCTTCCACACTTATTGATATTTGTTGTAGAATTGCGACTGATGACCGAATAGTATATGGTAATCGGCGCACAACTAAGGCAATTATCATAATTGTAAACGTTCCTGTTAGCATAAATGGTCGTTTCGATAACGAAGTTAGCATTGCGATTCCAAGAACGGTACCTGGAATAATATATGGAATCATTGATACGGCATCGACCGTGGCAGTCAATGGATTACGACGACGTACAGCTATATACGCAATAATAACTGCCATGATGACAATAATAACCAATGCGATTCCTGGAATAATAAAGGTATTTTGAATACTATTTCCAAGTCGCGAGAAAGCTTCTCGATAACTATCCAACGAATATCCATCTACAAATATTAATCCTGATGTTTTTAGGAATGATGTGTAGAAGACATAAACTTGGGGCATAAATGCAACTGCAACAACACCATAGACAAATGTGTGGACCATTACAGATAATGATCGTTTCATTGGCTTAGGATCAATACTGTGCAAGGCACTCATTGAGAACTGATTACGATTGGATAACCAACGTTGGAAGAGAAAGAAGACCGTTGTGAGAAGAATTGCAATGACAGAGATGGCTGCAGCAAATCCTGTGTCTCCTCCCATTTCCGAGATAAATTCATCGAAAATAAGACGTGGGAAGGTTCGATAACCTTCTCCAATAAGCATTGGAGTTCCAAAGTCTGCAAAGGCCCGCATGAAGACAAGCAATGCACTGGCATAAATTGTTGGTTTGATTAACGGTAGTACGACTTTGAAGAACCGTTTAAATCCTGTAATCCCCATACTTTCAGAGGCTTCAAACAAGGAATTATCGACACTGCTGAGTGCCCCTTGAATGTAGAGGTAAACTAACGGAAATAGTTGTAATGTGAGGACTAAGAGAATACCACTAAAACCGTAGATGTCAGGAATTACAATTCCAAACGTATTTAACATGAATTTAGTAATTAATCCACTTCGTCCCAGTAACAAAATCCACGAGTAAGCACCGATGAATGGCGCTGACATGGAGCAAAGAATAATAATAACGTTTAAGAACTTTTTGCCCTTTACTTTATAGACTGTTGTAAAGTATGCTAATGGAATTCCAATTAACAATGTCAGCAACGTTGCAATAATTGTCACTTGAAAACTGTTGACGATTGTCTTGAGGTAATAGGGTTGACTAAAGAATTTATTAAAGTGCGTGAGTGTAAATCCACCCATGCTTGGATCATAAATAGACTGCGCTAGAAGATTAACAATCGGATAAATAAAGAAGAGTCCATAAAGCACAAGTACAATGAGCGTTGATGCTTTCCAAAAATCAGGTTTTCGCATTTTATTAATTAAGGTCATGGTGAACACCTACAATCAAGTTCTCTTCTCCATCAGCCGTATACACGTTGATTTTTTCAATTTTAATTCCCACTTTAACGGTTTCACCTTCTTGATATAAGTGATTGATCGCTGACTCTTCGACTATATCAACAGTATCACCAGTCTCTAATTGAACCGTATAGTGAGTATTGAGACCAAGAAATACTGTTTTTTTCACAGTTCCAGTTGTTATCGCTGTGGATACATCATTTGTAATTATAAATTCTTCTGGTCGAATTGAAATCTTGACGGATTCTTCGTTTCCATTACGAACCATTTTTGTGGCATCCAAGTTAATAGTAGGTCCTTCGTTTAATTTTAAGGAGGAACCTGTCAAACTACCTGTTAAAATATTGGATCGACCTATAAATGTCGCTACAAAAATATTGCGTGGACGCTGGTAAATATTTTGAGGTGTTCCAACATGTTGTATTACACCATCTTTCATGACTGCAATTCGATCTGAAACAGACATTGCCTCTTCCTGATCATGTGTCACGTATACAGTTGTTATATTGACAGACTGTTGTATCTCTTTGATTGCTGTTCGCATATCAATACGTAACTTGGCATCTAAATTGCTGAGTGGCTCGTCCATCAGCAATACGTCAGGTTTGATAACAACAGCACGTGCTAAAGCAACCCGTTGTTGCTGTCCTCCAGAGAGACGTTCTGGCATACGATCTGCATATTCGGAAATTTGCATTGTATCCAACATCGCGTTAACAGATTTGTGAATTGTGTCTTTATCCATTTTGCGATTTTTTAATCCAAATGCAACATTATCAAAAACTGTTAAATGCGGAAAGATAGCATAGTTTTGAAACACCATTCCGATATTTCGCTTTGAAGGTTCCATGTCATTGATTCGTTTTTCATTAAAGAAAAAATCGCCCCCTTCAATTGAGTTGAACCCCGCAATCATGCGTAATAATGTGGTTTTTCCGCATCCAGATGGACCAAGAAGGGTGAAAAATTCACCCTCCTTGATTTCAATTGAGAGATCCGGAATGATTGTATTTTGGCCATAACGTTTTATAGCATTCTTGATTGAAATATTTACACTCATAATCTAACCCCGTTTCTAATCTAATTATTGTAATTCAGCAAATAATTTTGTGTAACGCTCTACAAGTTGTGTCTTATTCTGATAGACATACTCCATGTCTTCATAAATTAATGGCAAGGTTGCGTAATCTTTGAGATGATCCCCTGTTTTCGCACCTTTACGTACTGGACGGTTCGTCAACTCTGAACCAAAGATATTCTGAACTTCTTCACTAAGAAGGAAATCAATAAATAATTCTGCATTTTCTTTATTCTTAGCATTTTTGATAATTCCTGAACCCGCTGGAAGGAAGACACTTCCCTCTTTTGGATAAACAATTTCTACATTTTTGGCACCATCTTTAACAAGTTTTGCTACTGGATCTTCGTAAGTTAACCCAACCCACATTTCTCCATCAACAACAGATTTATAAACTGAAGACGATCCCGATTGGATTTTTCCATCCCATTGTTGGATTAATTTACCAACATAGTCCCAAGCCTCATCATTCATATAGTCATCATCTGGACTCATGGCTAGGAGTATATTGGTCAACTGCGCAAAAGCACTGGATGAATTTGATGGATCCGCAGTCGCAATTTTTCCTTTGAGTTCAGGTTGTAAGAGATCTTCGTAACTTTCAATTTTGAGATCTTTCGTAAGTTCTTTATTTACGATTAAGACACTTCCGTCTAAAACTGTGTATGTAATATAACCCGTATTGTTTTTATACTCATCAACAACGTTTGCATCTTCTTTTGAGACATACGGTTCAAACAAATCTTTGTTTGAAATATATTGTGTATAGGTTCCGCCAAACAAAACATCGCCATATGGGTTTTCTTTCTCTGACTGAATTCGTTTGATTAATTCCCCTGTACCTGCAGAAATAACTTCAACTTTTATGCCCGTTTTTTCTTCAAAAAGTGGTACCACAGCATTAATCAAGCCTTCACTATTTGGAGAGTAAACAACAAGTTTTTTATTTTCTTCCGACTTACCTCCGTCAGAACATGCTACCAGCATTAATGTAACGAGAAGCAGAATACTCATGCGTTTGAATTTCTTCATATTTTCCTCCTGTATTGTATGAATACATCTCTTTCATACACATATCTTACTTGTTTAGTAACCGCTTTCACATACCTATTTATAACAAAAAAAGGGATAATATCACAATTGTACTAGAAATTAATCCTACATCGATTTCCAATTATTACTTTAGATTGTTGTGATCTACACTCCAAAAACAACAGAAATTTTCAGTATATTAATTGCTCGATACAATCACAGGTGGTAAAATCAGTATAATAAAAAGGCGGAGAAAAGTGATGCTAAGTGTAATCCTCACCTACGGCTCTAGGATTCGTTATGCATTACTGAATAAATTAACCATGAAAAAAATACTCGTGTTAGGTACTTTACTACTTATGCTTGGTCTCTTAGTGGCGACTACATACAGCTACTGGCAAGATATCTCTATCAAAAAAAATATTATCACAACAGCTGATGTTACCTTAAAGACGGGTACCTTTTCATTAGCTAACATCCATCCTATTGGCGCCACAGATTTTCAAGAGACTACCCGATACGTTGAGAACAACGTCGTCTATTATAAAGATATGTATTTATTGCGTTATCGGACAGGCTGGCATGATAAGCTACCGGATTCACCTGATATTTCTGAAGGTTATAGTGGACATTACCGCTTCTACAGTAACCAACATTTTATCCAAGCACGTTACTTTATCGGCGATTTAGTAATTATGAATGAAATTGTCTACCGCGCAGATAATGGTGGTGCATCGAATATGACACCCGAACAATCCGATGGATGGAATGGTTGGAAGAAAATGGGACATATTTCAGATCTTAAGTGGCAAAAAACGCGTACCTATGCTAAAGGTTCCGTAACCTATCACGAGCAGAAATTATATGTTGCGAACGAAGCGATCCAACCCAATCACCATCCAGAACCTGGCATCGACTTCGGATGGAATCTGCAAAATACGCTCCAATATGACCCCTTTACTATTTATAAGAAATCAGATGAATCCCCAACAATTGTGGCTGCGTATGACGCCAATAACGAACATCGACTTTATCTTCTAAAATCATCTTCAAATTATAGGAATGGCATTTACACGCGTCCGGGTCAAGATACAACCGTTTGGGTCCCATATCCTTTTAACTAATACTAAAAGAGCATCTTTATAAGATGCTCTTCATTAATATTCAAGAAGCCTTGGATTGTTCTTTTCCAGTGTTTGCCAGAAATCATAATACTCGCGGGCAGTCAGCGGATAATCAGTAGAAAGGATGGTAAATTCTTCGCCACGCCAATTATATACAATCTTCGTCTCATTGTAATGGTTCTTTTTATAAAATTTGATTCTTCGTCGACGGATTGGGGCGTCTGATTTTTTAGGACGTACGACTTCAACATCTGCAAAAATCGTACGCTGATAGCGTTCTTTTATTAACGCTAATGTCGCGGAGCCCAAGCCTTTACTTTGAACTTTCGGATCAATTGCAAAATAGATGAGGTGTACCAGGGTATCAGTGAATAAAACAATTGTGAAACCTACAAAACAATCATCGTCCAAAAGAACACAAACTTCGCTGTTTGTGCCCTTATCGTCATAGATATAGTTTAAGTTTTTACGTTCGTTCTCAGGAAATGCATTAGTATATAATGTCTCTATATCTATTTTATGTGTATCAGTTATCGTTTTTAGTGAAAGCATCGTATCTTTAAATCTCTTTTCTATCTAAGAACTATCATACAATGGTAGTGTATACTTGTAAATTAACTTTGTTGATGCCTTTGTGTAATGTAATATGCTTGTTCAACGATATCATATTCATTTTCGATACTTTGCAAAATATGGGATTGATCGATAATTCGAATATTCTGTTCGGAAAAATATTTAAAAATTGCATAAAAATAGCGATACTCTTGGGTGTTGATGTAAAACATTGGATCCATTGATAACGAATACGTTTTACTGTCCTTAAGGACAATTGTAGCTGAAACAGACTCGCGTAGCATTGCATACTGACGCGGGCGATAATTCAAGCCTTTACTTCCGGCATATCCGTGAGTATCGATTTTAAGAATAATTGTATCAATCGCATCGTAAGCGATGTATAATCCTTCTCGTTTTCCCATCAAGCCTTTCAAAATTTTCATGCACGATAGCTTGCCTTGGGTGATGTCGACATTCAAACCGAATTGTTCAATTACAAAATAATTATGATAACGTCTATAGTCAAACAATGACAATGTTGTGAATAATGCAAATACAAATACCGCAATACCCAAATAAACAAACGCATACAAAAGTGAATTGGTCAGTGATACTAAGGATGCCATTAGAAACATCATCGGAATAAAGAGCGGTATAATTAAGCGCCATTTCGTTTGTGGTTTCCCAAATGCGAATGGCATTGGAAACGCTACGTCTCCCAAAATCAAAGTATCCAAAGGAATTGCTAATAATTTACTCAAGAGCACTAAGTTATCAATCGTTGGATAGCTTACACCTTGCTCCCATTTCGATATCGATTGTCTTGCAATATTCATTTGGATTGCAAGATCTTCTTGGGTCAACGACTGCGCTTCTCGAAATTTTTTAATTTGTTGATTCAGTATCATTTTAAGCTCCTCCGTCTTCCCATATATTAACGATAATTGAGCATAACGTCACGCACTTTTCAGGTGCATGCACTCAAATGTCCATGAATTTAACCAAAATAAAAAAGTTACCCTGTTAGAGTAACTTATTCTGGCACACTCGATAAAACCCACTCGACATTACTTTCGTAAGTTCCGGGTTTTAGAGTGTGTGTATCCAGTTCAAGAGTGACCTTTTCATTTGTATCTGAAGCACGACCAAACCAACTAAAAATCCAATGTCCTTTTCCTGACTTCTTATTCGCTCTCGCAATCCGAGTTGGTTGGTTATCCGAATATAGAGTCACTGTTTCATGGACTGTCTCGACACTCGTAGTCTGTGTATCTTTGCTTGAAGTGTATGTGTTTTGAAATGTAAGGGCGCCATCCACTTCGTGATAATCATCTTGACCGGGTGTTCCTTGAGAAAATTTTCCCATTGACACGCTAAGATCCCAACCAGCTTCGCGTCTGGGGTGATTGAATACTTGTACACTAGGTTCTATTGTTTGGGACCTAAACTGTTGATTCCCTTGTCCAATCTTTTGATTTCCAAAAACAAGTGGTTCGGGAACTGATACAATCTGGAGCATCCCTTGTTGCGATGATGCGGTCGTATTTCCAATTTTCTGTGTATCATTAACATCATACGGATTCACTGGAACACGAGCGCTCGTATCCGAAATTCCACCATATAGGTTTATGTCAAATCGAACTTCTTGGGTGATGTCATAGGGTTGTGTCAATTCAACATCGCGATACCAACCATAGAACACATCATCATAGCTGCTCATATCGGGATAGTTCACTAAGATTGTTCCCGTTCGAACTGTTTCTGATTGTAAAAGTACAAAGGTACTTTCATGCTCATTTGGTTGTAAATAGAAGTTTACATTAGAATTCTCTTTGACCTGGTAGTAGATTCCTGCTTTCGGTTGATATGATGCATAGCCACTCATTAATTGATTTGAGGTCCATTGTGATTTATTATCACCTTGCTTAGCCCAGTATCCTCTATAACCATTTGAAGTCTTAGCAGCAGGCAATTCCGATTTGTAGAAGAAATCTGCATTGTTTCCTTCTGGAACAATAATACGTTCTAAATACGTAGCACCTCTAAATGCACTCTCGAAAAAGCCAACCCTTGGATTAACTCCAAAAGTATATGGAACGCTAAACTCAGTTACTTTTGTTAAAGCAAGAAAATCTGTTGCCTCACCAGTTGACGCTCCTAAACCACTCAGGTTCCATGTTTCAGTTCCAATGATAGTTTCAAGATTCGTTGCTAGATAGAACATGTACATGATTGAGTTTATTTTACGAGTATTAGAACCCCAGGTAAGATTCAGTTCTGTAATGTTATGTGCGTTGACAAACATCGCTTGCGCATTTTCAAGACTGGATACATTCCAAGTTTCAAGACCTGTGATAGCACTGTAGTGTGTATCCCTAAACATTACGAAAGTTGATTTTAAATTCCATGTGGTATTGCCCCATGGAAGATGTAGGGTCATTCCCGGACGTCCGCTATGACCAAACATTGCTGATGTACTCAATGCACTGGACATATTCCAAGTTCCAACTCCATCCAAAACAGTAGGTCCTGAATAACTATAAAATAAGTTATCAAAGTACGCGGTTTTGCTTACATCGAGATTTTCTAAACCAATTAATTCAGCTTCAGTACTTGTAAAAAACTCCGTGAAGTAGTAGTTCGTCGAAATTCTCCCTCGAAACTCGACACGTTTCATTTTGTAGTTATCTGCCGGTGTGCCTGTTCCATTCAATATTTGATACAAACTCTTATCAATATTTGGGAATGTAGGATTAGAAACCCCTCTCCCGTCAAAAACAACCGTTTGATAGAATGTATCGTAGGTGTATGGTACATTTCCAAGTGTTCCATAGGCACGGGTGTCTACTCTTGCTTCACTTACATCCAACTCTGTTTCTACGGAGTCGTCAGAGTTTTCACTGAAATCTAGAGCATTTGCTTCTTTTTCAGTTTCATCACGAGTCGGCTGTTCATTCAAAATCCCCTCTATATCAAAGACATTTGTCGTCGGATGTTCAACTGGAGCATGATCTTCTGCGTGAATCAAGGATCCAGCTATGGTCATCATAATGATGATACTTCCGATGAATATTCTATTATAGTGACGTTTCATTCTGCTCCCTACACTCTCTATTTAGTATTTCTTTTCGCTTTTCTCTGTTTCATGATAATGTACACAAGACCACCGTTAACAACAACCAAAACTGCGAGACCAACATAAATCATGATATGCGTACTTTTGACTTCGATGGTTGCATTAACATCGTCAACCTTATCAGCGCCAACTTGAAAGTAATCGCTAAAATTCCATGTTTCTTCGCCTGAAGTCACTGTGAAGTCGTATCTATATTCCTGTGAGCTGATGCGTTGATTCGCATTTTCAGATGTAAAAATGACATCAAATTTGCTATGTGGAAGAGTGCTTCTATTTTTTTCATCAACACGTGCAACAACCTTGCCATCTGATTTTTGTTTAATCTCGCCGTTAATAGATACATTTGACATATTCAAACCTGCATGATTTTCAAGACTCACATAGTATGCAGGTGCCATTTGATGTACTTTAACGCCAGCATCCGTTGCTTGTAATTCTGGTAAAACCGGATTCATTGTGTTTCGTGCTTGTACAGCAACAAGATACTTTACAGATGAATTGACACCGACACTATTTTGTTCTTTTACTTTATCTGTTTCATGTGTTGCTGTGATCGCCAACCCACCAAGAACAACGCCATCAAACGCTTGTGCAGGCATCGTTAGATCAACATTAATAATTGCACTTTCGTTGGGATTGATGATGACATCATTATTTTGAATTGAAAGCATTGAGTCCATAGTCGTTGGAATAAACGGACTTGGTTTTTCATTTTGTGTATAGTCAGCTTCACCATTAGCACGAGTGACTGCATTTGTTTTATCGATATGTACTGTCATCGGTGAACTTCCTGTGTTTTTGACATCGAGTTGTAATGCATCCGACATTCCCGGTTCCAATAAAATATCGAAGTATCCGCGATACTCAAGATCACTTCCTATTTGATGCTCTGTGAAAATCGGGGTGACGGTAAAATCACTATATCGCTCTGTATCCGCATTTATTGTATTTACTTGTAAGGCCACCAATACAGCAATTAATAAAAGTTTTAATGATTTTTTCATAAGTTATCTCCTTATTTTTTCTAGTGTATGAAATATAAATGTAATGATGACCTCAAAAGAGGGAGTGGGCAAAATAATTGCCCACTTACAATTATTGTGGCGTCGCGCTAAGTGTCCATTCAAGGTCAGCTGAATACGCTCCGGACACAACTGTATTTGTATCCATTTCTAAGGTAACGTTACTGTTTGTTTGATCCGTTTTATAGTTTGGTGCATACCAATGGAAACCCCACAGTCCAAGTCCTTCACCTTTCGATGCACTTGCAATTTGCGTTGTTTTTCCGGATTCAACAACTACTTTTGTATTAACATTTGATGGTTCTTTTTGTGAAGGTTTGTTGTTTCCTTCAAACATAGTTGTATTGTTGAATGTGATAATTCCTTTTGTAGTTTTACCTGCATCGACTGCTTCATTGTTTGTGAAATCCGAAAGAGCAACACTTAGGTTCCATCCATCTGATGCAGCACCACGTTTATCTTGAACTTGAATATTTGGTTTGACTAAGTCAGATTCAAATTTCTGTGTTCCTTTACCAACTTTATGACCGCCAAAATTCATCGCTTTTGGATATGCAGTAATTGCTAATGGACCTTCTCCATTACCATTTTCAATATCTCCTGGATCTGTTGGATCTGTTGGATCAATTGGGTTAACTGGATCTGTTGGTTCATTATCAATTGTGAATGATACTGAAGCTTTTGAAGTCTCAGACTTTGGTGTGTCTCCTTCCTCTGCGAAGATTGACATTGTTCCCACCAACAACATTGATGAAGCCATCATAACTGCCAACGGCTTGATAATTTTCTTTTTCATTTCTATTCCTCACTTTTCTGCTCTTTGAGCACAAGGAGATAATAAACAAAATCCGAAAATTTGTGCAATTCTCGTCATAAAACACTATGAAATTGTCACAAACATATTAAATTTATTGAGATAAATGTAAGAAATGTTAAAAAATGACAAAAATTGTAGGCAATTCGTTAATTTTTACCTCATATTTCTGAAATCGCATTCAAAAAAAAAACTGTACAAGTGACTCAATCTCGCAGACAATGTTTTCTGTTTATCATATTCAATAAATGAATTTCCAAACATTTAACTTCATAATTAAAAACACACCTTTACTGGTGTATAATTTAGATAGGAGGTAATTCGTATGACACTCAATATAGATTGTATTCGCGATGTACTAATGACCTACATCACACAAAAGACCGATGCTTCAAAGATCATCACTCAAGATGCCTTGAATCTCGAAATGTACTCAGAACAAGATGTAACCGATAGTCTAAGACATATCCATAATGAACATATAGGAACAGTTGAGTTTTCTGACTCCTATAATTACAATCCAAAACAAACCTACATCATTGGTATCACCGATCATGGACTTTCGTTTGTTGATGCGATTAAAGATCCTGCACTCTTCGAGGAATTCAAAAATATTATTGCTGCAAAGTATCCTATTTATGATTTAAGTATTTTTGTATATGGATACCATGCCTATTTAGCAACTAAATATGGTAGAACGACTGAGGATCGTAACACTGTGCAATGAGACCTGAGACGACAAAATCAATACGGATTCTGCTTTGGTTTGTTGCCTTTCTACCCATTATTGCTTTTAGTTTTTTACTAATTGCAATGTACACTGCTTGGGATTTGATTATGCCAACACCCACGCATCAGTTTTTAACTGGGATTATTATAGCAGGAGCCTATATTCTTGCCTATTGTACCGTTGCTAAAAACAAGTATATGAATCTTTTGGGTGTATTATTGATGGCGCTTTGGGTTTCCTATTTGTTTATCGAAAACTCACATAAATTTCCGCCAATCAAAACAGCACCTCTGTTTGTAATCTACTTCGGAACAATCCTTTCAATTACATGTATTATTAACCATTTTGAATAGCTTTAATGATCTAGAAAAACTCTATCAATTTGATAGAGTTTTTCTTTAGATTAATAATCACGAAATCTATAACTTCTACTCGTGCGTAAATATTAAATGATAGCCCAATGCTACAACCTCACGAAGATACGATACAAAGGTTGCTCGCGTTTTAGAATGTGCTGCAAGCCCATACACTGTGCTCACACCATTTTGGGTAGCAGTTCGTTTGGCACGATAGATATGAAAATCGTTACTGACAACGATTGCTGTCGAAATATCATGTAAAGCACTCGCGTTTTGAATGTTCTCGACTGTTGTCGTCGAAGTTGACTCGACGATGATTCGATTGGCATCAATACCTTGGGATTCTAGATACCGTCCCATCACAACACCCTCCGGTTCAATCTCGTCAGGTCCTTGACCACCGGTCACAATCACTACTGTTTGAGGATTCGCTTCCAGATAAAGAATTGCTGCATCTAGACGCTCTTTTAAAATTGGCGATGGTTCATTTCCCCATGCTTTCGCCCCCAAAACAATCATTGTATCAATTCCTTCAGGCGGAACTTCACGATAGGCCGATAATATAAGTCCAAACACAATAAGCGCATAAATGACACCAACACCAATAATACCAAGAATCCATTGTAGAACCGTTTTTCTTTTCATATCGCATCCTCACCTTTTTAACTTCATCAAAACGTTAGTAGCTCAATTTCATATATCGTACCACAATCATTGCAACTGCAAGACGTATATAATCTTCCAATTATCAAAATTCATCAAAACTTGATATAATAAACGCAGCTAACAACTATACCGAAAGGAAATTGCCAATGAAAAAAATCAAGAATTTAACGAATGCCCTCTCGATTTATATTATCGTGTATTATTTTTTCAATTCAATGAGACTTGATGCTGACATGCGATTGGGACAAGCAAATAGTATGTATTTTAATGCTCCTGTATTCTTTAAATGCTTTATCTACATTGGACTTCTCCAGCTTTTTGTTGCTATCGCCTTGCTCTTTTACGAGCTACAATATGACAAGCACTTGGAAGAACATAACAACCAAAACAAACTATAAAAAGCAGCTTCAAATTGAAACTGCTTTTTTCGTATTTATTACATCTATCATTTGCTTCAGTTTTTCTGGTTCAACCCCATCATAGTCGCCAAGATTACTAAAAGCATACGAAACATTTTCAGCGCGCGTGGTCGGGTCCGCATACCACCCTTTGAATGAACCGTGTAATTGTTTTACACCCGTTTGATCGATCAGACTTAGTGCATTCGCAGCACGAATTCCCGATCCTAAGCACAATTCAATGCGATCACCATATTTAGTTTGTAATTCCTTTAGCAGTGCAACACCTTCGATTGCGGTATCTTTCAAGCCACTGGTCAAGATACGATCAACACCGCATGCTATCAATACTTCAATTGCTGCAAACGGATCTTGAACACAATCAAATGCACGGTGGAAAATTGCCTCAACATGATGTTCATGGCAAAGTTTAACGAAGCGCTTTGTCAAGGATGCATCGACACTTCGGTCAGCATTAAGAAAGCCGAATACTAAACCATTGGCACCCGCATCAATCAGTTGCTTTGCGTCAATAAACATCGTCTCGACTTCCATTGCATCGTAATGAAAACCACCGGGTCTCGGACGAACCATCGCCACAATCGGAAGTGTTGTTACATTTCGTGCCATCATTAAGGTTCCAATACTTGGCGTCAATCCTCCTAGATGAATTCCATTATTTAACTCAATACGATCTGCACCACATTGTTCTGCGATTTCGCAGTCTTTAGGTGATGCCGCAAGTACTTCAACACAATATGACATAATATCTCCTAACGTGGATGAATCATAGATTCAGGTCGTAAAGCATCATCCACTTCTGCTTCACTCATTAATTGTTGTTCCAATACAATCGTACGTAGGGATTTGTTTTCTTTCAAAGCTTGTTTTGTTATCTCTGAAACTTTGGCATATCCTAAGTGTTTAACAAGAGCTGTCGCCATTGCCAATGAATGTTCAACATAGTCATGAACGCGATGCTCATTCACTTTTAAATCTTGAATAGCATGTAGGCGCAGTGTCGAGCATGCATGACGCAAAATCTCTAACGATTCGAATAAATTATAAAATAAAACAGGCTCAAAAACATTTAATTCCATTTGACCTGCTTCCGCAGCCATCGTGACAGTAGCATCGTTTCCAATTACTTGAAAGCATACTTGATTCACAACTTCAGGAATGACAGGATTTACTTTACCAGGCATGATTGAACTTCCTGGTTGTTTTTCTGGTAGAAATATTTCATTAAAACCAACTTTAGGACCCGATGCCATCATTCGTATATCATTGCAGATACGTGATAGTCCAATCGCAAATGTTTTTAATGATGCATGAACATATGCAAATCCGTCAACATGCTTCGTTGCATCCACAAGGTCTTCAGCACTTACAAACGATTTACCGGTAATCTTGCTCAAATTTGCCACAGCTTTCTCACGATATCCAGGTACCGAATTAATGCCTGTTCCGACCGCTGTTGCACCCAAATTTACGACTTGCATTTCACTTAGAGCATGCTTGAAACGTTGAATGTCTCGTTGCAAAACGGACTCATAACTTTGAAATACTTGACCCATTGAAATTAAGACAGCATCTTGAAGATGGGTACGACCAACCTTGATAATGGACGCAAATTCCACAGATTTCGCATGAAATGCATCGGCTAGAAAATACATCTCCTCAAGAAGAAGCATTCCTAAATTTAAGACGGTCAATTTACCTGCTGTTGGAATAATATCATTGGTTGATTGTGCACGATTCACATGATCATTCGGATGGATAAAATCATAGATACCAATTTGTTTATTTAAAATCTGAGCTGCACGATTGGCTATAATTTCGTTCACATTCATATTCATTGATGTTCCCGCTCCACCCTGAATTGCATCTGTAATAAATTCTTGTTTGTGCATCCCTTGAATAATTTCATCACATGCTTTCACTATCGCATCACTTCGAACACTGTCTAATTCATCAACTTCATGATTAGCAAGGGCACACGCTTTCTTCACCTGGGCTAGGGCAATGTACATCATATCATTGACATGTCGACCCGTAATCTGAAAATTATCAAGCGCTCTAACAGTTTGCGCACCATATAAAGCATCAAAAGGAACCTTAACCTCACCCAAAGAATCCCGTTCAATTCGAAATTTATCGTTTATCATCATGATCTCCTGTTATAGATTTCTCAGTTTATACAAAGCATTGCTATAAATTTTTCCATTATTGCGGATATCTTCAAGGTCCATCCATTCATCAGGCAAATGGGCAATATCTTTTTGGCCTGGAAAACTTGGGCCATAAGCAATAATATTTGGAATTATTTTCGCATAAGTACCACCCGTGGTCGTCACCGGAAGTAAACGGGTTCCTGTAACCTCTTCATAGGCATCTGTCAGCAACGTAATTTCATGCGATTCTTTGTCGTAAAATACAGGATCCCAATTATGTGCACATATCACTTCAATCGAATCGGGAACTACCGCTTTGATCATTTCGATCAATTCGGATATCGGTTTGGCATTGGGATAACTTAATGATATTTGGAACATTAAGTTTTCTTCAATGACACCCAGTTTGTATCCCCGCATGATCATTTCACCAAAATCATCATCCCGAACATTAATACCCAATTTAACACCATTTGTTGGACTCGATAGAATATACTCATTAATAAATGCGTTGAACGTATCCAGTGGCCCATGATTTACGAACTGAATTAATGCCCGTCCACGTTCACCATAGACAGCTGGCCATTTACAATCTGGCGTCCAGCCAAATACGGGAGGTTGCTCCTTGGTAAGATAATGTTGAACACATCCGAAGCCAGATTCTTCATTGGTTCCGAAAACAATGCGAACGGGCTTGCTGAAGGTCACACCCAATTCTTTTAGAGCATAGAGAGCGTAGAGGTTTGTTAATATGGGTCCTTTATTGTCAAGGACTCCGCGACCATAGATGCGACCATTATCGATAACCCCTTGAAGTGGTGGATACTGCCACCCTTCGCCAAGCGGGACAACATCAACATGACCAAAAATACCAATATAGTCACCATCGCCTTCGCCATATTGTGCATACCCTATAATATTGTCAATATTTTTTGTTGCAAATCCAAGCGCTTCAGCAATCGCCAGTACTTCTAACAGTGCTTTTTTAGGCATTTCACCATAAGGAGCTTCAGGTGTATGATCGCCCTCAACAGATTCGATCGCAACAAGCCGTTGGATCGACTGCAAAAGTTCTGGCATCAATGCATCCATTTTTTCGTAAATTTGCGCTAACATTTTATTTTTCCTCCAGCGGTTTCATACGATCCGTTAGATACTGTTCCAACCACGCTTGAGATGCGACTTCATGAACCATCGTATCGCCAACTCGTTTGGTTGTATATACCGTATTCGGTTGGGATTCGGTTGCTACTGCAAAAGAGAAGTTATCAATATTTGAAGCAACCCCCCATTCACCTTTTGGGTTCATTGCCACAATTGAGATATCCCCTGCTTTTCCACGTCGTTTAATAAGTTCACGATCCAAATCAAAGGTTACTTTATTGACAGCGTCTTGAGGACTCATTCCCGTTTTCATGAGTCGAACAACTTCATACGATACGACACCTTTCATCAAATCTTCGCCAAGACCTGTTGCGGACGCACCGCCTGCTTCACTGTCTGCATAAAGACCAGAGCCAATGATTGGAGAATCTCCAACACGGCCTCTTTTCTTCATGAATAAACCACTTGTTGATGTTCCCGCAACAACATGACCCGCTTGATCTAGTGATACCATGCCAACCGTATCGTGTCCTGAATATGGGCTGATTTCTGTATCACGTAAATCTTTAACGCGATTTTTATAATGAATTTTAGCACGGTCAGTTAACATATTTTTCCGTTCAAAGCCATGTTTATGAGCATAAGCTTCAGCCCCCGCACCCACAAGTAGATTATTAACTGGAAATGTACTGAGTGAACGTGCAATTGAAATTGGGTTCGCAAAATCTTTGAGTGCCGCTACTGCCCCAACATCGAAGCTCGTTCCATCCATGTAAGCAGCGTCTAATTCCACTTCCATTTCTTCATTTGGTAACCCGCCATATCCAACAGATTTGTAAAAAGGAAAATCTTCAACCGCTTTGATTGCCGTTTCTATGGCATCGCCCGCACTTCCACCATTTTGAAGATTTACCACAGCATCATCAATACCTTCTTTAGCCATTCGCCACGTTGCAATAATACCCCACATAGAGCGTACCTTCCTTCTAATAAATGTAATCTTTAATTAATTCTATATTACCATTATTCGTTTTTGCGTCAATAACCTTAGCCATATTCGCAAATGAGTCGCGTAATCCAGTACCACCCTTTTTGGGCATCTTAACAATCGTCACGAGATCCTTGTATTCTTCGATAACGGAATCATTCTCAACTGAGCACATCACAATCGCTTTCGCATCCGTTTGTGTTTCAATCGCGTGTGCTAAGATGGCTGACATATGCGCATAATCTTTATAGTTAAAGCATGGACCGCAAATAATCATTTCAGCTTTTAATTTGTTGACCAAGCCGACGACTTTACGAACTACTTCATCTTGATTATCAAAGAAGTATTGATTACCACAATACATCGTCGCAAGTACCGATGCATTCACATCTTTAAGGTTACTCTCAAACATATGGTAAGATCCGATGCCGCCCTTTTCCACGGCAAGTTCAACATTTGGACGTTCTTTCCCTCCAGCACCTGCTTGAGTTTGATCAAAAAATAATAATGTACGCATGAAGCATACCTCCTTTAAATAAAGCCAAGCAGCTTTGTATCCCCTCTCGATGTCAGGAAAGCTGCTTGGCAAATTATGATTTCTTACAGATCATCAAATGAGATATCATCGAGTGAAATGCCATCGAGCTCATCAATTGTGTCGTTTTCACTACCTTTTAAGCTTTCTTCATGTAGATACTGCTTATCAAGAATCTTGAAGAATGGGTAGTAAAGGAAGCAGTCGAGAACGACCAATCCAATTTGGAATATACCAGCAAAGATACTTCCCGTCGATAACCAACCTGAGAAGAAGAACGGCGTCGTCCACGGTAGCGCAATTCCTGTTGTGAGTGGTATGAGACCCGTTGTCATCATTATCGTCGATAATATTGAGTTAATCACAGGTACAAATAAGAATGGAATAATGATAATTGGGTTCAGAACAACTGGTAATCCAAAAATAATCATTTCATTAATCCCGAAGATTCCAGGAACAATTGAGAGTCGACCCAATTGTTTGAGACGTTGTGATTTTGCAAAGAACATCATAACAATAACGAGTGATAAGGTTGAACCTCCACCACCAAAGTTTGAGAAGAAATCTCTAAATGGTCCGGTAAAGATATATTGGAGTGGTTGTCCCGCTTCAAATGCAGAAAGGTTAGCCAATGTCATTGCTTCATGAATTGGTCGGAATACTGTATTTGTAACAGCTGGACCATTAATACCAAAGAACCAGAACAGGTTACTTAAGAATTGGTAAATGACATCAAATGCTTTAAATTCACCAAAGCCCATCAAAGGTGCTTGGAGTACTTTATAGATAAAGACATGTGCGTATTCAAAGCTTGTTGCAGAGAATCCGATACGTGTAAGGAAGAAAACTACGAATACAAACGCACTTGGGATCAATGCAGCAAATGATTCCATAACTGCAGGAGGCACCCCTTCAGGTAATTTAATAATCCATCCTTTATGATGAACCCATGCGAAAATTTTTACTGAAATAAGGGCAACAATCATTGCCAAGAAGATTCCTTGTGAACCAAGAACTCCAAATGAGAAGCCTCGGAATGCTTTACCAGCTTCATTGACATATTCTGGATAGCTAGTTTGTGTAAGGATGAGGAATGAAACAAGGGCAACAACACCACCTGAAATTCTATCAACCTTAAGTTCACGAGCAAAGGCATATCCAATACCCACGACAGTTAGAATCGAAATAACATCAAATGTAGCAGAAACTACGGATGATAATTGACGATCCCATCCTGCACCGAAGATACTTGCCATGAACTCCGGATACCCCTTAATCGGGAAGTTGGCAATGAGTAAGAAGATCGATGCAACTATAATAAATGGTGTACTGATAATAAATCCATCACGAATCGCTGATAGGACTTTATTTTTACTGAGCTTCTCCGCTATCGGAGCAAGCACTCTTTCTAGTGTATCAAACATTATTTTTTATTCTCCTTCATGAGTAAAATTGATCGTTTAAGAACACGTTCTCCATCCACATTCCCATAGTCTTCCAAACTGATGACTTCAATAGGAATTCCCAAATGGCCAAATTTTTCAATTGTTGGCTCCAAGCGATATTTAACTTGGGGACCTAAAAGAATAACATCTGGATTAAATTCATTTACGATTGCTTCCATCTTAGAATCTGAAAAAGCTTTAACTTCGATGGGTAAGTTATGCGTATCAGCGACCGATTGCATCCTACTTGCAAGTAGACTTGTTGACATCCCGGCATTACAGAATAAGTAGACACGTTTCATAGGATTCTCTCCCTCCTTTATGTACTTTCAGTATACCTTACAATGAAAGTGCTTCCACCTAAGGACATTTCCTAAGTAAACGGAACAAAATTACGTGATTTTATGTGATACAAAAAAGAACTCTATGGAGTTCTTAAGATTGTGTCGCGATTATTTGTTCAAGTGCTTGCAATTTTTCATAGCTCGCAACCAACTGTTCGGCAAGAATTTTAATGGTTTCTGCAGCCATTAATTGATCTTCCGCATGCATCAAGATTAAATTTAACGGTGTTTTTTCACCACTTGCTTCTTTTTGAATTAAGGCAAAATGAGCCTCATGCCCCTGAATACGATAGCCTTCACCTTCTTCAATAAGTGCACGGGCTTTATCAAAATCGTAAGCATTTGCGTATGTCATCGCTTCCATAAACGATGATTTCGCTGCTCCTACAGCACTAATAATTTTAAAACTCACTAATTCTAAATCTTCCATAATTTCCTCCTAGTCGTTCATCATCCAATGAACAAATTCATTTCTATTTTTTGATTGCAGTAGTTTCGACATCTTTTCTGTACTCGTAATGGTTTCTGATAACCAATCAAAGAAGAGCCACATCTTAGCACTATCTTCTTCTGTGATAGCAAGTAACATCACCAGTTTAACATCATAACTACCCCATCGTATTGGTTTTTTTAACAAGGCAACCGCAACTTTAGACTGATGGCTTTCAAGGTCCAGTGGATGCGGAATTGCGATTGCGTAAATAAAGGACGTGGATGACATCTTTTCACGGTCTAAAACAGATTGTTTAAAATGTTCCGAAACAATGAAATGATCTTGAAGTGCCTTCGATACATAATCGATGACCGCTTCAGGTGTATCCAAGTCTAAATTATTGAAGAAAAACCGTTCATCAATTAGCGTTCCAAATTGATTTCCAAATTCCTGCTTAAAACGATTCTTATCCATTTCATTCAAAACTCTAAAAATCTTACTTTCATCATCATGATTTACAAACATTGAAATTTGTACTGTCGGTATTTCGAGACGATGCTCTATGGGTAAAATTGAGATAATCAAATCAATGTCATGATTCAAGACATCTTTTTCAACAAAGTATTCTTGAATCTCAGCAATTTCAATTCGATCTTTAAACATATTTGTGATCTTACCCTTTGTTAGTTTTGATAAACTGCGATTATTGGGTGCGATCAACATCACTTGATATTTTTTAGAATTTGATAAACGGTCATAAGCCGCACCAATATGAATTGCAATGAATCCTACTTCTGACTCTGATAATTCAAACCCAAACGCATTTCCAATCAATCGGCTGACTACTAATCCCATTTCAAAGATTAAGGGGTAAGATTTTTTAATTTCCTGTAAATGGGCATTGGGGATCACGGTTTCATTCGTGACGCGCATGACTAACGATTGCAAGTGCAAGCGCAGTCCGTTTTGAAAGTCCTCATCTTCCGTAAAATCCAAATCAAATGTTTGAAAGATAACATCCGTCAAATCAGCAAGTAGTTTTGAGATATTAACATCCTTCCCTTCATATTGAAGGGTTTCACTGAGTTTAACCGCATTCTTATATCCCATAAGTATTGTTGCTAATGCCTCTGCTTCAACCTCAGAATACGTGATAGGTATCATCGTCACAACTTTATGGAAGAAATCTTGTGCAATCTGAAACTCAATACTTTCTTGAAGATTGTTATTACTCTTATCTAAGTAATGACCACTAAGCATGCGTTCAATTGTGATTCCAATATGAACAACAATCATTGGCACAGCGGTCTCGCGCACTTGATAATTATGTTCAGCAAGTGTCGCTTCAAATATCTCAGTGACGCGCACAAGGTCAAAACGTTTATACAAAGACGCAGTTCGATTGATATTTATGAAATTATCTTTGATTTCATCAGCTAATAAATCCCGATAGATTTTTCGCTTTACATGTTCATTCCCATCAAAGTATATATGATTATCGTTCCGCACTAATTTTAGACCACCATATGGTTTAATTAACTCCCGAATGCGTTTGATATCACCTTCAATCGTATGCTCACTCACAAATAATGCTTCTTGTAGAGCAACGATACTCCGTCGTTGTTTGCTAAATAGTAATTCTTTTATAATATAAATACTTCGTTCATTAGGTGTTTGCGGGATAATATCTTCAGATGCTTCTTTGTACTTTTGATAAATTGCTAAATCGATTAAATACCCCTCGCGCGTACTTGATGCAACGATACCTGGATAGGTCTGGTTGAGGGAATCGATGTCTGATCGGATCGTTCGATCCGTAACACCCACAACTTTGGATAACTCTTTTCCTTTAATCCATGCATCTTGTTCAGCCAGGTACTCAAGAATTTTTCGTTGTCTCGAATTCAAGACGGTCCCTCCTTACAGCTAATCTGGTTTTATCATTTTCTCATAGTCAAAAAATTCGTCGAATGCTTCTTGGTCCATAAGACCACGTGCAATCACGACATCGCGAATACTCAAATTCTTTTGATGTGCTTCTTTTACGATAGTTGCCGTTTCATCATAGCCAAATTTGCGATTCAAAAAAGTTGCTGTCATCAGTGATGTCTCAACGTTCGTATTCATCTTACTTTCATTTACTGTAATTCCCGATAAACACCGATCATTGAACGATTGGAGTGCATCCGCAAGCAAGCGTGTTGACTGTAGTGTGTTATAAATAATCAATGGCATACAGGCATTCAATTCAAAATTGCCCATTGCCGAACCCATTGTTATAGCATGTTGATTACTCATAACCTGAATTGATGTCATAATCAATGCCTCACTTTGAGTCGGGTTCACTTTACCAGGCATGATAGAACTACCTGCTTCATTGACAGGCAAATTTATCTCCCCTAAGCCACAACGCGGACCACTTGCGAGGAAACGAATATCATTGGCCATTTTCATTGCATTACTTGCTATTGTATTTAAGACACCATGACTAAAGACAAAGCTATCTTTTGAACTCATTCCATGAAATTTATTCGCTGTTGGTCTGAATGACTCTTCCAGATAGCGATTCAACACATCACACACTGCGGCATCAAAACCCTCATAAGCATTAAGCCCTGTTCCCACAGCTGTTGCACCAATCGGCAAAGTCCGTAAATATTTTAAAGCATCTTCTATTTGACGGCTTCCTTCGACAAACATAAATTGCCAGCCACTTAATTCCTGTCCAAAAGAAATTGGCGTTGCATCTTGAAGATGCGTACGACCTGTTTTGATAATTGTCCCATAGGTATCGATGAGATTCGAAAATGTACCGATGATTTTTCCTATACTCGGTTCTAAGCGGTTTTTAATCGCCAAAACAGCACTCACATGCATCGCTGTAGGAAACACGTCATTGGAGCTTTGACCATAATTCACATGGTCATTGGGATGGACTTTAGTTTCCCCTAAACGTTCATTTGCTAAGTTTGCAATTACTTCATTAACGTTCATATTTGTTTGTGTACCACTTCCGGTCTGCCAAACTGAGAGTGGAAATTGATTGCTATAATCACCTTCAAGCAGCGTATCACAAGCCATAATAATCGCATCCGCAATCTCATCTTCAAGTTTAAAATGTGATTTATTTACTTCAGCGCACGCTTTTTTTACCAAAATAAGCGCTTCAATAATCGGTTGCGGCATCGTTTCTTCACCAATTGGAAAGTTCACTAAACTACGTTGGGTATTCGCACCCCAGTATACGTCGCTTGGAATTTCAACACTGCCGTAGATATCATTGATTGTTGACATTTAGTCCTCCTTTGCCAGTCCTGTTTCAACGGCTTTGTCCGCAACTGCCTTCGCAACAACACCCACGACTCGTGGATCCAAAACAGTTGGAATAATGTACTCTTCTGCTAATTCATGATCTGCTACCAATGATGCAATACCTTCAGCAGCTGCGATCTTCATTGCTTCACTAATTTGACGTGCACGTACATCCAAAGCTCCTTTAAAAATACCAGGGAATGCAAGCACGTTATTAATTTGGTTCGGATAATCAGAACGGCCTGTTCCTACGATTCGAGCTCCAGCTGCTTTTGCATCAGGATACGATATTTCTGGATTAGGATTAGCAAGCGCAAAAACAATCGCATCTGAATTCATTTGACCAACATTTTCTTTTGAAAGTAAATTTGCGAGTGATACGCCAATAAAGATATCAGCATCTTGCATGACATCAGATAATGTAGCTTCCCCTTGAACATCAGCAAGATAGTCACACAATTCTTGAACAACAAAATCATATGAGTCACGTTTTGTCTTATCGACAACACCAAGGTTATTGATGGCGTAAATGTCCGAAACGCCATAGACATGAAGCATTCGAATAATTGAACTTCCTGCAGCACCCGTACCTGCAACAACAACTTTTGCATCTTTAAGATTTTTTTGTACGAGGCGGCATGCATTAATCAAACCTGCAATGACGACAATTGCTGTACCATGCTGATCATCATGAAAGACTGGAATATCAAGTTCGTTCTTGAGGGTTTGTTCAATATATACACATTCCGGTGCTTTGATATCTTCTAAGTTAATACCACCAAACGTTGGCGCAATCATTTTACAGAAAGCTATGATTTCATCCGGACTATTGACATCAATCACGAGCGGTACTGCATTGAGACCCGAGAAAGCCTTAAATAGCATCGCTTTCCCTTCCATGACAGGCAAACCTGCTTCCGGACCAATATCACCAAGACCTAAAACAGCACTTCCATTACTTACAACAGCTACCGTATTGCCTTTCCATGTATAGTCATAGATTGCTTCTTTATTTTCTTTAATTTTGAGACATGGTTGCGCAACTCCGGGAGAATATAAAAGACTTAAGTCATCAAGCGATGTGACCTCCATCTTATTTTCTACACTAATTTTCCCCTTAAGTTTGCTATGCAACGCTAATGACGCTTCGATCAAATTATCCATTTCCGCTCTCTCCTTCATTCTTACGTTTATTTTATCATTTTAAAATTCATTCGCACACTAAGGATACACACATTGACTTAGGAAAATATTTCCACGTGCATCTTTTAAGAAAAAAAACGATGTTGCATTGAAGACATCGTTTCGTACTCATTTATGAATTCTTAAATATCTTCAAGACTGTTTAGCGACGCGTATTTCCTAAAAACAAGTACGGTAAATAGGACGGTTACACCTGTTTGAACAACAAGTCCCATTGAATTTGTAAATAGTGGCAAAACACTAACCGCTTCACCTTGAACAATCACCAACAGCATCATACTAATGAATAATACGCTAAGTGCAAGAAATACATACCGTACGCGTTCAATATAGGATTCAGAAACACCATCATGTAACAACATATATCCTACAACTGTAAATAAGGATACATAGATAATGACAAAATCTGTTCGTGTTCCGGATTCAAGGGATACACCAAGTAGATCAACCGCAAGATTTTTAAGAATCAACAGTCCGATCATCACGAAGAAACCATACAATAATCCTTTACCGCGAATTAGAATCATTCGCTCGTCCATTTTTTCTGAAAACATCTAAATTACCCCTCTTCCCAAAATAAATCATCCAATGTCACATTCAATACCTTGCAAATGCGAATGCACAAATCTAACGTTGGATTGTAATTGCCATTCTCGACGCTGATAATCGTTTGACGTGATACACCAACGCTTTCTGCCAGATCAATTTGTGACAGACTTTTTTCTTTTCTTAGCAACTTCATTTTCTCATTTTTAATAAGGTTTACCTCCTTAATGTCAAATATACTTTACTTCATCTGTACCAAAATGTCAACTTAACTTTACATTATATTGCTCTCTTTCGATAACAAATAAAAACTCAGATATTTTAATACCTGAGTTTTTATTTATGCATAGCGTCTGAGCATGTCATTAATTCTAATTTATGTCTCAATACATACGAATCCCGCACCGCGTAATTTAATGTTCTCAATTTCTTTCTCTTCTTTGATGTTCGCAAACTTATGCCCATTCACAAATCCAGTAAATCCAGCATTTTTTACTTCCTGCGGGGTAACTGAACGGAAATCGTATTCGATAATCGTCTTCAATGTTGTATTTTCTGTCGTGTACGAAAAATCTATCCACGCATACTGATTATAATTTTGCGCTCTTTCTTTCGTTGATACAACTGCATTTTCAAGATTTTCTTTCGTTTCAAGATCAAGCAAAATATTTGCTTGATACCCTTCAAACGTTCCTGATACATCTGTAATATAGACAAGTTCTTGTGTAAATTTCGGATTACTTGTATCCGTGCATGTTGTCACGATTTGAATTGGCTGGCGTGTGCATCCGCCCAATAGTATCAAAACACCAACAACACTCAATATTTTTCTCATATTCCCCACCCTTTTCTATCCATCATTATAGATGGTTTTTGAAGACAATGCATCATCAACTATGGACGAATGCTATTTGATGAGAAGCGAGACATCAAAAATAACTTACTCGAAAGAACAGAAATTTTGTTGCTGTGCAGACATGTACGAGAAAGGAAATGGAACAATACACTTATAAACATAGCCCTCCATCGGACCATTTTTTCCATCCGTACCAACGCGAATCCAATAGAATAATCCTCGATACTCATCCGTAAATCCATCACCTGCATTACCCACTCGAATTGCAAAAAATGGTTCTTTAAACCCACGTTCAGTATCGCTATCATATACAACCCGTTTATAATCGATTATTCCCATTACAGCAACTAATCCTAGACATACTAAAACTATTAAAAGTACTTTATACCGTCGTTTCATTTTGCCCTCCAAGTTCATATCCACGATTTTTAACAGCACGCTTCTTTATCAAAATCCCATTTGAGTAATTGATCCATGTCTCCTATACAATTTAGACTCTTGGGCACTCTACTTGATCTTTGTAAAAAATAGAAAAACTAATCTGGCGAAAAGACGCCAAAGTAAAAACAAAACAAACCCATTATCGCAAAGAAAAGCCCGATCCAAGATGCTGCACTTGTATTTATTTGTGCTAAATAAATCGCAAAGAGTTCGAATCCAATCCCCAACAACAAAGCCTTATGGGAGTTTTTACTAATCATTGTCATTTACCTCCATTAAAGATATTTCAAATCTTATTTGGGTTAAATGGTGCCACCAAATCTCATATGTCCAATATACATGAATTTACAAAAAAATCCAATCTGTGATTGAGCCAAGATTGGATTTTCTTAATATAAGGAAACAAAGGAAATCTCATTTACTTTCTTTTTGTAATAGCAATTGTCTTTATACCTATCGCAATAGTGAAACTAATCATGGATTGTGTATACATTTTTGTTTCCAGAATTGCTTCATTTCGACTTTTATCTATAATATCCAAGAGTTTCCTTTGTAATATTGACAACACGGGGTTTACAAACTTCGTTATAACGCTGCAAATTTAAGCAATGTACGCACGAGTTGTGTCACGAATCCAAATTCATTATCATACCATGCAACAGTTTTGACTAATTGATGATCTCCAACAGTAGTAACTTCAGTTTGTGTTGCATCAAAAATTGAACCAAACGGTGTCCCAATTATATCACTCGACACAATTTCTAAATCAGTGTATCCAAATGATGGATTGTTGTCAGTTGCCTTAACCATAACGTCATTAATCATCTCCTCGGTAACTTTAGTACCGAGAATACTGACTAATTCAACAACCGATCCGTCGATAACGGGAACACGATGTGAATGTCCTTGTAGTTTCCCGTTTAGTTCTGGAAGCACTAAACCAATTGCTTTGGCAGCACCAGTTGTGTACGGAACAATATTTGCAGCTGCAGCGCGGGCACCCCGAAGATTAGCACCCTTAGGTCCATCCACGATTGCTTGATTTCCTGTATAGGCATGAACTGTTGTCATTGTTCCAACTTCAAGTCCGAAGGCATCATTCAATGCTTTAGCCATGGGTGCGAGACCATTTGTAGTGCATGAGGCAACGGAGATTATGCGATCATCTGCGGTAAGTATATCATCATTAACATTAAAGACGATAGTTTTAACAGGTCCAGCTGGCCCGGAAATAATAACCTTCTTTGCACCCGCATCAAGATGCGCTTGAGATTTAGATTCGGATGTGTAAAATCCGGTGGCTTCAATTACAACATCTATATTTTCCGCACGCCATGGAAGGTTATGTGCATCACGTTCGGAGTAAACTTTAATAAATTTCCCATTAACGATAATACCGTTTTCAGCTGCCTCTACTGTACCATCAAACTGGCCAAAGGCAGTATCAAAACGGAATAAATGTGCGAGTACTTTAGGTTCTGTTAAGTCATTAATTGCGACCACTTCCATATCTGGTGCATCACTTAAAATGCGGCGCAGTGTTATACGACCAATGCGGCCAAAACCATTAATTGCGATTCTTTTTGTCATTTTTAACTCCTCAATGGGACTCTATCCCTATTTGTACTAGTTGTATTATGCAATAAGTTGCAGAAAGTCTTGGACGACTTGCTTTTGAGTCGATCCATCATTATCTATCGTACTCAGAATGATTGTGCTCTCATGAAGATTAAACACCATCAGTGCCAACTGTTCATCCGGAATGCTAGATTGAATACTCCCATCCATCTTACCAAGCCTGATTAAACCTTGATACATAGCTTTAATCTCACTAAAATTCTGCGAGATAAAGTCAGCGATACTTTTATCGATTTCAGGAATTGCACTCAAAGTATCTGTAAGCATACATCCATCAGGCAACGATTGATTATGAAGATCATCAATCAAAATATTAAAAACGGCTTGAATTCGATCACGCCCTGTTCCATCGAGCTGCTCAAGATCAGCATTACGTTTTGTCATTTTTTTCTCAGCATATCGATTAAGCGCTAATGCAAACAACGCTTCTTTGCTCTCAAACTCACCATATATACTAGAGCGACTCATTGACATTGCATCTGTCAAAATCTGCATACTTGTTTGAGAATAACCATATTCCCAAAACGCTAACATTGCTTTCTCAATTGCTTCACTACGTGAAAATTCTTTAGGTCTTGCCATAATCACCTCTGTTCTGGAATGAACGTTCCTTTATAATATAATATGAATGAATCTATCTGTCAATGGATACACCTAAAAATGAATCTGTTAATGTGTATTCATTGATTGAATCAGCTTTACCTAAAAAAAGAAAGCATCCTTGCTTTCTCTACTAGGTCATTAAATATATACATACGGAGCACCATAATAGCCTCTATCTAAAGCGACAATTGTTCATTTTAATCTTAAAAGTCAGACTCATGTTCTTTAAATAAATAATAATATTCTCGAATATTTTCTAATTCGGTCCAGTCTTTTACGCGTACTGGAACATCATCCAGGTCATAAATCATTGCACCCTTTAAACTAAGTAAAAATGGTGAATGCGTTGATAGAATAAATTGACAGTTAAAAAATCTTGCTGACTCTTCGATAAACTTACAAAGTTTTTTCTGATTACTCGCTGACAAACTGTTTTCAGGTTCATCTAAGATATAGAGTCCGTTCTCAGTTATTTCCTTTTCCCAAAACATGAGCGCCGACTCACCATTAGACTGTTCTTGCAGTGTGTTCGTCATGAGCTTATCTCGAACAAATCGAGACATTGTTTTGCTTCGTGCATCAACCTTTTCTCTTAAGCTCTCATAAGTATCAAGTTGATTTATATTCCTTGTGTCGTATTTCGCATCTAGATACTGTTGAATCAGTAATTCCTTTTGGCGATCAACACCCGTATTAATGGCACGGATATTTAAGAGATAATCAAATATATCATCACTCGTGATTACTTTAATCTCTTGTAGACCTTCGTTACGAAGATCAAATTGACAACGCGCGATGTAATTATCGAAAAATATCCCCTTATTTAAAGGGGTAATGCGTTTCGCATGACATTTTTGAGCAATAATGTTTAAAAGCGTACTTTTTCCGGAACCGTTATTTCCATAGAAAATTGTGATTGGTGCAAAACTAAGCATGTCGAGCTGCTTCAGCGGAAAAATTCCCAAAGGATAGCGAGTTGTATAGATATTTTTCGTTTCTGATTCATACACTTTGTGCTCACCAATAGCATCTAAAAGTTGAAAAGACTTCAAAAAGACCATACAATCACCTCTTTCTTAATTGCATATTTTAGTTTATCTATAGTATATCATGACGTTTACTTTTTCTGGTCGGTAAATCGCGGTCTTTTATGCTTCTAAGTATTATTTAATTCTGTTTCCGGTTGAGCTTAGTTGAGTTATTCAAATACATTGGGATTACTAAATAACTGAAGCAATTAGAGCACTTAAATCAACCACATCATTCCCTTTGCAGTTTTATGGATACTAGTACTTTTACTAAAATATTCTCCAACATTCACGAGGACGTGATTTGAATGGCATTGAAGGACTGTACCCGTCTGTAGATGAATACGTACTGCGTAAATACGTTGAAAATACGTTGTCTCAACAAAATGCCGCGATAGATAGTTTGATTCCTCTCGCACCTTTTTGGATGCAGAAACGATTGAATCAATTTTAGTCTATCTAATACGCGAAAAACAAATGGCGGAAATTGCACCATTCGTCGTATTCGCTTCTCATTTCAATAATAATACATAGAATATCAATTCGAATCGCATAATCATTCTATATTTTAATCATATAAAAAGGTTCCATAATGTGGTTACGAACACATTGTTCGATTGAATACAGTACAGGAGTTTCTTATTATGACCCAAAAAGATCAAAGCACTAATATGCTACATAATGCGTCACGTGTGTTGTCACTATAGCAGTTCACATATTATACACTGACTCCATTCATGTCCTTTTGTAATTACTATTAACTTAAAATATCACTTAAACGTCAAAGTTTTGTAGAAATCCATTAAAATTATTTATTTCCATAATAGATTTGGAATTAATAATTTTTAACCACTCAAGTTAAACCCACACATCAACAAGCATCTGATTCTCTTATGCTTGGGTCAACAGACAGCAAATCCAAGGTAAGTTTTTGAACTTTCTCGATTGAATCCTTATTAAGATAATAACGTGTCCAGTTTCCATCCTTTTGACTCGTTACAATTCCTGAATCAACGAGTATTTTCATGTGGTATGAAAGCGTCGGTTGGGTTATATTGAACGCTTCAAGAATGTGACATGCACATAAATTTTCTTTTGATAACATATTGATGATTCTTAAACGTGTTTCATCGGACATTGCTTTAAAAAGTAATGCAAAGTCTGCATTTTCCATTATATTCACTCCTTTAGAATAATTGTTTTTTGTTTTATTTCGTAATTTATGAGAACTTTACGAGTTGCGGCTGCATCCTTTAAAAAATCTGTCCGCTCTCAATTCGACGCTTCAAATTGATGATTTTTTCTTCAATTAATTTAAGCGTATTTTCAAATGTTTCTTTACCTTTACCTGATGGATCATCAAGTCCCCAATCTTCACGATGCTTGCTCGGCAAGTAAGGACAATCAACATTACATCCCATTGTAATGACTATATCGACAGTTGGGATTTCAGCAATTAACTTGGATTGCTGTGTTGCATTCATATCAATATTGTATTTTTCCTTTATTAATGAAACTGCATCTTGATTAATTTGAGGCTTTGTTTCAGTACCTGCCGAATAAGAATCAAATGTATTTGACGCTAGAATCTTTCCGACAGCCTCTGCCATCTGACTTCTGCATGAATTGTGTACACAGATAAATGCTACTTTTGGTTTCATATTTTCTCCTATTTTATCTGAATTGATGTCTATATTTTATTAGTGTTTTTTGTATCCTATGCCTTAACTCATACCAATTACTCTGGGAAATAATGCTTTGTATTGTTGGCAATTTTAACCAAGATCAGCATAATTGGAACTTCTGTTAACACCCCGACTATCGTAGCCAGCGCTACAGGTGACTGAGCACCGAACAACGCAATAGCAACCGCAACAGAAAGCTCAAAGAAATTAGAGGCGCCAATCATCCCAGCAGGCGCGGCAATACAATGTGGAAGTTGTAGCTGCTTAGACGTTCCATATGCGATGAAAAATATCAAAAACGTTTGAATCGTAAGGGGAACGGCTATCAATAAGATATGCAGTGGATTTGATAGGATAACCTCTCCTTGAAAACTAAAAATAAAAGTTAATGTTAATAAAAGGCCTACCATCGTTGACGCATCAAATTTCTTTATAAAGACTGTATCAAAATATTCTTGTCCCTTTTTCTTAACTACACAATGTCTCGTTGAAACACCAGCAATTAGCGGAACAACCACAAATAATACCACTGAAAGTATCAGTGTATTCAACGGTACGCCAACGTTTCCAACACCTAAGAGCAATGCTACGATTGGAACAAAAGCAAACAGGATAATTAAATCATTAGTCGCAACTTGGGCAACAGTATAGCTCGCATCACCATTTGTTAGATAACTCCATACGAAGACCATGGCAGTACACGGAGCAGCACCAAGAAGGACAGCCCCAGCTAGATAGTCACTCGCTAAATCTGCAGGTATTAATGCTTTAAAAACAATAAAGAAAAAGAAATATGAAATTGCATACATCGTGAAAGGCTTTATTAGCCAGTTAACGATCCAGGTTATGTACAAGCCTTTTGGATTCTTTTTAATTTGTTTTATACTTGCAAAATCGACTTTCATCATCATAGGATAAACCATGATCCAAATGAGTATTGCCATAGGAATTGACACTTTAGCATACTCATATTTATTTAAGAACGATGGAATTTCTGGTGCAAATTTTCCGATACTGACCCCAATGACCATACATACCAGCACCCATAGTGAAAGATGCCTTTCAAAAAAACTAATATTATTACGTTTCATAGTCTACCCTCCAAATAATTACCATCTAACCAAAAATTCCTATCAAAATCAGAAATTAAAAAAAAAATCTGATTCAGTTTAATCATCTCTTGTTGCTCTATATAGATTAACCTCTATATAGATGATTGTCAATATAGAGTTGAGATATACCTATTCTCCTTCTAGATGTGAAAATCTCGGAGTTTTATTTCCTACCTTTCATTTGTACAAGAAAGTTAGAATTTTTGCTTCGGTAAAGATGCCCTATGCGTTTACGAATAGTAGTTTTAACAATCATTATCTCTAACGTCTCAAAATGTTATTCATCTGCGAGATACCGATGTGATCCGTCATTTAAAAGAAATACAATTTCTATAAATATTAAGTTACTTTGAAATTTTGTTGCAAGAATGTGAATAAAGTGGTAGCTTAAATATGTAAGCGAATACAGGAGAAGATATATGAAGAAATTTATACTTGCAGTTTTGACCCTGGCTTTATGCGTAAGTCCATTTACAATGCCAGTTTACGCAGATGACGCCATCGAACCTACAATTCAATTTGATGAAACGTCACAAAAAATGATGCGCGATGTTTTTACCTTACTTAAGGACAATAAGGATAAAACAGATGCCGAAAAAATTGAAATTGTATCTGGGTACTTTTTAGATACACCTTATGTTGCAAACCGTCTTGTCGGATCAAATACGCAACCTGAAGAACTCGTTATTGCGTTAAACGAATTAGATTGCTTCACCTTCTTAGACTATATCGAAACATTCAAACGTTCGAAAAATGAAGAAGATTTTGTGAATCAACTTAAGACCGTACGCTACATCAATGCTAACGTTGAATATTTGAGCCGTAAGCACTTCTACTCAGATTGGTATTCAGAAAACCAAATCCTCACAACCGACTTATTAACACAACCTGAATTCAGTGACTTTGTTCAAACTGATTCTGTTGAACTAAACCAAGGTGCTAAAGGTGTTTATATACCAGGACTTGCTGTTCGTGAACGCGACATAAACTACGTTCCAAGGGACAAAGTATCTAATGTACTTCCGCTTCTAAAAACAGGTGATTACATTGGAATCCGTAAAAATATAGCTGGTTTGGATGTTACCCATACGGGTATCGTGATTGAGAAACAAGATGGCATCTATATGCGACATGCTTCTTCGTCAAAATCTGCTCTAAAAGTGGTTGATCAAAAAATTACAGACTACCTCGATATCAATACATCCGTAACTGGACTTTTATTTTTCCGTTCAAATGCCCAGTTCGAGCAAATTCACGGAACCATTAACATTGAATTTAAAGACGAAGTTGGCAATACAATCAACGAAACACTAACTGAAAGCCTACCCTATGGTGAGCCATTCAATATTGCGGCACCAAGCTTACCAGGATACGAACTTGTCAGTGCAACAGACAATACCGGAATCGTTCAAGATACGAATACCGTAACGTTTACCTATCGTTATACTTCCGAAGCATTTGAGATTCAATTTGATGACACTTCAAAACGCATGATGGACGATGTCTTCACCCTTCTAAGACAAAACAACCTAAAAACTGATGCGGAAAAGCTTGAAATAATTTCTGCATACTTCTTAGAAACGCCTTATGTTGCGAATCGTTTAGTTGGTTCTACAACTGATTCTGAACAACTTGTAATTGCACTAAATGAGCTAGATTGTTTTACATTTCTTGATTATATCGAAAGTTTCAAACAGTCCCATTCAGTAGAAGATTTCATTAACAATCTAAAAAATGTTCGTTACCGCGATGCTAAAGTTGATTATTTACACCGCAAACATTTTTACTCCGACTGGTATACTGAGTCACCAATTGTCGCAACAGACCTTTTAACATCACCACAATATGCTTCAATCGTTAAAACAGACTCCGTAGACTTAAATCAAGGAGCTAATGGTGTTTATATTCCAGGACTTGCTGTGCGTAATCGAGATATTAATTACATACCACGCGATAATGTAACTGAAGATGTTCTCAAGACATTCAAAACTGGTGACTATATCGGTATTCGTAAAAACATCGCAGGACTTGACGTTACACATACAGGTATTGTTATTCAAAAAGAAGATGGTACCTATATGCGCCATGCATCATCTTCAAAATCATCTCGAAAAGTTGTTGACCAAAAACTTACGGACTATCTTGAAATTAATACATCTGTATTCGGATTATTATTCTTCCGTTCGAACTCAGAATTTAAACCATTTATGAGCACGGTTACTATTGAATATACGGATGAACTCGGAAATGTCCTAATGGATGCTCAAGACATTAATTTGAAACTCATGGAATCTTACAAATTCGATGCACCTACTGTTGACGGCTATGTTTTAGTTACCGGCCCAATCGCTGAAGGTATCGCTAATACTGACGCGTTATACATTAACTTCATCTATAAAAAAATTAATGGCATCGACCCCCATGAGAAAGATACGAAAACGGGAACACTCCCAGCAACAGGCATAAATGGAACTAATGTATATTATGGGGGTGCACTTCTCATTTCATTTGGAATTGCCACTTTGTTGATTTCGAAAATGAGAAAAAGTAATAAAAAAGGGCATTAAATTAAAGTAAATTTTTTTGAATAATAAGGGGTGGATGAGTTCCCAAGACTCAACCACCTTTTATTTGAGATACGGCATTTTGAAAGGTTTAGATTTTTGAAATTGTTATCCCGATGATGTATTTCACAGGAATCACGCTTCCTTGTTGAAATTTAATGTAGTATTCGCATAGGCCCATCCCATTCCCAATCTATACCCCATTCAAACAACGCCTAAATGGAATCGAGATCATTAAATCAAAACACAAGATATCACGTCTTTTTAAAGCTCTAAATGCTAAGTGTTCTACTTACTACAGCTTTTTAAATCGTCACCCTTAAAAACGCGATATTGAAAATCAGAAGACAAGGTCTCATCTGTCTGAAATTTTAATTAAGTATAACAAGTGCTTAGGCGTAATAAAGCTCAATCGTCGTTTCTTGTTGAATATGGCATATCCATTAGTCTCGAACGTGTTCACAAACATTTATCGTCTAGACCCTAACCTCATAGTGAAGATGTTATATCTTCAGTAAAAGCATTGGAATCTTCCGTGGTGAGATTATTTCTTCAGAGAATTTTAGTGCAAGTTGGCTACTACTGCTCAAAAGAGTTAAAGATACTAATTGATTCAATGAGCACAAGTATAGTTTTAAAAGTTGTTGTTGACGTCTTTGCGATGAGTATTGGAAGCAATTGATATTTATACTGTGGTTCATACTTGATCTGATTTCTACTAGGTCTGATTTCAGATTGATTAATCACCACAAGGGGTCTCACAACGTATAAGAGTACTTTCATACCATGTTGTGAAGCATTACAATAGAACTTGGACCTAAGCATAAGTCACGATTCATCATTAATAAGTATTTAATCGATTATATTCTAAAATTAGGATAAGAATATCTATTTGAATCTTTTCTCCTAGTTCTAATTCCCCGTAAATCAACAGGATAGTAATGTTTTTAATGGACAATGAATTAGCACCATAAGCTCTACTCAATATGAAACGTTTCTCTTTCATTCTTTTGTTGTAGATTCTATCCCTATAATCGAGATAGTTTCGCTATAGAAAAACCGAACATTCTTATCAATATGTAAGATTCAGGTTCGGTTCAATTAGAATATTGTTCTAAATTATTAGATATGAGTGTAATGGTTTCAGAGTATTTGTTAAACTGTTGTCTTATATAAGCAAATAACTAAATACACTTATAACTTAGTTTTAAGTTACTGTTTGATATATAATTTATCTGTATCTATTTTTCATAGCGACTACAATTTCATCATAAGTTTTCATCTCTGACATCCATAGATCTCTATCTATGTCCATCCCATTACTTTTCAAAGCACTATTGTTTTCCAAAGATTCTGAAATAAACTCACTTACCTTCTTCGCTCCAAAGAAATTGAGATGATCTCCAGCGTCATACGTATCCTTCGACCAATCAATATTAAGGTCACTACTGAGAAGGTTTAGATCCAAGTATTGAAGTCCATTTTTAGTAGCTATATCTGAGATTACATTGTGTTGTGCATAAGTCCAATTAACAGGACTTGGTGATGAATAGAAGATTACTTGAATATCTCGCTCACGGCTTAGCTCAAGAATATTATCTAAGATCTCTCTTTGTGGTTGTTGAATCACCGCCCTTACATTCGTAGGTTTAACATAGTCCCCTTTTACATATGGATTTTGGTCAACATTAAAGTAGTATCCTTTTAGAGGATTCGGTAACATAATTGGTTGTCTAAAACTTGGCCACTGTTTTTCTTTTGCGAAGGTTTTCCAGTTGCTATGATTTTCAAAAATTGCAAATGAGTCGGATAACGTATTGGTTAGAAAATACTCTAGTTCATTAATCATTCCTGTATTTCTAAAAATAAAATTCGTTTCAATAAGGAGTACCTTAGGCTGTTGATTCTCTAACGCTTTCCTATAAACTGTACTGCCCTTTTGAAGTGTTTGAGAGGAAACGCCAAGGTTGTAACCTTTCAATCCACTTTTTTTCCAAATTTCCATCGGAGATATCGATGTGTAAGCTTCACTGTCCCCTAAAACAAGGTAATCAATCGTATCTTTTTTTTCTGATTTTATGCCAGAAACTTCTAAGGCAACAAATGATTTCGATAGTACTACAAGGAGCAGTACAAGTATGCTTATAAAAACAACAACAGTAATTGCATTTCTTAATTTTTCCATAAATCCTCCTAGAATCCAGCATAGATTATATCTACTGGTGTGTATCCAGGTCCATAGGCACCAAAAATAACAATAAATAATATTATCAAATAGGATAAGGTCCATCGAATTAAAATCGGACGCGAGTTTATACTTCTTCTTGGATCAATTTTTTTCTCCTTCATGATATCAACAATAAGCACTAAAATAATCGCTACAATTCCAATCCAGAAATCAAATATATTGAAAGAAAATCTTTCAAAAAAACCATTAGACACATCCAAAATTTCAAATTTAAAGATCACGTTTTTAGCTAAACTGAGAATTTTCCAAATACTCTCTACGCGAAAAATAAGCTCTCCAATCACGATTATCGTAATCATTTTGAATCCTTGAAATATTCGAAAGGATACGGATTTATCGTTGATATGTAGTTTCTTTTTCACTAATAATATTACTGGTGCACAAACCACGCTCAAAGAGATTAACATAAAATAATACATACCATACAACAGGTAATTCCACCCCGTACCATGCCAAAGACCGTTACAGAACCAGACCGCGAAAAGAGCTATAATGTTCGTAATTAAAAGAGCAGTGTGTTTTCCGAAAATTCTCCGAGTTCTCTTCGTAAATTGCTTCATATGACGTGATAACATCACCGGATAGAATACATAATCTTTTAACCATAAGCCCAAAGTTACATGCCAGCGTTTCCAAAATTCAACGACTGTAGTAGCAAAAAACGGTTGTCGGAAATTTTCTGGGAGTGTGATATTGAAGATTTCAGCTGTACCTAAACTAATGTCAACAATCCCAGAAAAATCCATATACAATTGAATTGTATACACCAACGCGCCAATTAGTATAATTGATCCTGAGAATCCAGCGTTATCAACGTCAATAATACTAACTACTAGACTATTCAATCGATCTGCTATCACTATTTTTTTGAAAAGTCCCCAGGTAATTCGCTGTACTCCATTTGTTAATGATACTGCTGTTATTGCATATCCAGCAAAGAGGGACTCTTGTATAGCTTTGTACCGTGTAATAGGTCCTTGCATAATCGTTGGAAAAAAAGTCAGGTACAATGCAAGTTTTAATGGATTTTTTTCGACCTCAATTGTTCCACGATAAACATCCACGCAATATGAAATTGCTTGTAAAGAGTAAAACGATATACCAAGGGGAACAACAAACTTCAACAACGGAATGCTAACCTGTGGAAGAACCAAAGCCAACACATTATTGATATTTGTAATAATAAAAGGTGTGTACTTCAACAGAACGAGTGCAGTAAGAATTAGAATAACTGCCCACATTGCTAAGTGTTTTTTTGACTGCATTGCTTGTTGACGTTCCACACTCGATATTGATGGGGTTTCTATTTGTCTTGAAATGCTACTTTTATTCAGATAGTCCATTGCCAGACCGCACATATATATATAAAGACTTGTAAAAATCACGAATAATATGAGCCACGAATTTGCCATAAAATAAAATGTTAAACTAGCTAATAAAAGAATGATCCAGCGTTTCTCTTTTGGAAACATTTGATACACAAGAAGTGTAGTCGGTATAAAAACTACGAAATAGACTGGAGACATGTACGACACTATGCGTCATCTCTCAATCTGCAAACCAAATTCCAAAGTGCTGTTTTCGAATTGAAGTTTTCAGGAACCAAATCCATAGGAGATATTTCAACATCAAATTCTGCTTCAATTTCTGTAACTAATGCTAATATTGATAGTGAATCCAGTATCCTTTCGTCAACCAACCTTGTTTCCTTATCAAAATCTACTGTTGGATTAATGTCCATTAAAATCTGTTGTAGTTGTTCCATATTATCGTCCTTCTTTCATATTAATTTTATAGGTCTCAAATGTACTTCTGATTAATTCAAATCCGCTTCTTGTTGTATAAAAATATATTTGTGGTAGGTCTCTACTTAAAAACAACGAAATTCCTTCTGTCACTGAATATGCACCTACGTTTTCAAAGACAAAGAGATCACCAACTTTTACATCATTTAGATTCTGATTTTTTAATAGAACGTCACTTGTCGTACATAATGAACCACAAATGTTCCACAGACCACTTCGACCAACCTTTCCGAGTTCTAAATGTGAATAGAAAGGAGACTTCATTGCCATGATTTGGCCAAAGTAATTCAATTGATGGATTCCTCCATTAACTATCGCAATATTTGTACCATTATTACACTTTACATCTTCGACTTTCGTCACATAATATCCACAGTGTGCGGCAAGATATCTACCCAATTCAATTGTTGTTTCTCGAGTTTCACTTTGTTTCTCTAATGCTTCAATTAGAGCATCGACCATAGCAATTTCATTAGCACTCTCGTCAACAAAGTAATCTATCGGTAACCCTGGCCCGTATTCTAATGCAATTGATTGTGAATGAGTGCCTGCAAAGGTTTCGATAAAGGAATTTAATTTTTCAAAATCACGAGTATATTTCGAAACGGTTTGGCGTTGTGTGCCAACAAAGTAATGAATCCCAACAATCTCGAGTACCGTTTGATTAAATGAATCGTTCCAAAGTCGAGCAATATCTTCTTTAGACATTCCAAACTGATTTCCTGAAGTTAATCTCAAATACACCTTTAGATGCTTCTTATGCTTCTTTCCTGCTTGATTGAGTAGGTTCCACTGTCTTATCGACTCAACCGTGTAAGTAACCGATGAACCATAATTCATGACAACGTAATCGATTTCCTCCATGCTTTTTGAAACTCCAGAGAGAATGATCTTTGACATTTCAATCTGCAATGCTTCACAAATTTTGAACTCCCCAAAAGAACACACCTCAAATTTACTGACATAGGGGTCTAAAACTTTTACCAGAAATGGATTTGCTTTCATTGCATAGCATAAGTTAATGTTTGAGTTTAAACGACTTTTAAATCTTTCAACATGAGTCACTAATTTGTCAATTTGAAAAATATAAGAAGCCTTTTCGAATAATGCTTTATTACTAATTAATATCTTTTCATCCATATTTTATCTCATACTCTTTTCTAATTTTAGTTCGATCCAACTTTCCATTTTTGTTGAGTGGCAACGTATCATAACTTACAATTATCGATGGAACCATATAATATGGCACAGATTCAATGAAATAGCGTTTCAGTTCTATGCTCTCAACTTTACCAGTGTATAGAAGAATTATCTTTTGATTCGTTTCGTTATAGAAGCAACATACTTGCGTTACGCCATCGTTTTGATAGGCAATTGTTTCTATCCCTTCAAGTTCAATACGATGTCCCATATGTTTTATTTGGAAATCTTTTCTACCAATATAGTAAAGTTTGCCATCAGTTCCAAAATAGGCTAAGTCTCCTGTGCGATACATATTTTCTGGATATTTGGTATTCAATGGATTCTGCACAAAGACACACTTAGTTTGCTCATTATTATTATAGTACCCCAAGGCCAAACACGAACCCACAACACAGATTTCACCATTTTTGTTACTATCTGTAATTTCTTGATTATTCTCATCTAACAGGACTACACATTCATTTGCGAATGCTTTACCAATAGGCATTACATACTGATCGTTAATTACCTCAGGTATCCATTCGTAGGTACAGTTGCACGTAATTTCTGTAGGTCCGTATAAGTTAATAAACTGAGACTTTGGAAGCTTGTTTTTCCATTTTATTAAAATTGGAATCGGCATTTTTTCACCACTAAACATGATCATTCTTATCTTGTGCGGTATTTTGTACTCAAGCCCTTTGAATTGAGCAATCATACTAATTGCTGATACAGCCCATACTAATATCGTAACTTCCTTCTCTATAATGTAGTCTATAAGTGTTGTGATTACTGAGAAGTAGGGTTTAGGAATTACTACGAGTGAAGCCCCTGTCGACAGACAACTGTAAATATCTTTGACCGAAACATCAAAATCGAAAGGCGCTTGATTTCCGATTTTATCGTCTTCGTTAATATCGAATACTGATGTGAAATGATCTATAAAGTCTATCACCGATCGATGTGAAACTAAAACTCCTTTCGGTAATCCAGTAGTCCCTGATGTAAAATTGCAGTAAAGAGGATCTGTATCTAATCGTGTTGAGGCGACATTCATAATTCCCTTTCTGTCTATTCTTTCATTCATTAGTGTCTCATAACTTACGAAATCACCGTCATAATTTATCGATGATGGAAATTCTTGTCCGTTTACAACTACGTACTTCGACTCAGTAATGTCAAGAATCTCTTGTATTCTAGAAGGATGCTGACTAGGGTCAATAAAGATGTAGAAACACCGAGCATAAGCAACTCCCATAAAAACAGTTAATGCTTCAATACCTTTTTCCATGTATACAATTATTGGTGTACGAGGTCTACAATGATTAAAAATGAAACTAGCACATTGTTGTGATCGAACCTTGTATTCATAATAAGTTATACTCTCATTTTTATTAATTACTGCTATATTCAATGGTTTACTTAATGCCGTTTTCTCTAAATATTCGACTACATTTTTCATTAATTCTCCTCCAATGGCATCGTTACAATTACAATGAATTTTCTGGCAGTCTGATGCACCTCAAACATTCCACCTATTTGATTCATAATACTGGCACATGTTTTTAAACCAACATTCGTACCTTTCAAGCTAATATTACTTAGATTTTTAAGATTCTCGAATTCTATCACATAACCTTTATCTCTCTTGAATCCTTTTATTGTGACATCATTTTTCATTCCATAGCGACTAATGTTACTAAAGATATTATCGAAAAGCCTATGTAAATATTGCAAATCTACCTTTAAGGTGCCTTCTGTTTCCTCTAAATCTATTTTTACTACAAATCCACCATTACTTAGATCAAATACACGTTCGTAAATTAGTTGTTGCAAAAGGATACTTAGGTTGAAGTCTTGTATGTTCGTGTCGAGATATCCTTCATTAAAGTCAAAGAAATATTGAAACATTTTATCAGTTATCAATTTTAGTTGAAACGTCTTCTCTTTACTCCTAGAAATTAGCTCTCTCTTTTGGGCATCAGTCATTTTAAAATCTTCATCCAGTAGCTCCATGTACCCAATTAATGAGGTAAGTGGTGTTCTCACATCATGAGACAGCGACCCAACTAATTCATAGTTCCTATTCACAACTTCCTGTTCCTTCTTCATTTGTTCAAGCAATGAATCACGCATGGAATCAATATTTTGCGCTAGTTTTGCAAGTTCGTTACATCCTTCCTTTGTGATTGGAAAATTGATATTTCCTGTTCCTATTTGGTTAACTTCATGCGCTAGACGATTTACTTTTTTGATTACTTTATTTGTAAACAGGATTTGAAGTAGCATCAGTAAAAGTACACCGAAACCTATTGAAACATAATTTACGATTTTAACCCAGAATAGTTCTGATGACTCACTGATATATAACGTAAATGTACCATCTGTGAACTCAACATTCCTCGTCTCATACAGTATTTCCTGAGAACCTTCATCAGGAGTCAACTCGAAGCCCTCATGGTTTTCATCAACTACTATGCTTCCTTCAACGTATACGGGTGCCATATCAGACCAGTATCCGGACTCATAAAATATGTATCCATCTGAATCTATGAGGAAAAGATAAACATCTGTATTTTGTTTTATCCAACGTGAAATTTGTGATGCATCGGTAGAAGCAACCTTATTCTCTTGAATGAAAGTAATGAAAGAGTCTTCATATGACTTCTTCCGAGATGCTATAGCATTTTCGCTTAAATAGTAACTATTGACTAAATGAGTTCCTGCAGCGTACATAAATGAAGCTAAACCAAGACTCAGTACAAGACTAAACATAAAATATAAAATATATATCCTACTTAGATGTCTAAATTTAGAGGTCCACATCAATTCGATACCCCTTTCCCCACACAGTTTTGACAATCGAACTTTTGTCGCTTGTCTCCAATTTTTTTCTCAAATTAAATACATGAACCATTACTGTATTACCAGCTTCTGCATAGTATTGCTCTCTCCAAACTTCTTCAAAGATTTGTTTAGTATCAAACACTCTACCTCTATTTCGTAATAGAAGGAATAATATATCTGTCTCTACATTTGTCAGTTCTACAGTTACACCATCATACTTTGCAATTCGTCTTTTTATGTCAAATGAGAATAAATCAAGGACTATTAGTGAATCATCGGAATTTAGAGACTTTTCACTGTATATACGGTATCGACGAATTAAAGCATCTACTTTCGCCATCAATTCCACTTTAGAAAATGGTTTGGAGAGAAAGTCATCACCACCATTGGCATACGCCTCCACAATATCTTGTTCTCCACTTTTCGCCGTAAGGAAAAGTATTGGCACATTCGTAATTTTACGTATCTTTATACAAGCATCAACACCACTTAGACGAGGCATCATAATATCAAGTAATACAAGGTCATACTGATTCCCTGATTCTACCATTTCAACAGCATCTTGTCCGTCTACACCGACTTCCACTTCATAACCTTGTAGTTCTAATTGCATTTTAAGAATATTCCGAATATCTGCTTCATCATCGGCAATTAATATTTTCTTCATATGTCATACCTCTTTGCTGATTTAATTATAGCATTTGAAATTGTGATGGATATCACGTAGAATATTAATTAAGAAAAATTAAGAAATAGTGTTCCACAATAATGGGAGTTACATCATGAATAATTTACTCATAGATCTTGTGGTTGTCCACGAATCAAGTAATAGCTTTGAATGCCTAGAGAATGATTTGTTGTTTTTGGGCTATTCGTTTAATCAAAAATCAATCAAGTACAGCGCTATGGGACGTCCCTACTTCATTGATATTCCTGTTTATTTTTCAATTAGTCATTCAAATAATTTGACTGCAATTGCTTATTCAAAAAACAATATCTCTATCGATATTGAATATCATAAAGACCGTAATTTTATCGGTTTTTCACGCAAGTACTTTTCTCCTACTGAGCAGCGAGTGTTTAATAATTCACCAAATAAAAGTCTGTTCTATGCAATTTGGTGCGCCAAAGAAGCAATCCTAAAATATACTGAAATAGGCATAAAACTCCCTGCCTTAAATAAACTTGATACATTTAATGTGCCCAGCGAGCTTTGCCACGAAGGCTCATTTTACAAGACACCTGACCGTCTAGCCCTTTACTCATATCAAAATCAGTTTACTATTTGTGTCTGTGGCACCTCTGAACAGACATATTTTGTTAATTCAATGCATGAATCCATTTATGTAGTCGATAAGACACGATTTGTATACATTTAGAGACAGCAAAATATGTAAACTAGATCCGAATAAGAATACAGATTCTAATGAGACGTATAGGTTTACGTAGCTTGTCTGTTTTATGCTTTCAATTATTATATTTATAAATTAAACAGTGAAAATTTGTTATATTTATACCCATTGTATTCTAAATATCTTACAACTTCTTTGACGCGAAAAAGCAGTATCGATTCGAATCAAGAATTCACTCCATAAGAACTCAGTAAAGTATGGGTTAGTGATTTTACTTATATTTAAACGTCTAAAGGATTTCGTTATCTTTGCGTGATTATGGATTTTTTTCGTAAAATCATTGCATGGAAGCTTTATAATCGAATGAATTCGACCTTAATACTTGATGTTTTCTATGATGCATCTAATGTAAGAAAACCTCAAGGAAATTTACTTTTCCATTCTGATCGCGCTTCACAGTATCGCTCCTTTGAAGTAAGAAAAGTAATGGATGAATATAACGTAGTACAATCCTTCTCAAAAAAGCCATATCCTTGGGATAATGCAGTTGTAGAATCATTTTTCAAATATTTAAAACATGAAGAAACAAATCGACGCTCATTTTTAGAAACAGAAGACTGCCAGAAATGTCTGTTCTCTTATATTAATGGTTTCTATAACCCATTCAGACCTCATTCGTACAACGATTGGCTATCCCCAGACGAAAAAGAACTTGAATTTAATCAATTAATTTCCTAATTACTGTCCAGTTTATTGACAACGGTCCAGACAAAAAGGTGCTTGTTTAAAACTACTATTTTGAATGTATTTGTAAAAAATATTACTATCAATAGTGGTTCGATTTTACTAAGGATTGCAGTCCTTTGTAAGATTGCAAAATTGAACCCTCGTAAGTTCAGGATCTTAATAGCTCTTTTTTTGCTTAATCGTCATTTTCGATAGTTACATCTGGATCAATATATTCACCATATTTATAATGTCTACAAGTGACACATTCATTTGCTGTAATAACACGTCTATGCTATGAGAAGATACGCTATCATTTGACGTATGTCTGATTTTCTGAATAGTTGTCGGTGGAAGCCCGTATTTTTTGGCAAACTCTCTAACTGTTAAACCTGAAACGTTAAATTCATACATTTCATGTTCAGATATCAGCATCCTAAGTAACTTTCTTAGCATTTTATCCCCTTTCCATAAATACAAAAAAACTCTGAATTAGTTAAAGTTCAGAGTTATTATTTATCAAATGGTGCCCGAGGACGGACTCGAACCGTCATGAGTTTTACCTCGCTGGATTTTGAGTCCAGTGCGTCTACCGATTTCACCACTCGGGCATTGCTTAACTATAATAATCCAAATGGGCTGATAAATCAATAGAATTTCCAATTAAAGTTAATAAAATTAGCACAATTTAATTTTAGTAGAGAAAAATGCAATTAGACAAATTTGAACAGGTCGGATTCACCATAGTTAACTTGTTTTCCCTCGGCAACCAGTTTAATTTTCTGCCCCGTCGTAAAAACTATGGGGCTAATTGTGCTATACCCCTTTTCATTAATGAAATTCAAATCCATCTTCGAAATTAGCTGCCCCTGTTTAACATATTCACCGATTTCAACCATTGTTTCAAATCCCTTTCCGTTTAATGAAACGGTATCAATTCCCAAGTGGATGATAAACTCTGAACCATCATCACAAATAAAACCTATGGCATGGCCTGTAGGAAATAACATATTTACCTCACCATCAACGGGAGCATAGATTTCACCTAAAGTAAGATCAATAGCGTATCCCTCACCCATAATTTGATTCGCGAATACCTCATCTGGAACATCTTCCAATTTCAAAACTGTACCACTTCCAAAGGATTTAAACTTTAATTTACTGGACATGATTCTTCCTCCATATAATCTATAATACCACATTCTTTGAACTCGGTGTATTGATATGGAAAAGCCCTCAGACAACTCTGAGGGCTTTGTGCTTAGTAATTGCTGAGTCCTTCTAACAAGACCACTAAAAATTCATATGTACGCTCAAATGAGCCAATATCAAGTCTTTCCAAAGGTGTATGAATATCATACATAATTGGACCAAAGCTAACAATATCTGATCCTGGTAGTTTATCGCTCCAAATTCCCAGTTCCATACCACCATGAGTTGCCTCATGTTTCATTACTTCGCCTCGCAAGTTTCGATAAGTTTCTTCTGTATACTCACGGAATTTTGATTGAGGATCATACATCCATCCTGGATACTTCGCAGAGAACTCAGACATCATGCCACATTGTTTACCAATCCAATCAACTTGTGCAAGTACCGTATCCTTTACAAATGCTTGAGTAGCACGGACTGACATCTGAACTTCATAAGTACTATCAGTGAGGGATACTTTACCGATATTGCTTGATGTAATAACAAGCCCTTCGATATCTTTACTCATTTGAATGACTCCGTATGGGAGCATAAATAATGATGTGATCACTGCACGAGATGCATCTTCATCTAGAACTACATCCGTTTTACCCTCAGTTAGGGTAAACGTTAATCCCGCATCACTAGCTGCATATTGCAACTTAAACTCCTGTGTTGCTGTTTCATAAAATGCTTTGAACGCAGCGATATCTTCAACAGCAAGTGTAAACGTTGCCTCACGTGTGATGGCATTCATTTTATCGCCACCTGCAAAGGCTACAACACGAACATCCATCATTTGAGCTGCACGATACATCAGTATACCTGCAATTTTGTTAGCATTTCCACGTTCTTTGTCAATTTCGCCACCAGAGTGACCACCGAAAAGACCCGTAATTGCTACAGTTACTGTATTCATTGTCTTATTCTCAAATGTAACATCACGATTTAAAACTGCACGTGCACCACCACAAGATGATACATAAATTTCTGATTCACCCGATGAGTCAAGACCAATCACTAAACGTGATTCGAGCATCGACACATCAATTTTCTCAGCCCCTGTTAATCCTGTTTCTTCTTGAACCGTGAAGACACATTCCAATGCTGGGTGTTTCGCATTCTTATCATCAAGAAGTGCTAACATGTATGCAACCGCAACACCATTATCTGCTCCTAATGTTGTCCCTTTTGCCTTGAGAAAGCCATCCTCTTCATAAAGTTCTAAACCATCTGTTTCGAAATTGTGAGCACTACTGCTATCTTTTTCTGCAACCATGTCAGTATGACCTTGCAGCATTACCGATGGTGCGTTTTCATAACCAATTGATGCCGGTTTTAAAATAATTACATTCCACATTGCGTCAGTAATAACTTTAAGTCCGCGCTCATTGGCGAAATTTACGAGATAGTCATGCATGCCTTTTTCGTTGAAAGAAGCACGAGGAATAGCGCTTATCGCTTTAAAATAGTTCATAATTGTTGATTCATTCATTATAAGATCCTTCTTTCTAATGTGATTATCATACCATAGAATCTACCTGTGAACCGTATTTAATTTTTATTTCATATCCTTTGAGTATCGGTCCTATATTTGATAGTATTAAGTTAGTATTTGAAATTTCAAGTAATTATAAGGAGGAGGATTACATGAAAAAATTTCTAGAAGAATTTAAAGAATTTGCAATGAAGGGAAATGTTCTCGACATGGCAATTGGGGTTGTTATTGGGGGTGCATTCGGGAAAATTGTTACCTCTTTAGTCAATGATATTATTATGCCTTTAGTTGGAGTTGTCACGGGTGGTGGATCATTTGCTTCATTAAACATTCCTTTAAGACCGGATCCAACGAATCCGTTGACATTAAACTACGGTTCATTCATTCAAACAACGATTGATTTCTTAATCATTGCAATGAGTATCTTCGTCGCTATCAAAGCAATTAATAAGTTCTCGAAAAAACAAGAAGCAGAGGTTACCGAAGAAGCACCTGCAGCGCCAAGCGAAGAAGTCATTCTTCTCCAAGGCATTCTCGATGAATTAAAAGCACAAAAATAAAAAAAGAGAGTTACACAGTTCGTGTAACTCTTTTATTTAGCTTCCATTCGCTCTTTAAGATATGTTTGTCTTTTGGATTCTTGATGATTATCAACGGCTCTTCTAAAAGCATCATATTCACCGACCAAAATCAATGATTTCGATGATCGGGTTGCACCAGTATAATACAAGCGACGTGACAACATTCGATAAAAATCAGATACTGCAACAAGAATTACAATCGGATATTCACTACCCTGTGCTTTATGAACGCTCATCGCATATGCATGTGTAATGTTGATAAAATTAGAAGGCTCATATTCGACAAAATTGCCATCAAAATCAACAACCATATATTTGGCATCTACTTCGACTAACGTTCCGATATCACCATTAAAAACAAAATCATCCGGTTGATTTTTGAGTTGAAGAATTTTATCCCCCTCTCTAAAAATTCGCGTTCCCACCATGTGTTGTGGTTTCGAGATGCTCTCTGGGTTACACATTTTTTGAAGGAAATGATTTAGGTTATCAATCCCCGCGATGCCGTCATACATAGGCGCCAGAACTTGAATATCCTGCAAACTATAACCCTTGGATAATGCCTGATCCACGAGTTTGAGGACAATGTCCTTCACACTTCCATAACGTGCATCAAAGAATTTAACATCGCGATGATACGATTCCACTTCAAAAATACCTTGATTCATATTTACCGCAAGATCGATAACTTCAGAGCCCGATTCTTGACGATAGTTTCGTTCCAACTCAATAGTTGGAATGGCTTTGGATGCAATCAAGTCACCCAATACAAATCCGCTCCCTACAGATGGTAGCTGATTTTGATCACCAACGAATAGAAACTTTTTAACACGACCACTTGCTTTTAGAAGATTTGAAAACAACCAAATATCAACCATCGAGAATTCATCAACAATTAAGATGTCAGCCTCGAGTGGATTGTCCTCATGCATACCAAACTGATTGGATTCTAAATCCCATCGAAGTGCCGAATGAACTGTCGATGCTTGTACATTCGTTAGAGCTTCCATGCGCTTCGCTGCACGTCCTGTTGGGGCACACAACGTTATCTGTAACCATGGCATGTTTTTTTGAAGTAACGTCACGATTCCGGATAATAGTGTACTTTTACCAGTTCCCGGGCCCCCTGTCAAAATCATCATATTGGATGCCATAAATTCTTTTATAGCATTTAACTGAACATCATCAAAATCTATTCGCAAATCTTGCGCAACCGCATCGATTTTCTCATCAATATCATCGAGCAAAAATTCATCCGCTGGGTAGTTGAATTCTTTTAAAAAATCCGAAACATAAGTCTCACTTTCATATTGCGTATAGTGGTAAAGACGGGCTTCATCTTCAACGAGTTCCCCATGCTCTATGAGTGCGTCAATCGCAATCTCAGCCCGTTCTAACTCCGATGGACGAATGCTTTCTATAAGTTGCGCTCGCGAAATGAAACTATCTCCTTGACCAAATGCGATGGTTTTATAGCGATCAAGCATCAGTGCTTCAATTCTATTCGGATCATCCATATCATATCCTAATGACATCGCTACTTTATCGGCAGTTTTAAATCCAATACCATCAATATCATAGACTAGCCGATACGGATTACTCTTAATTAAAGGAACAGACTCCTCACCATATGCTTTAGTAATTTTAATAATTTGCTTATTTCCAAGTCCATTTGCAATCAAAAAGGCTACGGCATCTTCAATTGGATCTTGATACCTAACTTTTTCCATAATCATCTCAGCTTTGCCTTGTGTTATACCTTTGCATTCAATCGTAAAATCAGAACTATTTCTTATATCATCCAAAATCGTTGCCCCGTACTTATCTACAAGTGCTTCAGCGGACTTTTGTCCAACACCTGGAAAATTCGGACCACTCAAATAACGAATGATGAAATCACGATCTTGAGGCATCATCTTCTTATATGCGCTAACCGCAAATTGCATACCAAAGCGAGGATCTTCACGATAGGTACCTGAAAATTCATAGAATGATTCTAGTTCCAAGGCACTGATTGGGCCTTTGATTGTTAAGGGTTTTTGGTTCGTATTAAAAAGAACAATTCTGAAGATTCCGAATCCAGATTGCTCATTTACAAAAATCGCTGAATCGACGACGCCTTTAACCGTTTGCTCCATATTTTCCCTCATCCTATCATTAGTATTATTCCTATATAGCCTATCAAGTTATTCAAAAAATGTATACCAATTGAAGTAAAAATTGTATCTGTTTTTGCAGTATATTTAGCAAGTAGAAATCCCATAACCGTATATTGGATCACGTATATCGGGAAAAGCCATAAGACACCAACACTTTCACTGGGCATAGCATGTAACAACCCAAATAACAATGAAGATATGACGATTCCAATACGTTGGGAACTTTCAAACCCTAGCTTTTGATATAATACACCGCGAAATACAATTTCTTCCACCAATGGGGTTACACATACAATTGAAATAAATGCACTTATTGGGGTATGCGCAAGTTTTACATATACGAGTTTTTGATTCGTTGCCACTGCGCCACTCCCCCAAAAGAACTGTATTATCCAATTTATTAAGAGATTTACGATGATAAGAATTATAGTCCCAATCACAATTTGCTGGCTTATATAACGCCATCGTAGCTTAAAATCCTTAATTAACAGTCTAAATGGTCTACGGATGAGATACAGCATACCGATGCATCCTATGAGTAACATCATGATTGTAATTCTTGAATCAAGTGTCTTAGTTTTAAATATGTCCAAGGACACCCACATTCCTAAAAGTGGATATGCAAATTGCATACCCACAAAGTAATGTGCCAATACACCCAAGGTCTCCTTAAGCGTAAAGATAGCATTTTTATTTGATTGATTAAGCGAGACGTGAGTCATACTTAACTTCTTTACCATGTATGTCAAAGACTCGATCAATGCGTCCACCACCAAGTACCTCATCACCAAGATAAAATACTGCTTCTTGTCCCAATGTTACAGATTTTACATCTTCTAACATCGTTACTTCAATGCGGGTGTCGTCCAGCCATGAAATACGAACTTTCAAGTCTTTTTGACGGTAACGGAATTTTGCCGTTGCATCCATTGTTTCTTTGGGTTTATCTGTGAACCAATTCATTTCAGCAATTTCTGCTTTTGAGGCAAAGAGCATTGGATGGTCTGATCCTTTACCAACATAGATTGTATTCGTTGAAAGGTCTTTTCCAACAACGAAGAATGGTCCAACTGATGTATTAATGTTCAATCCATGACGTTGCCCAATTGTATAGAACATGACGCCTTGGTGACGACCAATTTCCTTGCCTGAATCAACTTCAACAATTGATCCTTCCGAATCTTTAAGATAATTCTTTAAGAAATCACGGTATTCACGTTCCCCAATAAAACAGATTCCAGTTGAATCTTTTTTGGTAGCCACTGGTAAATCTAACTCTACTGCAATTTTGCGAACCTCTTCTTTATTAAGCTCACCCAATGGAAACATAACACGTGGTAAAACTTCAGGTTTTACTCGACTTAAGAAGTATGTTTGATCTTTGTTTTGATCTTCAGCTCTAAACATTTTGCCTTCTTTTGTTACTGCATAGTGACCTGTAGCAAGCATATCAAAGCCATTCTTATCCATAAAATCATAGAATGAGTCAAATTTCACATATCGGTTACAAAGAATATCTGGATTAGGAGTATGTCCTCGTTCTGTTTCTGCTAGAAAGAAGGAAAAGACATTGTCCCAGTATTCTTTGACGTAATCGACGCGAAGCAATGGTAGACCTAAATGATCGGCAACTCGTTTTGCATCTGCATAATCAACTTCCTGTGTACACATATCGTCCATAATTGTTGGGTTTCCCATAATATCATTATTGGCAAACGAATCCCAGTTACGCATAAAAGCGCAAGTAACATCGTGTCCTTGCGACTTCAATAAGTGAGCAGCGACTGCGCTATCGACGCCCCCTGATAAACCTACTAATACTTTCATAATACCAACTTTCTATTGCTTATAATTCAGATGCTGTTTCCATAGAAATACGATGCGCCTGTCTCATTTCAGACGGTAAAAATGCATCGATTTCCTCTTCATCATACCCTACCAAGAAAGTTTTTTCATTCATAACGATTGGTCTTTTAAGAATTGAAGGATGTCTTTGTATGAAAACGATTAATTCATTAATTGATAATGCATCAAGATCGATTTGTGATTCTTGCATAACTTTTGAGCGTTTGGAAATAATGTCCTCAGTTCCATTTTCGCTACGCATCAAAAGATGTTTAATTTCTTTTTCACTCAACATAGATGTGAAAATGTTCTTCTCAATAAACTTGAGATTACGTTCTTTTAGCCATTGTCGCACTTTGCGGCACGACGCACATCCAGGAGATGAGTATAGTACAATCATAAGAGACCTCCTCTTTTACTTATCATTATAACGTGTAAAGCCTTTATTTCATAGTGTTTTTTGCGTTAGATTGGTGTGTGATATTATGTTACAACCAATCTAAACCCATTTTACGTTGGACGTCTTCAAGCGTCTTTTTCGCTGTTGGACGCATTGCCTTTGCACCTTTTTCGAGTACTTCAGCAAGGTATTCTCCTTGGTTAAATTTCTCATAGCCTGTCTGGAGCATTTCCAACTCTGCAACAACACGATCTGCCACTGCTTTTTTGAATCCACCATATTGCGAGTCCTTAAATTGCGCTTCTGCTTCAGGAATTGAAATATTCTCTAAAGCTGCATAAATGGTAAGTAAGTTTGACACTCCAGGTTGATTCTCAACATCATATTTCACAACACCAAGTGAATCGGTTACTGCAGACATAATTTTTTTACGAGCTGATTTAAGATCATCTCGAAGATAAATAACGCCTTTTTCGCCCTCAGTGTCTGACTTGCTCATCTTTTTCGTTGGGTCTTGAAGTGACATAATTTTACTTCCAACTTTTGCAATGACAGGTTCTGGAATTACAAACGTATCACCAAAGCGATTGTTAAATCGTTCAGCAGTATTACGTGCAAGCTCTACATGTTGCTTTTGGTCCTCACCCACTGGTACTAAATCTGCTTGGTGAATCACAATATCCGCGGTCATTAGTGTCGGATATGTATAAAATCCACCACTGAGTGACATTCCTGTATCTTTTTTGTCTTTATATTGAGTCATTCGATTTAATTCACCCATCGGTGTTACACAAGACATAATAAAACCTAGTTGTGCAATTTCTTTCACATCACTTTGTAAAAAGATGGTACATTTCTCGGGGTCTAATCCGCTTGCTAAATAGAATAACAAGGCATCCTTGAGGTTTGTCTCAAGTTCTTGGGGATCAATCGGCATTGTAATACAATGCAAGTTTGCAATAAACACATTCACATCGTACTCTTCCTGAGATTGGACAAAAGGTCTCAAAGCGCCAATATAGTTTCCTAACGTTAATTGTCCGGTGGGTTTAATTCCACTAATCATTCTTTTTTTCATGTTAACCTCCGTAAATATCGGTATCGTAAATTTCTTGAGCACGTGCTTCAGTAATGACGTTCGTTTTAACAAGTCGATTAAGTACGTGTCGCTGTCGTGCTTTCGCACCATCATAATTTGTACTGAGTTGATAATGCGACGGCGCTTGCGGAATACCTGCAAGTATTGTTGCCTGGGCATCTGTTAAATTAATTGGATCGACACCAAAATAGCCATGTGTCGCTGCTTCCAAACCATCATAACCATCGCCATAGTAATTCATATTAATATAAATTGCTAGGATTTCTTCTTTACTAAAAGCTTTTAGCATATCACGCGCGACAAAATATTCGGCAACTTTGCGTCGAAGCGTCATTTCATCGCCAAAATAAAAATTCTTTGCAATTTGTTGTGGGATTGTACTGCCACCTTCAACATAACCAAGATTCTGGATATTTCGTAACGTTGCTCGCGAAAGCGCGATATAATCTAACGTTGTCCAGCGTGTCATGAAGCGTGCATCCTCAGTTGCGATAACACTTGCCTTCAACATTTCAGGTAATTGATCAGCATAAACAAAATCATCCTCTGCCATTTCATCCGCAAACATTTGCGCAACAGGACGCTCCGCAATCGCTCGCGTATATTCTTCGTAACCTTGGTATACAACCCATCCCGTAACCGCCGAAACAGTTAAGGCAACCACCAATAAAACTTTTAGGATTTTCTTTTTCATTTTAATGAAAAAACACAGTCGCCTGTGTTTTCTATTGACCCATCGATTTCATAATTTGACGAATCTGCGCTTCAGAAGGCTTACGCCCCATCTGCATATACATTGCACGAATCATTTTTTCGTTGATTGGTGGATTTTCTTTAATTTGTTTTTCAAACATATGTTTTGTTATGAAGAAAGTTGCGATTCCTCCAATAACTGCTCCAAGTAACACCCATCCAATACTGATGAGAGTTGTGTTCGCTTCAAGAATACTTAACATGGTTTCACCATCCTTATTAAACTAATTTATATCTATATTCTATACTGTTTAGTGGGTAAAAACAACCCCAGACTCCTTCTTAAACATAAAAAAACCCAGAAGGTTGATATTGTCCCCTGTTTCTTACAGGTGGGTGTTCTGTCTCTTGGTTTGGGATTCTAACACGTAGCTAGTTTTCACGCTGCCGCAAGTACATCCGAACTCCCTTATATCAAAGTGTCGGAAAAATATTAGTTCCTTCTAGGCATTTATATTATATCACAATTTGTCCAAACCACAAGATTTGTAACCGCTATCCACCCGATATCCTACTACTAATCGTTGTGTACAAAACACATTATTATCCGTCTAAACGCACTTAAATAGCACTTTTAATATAGGATAGAAATACGTTTCATGCTATACTATAAAAGAAACAATTCGAGGTGAACTATGAAATTAAGTAAAAGTTTCTTTTACACCCTACGCGAGGATGTAAAAGACGAAGATTCAACAAGTGGTAACCTACTTGTACGTGCCGGATTTATCAAAAAAAGCTCATCAGGTGTGTATATGTATATGCCGTTAGGACTTCGTGTAAAAGATAAAATTGAAACTATCATTCGTGAAGAAATGAATGGCATTGGTTCTATGGAAATGACTATGCCCACTCTAATCCCAGAAGATGTCTATATTGCATCAGGCCGTCGTGACATCATTGGTTCAAGTATGTTTACATTGAAAGATCGCTACCAAAAACCGTTCGTTTTAGGACCGACTCATGAAGAACTCTTTGCTCAAGCAGCACAGATGAAAATTAAATCATATAAAGATATGCCATTTAGTCTATACCAATTCCAAACTAAATTCCGTGATGAAGCCCGTCCTCGTTTTGGACTTATTCGTGTGCGTGAATTTGTGATGAAAGATGCATACACATTCGATGCAACATTGGAAGATGCAAACGACTCCTACGATGCAATGTTTGAAGCTTACAAACGTATATTTGATCGTGTTGGCTTAGATTATCGTATTGTGCGTGCGGATACTGGAATTATGGGTGGTCTTCTCTCAGAAGAGTTCCAAGCAGTTACTGAAATTGGAGAAGATATCCTTGTACTTGGCGAAGATACAGGTTTTGCAAGCAATTTAGAAGTTGCTGCGAACGTATCACGTATCGTAAGTACTGAAGATTTCAAATCTCTAGAAAAAGTACACACACCCAATGCAAAAACAATCGAAGAAGTATCCGCATTTTTAAACCAAGATGTCAAAACATTCGTTAAAACTCTTATTTACCGTCTTGACGATAAGTTCGTGGCTGTATGCGTTTTAGGCGATCGTGATGTAAACGAAACAAAACTCTCCAAAATCTATGGTGCAACTGAAGTTGAACTTGCTGACTTTGAAAATGTCCAACGCATTACAAATGCTAATGTTGGATTTGCAGGTCCAATCGGTCTCGATATTGATATTGTTGTTGATAAAGAAATTGAAGGCTTACGTAACTTCACTGTTGGAGCTAACGAAAACGACTTCCACTTCATCAATGCTAACCACTCAGATTTCGAAGCGACACATATTGTTGACGTATCTAATGTTAAAGAAGGCGACCCAAACCCTGATGGCACTGGTGTCCTCACATTCTCAAAAGGAATTGAAGTAGGAAATACCTTTAAGTTAGGAACTAAATATTCAAAGGCAATGAACCTAGAATATCTTGACCAAAACAATAAACTTCAAGATGTATATATGGGTTCTTATGGAATCGGATTAGGTCGTACTTTGGCTGCTATCGTTGAACAAAGTCATGACGACAACGGAATCATTTGGCCAATCAATTTAGCACCATATCATGTCTCAATTGTTGTCATCAATAGCAAGAGTGATGAACATATGGCTTATGCAACTGATCTTTACAACGAGTTAACACAAGCAGGAATTGAAGTACTTCTTGATGATCGTAACCAACGTCCCGGCGTCAAATTTAATGACATGGAATTAATTGGTATCCCATTACGAATTACCGTTGGTCGTGATGTTGAAAACAATCAAGTTGAATTTAAAGAGCGTAATAAAGACGAAGCAATTAAACTTGATCGTGACGCAGTCCTCACTACAATTCAATCATTTTTAAAATAAAATCAAACTGACTACGGTCAGTTTTTTTTGTATGTAGAAACAAAAAAACTCACTTATTTCGTGAGTTATTCTGTTTCTATAGACGTTTGTTTGTAAACATCACGTGGCTTACTTCCATTTGCAGGGCCAATGATACCATTTTGTTCAAGAGCATCAATAAGGTTTGCTGCACGGTTATAACCAACTTTAAAGCGACGTTGTAGCAAGGAAGTTGAAGCGCGTTGTTCTTTGACAACAAATTCATAAGCTTCTTCATACAATGGATCTTCATTTGATTGAATAAATCCATTATTTCCTTCAACACCATCAAGACGGATAAATGCATCGTCATATTGTGGTTTTGCTTGCATGCTTGCTTTCTCAGCGATTCGACGCACTTCATCATCACTTACATATACACCTTGAACTCGTACGGGGTTGGGTTCTCCCATAGGAATGTATAACATATCCCCATAACCTAATAGTTTCTCAGCACCTACTGTATCAAGAATTGTTCTTGAATCAATCGAACTTGAAACCGCAAATGCAATGCGTGACGGAATATTTGCTTTAATAACACCAGTTACAACATCCACTGATGGTCTTTGTGTCGCAACGATGAGATGTATACCAGCAGCACGTGCAAGTTGTGTAATTCGTTGAATACTGGTTTCAACATCTTTTCCCGCAACGGCCATTAAATCTGCTAACTCATCGATGATAACAACAATCCAAGGCATGAATGGTCGATTTTCTTCGGGGTGTAATTTTACCTTCTCGTTGTAAGATCCAATATTACGGACACCCACTTTAGAGAATGTATCATAACGTTCTTCCATTTCGTCAACGATAACCTTTAAAGCCATCGATGCTTGCATTGGGTCTGAAATAACGGGCCCAATTAAATGAGGAATATCCATGTAGGGTGTAAACTCTACTTTTTTAGGATCCACTAACAGCAGCTTAAGCTCATCTGGTTTTTTATTGAGAATTATTGACGTAATGATAGAGTTCATACATACAGACTTACCACTACCCGTCGCTCCAGCAACCAAAAGGTGTGGCATTTTATTCAGGGCGACAGTAATCGGTTTTCCCATTAAGTCTTTTCCTAGTGCGACGTTGATGTTATCTTTATCCGCAAAATTAGGCGATTGGTTAATAACTTCCTTCATTTTAACTGGGATCATTTCAACATTTGGAATTTCAATTCCAACTGCACTCTTTCCAGGAATTGGCGCTTCAATGCGTAAGGTTTTAACAGCAAGTTCCATCATCAAATTATCTTGGATTGATGAAATCTTTGATATTTTCACGTTGCTATCTGGTTTGAGTTCAAATTTTGTAACTGCGGGTCCGATATGAATATCAATAAGCGTCGCTTCTATACCAAACTGTTTCAGTACATTGATTAAGCGATCAGCTTTGTTTTTTGCACTTGTTGCATTTGCGTTAGAGCGATTGTTAACTTTCGCCGTTTCAAGCAATGTGACCGGCGGTACTCGATAATTGTCGTAGTTTAAAGGTCTCTGATCACTATCATTTTTGACATTTTCACGTAATGTAGTCGCATCAGAAGACGGTAACGTTACAGAATCCACAATTTCCCGTGTCTCTGAAGTAGGTGTATCTAATACCTTGACAGAATCTTCGTTACTTATCGATTCATACTGCATGTCATCATCCAACGTTACAAACAATGAACTTCCGGTATGTTGACGCGGTTGTTGGTTTGAAGCATCTTCTAACGACATGAATCCAGCTCGAACATCTGGTTCAACATAATTTTTCGCGATCATATCTTCAACGGTTGCCGCGTTTTTAGCTTCTTTTTCAAGTTGCTTCGCTTCTCGTTTTTCTTTACGACGCCCAAAGAATGAACTTGTTTTTTCTGTCCCTTTGCTTGCCGTATCCACAATTTGTTGCGGTGAAAAGAGTAACGCTAACGCAGAGATTGAAAAGACAAAGATAATTACAATGACACCTTCCCGTGCAACGAGAAATGACAAACCACCATATAAAATTGCACCAATAATCCCACCATATGCAGGTTGATTATAATTCATAAAAATCTTCGGAACACTCGTAAAGTAATCCACAATTATTGGCCACCCAACCAAATCTTGATTGAAGGATAATGATACGGTTAATATCAAAGATACCATCAGTAAACTAATCCCTAACCAAAAGCTTATGGATTGGGAAAACTGTTTTGGTTTCACCATCGCAACGAATGCAATTCCAGTAATGAGAATGTAGTACGGAAACGTATATTGCCCTACGACGACACGCATGGTGTTATCGATAATTTCACCAACTATTCCATATCGGAAATATCCGATAACCGAGAATCCGATTGTCGCGATCGATACGAGAAAGCGAATCAATTCATTTTGTCTCGCTATACTTGCTTTTGTTTTTCTTTTTTTCTTAGCCGCCACAATGGTCCCCCTTTTTAAACGTTAATTTCAATAATGACTGGAAGAATCATTGGTCGTTTTCCAGTTTGTTTAAAGATATATTTTGCGATTAAATCACGCGCTTCGTTACGGGCATCGACATTGGTATAACGTCGTTCTTCTTTAAACTTCGCAATGGTATTTTCAAGAATAGTTCCAACTTCGCTCATAACATTGTCTGCATCTTTAAGGTAGATAACACCGCGTGATTGAATGTCTGGACCTCCAAGAACTTCTTTTGTTTTATTGTTGATGACAACACCTACAATGATTGTTCCATCGGTCGCAAGAATTTGTCGATCGCGAAGAACAAGCCCCGATGTATCTAAATGGTCTTTACCATCAATGAGAACATCTTCAAGTTTGATTACTTCTTTGGTTGATTTTAAACGACCTTCTTCAAAAGTAGCCACTTGACCATTATCAAGAATCACAATGTTCCCAGCGCTGATGCCCATTTCTACCGCAATATTTGCGTTCGCAACTAAGTGTTGATATTCACCTTTTACAGGTACATAATATTTCGGTTTTAATAATGAAATCATCATTTTGATATCTTCAACAGATGCGTGCATTGCAAGTACTTCTTTGTAACTCATTGTTGTGACTTGAACACCATCTTTATAGAGTTCATTAATCATCAACCCTGCTTCTTGTTCGGTTCCAGGAATTTCTGGTGATGCGACAATGACACTGTCTGTATCACGGACTTCAATTTTTAAATCTTCGCCCATCGCAATTTTCGCCATTTTACGGAATACATTTGGACCGACATCTGACACGATAATCACAACATTTTCGTCCGTATTGTCGAATTCTTTAGTATCAATTTCAATATTCTCTGGCATCTTATAGTAATTTAGTTTTTCGATGTGTGTAATCAATCGTCTTTGAGCATCACCGTAAATAAACACTTTACGGCCAAATTTTTGAGCCATTTCGATTGTTTCAATGAAACGGAAAATGTTTTGTTCATACAACGTTACAATGATACGGTTATCGGTATTTTCAAATACACGTTCTAAACGTCGGCTAGTACGGTGATGTGGGGACGTAAATCCTTCATGTTTTGCATATCCTGATTCGGCAGCAAGTAAGAAAACACCTTTTTTCCCAATATCTGAGATGTTTGCAAGCTCAGTCGTAAATCCTTTATTTTGAATATTGAAGTCAATAATGAATTCACTTGCAAACACGATATACCCTTGATCAGAAGCAATGGCTAATCCAAATGAATCTGGAATTGAATGGGTAACACCAAATGAAATCATCTGACGGCTTCCAACTTTAAATTTACTATCGCGTTTAATTCTAAAAATCTTAACGTTTTTAACTTTACGCGCACGTAAATCGTCTTCGATGATATTCGCAACCAATGGTGTTGTATATACTGGTGCTTTTACTTCTTTTAGTAAGTATGGTAATGCACCTACCACATCGTCATGACCGTGCGTAATGAAAATAGCACGAACACGGTTCTTATTCTTTTTGATATAGGATAAATCAGGAATTACTTCTTCAACTCCTAATTGATCACTTTTGGGATATTTCAATCCTGCATCGACAATATACATGTCGTCATTTATCTCAACGATATTTAGGTTTTTTCCCTCTTCGTCAAGTCCTCCTAGTGCGAGGAATTTAATTTTGTCCATAAAAAAAATCTCCTTTTTAAACATTCTTATGTATTAAGTGTGAATTCGTTATTTCTATTATACACTACTAACGGCTTAAGTTCATTAAAAAATACCCGACAAGAACGGGTATTCTATTTTTTTTATCTTAATAAGATATGATTTCGAGGGTTTCTTTTTCAGTATCAATTTCTACAACAGCACCGATGGGAAGTGTAAACATGGGATGCGTATGACTACAGTCAACCCCATCAATTACCGGAATATCGGGAAGGTCTCCAATGACTTCGCAAAGGATATCAATTGGCTTCCGTCCAGTTCCTTGATCATCAAAGAGTTCATGTTTTCCGTACATTAAACCACCAATACGCTCAAATACACCAGCGTTTTTCAAAAGCGCAAATGAACGTTCTACGGTCATGGCATCTTTCATGGAATCCTCAATCAACAATATATCACCTTGTTTAATCTCTGGCATATATTGAGTTCCGAAAATTCCTTGCATTGTGTTCAAATTTCCAGCTATAAGACGTCCACGGGCATTCCCAGGATTAATAATCGTCCATGAATTATTGTTTTCTTTTTTTTGATCATAAGGAAGATGCCAGGGCTTTCGCTCGTCGGTCCACACTTCGGGTTTAACCAACGCAATGGGTAACTCACTATGCATCAAAACCTGTTCAAAATAATGATATGTTAGTCCCTTAAATGGCTCTACCTCGCCAAAAGAGGGTACGACTGCTGGACCGTAAAATGTAGGAATTCCCGTTTGCGTATACAATGCAAACAATACGGCTGTTACATCGGAATATCCAATAATTATCTTAGGATCAGCGCGAAAGGCATCGTAATCAATATATGGAAGCATGGCGTTAGAATTAAAACCGCCAATCGTTGACATGATACAGCGAACTTCTGGATCTCTTAAAAGCGCATTAAATTCAGCTACACGCTCTTGTATCGTACCAGAGCGGTAGAAATCCTGTTTCCCTGTCAATTTACCTTCTTTGATTTTAAACCCCTTAGAACGCAAATACTGTTTTGCAGTTTCATAACGTGGCGGAACGGTTGCTGTGATTGGCGAAGATGGTGAGAAAAACCCAATGGTGTCACCATGATTTAGTGTAAATCGTTGATTATATTGCATTAGTATACCTCCGTTTTTCTTATTATACGTAATTTATCATCGAACACCAATAAAAAAAGCATCCGAAGATGCTTAAATGGCAATGCGTTGAATTGATTTTGATTCCATGGTTATATCGTCGATATCAATGACCACTGCATTCAAGAATGGATCACCGCTTGCAACAGTGTAACGGGTTTTTTCACCCAAAATAACATTGTGGTAGAGTTCTTCAACATCACGACCAATAATACTATCACGAGCTCCACACATCCCGACGTCTGTTATATATGCCACACGGCCAATTAAACGTTCATCGGCTGTTTGAACATGCGTGTGAGTCCCAACACAAGCGTTAATGTCTTCGCTATATACATTTGCAAAAAGCATTTTTTCACTTGTTGACTCTGCATGAAAATCAACAAAGTAATAATCAGCTTTAACGTGTTCGAGAACATCATCCATAAAAGGATACGGACTTCCACCGACACGATTCATGAATGCTTCTCCATAGAGGTTAACAACACAAATCCGTTTTTCTTTTACTGTATATACTTTGTAGTAGTTTCCAAAATCAACTGGATCTATATTCGCAGGAACCAGCAGTTCTGGACAGGACTCATAATCATCAAAGATTTCACGTTTCGCAAACGTATGATTTCCCATTGTAATACATTCAATACCTGCATTGATGAGCTGATTATAAATTTTCTTTGTAATCCCCTTACCATGTGCACTGTTTTCACCATTCGCGATTGTGAAATCAACATTGTATTGCTGTTTTAACATAGGTAAGTGGTCAACAACAATTTGTCGACCACTTGCTCCTACAATATCTCCGACAAACAAGATACGCATTATTTTGCAAGCTCCAAGGCACGGAGTTCGCGAATAACCGTTACTTTAATTTGTCCAGGGTATGTTAGATTCTCTTCAATTGACTCACGAATTTCGCGTGCCATCTTAACAGTTCCAAGATCATCAACTTCTTCTGGCACTACTAGTACACGAAGTTCACGACCTGCCTGAATTGCGAATGAACGTTGAACACCTTCATGCGTTGAAGCAATTGCTTCAAGATCTTCGAGTCGTTGAATATAACTTTCAAATGATTCGAATCGTGCTCCTGGTCGTGCTGCACTTAATGTGTCAGCGGCTGCTACAAGAACAGAGATTGCGCTCGTTGCATCGACATCACCGTGGTGAGATGCAATTGCATTCACAACGATTGGGTGTTCGTTATATTTCTTCGCAAGTCTTACACCAAGCTCAACGTGAGATCCTTCCATTTCAAAATCGAGACCTTTCCCGATGTCATGGAGTAATCCAGCACGCTTCGCAAGTTTTTGGTTAAGTCCTAACTCCGCCGCCATCATGCCGGCTAAATTAGCAACCTCAATACTATGTGCAAGTGCATTTTGACCATATGAATAACGGTATTTGAGACGTCCTAAGACATTCACAATTTCTTTATCCATTTTACTAATACCAAGTTCAAAGAGTGTATCTTGACCTGTTTTTGAAATAATTGTATTCAGTTCTTTTCGTGCTTTATCAACCGCTTCTTCAATACGTCCTGGCTGAATACGCCCATCACTGAGAAGTGTTTCAAGAGCCATTCGCGCAACTTCACGGCGAATTGGATCAAAACATGATAATGTAATAACTTCTGGTGTATCATCAATCAGTAAATCAACACCTGTAGCGTTTTCAAAGGCACGAATATTTCGACCTTCACGACCTATAATACGGCCTTTCATTTCTTCGTTTGGTAATGTAATTGTTGTAGAAGTACGTTGTGTAGTTTCTTCTTGTGCATAGCGTGAAATAGCAAGAGATATAATATTACGTGCGATGTCATCAGCTCGTGAACGAGCTTCCTCTTCTTGATCACGGATATATGACAATACTTCATGTTCCATTTGTTTTTCTACAATTTCAAATAATTCTGTTTTAGCTTCTGAAGCAGGCATCGATGCGACGCGCTCAAGCTCTCTAAGTTGTACTTCCGTACGTTCATTTAATGCTTCTTCCATCTTGTCCAATTTGGCAGATTTAGATTCTAAATCGCGTTTCATATCAAGTAGCTCTTTATCACGAGTGACAATATTCTTGTCGCGCATATTTAAATTTTCGTCACGGCGTTCGAGACGACTTTCAAATTCTTGTAATTCTTGTCGTAATTTTTGCGCTTCTCGTTCAGCATTTAATTTAACTTCATAGGCATTCGTCTTCGCTTCTAAATGTGCTTGACGAGTTAATGTTTCTGCTCTTTCTTTTGCGTCATTGATAATTGAATTCGCTTCTTTTTTAGAGCGACTAATTCCTAATTTGTTGATGATGACCATCGCAATCCCCATAACAACAAATACAATCAAACCGGTAATGATGGAGAATAATGTTACATTGTCCATTATTTGCCCCTACCTTCTTTAAAATAATTAAATTGTTAGATAACTAACATATATATAATACTTTATTTTGGAGCGTTTCACAACTAGAAATCAAACCACCCATACTGAATTGGCTCGTCATTCACAGTTTCCATCTTCACCACGATGAAAACCGTATCATTTTACACTTTATAGGTTTCATAGTAATTCACTCATAGGGTCAAAATAATGCTTCCAAGAGTACGCTATCAATAATCTTGTTTGCAATAAAACAAAAAAAAGAGTCTATGACTCTTTTTCAACCGATTGTTCTTTAGGTGGCAATACTTTATCGCGTACCAGGGCTCCAACCTCTTTTTTAATTTCTGGATTATCGTCAAGATATGTACGAACTGCTTCACGACCTTGTCCAATTTTTTGATCATTATAAGAATACCATGATCCGCTTTTGTTGATAATGTTGTGTTCAACACCTAAATCAATAACTTCTCCAGTATAACTAATACCTTTACCATAAATGATTTCAACTTGTACAGCCTTAAATGGTGGCGCAACCTTGTTTTTTACAACTTTAATATTAGCTTTATTCCCGACAATATCTGTACCCTGCTTAATCTGTTCAGAACGACGAATATCTAAGCGAACCGATGAGTAGAACTTAAGCGCTCGACCACCTGGTGTTGTTTCGGGACTTCCAAACATGACTCCCACTTTTTCACGTAATTGGTTAATGAAAATCGCTGTACAGTTTCCGCGGTTCATACCACCTGCAAGTTTACGCATCGCTTTTGACATCATCCGCGCTTGCAAACCAACATGTGCATCTGACATTTCACCATCAAGCTCAGCTTGTGGAACTAAAGCAGCAACACTATCCACAACAATAAGATCAACGGCACCACTACGTACTAATACATCCACGATTTCTAACCCTTGCTCCCCCGAATCCGGTTGAGATAGGATTAACTCGTCAATATTTACGCCTAAATTTTGTGCATAAACAGGATCGATGGCATTCTCGGCATCAATAAATGCGGCTTTCCCACCGGTCTTTTGGACTTCAGCAATTGCATGAAGTGCTAACGTTGTCTTACCACTTGATTCAGGACCGTAGATTTCAATAATACGGCCTTTCGGATAACCACCAATTCCGAGTGCAGCATCTAATGCTAAGGAACCCGAACTGATTGCATCAATATCAACGGCACTACGTTCGCCGAGTTTCATGATAGATCCTTTACCAAATTGTTTTTCAATTTGTTTCAGTGTTTCGTCTAAAATCTTATCTCTTTTATCATTTTCCATGGTGATCTCCTCTAGTTTAAATACACGAGTTTACTTTGAAATCCTACATTGATTCTGTTAAATATGAACGTGCTTGAATTACATATGATGCACCACTGAGTAGTGACATGATTGTTGCAAACCATACAAGAATGGATGAGAACGGTACTCCAAACAATTCAAACGGTAAGTTATTTAGTAAAACAAAAATAATTGCAAGCATCTGAGCTACAGTTTTTACTTTACCAAGATACCCGGCTGCCATTACCATACCTTTTTGAGATAATAACATCCGAACTGCATCCACTATAGTATCGCGCCAAATCATTACAATAACTGCAACAACAGGAACAACTCCTTGGTATGCAAATAGAATGAACAATGTATTCACCAATAACTTATCTGCAATTGGATCTAAGAATTTCCCAAATGTTGTCACCATGTTACGGCTTCGCGCCAAATAACCATCCACAAAATCTGTAAGTGACGCTATAATAAAGACAATGAGGACGATGATACTTTTGAGTGAAATTGAAACGTGATCAATTGTATAGTATGGAATACTAATTCCAAACTGGCTATATGGGAAAAGTTCGATTAGTAAAATAACCGGTATTAAAATAATTCTAAAAACAGTCAATTTATTTGCTAAATTCATGATTGCGTTGCTCCTTCAATAAACGTAAAGGTTAACAACACGACATCTGCAGGCGCGATGCTTGGGTCAATTTCCAAATCTACGCCATTAACCTTGATTGTATTTCCTTTGAATGCTCCGTATTGGACTTCAATTTTTTTGTTCTTACTTGGTTTAACGGTAACTTTCGCCGTCTGACCTTGTGGATATGTGCCACTTGCTGGGCTTGTCATAATCTTGCCATCTTCTTCAAACTGCATCCAAGAAGTTGCGTTGAATGTGAAATCAAGGGTGACATCTTTCCCTTGTTCCCAACCCGCAATTGCATATTCTGTTGGGGATGTACGATTGACAGTAACCGTTGTATTTGGGTTGGTTTCCGGAGTCGTTTCAGCTCCAGTATTTCCACTGCCTTCTGCAGGTTTCTCTTCCTCTTCGACTTTAGGAACAGTAATTACAGGTTTCTCGATGGGATCGGTACTTCCGAACATCGGTACAACATATGTGATTGCTAAATAACCAAATAAGGTAACGATTGCAACCCCAAGCACGACGAGACCGACTGTGCCAAAATCAAAACGACGTGATTTTTTAGCCCGGTGCACTTTTACATTTGCATTCGGGTTTACTTTATTTCTTATATTTGTTGTAATTTCATCTTGTTTTTGTATTTGTGATACCGTAATGGAATCAGTATACGCATGAATGGTATCATCCAAATCATCACGCAGTTCATCATAGCTAACCCCTAAGGCATTTGCATAATAACGAACAAAATAGCTGAGGTATGAGAGGTCTTCCTTAAAAAACTGAATATTTCCCTCTTCAATCGCTTCCAATTGAATTGTTGAAAGTTTTGTCGTTTTACTCATATCTTCAAGTGACAATCCTTTTTCAATTCGTTTTTCTTTTAAAATGGATCCGATTCTTTCCAACTTTAACCCACCTTCCTTATATTTTTACTTATTTGTTTTCATACATACCGATTATAACAATCTAAACCAACTTTTACAATGCGTTCACATGGATAAAAAAAGGAGCTTACGCTCCTTTAATGCATATACAATCATTAAGCCATGTTCTGTTTCGATAATCATTTATCTACGTCCGAAGACGTCTCTTTGATACTTCAATTTGTATGTCAGAGTTCCCCTACCAATTTTGGGTTTCTCGCTTGTGGGGTTTACCGCGTTCCACTCTACTGTTTTCACAATAGACTCCGTCACTGTGGCACTTTCAAGTCGCCATCCATAGCCAAGGCCTTAGGATATTGATCTGCCGTCATAGATGCCTCTATGCTCTGACTTATGGTTTCATCAGACACAAACACTACAGTCATCGCAGACTGTGCGAGCATGGACTTTCCTCTACATTCTTATGAATGCAGCGATTATCTTTCATGTACGTGAGTATTATACACTATTTATCTTGGTTTTCGAAGACTGCAGCCTCTAATTTTGAAATTCTTTTTAGAACATCAACGTGACTGTATTGGTTTGGAGTTATGTCGCCTTGTGCGCGCGATTTGCCTTCATACTCAAGTAACATCTTACGTTGCTGCGCTAATGATTCTTCATATTTCATTAAACGCTCGTGTTGTTCTTTAAGAAGTGTTTCAAACATTGCATAATCATTTAAAACATCATCTAAAAATTGATCAACTTCAAGCGCACTGTATCCTTTGAAATCGACATGGAATTCTTTGTTTAAAATCATATCTTGTGTTAGTTTCTGTGTCATCGTATTCACCTCACAAGTATTATCTCAAAAAGGGTCTTTGACTTCAAGCACGTTTGCTTGCATTTCGTATACCGTAGATTTCTTTACCGCAATTTCATGAAAATACACAAATCTTTCATATTTCGCATGCGCACTTACCCCTTCCGTAACTTCCCACATTTCAAAAGTATGTAAAAATATGGAATTATAGTATAATAACTATGGTGATTCTATGATAAATTATCCTGGTAGCAAGAAAGTCTACCAAAGAACAACCACTTCTGGTGTTACAAGCCGGCGTGGAATGAGTTTAGAAGAAGACCTCAACAGAACCAATGAACAGTATCTCATCCGAGAGATTGCAGTAGTCCATAAAAAACCGACTCCGATCCAGATTGTGAATGTTGATTACCCTTCGCGAAATAAAGCTAAAATAACCGAAGCCTATTTCAGGCAAGCATCTACCACCGATTACCAAGGGGTTTGGAACAGCTATGCTTTAGATTTCGAGGCAAAAGAAACACGGAACAAAACTGTCTTTCCACTTGCAGCGTTGCATCAGCATCAAATTGACCATTTGAATGCGGTTCATCGCCAAGGTGCAATTGCCTTCTTAATTATACGTTTTAGCGAGTATGACGAAACTTACCTGATCTTTGCCAAAGACTTACTACCATTTATAAAGGAAACAACACAACGTTCTATTCCATATAAATGGATAAAACAACACGGTCATAGTGTGACCGCGTCCTACCAAATACCTTGCAATTACATTCCTGTAATCGCAGAGGTCTACCAAAAAGGAGTATCTTATGAGTGATAACAATGAGAAAACAGTTGAATTCCGACGTGTTTCAGATGGAAACACAGCGCCTTCAGCTGATAATTCAAAAAAGAAACAATCAAAAGGTCCAATGAAAAAGAAAAAAAGAAAAGAACCCGTAGCAGGTAAACTTAAAGCACAACGTATTACCGCTTGGGTATTAATCGTTTTGACATCACTTGGTGTCCTTGGTGTTACTACTGTCGGTATTTATGCCGGAATCCAGATTAGTAAAACAACACCTCTTGCTCACGAGGATTTTATTCCAACATCGAGTTCAACATTCTATGCATCCAATGACCAATCCTTCTTCGAGACAGGATATAAATTGCGAGACAACATCGGTTACGATGACCTTTCTAATTCCGTCATCGATGCCTTTATTGCAATCGAAGATTCCCGTTTCTTTACACACAACGGGTTTGATGTTCCACGTTTTACACGTGCAGCGCTTAATAACTTAAAGAAAACTATTACGAGTGGAAGTTTGGACTTTTCAGAAGGTGGATCCACCTTCACAATGCAATTAATTAAACAAACAGAGTTTATGTCTGATGGTTCAGATGGCGAAGAAGTCAAAGGCCCTGATGTCGGAAGCTCAGGTATTAGCCGTAAAATTCAGGAAATCTATCTTTCACAAAAAATTGATGGTGGTGGTGTCCTAAGTAAGAAACTTATCTTAGAACTATATCTCAACCAAATTGATTTTGGCGTTGGAAACAATACCGTCGGTATCGAAAACAGTTCTAAAGCCTATTTCGGAAAATCCGCAAGTGAGTTAAACACGGTTGAAGCCGCAATGATGGCTGGTGTTATCAATGCTCCTTATGCTTATTCTCCATACATGAACATTCAAAAAGCAAATGAACGAACACAACAAGTTCTCAATTTAATGCTTCAACATGGGTATATTAGTGAAGAGGAACATGCTATCGCATCTGCTGTCCGTGTCGAAGACTTACTGGTCGAACGTAAAGCTCAACAAGGAAATGCGCACCCTTATCAATCCTACGCTGACGCTGTAGTCGAAGAGGTCATTGAATTAACAGGAAAAGATCCTGGAAAAGTGCCAATGAAGGTTTATACAGCACTTGATCTTGATGTCCAAGCTGGACTTGACCGCGTTCAAGCTCGCGAAATTGAGGAGTTAACATTTGATGAAGATTCTGGTATCCAAGTTGGATCCGCAGTCGTCAACAATAAAACTGGAGAAATTGTCGGAACTGTTGGTGGTTATGATTATAACGGTCAACGAATCACAAACCGTGCCACGAATACTAAATACGCTCGTGTTCGCCCTGCTTCTACATTGAAACCCGTTGTCAGTTATGCTCCAGCATACAATTACTTGGGTTGGTCAACGGACCACATCATTACCGATGATCCATACGATACCGGTGGCGGATTTGTTGTTACAAACTACGACAACCGCTACGAAGGTGAAATCACTTTAGACCGTGCTATCTCCGATTCACGAAATGTTCCGGCCGTAAAAACATTTATGACCGTTGCCGAAAAAATCGGTTACGACGCATACCGTCAATACTTCACAAATATCGGATTGACGATTGATGAAACAAATAACGGCTTTGGTTGGGGAGTTGCGATGGGTAATGACCCTCTTTATGCAACACCTGCTGAAATGGCCGCTGCAAATGCTATGCTTTACAATGATGGAAAATATATCAAACCACATACTGTCGTTCGCATCGAATTTGAAGATGGTAGTGCACCATACGTTCCAGAATACACTCCAACACAGGTTATCCAACCTGGAGCTGCATACATGGCAACCCGAAACATGAAATATGTGATTGACAGTGGAAGTACTGACTATACAAACGTAACACGTAGAAACTATCCAGTTTACGGTAAAACAGGAACAAACCAATACGACCCTATCATGGCAGAAGAACTTGGTTACCCTAAAGCGGCGCAAGAGTCACGTCTCATGATGACCGCTACCGGAGATTTCTCAATCTCAACATGGGTTGGTTTCCCATCTGCTGATCGCGGAAAAATTAGTCAGCCTTATTTCTCATCTTCAGAGCAAGAGCGTAACGTACCTGGTAAACTAAACAGTTACATTCTGTCCTTACTTGAAGATTCATTCGGTGTTCCAACAGATGTCTCAATGCCTTCTGATGTAACTCAAATTACACATATTAAAGGACCTTTCCCATATCAATCACCATTACCTGATATGAATAAAGACCTAATTTCAACTGGATACATCCTGAAAGACTTCGCAAAACTTGCTGAAGCAAAACCTCAGGATCTAAGCCCACTTTCAGATGCTACATTTACAGCAACATCTATTGGGCAACAATTCACATTCAATATTGATATGACAGCTTACCCTGACGCTTCAAAACTCAAAGAAGCAGATGCAAGCTTAGTAATGCCTCACCCTCACGGCGGAAGTGTTACTGGAAAACGTGTCTTCGATGAATCCTGGATTTATGGTGCAGTCCGATACAAAACAGAAATCCGTGCAGACGGAAATCCTATTGCAGAGCAAATGAGTGAATCAAATACCTTCACCGTTGCTGCTTCTGTTCCACCAGGAACAAAACAACTTGAAGTTTGCTCATACTACACATTTGAAAAAGCAACATCACGGAAATCAAATCAAATTTGTAAACCGGTAGATGCTTCTCAAATTCCTAGCGAAGCCTTCCCAAACTTTGTTGGCCAATCTTATGGCATCATGCGCGGTTGGGCTGAACCAAAAGGAGTTACACTGCAACCAAACTTTGTCGTTCGAAACGATATGGCATATGGCGAAGTAATTAGTGTCTCACCAAATGTTGCAGGTAAACAGTATACTTCAAAAGAACTTGCGGCACTGACCTTAAAGGTTGATGTTAGCGATAATCAATTCGAGTCCGGCATAACTGTTGGCGCGTTAAGTGCCAATCCAAATTCAGCGTATTTAAATATTGTGAATGCAGAGGATAAAAATCGGAAAATTATCGGTTATACCGTCAATGGTACAACCACACAATCTATTCGAACATCCGTCGTTGGAAAAAACCCAGTAACACTTGTTCTCGAATAACAAACAGAAAGCACCAACTTACTATGTTGGTGCTTTTGTTATTAAATCATCGAAAATAAAAAGAGTATGAATCATACTCTTTACTCAAATATTTTGTTTTCATAAACTCGTGGAATGTTATAGCGAAGATGACTCACCAGTTCATTAATTGATTGTCCCGTAATCGCTATATAGTCATAGATTGTTTGCTGTGGTCCACCAAAAATCATGACAACATCTTCTGGTTCACAGGTAACATGTGTAACATCAACCATAAATTGCGACATCGCAATATCACCTAAGATTGGGCACCATGTCCCATTGATGTACACGCCACCACCATTTAACGATAATTGCTTCATAACGCCATCACAGTATCCAGCAGAAATTGTTGCAAGGCGGATATCGCGATCAGCGTAAAATGTGCGGCCGTAACCGACAAATTCACCTTTACGGATATTACGAATCATTGCTATGCGACTTTCAAGACGGACGACATCTTTATATCCTTCTTGATCTGCATAGGCTTTTTGAGATGGATGGAATAATCCAAACATTACCATTCCGCATCGAACTGCATCAAACCCTAAATCGCCAAAATGAAGTACTGATGGGCTATTTTGCATATGAGTTAATCCAGGGTTAATTCCCTGCTCTTCAAGTCGATGAAGAACACTTTTGAATTCACGGATCTGTGCTTTTGAAAACTCAACTGCATCAACTTCGTATGCTTGTGCTTCTGCGAAATGACTGTAGATTCCTTGGACTTCAATTCCAGGTAAATTGTAAGTTGCTTCAATTTCTTGGTAGTCGCGCATCCCGAGTCGATTCAATCCTGTATTCACTTTGAGATGTGTTTTTACAACTTCATCATGCTTCAAGGCAAAGTCACTTAACTTTTGGGCATAATCATAGTCAATGAGTACTTGTATGAGATCATACTTGATTAGTAGCTCAAAATTCGAAACCAATGTCGCACCCATTAGAAGAATTGGTGCCGTTACGCCACCCTCACGCAATTCAATCGCTTGTGCGACGTCTAAGACTGCAAGGATGTCGATATTCATCTTTTCACTTAACAACGCTAACTGCACCATTCCAAGGCCATATCCGTTAGCTTTAATTACAGAAATTATCTTTGTATTCGGATTCAATGTTTTACGTAAAAGCTTGGTATTGTGTACAACTGCCGCTTCATCAACATAAACTGTTACGCTCTCAATCATAAAACGTCTTCCACCATTTTAGCAATTAACGATGTATAGTTCACACCTTGGCGGTCCATCATTTTCGGATAACGTGAATTCGCGGTAAATCCAGGTATTGTATTAATTTCATTGAAGTAAATTTTATGATCATCTGTCACAAAAAAATCAATACGCGCAAATGTTTTGCAATCTAATAAGTCGAATACTCTTTCACCATACGCTTGAATTTGTTTGCGTACCGACTCAGGGAATGTTGAAACTGGCAACGTTTCGGTTGCATGAGGATGATATTTTTCTTGGAAATCAAATACCTCTCCAGCAACATTAACTTGGTCGACATCACTCACAATATAGTCTTTTTTCGTTTTTAAAATTCCTATACCACATTCTGTACCCTTAATGTATTCTTCAATAAGTACACGCGAATCAAAGCTAAATGCAAATTCCAGTGCTGCATGTAGTGCAGCTTCATCTTTGGCTAATGTCACGCCAAAAGACGATCCTTCACGGCTTGGTTTTACGATAACAGGATACTGAATGTCTGAAATATCATATGCCTCCCCTTTGAGAAGTAAACGATAATCTGCCATGGGAATATCATTCAATTCAGCAATCATATGGGTATACGCCTTATCCATGCATAGTGCTGACGATAATACTTCACATCCTGCATATGGAATTTTTGCAATATTCAACAATCCTTGAATTTCTCCACCTTCGCCCATTCGTCCATGAAGCATAAGGAATGCTGCATCAATTGGTAAAACTTCATTTGTCTCTTTGAAAACAAAACCTGGACGTTCTGGGTTGAATTGTAAGAGTAACTCATGATGTCCTTCAAGTTTGTTCGCCTGAAGCATTTCTAGTGAGTAGTCACCTGTAAACCAACGGCCTTCTTTACTAATAAAGATTGGAATTAAATCATACAAATCATGAGGAAAATGTTCAATTGCTGATGCTGCAGATGCGACAGAAATATCATGTTCTGCATTGGGTGATCCAAAAATTACTGCTACTTGTTTTTTCATATTATGCCTCTTTCATTAAGCGTTCTAGCGCATAGAATCGTGATCCTTTGATTAGAATCATTTGCTCTTTATTGAATTGCGGTGCAACTGCATTATAAAGCGTTTCAAATGTTCCAAATGTCGTGTACGGTGTATTCAGTGGTACATTGTTTAATGCTGCTTTAAAATCAGGTCCCAATAAAAATACGTGTTGTAGATTAAGTGTATTAATGTACGCAAGTACTTCTTCATGATATTTAATACTGTCGTCACCCAGTTCTACCATATCACTTAAAACAGCGATACGATCACCCGAATACGCATAATTGTTTAGTAGTTCTAGCGCATAGATTGCACTGATGGGATTCGACTTGTACGCATCCAAAAGCACCAATGATGCTGCATGGTTCACAAGTTCTGTTCGTAGTGACGTTAATGCGACATTACTTAATCCATATTGGATTGCTTCTTTGCTAATTCCAATTTTGCTTAACATAGCAATCACACCTGCACAGTTACTTGCTTGGTGTCCACCTAACAGATTGCAAGTATACGCCTCTTGATTTACTGTAAAAGAAATTCCTGTTGAATCAGCATTGACGTTATCTACAATGTATTCATTATCAGCATTATAACCAAATGTATGGAATCCCTGATCTAGTTGGCGATACTCTTGAAAATCTCCTTGGTAGAATGCCATATCTTTGTCTTGAACATGGTTGAAGATTGCAAATTTTTCACGGGCAATATGATGAATATCTTCAAAATTTACGATATGTGTCGGTGCTAAACTTGTAACCATTGCTGCATGAGGTCTCACAATTTCTGTCATCACCGCTACATCATTTGGAAAGTCCAGTCCCATTTCAAAAATACCATATTGTGTGTCTTCATCCATACGGAAGAGATTGAGATAAGTTCCTATTTCTGTATTTTGGTTCTTGTAAGTTGCTATTGTTTTTCCGAGTGGTGCAAGGATACTGAAAAGAATATCTTTTGTTGATGTTTTTCCATTACTTCCTGTAATTCCAATGAAGTATGCAGTTAATGTATTGCGATATCCCTTTGCAATTTTTTGAAGCGCAACAAGCGTATCCTCAACAATAATTTGCGGAACATCGAGCGTTTCTAATTTATGGTCAACAAGCAATGCAGTTGCCCCATTATCAATTGCGGTCTGTGCAAATGTATGACCATCAACGCGTTCGCCTCGTAAACAGACAAATAAGTCTCCTTCTTTAACAAAACGTGTATCTACATTAATCCCGTCGACCGCTCCGTTGCCATCAACGATACCACTTGCCCATTGACCAATTGTGTTCAGATTTAATTGTTTCATAAGTTATGTTTCTCCTTTAACGCCTCAAGAATCTCAAATGCATCTTGTTGATTGCGTGCCGTTGAGTAATACCTTCCGAAGAGTAGTAATAGTAAATGAGCTCGTGCCCATCGCTCCCGTGGAATCTTACGCATCAGTTTTTCTTCGACTTTAAGAACTGAATCATCCGGTTTCGCAAGTTTCAATCGTTTGGCAACTCTTTCAATATGTGTATCAACTGCAATGGCTGGCAATCCAAACCCTTCGGACAAAACAACGTTTGCCGTTTTACGTCCAACGCCTGGAAGTTTCATTAACGCTTTTCGATTTTGTGGCACTTCTCCATTAAAATCTTCCACAAGCATTTGTGAACACGCAATAATAAATTTGGTTTTATTTCGATACAACCCTATTTTGGATATTAATGCTTCCACATCCTCTGGATTTGCTTTAGCGAGTGCTTGTGGGGTTGGGTACCTTTCGAAAAGACCCGGCGTTACTTTATTTACAGCAGCATCAGTCGTTTGCGCCGATAAAGCTACGGCAATCAACAGTTCGAATGGATTCTTATAATCCAATTCTCCTTGTTTTTCTGGAAATTCCGCCTCGAGAATATCCAGTATCATATTTACATCCATGATCTACCCTTGCTTTTCTTTTTGTTTATTTGCCAAAATTGTATTTATGTAGTTCATTGAGACTTTCTTATATACCATAGCATTACGCAAGGCATCAAGAATATCTGCTTCAGTATACTGTTTCATCCAATTGTTCAGCATCACTAATTCTGGTTGTGATAAAAGCCTACCAAATTCGCTCTCAAATACTTCAAAGATAGACTGATTGACGTATTCATAGGCAACGCCATCTTGAAACAATCCATCCATGATAAAACGAATGGACTCATTTTCGACTTTGATTGCAAGCATTTTCTGACGCATTAAGTCATGCATTACTTCATCTACTGTTTGGACACTCATCCCTGATTGTTCGGCAAGTACTTCGAGCGATATGGCAATGTTCTGTTCGTTTAAGAAATCAATTAAAAGTAGCACCACCACCTGATTCGGCGTTACTTTTAGTGTACTCATATTTTCTAATATCCAATCTCTTCGATTGATGTATGATTTATTCCACCACATTTTTAAACACCACTCCCTCGATCATATACAACATTGTGCGATTCAATATCTACAAATTTTTCAAAGTGCTTATTTTTGAGCACATACACAAGTTTATCTTGATAAACTCCGAAGGATACATCCTCGGAACGCATTCCAAAATTGGTTGCGAGTGTATGCACTGGCTCAGTTGTCACAACATCATGTTGTCCTGTCTTTGTTAGATCTTTATTAAACCAAAATATAAAGTTTCCCGTGTCATCATTTATTTCTGTTATGTAATACACCTCGTCATATGAAAATCGATCAATAATTGTTGCTTCTGTAAATCCTTTGGATTCCATCATTGCTTCTACCATGAGTCGATCTTCGCGTTCATATGCACGCGCAGGACCACCAATAAAGCCAACATATCCTATCCAAAATAATAGGATTGCAAGTGCTACTAAAAGCAGTGATTTAAGAAATGATTTGATAATTTTATTCATGCACGCACCTCTTGTATTATTCTATCATATTTGACCACCGATAGCGTATCTTCCGATAATTTTCGCATAAAAAAACTCGAGATTTTCACCCGAGTTTTAATTTCTAAATGTTTACGTCTTTACGTTTTTTAGGTGCGCGATTGACGTATAGATACGCACCGAATCCTGCGGCAAGTGCAACTGCCACAACCGTTGCGGTAATTGCCCATACTTTTGTCGTTTTTGATGACGCTACATCAAACGCAACAAATGCGGGTGTTAGTTTTTGTGTGTTATCAATATGGTAAAGTCGTGGTTCTGAGTCCGTGGTTTGCATTCCATTCACGATCATACCTGACTCACCTTCTAAATCCCAAACTGATACTTGTTTGTCGAATTTTAATGAGCTATCAACACCTTCAAATTTTTTGAAATCTAAATCCTTTGGTGTTACTGCGACACCACCGTATGTTTGCTTCGCCATTTCTGGGTTCGGAGCTGTCAAGAGATACATTTTTCCTTCATCCTGAAGGACCGGATACACTACAGTTTTAGCAGCATTGGTTTTATCCAATGCCAACCATTGCGCATTTTGTTTTTCGTCGGTTAAGAGTTGCAGTTTCATCGCATCTTTTTGGTAAGCGAAGGATGCCGTTCCATTTTGATCAATTGCTTCTTTTGTAAACCCATACTCTGTCATCAATTTATCCAGTGCTTCATCATCATAGAGTGTAGCAGTCTTATCGCCAACATTGACTTTAACAGGTTCGCTATCGTCAAGTGTTAGTTTTAATTTATACTCTTGTGTGATTTCGCCATCAACTGCACGAATCACAATGTCTTTTGTTTTTTCACCTTCAGCAAATTTTTGTTCTTTATCGAAGGTAAGTGTTGTTGTTTCACTCACACTCTTAACATCTAATAGTACACTATCAATTCGTTTCGGTAACTTATACTCATATTCCCATGTGTCAACTGCTGTAGGAATATCACTTAGTGTCTCACCAAATTTCTTTTCGTTATTTGAAATGATATTGAATGAGCTAATCAGTGGATTTTTTTGTGCATCTTCTTTTGCTTTAGCTTCTTCAGCAGCTTTTTCTTCTGCTAACTGCTCTGGAGTCTTTTCTTCATCTGGAGTCGCTGAGTTTCCGGAATTTGACGAACCACCACTCCCGGAATTCCCACTACCAGAATTTCCACTACCAGAATTTCCATTGCCTGCGCCTTCACTTCCAGTGCCTTCACTGCCAGTACCTCCGCTATTATTTTTTCTGATAGTTATATTTTTTGATTGAGCATAACTTCTTTCTGTCGGATTCGAACCTGTAGTTGCTATAGTTACGTCTGCATAAATAGTTGTGGTGCCAGAAGGACCAGCTGTTACATTGACATCTATCGAAAAACCTGTCCCCACACCCTCATTAGGATCCATTCCACTTGCCGATCCACTTCCGTTCTGCGTAGTGACACTATATTGGAAATATGCTGGTTCATTTGATGAGAAGTATACTGTATATGTAGCTGTAGCTCCTGGAGCAAGTACTTCAGGGCCTACAATAGAAATTCCATCTGCTTTAACTACGGTAATTACTGGTAATGAAAGTAGCATTATCATTAATGCTAACAATATTCTTATTCTTTTCTTCATATTTTCTCCTAATCCAAACTTGAATTTCCTAATAAATGACTTTTTATAAGAGCAAGGTCAATCAAGGTAATTTTACCGTCTCTATTGGCGTCACCACCAACAAAATTATCCCCAGTTAAAGTTGAATTTCCTAAAAGGTGACTTTTAACCATCGCTAAATCAATCAGAGATATTTTTCCGTCGAGATTTGCATCACCTCTTTTTATTTCAATCGGTGTAACTGATGATCCTTTACCGTCAAATACTTTACGAACATTGCTCGAGTGAATGTAGAGATAGTTATTATTACGGTCATAGGTTGCAGTACGGTTTGCACCACCTGTTATCCATGCCAAACGGTCACGGTCACTATTCAATAACGAATCTGCCGCAATTTTGTACCATGTTGCATTTCCGTTCACACTCTCGCCTTGAACTGTATCGAGAATCATGACTTTTTGTCCAACTACTTCTGTTTTCATAACTTGTTGAGAACTTGTGGTCGGTTCTTTTCGAATAGGAACTACCTGTGCTGTTGATTCTCCAATCGAGTATCGACCATAATCTTGATTACCATAATTACGGTCAATTTCATAGGAGAATGCAGCTGCTTTTTGACCCCAGAAAGGATCACTGGAGTATTTGACGTTGATACCGGTTTGTTTATCACCAAGATAACCACCATAGTAGAAACTTGACTCACCGAAATCCATATATAACCAGTTTAAGAACATCGTGTAGTGAATATCTACAGCCGTCGCTACACTATCGTAGCTATTTGCTAACCAAGGACTGCTATCAGTCGCATTATGTCCAAATACATTATTACGATCTACTGCAAGCCAACTACGGCCCCAGCCAGTTTCATTAATTGAAACTCCAAAGTTCATCAGTGGGTTTGTTCCGTATTTGCGACCTAAGTCGACAAATGAAGATTCTGATCCATACAATTTTGATTGAGTACTTGTCATTGAATCCCAGTCTGTAGGTGCACTCGTAAACCCTTTACGATCTCTTAGGTATGCATTGAGTTGATTAGCCGTTACAGAAGACTCTGAACGGAATGACAGAAACTGGTAATAGTTGTAGAAGGGTGTTGATTTATTGACGGCGTTATATTTATTTCCGCCCTGATAATCGAGAATAAGATCATTAACGTTACTATAGAAATAATGACCATCTGCTGAGAAGTAGCGTGTGTCTTCTTTGAGGTATGATGGTGCAGGGCCATTTAAGATTGTTCCATAGTTGTTGGTGGCCGCACCCATACTAATATTATTGTATAAATTTCCATTACGAACAGAGTAGTAGTTTGCCCCTTTTGCTTCCGATACTTTGAATTCCTTGAACGCAGATTTAGGAACCCATCCTTCAATGCCACTAATTGTTATTTTATAGCGTTCACTGGTTGCATCGTAAAACGGAACTACACCCGAGTAAGCAACATGTCCAGATAAATAACGGTATGCACTCGTGTCGGTTGCTGTGTCATAAAGAAAAATATTTTTATCAATCGCAAGATTAAATTGGATAAATCCTGATTTCGCATACGTCGCAGCTGCACGAGCTTGGATTGCGGCTTCGACCCCATCGGTATCACCACCCCATGCTTCTGCAGGTTCGTCAAGGGCCATTGGTTCCAATTCGATCACTTCAAGCAACGAATTTTCTAGCGCATCTTGACTTTGTACTGGGGGCGCAATGGCATTATCTTTTTCAACGGTACCTAAGTCTTCATCACTGGATTCACCAAGTGCATGTAAAGACCATGACCCCATTGATACCATCACTGTAAGTGCTAAACATATTTTCAGCCCTTTGAATATCTTATTTTTATGTGAATTTTTCATATTAACCCCCTAAACGTTTACTTTAATTATATAGACTGTATTTAAATTATACAAGTTTCTTAACGTCGAATGTGTTCATATAGACTTCACAATTTTCTTATATACTTTGATATACAAACATTTGGTTTTTATGTTACACTTTCATAGAACGGAGATGACATTATGACAACTAAAACGATGGATCGTTCGATGAAAGATTATAAACGACTCACATTTGGTGAAGAAGTTGCAAATGCTGTATCACATGGTGTGATGGCTGGCTTACTACTTTTAGTTTATCCATATGTATCAGTACGTGCATTTCAACAAGGTGGATGGCTCTTAGTTATCGGCGATGCGATATTTATTATTTCTTTATTTTTGATGTTTATGGGATCGACACTTTACCACTCAATGGCCAACGATACGAAACATAAATATATATTTAGAATATTGGACCACAGCTTTATTTTTGTAGCCATTGCTGGGACCTATACGCCAATTGCATTAACTGTTATTGATGGATGGCTTGGTGTTACTGTCGTCGTGATTCAGTGGTTAATGGTCTTGATTGGAATTTTGCAGAAAACTGTTGCGAAACGTTCAATGCCAAAGTTATCAGTGGCAATCTATCTTGTAATGGGATGGGCAGCAGTATTGTTAATCCCTCAACTGATACAAAATACAAGCCCAATGTTTATTGGATTGATTGTACTTGGTGGTGTCTTTTACTCCATAGGAACTTATTTCTACCTTCAAAAAGACAAAAAGTACTATCACTTTATTTGGCATCTATTTATTAATGCAGCATCAATATCACATTTCATCGCAATCGTATTCTTCATGATTTAATCATGGAACCTAGACGCATCTTATGGGATGCGTTTTTTGATGCAAAGAAAAAGACCACTACACGTTCGTAGTGGTCTTTTCATTTTATTGATCTTTGCGACGACGGCGAGAAGCGACAATGAAGATGCCACCTACTGCGACGATGCCAAGTGCAAACCAAGGAATACTTGGTGCCATACCGGTTGAAGGTAGGGTTGGACCAATGATTTTTTTATTTGTAACATTGAAAATAATATCTTCTGGTTCACCAGCATAAGTCGACTCAATGATAAACGCATGGGAATCAGTGATACTTTCGTAGCCTGGTAGCGCTTTTGTTTCTTTAAGAACATAGGCTCCCGGTGCTTGGTCATTAATAAACGCCTGACCTTGTGCATTCGTCATGACTACGGTGTTTGTTGTGTCCTGTGTTAATGTAAATTCTACGCCTTGTAATGGACGGTCTTTATCGTCAACTTTGTTAATAATAACATTGACACGGTAATTATTGAATGTCGTTGTTTGAAGATCAACATATGGGAAACCATCACGGTTTACAAATTGTGGCTCAAAGTCACTCAATTTACCAAATACCTCAAAGCTGCCTTGATTTAATGTATTTAATACATAACCATTCGCTGCTTGAGTTTGAACATATGAGTATGTTCCTGGTGTTAGTGTATCAAGTTTAATCAATCCATCTGAACTTACTGTGTATTCAACATCGTTGATCGTGAAGATACCTGAATCTAAAGCATTTGAGGTACGGCCATCAACGAGTTTCAGTGTGTTTCGAGCATACGTTACGCGAAGTGTTTTAGTGAGTGCTAAGCCTTCGTCATTCAGTGCTGATTCTGGAACTACAACATCTAATGTTTCATCAACAACAATTGCTTGATCGGCTTTGTTTGTTGTGATGGTATAGTTTCCTGACCCCAATCCAGTGCGTGTTAGGACTGAGCCTACTTGAAGCATTGGATCTTTACGGCCTGACGCATCGTTAAATGTTGCATCAACGTTGTTTGTAAACGCACCGTTTGGATCGATAAGATCAACCTTTAATGTTGCTTGATAGTTAATGTAATCATCAAGTTCTAATGTCAAGCGGCCTTCTATTTCTTCTGGAGTATAGTCTGGTATATCAAACAAGTATTCAAAAGTGTTTCGGACAGTATGTGTCGGCGCTTTTGTTTGTACGAGTTTGTATGAACCTGCTTTAACCCCAAAGATTTTAAAGGTGTCTGTTTGTGGCGTAACTTTAAAGTCTATGAAGCCATTAACAGGTGTCCACGTTCCATTTTCATTTGAGAATAATGTGAATGTCCCATCCGTATAGATGATATCATGGCTTGGGTTTGTATTCTTAAACACGACATCTGCATAGTAGTTTGATACTGCTACTGTTTGTGGTGCATAAGCATTTTCATTGGATGTTGCAATTGTAAATGGTGTTTTACTTGCGTTCGCAATGTGATTGCCATCCCCTTTAATCTCTTCAAAGTAGTAGTTTCCTGGTGCTAAACGATCTATCGTTATTTTACCGTTTGCATCAGTGACATACTCACCATCAAGTTTTACACCTTCGTGATAAAGATTGAAAACGACATCCGCAAGCGGAGCTTGTGTTTCTGCTGAGGTTTTCGTTAACACCACTTTCCCACGATAGTTGTAATAAGTAATTGGTTCTAAATTATAGTTTTCAATTGTGTGGTTGACAGTATCAATCACAACATCAGTTTGACTTAAGGTTTGTGGTACTACAATGTTCGCAAGAATTGCGGTGTTGAGTCCATATCCTTGTGGTGCATTTGTTTGTGCGAAAGCATAGGTTCCAGGTCCGATGTTACGGATTGGATTGCTTTCATCAACGCTTGCAACCAGTGTATTTGACGTTTCTTCAGTTAGTGTGAATGTACCACCAGTTAGCGGTGTTGTATCGGTTAAGATATCCCCGTCTCGGTTCACATAATCCATATTTGCTTGTGTACCATAAACATGAACAGTTTGTTTCAAGGTAGCTGGATCCGTGTAGCTTTGTGGAACAGCAAATGTGTAATCTGATGGTACGTGAATCCATGCATTGTTAATGCGGACATCTTTCACTTCGTAATTGCCATATCCAAGATTGACTTGGCTTGGTGTAGCAACTGCTGTTGCATTGTAATCTAGAACATAGCTCTCAATATCAAAGGTTGCGAGCGATGGTGTATGTGTTGCAAATTCGAAACTTCCAAGATGGTTTTCGAACACAATCGTGCGTGTACTTACTTCGGTTTCACCTTCAAATATGCCTTCGTCACTTTCGATTTCGAATGTCATAGGTGAAGCATTGAGTGGACGGTTATCACTTGTTCCTGTTTGAACTAATGAATACGTTCCTGGAGCGAGATTGCGTGTGTATCCAGCATCTTTATCCGTAATTGTGAAGGTATCAACAACGACATCACTTGCATCTTTAATCTCAAAGGTTGATCCAGAGATTGCTTCTGTACCAATGACATTTGAGAAGTTTACAGACGCTTTAATGTTGTCGAATGTAAGTTGCATCACTTCTGGTTTTCCTTCATATGAATCAGTTGCTGTTGCTTGCGTCGGCCCATAGACATAGAATTCCAGAGGTTCAGGATTAATGAGATATCCATCACCAACTGCAGTTTGTTTGAATCGGTAACGTCCTGTATCAAGATTATGAACTGTTAGTTTTCCATTTGTAAGGATATATGCATTTGCATCACCTTTTCCAGTTGATGTTGCTTCATAAGGTACCCAAGCAGTTCCATCATACTGTTCAAGCGTATAAGCACTGTTTGCAATGAGATCTTCGGTGCCACGGTGAACAACTTTCATTGTTGCACTTGTTTTATAGTTATTAAATGCAGCGTTGATGGTTGTTGCATCAACTGTACCATTAGGATTTCTTGCGAGGGTATGGCTTACCGTCTCTGTGTTATGGAGGTAACCATCAAGTGATTGTGCTGGTTGCGTAATTGCAAATTTTCCAAAGTCGATACGCTCATCTGTAGGATTTACTGTTCCAACTTTGAAAGTTCCTTGATCATTACTTCTAAATGCTGATTTTTGTTGTGCTTCATTCGTAATATCAAGATTAATGTCAGTGAGTTTCTCCGTTGCGTCAGCACCTGTTGCTGTTACAAGTTTTCCATCTGTCTTCACTTCAAAGACTGGTGTTGTGTTGTAAATTGCGTAATCAACTTTTGTTACAACTGGATCTGCTCTAAAGAAATCAAACATGCGTTTACTTGGATCTTTAACATCTAGTGTTACAAGATTTCCAGATGCAAGTTGACTTGCATTAATTTCAACGGATTTATCTTTATTTGTATTTCGTCCGGTTTCAACATAACCCAATGAGTTTGGAACTGAATATCCGTCTGCTACATTAAATTGTTTAACGATATAGTTACCTTTTTCAATATTCTTGAATTCAAGGTAACCATTTTCATCCGGTTGTCCGATACGATAAACGTGGTTGTTTTCAACAAATTTGTTTTGGTAACGGTACAGCACGATAATGGATTGCTCAACATTATTCCCTGTTATACGTTCACCTTTATCCAAATCGGTTGGTAATGCCGGTTGATTGTTGTTGTAACGCATTGTTAATCCAATATCAAAGCGTTCATCATCATAACCACCCGCTTCGTCATTTACTTTAAATGTTACAGCCGCAGTTACTTTGTGATTAATTGGTTGTGCTGCATCAGTGGTGTAAGAAAGATCCGCATGGTTTTTCAATGGAATTTCTTTATTGTCTACAACATGACCAAATGTAGCATATTGAATGCGGATTGGGTTTGACATCGCTTCGCTGAAACGAAGGATAAATCCACTTTCTCCAGTTGTCCAGTTATCTAATGGTTTATTTGCATCTCCATCAGCATTTGTGAGGACATATTTATCGCTTGGAATGGTTCGCCAACTTGATCCTACAAGTTCTTGAATCGAGAATCGATCCAAGACGGCATTTCCTGTACCACTTTGTTCCAAGTCATTGTGATCTTTAATGAATTTGAAAGTATGTTTACTTTCGAGTGTATCCTTAATCACAATATTAGACATATTTTCATACGTTTCATTTAATGTAAGTGTCCATTGAACTTGCTGACGTGACCCTGGATAACTTCCAGAAACAAGGGACCCTGTTTTTTGAACACGGTTCCGATTTCCTAAGTTCGCAGTTGCGATTGCAACACCGGGTTCTGGTAAATCGACTTGATCGGGTTTGTGACCACGTGTATATGTCACTTTGTTTTCAAACTCACCTGTCGCAACAGTATTGGATACTTCGCCTGTTGCATCTGGAATCACTGCTTCATGACTCTCAACGAGCGTGTTGATTTCAAAACGGTATACATATTTCGGATCAAGATGTTTCTTAATCGTATATGTAATTGTATCATTTGAGTCTTCAACAACGAGTTCTCCTGAAGCTTTTGTAACCTCAACAGTTTCGTTAGTTGGTTTCAGATTTCCATCTTTATCAACTTCAAATTTTGCGAGTGTAATCGCATCAATTTCTTGTGGAACAAGGTGTTTATTCCCAAGTGTAAAATCTCCTAGATCACGTGTTTTATCTATGGTATCAACAACAACCATTGGCACTTCATCAACGCGTCGCGTATCAACATCGTAATTAAATGTAATATTCCAATTTGCAGCAAGGCGTTGCCGTCCAGTTGTTGGATCATTGATAACTTTAACGGTTCCCTCTTTCTTCGGTACCGTGTTATATTTAGCAACTTCACCGAGCTCTTTCGACGCTTCAATGCCGCCGCCAGTCCATGTAATGGTGTTTCCTTCACCAATGACCCACGTTGCGAAGGTTAAAGCACCGGCATTTTTTACGGTCTCCATTGGTGCATCGCTTGATAATTTTGTCTTATATAAAATATAGTAAGCATTATCATCTTCGCCGCCAGCTGGTCCGATAGCCTTGTTTGATTCAATAAAATCAATGCGTAAGTCTGTATTTTTAAGAAGTTCTGATTTTGTCGGTGTTGAAACAAATGGATCACCGGGTTCACCATTAACTACTTTACCTTTTAATTGGTTGACATAACCAGGATATTCTTTCGGTTGACTAAGGGCAAATTTTTCATTTGTAAGGGTCGATGAACTGTCTTTTAAATACGCAATATCACTTGGATTCACGTAATTGACGATATCACCATACGTTTTAGAATCTGGTTCCTCTTCATCAAGTTTTTGTTCTAACAGTCCACCTGCACCAACAATTGCATTCGGAATCTCATCCGAATAAATATCGGCGTTATCCATGATTTTCTTAACTTCCGAGATAAATTTCGAATACTCCCCATGAGATGTTTGTGGGGTCTTGGTTGGATCAATTTGGAACATTAAGATTGGATTATTTTCATCCATTGGTTCAAAGAACATACCCGGTGATTTAAAGGTATCAGAATATGTAATGCCTTCCAAACCAATGCGATTTGCTGTTACGGTATTAATCGCAACGCCCCAAATTACTTCTTTGGTACGGTAGTCAATCATCACAGGACGTTTGTCTAGAAGCACAAGGTAGTTAAGCGCTTGTTGTGCTTTTAATTCTTCTTCAGTTGGTTTTGTAGGTTCAATTTCAACTCCGTTAGTGAATGATTTAACGTTTGCATTCCCTTCAAATTTTAATTTTGATGATGTTAATAATTCATCACGAATTGCTTTATCACCTGAATATGGCTCGACAACATCAATTTCATATTTAAACTGGAACTTAACTTCTTTATCAAGAGGTTCTGCAAGTCCTGGTTTCAATCGAATTTTTGCTTCTGTAAAATCTGCATTCCATTCAACTGAGAATCGACCATCTTTAGAAATTTCTTTCCCATCAACAAATACTGTTGTTTTGATCTTCATCTGGTTGTAAGCGACATTAATCTCGCTGTAACTATCTCCAGAGCCGTTATAGCGGTATGCTTTTACTTTGCTTGCGTCAAGATAGAAATTAAAACCATCATTGGGTTGGCGAATCAACTTATTGTTGTTGAACACAACATCCCAATGCAAGCTTGTCGGCGCACCTTCCGCACCTTTAAGACCGTTAATAACGATTGAACGTGGGAATTCTTTTTTGTTTTCAGCGGATTTATTGAATTGATTCTTATTAATTGCTGCACTCAAACGAGCAACTTGATTTCCTTCAATTTCAAGGTTAAGATCCGTATTTGTGTAAGTTTGAGTTACATCGTATTTAATAGCAACATTTTGCCCGTGTGTATCAATGGAAATTGGTTCAATCTTGTCTGTTGCAGCATTTACTTTTTCAATACGTTCTGGAGTTAATGTTGAATTAGGCACGAGTGTCCCGTCATTAAGCACATCAAAATAAGATACATTCACAACTGTTTTAATATTCCAGTTTGATAAACCAGATGTCTTAACAACCGTAGGGGCATCAAATGATAAGTCTAAAGTATTAAGGGTTGATTTACGATTTGTGTTCGCAATGCCATCCCAAACTAATTCAAATCCATTTGGAATTTGTTCAAATGATTTTGCTTCAAGGTTGTTATCAATGCCACCGATTGGTGTAACGGGTAGATTTTGTTTAATATCCTTTTGCGAGTTTAAGATGTTCTTAATCTCTAACGGGTAAACATTTAATTTCTCAAAGCTTGCTTTCGGACTTTGTTGGTAGCGATAGTCATCAACTTTATATTGATCTTCTGTCACAACAATTCCCTGTTTTAAGGCTGCTTTGATATCAGTTAATGATTTTCCTGCTTGCAATTCTTCATAAATATAGTTACTAATTTGTGTTGAAATAAAGTCTTGGAACTTATATTGAACTGCAGCACCTTCAACATTAGATTCAATTTTAATTTCTTCGATATCTAATTTGAATGGTCCTTCGTTAGTACCCGGAGCAACACGTTTAAATGAAGACGTACTATAATCTGATAGTTTCGTGCTCGCTAAAATACTATCGCCTGTTTGATCATAAAATTTAATAACTTCTGGGAATGCATATTCATACTTGAATGGAACTTGTTCTCCATTTTTTTTGTATCGGAAATCCAACGCATTCGTTTTATTCTCTTCAGTGATAAGAGCGAGTGATTGATCATCTAACTTTATGACATAGGAAACACCTAAATGTGTAGGGTTCTCGTCCGTAAATAGATCAATTGAATAATTTGTTGCGGTTTCAGAGTAGTTATTCATCACAATAGGGTTTGAATCATTAATTTCTCTGTTTGCGTGTTTCACGCGAGCCTGTGGATTTCCAACTAATTCAATGTTGATATCCCCTGAGACTTGCGTTTTTACAGTTTCATTGATTTCTTCTGAGACACCATTTTCACCCTTAGGCTTTGTTGTTTCCGGATTACCCACATCAGGTGTTTCTGTCGGTGTTGTTTCAGATTCTTTATCTGAAATCACGTTAAGGGTATTTGTTTGATTCCCTTCAACATTTTTAATAAATGCAATCGTATCTTTAATCAACGGTGCAACTATTGGAAAGTCTTTAAGATCAATCGCTTCAATCAGTTTGCTATCTTCCGCAACATCAAGTTCAAATACTAATCTGAAATCTTCCGGACGTTGTGTGAGATCTTTAAAGTCTATCGCAATCGTGTTATTTTCAGTTTTAATGCGTGTGTCATCTAAAGACTGATAAACGTTGTTTTTAAAGTTTTTATCTGTATTTGCGAACTTTAGATTTTGCTTTGGTGTAAGTTTCATTGAATTTGGAAACTTCATTTCCAAGGGATCTGTTAGGCTTTGAATCGTCACCCAATCCGCATCTTTAACATGAAAATCCATGGTTACTTCAGCTTTATATCCTTCTGAAGTATTTGTCAATGACACTTTAGTATCTTTATCATTGATAATTGCTTGAACGAGTTCATCATTTGTCTTTGGTTTAGTCTCCGTTGCTGCACTAACGGTTAAGCTAGACAGTGTGAGCACAAACGCTAATGCTACGACACTAAAAACGCGCCCAAGTCTTTTCTTTGACTTAAACATATTTCCTCCTTTTTGATGTCGACAGGTAAACTGTGACACACTACCTCGGTACCCCCCTATAGAGTAGAAGATAGTTTTTTGTGCATAGTACTTCACTGATGTATCTTTATAAAAGACATAGTACATACATATATTAATTATACCTTTCATTACGAAAATTCAGATTTTTCTTTTGAACTTCTTGTTCAAAACATAATCCTAACAATCTTAAGATCACTAACGTTTGAATTACCATTGTGTTTATATATTAAATGCATGTTATTTCGAGCCTTTAATACGGCGTTATCGTTCTCACTTCTATTCACAGACATTAAGTTTGAATTGTCACCACTCTATAGGTTTATTGTTTACTTATTATGCTATTGTAATTTATTGCCTTTGTCTGTGATTTCTTTTCGATTTTTCACAATACTACATTGTAAAGTATGTGTAAATTTCTTATATAGCCCTATTCTTAAACCTTATCATAAAAATAACGCAGGAAGCTTCCTGCGTTAAAGTCATTATTTGTCAAACATCGCACCATTTGATGCAATAACATCTTTATACCAATAATACGATTGCTTTGGAATTCGTTTGCCCGTTCCCTTGCCAGAGTCATCATAATCTACATAAATGTAACCATAACGTTTTGACATTTCACCTGTGGACGCACTCACTAAATCAATACAACCCCACGATGTATAGCCCCATAATTCAACTCCATCATGCTTTATGGCATCATGCATTGCTTGAATATGAGCTTGAAGGTAATCAATACGATACGAATCGTGGATTTCTTGTGTTTCCGTTACAGTATCCATTGCACCGAGACCATTTTCAACGACAAATAAAGGTTTTTGATAGCGATCGTACAACTGGTTCATCGTTGTTCGGAATCCTTTTGGATCTATTTGCCAACCCCATTCCGATACCTCAAGGTATGGATTTCTCAATGATGCAAAGACATTCGCATCTGCTGTTTCTTGGTTCGATGATGTTGCAGCTGCAACACGTGACGAGTAGTAAGAAAACGAAATGAAATCAACGGTATGCTCACGCAACAAATTAGCATCCTCAGAATCCATCTCTAAGAAAACACCGAGCTGTTCCATTTTTTTTAACGCGTACGATGGATAATAGCCTCGTGATTGTACATCAATAAAGAAATATCCTTCTCGATCACGCTCCAATGCTTCGAAGACATCATCAGGATGAGGTGTATTGGGATAATTCGCGCCCGCAGCTAACATACACCCCACTTTGTTATTTGGATCAATTTCATGGGCAATTTTTGTAGCAAGTGCACTCGCTACGAGCTCATGATGAATTGCTTGATACTTTATCTGATCCGCATTCTCATGCGACTCAATAATAAGTCCCGCAGCCATGAATGGGGCATGAAGAATCATATTGACTTCATTGAAAGTTAACCAATACGTTACGAGGCCTTTATATCTCGTAAACAGGGTACGCACAAGACGTTCATAAAACGTGATCATTTCTCGACTACGCCATGAACCATATTGCTTCGTCAGATGAATGGGAACATCGAAGTGTGTAATTGTAACTAATGGTTCGATACCATACCGATGACATTCTTTGAACACGTCTTCATAGAATTTGAGTCCTTCTTCGTTCGGAGTCAATTCATCGCCTTTCGGATAGATTCGAGACCACGCAATAGATAGACGATATGTTTTAAACCCCATATCAGCAAACAGTGCAATATCTTCTTTAAAATGATCGTACATATTAATACCTTGCTTTGCGGGATAGTAATATCCTTCCTCGAACTCTAGCATTTTTCGTGTACCCATCGCAACATCCCATCGCTCTTGTCCGTGAGGAATCAAATCGACATTTGCAAGTCCACGTCCGCCCCTGTTATAACCCCCTTCACACTGATTGGCAGCAGTTGCACCACCCCACATAAAACCTTTTGGAAATACCATATGACATCCTCCCGTAGTTGTTTGCAAACATTATAACAAATGAATGATGCAACATTGTGATGACCTATTGAAATTTTTATAATTTCAAAAAATAAAAAAAACATCAAACAGTGTTTGATGTCAAAATTACAATTTTAATTAATGTGAATTTACTATTCGTCAGAATTTTTGACTGGACTATCAAAAACAAGACGTGTTGAATCCTTCACAAGGACACGGCGAACGTCACCATCACCAACATAATCATTGTCATGCATCCATTCCGCAAGACCTGTGTGTACATCCTCAAACGAATCGGTTTCGATACGGATTATCTCACGTGTATCGTTTTTTTCAATGAATGTGAGTGTTGTTTCTTTATCTGTCGGTGCTTCGATAGCTACAAATAATTTAACATCCACAACTTCAATACGATCATCAGAGTCATACCCGATCATATAGTTATATTCTGGCGATGCAAGTTCTATACCCAGACGCGCTAATTCCGAACGCATTGAGTACATCGCACGCACATCTGTGTCGCGAGAAAAGTCTGGTATGGTAAAATCCATGACGGCAAACCATTGTGGTTTTGATTCAATTTTATTTACTGTATAAGCCATAACTTACTCCTTTTGTATCATTATACCATAGATAGAAAAAAAAGGCTTACGCCTTTCTTTCATTCTACGATTCTAATGTCTCAATCTTAGACACTATCAGAATCACGAGTTACTTTCTTTTCGACCATGCGTCTTTGGTTTCAACATAATCAACAAGAAGCCGCCCATTGATGAGATTGCGGCACCTAACCAAAGCATATGCCCTGGATTCTGACCCGTATTGGGCAATGTTTCAACTTCTTTAGGACTCGGATCGACGGGTTTCGGACTTGTTGGATCAACAGGACCTGGAACTTCAGGATCTTCATCCTTTGAATAGATAAATTTTACATGTTTAACTTCAGTTGTATATTGGCCTGTTTCAAATCCGATAATTTCTTTTAATGTATAGCCATTAATAGTCTTGCTTTTAGCAATATATGAACTCCCTATCGGACCATGTGATATGGATTGCTCTGCCAAGACATTACCTTCTGTATCAACAAACTCAACGATTAATTGGCCATTTTTGATAGGCCTTTCCCAAACATACGTTCCAGCAAGATTCCCATTAAAACTTTCCATAAAAATATCGCTTGAACTATAAGTTGTGAAGGGACTCTCAGGTATAATTCGAATCCAACCTCCTGTATACGCACCACTTTCTGTAGAAATTAGCGGTAATCCAGTATAGAATGACTGAAACGTCGTTTTCGCACCGAGCGTAATGCGATTTAATTTTTCATCCATTCCAAAAATATTCTCAGCATTGGTCACCTTTGACGTATCAAAGCTACCAATATCTAGGGTTTCCAAATTTTCCATGCCGCCAAACATTCCGTACATATCTGTAACATTTGACGTATCAAAGTTACTCAAATCTAACTCCGACAATCCGCTAAAGATAAACATACCATTCATATCTGTGACTTTGGATGTATCCCAATTCAGTTTTCCTTCTAAATGAGTTAGAGATTGTGTCATTGCAAACATATTCGCCATTGTTGTGGCATTCGATGTATCCCATTTATGAACATCCAATGATTTTACAGCAGTATAACTAAAAACATATGACATTATGGATACACTTGATGTATCCCATTCACTAACATCAAGTTCTTTTAAAAACCCTGTACCATTAAAGGCCTGATTCAAGTTCACGACATTACGCGTATCCCACTTTGAAACATCTAAAGCGGTAACACCAGACTGTGAGAAAAGAAACGCCATGTTTGTCACATTAGATGTGTCCCACTGACTTACATCAATCGTTTTAAGGGTTCTTTGTCGTTCAAACATGCCCATCATCGATTCCGTCAGCGAGGTATTAAGGTGTCCATTAATCGCTTCCAAGCTCGACCACGAATAGGAGAAGAATAGTTCTGCATTTTTCGGAGTAAAAACGTTACCATGTAAGTTTATCGTTTTTACCTGGCTTTTGACTATTTGATTTTGATTATCAAGAAATTCATAACCTGCTTTATTTTCCAAAAGTCCATCATACACATCTAATGTTGCAGTGTCGACATTGTAGATAACTTTACTACTACCCCATACAGACTCAACAACGTTTGCTTGATTGATTGACATTTCAGTCGTTTCTATTGTTTCATGTGCATCAACACTGTCTTCCTCTTCTAACTGATCCCTCTCATTTAATGTATTTTTCGAATTCAACACGTCCGGATTTAGTTCTAGTCCTTCATCTGCGATTTCGAGATGGGTACTGGATACGTTCTCATCTTGCGAAGCATCGTTCATCGACTGAACAGATAATATTCCTGGAGTCACACTGCTTCCAACAACTCCAAGTACGATTAATATTGAAATAATTTGTATATGTTTACGCATTTGTATATCCCCCCCTTATATTAAAATATTAGACAAATCACACTTCTAAAGATAAAACGATTATACTTGTTTTCTAGATAAATTACGAATTAATTGCATATTTTCGAAAAAAAAAGGCGAACGCCTTTTTAATTTGGAATAATTCTCATCACATCTTGAAAAGATATATACACGAAGAATACAAGGACGAGTGCTACACCAGCAATCATCAAAGCATTTTCCAATTTTTCTGGAATTGGTCTTCGAATTATCATTTCAATAAGTGTAATAACAACCCGTCCACCGTCCATAATTGGAATTGGTAACAAGTTTACAACTGCCAGGTTAACAGATAATAGTGCTACTAGATTAAAGAAATAAACGGCACCATAGGTATTTACTTGAGACGTTGCACCAAATATTGCAATTGGACCACCGAGGCTGTCCAACCCTATTCCTCTAAAGACACGATTCAAAATAAAAATCATTTGCGCAATGACACTGCCTACTTCCGCAAATGCAAAAGGCACAGCCTCAAAAACATTTACATTACGTAGCGTTGCGGCAGGCGCTTGAATTCCTATTACATACACATCTTTATTTCCTTTTGATGGTTCTGGAGTCACCGTGACTGTTTCACTTATACCGTTTCGATCTAGTTTAATAGTCATTGGCTTATCCTTGTACATTGCCATACCTGTTTGTAGGTCAGAAAATGTTTTGGGATGTACAACACTTCCATCCGCAAATGTGATTTCCGTCATGACATCATTTGTTTTCATGCCCGCTTTATCCGCTGGCATGCCTTCAACGACAGCAGCAACGATAGGTTTCGGTACTTCAACGACACCATTCATACTAAACATTCCAGCATAGACAACAACCGCCAACACAAGATTCATAAAAATTCCGGCAAGCATAATAATCAGACGTTTCCAACGGGCGATTCCGATCATCGAACGCTCAACTGGAACACCCATATCACCTTCACCTGGCTCACCCGCCATCGAAACAAACCCTCCAAGCGGCAATGCACGAATACTATAGGTTGTTTCCCAGTGTGGTTTCTTAATTGAAAATACTTTTGGACCCATTCCAATTGCAAATTCTTGACAATATACGCCAAACATTTTCGCTGCAATAAGATGTCCTAACTCATGCACAAACACGAGGATACTTAGAACGAGTGCGAAGTAAATAATTGACATTATGATACTCATATTGACAGCCTCCTAGACAAAAATCTGTAAGAGGATATTGAATGTAAAGAGTGCAAAGATAACGCTATCCACACGGTCTAAGATGCCACCATGACCTGGGAAGATATATCCAAAATCTTTCACATTAAAATATCTCTTGATTAAACTAAATGCTAAATCACCAAATTGACCCATGATAGGAATCAGAACGGCACTTAAATATACAACGATTGCGGGAACATACTCAATTACAAAGATATGGCCAAAGATTAACGCAATTGTCGCGGAAGCAACATATCCAATCACTGCCCCTTCAATTGTTTTCTTTGGTGAAATACGTTCAATAAGTTTATGTTTCCCAAAATGACGACCACCAAAATATGCTGCAGCATCTGTTACATACGTTGCTAACAAAATGAACAAGAAAGTAATCGTGTTAAAGGATAACACCACTTTAACCGCTTGGATTGCAGCCACAAGCATCATTACCATGACAAAAATATAGTTTACATGACTGAAATCAAACCAGTCAAACACTACGGTAAGCACAAATAGGGTCATGATCCATCCCATGATAAACACACTAAGATATTCGGGTCCTAATAACCCACCTAAAATTGTCGAAACAATCAATAACGGTAAGATTATGGGTTTCATCTCGTCTTTTTTTAGACGATAGATTTCATAAGCTCCAATTGTAACTACTGCAAGCAGTAATAAAAAAAGAGCTTGATTACCCATCAAAATTGCCGTTCCGAAAACAACAATTAGTGCAATTCCTGTAATCAAACGCTCTTTCATACTAAAGTCCTCCAAATCGTCTTTGACGTTTTTGATATGCATCAATACATGATTCAAATTGGTCAGGACCAAATTGTGGCCATTCATCATCAACAAAAATCAACTCAGCATACGCCAATTGCCATAATAAATAGTTCGAGAGGCGCTCATCGCCACCTGTACGAATTAATAAATCAACAGCTGGCATTCCCGCTGTATCTAGGTAACTTTCAAAGACTTCTTCAGTAATATCCGTCCGTCCGTCTTGAATAATTTTTCGTGTTGCGCGAACGATTTCATCACGTGATCCATAATTAAGTGCAAAATTAAGGATTAAAGCCTTATTGTCTTTTGTTTTTTCGACAGCGTTTTCCATTACTTTCCGAGTCTTCTCAGGCATCATTGATAAATCGCCAATTGTGCGAATTTGGATTTCCTTTTCGTTAAGTTCTTTAAGAAAGCGCTCAAAAAAGACTGCAGGTAACTTCATTAAGTAATCAATCTCTTTTTGCGGGCGTTTCCAATTTTCCGTAGAAAATGCATAAAGTGTTATGGCTTCGATGCCCAAATCCAACGCTTTCAAGGCTATTTCACGAACATTTTCACTACCAAAGTAGTGTCCAACCGTACGTTCCTTACGTTGTTTTTGAGCCCAACGGCCGTTGCCATCCATGATGATGGCAACATGTTTTAGACTCTCCATAATTAGAGTGACATAATCTCCGCTGATTTCGCTTTCGCAATTTCATCAATTTTCTTGATGAATTCGTCGGTGAGCTTTTGAACATCTTCAAGTAATGCACGCTCTTGATCTTCTGGAAGATCATCTGCCTTTTTCACTTCATCGTTCAAGTCACGACGAACATTTCGAACAACAACTTTTGCGTCTTCTGCGAAGGTTCCAACTGATTTTGAAACTTCACGACGTGCATCTTCTGTTAGTTGAGGTACGTTAATACGTAGAACAGAACCATCGTTTTGAACTGGTAAATTCAATGTTGATTCATTAATTGCACGTTCCATATCTTTCATACTTGATGGGTCAAAAGGTTTCACAACGATTTGACGTCCTTCAACGATTGATAAAGATGCGATTTGTTCAATTGGTGTTGGTGATCCATAGTAATCAACCATAATTCCGTGAAGAATTGATACGTTTGCACGTCCTGTACGAAGTGTTCCTAAACGACCTTCGTATGACTCAATCGCATCTTGCATTAACATGCGACCATCTGTGATAATTGCTTGCATGATTATACCTCCCTAGCAACACGTGTTGCGGTTGCTTCGCCTCTTGCAGCTTTAATTATATTATTTTTTTCATTCATATTAAACACTATAAGGTCAATATCATTATCCATACACATTGATGTTGCAGTTGAATCCATTACCGCAAGTTCTTGCTGTAACACGTCTTTGTAGGATAATGACTCATAGCGCTTAGCATTTGGATTCAAACGTGGGTCTGAATCGTAAACACCATCAACGCCATTTTTAGCCATTAGGATGACATCTGCTTTAATTTCAGATGCTCGTAATGCTGCTGTTGTATCAGTAGAGAAGAATGCAGATCCTGTACCTGCCCCAAATACTACTACGCGTCCCTTTTCGAGATGACGCACTGCACGACGTGGAATATACGGCTCTGCAACTTTAATCATATCAATTGCTGTTTGAACACGAGTTGGTACTCCTTGCGCTTCAAGTGCACCTTGAATAGCAAGTGCGTTGATGACCGTACCAAGCATCCCCATTGAGTCTACTTGTGTACGATCAATCCCTAACTCATCGGCCATACGACCGCGTACAAAGTTTCCACCGCCAACGACGATTGCAACTTCGATACCATCTTCAACAACTGTTTTAATTTGAGCTGCTACATCTTCGAGAACTTCACGACTGAAAATACCCGAATCGGATGCAAGTGCCTCTCCACTCAGTTTTAATAATACCCGTTTGTACATGAGATTTACGCCCTTTCAAAAAGGACACTAAAGAGTGTCCTTATTTTTATTTAACTTGTGATGCTTTTGCAACTTCAGCTGCAAAATCTTCTTCACGTTTTTCGATACCTTCACCGACTGCGTAACGTACAAAGGTTACAACGTCTGTTCCAGCGTCTTTAAGGATTTGTGAAACTTTAGCTTTTCCATCTTTGAAGTAGATTTGGTCTACTAATGAGATATCTTGCATTTGTTTGCTTACGCGTCCTTTAATAATTCCTTGAACAACTTGCTCAGGTTTTGAAGCTAATTCAGCATCATTTTTAACGATTTCCACTTGGATCGCTGTTTCGTGATCTACGATTTCGCTTGGGATTTCTTTTTGTGAAACATATTGTGGGCTCATTGACGCAACTTGCATTGCAATATCACGTGCTAATTCTGCATTGTCACCGTTTAATACAGTAACAGCTGAAATTTTACCACCCATATGGATGTATTCACCGAATACTTGGTTATCTTCTTTTTCTACAACTGCAACGCGACGAAGTGTAATTTTTTCTCCGATGGTTGCTGTAGCTGAAATGATTGCATCATTTACTGTTTGTCCTTTAAGATCGAGTGCTAAAGCAGCATCTAAATCCGCAGGTTTGTTTGCAAGGAAAACTTCTGCTAAATCTTTAACTAATTCTACGAATTGTTCGTTCTTAGCAACAAAGTCTGTTTCTGAGTTAACTTCAAGAATTACTGCTGTATTTCCTGATGATAATACTGTACTTGTTCCTTCTGCAGCGATACGTCCTGATTTTTTAGCGGCGCTTGCCATACCTTTTTCACGTAACCAATCGATTGCAGCTTCGATGTTTCCATCTGTTGCTTCAAGAGCTTTCTTGCAATCCATCATTCCGGCACCAGTACGTTCACGAAGTTCTTTTACTAAACTTGCTGTAATCATAGTTTACGCCTCACTTTTTTCTGTTTTTTTCTCTTCTGTACGTGCTTCACGTTGTTGTTGTGGAGCACCTTCACGGTTGTCATTACGTGGTGTAAAACGTTGTTGACGACGACGGTCATCACGTTTACGACGTTCGTCCATACGTTGACGACGACGACGATCGTTTTCTGCAGCTTGTTGTTCTACGTTAACGATAACATCTTCCATTGTAATGTCTTCTTGGTCTTGGTCTTGGTATGCAACTTGTAATACGCCACCTTTTGGTTCAACCATAGCATCAGCCATAGCACCAACAATTGTACGGATTGAACGAATTGCATCGTCATTTCCAGGAATTGCGAAGTCAACTGTATCTGGATCACAGTTTGTATCGACGATACCAAATACTGGGATTCCTAATTTACGTGCTTCAGCAACTGCGTTTGCATCTTCGAGTGGGTCAACAACGAATACTGCATCTGGAAGTTTCTTCATTTCTTTAATTCCGCCTAAGAAGTTTTCTAAACGGTCTTTTTCTTTAAGTAATAAAGCAATTTCTTTTTTAGTATAAACTTGGATTGATCCACTTGCTTCCATCTCTTCGATTTCTACAAGACGACGGATACTTTTTTGGATTGTACGGAAGTTTGTTAATGTTCCACCTAACCAACGTTGGTTGATAAAGAATGAACCACTACGTAATGCTTCCTCTACAACGATTGTTTGTGCTTGTTTTTTAGTACCAACAATCAATAATTTTCCATTTTTTTCAGCAATTTCTTTCATTGCTGCGTATGCTACATCTAATTTGTCTTGAGTTTTGTTCAAGTCAATGATGTAAATACGGTTTTTAGCTGCATAGATATACGGCTTCATTTTTGGGTTCCAACGACGTGTTTGATGTCCGTAATGAACCCCACTTTCTAATAATTTGCGCATTGTCACAACTGACATAACTAAATTCCTACCTTTCCGTTAGTCCTCCATCACTTCCAAGACGAGACGACTCATATTTGAGCACGGAGTCCGTCAATCCATGATGTGTGAATATAGGTGTCTTTGCACCGTTTATTATTTTAACATATTAATATAGGGAGTTCAAGGTTTTATCCTTTACACATTTTTGATTGATTTGTAGTCTTCTAATTGCGATACCGCATACAGTTTTACAGGCTTTTGATCAATAGTAATCGTTGTAACGCCATAGTCATTTTCGCGTTGGTTATTCCAAGAATTAAACTGTCCAAAAAAACGTGTAATAATTGTTCCCAGCCATAGGTAACCCTCAAGTTTTCCAACAACAATTATTTCATCAGGGCTCTCCGCAATTATAGCTTCTCGAACTTTTGTTATTAATTCTGGCTTCATCGTCTCATAGAGATCCATTAAGTTTTCCACCTCTTGATGACCTCTTCTGAGATCAATGTAAGGCGCATCATAACCTTGTTTTTTCATTTCGTTTTGGATGGTTTCGCCATCCCCAATAATTAGTCGTTTCATAAAAACCTCCACCTACATATTCTATCATAATTCAAAGATTCTTTGGATTATGATGCAGTTTGGTGCAATTCCACCTTTTTTACACAATACCGTTTCTGCTTTTATGGTATATTATTTAAGAAAGGAAATTGTCCATGAAACGAATATTTACTTTACTACTTGTAGGTGCCTTATGTTTTTCTACACCAACGACTGCTTATGCACAAGCACCTACAACTGCCTATCAAACACAAGAAGACCTTATCTCTGTACAAAATATCATGATGTACAGCTCTAATTATCTTTTAATGGATATGGAAAGTGGCCAGGTTCTAACACAAAAGAATGGGTATTCAAAAATTCATCCTGCTTCCATTACCAAAGTACTTACTTTAATTACAGCACTCGAAATGCTTGAATCCCAAAATATATCTCTCAAAGAAACCTATACAATTCCTGCAGAGGTTGTTGATGATTTAACGAGTATTGCATCTGTTGCCGGATTCGAAGGCGGCGATACCGTCACAATTGAAGACATCCTCTACGCTATTATATTACCGTCTGGTGCTGATGCGACACGTGCAATTTCAATGCGCCTCACACAAGATCCTGAGGGTCTTGCACAACACATGAATGCAACCGCAGCAAAAATCGGCATGAAAGATTCTAATTTTCTAAATACCAGTGGCCTCGATGAAGATGATCATCTCTCGACACCCTACGACCTTGCATTACTAGTCCAATACGCAATGAAAAACAAAACATTTGCGAAAATATACAGCACAGTTACGTACACAACATCACCGACACCTACAGCACCAAATGGCATAGAACTTGTAAATCGGTCTTTAGAAGCAGCTCATGACAAAGGGTTTACCGATTTGTATGGCGCTAAGTCTGGTTACACCGAGATGGCTGAACGCTCACTTTCAAGTGTAGCAAAACGTGGAGACTCCCACTTAATTTTTATTAGCACCAATGCACCTAATGAAGACTTACTCTTCACAAACGTAATTGATGCCATCAACGTTTACTCACGTGTCTTTGACGATTTTAAACGAACCACGCTTGTAACTCGCAATACCATCCTACAAGAAATTCCTATACTGCATGCGAGTTCACCCTTTCCGGTAATGCTCGACTACGACATTGTGACCTATTTACCAAACGGAATCGCTCCACAGGATGTCGCTATTGATGTAACAGCAACTCAACCAAACTTTATCGCACCCGTTGCACAAAATACAGATATGGCAAAAATCAAAGTATCCTATAACACTAAAACCGTTTTTGAAACCCAAGTGTTAGCACCCTTAGACATCAATATAAAGGGTACAAAGGTCTTTATGGATTTCATGAAATCCATAGGCCAAGTTGTATTTATCGTCTTCTTGATCCTCGGTGCACTCATTATCACGATTCGCGAAATTAATCGTGTGAGACTGCGCAAGCGCCGAATGCTCCGACGCCAACAAATGGAAATGCAACGTCGAAACCAAAACCATTAAACATGCATTCCTATGACCCCACTAAAGAAAGTAAAAAACATGGCTAGCCCATGTTTTTATTTGTGATCTCGAGGAACACCGTATTTTGTTATGATGCCAGCCGTAAAGGCTTCTGGAATGGCGTTTGTTAAAAGAAGCGTCCCCAAAAACAAAAATAAACCAGAAACAGATACATGCAGTACCTCTTGGAGGACAGGGGCAAAGAAAAGCAACATGCCTCCAAAGACTAGCATCGTATGGATCAGTGTAACACAAACACCCAGCTTAAATCCTCTGAAGTCTTTTTGATACAAATATCCAGATAAGAATCCTAGTAGCATCCGTGGTCCAAAACATATAACCATTGCCCACATCGATCCTTGAGTTGTCCCCGGAAGTGGAATTAAAGGCGAAAACATAAATGATAAAAGGGATGGTGCCATCGTATTCGTCCAAAGACTCGCAAGCCCAAAGATGAACCCCATAATCAACCCACCTTTGGTCCCAAGTAAAATCCCCCCCACAATCACAGGGAGATGGATAAATGTTAAACGGACAGGTCCTATTTGTAGAAATCCTAATGGCGTTAATGCCAACATCATAAGCAGCGCACATAGCAATGCAAGGGTCGTTAGATTCTTAGTTTTATTCTGCATCATAATTTAATAAACTCCTTAGAATTAAATCATCAATAACTTTAATATCGCTAGTCACTAACGATTGTATCGATTTATAACCACCACCCGTTGCAACTACATTTAAAGGCATGAAGCGTGTGGCCATTGTCTTTATTAGTGAATTTACGTAACTTGCAATCATATAAGCAGTTCCTGATTGCATCGCTGACTGTGTCGAATCACCAAGCCAATCATGGGATGTACATTCCGGAAGCAATTCGGGTAATGCCGCAGTACTAATATGCATAGCATTAAGCATCGCTTGATGTCCAGGAACTATGGTTCCACCAACAAAGACTCCTGTTTTATCGATGACGTTGACAGTCATCGCTGTACCAAAATCGATGATTATTGCTGCGTTTTTAGTTGTCCGAAAAACCTCATGAACGATGAGAGCGCGATCAATCCCAAGACCATCGTACACGGTGAAATCGACCTTTTTTAAATCATTAAGTCTTACCTGGTCAACTGCACTTAAATAAGTACCTTCTAACAAATTAATTTGGTGGTCTGTGCGTGATGGAACTACCGATGCTATTTTGATTGTATCAAATCGAGCCGAAAGATTCGTAGTTGAATCCGTAATCGCCTGATTCACTGTTTCGACCGTCTCTGCATTCGCAATTTTAAATTGTTTTAGGATTCCATTATGCATAAATCCCCATCGGGTATGGGTATTACCTATACTAATGACAAGACGGTTCATCATTGTAAATTCTCGAGGACTGTTTGCACAATCACGTCTACATCTGCTAACGCACCTTTACCAACATCTCCACACGCCAATAAAGATGTGCGTGGTTCAATCTCAAGCCATCCTAACTCTTTAAGTTGTTGTAAGTTTTTTTGAACCACGGGATTTCCATACATATTTTGATTCATGGCCGGTGCTATTATTTTCTTCACATTTTGATCAAGCGCCAATGCCGACGTGCTAAGCATATCATCAGCAATACCGAGTGCCAATTTACCAATTGTATTAGCGGTCGCTGGTGCAACAATCAATAGATCCGCCTTTTTGGTAATATCTATGTGAGCAATTTCGGTCGCAATTTTTTCTTCCAGTACATTAAAGTGAACTGGATTCTTCGATAATGTCTGCAATGTTAATGGCGTTATAAAAGCTTGGGCTGCCTGTGTCATCATGACATGAACATCAACATTACTATTGTTTAAACGATTTACAATATCTGCTGCTTTATATGCCGCAATACTTCCACTAACACCTAAAATCACTGTTTTTTTATCCATAAATTTTGAACCTCCTTGAGAATCCCCTGAGCTAGGGTTTCTTTTGTTTCGTACTGTTTCATAATACCTTTTTCGTCCACAATGTAGCCGCGATGCTGTTCTCCCAAGATATCCGCTGCATCGTTTGCAACCACAAAACTACAATCATTTTTAATCATTAAGTTTTGAGCAACGCGAACTAATGTATCAACGGACACCTGACTTAATAGTTTAAATCCTACCAGATGGGTATCCGGATGTTTTTTCTTAATATAGCCAATAACTTTGGGTGATGGCTCGAGTAAAATAGCAAGGTGATCATTGGATGACGGAAGCTTTTGATGGGCATCCTGAGCAACAATTTCAGTTAATTTGCTTCCTTGATACTGAGCTGTTGCCGCAACACGATAATCGCTAATTGCCATCGAATGAATAACGGCATCATATTGATAGCGCGTCATCAACTGATCTAACACACCCAACACTGAATCAACACCTGTCGTCACGTAATGCTTGACTGCTTGCGTTGGTTGGCATGCATTGGCTCCCGACACATAATGGACTTCAATCCCTTGCTTAACAGCATAATCAGCAATATAACTACCTAATTTACCTGTCGCATTATTAGTGATTGATCGTACTGCATCAATGGGCTCTGATGTTGCTCCAGCAGTTATAAGAATTCGTTTCATCTCATCACCTCTTTCGTATGGTTAATTATCGCTTTTCACTTCATGTGTGTCAACGAATTAACAAAAAGAGTAAACAATTGTTTACTCCCCCTGATTTTCTTGTGCAATTTCTTCCATCAATGTTTGTTCTAACTTTGAAAATTCACGATTTTCTAATAAATCAGGACGAACACGTTGTGTTTTTCGTAAAGACTCTTTGAGACGGAATCGTTTGACGTTCTCATGATGCCCACTAACAAGTACATCCGGTACTTCATGACCATCATAGACACGAGGACGGGTGTAATGTGGATATTCTAACAATCCATCACTGAATGAATCATCTTCATGAGACTCTTGGGTGATGACGCCATCAACGAGGCGAATAACTGCATCTGAGATTACCATCGCAGCGGCTTCCCCACCCGTTAATACATAATCACCAATCGACATTTCCATATCAACATACATTCGAATTCGTTCATCAAAACCTTCATAGTGACCACAAACAAGTACAAGATGCTCATGCTTGCTTAAATCATACGCTAAGGATTGTTTCAATGTCTTACCTTGTGGCGTCATCATAATTACTAATGATTTTTCTGTGCGCGTTGCTTTGATTGCATCGATAACAGGTTGGCACATTAAAACAAGACCAGCACCACCACCATAGGGATAATCATCAACCCGATTGTGGCGGTCTTCTGTAAATGAACGCATATCTACAACTTCATATTCGACGATTCCTTTTAGAATCGCCTTATTGATAATTGATGACGTTTTGAAGCCTGTAAACATATCTGGAAAGAGCGTAATAACACTAATCTTCATTACAATCCCTCCATCCAATTGATATCAATACGTTTTTCACTAATATCAACTGAAGCAATAAAACGTTCTACAAACGGAACTAAAATATCGCGTGCTTCCCCTTGAATACGCATGACCGGGTGCGCAGGTGTTTCAACAATTTCAGTTACAGTGCCGATGTGTTCATTATCGCGATACACACCACACCCTACTAAATCGACAAAATAGTATTCATCTTCGGGCAGTTCATGCATTTCATCACGCGGCACAAAGAGTTCACCTTTGTGAAAAAATTCAACATCATTCAAGGAATTAAGTCCTTCAAATTTAATGAGAACTGATCCTTTATGCATGCGCATTGTTTCAATCACAAGCTCTGTTGTTTTACCGTTTAAATGAAATTGAACGACTTGTCCTTTTTTTAATCGTTCTTTAATAAAGTCAGTTTTAGGAAAAATTTTTAATTCTCCACGGACTCCGTGTGGCTTTTGGACAATACCAATACTTATTAGTGACATATTTACCTCCAAAAAAAGGGATGTACTTAAGTACATCCCTAATATGATTCAAATTTAATTGAAATTCTTTGATCAAGGACGCGTGAACCAATTGACATTGTTTGTCGAATTGCATGGGCCATGACGCCTTGACGGCCGATTAAACGTGCAATATCTGAACTTTCAGCATAAATTGCAAGAATAATCTCATTCTCATCCAAACTCGGTAACCTTTTGACACTCAAACTCTTTTCGTCTTCCACTAATGGCAACACTAAATCATATAGAATATCTTCAACCGGTCTCATAATTATTTCGCTAATTTTGATTCATGAAAACGAGTCATGATACCTTCTTTTGAAAGAATGCTACGAACTGTATCTGAAGGTTGAGCACCGACTGATAACCATTTCATTGCTAAAGCTTCGTCAACTTTAACTTCTGCTGGTGATTGTGTTGGGTCATAGTATCCTACGATTTCGATGAAACGTCCATCACGTGGTGCACGTGAATCAGCTGCAACGATACGGTAGAAAGGTTTTTGTTTTGATCCCATTCTTCTTAAACGTAATTTAACTGCCATTATAAAAGCCTCCTAAATGTAATTTACTTTATGAGTATAGCATTCGTCATTATAGGTGTCAAGCCTTTTTACTTAACAGTTTTAAAAATATGACATGTCTATTTAATCTAATATGATTGAATAACTTCTCATGACATTCGTTGTTTTTAAATAGTTAGTATCAACTGTTCCAGACGGTAGAATTGAAGGCAACATGTAAACATAATGAATACATTCACTAAACACGATAGCTTCTTGATCTAAGTTTGTCTCCCTAGAATAATTTTGTTATTCCATCCAGTTAACCCAGCAATTTGTTTACTGATTCCGTTTCGTCAGGATATTTCGACACAAGCCTCTTTTTTCTCAAGTTTGATTTGATAATTTTTTTGATGACTTTATTATCACTTTCAGCATACTTCGATAATAACTCAAATCCCTGTTTAGGATCTACTGCTACAAAGACACTGATTGCATACGCAAGACCTTTTTCTAAAACTTTGAAGTCCTCATGTTTATAAAGACTTGGTGATAATGTGCTTATTTCCCCCAAAAGACAGTCAGAAACGACCAATGAATAATTACACAATACTTGGCTTTCCAACAATTTATAGTCAGCTAACGTCGCGACAACCGCTCTTTTCTGTGAAAATGTACCTATCTTCAAATATGAATTGAATGTATCTATAAGAAGTACCTCATTGTACATTCCTATCCTTTGAAATGCCATGGCCACTGCTTCTTTAATACGCCATGAATCGTTTGCAGACGTTGACAATACGTTCAACACTACAACTTTTTCATCGCTGCTCAGTCGTTCAAAAATACTCCCTAATGTAATGAGTTTGCACATTACAACAAATACCTCTGGTGCATTAGCATCATTGTGACTCAACGTCACCGTGCTCAAGTAAGTAAAATTATAGTCGTTATTCATATAATAGTCGGCAACTTGATTGGCGAGTGTTAAATTTGCCATTCTTCCCGGAAGATTAGAATTTGTGAGTAAAAATGTGGTAATTTTAGAATAATCATTGGTTGCTAAAATCGCATCAATCATCGCGGAGTACCCCTGCTTTTCTCAATTGATTAATTATGTCTCTCACTTAATTCATATGAGATCGAAAAAAGACGTTTAAAATGATCCATATCGTTTATAAAATAAATTTAAAGACATTTTAATTGCACGTTCCGTTTTTTCACCCAAAACATTTTCATTCATCAATGTGAAATTCAATGCAAGTAAATAATTTTTCCAGCAGACTTCATACTGTTGCAAATCATCAAGATGTCGCGAATTATTCCCTAACCATTCCGCAAATACGGCATCATTTAGTTTTCCGTACACCCTCATGTTTGTGCTAGCCTTCGCGAGTCGTCCCTCTTCTCCATATAGGAACCCACCGACATCTACCAGTGCACGGCGTGTTGCTTCCAAACACTGAACAACTTCAATTTCTTGAAAGTAAACAGAGCGCGATGCACTTGCAATCATATCTGCACCATGGGCAAATGCATGTGCCCACCCTTTTTCTTCGACAAATCCTCGATTATCATTTTCGATTCTAAAATATCGTACAGCATCCATCACCAACGCTTTTTCATCCTTGGAGGCAATCCATGGGTTCTTATAATGGTCTTCCAATAATATCACTATAAGTAATGATGTAAAACTCCGTGCGAAGACACTATCTGAGGTTGGTCCATCAATATTTAAAAATAGCTTGTTTTCAGTGAGTACATGATTCAAGATCATGTTTTTTTGCGCAAGATTAAGGCGTTCAGTTTCAAACAAATTACAAAAACCTAAATAGATTGTATTATCACGCAAAACCGGATCTATTGATCCAATTTCAGTTAACATCATTGTGATAATTTCATCTGAAATGGGTGTGTCATTTTGAATGGCACTATTGATTTTATTTATGATAGTCATAGTCTCTCCCTTTATGCTATAACCATAATACAAATCTCTCAAAACATAAAGCATGTTTGCGAAACTTTTGCACGTTTAGGACAATCTTCAGTCAATTGCCTAAAAAAGAACACTTATCATTTAACAATAAGTGTTCTCAAATTATTTAATTCCCTTTGCTTTGTAGAAGTTTCGATTATCGAGAGCAAACATCCGTGGACTGAATTCGCCCTCAGGAAGATCATCATAGAATTTCTCAAACATATTGGTTCGCGCATCGAGATTATCAATGATATTAAGCATTTCTGCTTCTTTAATCATCGGCATCACTGGTGAACCATATTCCATTTGTCCGTGGTGTGACAAAATCATATGACGTAGAATCAATGTTTGTTCTTTATCAGCGTGACCGATCCGCTCGGCAATTGCCGTAAAGTTAGCATGCATAATTGATATGTGACCAAGAAGTCGCCCTGCTACAGAATACTCACTAAGCATTGGCGCTGTATACTCTTCAATTTTACCCATGTCGTGCAAAATAACACCCGCGATGAGCAAATCACGATTATAAAGTGGATACAAGTCACAAATTGCATTTGCTGCCTTAGCCATGCCATATACGTGTGTTGCAAGACCACCAACAAAATCGTGATGATTACGCGTTGCGGCTGGATATTGATAGAATTGATCACCTACTGCTTCAAGGTTTGCAACGACAAGCTCCTTAATGATTGGATCTTCAATCGCGGATACAAATGTTTCAATTTCAGTTTTCAAGAATGATAAGTCATATGTACTTGCGCTCACGTAGTCATCCAACGCATATTGACTTTGATCTTTAAATTCAAGTGTGTGAACACGCATTTGCAACGTTTGACGGTATTGATTTACATCACCTCTAACTTCTAGAATGAGTCCGACTTGAACCATTGCTTCAATTTCAGGTTTCAAATCCCAGACTTTACCTTCAATTTCACCCGAGTTATCTTGGAAGGTAATTGACAAATATGGCGCTCCACTTTGGGTTACTCCACGTACAAACCGTCCTACTAAGAGTGGCCCTTCGAACTTTTGTCCATTTTGTAATTCTTTAATTTTCATTATTTCTTTCCTCCATTACTCGGGATACAAGGTCATAATCATATCCTTTTGATAGTGCATGTTTCACAACATGATTCTTAATTTCGCGTTCCGTATCATAACGTTTTGAGTATCGTGTCCACGCTTTGTCTATAACCAGACGTAGACTGCTTATTTCTTCGTCCTCACCGTAGAAATCATCAATGCGATTCACAATCTCTTTAATGACATTGTAGTCATAACCTTGGCGCAATAGGTGTTGGCTTGCCTTATCAACACGTTGACGCTGCGATCCATCTTTTAAGGTACTCAAATATGCATTTGCACGTTCGATACCTCGTTCTATGTAAAGATCTTGATCTTCACTTTCAAGCGCTTCTGTTATTTTATCGCTCGCAAAACCACGGCGCTGAAGATCTTCAAAGATTCGATAATTTCCACGATTTTGTTCACGGTGATAATCAATTTTATCACGGAAGTATCGCTCATCATCGATAAAGCGTCGTTTAACGAGCAAATCGACAACAATCTCAATCTGTGTTTCATTTAGATCGAACTTAGAGCGTAGATAATCCGCCATTTCATAGGATGTATAATCCCGAAGTCCAATCCGTTGAAGTGCAATTTGGTAGGCTTCGTATATTTGTTGATCATCTTCCATTTCATTTATTTCGAGACGTGACAATGTATCACCTTCTTTAATTTCACGGCGTTCTTGAATAAATTCATCAATAAGTAGTGTTTCTGTATTTCCTTTAGATTCAATTGTAATTTCACTTTGACCATCGCTGCGCTCTTCAACACCAACGACATTGTATCGTCCATGGTACATATCGCCAGCACGTCGGTAAACTGCAAGCATGTTCTCAGCAAAGAGTTTGCTATCAAACGTACTTGCTTTCATAAGCGCATTTGTGCGGATTCGCGCATGCTCTTGCTCAGATGCTTTGATAAACGCTTCTGCTTTATCAGCAAATGTTGTGGCATCTTCAAACAGGTATCCGGTTTCGTCATCAACGATAATACCATCCAAAGGACGATCTGGGCGCGCAAACACACACAGTCCACATGCAAGTGCTTCAATATAGGTTAATCCTTGCGTTTCCGTCAATGATGCGGAAATGAAAGCATCGGCAACATGATAGTAGTTGACGACTTCTTCTGAAGGCACACGCCCAACAAAAATAACGTTATCTTGAATTCCTAAGTCTTTAGCTTGTTCTTTCAAATCGTCATCGGAAGGACCGGCCCCAACGATCATTAAGCGTGCATCACAGCCTTCTCGAACAACCAATTCCTTAAAGCTACGTATAACAACATCGATACTTTTTTCTTTAGCGAGACGCCCAATGTAAACGAATAGTGGAATCCCTTGAAGCGCATAGGTACTGCGAATGGCTTTAACAGCTTCATCATCACGTTTATCAAAACGTTCCAAGTCGAGTCCCGTTGGAATAACAGCAATTTCTTTTTTGATGTCATAACCCAAAAGCATTTTTTTAGTTTTCTCTGATGGTGCAATAATAATTTGTGCTGTTTTGGTAAACATACGACTCATTTTTGCTACAGCAATCCGAGACAAATGGTCCACCGACTTCAAGCCCAACAAGTTCACATAGTGAGTATAGTCTTCATAGGTTGTATGATATGTCGAAACAAGCGGTAGACGTAGATTTCGCGCAATGATGCGTGCAAACATCCCGACTCCGAATTCCGAGTGAACATGAATAACATCCAATTCCATTTCTTTTATGACGGCTTGTGCCTGAATATGAATTGGACTGCTGAGAACATAACCATACAAGAACTTGAGTTCAACCCCTGGCAATCTTAAAACATTATTTTCATAACTTGTTGATGCAATAGATGGCTGGTTTGTAATTATAAATACAGTATGACCTTCTCGTTCAAGTGCATTTTTTAATGTAACAATCGATGTTACGACACCATTTATATCTGGTGTATAGGTATCTGTAAAGAGTCCTATTCTCATAACGTACCTCCTAAAGTTAGATTATGAATAGAAAAGCCCGTAATGGGCTTCTATTGAACTGTAACGCTTTCTTCCCCATCAACTTCGCGAAGTTTTACTTTAACTTTTTCTTCGAGAGCGGTTGGTATATTTTTTCCGACGATATCTGCGCGAATTGGTAATTCGCGATGTCCGCGATCAACAAGCACAGCTAATTGTATTTGTTGTGGCCTTCCGTTATAGACAATGCCATCCATTGCCGCACGTACGGTTCTTCCTTTAAATAGCACGTCATCAACAATAACAACAACGCGGTCTTGCACACTAATTGGTAATCGGAATGCCTGATCTTTTGATTTGAGATCATCGCGCCAATAACTAATGTCCAGCGATGCAACTGGGACACTTACTTTTTCTATTTTTTCCATGAGCTTTGCGATCCGGAATGCAAGCGTGGCTCCACGGGTTTCAATTCCTAATAAAACGACTTTATCGAGACCTTTATTCCGTTCTATGATTTCGTGTGTCATCCGAATCAGTGAGCGATTGATAGCACTTTCGTCCATTATTATTTTCATCTTTGCACCTCTTGAAATATTATATCAAAAACAGGTTGTAATTGGTATAAGACTATGATATTATTTGTGAGCAATCGATAGGGGTATAGTTCAATGGTAGAGCAACGGTCTCCAAAACCGTTAATGTGGGTTCGAGTCCTGCTACCCCTGCCATATATAAATAATACGCACTGTACAGTGCGTTTTTTATTGTTTTCGTTTATCTGATGGCCTACAAATAGCCTACAAGTTAATGTCGAAATACATATTAATATCTTCAAAAAACAGAAAATAATTATTAGAAATTTTCTTTCAACCCTCTATTTCGATGACCTTTTATACTTGTTCAAAATTGCTTCTTGGTTCATTTTATTTTCATAATATTTCATCGTCCTATTTATTTCCCTTAAAAATAGTTCAGTAGGAATTAATCTTTCATCAGCTAATCTGATTCCTTCCAAATTAAATTTTGCAACCATATCAATTCTTAGCTTTCGAACTATACCATGAGGTTTACCAAGAACCTTTTTCATCATCTCCGTATTCAATTCTTCATTCAATAATATTTCATAACGATCTAACCAAATTGTACTCATTTCATTTTCTCCTTAAATCAAATTATAATAGCTATTTATTAGATAAAAACAGACGTGTCAATCAAATAGGTTATAACAGCTATTTATCTATTAATATGTCACTACGACAGTAGTTTATCGTTATGTCAATAATTTTAAACTGTTATATTTCTTCTAAAAAAACTTATCAATTTTGTTGAGTCGCTGATTGCATTAATAAGACACGATTTCTCGTGCCTTTCAAAACTGTAAATTACTGCTTATCAAACTAGCTTTGTAAATTGAGTATCAGAGTTACTTTCGAATTATGTCATTTAATAGTTTATATTCGATGCCAGTCATGCAAATAACGACAATCGCTAAATAATGAGGGACCATCCCTTTTAAGTTAGCTACAAATAGTAGCCAAATTAATGATGAATTCCCTACTAATATAAGTATTTTAAGAACCATCAATTTATTCTTCATTATTTCGAACTACTCCAATGAATAGTTGTGGATTCTGTTGTTGTGACATGTGCATTCCCACTTGATCCATTTCTTGAACGAACTGTACGCCCATTCCAACCTAATACCGTTCGACTTGAGCCCTGACTACTTCTGCTTAGACGAATTTCGACAGGATTGCCATCAGTAGATAAATTGGAAATCTGACTATAAAAGTGTGCATCTAAGACATCTACAACCGCCAACGCAACTGATATTACTGGTCCATATTTGGGGATTGCAGAGAACGCAAGGTCAAATAAATATTTTAAGGCGGTTTCTGATCCAGATGATTGATGTTGAGCAACATATTTATTGGCCAGCGATGCAGTTAAGTATAAAGTTGTAACTTGTTGACCATACCCCCTTGTTTTGACTTCCCAATATGTCGTTGCCGAGTACTTTCCAGAAGGAAGAGAAACATATGTTTCAGTTGTCTCGCTTTTACTTCGTTGTTTCGTTATCAAATTAGACTCATCTAACGAAGCTATGTTTATCGTATAATCTGATTTCATGTTCTTTTTATAGATCACGTATTGCTCTAAAATCATAATTATTTCATCACTATCAAGATCTTCATACAATTGCTCACTGTTTGGAGCAAAAACTGTATTTACTAGTAACTCCATATCATCTTCAGTTATATTATGCGACTCTTCAGCACTTACCGGAATCACCATTACTAGTAACATCAAAAGAGATAAAACGGAAACGCTAAACATCTTAAATATTTTATTCATTTTCATTTGCTCCTTCTACCTCTCGGTTTATATGCAAAACTTAACACGTAGTTTACTTGTGAAATAGTATACTTGATTAAACTGTTGTATTTGATGTCTAAAACGCAAAAAAAGCGCCTTGGAGAAAGGGCGCCTTTTATCAAATAATCCCACCGATCATTTGAATTAAAGTTATATACATTTCCCTTTATTTGATTAAATAAAAGAGTTCAGAGACGGCATATAACCAAAAGTGAATGTACTAATCATGTACATCAAGAAGAAAGGAAGTTCTTCATTTTTCCTTTGCCAAATAGCTATTATAGGAAATGCTATTCAACAATATAATTATATGACCAAACAAACTAAATAATGAAGATATTTTGGTTAGGTTGTTATTTTTGGGGACTATTTGGTAATTTTAAATAAAAAAAAGAAAGATTGACCTTCTTTTTCGCAAACTCACGGAAATAAGTCTGCCGCTAACACTCCAGCGGGAGTAAAATGATTGTATTTTAGATACGAAATGTAAATAAAGGTATGCAACCTTATTAAACATAACACATCAGACGACTTCCCTACATTACACTTTTGTTATAATGCTCAATAAATTGAAGAACGCTGGATACGAACTCCGCAATTTCAAAGCGCTTATCGCCCCAGTACATAGCGAGCAAGTGAATTTTACCGCTTGCATTATAATTAATGCAACATCTATATTTACGCGTTTGTAGTAGCCTTCCATGTACATCCTACTAGATTAGTTTTAATGATAGAAAGCCCTCTATATAGAGGGCTTTCATTTTATGAATTGATGACGGCATTCTAAAGTCGTCTTCACTATTTTATATAACCAAATTTTTCTCCGCCCTGAACTCTCCAAGCAACATAACGTCTTGGCCCAGATGCTGATATGTAACTTAACCAAATATGTCCATCTTTAACGACATATGAATCATATGCAAAGCTTTCACCTTTGAAGTACTGTGCAACTACTCTACCTTGTCTACTTGGATAATCACGTACATTTACCGTTCGGTCCGGGTAAAATCTGTATCCTGTTTCCGGAACTCGAGTAAATTCATCAGTTCCCCCACCAGAACCATTGAGTTTGAAGGATTCAAAGTCAATTCTTGCATCATTAAACGTACCTAATGTTGTATGCTTACCCCTTGCAATCGCAACATGAATATGCGGACCATAAGATAACCCAGTGTTACCTGTATTTCCTAATCTAGTCGAAGCAGAGTAACTTTTACCATTATCTACCATTATTGACTTGTATTGTAGATGGGCATACTGAATAGTTACATTATGTTTTGGAAGGTAATACATTACGTAGTTTCCTAGGTCGGTTTCGTTTCCTCGTCTTGTGGTCCACGTACTATTTATACCGTACCCCATTCTAGTGATCAGAGCATTATCATCAATTGCATATACTGCCTCTCCAATGTCACTACCATAGTCTGCAGCCTTATGGGAATTCTCGTAAAAAGTCGTTGTAAGTTTTCGGCGATAATCATCTCTAAATATTCTTCTTACTGTTTCATGATTATTTGTTCTTCTATCAGCCCTTGACTGAATCATTGTCTGTTCAATATGGTCGTCAGTGTCATCAACTCTTTCAGCCTTGCCTTCAGTTAATACTAAATTGCCATTTTCATCTAAGGATTCCACAATCCACGACCCTTCAACTGAGTCAAAATCAGTCTCCGCAGCAATAGGAGTAATCATTACTCCAACCATCAAAATCGATAAAAAGGAACAACCAATGAATTTCTGAATTCTATTCATAACAATGCCCTCCTTTACCTTTCGGTTATGATTAAACTATAGCATGCAAATAAATTGTGAAACACTTCACTTGAGCAAGTTGTTGAAAATGACGTGCAAAACGCAAATAAGCCACCCTCAATCAAGAGAATGGCTTTAGTTTATATCTTATCGGTTTTCCGTAATGGTATCGGGTCATCTTTTGATTTCTCGAATACGACTCTTCGCATGGCGACGAGTTCTCCATTAAATATTGCAAAGTTATCATCGACAATTGCGAAATTGTTGTTGACATCTTTATGCATCATTTCATCACGATGTTCCATATTTGTGTTTAAGCGTTCGAGTTGACAATTTGTCTCGTGTTGAGCCATTAACTGGTCCTCGCGCTGTTTTGGATTCTGATTTTAGGTATTTTGTAAGAAAGCCTGCAAATACCGTCACAACACTAACAGTTGTAAGAAGGTTCTTTATGAAGTCATCCATAGAACTATCCTAGAACCTCATTCACTCGAGATTGGACTTCATCTGCATCATATCCTTCTGCATGTAGTTTGTCATAACGAGATTGACCATTTCCATAATCACCTCGAATAACTGCATGAACTACATCATCAATGGATTTTGTAGGTGTGACTCCACCGTTGATAATGTCTTGGATTGCATAGTAGTCATAACCTGCATTTGTAAGTCGATCGTATCGATCACCACAATTACCCCTCCCATATATAAATAATACGCACTGTACAGTGCGTTTTTTATTGTTTTCATTTATTTAAAACCGCACAAATTTAGCGGTCGCTTTGTCATTTTTCGGGTTGCAGACTCAGTCGTTGTGCTGGGATTGAATCGGTAATATCTAGATATTGTTACAACAGTTTGTTGTAACTCTAAGAGATCTTTACATTCTAGCTTTTTTTATCATATTGTTCACGACTCAATCAAAGATAAAAATGACGATTGCTCAGTATATAAGCATCTTGAATCGCCATAGTAGATGTCATCAAACAGATTGTCTCGAATCATCTTCTAATTTAGCACAATGTAAAAATCTACCATGAATACCTACAGGTTATTATTGGCAATTAATTGAAAGTCTTTCAAAGCTTTCCAAATACTTATAATTACTAAAATTTGTGCTATATTTTGGATTATCGTTGCGAGTACTTTGAAATTTGGATTTAATTGAGCCACCGTCGATATCACGATTCCTGCCACAACGATGCCGATATAAAGCATTTTAAATTTCTCCACAAATGACGGATCACCACCGGAAAAAAGAAAATAATTCGCAATAAAGAGTAGAATTGCTGCGACAAATGCTAAGATAGCAACGAAGATCATTGCGAATGGTGCTGCAATAATGAGTAACGTAAAAATAAATAAACCGCCGAATGTGTAAACTGCATATTTATAGTATTTAAACGACACATCTAAATTATCATTTCCAATCCCTAGGGTCTTAAGTTTGGAGAGTGCATAAACAGTTACCCCAAAACTTATAAGAATTAAAACCGAAATAATTAAATTTACCCATAGATTTTTAATACCCAAAATATCACCGAACGATAGAATCAACGGGACAATTAAACTGTAAAGCAAGTAACTATAATACTTAATTCGGTCTTCATTTATTGTTTTCATAAAGAAACCTCCGTTAATGTTCAATATATGGGAATACCACCATTTATACAAGTCTTGGTGATTACGTCGTATGTTTTCTTGCTTAAATCGATGCATTCACAAAGTAGTTAGCCATATTCCGATCCACAATCAACCTACACGTCTTCTGAAAACAAGAACAATTGAAATACAGTTTGGTGTGCCATTGCGCCCTTTTCTTTCATATAATGAGGTAAGAAACGGAGGTTTCTTAATGAATAAGAAAAAGAAGCAATACGAACACGATGCAACAATTTTCGGTATTTGTATAATTCTTGGAATCATTGGAAGTAACTTTATAGAGTATGGAATTGTTAGTATTTTATTAGGGATTGTGATTGGTGCCTTTGTGGCACGAAGACCTTTAGCTTAGTCCTCCATCTTTTGCTTATAAACTATAAAAAAGAAAAACAGAAAACCACATCTTCTATCCGTGATTTTCTGTTTTTTTGTAACACTGGTCTTTAGAGCATTGAATTTTTCAATACTCCCCTTTCCCTCTCATAAAATCTACACGGCTTTTTTGATCATACTTATCTTTTTTGCGAAGGATATTGTTATGTAAATTATCAGTGTCTAAGTTGTAATCTTTTTTTCTTCCTGGAAAGACAGAATTGCTGTTTTTAGCATCAAAATTTTCGATATCTTTATTAAGAAGCGACGATGCTCGCTTCACAACATGAAAGCCAAATTTATCCCGCAAAGCGTCAATCGTCTTGTCAACTGTCAAGGACCGCGTTGCATCACTATCCACTGTTTCAAACAAGTTTATTTGTTGTGGAATTGACGTATCATCAACCAGCTTGCTGACATAGACACCAATTGAGCGTAAAGGCAAAACTGAAAAATCATAATTTTCCTCCAACAAATCCATGGCAATACGCAATATTTCCGACGAAACATTGGTTGGTTGCATGACTTTACGTTGGCGGGTAAAACTTCGCAAATTAACGTCTCTCGGTGCAATCGCAATGACAAGTCCTTTCAGTTTTTCATCACGAAGGCGCGATGCCACACTTTCACAAAGACGTTGTAGGATAATTTCGGCTTCACGGAGGGAGTTAATATCGTGGGGTGGTGTCGTGCTATTCCCGATACTCTTTGGTGGTGCAACATAGCCATTCACCTCAACCGTTCTAGTATCGTCACCATTTGCATAATGCCACATTTCTAGCCCTTTAAGCCCAAAACGCTGATACAGGTCATCACGCTGTGTTTGAGCTAAATCTTGGATGGTATATATTCCAATTTCATGAAGTTTTGGTACAGTTTTATTTCCAATAAAGAGTAAATCACCAACAGGTAATGGCCAGACAATCTCCTTGTAGTTATATTTTGTGATTATCACCATTCCTGAAGGTTTTATGAGATCACTCCCTAATTTTGCAAAAACTTTATTCCAACTCACACCAACTGAAACCGTTAATCCATATTCATCCAAAACTCGGCGCTGCATTTCATAAGCCAAGTCATACGGTTTGCCAAATAAATGGTATGAATCAGTAACGTCAATCCATGCTTCATCCAAACCATAAGATTCCACAAGATTTGTGTATTCTTTATAGATTTCTTTAACCTTCGTCGTATAGTAAATATATTCTTGATATTGTGCAGGAACAACAATTAATTGCGGACATTTTCGATATGCATCGCGAAGTGTTTCAGCTGTTTTTACGCCAAATTCCTTAGCTTTCAGATTTCGCGCAAGGACAATTCCACTTCGAGTTTCCTCATCACCTCCGACGCACATAGGAACGTCACGAAGCTTTGGATTCAACATCTCTTCAATTTGTGCAAAACAATGATTTATGTCAATATGAAAAATAATTCGTTCTTTTTCCTTCACTGCTTCCTCCTATGGTTTAGTGCTTTCAATCCACCAACGGTTTTGTTTTACGAATATTCGACGCTCATGTTCTTGAATTATAATACGATACATCAAACCAGACCCTCCGACTTGGGAGGTGGCCTGCCGCACTTCAATAATACGATCAATATCATAATGGTTATTTCCCGTTGATATACTTAGCGGAACATAGGTACCGTCTTTTTTTATGATTGAAACAATTTCAATGTTTTTCTTGTAATATTCCATCTTTATCACCTATTTAAAGTATATCAATAGTATCGGACATTTTTTGACGTCTACTATTATTTCATGCGCTTTTTTAGCTGAAAAAAAGAACCGTATGGGTTCTTCCATTTTCTATTGCATGGATGGACATTTCACTGTTCCATAAGAACAAAATACACAGCAATCACCGGGTTGTGCTTTAATAACAGTTTCACATTGACTGCATTTATAAAAGAATTGACACATATCCTCCGGCATAATTTCGGTACTTTTAAAGCTGCATTGTGGACACGTTAAAGTTGACTCCCTCATCATATTTATTAAGCTCCTTTTATTTCTTACTATCTTATCACTTTATATTTACACTTGTAAACACAATAAAAAAAAGACACCTAGTTGTGTCTTATTTTACATTACTTGAAGATGCATATCGATTCACGATTCGATCAATTATTTTAGTTAGTACAAATAGAGTCGCAAGACCAATAAATGCAAACATTACAGTTAAGACTGTTTCGTGTGAATTCAAACGTGCAAGATGCATTGGTTTATACAAGAAATAACAAACCGTAATCAAACTTGTTGCTGATAAGAATATCACACCAATTCGTTTCCAATTCATTGGTTGGAATAGCTTCACAACCATGACTAATGATAAGAATATCGTTACAAAATACATCATTGTCTGACGAACTGGTAAAGGCATCGGTTGGAATAGAATCAACACGAATACGACAGCAGTTGCTGCAGCATTCGGAAAGATATTTTTCATAATACTTGGGATAATAGCCTCTTTCGGTTTCGCGTAGTTTGATTCAAAGGTTACGAATGATGATGGCATCCCCTCGACAAACATACTCATGATTGAGACTTGAAGCGGTGTGAATGGATAAGGTGTATTCATAAACACTGCCACAAGAGCTAATAAGAAGGTTAGCAAAGTTCCAAGGTAATACATCGATGCTGATCTGGATATATTATTGGTGACTAAACGACCTTCCATAACAACGTCTACCATTGTTGTAAATTCGTTATCCAATAAGATAATCTGTGCAGCTTGACGTGCTGCACTTGATCCAGCACCCATGGCTATCGAACAGTCTGCAGAACGAAGTGCTAAGACATCATTCACACCATCACCAACCATGGCAACACGTTGGCCATTTTGTTGTAACATTTTAACCATTTTTTGTTTTTGATATGGTGAGGCGCGGCCAATGACATTGTAATTAAGTACAGCTGCTTCAAGTTCTGCATCAGATTCAATCTGACTAACATCAATGGCTTTATCGCCATTTTGAATTCCTGTTTTCGTAGCAACCGCCATAAGCGTATTAATATTGTCACCAGAAATAACTTTAACGTTGACTTCATTGTTTTTGAAAAAATCCAATGAGTCGTACACATCCAAACGAACAGGGTCTGCGATCGCAATCAATGCTGTCGGAATTAAATCATCAGGGCGAACAATATCATGCAGTTCATCAGATGTTCGCGCAACGAGTAGAACCCGCGCACCCTCACTTTGATACTGAATTGCTTGTTCTGGTAATTCATAATTATCGATTAAAAATTCAGGTGCACCAAGGAATACTGTCCCATGACCTTCATATGTCATCGAACCCCATTTACGAGCAGATGAGAATGGTGAGACATGAACCGGTTGAATATCACACTCACCCGAGAAGAACGATTTCATCGCTAATGTTGTAGAATCAGAATCCGTTGAATTGCCAACATAGGTACTTATCATTGGTAATGCTTTCGTTTGGTCTTCTAAATAAATTACATCTTGAACTGTCATTTCTCCAGCTGTTAGTGTCCCCGTTTTATCGATACACAACACATCTACTTTGGATAACACTTCAATACTATAGATTTCTTGTACTAGGGTTCGTTTTTGAGCAAGTCTAAAAACAGAAACACCAAATGATAAACTTGTTAATAGAATAAGACCCTTTGGCAATAATCCAAGAAGAACTGTTGATGTCGATAGTACAGTCATTCGCAAACCTTGATGACGGAAGACCATCGCTTGAACAACGAGTATAATCCCAATTGGCAATACAATTCGTGTACACCATCTCGTAATGCGTAAAAATGTCTCCATGAGTTCAGACTCAATTGGCGTGTAGTTACGTGCTTCATTCGTTATTTTTTGGGCAAAACTATCGAGTCCAACGTGTGTTGTACGAGCATATACGGTTCCACTTGTTACAAAACTTCCAGACAGAAGTACTTCCCCACTATTTTTCATAACAGGGACCGATTCTCCAGTTAAATTGGATTCATTCATCTCAGCAGTTCCTTCAATGACAACTGCATCCGCAGAAACTTGGTCTCCCACGCGATAAAGAACCACATCACCTAAAACAAGTGCTTCACTTGGTATATTTTCGATATTGCCTTCACGTATTACCTTAGTATCTTGAGCAATTAATATATTCAAATTCTCAACGATGCGCTTTGACCGTATTTCTTGAAAAGATCGAATCGCAATGTTCATAATAATGACGTTAAGAAAGAAAACACTTAAATACTCACCAACAAATACCAGTGCAGCAGCAATCACAACGTTATACAAGTTAAACAAGTTAAAAGTATGGCCCATTATTATTTGAGCATTCGATTTAGACTTTGTTTTTGGTATAACATTGACATTCCCGCGACTGACTTGCTGATCAACTTCGTGATACGTTAATCCTGTAATCTTTTTATTCATCGCTACCATCTCACTAAATTTCTATATCATCAATATGTTTCGGTTTCTGTTGTTTTTCTGGTGGAAATTGCATGTAGGACTCCCCAAATAGCGATACTAAATACTCGTGGTATCCAGGAGGCATTGGTAACATATGTCCTTCAAATTCCATATCTATCGTTGGCCACATGACTTCATTTGGCACGCGTTGATCTTCTAATTTTGGAAAGAATGTCCATGTTAGATTAAGAGCTGTATATTTCGAATCTTTATGTTTCGCAGCATAACGTTTCGCACGATTGTTGAACCATCGTTTAAGCGGCGCTGCTTGGATTCCAATATTATCCAAGAAGACAAACATTGGCATACATGCAATCGAAAAGCAAAGGCTTGATAAGTACTTAAATTTACTTTCCGATACCTTATCAACGGCAAATACATCAATAAATAGCCCATCACCTTCACATTTATTCATCAGTAATGAGTTTTGTTCTTTAACATACGTTCCGCCCATACGGAATTTCATTTCAGGAATCAAGACATTGTATGCATCATCTTTTTCCAGGCAGTGATAATAGTAAGGTTCTTGAATTTCATCTGGTAATATTTCCAATAATTTGTGATATGTATCGTAGGTCATCATGACATCCACATCATCATCCCAAGGAATAAACCCTTTATGACGGACCGCACCCAGTGCCGTTCCGTATCCTAATGCGTACTCAAGATTGTGTTTCTTACAAATACGGTCAAATTCTAAAAGTATTTCTAATGTTTTCATTTGTACGTCACGAAGGGTAATTTCTGATCCATCTTCGCGAACTTTTAATATATATTTTTCCATGGTACCCGTTTCCAGTCTTTGTACATTATATGTTATCTTAGTTGATTCGCAACTAACAATAATGTCATTTTATCATACTTATTGTCCTAAAAGAATGCTCACAGTGTTCAATCCCATGATTTTACATACCTAAAAAACATAAAATTATGGTTTATTTGCAATTTTCCATACTTCTTTTGATAAAAACACCACATTATTGTGGTGCATGTTCATAGAACTTTACTTTTGAAATGCCATACGATTTCGTGTCATAACACTGCCAATCGCCAATTTGATCCATTAAATCTGCGCGACTATCCATTTCAACGATCACGATACTATCCGGATGCAATAGATTCCCATCAATCAAATTTTGAAATACACCTGGTAATTCGGTATATGCATATGGCGGATCCATAAAGATCACATCGAACGTTCCAAATAATCGCTTTGTTACTGTCAGGGCATCTCCCTTTTGTACTGTTACTTGTGGTGTCACATTCAGTGTCTTAACATTGTCTTGAATAACTTTGAGTGCACGACTATCCTTTTCAATAATCGTTGCGGCATGCATTCCTCGACTTATTGCCTCCAATGCCATGGCACCACTACCACCAAATACATCAAGAAATGTACCACCATCAAAATATGGTCCAATCTTACTGAAAATGGCACCTCTTACTTTATCTGTTGTTGGTCGTGTTGTCTGTCCTGGCAAAGTCTTAAGGACACGAGATCCATGTGTTCCTGCTACGATTCTCATAAACCTTGTTGCTCCATTCGTTTCTTTTGCGCTAATACTTTTTGCTCAACATTGTAATTACTGATGACATGTTGAACCAAACCAATTGCAATCATAATGGCCATTTTGCTTGACCCACCGGCCGAAACAAAGAGTAACGGAACCCCTGTTAGTGGCACTAGGCCCGTGACACCTCCGACATTAAAGACAAAGTGAATCATTAGATAAGACGCTACCCCGACCAAAATAACTTTATCGCGCTCGAGTTTCACATACAATGCATACTTAAAGGTGTTGTAGAGAATCACACCGTAACCCACCAATACCACAAGGATTCCTAAGATTCCAAGTTCTTCAACTACAATCGCGAGCACAAAGTCTGTGTGCGCTTCTGGTAAGTATCCTAATTTGTTGAGACTGTTTCCATACCCTTTTCCGAATAAGCCTGCGTCCAACCCTTGAATCATTGCGACAAGACTCATAAATAACTGGTATGAATCACCATATCGCTCTCCTAAAGGATCGGCTGATGATTTAAAGCGTCCAAGCATATAGTCATGTGCTCCAATTTTATTAAGAATGCTTTCAACCAAATGTAAACCCGTTTCGGTCCCTAAAAACACCACTAAAATGATTCCAATCAGGAGGAAGATCGTCATATACTTTTGGAACTTATCCAGTTTTCTATTTGACGGGACCAAGAAACACATATAACCAACACCAAGAAGTACAACAGCAGAGCCTAGGTCTCTTTGAAGTGCAATAATAATCGCACTGAAAATGAGAATGAAGATTAAGGGCTCTTTAACTAAATCCCATGTCTTCGCCACCCGATGGCGCTGTTTGTCCCCAAGGTTAATTGCAACAAGAATAATGACCCAAATCTTCGCAAACTCAGCTGGTTGAATTGTAATTGGTCCAAAACGAAGCCATGCGCGTGCTCCATTAACAGGCGGAAAGACGAGGACTGATAACAAGACTGCAATCACACAAAGACTAATAATTCGTTGATACTTTGTGACAAATTTAAATGAAAAATTACGAGCTGTAAAAATCATTAATACATAAGAAATCACAACGAAACCCAGTTCCTTCGCACCCGCGAATAATAAGGAACCGTTTGTTGCATCCGTGGACATACTCGCTGAAATAACCATTAAAACTCCAAAGAGATTTAGAATTAAGACAGCCGCATGAATTGCACGATTATAGCCCGCAGGCATTTTAAGTGAGAATCTGTTCTTTTTCATACGATTATCATAGCATAACTTCCTTGAAAAATATGCGAAAGCCTTTCAAAAATGTTAAAAATACGCTAAACTATACCTAACGAGTTTATGTCAAACAATCATAAAGAACTCATATTTTGAATAGAGGAATTTTTAATATGCATAAAATAAATATGGACACAATCGTCCAAGACCCAAATCCCGTTTTGCGTCAAAAAGCAAAACCGGTATCTTTTCCTTTGCAATCAGAGGATATTGAAACGATCGAATCAATGTTGAAATATGTGCGTGATTCACGCGTCGATGAACTTGCAGAAAAGTATAATCTACAACCAGCAAATGGTATTGCGGCACCTCAAATTGGTATCTCAAAGCAAATGACAGTCATCGTTATCGAAGATGAAGATAAAGATGGCAATTACTTTGAAATCGAGTATGCGTTAATCAATCCACGGATTGTTTCCCATGCAGTGCGTCAAGCAGCATTATCTTATGGTGAAGGATGTCTATCCATTCAAAAAGTATATGAAGGCCTCGTACCTAGAAGTCAGCGCATCAAAGTTGAAGCGTACGATTATTTAAGAGGCGAAAACGTTACAATTGTCGCAAAAGATTTCCTGGCAATTGTTTTACAACATGAAATTGATCATTTAAACGGTGTGTTATTCTACGATCATATTAATAAACAAGATCCATGGGCACACGATGATAAACTCAAAATTATAGAATAGGAGCTATTATGGCAGAAAATAACAATTCAATTCGCAAAACCGATACCCTTGTATATGCTTTAGGTGGTTTAGGCGAAGTTGGTAAAAATATGTATGTCATTGAGCACGATGATGAGATTATCATCATTGATGCCGGTGTCATGTTCCCAGAGGACGATTTGCTTGGCGTTGACTATGTCATCCCCGACTTTTCATATCTTGTAAAAAACCAACACAAAATTAAAGCATTAATCATCACTCACGGTCACGAAGACCACATCGGAGGAATTCCATTTCTTCTACAACGCGTAACCATTCCAATGATTTACGCGCCACGCTTTGCGAAAGCACAAATCGAACGTAAACTTGAAGAACGCAAGATTAAAACAAAGCACAAAATTCAAGAAATTAGTTCTGAATCAAAAGTTACAACAAAACACTTTGTAATTGGCTTCTTTAATGTCGTTCACTCAATTCCTGATGCTTTAGGAGTTCTTGTAAATACACCAAACGGAAGAATCGTATCAACCGGTGACTTTAAGTTCGACTTAACACCTGTTGGGGAAAATCCAGATTATCAAATTATGTCTTATATGGGAGAAATCGGTGTCACGCTTCTTATGAGTGATTCGACCAATGCTCAAGTTAGCGGATTCTCAATCAGTGAACGAGATGTTGCGAAAGAAATTAATCGCATCTTTAAAAAGGTTGAAGGTCGCATTATCATTGCTACCTTTGCTTCCAACGTTTACCGCGTCCAACAAATCATTGAAGCAGCAATCGCACAAGATCGAAAAATCGCTGTATTTGGACGAAGCATGGAAAACGTCATCACGATTGCTCGAAAACTAGGTCACATTAAAGCATCCGATAAAAACTTCATCAATGCTAACCAACTCAATAAATTGCCTGCTGATAAAGTTCTAGTACTCTGTACAGGATCTCAAGGTGAGCCACTTGCTGCGCTTAGCCGTATCGCAAACGGAACACACCGACAAGTAAGCATTATTCCTGGAGATACTGTGATTTTCTCATCAAGTCCAATTCCTGGAAATGGCCCGAGTGTGTCACAAGTCGTGAACCGCCTCAGTCGTGCTGGAGCAAACGTCCTTACTAATTCACCACTCAATTCACTTCACACTACAGGGCATGCCTCCAAAGATGAACAGACCTTGATGTTACAACTCATTAAACCTAAATACTTCATGCCAATGCATGGAGAATATAAAATGTTAAAAACACACAAAGAGACAGCTATCGAAACAGGTGTTAAACCTGAAAACATCTTTATCTGTTCTAACGGTGATGTACTCGCAATTCGAAGTGGCGAAGTCTTCCAAACAGACGTTCGTATTCAAGCGGATGACATCTACGTAGACGGTAACGACTCCAGTGGACTTTCTACTGCCGTAATTAAAGACCGTAAAATCTTATCTGATAGTGGATTGGTAAGTGTCGTGGTTACAATTGATTCCCGACAAAACAAGATATTGGCTAAACCAAGTATCGTAAGTCGTGGATTCGTCTTTATTAAAGAAAATCAAACACTTCTCAAAGAAGCAGAACAAGTTGTGTACGAAGCACTCAAAAAACGTATGCAAAAGAAAGTTACATTTGGTGAAATTAAAAATACAATTCGCGGTTCTCTAGAACCATTCTTGTACAAACACACCCAACGTAACCCGCTTGTAATTCCAGTTATCTTAAACCAAAGGCAAACTGTGGACGCATCAGCGCCACAGAAGAATTCCAAGCAAAAACAAGGGAAAGCTCAAAAGCCAAAACAAAACAAGCAAGATCAGAACAATAAACCCAAAGCTGAATCAAAGGACCAAAAACAAAACAGTCCAGCGAAACAACCAAAGCCTAAGAATAATCCCAATCAACAAGTAAAGAAACCCGCTCAAGCGAAAGCAAAACAACCGACGAAGACTGACGTTGTAAAGCAACCTGAATCTTCAGTAGAAACTCATGAAGCGTAAGAAAAGACAAATAATTTCCTTACTGATTATATTTTCATTACTTGTTGGAGTTTATTTAGAAATGACTGTGTTTTCATTAAGTCGGGTATCGCTTCGCTTCGAAACTGTAGTATCCGAAAAGATACCACCCTCATTCCATAATGCATCAATTGGTGTTATTTCGGATGTGAATGGAAATATCTCAAACTTAAATAAAGCTGTTGATCATTTAAAAATATATCAACCGGATATCGTTGTCTTCTCTGGTAACTTATTCGACGAAACAACAACCGCAAGTGATGAAGTTGCTATTCGTGACTTACTCACAAGTATTCCAGACAAACTTGGAAAATATGCGGTTCTTGGAAGTGGCGATATTCCAAGTTCAAACGACATAGCACGTCAAACCCTTCAAACTTCTGGGTTTCGCATTCTCGACAACAGTGTGACGCCAATTCATAACCAAACGAATGAATCGATTCAACTCGTTGGCTTGAACACAAATGCAAGTATCACCTATCCAACCGTTGTTGATGGTGGCTTTGTTATTACCGTTGCACACAATCCGGATGTCTACGACAGTTTACGAGATCAGACCATGGATGTCATGATTACTGGGAAATCTATGAATGGAAAAATTAGACTTCCACTCATTGGAGCCCTGTTCCCATCCAGTAAGTACAATGAAAAACGCAAACAATATGATGAAACAATTATGATTCAAAGTTCTGGTGTAGGCACAAGCAAACCAGAATTTAGATTGTTTACAAATCCAGATGTTGTTATTATTAGATTACAAAACCCTCAGTAAATGAGGGTTCTTTTTTGAAAGGACGATTCTTATGAACCACAAGCAACTAGCCCATCTTTTTATGCAAAAGTTTCTTGATGAAACGAGCAACGTTGTTGATATGACGGCTGGCAACGGTCACGACACTTTGTTCTTAGCACAACACGCAAAACATGTCACGGCAATCGATATCCAAGCAGAAGCTATCAGAAGCGCCCAAGAGCGTACTAAAGAGTATCACAACATTACCTACCTAAATCAGAGTCACGACCTTGTAGACTACGCCCTACTCGCGCCTATAACCGGCGTCATTTACAATCTCGGATTTTTACCGTCAAGTAACAAAGAAATCATTACAACTGCAGCAACTACCATTGCTTCTTTACATCGTATTCTTCCTTATGTCGATAAGTTTATCGTCGTATCCTGCTACCTCAAACATGATGGTGGATATGACGAATATCTTGCAGTAAAAAACTTCGTAGAAGCCTTGAACAAGCCATACGAAGTTCTTGAATACGAGACACCATTGAGTCCCGTTACTTATTTAATTGATTTAAGTAATAGTCAATAATGAAACGCTCCCGGTCATGGACTAATTCATTAACCATTTCTCGTGGTTCATTTAGAATCTCTCGCCATGTCTCAGGCGTTTTCCAAACCACACCATCAAACCATTCTTTCTCAGCATCGGTCCACGCAGTCGATGCTTTTTTTGTAATTCGAACGACAAAGAAATGATGCATGGTAATCACTTCCAGTAAATTGTAACGATTAATAACTGAACCGAAATACGATTCAATCTCGCACTCATAACCCACCTCCTCAAGGACTTCTCGCTTGATTGCTTCAACAAGAGTCTCTGAGCCTTCTACGCCACCCCCTGGCGTCTCATAATGATCCCGTGGTCCAAAGATATCATTTCCTTTAATATGCATCATTGCGACCTCATTGTGCTCGTTTAGCACAATTGCTCTGGTAGTCTTGCGAATGGATGTAAATCCAGTATTTGGATATAATGTGTCATAAAATTCATGCAGTAACATTTTGTGGCCCCCTAAAATAAAAAAGACGCTGCTGCGCCTTTCAATGAAGTTGTCTATCGAACAAATATCTTGGGTGGGGGGGTAAAGATTATTTGTCGATAAACGATTGGCCATCTCTGACCATGTATAATATTACCTCTTTCGATAGTTTCTGTCAATAGATAAACACAAATATTTAATTTTCTATATAAATCACATTATTCATACCTTTCATTAAAATATTAAGTATTTGTGAATGTAAGAAAAAAAGAGATTGCTCTCTTTAGTTTCGTGTTGATTGACGTGGTGTATAAAGGTAACTGAGTTCGATTTCTTTGTCTTCTACCTCATCGTCATTAAGCATTTTGGTAAGGACTCGCATCGATACCGCACCCAAGTCATAAGCTGGGATTGCAAAGCTTGAGAGGCGAGGACGTACCATTGAATTGTACTTCGAGTCAATTAAGCAGACAATTTCTAAGTCATCTGGAATTGACATTCCCCGTTCATGTGCAGCATTCATGGCTGAGATGGCTTGTGAGTCACGGTTAGCAATTAAGAAGTCGTATTCCATATCCTCGATGTGATCTAAGAAATAATCATACGAACGACGGTATTCAGATGGAATTTCAATATATCCTTCTGTATCGCGTCCCATTTCAGCATAAGCACGACGTACGCCTTGAATCATTTGATTGGTTGTAAAGTCGTTCTTACGGTCTTGAATAATACCAACTTTACGGTCTTTGTTTTTCGCAAGTTGATTCATTGTAAGTTCATAAACTGCTTTTTCAATATCAACATATACTGATGAAATTTGTTTGTCTGACATCTTATTTCCAATAATAACGATTGGGAATTGATATTTACTTAACTCTTCCAATTCAGTATCCATTAATTTGTCGTTATAAATAATAACACCGTCAACACGTGACTTGATAACATCATCGATAACATCTTTGATATCAACAATTCCTTCTGTCATCGTGTGCAACATAATGCTATACTTGTAAATTTTCGCTACATCGATCAAACCGTTAATGATTTGGCCAGTATATGCAAAGCTCGCTTCTGGAACAAGTAATGCAATTGTTGTTGTTTTTTGAAGTGCTAAACCTTGGGCGATAGCATTGGGTTTGTAACCAAGCTTATCAATAGCGGATTCGACTTTAACACGTGTTTCTTCACGAACAATTTCAAGTCCGTTTATAACTCGTGAAACTGTAGCAAGGGATACTCCCGCTTCTTTTGCTACGTCGTATATAGTGACGCGTTTCATATTAATTATCATCCTTCTGTTCAGTTGTGTGTTCAGTCACATCTTCAATGACATCACGTAGTTCATCAGTTGATGATACGTAAATTGAGGATGGATCTGATGGTTTTTCTTTAGTTTCAGACACTTTATCAGCAACGAATTTCGATGTATCTTGGATGACTTTAGCACCATACTCTACAGCTTCCTTCGTTTTTTCTTTGAGTGTTTCTACATTCTTAACAACAGTTGGATTTGTTGCAAATTCATCCCAACTATCTTGTACTTTTTTGAACCCTACTTGTGCAGAATCAGTAATGCGATCGATTGTACCAGAATCTTCAACACGTTTCACCATATCTTTAGCTTGTGTATAGACACCACTTGCAAAATTTTGAACATCTTCTAAGAATTCACTTTTGTTTGGTGATGCTTCAATGACATCATACGCTGATTGGATAAGTTGAATATTCTTGTCATAAAGATTTTCAGTACGTTCGCGAACAAGACTTTCACTTCTAAATCCAGAAATCATTTCCAATGAACGAACATTCATATCATTAATGGTATTGATTGTTTTATCACGGAATGTGAAGAGGCGGTCTTGATTGGCTTTGGTTGCAATGAGTTCATTACTTTTACTATAAAAATCGTACACCACATCGTCTATTTTATAAACGACTTCGTTGAGTATATCATCATATTTAGTCATAAATTCCAAAATCCTCTACTTTCTCTTCAGCTTTTCGGGCTTCTGCTTCTGCATGTCCACGTGCTTCTTTTCGTACTTCTTTTTCTTCTTTTCGCTGGGTTCGTTGTTGTTGGTTGTTTCGGAACCATTCAACGATTGCATCAGAATGCTTGATTGACATATTAACTGCCTTACTTGCAAATCCTACAGCAGAATCATTCACAAGATCTACTGTATTCGAAACATTGTTTAAGGTAGTAAGTGGTGCATCCAATTTGTCTACTGATCTTTGTGTAGCATCTATCACCCCATCGATTTTTGTGACTGTCTTTGGAAGTTCTTGTACGATTTTATAGATTCGATAGAGAATCATCGCAAGAAGGACTAAGCAAACCACACCAATTGTTGGTAATAGTACAAGTGATACGTCGTGTAAACTCAATAGTAATTTATCCATCTTTTCACCTCTTATAGTTATTATTATACGTCTTTATGAAAAATGTTTCAATCATTGAAACGGCGTTTCAATGCATCTTTGAAATCATAAATATCTTTACTGCTCATAAACACATAAACAGCAGGACCGTATTTTTGGAGTTGATCTAACGATTCTTCTGATTTTTCATCAACAACGATGCTTCCATTGATACGTTCTTGAAGGTATGTTATATCAATATCGATACCTTCTTCTTGGTCATCAATACTTGTAAATGGCATCAACGCAACATGATCCGCTAAGTTAAGAGCATCGGCAAACGCGTCAGCAAAGTAGTAAACCCGACCTGTTCTGTGTGGTTTAAAAATCGCAACCAAACGACGGTCTGGATAACGCGTATGTGCGGCTTCCAACGTAACTTTAATTTCAGTTGGGTGGTGCGCATAATCATCGATATAAATGTTTTCTTTGCCTTCTTCAATTACAAATCGGCGTTTTGCGCCTTTAAAATTCTGAATGCCCTTTTCAATGGCATCAACAGCAATTCCTTCATAAAGACCTACACCAATTACTGCTAACGCATTAAGAATCATATGATCACCCACAAGTGGTAAATCAAAACGCTTTACGAAGACATCATTATGATAGAGATCGAAAATACTATGGGTTGTTGTTCGTTCTATATTTCGGGCTTGAAGGTTATTGGAATCTGAGAATCCATAGGTCCATACACTCTTATCTTTGAAATTTAAATCACGATAATGTGGATCATCACCCCATACAATAATAAGCTCTTCGACATTTTCAGCAAATTCTTCATACGCCGACAGGTAATCTTTTTCAGATTTAAAATAGTCTACATGATCAATTTCAAAATTGGTCATAATCGCTACCTTTGGACGATACGCTAAGAAATGACGACGGAATTCGCAGGCTTCAACCGCAAAGTAATCATCTTGGCTTGATAAATCACCACGTCCATCACCAATGAGATAGCCAGTATTCTTTGAATAATCAAGCATATCCTTTAACAGTGTTGTCGTCGTTGTTTTCCCATGTGATCCACTGACAGTAACAGTACGAAACTTCGTGACCAAATCACCGAGATAATCGTGATAACGATAAACGCTAACTGTATCGTTTGACAGCGCAGCAACTACTTCTTCGTGGTCATCACCAAACGCATTCCCAACAATAACGGTCATGCCATCTTTAATATTGTTAGCATCAAAATCTAAAATTGGGATTTCTAATGCGCGAAGTGAATCTTCGGTAAAAAAGTGACGTGAAATGTCTGAACCCGATACATCATAATCGAGATTACGCATAATCTTGGCTAACGATGCCATCCCGGTCCCTTTAATTCCAACAAAAAATAATTTATTTTGATTCATGCTTATCAAGCTCCTCAAGATAGTCATAGAGTGACACTTGGACTTCTTCCTCTGTACGCTCTGGTGCTAATAATTCAGTGACGTCCATATCCATGACATCTTCTGAGATTTGTTCATGTACAGGTTCTGTTACTTCAATTTGTCCGAACATTGGACTAATCACACTTGTTTTAGGTGCACGTGATTTTGCATCTTGATAGTGCGGTTTTGAATTCGATAGTGGTTCAGCACCATTATCAGAACCACCAAAGATTGGACTGATAATCTCTTTACGTTGATATTTTACCTCGCGACGCGCAGAAGCTTTTTCCTCGGTTTTCACTTTGGTTTCTTTCACTTCAGGATGCGTATCAATATCCACATCAATCATCATCGATTTACGTGTTTCTTGAGTAGACTCTGTACTGTTGTAAGTTTCTTCTTTTTTTGAGTATTTAAATGTCGGTACTGGTGTTGAGACTGCGGAAGCAGGCTCTACTTTCGTATCCTTTGGTTTTGCGACCATTGGCTTCAGATTTGGAATGACAAGTGATTCCTCTTCTTTTTTATCATGCTTTTCAATTTCTTCTTCAATCACAATTTCCTCTTCTTTGAAGAGAAGTGATGTTAATTTTTTAAACATTTTTAATCGTTCCCCCTACTCTTTTGGCGTTTCCGCTGGTTGTTCAGTCTTTGGAACTTCGATCGGATTATCTGGGTGAAGTTGATTATAGATTTCAATCAGGCTTCCTTCCTCAGGCACTTTGTGATCAAAGAAATTCTCATGAACGGCTTTATAGTCAATGATTTCTTTGTTTGAATAGTATGCAACAACTTCGTCTTCGTTCACTTCCGTGCTTCGCATTGTTACAAACATAGAATCGGCTACATATGCTAAATTTGATGGTGATACGATTCCAACTAAGGTCACGATACCATTTTCTAAAATTATTGTTTTCTTGTTACCGCTTGGTAGGACCGTAAAGATAAACTGACGTTCAACATCATTACGGTCTAAATAGGTCCCTGACTGGGTATACTCAACGGTATCTGCGTTCAATTTTGTTTCGAGAACTGCTGAATCATAGTACTTACGCCCGATAATCTCTGATACATCTAAGGTCATCATGACGGGTTCTGACATCACAGTCATCATGGTTGAGAGTTGTGTGGTTTCTTTGACGCCAGTATCTGGTAAGACATAATACTTTAGATACTGTTTGTTCTTATTTGGTGATTGAACAAGAGGTCTGGATAAGGCATCCTGAACAACCGTTTCATAAGGTTTTGGCGAGCTACACCCAGCAAGAATAACTAACACTAGGGCACTCGCGATGATTCGTTTAAACAATCACATCACTCCAAACATTGCTGTCCATGAATCGAACAATTGCTTCTTTTGCTGCAGTATAGTCATCTGTATCAAGAATACTTCCTGACGTATGTATATTGCGAGCAACCACACAACATGTAATTGTTTTGATTCCTTCATTTGATTTGTGGACGATTCCTGCATCAGTTCCACCTGGTGAATAGTAGAATTGATGTTTAATATCATGTTCAACACAAATGTCTTGTAGTTTGTAGATTAGGTCTTTGGTTGCAATCATGCTACCATCTGCCATTCGCAAGAGAATTCCAGCTCCTAGTTTTCCAAGCGCTTCTGAATCCATTGTATCGATTGCTGGAGAACAATCAAGAATAATTGCAAGATCTGGCTTAATGAGTTGTGTAATCGTCTGGGCGCCGCGAAGTCCAACTTCTTCTTGAACACTTGCACCAACATAGAGATCATAGTCTAATTCTTGGTCTTTAAGTGCATCCAGTAAATCAAGTCCCATGACACAGCCATAACGGTTATCAAATGCTTTGGCAAGAAGACGTTTCCCACCATTAAGAATCTCAAATCCGCCATCAACAACAATCATGTCTCCAGGTTGAATTCCCATCTTTTTGATGTCGTCAGCATCCGTTGCTCCAACATCCACAAGCATTTGTGGAATATCGATAGGTTTAGCACGATCTTCAGGACTCAACATATGTGGTGGAATGCTTCCGATTGTTCCAGGATAGATATCGCCTTTTCGCGTTGTAACGCGAACACGGTGTGCTAGTAACGTTTGATTAAACCATCCACCAACTGGATGAATCTTTAAAACACCTGTTTTTGTGACCTCTTTGACAAGAAATCCAACTTCATCCATATGCCCTAACACCATGACACGTTTAGCATTGGGATTCTTACTTTTACGTACTGCCATAATACTTCCAAGATTATCCTGGATAATCTCATCAACACCAAGCTTTTCATATTCTTTGCGCAAGTATGCAGCAACTTGATGTTCATGTCCACTAACACCATCTAATTGTGTCAATGTTTCGAACCATTGTAATTGTTGTTTACTTAACATCTTTTTTCCTCCAAATCGCTCTAAATATTGGTTGTCCCATTTCATGGAACTTACGTTCATATTCCGTGAAAGGATCGTTATCATCAGTTGTCCGGAAATCAACGTGGACATCCACTAATTCAAATTTGTGACTGCCAACGCTTACTAAGGAATAATTGAAGAGTCCAACATTATCTGTTTTCATCCAAATTTCTCCAGTATCAGTGAGTACGTCATAGTAATCATCTAATTTTGTCTTGTACGTTAAACGGCGTTTTTCATGTCGATTCTTTTTCCAAGGATCACTGAAGTTTAAATGAACCACATCAACCTCTTTCGGTCCAAACATCTCTGAGAGTTTTTCGGCATCACCATAGATGAAACGTTTTCGTTCACCAGGGTTGCTTTCTAACTTTTTGAGTGCGATAGAACTAGCTGTAAAATCACGTTCCATTGCTACTATCCCGCGTTCAGGGTATAGGGCTGACATTTGGTGCCAGTAATCCCCTTTTCCTGCACCAATTTCCACATGGAGTTTATCGGTCTTTAGGGTTTCTTTCCAGTTGCCTTTAATGGCTTCAAAATCGCTTATTAAATAATCAGAAAATTGTTCGAAAACCTCCGAACTCCAGTCTTTTTTACGTAATCTCATGTCTTATACCTCTTTATGTTCCTATTGTATCATGCTTACATTATGAATATCGTATTTTTTACATTATTTTCATCATTATGTGATAAAATACAATTATGACAAAAAAATACAGTGTAACAGGCATTGTCGTGGAATATAACCCACTTCATAATGGCCACATTTATCATATCAAGAAGGCCCGCGAAATCACAAATTGTGATGTTTTAATTGCGGTCATGTCTGGCAATTTTGTCCAGCGTGGAGAACCCGCATTTATTAATAAATGGGAACGCACTGAAGCTGCGTTAAATTATGGCGTTGATATCGTGATTGAACTCCCCACACCATTCGTTTTACAAAGCGCTGACTTTTTTGCAGAAGCTGCTGTGACACTTCTACATCGGATGGGTGTTGACACCATTGTCTTCGGCTCAGAATCCAATAATATAGAGCATATCAAATCACAATTTCATTATGATCCAGACGTAGGTCAAAGCTATGCTCGACAAATGGGAACCTCACGCAACGCTAATGACATTCTTGGTTTTCAATACATTCGTGTCGCTGAAATGCTTGGCATCGCTACGCGTACAATCCAACGCACAAACAATTATCATGGAACAGATATTGACTCTGACATTGCCTCCGCGACCGCAATCCGCAGTCACTATGGCCACAAACCAATTGCACACACGACCCCTTTAGATCTTGATCGCAGCACACTGCATCGCCTTGAAGCATATGATTTGCAAATACGTGCAATCATACTTCAAAACGATACATCGTGGTTACAATCAATTCATCTTGTTGACGAGGGCATCGAGAATCTGTTAAAGAAAAATGTTCACCTTCCCATCACGGAACTGATTGAAGCTTGCGTTTCAAAGCGCTACACGCGATCTCGCATCCAACGAACTTTAATGATGATTTTACTAGGCATTAAACGTTCCGATGTGATTTTACCGTCAAATACTCGCATTCTTGGTATGACGAAACCTGGACAAGCGTATTTGAAAGCCCAACGGGAAACAACCAACGCTGTAACGGCCTATAAGTATTATGACGACAATAATTTCGAAATGCGTGCGACACTTGCATACAGCATGCCGTACCCCAAAGACTATCGAAATTGGTTGATTCAAATGGAAAAGTCCGGATTAATATGGACTGAATCGTAAACAAAAACGAATCCAGAACATGCACCTCAACTTATGATTGACGGAGCGTTCCAAATTCGTTTTTTAGTTTAGAATTTTAATGGTTTAATTGCTTCCCATGGGAAACCATCACGACCAAAATGACCAAAGTTTGCACTTTCTCGATAAATCGGACGTAACAAATCAAGTTCTTTAATAATATTTCCAACTTTAAAATCAAAGTTTGCGTTAATGATTTCTAGAATTTCTGCTTCGGGACGTTTCGCTGTTCCAAATGTGTCAATATGAATTGACAATGGGTCGGATAAGCCAATTGCATAACTTAATTGAATTTCAATTTTATCTGCTAATCCAGCAGCTACCACCGACTTCGCAACATAACGTGAGAAATATGCAGCCGACCGGTCAACTTTTGATGGGTCTTTTGAACTAAAGCATCCACCGCCAATGCGACCAACGCCACCGTATGTGTCAACAACAATTTTACGGCCAGTCGTTCCTGAATCACTAAATGGTCCGGCAATACTGAACTCGCCGCTTGGATTGATAATAAAGCGCGTTTCATCTGTAATCCAGTGGGCATCGATTGTTGGTAGAATAACATCATTCATAATTGTTTCTTGAATTGTTTCCAATGGAATGCCAGCTTGGTGTGACGCACTAACTAAGACAGTATGGACATACACCGGCTTGTTACCATCGTACGCAACGGTAACTTGTGTTTTTCCATCCGGTAATAACCAATCAATCGTTGCTTTAGCGTCACTAAGACGTTGGGATAGCGCATGTGCCAAAGCAATTGGTAACGGCATATAGTTTTCAGTTTCATTCGTTGCATATCCAAACATAATCCCTTGATCACCGGCTCCGACACTTTCATCACTCACAACCGCATGATTGATTTGTGATGACTGCTTGTTAACTTTCACTAAGACATCGTAGGTTTCTTTGTACCCGATATCAGCAAGAACCTGTTTTGCAATTGCAGCATAATCTACTGTTGCTTGTGTATTTGCCTCACCATAAACAAGAATAAAATCATCTTTAATGGTAGCCTCAACTGCCATTTTTGAATTTGCATCTTCTCTCAATGCTGCATCTAAAATTGCATCTGCGATTTGATCACAGATTTTATCAGGGTGACCATCCGTCACACTTTCTGATGTAAAATATACGTATTCCATTCTAATACTAGCCTCTTTTTCTAACGACATAAAAAAAAGTCCTAGCAACAACACTAAGGCTCATTATTAAATAATGATAGCTCATCGTTGTTAGCTGTACCACCTTACATTGTGTAGGTTGGTATGAGGTCAACGAGCTAACTCTCTACCTCAACTCTTGATAATCGCTCACCAATTATATGCTATCTTTTTGATGATTGCAAGTATACCAGCAATCATTTCACAAATAAATCGACGCTTTGACGCTTCCAGACAGTGCAATGAAGTGCGTGTATCAAAGTCTAGAATCTGTATATGCTTATGACTTCTTTTTTTACCCGTTCTAATTATATTTCCGCTTCTTTATTTTATCCATGTTATAGTATAGAAAAGGAAGTACAGACACATGACACAACTTGACACAGCACTCCAACAATTAGTAAATGACTATTCTCAGAAAGCCGAGGCAGCTTTTGAAGCTGCCTTGCGTGACACTCATATCTATATAATTCAAGATTTCTCAATCGCAACCGATGATGGTATCACTATCATTCCTGTTTTTTCAAACGATTGCTATGCAGAAGAAATGGGTGTAATTGATTCACCCATTCACGTTCAATTTTTACGTGACCTCACGTTAAAACCAGGTTATGAAATTGTCATTAATCCCATGCATGAAGCAATTTCACTGGACAGCTCAATGCTTGAACTTATTTTCGATGAAAATCCGGAGGTTTCAATTAAACCTGCCGACAACACTGCACTCATGGTTATCTTCACGTTAAAAGATCGACTGGATGCCTATGGTGATATTATAGCTGCATCGCTTGGAATCCTCCAAACCGGAAGACGTAGCGAATTTGTAGTTATTATCGATGGTGTTGAGGAAGAGGCTGCGCTACGAGAGATTGCTGAAACGCTCTTGGCTGACATCAACGCTCCACTTCCGGTAGATTTGTATCCGCGTAATTCTGAACTCGGACAAGCCATTGTAAACATTACGAAACCATTTTATACCAAATAAAAAGTAGCCTCGGCTACTTTTTTTAATCCAGTGGTTTCTGTCGATAGTTTCCTTCAATCCGTTCAACCGAAGATACCTCGATGAAAGCTTTAGGGTCTGCTGCAACAACTTGATCGACAATTGATTTAATCTCGAATTCATTCACAACCATGTATAACATGGCACGATATTGATGTTTATAAACACCCATACCATTTAATTGGGTTATTCCATGACGCGTGACACTCAAAACAGCAGTACAGACTGCATCCGGTTCAACTGTAATTATACGCATACTGCTTAGCTTATATCTGTTGTGGTATGTTTCAATAATCTTCGTTGATGCGACTTGGTAAATAATTGAATACAACGCCAGGCTCCAATCGTACATCCACCCAGAGTAAAGTAACACACAGACATTGAAGAACATGATTTTATCCCACATTGGCTTATTCTTAACCATTGAGAAGTAAATAGCTATAAAATCTGTTCCACCTGCTGAACCATTCATTCTCAGTGCAATCGATGAACCCACCCCATTCACAACACCACCAAAAACTGCAAGAAGAATAGGATCATACGTTAACTTAAACGCTGGCAAAATTTCTACAAAAATACTTGTCAAAAAGACATGCATAAACGATAAAATTAAAAAACGTTTCCCGAGTTTTTTAATCACAAACGAAAGCAAGATAATATTAATAATTAGGAACAAGAATCCATACGAGAGCGTTAACCCAAACAAACGGTTCATTTCTTTGATAAGAAGGATGGTAACACCACCAACTCCTGCCGGCACTAAGTCAGCAGGCCTTACAAAAGATGTTATGGCAGTAGCCGACAACATTGCTCCTAGTATTACTCCGATATATTGCTTTGGTTCTATTTTTTTAAAGTATTCCATAATCTATCTCTGTTAATCGTGTCGATTGTCTCGTTGCTAGTCGATACAATATTTTCCTTTACATTTTTGAGTCTTCTTTTCATCTTCAAAATTAGGTAACTCTGATGCCACTGCGATTGCCTCGATTTCAACGAGCGCATTTTTTGGCAAACGCGCTACTTCGAAAGCAGTGCGCGCAGGATAAGGATGTGCAAAGTAGATTGCATACGTTTGATTCATTAGTTCAAAGTTATCCATATCACTGAGGTAAACCGTAGTTTTAACAATGTCTTTGAGTTCGAGTCCCGCACTCCTCAAAGTATTCTCTAAGTTTTCGATTGCTTTACGCGTTTGTGTGACAATATCATCGCCCACAAGGTTCGCTTCAAGGTCAATACCGAGCTGTCCCGAGACATAAACAGTATGATCGACTTGAATCGCTGCTGAATACGGTCCAACTGCTTTCGGACCATTTTTAACTATAATTTGTCTACGCTTCATTTGATTTACCTCTATAGGAGATCACGATAGTATTCATCGGATTTTTCTTGACGGTCTAAACTTGCATTCATACGTACAAATCCCGTAATACTTCCAACAACTATCACGAGCAAAAGTACAACACTTACAAATCCATTAAAATCTTCAATCATAACTCATCACCTCTATTGTTTTCATTATAGGTAAAATGCTAGAGAACTTCAACATAGTCGCCTAGTATCAATACTGGCATGACTAAACATGTACAAATCATTACAAACGCAAGGACAGCGTCAAACCAAGCAATTGAATGCATAATTTGGAATCCTTGCTCAATACTGTTGGTATTCATTGCAATGGTAAGTCCAATTAGAATCACGGAATACGCAATCCCTCCCGCAAACATAATCAGAGTGTGTTTTAACCAAAATTTAGTTCTAAAGAATGTAACAAACCACAGTATGATAAAAATATAGACAGTAACGGGGATCGTTGCATTCAGACGTTCAAGAAGAATTGTCGGGCTATGCGAATACTGCATAACGTTCCTTACAACAGCAATAATCCAACTACCACTCACATTCAGTAGTTCCATGGCTCCATCGACAGTATGTGTATTGATGACAGCAATACTCAATAAGAGCACTTCTAGAAACATTGCCACCATTGCCGCAAAAAATGTCATGAGAATTGCAATGTATAACTTTTTATAGTCGCGAATCATTGATAATCCTTAAGAAAATCTTTGCCTTTTTGAACCTCAACACGCGATAATCCGTCATATTCTTTTTGACGCAATACTTCGAATACACAAATCGCGACAGTATTAGATAGATTCATACTACGCGCTGAAGGTGCCATTGGTATCCGGAAGCAACGATCATAGTTTGCTTTGAGAATATCTTTGGGAATCCCGGTACTCTCTTTTCCGAAAACAAGGTAAATGTCTTGATCGATACTTGCGTAATCAAAATCTGAATGTGTATATTCACCATAACGTGTCAAGAAGAACATAGGTCCTTTTGTTTGATTTACAAACGCCTGCCAATCGACATGACGAATCACCTCAAGGTCTTCAGAATAGTCCATTACACTTCGTTTAACACGCTTTTCATCCAAAATGAATCCTAAAGGTTCAATTAAATGGAGTGTTGCTCCAGCGGCAGCACACGTTCTCATAATATTTCCGGTATTTTGCGGAATTTCGGGTTCATACAATACAACATGAATCATAAACGTTTCACCGTTCTTTCTAAACCAAATAAAACTGCAATCGCTCCTGCAACAATAGCACCGACTGCAACAATAATACGATATACAAGCCCCATAAAGAAAGGCTCCGGAACCATCATAATTAAACGATCAACGTTTGGGTTCAGCAACCATAGATCGTTTGTGAAAACGAGCTGATGGAATGAAATCCAGAACGCTTGGAAATCAATGAGTGCATAAAGTCCCACGATACCAACAACACTTCCAAGGATTAATAAAGAGGCTTTCCATATGTCGCGAGATAGGACAAAATTAAGGTAATCACCCGACCCCAGACTCACCAGGACCATAAATGCAACAAAAATCATTGCAATATTACGGAAGTGAACCGCACCTAAGTATAATGCTTTAACATCAACCATATGGTCTTTTTCTTTTTGGTTGAACATTTGAACATCACGCCCATCAACACTCACACTCAAATCAAGTGTTTGACGGTCATCTTTTATGTAATCAATAAGCACATCAGTAGCTTCATTCAACTCTGCTTCGGTTATGCGAATCGTTTGAGCCGTATTGAGTTTATGATACATTTTCGAATAGTAACTTTTTTGGAAGGATAGTGCAAAAATTGCAGTAAGCATCATTGAAATAAGAAATAAAGATGCTGCAAGTATATAAAGCATTTTTTTCATGTTCACGCCCCCATGAAGTCAATAAATTTTTGGAGTGCGATTGCACGGTGTGAAATCTTGTTTTTGACATCAGCATCAAGCATTCCAAAAGATACGGTCATGCCGCTTGGAATAAAAATTGGATCATATCCAAATCCACCTTCGCCCATAATTGCCTCAGCTATCGAACCATCAATACGCCCTTCAAAGGCATGAATTCCCTGGTCATCAATCATAACGATTGCACTTGTGAAGTACGCATCGCGTTGCGATTCACCCTCAAGACGCTTCAAAATTTCATTATTTTTATCGACATAGGGTGTTTCCTCGCCCATAAAACGTGCGGAATAAACACCAAGAATATCAGGTAGTGCCGAAATCGTGAGACCCGAATCGTCTGCGATTGTTGGAAGTCCTGTTTGCTCATGGACAAAAGCAGCTTTGATAATACTATTTTCAACAAATGTTGCACCTGTTTCTTCGACTGAATCCATTGATACACCCTGTTCTTTTGCAGTTACAACAGTGTATCCCAATGGTTCAAGTATAGACTTAAATTCCTTTAATTTTCCTTGATTATTACTTGCTACGATAATTTTCATACTTTCACTCCTAAACATATGAAATTATACCATTTATGATATAATTTCACTATGAAAACATACCAAACTTTAAAAACTCAATACGATTTAGAGGTATTGTCCGAGGATTACATTCCTTCTGGACTGACGAATGCGAATTATCATGTCCTTACGAATAAAGGAGAATTTGTTGTACGAATGCCAAAACCCGAGAATGCAGGGTTGTTTGACTATCATCATGAGGCCCATGTACTCGCACTTATCGAACCCCTCAACCTCGATACACCGCTTTATGCTTATAGCCCAAATACAGGCATTAAAATAAGTGAATATGTTCCAAACACCCATACATATAGGGCTGATCATTTGGCTGATGCCGCAGTCCTCATCAAGACCTTGCATGATGCAAATCTTAAATCCGGAATTCGTTTTGATTTAATTAATAAATACGATCTTTTCCAAACTCGGAATACCTACCAAAAGTATAATACAATTCCTTACCGATACTTACTCGAAGAAACCCAAGCAATGGTTTCAAACGTCAGACTTTGCCATAATGACCTTGTAGAGGGCAACTTACTATTTTCAAATCAACGCCATTATTTAATTGACTACGAGTATGCGATGGATAATGACCCCTACTTTGATATCATGTCCTTTCTAACTGAAAATGATATTCAAGATACGCAATCACGTCGTATTTTTTATGAGGCTTACTTTGGTTACCAACCCAACGACATAATGATGAGCAAGTTATGGCATTTTGAAGTCTCACATCACCTGATTTGGTGTGAATGGGCTCAAATGATGTATGCACACCACCATGATGAAATATATAATGACATTGCGGAACTAAAGTACACTCGTCTTCTCGAATGCATCACCGAACATAATAAAAACTCCCAATGATTTCGGGAGTTTTTTTAGATATCGTACAAGTCTTTAAAGAAGGAGTTGATCTGATTAACAGAATCAATAAGATTACTACTATCATCAATATGTAAAAGTAATCTATCTACCATTTCTTCGTGGAAATGGTTATGGATATCCATAACTTCTTTCCCTTTTTCAGTCAATCCGAGACGATAGATACGTCTATCGTTCACGTCTTGTTCTCTATACACATATCCCTTGTGAGTTAAACGATTGATTGTTGTTGTCAGCGTTCCTTGGGTAATCCTAAGGCGCGCTGCAACATCACTCATCATTTTGGTATCACTATTTTGTATGCCTTCAAGCGTATGAACTTCAGTCATGGATAGTTTTACGCCATGAACACGATGGTAGCGTTCTTCAATAATCAAAATTTGATTAAAAATATCGACCAGCAATTCATTCAATACCTTTCGAGCATCAGCTGTCATATGCTAGATTTACGCTTCTAAAGCTTTTTGAGCTTTTGTTACTAATGTAGCAAATCCTTTTGGATCGTGAATCGCAATTTCTGATAACATTTTACGGTTAATATCGATGTTTGCTAAACGAAGTCCATGCATTAAAGTGCTGTAGCTCATGTCATTTTGACGTGCTGCTGCATTAATACGTGTAATCCAAAGTTTACGCATTTCACGTTTAAGTTGTTTACGGTCACGGTAAGCGTAACGTAGTGAACGCATAACTTGTTCATTCGCTGTACGGTATAACGTATGTTTTGAACCATAGTACCCTTTAGCTAATTTTAAAACCTTTTTACGGCGTGCACGTGACGCCACTGAATTTGTTGATCTTGGCATTTAATTCGTCCTCCTTAGAAACCTTGTAACAAGTGTTTAATACGTTTGTAGTCGCTCTTAGAAACAAGAACAGCCCCACGTAATTGACGGTTTTGTTTTGTTGTTTTGTGACGTTTAAAGTGAGAAACGTATGCTTGTTGGCGTTTTAATTTTCCCGTACCTGTACGTTTTACACGTTTTGCTAAAGTACGCTTTGTTTTCATTTTAGGCATTCTGAAGCCCTCCTTCAATATTCTTAGTTTTTATTTGGAGAGATAACTACTGACATTGTGTTACCTTCGAGTTTAGGCATTTTTTCGACACTACCCAAGTCTTTTGTCTCCTCGATGAAACGATTCATTGTCTTGCGACCAACATCGATACGTGTCATCATACGACCTCTAAATCGCATATCAAGCTTAACTTTTGTGCCTTCTGCGAGCCATTTACGAGCATGCTTTAATTTTGTATCAAAGTCATGTTGGTCAATAACTGGAGAAAGACGCAATGGTTTAATTTGAGTAACGTGTTGATTACGTTTCGCTTCTTTGGCCTTCTTTTGTTGCTCATAGCGGTAACGCCCGTGATCGAGAATTTTCGCTACTGGCGGATTACCATTTGGCGCAACAACAACTAAGTCAAGATTTAGCTCAGATGCTTTTTCCAAAGCTTCGCGGCGCATCAAAATACCAAGTTGTTCTCCGTTTGGTCCGATAACTAACAATTCTTTAAAGCGAATTGCATCGTTCACCATATCATCTTGAGCTGGCTTGCGATTGTCTTGTCCCATTCTTCTACTGATAAAACTCACCTCCTCTGGTGTTGAAACAATAAAAAAGTGTGTACATATTATAAGAACACACTCAAAGGTTATAATTTAGAACCTAAGCCTTTACCTATGACGTCAGTCATCAGGTGAGAAGAGTGCTTCTACTTTCTTATTGCTCGTAAAGTATAGCATCCCCACTGGTTTTCGTCAAGGTTTTATCTTATTTAATTTGTCGCAGAATAAAGCTGTCTTAAGCTTTTATTGTTCATCTTGTGTTGCTTCAAGTTTTTCAAGCATTTCATCAATCTGAACTACTTTATCAAGGAATACTTTTCGTTGATCATCTGTTAATGTATCTCCGTATTTCTCGATAAAACGTAAAATCGTTTCAAATCCACTTTCGATTTTCTCAACTGTTTTTTCTAGATTCTTGTCCATAATATCTCCTTACTAGATTAGTGTAACAAATTACAACTCATTCTGTCTAACTAAATTCATATACCGGTTTCATTTAGGTAAAATAGGCAGTCTTCAATCCCTTTCGGAATTGTTCGTTGTACTCTTTCACTTCAAGATACAGGTTGTCCCTATAGAGACGGTCAGCACGTTCTACAAACTCTATCGAGATTCCTGTGGCTTCAACATCGATTTTATAGTTTTCATTCAGTACATTTTCAAGTAGCATGATGAAGTTTTGTAATTGTAATGTATTTTGAAGGTTTTCAGAGTATTTTATGAATGTATAATCATTGATGTACATTTCTGCTGTTACTTCGCCAACAAGATTATCTGCATTATTAAACAGAATCCACGTTGGATTATCAGATGATTTGCGAGGTTTTCCCTGTCGCCACAAATCATCAGGCAAATCAAAGACATCATGACAACATGAGCACATTCCATCTGTAAAACTGATTGCGAAAAAATCAACATCAAGTGATTCAGCAGTCACATTCTTAAAAACATCATATTTGATTAGTGTATCCAGTGTATGCATCACGATTCACCCCTAATTCTGTATAAAAATCTGTTCGAAGAGTGCTAAGTCTTCTTTCACTTTTTCAATATTTGTCTGATAGTATGCTCTTTTATTTATGATTTCAACTGTTACATAACTCAGGTTTAACAGTGCTTGCATATGATGACTCACAGTTGCACCACTGATATTCAGTTCTTCAGCCAATTGCGCACCATACTTTGTTTCTTCCAAACAGCGTTTCAAAATTTCAAATTTTGTGGTCTCCCCTAAAACTTTCAAGCCATCTTGAAACCTCTTTTCGGTAGCTTCAAGATTTGTTTCCAATTGTTCTAACTCCAGCATAATGTCCGAAACAACAATTTGGACTTCATTGTGAAAAGGTGTGTGATTGATCGTCAACCGATCATGAAATAGAAAACTTGGTGTCAGTAAAACAGTCGGGATTTTTTTTATTTGCGGAAAAAATCCTGCAACAACATCAATCATTTTTTGCTTATCGATGGTTTTCTCAAAAGCAGTATTTACTGTAGGAAGTTGTTGATCAAGCTGTGCGATTAGCGCTGTATAATGATCCATTGTTCGTGCATAAACGACCTCAACAATCTCTCGATCATGCATCAATAGATTCAGACGATATTTATCTTCAACTTGAATGGAATCAGATTCGATGATGAATTGAGAGATTGTATGCATACTTTCAAACGTCGTGTTCAATGCCTCATTGATAATGTCAATCATTTTATCACTACCAAAGTGTTTGACCAAGCAAAAAAGCTCCGCAAGTGAATAACGATTATTGACATTAAGTGGTTTAAACATTAGGTCATAGTCATTGTTTTCTACTATGCCGTAGGCTTCAATAAAACGATGACGCTCAACAAAAGCTTCCGACAATGTGAGTGCAACATCCTGTTTGGTACTAAAACGCTGATCTAACGTATCCAAGTTTAGAGGTACTTTATGTTCATAACGCAATGTCAAATACCGAAGTAATTCTTGGGTTACAGTTCCGAGTGGTTTGATTGATATTTCCATATTAGGCCATCCTTTGCATCAAGCGATCATTTTTATATCGCAAGAGTATTGATATCAACAGTATACCATAGGTCATTGCTATCAAGGGTAATGGAATTTGAGTCATTAATAGTGTTGTAATGAGTGATCCTAAGGGCATTGAACCATAAACTGCTGCATTTAACAACGCACTAACGCGTGCAAGTTGATCTTTATCAACTGATTTCATGAGTGATACATTAATCGTTGGATTAAGGATACCGAATCCAACACTTAAAACTGTAACACTAATTCCCATCATAGCGGTCATAAAGGAAACATACCCTACGGTTCCCATTAATAAAAGACCACTACATCCAACTAAACCCGACACAATAAATAACGTGTATGGATTATATTTTTGAGCAAGTGTTGGGTAAATGAATGACCCAAACAGGGTTCCTAACAGAAAGAGAATATTTAAGAATGCGAGCGTCTCTGGTCCACCAAAGATAACTTCAATTGTGATTGGGGTCATGATAATATTAATCCCTGTCAAAAATACTTGCATTAAGAAAATCACGACTGTTAGCTTTACAAGATAAGGGTGACGAATAAATGTTTCCCACCCTTCTTTAAGTGACTCGCTATAGGATTGTTTTTCGATTGAACGATTTCTTGCATCTGTTTTTAGCCGTATGAGGATGAGTGCACTGATAAAGAATGAAATCCCATCAACCCACAATGCTGCAATACTTCCAAACATCGCAATGACAATCCCTGCAAGGGATGTTCCTATGAGTGCCGATAATGTCGCAGACATTTGACGTAGTGATGTTGCTGATTCAAAATGTTCCACGTCAACGATATGTGGCATTAAGGATGTTGCTGCCGGTTGTCGCAATGACTCCATGCATGTCATTAAGAATGTAAACACAAGTATAAGATACCCATTTGTATACCCTAAGTTGGTCATCATAATGAGTGTGAGCACCAAAACGCCACGCCCAACATCTGTTACAACCATTACCCAACGTTTCGACAATCGTTCGATATATACACCTAGAAATGGTTGAATAATAAGATTCGGAATTGCATTGATAGTGAAGTTTAGCGCAAACCAAAATTTTGATCCAGTAATCTCGTAGACTAGCCAGGACATTGCTAGTGCATCAAAACTATCGCCAAACGTATTAATAACGCCAGCAATCCAAACTTTGATGAAGTCTGGATACTTCTTTAGAACTATATATGATTTTATCATTAGATTCACCTCTAATGATATTGTAGACTATAGTTAGACATGTGTCAATACTTCATTAGATAACCATCTAATTTTAATAGCAAAGAAAAAGACCCACTCGGGTCTCTTTCTAATTAGTCTTCATGAACGATTTCGAGATGTAATTCGTTCAACTGTTTTTCAACCGCAGGGCTTGGTGCATTTGTAAGTGGGCATCGTGCAGATGCATTTTTAGGGAATGCTATAACGTCACGAATTGTATCCGAATGTGTTAATGCCATCGCGAATCGGTCAAGGCCAAACGCAATTCCTCCATGTGGCGGTGTTCCATATTGGAATGCATCCACAAAGAATCCGAAACGACGTTGAATTTCTTCGTCGGTAAATCCGATCATTTGGAAAAGTTTTTGTTGAAGTTCTTGTTGGAAGATACGCATTGATCCACCAGCTACCTCAAAACCATTTAATACGAGGTCATATGCTTGAGCAATTACTTCTAGAGGCTTTTCATCTAGCAATGCGACATCTTCAGCTTTAGGCGCTGTAAATGGATGGTGACGTGCAACTAATACGCCATCTTCTTCCGCAAACATTGGGAAGTCGACAACCCAGCAATATGCAAATGTGTTTGATGGTACAAGATCGAAGTCTTTACCTAAAGCAAGGCGTAAAGCTCCAATCGCTGTAGCAGTAAGTTCCCATTCACCACTTCCGATGAAGACAACGTCACCAACTTCAAGATTGAACGCTTTAATCATTGCTTCGCGTTCTTGCTCACTAATAAATTTCGCAGCAGATCCATTCAATGCGTCTGCTTCTACTTTTAAGACAACAAGTCCTTTAAGACCATATTTTTTTACAAGGTCTGTATATTTATCCGTTACTTTACGGGTGATGGCATCTGCTTGTCCTTTAAGAATCAACCCCTTCAATGATCCACCTGACGTTAAAGTATCACTAAATACTTTAAATTCGGAAGTAGCAAAGATTTCACCAAAATCTTTTAGTTTCATGTCAAAACGCAAATCTGGTTTATCACTTCCATAGTCATTCATTGCATCAACAAACTTAATTTTAGGAATATCTGGTTTGGTTTCACCTAAAACGTTCACCATAACATTATCTACAATTCCTTCGATAATTTCTTGGAATTGATTTTCTGACAAGAAGGATGCTTCGATATCGACTTGCGTGAAGTCCAATTGGCGGTCAGCACGTAAGTCTTCATCACGGAAGCAACGCGCTACTTGGTAATAACGTTCAAACCCACCAATCATTAATAGTTGTTTGAAGATTTGTGGTGATTGAGCAAGCGCATAAAATTCTCCTGGATGCACACGGGATGGTACGAGATATTCACGAGCACCTTCAGGTGTGGATTTAGTTAACATTGGTGTTTCAATATCAATGAAATCTTGTTCCTCTAGTGTACGACGCATTTCACCCACGATTTTCGCACGGGTCACAAGGCGTTGTTGCATGATTGGACGACGTAAATCTAAATAACGGTACTTCAATCGTGTTTCTTCGAGTGCATCTGTTTCATCAGCAATAATCATTGGTGTTTGTGCTGCTTTATTGATAATTTCAACGTTTGAGATTTCAATTTCAACATCACCTGTTGCAATTTTAGGGTTCTTATCTTGGCGTTCACGAACAATTCCCGTTACCGCTAAGACATATTCATTTTTTATCCCTTCAACAATTGGGTACTCATCATGATTGACTACAAGTTGGACAATTCCACTGCGGTCACGAAGATCAATAAAGTTGATGGAGCCAAAGTTTCGGCGTTTTGCTACCCATCCGACTAGTGATACTTCTTGACCGACATGTTCCATTCGTAATGTTCCATTATGATGTGTTCTATTCATACTATTTTTCTCCTAACCATGCTTTTACATGTGTTACAACTTCGTTCGCACTGACACGAATTTGTTCCTGTGTTTCAATATTTTTAAGTGTGAATTCCCCTTTTTCAAGTTCGTCATCACCGCATAATAATGCGATTTTCGCATTATTACGATCAACCAATTTAAACTGTGCTTTAAATGATTTGTTTTCAACATCCATGTCGCAGCTATAGCCTTCTTGACGCAATGTTTGAATCATTGCAAAGACCGCATTATTAGATGCAGCTCCCATCGGCATGCCAAAGACATCAACACCGTCCTCAGTATCGAACGCAATCCCTGAATCTTCCGCTAGAATAAGCAAGCGTTCAAGCCCAATTCCCAGACCAACAGCACCTGTTTCCGGACCACCAAAATAGTCAATGAGGTGGTTATAACGTCCACCGCCAAAGATGGTTGATTGTGCACCTGCTTTTTCATCTGTAGAAACTACTTCAAAGACAGTGTGGTGGTAGTAATCCAAACCACGAACCAATCGACTATCTATTTCATACGTGATACCCTGCGCATCAAGTAGTGACTTGAGGGATTCGAAGTATTCACGTGACATCTCATTTAAGTAAGCGTAGTTTGTTGGGGCTGTTTGAACTGCGACGTGATCGTGATCTACTTTACAATCAAGCATACGGAGTGGGTTTTGCTCGTAGCGACGGTTGCAATCACCACACATTGTCGAAAGATGCGGTTTGAAATGTTCACGTAGCGCAACTTTATAATTTTCTTGACTTTCTGCATCTCCGATTGTATTGACCAGGAGTTTGAATTTCTTCAATCCAACTTCATGTAAGAATGATAATCCTACTGAAATTGCTTCTACATCAACCATTGGGCTAATTGGACCAATTAATTCAACTCCAAATTGGTGGTGAATGCGCATGCGTCCTTTTTGCGGACGTTCATAACGGAAGTTTGGCGCGATATAGAAATATTTTTGATAGCTTCCTCCAGTTGCATACAATTTGTGTTGTACAAAAGCGCGGGCAACACCTGCAGTTCCTTCAGGACGAAGTGTTAGTGAAGGACTCTCACCATCACGATTCTTGATCACAAATGTGTACATTTCTTTGTTAACAACATCACTTGCATCATTTTCACGTTTGAATACTTCAGTATGTTCATACATAGGGGTACGCATTTCTTGGATATGGTAACGATCACAAATCTCACGTGCAATCTTTTCAAGTTTTTGCCATTTTCGGGCTTCAGCACCATAAACATCTTGTGTACCACGGGGTGCAATATATTTTTGACTCATGTCTGTTCCTCCTCGAATATATAAAAAGGTGCTACCAAGGACGTCTGCGACGTGGTACCACCTTTGTTTGTTTACTCAAACCTTTAACGCAGGTATACGACAACCCCTACTCATTTCAGGGTTATTTCTCCCATGTGTCCCATTGCTTCACGTACATGTGCTTTTCACCAACCAGCACTTCTCTTTGCTACGTTCAACAACTTAATCATGTTCTTCGAATATTGATATCACTTTAACATAGTATGTTTGAAAAGGCAATCACAATGTTATCCGGTCAACACGTAAAACGCTATCAACTTTGCGCAGGTTAACGATTAAATTACGTAAATGATCAGCATCTTTGACAACGACACGCATGGTTGTATTAACATGGATGGCATCAGGATCAACTTCGGAATTAACGGCATTAAGTTTTACTTTAAGTTGCGACACAATCGTAACTAAGTCCGTCAATAAGAAACTTCGATCAGTGGACAGAATTTTTAATACTGCCTCGTATTCTTTGCCACTGTGTTCGTCTTCCCAATAAACATCAATCAAGCGTGATGTCTCGTTCACAATATTGGGGCAATCCGTACGGTGCACCTTTACGCCGCTTCCTTTGGAAACATAGCCAATGATTTCATCACCATATACAGGATTACAACATTGACTTAAACTAATCATCATGGAATCAATTCCCGGAACACGAACACCAGTTTTTCCATTTGATTGTTTGCTAGACTGTAGTGCGTTACGACTTACAGCACGGTCAAGCTTGCTAGACTCTTGTTGAATTTTAATATCAAGACGTTCAAACAATGCAGGTAATGATAATGATTTCGTCGCAATGGCAAACATCAAATCATCGTACGATGCCACCGAGAATTCTTTGTATGCAGCTTCAAATTTTTTAGAATGACGCAATTCTTTCTCATCAACACCACGACGTTTACATTCTTCTTTGAACATAGTTTCGCCTTTACTGATGTATTGGGTTTTATCATCTTGCTGTTTCTTTTGAATGTAACTTCGGATTTTGTTCCGAGCATGTGTCGTTTTCACAACTTTAAGCCAGTCTTCACTTGGTGTAGACTGTTTATTGGTTTTCAGCTGAACAACATCTCCTGTTTTAAGTGGCGTATTTAGTGGCACGAGTGTTCCATTAACAATTGCTCCGACTGTTTGATGTCCTACCTCTGTATGTACACGATATGCAAAATCAATCGGTGTGGCACCATTGGGTAAATCAATCACGCGGCCTTTGGGTGTCATAACATACACATTTGCTTCAAAAATATCTTTTTGTAACAAATTCATGTAGTCCTCTGCGTTTTGATCGACCCCTTCAGTAATGGTATTAAAATCTCTAAACCATGAGAGACGGTCTTCAATTTCACGTTGGTTAGTTTCCGTATTTGTGGATCCCTCTTTGTATCGCCAGTGAGCCGCAACCCCACGTTCAGCAATTTCATCCATTCGCTTCGTACGAATTTGGACTTCAAAAATATTGCCTTCATCACCAACAATGGTGGTATGAAGTGATTGGTACATATTCATCTTCGGCATCGCAATATAGTCTTTCAAACGCCCTGGAATAGGACGATACGTTGCATGAATATGCCCTAAGATTTCATAGCAGTTTAGTTCTGTTTCGGTAATGATACGAATTGCGAGCAAATCCAAAATCTCATCAAATCGTTTATGTTTTTGATTCATTTTTTTATAAATACTGTAGAGGTGTTTTGAACGCCCAAACACATTAAACTTAATATTATTTTCAAGCAAGAGCTCAGCAATTTCTTCAATCATGCTTGTGACCGATGCATCACGTTCCGCTTTCCGAGAATCGACAAGACGAGCGATTTCATAATACTTATCTCGGTGAAGATAGCTAAAACTCAAATCTTCAAGTTCGTTTTTGATTTCTCCAAGCCCAAGTCTATGGGCAATTGGTGCATAAACATCGAGTGTTTCTGCAGCAATTTTCTGTTGTTTTTCTGGTTTTTGATATTGTAACGTTCGCATATTATGGAGGCGATCCACCAGTTTGATGAAAATAACGCGAACATCTTTCGCCATCGCAATAAAGATTTTACGGTGATTTGCAGCGAGGTACTCTCGCTCATCTTTAAATTCAATATTTCCAATTTTAGTAACACTTTCGACAAGCGTCGCAATCTCTTCAGAGAAGGCTTCAGTTAGTTCTTCTTTAGTAACATCTGTATCTTCAACAACATCGTGGAGCAAACCCGCCGCAATGGTTGTCGGTGACATTCCCATATCAGCTAAAATATAGCCAACATGGACTAAATGGACAAGGTAAGGTTCCCCACTTTTACGATATTGACCGTCATGATGTTCTTTGGCATATGTGTACGCACGTTCGATAAGATCGATGTTTTCTGGGTTTGTAATATATTTCCCGACTTCATCCATCATTGTTTCGAATGACACTTCTTTGAATTGACTCATGGTTACCCCTCCTTAATTTGGAAAAAAACGAAGTTTACACTTCGTTATTAATATTGCATCATTGCAAAGACTTCAATGCCTTCTAATTTTTTACGGCCTTCGAGCTCTTCAAGTTCAATTAAGAACCCACACCCGACGACTTCACCACCTAGTTCACGCACAAGCGCAACGCTTGCTTCGATGGTACCACCAGTTGCTAAGAGGTCATCAATAATGAGGACCTTTTGTCCTGGTTTTATGCCATCTTTATGAATATGAAGTTCATTGGATCCATACTCTAAATCATAAGCATAGCTTACTGTTTCTCGTGGTAATTTACCTGGCTTACGTACTGGAATAAATCCAACTTCTAAGTTATAGGCAACAGGACATCCAAAGATAAATCCGCGTGATTCGGGTCCAACAATAACGTCAGCACCGACTTTCTTCGCAAATTCTGTGAAACGTCGCGTAGCTTCTGCAAATGCTTCACCATTCGCCATTAATGGCGTAATATCTCTGAATTTAATACCTGGTTTGGGAAAATCTTCGATTGTAGCAATATAGTTTTTTAATTCCATAATGTCCTCCATAGTGCAATTGACATTATATCATATTTTTTTCTGTTTTTGATAACGATTAAAATAAAATAAACCAAAGCCAGCACCTAATAAAAGTACAATACTTCCAAGAATCCAAATAACCGTCATGTCTGACGTTTTTGATGCTTTATTGAACGACAACACCAGACGGGAATCAAGCGGAACTATCGTTACTTTTTTATCAGCAGTCGTGACAGTTTGTGGATTATTCCCTAACTCTGACCCACTGACTGTATATACAAAATGAATTTGACTATCACTAGACTCAAAGATTTTAGCTGGAAATGTAACTTTGACACCATTTACATCCAAATTCTTAGGAAAACGAATATCAAATGCTTTGCCATGAACATGTTCTCTTAAAGGTGATGTATTAGATAGCGGATCAATCGCAAAGCGCATATTGTAATCTTTGGTTAGCGGTTTTGAAAACGTATACTCTGCAACTGTTCGCTTTTGTTCGCTGGCTTGAAGTTCAACAATTAGTGGTGTATCTGCAAGCGTCGCTAACGACCCTTCAGGAACCTTGATTGCATCAATACGTGACATGTTTTTCTCAAAGTACTGACTTGGAAGTTGGACGATAATTTTTTGCTTTCCTGCGATTGCTTTCGCAATGATGTCTTCAGAAATAGTCAGTGATTGTTTCATTTTATCATTTATTTGGTTCTTCTGAAGTCCAACGGTTATTGTATCATTTGTCACCCCAAGTTCAGAAAGTGTAATCATTTCAGCACCTGATTCAGTTTGTTTGGGTGTTACTTCAATCGCTAACACTGTAGAAATTTCGTTAACTGTCGCGGTAATCGTAGTTTTTCCAACATTTAGACCAACAATCATTGATTCTTCAATCTGGACAATGCTTGGATCTTTAACGCTATATTCGACGTGACGTTTTGTACTCGTATCATAAGGAACATAAATGAGACCTGGTAAATCTTTGCTATTTCCTTCAATGATTGAAAGAGATTCGGGATTAAATGTAATACTTTCTAGCGGTACAACAACATTTACTTTTAACGATGCAACTTGATTTCCAATAGAAGCAGATATGGTTGTCTCACCAATACTATGACCCATTACAGTTCCGTTCTCTACCGTAGCAACAGCAGAATTAGTACTACTCCATACAATTGCACTTTGGTTTAAGTTTGGATCGGAAAGCGTATATTCTAGTGCATAACTGGAACCTCGGTTCAAGGAGATTTCATTATGGGCGAAGGTTACCGAACCACCAACGGGTTTAACCGTAACTAGAATGTCTTTTTGATATCGTTCACCTTCTATAACTGCGTAAATCGATACTGTTGTCGTTCCAGGATTTTTTGCACTGACAAACCCTTTACTATCGATTGTTGCGATATTGGCATCTGCTGTCGAAAACGTGACTTGAGCTTCTTTATTATCAACAATTGAGTAGGTAATTGTTGTCGCTTGAAACTGTTCCAATGTTAATTGCGTTTCGTTTACGATAATTGGATCTGTGAGATTTTCTTTGGGTTCTGTCGCTGTTGTGTCGTCTGATACCTCAGCATGAACTTTGAATGTATGTGGAACGACAGTGGGAACTATCAGTGACACAATTAAAAATATCCCCAATGTATTGCGTAATCTTAGACGTATCATAGGCGTTCCTCCTTTTTATTTATCATAACACACTTAAATTATATCTTCGATTAATATTGATAATTTGCGTGTGTTGCTTAAGTCTAATTCACCAATCATATAGGTTCTGCCAACAAGTTGGTTACGTGTATATTGTTTCGTGAAAAACACTGCTTCTTGAATCGGATAATCACTGAATGTAAATTTAAATCCGTAACCATTGAGATTAACAAGTCCATAAACAGGTGGTAATGGAATCTTAACTTTTGGTAGCTTAAACGCCTCGCCATACGGTTCAAAATCGGTTAACTGACGCATTGCTTTGTGCGTAACATCTTTGGGATCTACCGAAACGATAGCTGTATCCGTTTGTACAAATGGCGGTAATGTATCAACAACTGCTCTTATGTCAGTGACAAATCGAGAGTAAAATTCCTTTTTTATTGTCATCCCAAATGCAAAGTCGTGTCCCCCCATCGCTTCAAAATAGTCACGATTAATACTGGAGAAGATATCCTGCAATGAGTGAGTCATTGAACGTCCACTCCCTTTAAGTGTTGTTTCATATTCCGTCAAAACTAACGTTGGCTTTTGTGTTACTGATGCAACTTGATTAGCAACAATTCCAAGAAGACCTTCATGAAATGAAGCATCCGTAATAATCTGAATGGCATCATCGGTCACTTTCTCCATAGCGACGGCTTGAAGTTGTTTCGCTTTTTCTTTTCGGAAATCATTCAATCTGAGTAGCTGTTTTGAATATGAATTAATGATTGCATCATCTGTTGTTGTAAAATACCGAACCACTGTATTAACATTCGCAACATCAGCCATTCGACCAACACTGTTGATTTTCGGTACGAGCTGAAATGCTAATAATTTGGCAGAATAATGCGTATATTGGTTTCGTTTAACAATTTTATCAAATTGTTTGAACTGGTTTTCATTCAGTGCTTTTGTACCACGACGCACGATTTCACGATTTTTGCCCCATAGTGGCATCACATCCGCAACCGTTGCGAGTGCTGCAAGGGAAAGCATGTAATCATCAGCAAGTCCCATCGTCTCTGCAACACAATAAATTAAACCCGTTGCACACATCGATGCAGCATAGGGTTCACAAACATCTGGATGTAAGAACGCTTCGATAGGAAGTGGTTCTTCAATGATATGATGATCTACAACAGCAACCCGCATACCATAGGACAGTGCTCGTTCAATTTCAACGTGGGCTTTAACCCCATTGTCAATTATTAAGATATCCGTATATCCCTTTTTATGGGCAGCATCAATCGTTTTGACATTAACACCATAGCCTTCCTTAAATCGGTCTGGAATATAGTAACCAGGATCTAAACCAAGTTTTCGGGCCAAAAGTACTGTCAAACTCGTGGATGCGATTCCGTCACAATCATAATCTCCACAGATTATCAATTTATCGGCAGACTTTAAAAAATCCGCAATATGCGCTATTGCTGGATTTTCTACTTTTTTTGTTTCAGGGTGAATCAGTGCTAACTCTTGTGCATCACTCAGGTCGAGTGCTTCAAAGAGTTTTTGAACTAAAGGTTCATAATGTTTAAGATGTGAAGTCATCATAAGATTTAAATACCTTTCTTTTTAGAAGACAGAGCCCATAATATGTAACAATTGCAACTAAAATTGATACGACCACAAAGAAGAAATTTTTACTAATTTCTATACCTGTCGTTAGTGGAATAACGATCAGTATCACCGATATAATCGATGCAAGTATACTTCCGAGCATAAATGCTGTCGTTACAAATTTATTCACGAAATTGTCAAAATCCAAATTGTTTTCGAGCATCAATTCGTTGGAATAGATGTTGGATACGATAAACGGTATTGCCCATGTGACAAAAATCATTTCACGATTCCAACGAACACTGAAAATCATTGAGAAGAGGACATAGAAGACAAACGACAAAAGACTGATCATCCCTGCCATTACTGTTGGTGTTTTAACGTAAACAAGTCGTAACATTAACATCGCAACCACGGACATTAAAACGTAGGTAAGGTAGAATTCTGGTCGCACCAATGGAAATGGAATGGACTCAGTTGAGTAGTACGAACTCTCAAATCCGGTTTTCTTCGCAATTGATTCGCGCGCAATTTGTAAATCAATCGTATCTACATTTTCATCGAAATAAATCCAGATGTAGCCTTGTTCACTCACTTGATAATCAATTTGATTCTCAAACATTCCAATTGAATTTAAAATAGCTTCTATTTCTAAGTAAGTACGTGAACTACCGTGCGGAACAATTAAAACATTCTGTTTTGCAAAATCCTTACTCTTGTGGAACCGTGGTGTGTTGTTGATGGAGAAAAGACCCATAATAATGACAATTCCTGTTACTAGAATTAAAATGTTATAGAATGCTCGACGGGGCTGGCTCGGTTTACCGAAGAAGTCTTGTTCAGTAAAGATTAGATCTTCCGGTTCAAGGTGATTTTTAATTCGGTTGAAGGCCCACTGTGAAATCATGATATCAACCATAAAATATGCAAACGTAAAGACTAAGACATAGGATGCATTAATGGTAAAACCATAACCATAAAATGTATACATGAGTAAAGCAATCACAGCAAAGCTGGATGCCATAATCTCTGCGCGTCTCATACTCAATTTGGATTGATTTACAGATTCTATGGACTTACCATTGTGTGTTCTATTAAAGACATGTGTTTGAATCATCGCAATTAGGTAAACAAGGACAATCGTATACCAGAGTGATTTGGTAAACGGATAACCCATGATATCCATAAATAGAAGACCCGCAAGAATCGCAACACTAATTTGTGTCGCACTTAAAATTCCGACAAAGCGGAATTTTACAATTAGGAATATATACGTTAATGCAACGATCGCGATGATATACAAACTAACGAAGCTTTGATTGTTACTAAGTTTCGTTGTCGAGCCAAAGGTATCCAGACGCAATACCTCTACATCATCGACGCTGGATATCATTGCTTTACGGAAATCTTCCGCACTTTCAACGCCTGAAATTGTAATGATAAATGTATCATCCGATATCTGTTTACGTTCCCATTCACGATTTTGTGTTGTTTGACTGTCCAAAAATGAATTCAGAGACGGCACATCACTTGTCTTCACGATTGTTGAGATATCACGTCCAAAACCTATTCCCGTATGAATTGAACTGGAAATAGCCAAAGTAAAAAAAACCATCCCTAGCGTTAGGATGAGTCCAATAAACGCGAGTCGATAATCTTTTCTTGTTTTCATTAAAGCTCCTCAGTATCCAACAACACTTTGAAATCATCGAGTGTTGATTTGTAGCCTTGGATTTTTGATTCTACAGCGAGCCAACGTATAATATCTTCATCTTTTATATTAAGAACTTGATCTGCCAAATCACTAAGGCGTGTCGGTTTTTGGTTTTTCCAAATATGCGTCGTAAACATACGATACAAATCGTCATAGGAAATTCCCTCAAGCCCTCCGTTATGGAGTTGTCGCAATTTTAATGTTAGTAACAATCTAAATTGTTGAGAATTCTCGTTCATTGCTTCACCCCATTCATACCTATCATCATACACGAAAATGCACAAATAAAAAACTCTTATTCAAGAGTTTTTATGTATTCTTTAAAGATTGTTCCCCGCTGCTCGTAGTTATCAAATTGATCATAACTTGCACATGCTGGAGACAAAAGGACTACATCGCCACTAACAGCTGTGTTTATGGCATTTTTGGTTCCATCGAGCATTGTTTTGACCACAACTGCTTTGGGAAAAACTGATTTAATTTGTTCAGCACTTTCACCAAAAACAAAAATGGCTTTAATGCGATTTGCGTAAGGACGAAGCCCCTCAAATGATATTCGTTTGTCAAATCCACCAGCAAGTAAGATGATATTTTTGTCAAATGCTTTTAGAGCAACTTCTGTCGATTCAGGATTTGTTGCTTTGGAGTCATTATAATAGCGAACACCATTCACTGTCGCTACATACTCTATACGATGCTCAACGCCAGTAAACGATGCAATCACATTTTGGATTGCCTCAACTGGGACATTAGCCCGATAGGCCATATACGCCGCCATTGTGGCGTTATAAATGTTATGCTCGCCTACAATTTTTAACGACGATAGGTCAAACAGTCTGATATCCCGATACATAATATGCGTTCCATCACGATAAATATCTGTGTTTTGATTTTTAAGTGAAAGGGTTATTGTTTCGCCTTGATAGTTTTGCGTTAAGCGTACGATATTTGCATCATCCATGTTTTTTACAAAACATTTAACATTTGGCAAGATTCGTACCTTTTCAGCATAATATGCCTCAGCATTGCCGTCATAACGATCCAAGTGGTCAGGACTTAAGTTTAATATCCCGTAAACATCCGGTGCAAACGAAGGCGTACCTTCCATTTGAAAAGCCGAAATTTCTAAAGCAACATCACGCACCATATCCCCATCTTGGAAGACTGCTTCACTTAATGCATAACCCACATTCCCAGCAAGCAACGCATTGTCATTTTTCGACACGAGCATTTTATTTAACAGCGATACAGTCGTTGTTTTACCATTCGTTCCCGATACGGCGTAGTACGTGTAATGAGGCGCAAACCATGTTGCTACTTCAATCTCGTTAACGACCGATTTGAATTTGCAGACTAAAGGGTGATTATTGGGAATTCCAGGATTCTTGACAACCACATTATACGGCTTTACTAAATTTAAATCGCGGTCATTGAGTGACACATGAATGCCTAAACGCTCTATTGCATCACGTTGTGGGAAATCTTGATTCGTGGTGAGCGTAACATCATACCCCTTAGTTTTCAAAAGTTTAGCCACAGCTAAACCCGAACGTGCACCACCGATAACTAATGCATTCATGTGAGTGCAATCAAGACTGATCCAATCACCATACACACAAGTCCGATTGCATAAAAAAGATTTACAACATCTGTTTCTTCCCAACCATTTAATGTAAAACTATAGTGAATTGGTGTATAACGGAAAACTCGTTTTTTACGAATTTTCCATGAAGTACGTTGGATAATAACACATACTGTTTCAAAAACGAAAACACCACCAACAACTGCAAAGATAAGCTCGGCACCTAATAGCACTGAAATCGCAGCGAGCGCTGCGCCCAATGCTAACGAACCAACGTCACCCATAAATATTTTTGCAGGTTTACGGTTAAATACTAAGAAACCAATTAAGGCACCAATTAAGGATAGTACAAAAAGAAGGACACTATTACGACCTATTTTAATCGCAAGATATGCAAACGGAATCAGTGCAATCAGGGTTGTTCCACCTGCTAAGCCATCCATACCATCTGTTAAGTTTACAGCATTGGATGCTCCAGCAAACATAAACATAATCAAGAACAAGTAGCCAATTCCCAAATCTATCGGTTGTTTAACAAACGGAATTGCGAGTAAATTATCGCCCCCTGTTTGAATATAGATTGCGTAGAACACAACTGATAAAACAAGCTGTGAAAGCATTTTGGTGCGTGGAGAAATACCATCGTTTTTTCCCTCAGTCACAATTTTGTAATCATCCACAAAACCTATAAAAGCATAGCTTCCAAAGACAAGGACTAACAACCATAAATCACGATTAACATTAAATCCATTCAGGATTAATGCCACAACAATAGGCACAATAACAAACAATGCGCCACCAAATGTTGGTGTTTTTTTCTTATTCTTAAATGCGTCTAGAGCATACTCACTCACAGTTTGCTTTGACCCACGTGTTTCTAAAAAAGCAATGAAACGAGGATACGCTAAGATCGTAAGTATTGCTGAGGCAACAAGGCCTAACAATGCGATTTCCATATACAATTCTCCTTAAATCTGTACTATTATACCAAATTTATGACAATTTGACACTGATTGTTGTGTCGGCGCTCAGTACAGTACCCGCTGCGACACTTTGTGATGCGACATATCCAGAACCTTCAATTGAAATGACATAACCAGTCATCGATATGAATGATGTAACTTCTTTATGAGACCATCCCGTCATATCTGGCATAACAATTTCACTTCCCCCGGTATATAGGATAACCCGTTCATTCGCAATCATATTCGTTTCTGGCAATGGGAATTGTTTAATAACATGTGATCCATTTCCAGCACGAATCGGTGTAAGTCCGTGTGACTTAACACTTTCCTCTGCGGTCACTGCATTGGTATTCGTATAGTTTTCTAATGCTGTTGGTTTAACAGCTTCAATCACGGAATTTCCGTTTGCCTGACTCACATTCATCGCATTAACTGCCGCTTTCACAATTTTATTGACATGAACAGCAGAATAGTCAACATCGTGACCATATTTCGCAGCATAGGATGTATAAACAATGACCTCTGGGTCGTTGTAAGGGAATCCTTGAACACTTGAGAAGATATAATCTTCTTTCGAGTAGACTCCATTTTCAACATATTGAGCCGTTCCGGTTTTCGCAATAATCTCAACATCTGGGCTATCAAATCGACGTGCCGAACCCGTTGTAACAACTTGGCGCATCAAGTCACGCATGTGTGCCGCCGTTTCTGGCGAATAAACACGTCCTAGGTTTTGCGTTTTTCCAATTTGCACCTTTTCTTTTGTGACTGGATCGGTAAATGAATCTATGATATACGGTTTAATTAAACTTCCATCTGTCATCACCGTCGTATAAGCTTGCGCAATTTGCGCCGAGTTCACCGTTAGAGCATGTCCAAAACCTCGCGACAATTTGGACGCTGGTGACATGTCGTCTGGATTGTAATACCCTTCAGAAGTTTTGACGCGGTCAATTTCAATCGGTTGAAAGAAACGAAGTTTGGTTAAATAGTTTTGATAAACATCGTATTTAAGTTGATATGATAACATTTCCGCGATCATGACGTTTGATGATACAGCATAACCATAATCATATCGGTACATCCCACTATCACTTTCGTTGGCATTCGTAATTGTATTTGTAGCATTTTCAGGCGTCGATAAACGAATTGGATTCCCATTTGCATCTTCACCGACATGAAATGGACCTGTGTCATAGACAGCAGCATCATCCCATACGCCTTCTTCAATGGCACTCGCAACTGTGAAGGTCTTCATCGTTGATCCTGGCTCATAGGTCCACGTTCCAACACGATCTTCGTAAACATTACCTTCTTTATCCGGATCAAATCCAGGATATTCACCCCAAGCTAGGATTCGTCCCGTTTTTGCTTCCATAACCAGACCCCATGCCGCCGTTGCTTTAACACCTGGATCTTCTGTAATACCGCGTAGTGATTCATCCAACTGCCGTTGTATATTAGCATCTAAGGTTAATTGTACATCTTGGCCGTTCTTCGGTTCTTTTCGATCGTCAACGGTGCTGTAGAGTTTATAACCATCTCGATCTTGCTGATATTTCTCATAACCATTGGTTCCACTCAACTCATTATCATAGAGTTGTTCAATTCCCATCGCACCTTTTAGCTTGTCATCCTCATCGTCATAATACGTATTTCCGATAAGTTTCGATGTTCCAGCCGTATTTGGATACTCGCGGGTACGCACTTGGGTGAATCCTAATCCTTTAAGACCGCTCTCTTCAAGCTGCGCCTTCATCGATGCAGTTATATATTTTCCTTCATACCCAAACTCAACTTGCTTCGCATCTGTGTTCAGATGTTGTAGCGTTGTGGTTGGATTTTGTCCAATTATGCTACCAATAATTTCCGCAGCAGCTTCTTTATCATCAATGTGTGCTATCGTCCCATCAGCAGCAACACGTTCCGTATCAATGTTTGCTGATAAAGTATACGCAATAACATCCTGCGCAAGCACAACACCATTTCGATCTAAAATTCGACCACGTTCGGCCAGTAATTTTTGATCAACTTTATGTATTCCTTTAATCTCATTACCAATATTAGTCCCTGAGTTGAGATGGTATCCAAACACAGACACAATAAAAACATTGGCACCCACTACTGTAAAGGTGAGCGCCATGCCTAATGTGATCATCAATACTTTAAAATTAACAGAACGTTTCAAAACTATTCACCCTTAATCGTTACTGTATTCTTGCTCGCTTGAAGACCTGCTTCATTTGCGATACCAACGATGCGTGTTGCGTCACGTAATTGTTGGATGCTAACAGTTACGGATTCATTGGCAGTTTGAACATTCATAATTTCAGCTTCAATTTTTTGAATGTTGGTTGCAAGGTGTTGGTTTGTTGTCTTCACAAAGATTTGTGTTACAAATGTGAAGCATAACGAAAGTGCGAAGATTGATCCAATCAATCCACTCCAACGTACTTTTCTTGTTTTCTTAACGATTATATGTTTTGCCATGTCTATTTTACCCTTTCGATTCCTCTTAAGATCGCACTGTGCGCACGATTGTTTGTCTCTAGTTCAGAAGTCGATGCTTTTATAGCTTTCGATACCAATTTGTAATCCAATACTTCTTCTTCAATAACTGGTATACGTGGGTTGACTTTAGTTGGTTTTCCGTATTTGTTAAATATATTCTTAACTATACGATCTTCCAATGAATGGAAAGTAATAACCACAACACGTCCCCCAACGTTAACTGCGTTTATTGCTTGTTCGATAGCACTTTGTGCTTCTTCGAATTCGTTGTTTACTTCAATCCTTAATGCTTGAAATACTTTCTTTGCAGGATGTCCCTTTTTTAAATCTTTAGCTGGATACGCTGCACGGATACATTCAACCAATTCAAATGTCGTGGTTACCGGCCTGTTACTCATAACATTTTTCACAATACGAGCCGCATACCGTTCTTCAGCATTCTCTTTGAAAATCCGAATAAGTTCAGTGTCACTGTACTCATTGACAACTTCATAGGCGCTCAGAGCTTGTGTTTGATCCATTCGCATATCAAGTCGTGCATCATAGCGATAACTAAAGCCGCGCTGTGGATCATCAAACTGTGGTGATGACACCCCTAAATCAAAGAGAACACCATCAACTGCTTCAATATTTAACGATTTTAATGTTTCTGCAAGTTGTGTATAACTCCCTTGCACAAATGTTACTTTATCGGAATATGCTTCGAGACGCTTTTTTGTACGCTCTAACGCATCATAATCTTTATCAAACCCTATTAAACGTCCAGTAGTCAATTGCTTCACAATTTCGAAGCTATGACCGCCTGCTCCCAATGTTGCATCTATGTAGATGCCATCGGGTTTTATATTTAAGAGATCGATTGTTTCTTTAAGCATTACTGGTATATGTTTCATTCAAAAAACTCCGTTAGAGATTCCGCAATCTCTTCAAAATTCTCACTAGCAAGTGCATAGTAGTTATCCCACTTGTCTTTATCCCATATTTCGACATGATCACTCACACCGACAAGCACACAGTTTTTCTCTAGTGTTGCTTCTTTAACGAGATGACTGGGAATACGGATACGCCCTTGTCCATCGATATCACATTCAGCGGCCTTCGACATAATCATGTGCGTATACATACGCGCCTCACGTTTTGTTGAAGGAAGGCGTTTCAAGTTTTCGTAAACTTTAAGCCATTGATCTTGTGTGTAGATAGCCAAACAGCCGTCAAGCCATCGGGTAACAATCATTGTTTCACCGAGTTCATCACGGAACTTAGCAGGTACGATGATACGTCCCTTGCTATCGATTGTATGTTGGTACTCGCCCATGAACATGACGTAACACCCCACTTTCTACCACTTTTCACCACTTTCTACCACTATATTATCATAAACGTCCACGATAGTGTACGGAAACATAAAAAAAAGAGCTGTTTTCACAACTCTTGTAGAAAAATTTAAGAAGTTTGGCGGTTACTTGTGATAATTTGAGTCTAAGGTAACCCCACTCATCTTTTCGAAGAAAAGAACATAGGGACGACGGATTAATAACTGAACCCAGTAAATCATTTCAAATAGAATGACACCCGCAATGATTGCACCCCCACCCATGATAATCATCGGCTCTTCGAAAAACAGTAATGATTCACTCAACGCATTCACGATAATCCCTGGACTATACAGTACAAAGAAAACTAACAATGCGCGCCATAGATAGCGGAATACTTTGAAGGACAGTTCATGAGAATTGAAACGGGTCTTCAACACTTTACTTCCAACAGTATAGCCCTTTGTAAGATAAGGTACTAATACAAAGTAAAGCACAAAGACAATCCCCTGAAGCACTGCTTCATTAATTGGTCTTTCAATGGCATAAAGGCAAATTGTGACTAGCATCACCAAAATGTTAATCATGATGAGATCAACTACAAATCCCGTGAATCGTTTCCAAATGGTAACATGGTTTGTATAATCTTGATGTCGTTCGAGCATTTTATCCTGATTTGGTAGCACACTAATAAAGAGTGGGGCAATTGCATAACCAATAAGCCCTCCGAGTGTGTTGAGTATCAAATCATCAACATCGAAAAGACGATACGGACCTGGATAAATAAAGAATAATCCAGAAAGTTGGCTTAACTCAAAGAATAATGCAAGCGCAAAGGACATCATAAAAGTTTGGAGCAATGAGCGCTTAAAGAAATAACGTAAATATACACCAAATGGTATGGTAAGAATAACATTGAAGAGCACTTGTGTCACAACAGGTTGTTTGAGTGCACTTATGTATGTTGATGGATTGGATAATACCAAGCCTGCTTCATTGCGGATATCAGCAACAAATTGAAACGGCACGAGTTGCATCATCTCTCGATATGTGCTGTGAACAGATTCTCGTGCTGGCAACGGTAGAATTACCATAAAATAAGCATTCATCATATAGTAGAGAAATGAGAAAATGACAAATGTTCGAAATAATGGAATGACACCATATTTACGGTATTGGTAAATTGTGTACGGCATTGTAAATAGAAATGCCAAAACCGGAAAAATAAACAGAGCGGTTTTAACCGGATAAATAAATGATTGCATAGCGTTCCCCTTTTCCTATTAATACTAGCAAAAGAAAAGACTCAAGGAAAGTCCTTAAGTCTTAAATTCATGTATTAGTTGGTTTCTTTAAAGAGAACACTTGATAGAAGTGAAAGTGCAAAACGAGTACGAAGTGCAATTAATGCAACAATGTAAACAATTCCTGCACCCACGATTGCAACCAATGTTCCTATTCGACCTGGCATCACACTTAGTAGTGGTCCTTTCACTAACAAGAGGAACACTCCCATCACTAAAGCAGACAACAGAATCTTGGTCATGTCTTTAACGATATATTTAAAGTATGTTTTTCCTATCAGTTTCTTAGCACTCTTGAAGAGTGGTACAACTGCAATTAGTGCAGCTACTGAATATGAGAACGAGAGCCCAGCAAGTGGATGTCCTAGTTTTCCAAATAAGAATGGGAAAATGATAAGTCCAATAATAAAGACAATCGTTACAAAGACGGTATTGCGTACCGGTGACTTCATGTCATGATATGCGTAGTGAATTCTAAAGAGTAATTCGCGCATCCCCATCGCAAGAAGCACTAGTGCATCTGCAACAAAGATCGGAACGATGATATTTACATCGGATGCAGTTACCTCACCACTCAAGAAGACAAATTCAATGATAGGACGTGCTAATGTAATAAACCCAACAACAGCTGGTGTTACAAACACGAAGATCATTAAGATTGCATCGTTAATTGATTTGTTTAGACGTTTGTTATCATTATTTACAACATTTTGAGCAATCGTTGGATAGGATACATTAAGAATCGCAGTTATGAATATCCCTGATACAAATCCGATTAGCTTTGTAGCGTAAGACATATAACTGTATCCACCGACCGGCACAAGGACTGTCGCAAAGTTTTTCATAATAATATCGTTTAATTGACCTAAGACAGCCGATAAGAGTAATGGCAATGCTAATGTAACCATCAAGCGTAAATCTTTATCATTTAAGTCAATCACCGCACGATAATCAAAACCCATCTTTTTCATATAAATGAATATGACTGCAGCTTGGAAAATTAAAGCAGCAAGTTGTCCATATGCAAGTAAGAGCGTATTCCCACTTTTATTTGCAATAATAATCGCAACAATAACAATTACGTTTGATGGAATTGACACCAATGCAGGGATAATAAAGTTTTTCTTGACGTTTAGATAGCCACTTCCGAGTTGGACTATGGCAATCGAGAAGATTCCAAAGGCAATAACTCGTAAAAACGGTACAGCATACAACATCGCTTCATGACTTAAATTTGAAGCAAATAAGAAAATTACAAATTCAGGTAATACAAACATCAAGACCATCATGACCATACAGAATAGCAACATGATATTTAAGATATTACTTGTGAATCGGTTTGCGCGATCTTCGTCTTCATTAAGAATTCGTGTTAGCATCGGGATAATCCCCGTTACCAATACTGCTCCAATGATTGAAAGAACACTATTTGGAATGGTAATAGCAAGTGTGAATGAATCTGAAACTGCACCAAATCCAAAGTTAGAACTAAGCGTTATGTCTCGTATAAATCCCAATACTTTCGAAAGTATGGTTATGAACATAACGACCACGGTCATTTTTTTCATAGTTTCTACTTCCTTAGCGGATTACGCGCCATTCTAATTCAAGTTGGACATCATACGTATCTTTAACACGTGTTATGCATTCATTGATAACTGCTTTCATATCCGCAACCGTTGCGTTTCCAGTGTTGACAATAAATCCTGGGTGTTTTTCTGATACCATCGCTCCCCCAGATGTGAAGCCACGAAGGTTGACCCCATCGAATAATTTCCATACGAAGAGTGAGTTTCCATCTTTGTCTTTTGGACGTTTAAACACACTTCCAGCATTTGCGAAATTACGCGGTTGCTTAACGTAACGTTCATGACGGTAGTAAAGCATCTTCTCAAGAGATTCGTTATAATCGCCTTTAGGAGCACTGAGTCCTGCGCGCAACATGAAGACAGGCATTTGCGTGAGTCGTGAATAGCGATAAGCAAAGAATGCTTCATCTGGCTCAATACGTTCAACCTGGTCGGTCTCATAATTATACACTTCAATCCAGTTTACATATTGGCCAATAGCATACTGCCATTGGCCGGCATTCATAATCAATGCACCACCCATGGTACCAGGAATATCCTCACAGAATTCATAGCCTCCAATAGATTGTTCACATGAGAACCATGCGAGACGATTGAGACGTGTCCCAGCTTCAACGACGATTTCTCCATCATTGAGTTCGATATCGTTTATCATCGATGTGATAATAAATACCGTGCTGTCATCAAAATAATCTTGATCAAACATCATATTTGATCCATTTCCAATAATTACAATTTTTTTATCTTTAAATGCTCGCAATGCTTGCACGAATCCATTGATCGTGTGCGGCATTACAATCGTATCAGCTTTAACATCTAATCTTAGTGTATTGAAGCGTTTCAAAGACGCATCTCTCATTACGAAGTATTCAGTCATACAAACTCCTTTTTTAACGTGTAGTCATCAACCTAAAGTCTATCATTTTTAGGGGTCATTATTCAAGTTCTGATAGAATTTTCGGCACATCTGCTACCGTGATAATTCCAATCGGTTTTTCGTTCACAAATCCTTGTTCAGTAATAATCATTGCAATCATAGATTGCCCTTTTTCATGCATCCGATTAAATATCTTTAACACATCGTACAATGTAGTCTCACCACTTACAAAAATAACTCGCGAGTCTTTTTCATAGTACTTGAGAATATCGTTCACAGTATATTGTTTAAGGTCTAACGTAGCGTCAGCATTTTGTTCTAAGAACATTTGATAAAGGCGCGTGTGTAATAAACCAACATACCGGTTATCCCGATAAACAGGTACAGCTGAATAGTTTTGCTCACGTTGAATTTTTAAAATCTCCGAGAACGATTCGGTGCCTTCCGCAACAAACACACGATTCATGGAAAAAACATCACGGACACGACGAGGCGACTCCAAAGCTTGAATAATCAACGCCATCGTCTCAATTACAGAATCATGAGGTTCAGCTATCGCTTCATTTTTTCCTGCCCGATTATGAACGATGGCATTACGTAGTTGTCCGAACTCAGTCAGCTCGTTTTTGTAGGTTCCAATCACCGGGTGTTTCGGTGCGGCCATATGAACCATTTGCGAAAAGCCAACATTGGGACTGCCCAAATAGTCTTTCAAGTACATTTCAATCGTTACAAAAGCGTCAATAAATTTTTCAGAATTTTTGGTATCCATTATGATTCCTCACTTACTGTCATTATATCATCAATTTGACGTCGGATTTCTTGTAAACTTTCGGCATTTGGCCAGTAAACATAGTATTTGTAATCTGATGGTAAGGAATAAACCTCTTGCATATCACCGGTTCCGCCAAGTATTGCCTCATGGATGGTCCAATTGTTGTTTTGAGATAAGTGTTGTGACAGTAATTTTGATATGTCGTCCTCTGTTAAGTTGGTATCGACCATATCTTTGAAGTATCGACTCAATTGTGGAATTTTCATCATTTGTTCAGATGACGAAATCTTCGTAATAATTCCTTTTAGTAAGGCTTGATGATTCGCTACCCGAGCAAGGTCACCTGATTCGATATTATAACGCTCACGTGCAAATTCTAATGCCTGCGTGCCATCCAGGGTATTCATACCTTTTTTGATATGCATTCCTGAATCAGTCGTAAACTCATTATCTGAGTAAACATCTACACCACCCAGAATATCAATGATATCTACTAATCCTGTAAAGTTTATTCGGACAAAATAATTAATCGGCTGGTCCACAAGGTTCTCAACAGTTTTAACAGTACATGAGATTCCATAAAGTCCTGCGTGTGTAAGTTTATCGAGTGATCCATCCTCACACCCAAGCGGTACATAAGCATCACGTGGTAGGCTTACACTCAACAATGACTGAGTTGCTGGATTAACTGCAACAATCATATTCATGTCACTACGTGATCGAGTCACTACATCACCATAGAGATCAACACCACTTATCAATACTGTGAAAGGCTCCTTCGTAACATCTACAGGTTTTACAATCTCTGGACGTGCTACTTGAAAGACAATTTTCTCAGATACATGAGCCCATGATTCGAAATCTGTTTCAAAGAACATAATATCTTGTAAAACGTTGCTTTGAGATAAAATACCATCGATTTTTTCTGACTTAAGATCGTCGACTAATTGGTTGGTATCTCCATAATGTATTAATTCTGCTTTAGCAACTTGTTCGTTATTCTTTTTAACGTCCGCTAACGTCTCTTTAGAAAAATGACCGTAATAGCCAACTTTATTTATTGTATCTGCAACAACGTCATTACGACGCACTACCACAAATTCCAAGACTTCATAGTCTTTAGCATCGGATAGATTATCAACAAATTGTTGTCCCAACACAAAACCAAAAGCAACAATCAACATAGAAACACCTAAAGTATATCGCCAGATTGATTTTTTTGTTAAGAGTAAAACTAACATTGAAAGTGCCCCACACGCAAAGATTAGTATCAATCGATACTGCATCGGTAAGAATCGCATACTTAAAAGTGACATCACTAAGATGGCACTCGCTATGACGATGAAGATTGTTGCATAAGGTTTTACCGTTTTGTTTTTCATCCTGTCACTTCCTTTTCCCACAAAATCACATAAAAAAAGTCTTGTTATCCAAGACTATTTTTATTATTTAACCTCTTTACGGTCAACACGATGAGGTACTTTCCACTCACCTGTTTGTGGGTCTTTAGCTAGAGTTACTCTAGGTAATTTGTAATGTGTACGACGGCTGTTTTTGCGAGCCTTAGAAGTACGTCTTTTTGGAACTGCCATGTTTTCACCTCCGTTTAATCAAACTTGAAATCTTTCAATTTCGCGAGTCTAGGATCAATTTCTTGACTTTTTTCGTTTATATAATCTTCTTCAGTCATCACTACCCAGCCATCACCTTCAGGATATGTTTCCAAATCCGGGTGAACTGCTTTCAGTGGAACTTCAGCAAAGATTGCATCCATAAAATATGGAGACAAATCAAGTGTTTCCCCTTCAACTTCTTCTATACCTTCGTCTTCTGGTCCTAATGGATCAAAACTAAACATATCATCCACACGTACTGAGAATTCAATATCAAATGGACGTAATGTTATCGCACAAGGCACTGTCATGATCCCCTCAACCCGAAGATCTAAAATCAGTCTTGAAGAGTGGCTGTCATAATAACCATGACCTACTGCGAAGATATCACGTAAACCTAAGAGACGAGGGTTTTCTTTAAGTCGTGTTGGGTCTAATTCCACAGCCTCATCCAGATCGATACGTTGTGACGTTAGCTTGTCCAAATCATTTCTAACAAAAATCATACTCTCACCTACTTTTTTAACGCTACTTAATTATAGAGAAAAGCACCTATCTTGTCAAACGAATTGTGACTGATTTGGTGCTTTCTTCTGATTATTAATTTATTTATTGTAATCATTTCTTTTTCTAAATTAGTTTCAATGGATTTTGAACAGAGAATTATCCTAAAATTGCGTTTAAGTTAATGAAATAGCCACGACCACGGACGGTTCGAATTGAATCACGGCCGAGTTTGTCACGAATGTTTTTAATGTGAACATCTACGAAACGGTGGTTCACACTCACATCATCACGTTTTTCTGGATAGAGTGTTTCCATAACTTCTTGACGTGTTACAATATTCTCTTTCGCATCGATGAGCAACAAGAGAATTTCTTTTTCAATCGCGGTTAATGAAACCATTTGTTTACCACGTTGTATTGTATTGGTCAGGTTATTTATTTCTAAATCATTATCCAAATAACGAATTGGCTCATAGCCAGAGTTACGTGTCTTTTTCAATGAATCGCATTCTGTTACAGCTTTCAGTACATAGGCTTTAATCAGATCAATGTTAGCATCGCGATGTGTATGGAATCGAATATCACGTTGAATGATTTCTAGTTCCGTTTCATCACCATCATCATGTAACAATACAATCGCAGAGTTCTTATTTTGAAATTTCAAAATCTCATAATAATCAATCCAGTTGAACCGTTCCATATGCGCATCCATAACAAAGCAAATATCTCCATAGTTTTGTGTCAACGCCTCTAATGGCGTTACCACATCAACGATGGATTTTATGCCCGTTAAAGCGTCTCGAAGCTCATGACTTTTAAAGACGTCCTCACTTATAATTGTAATCATAGAATACCCCCCTGATTTTCTATATATAAATTGTATGTCATTTTTGAAGATAATTTAAATTAATTTTTGAACAAGTTAATCAAAATTTAATAATTATGTTTTTTTATTTTCATGGATAATACAGATGTTTCATTTTTTTACATCACAAAAAAGAGGCGATAATGAGCCTCTTTTTCTTAAGGGAAAGAATATGTAATATCTGATAATTCACAGGGGAATGAATTATTTGGAGAACTAACATATGTAAGAATTATCTTACAGTGTTAGTATACTGTACCTTTGTGATTAGAATACGATAGAACTATGGAAGAAAATGTGACTGTTTTAGCGAAAAAAAGAGGCGATTATGAGCCTCTTTTTTTAAGGGAGAAGAATATGTAATATCTGATAATTCACAGGGGGATGAATTATTTGGAGAACTAACATATGTAAGAATTATCTTACAGTGTTAGTATACTGTACCTTTGTGATTAGAATACGATAAAACTATGGAAGAAAATGTGACTTATCCTTCGACTAGTCTTCCCGCTTCCATTCGATACACTTTGTCACTACCTTGTGATACATCATTCGAATGCGTAACGACAATCACACATTTATTATACTCATGTGCCAGTGTTTTGAAGACGTTAATAATTTCCTGTTGGGTTTTCTTATCGAGATTACCCGTCGGCTCATCAGCGAGCATAATATCAATATCCGTTGCAAGAGCACGCGCAATCGCAACACGCTGTTGTTCGCCCCCAGATAATTGCGTTACTGGACGTTTCGCCATACGTTCAGTAATTCCTAAATCCTCTAGAATTTCAAGGGCCCTTTGTGTTCCACCTACTACGTTGTCGGTAATAGACATCGCGACCAAGACATTTTGTAAGCCTGACATATAAGGAATCAAATGAAAATTCTGGAAGACAATACCAATCTCATTGCGCCGATACTTTTGAAGACCTGTCTTTTGAATGTCACGACCATCGCACAGAATTCGCCCCCTTTCCGGTACATCTAAAGCGCTCAACATAGAAAGTAATGTAGTCTTTCCGGATCCCGATTCACCTAAAATAGTATAAAAAACACCCCTTTCAAAATTGGCATTGATATCATCCAAGACATTTTTGCGTTGTGTACCATCCTGATAGCTAAATGAAACATTTTCGATTTCTAACATAAATACCTCCTATAGTAAGATTTCTCTTGGTTTAAGTCTTAAAATATAAATAGATGAAACCATGGTTGCAGCAAGGGTTGTACCAAGCATGATGCTATAAAAAACCACAACATATTCTTCACTGATTTCAACTTTAAAGTTTTTTGCAATCTCTTCTTCTGTAATATCTGCGAGTTGGTTTTCCGACCCTCCAATACTCATGACAAAATTTCCTTCTGGTCGTGTTTCTTGTTGTTTTAACTGATTTTGAATCATCGACTGTGATAAGCCGCCTGCCAGTTTCAATCCAGTAAAGAGCGCTAAACTTACCGCAAGTACCGATATTAAGATTACTTCTAGAAGTACTTGGAACATTGATTTTAATTTTGTCTCACCTAAAGCCTGATAGATACCAAACTCATGTTTGCGATCACGCATAAACAAGATAAGAACTAATGATAATACCAAAACAGAGCCTCCAACTCCAAATAGTAGAATTGTGTTCGACATTTCCTTCATGTTCATCAATGATCCAGCAACGGCATCAAAACTATCTTTAGTCGTTTCGATTTTAAATTGCTTATTATTTAGTAGTTGGTTTGCCTTCTCAACAAACTGATCAATAACATCAGGTGACGTTAATTCATACGTTGGCGTTACCATGGTACGACATGTTTCGACACTGTCACAAAAACCCTTTTCAAATGTCGCCATGACTTTGGCATCCGCTAAATCTAAGGCTGCTAGAAACTCATAGTTCGTGTACAGGGTGTTGTGTTGTCCTTCTTCCATAAAAGAAGCCATGGGGTCATTACTTGACGCTGAGTCCGTTGTGTCAAAGATTCCCACAACTTTAAAAGTAAATGACTCCTTCTGTTTAACTTCGATATCTTGTGCTTTCGGATCAAATTCTATAAGGCTGTGATCCAATGTTATTTCAGACCCCAGTTCAAGTGCATTTTGTGCTGCAAGTTTTTTGGAAATAAGAATTTCGCGCTCTGTATCACTTGCTTTAGGATATCTTCCTTCAACAATTTTTTGCTTTCCATTCATAAATTCATTCGGGAGTTCATGCTTACTTCCAACCAAGCTAAAATTCGCAAAGTCAGCAAGACCTGCACTTCCAGAAATCATGATGCTATTAGACGTGTCATCTTGCTTCTCTTGAGTGTAACGTTTTAGTTTCTCCGAACCCATATGCGTATTCAATTGGTAGGAAACTGATTTCACTTCAGGAAGCTTACCGATCGTATCTGCTTGATCTGCCGTTAACGGTATAATTGCCTCATTTTGTTTTAGATTCATAAAGTCCAAGTCAACGCGTGCTTTAGCACCCAACTGTTCTTTCATTGATATTTCTAATTGCTGGGTCGCATTGTAGACTGCTGCCGCACCTGCAATTAAATTCCCAAGAAGAAAAACGACCATGAATAAGATGAGTGTCTTTCCATTTCGTTTCGAGATACTCGTAAGTGCTCGTTGATAAATGTTCATGTATATTCCTCGCTTTCGAAGCCATCATAACAAGGAAATATGGAGTACTTATGGGGTCAAGATGAAGTTAACGTAAAGATAAAAAGAAGCCCTACGGCTTCATTAAAAAAATATTGTAAAGGTAAAACAGTGCGCGAGTGAATCGTACACATAATTATAGGAATAGTTATATTTATTGAGAATCATAGATACGACATAGAGTCCCAGTCCGTGGCTATCATCACGATGCTCCATGCTGGTAAAAGGTGCGCAAAGATTGACACTGTCATTCCATTCACCATCATAGGTATTTGAGACACTGAGTTTTGCATCAGACAGAAGCACTTTAATGGTAGAATCTGCAGTTCCATACCGGATTGCGTTTCCAATTAAGTTAGAAGTAACCCGGCTAAAATCTAATTCGCTCATTGGAACAGTCGAAGACACAATCTCTAAATCAAGATGTTGATGATTATCAACCAACATCGGATGATACAGCGCTTGTAGCATATCTAACGGTTCTTTGACGTTTAGGATTGGAATATCGCGAATCGACTCTAAGCGACTTACCTTTAAGGTCTCATGAATCAACGCATTCATATGCACTAATTTATGATTTAGTTCATAAATTATCTCCTGGTAATTTGACGGGAGTTCTTCATCATGCATTAACTCTTCAATATATAAACTCATGACCATAAGTGGTGTCTTAAGCTCATGAATACTTCCTTTCATAAAGATATCGCGATCTTTTTCAAATTTTTGGATGGTATCCATTTCATGGATGAGACGTTTGTATAAGTGATCAATTTGATTTTCCAAAGTTGCGATTTCATCACCACAAACCGGTGCATCTAAAGCAACGTATTGAAACGCCTCCATCGTTTCCATAACATGATTTAGATGGATAATTTTCCGAGCAGTATACCGTGCGTAAAGATATGAAATTAAAGCTGAAACGATAAGCCCTACAACAACCATATATGGCATTACACTAAAAAATATTGACGAGAACATGTCATTATCGATACCTGCATTCGAGACGACACGCACTGTATAGACATTTCCAGCATTAACAAGCTGAAACTCTTTAACTCTCGTCGCTGAAGCGTCACCAACAACACTGGCCGATATACTCACATCGCTAGAAACAATATGGGTTGGCGCAGTTTCTAAAGCCGGCAAATAGATTCCACCAGTATACGGATATACAACATTCCGATATCCATCTGCCACAACAATATATACCCCAGCATTGCGTTCAAATTCAATCAACTTATTGTTTAGAATAAGATTGTCCATTGATGCGGTTTCCAACATCTTCTGCACTTGTATAACAGAACTGTTGAATTGCTTATCAAGAAAATTATTAATGTACGATGTATACATAAATTTGAAGCCAAACGCAAAGACCATGATTGTGGTCAAGATTGTAATTAGGGTCAGTGCGAATGTTTTTGGGAAAAGCTTGAGGTTTTTAAAGTACTTCATTGCGATTTGACCTCCACACGGTAACCCACACCTTTAATTGTTGCGATACACTGAATCGGAAGTTTTTTACGAAGATTTTTGACGTGCACATCAATATTACGAGCATCCCCAAAATAATCATAACCCCATACCAACGTTAAAATTTCCTCACGCGTAAAGACACGGCCAATATTCAACATCAAAAGTTGCAAAATTTCAAATTCCTTAGCTGTTAGAACAATTGTAGTTTGCTGGTAACGCACTTCGTAATTATCAATCGATAGCACTAACCCCTCATAGTTGATTGTATCTTCGTGAGCTGTTTCTTTCGGGATACGTCGCAAGACTGCTTTAATTTTATATGTGAGAATATTCATCGAAAATGGTTTCACAACATAATCATCAACGTCATGGTCAAATGCTTTGTACTGAATTTGCTCATCGCTTAATGCGCTTATCACAAGTATAGGAATTGTCTGATTTTGTTGACGCAATGTTTCCAAAAAAACATCTCCTTGCATTTGAGGTAGCATCATATCGAGTAGAATGAGATCGATTGCATATTTATCAAGAAGATCAAATCCTTCTTCAGCATACCCAGTCGCATAGACTAAAAAACCTTCTTTCTCAAGGTTCTTAACGAGTGAGCGTCGAATTTCAAGTTCATCTTCAATTACAAGTATTGTTTCCATAATATCACCATTTTGATTATAGCATAGCACACTGTTTCATCTCCCTGTTCTCCGTTATCTTCACCACAACTTCATATCAAGCACAAAAAAAGAGGCGATTATGTGCCTCGTTTCTTTTTAGGGAAAGAATATGGATTAATAAGATACATTGTAATTCATAGGGGAATGAATTGTAGGAGAAGATCTTATTAATGTCGTAAGAAGGAGTTCTTACATCTGTAAGTATAGCTACCAAATACGGATAAACTTTCATAGGTTCATGTTAGAATGTGTGATTACATTTAAAATAAAAAAAAGAGGCGATTATATGCCTCATTTTTCTCTTAAGGGGAAAGAATATGGAATAATAAGATACATTAAATTCACAGGGAATGAATTATAGGAGAAGATCTTATTATTGAGTCGTAAGAAGGAGTTCTTACATGTGTAAGTATAGCAAGACATTACGGTGAAAATACCATAAGATAATGTTAGAATATGTGACTCTTATTAAGCAAAGAAAAAACAAAAGGTTTCCCTTTTGCTTAGTCTTCTAAAATTTCGATACGTTTGCCTTCCATGATTTCTTCACCATATTTTTCTTGAAGATAATCAAGGGCTTCTTTGGCCTTACGTTTGTTTTGAGCTGCTTCTGAATCTCGTAACTGGTAGTATGCGAATGAACCCGCAGCTACTGTTAAACCCGTTGCAAAAGCAATTCCTAATCCAAATTTTGTTGATTGTTTCATAGTAATACCCCCTTTATATTATCTTAACAGATTTTGAGTGGTATATCATCGTTATTCATGTGACAGACTTGAATATTCCGTGAATTTTTATGTGAAACTTGTATTGATTATTCACCACACACAATACTGTTGAGTATCTCAGCAAGCTCTAACGGATTATCAGTATTGACTTCGTGGCCCGCATCACTTATCTCTTTAAAAGTCGCATTCGATAGCAAAGCGGTTAATAACTCTGCCGCTTTTCGATTCGCGCGGTCTTTGGCACCACATAGAACCACTGTACTCATATGAACTGCATCCAAACGCGATGTGAAATCTAAATGTGTCATTGATTTCATTAATGATAGCGTATCATCCTTTGAAAACCCCATATCTTTGAAAGATTTTTGAGGAAGAAATCGAAAAACTACATTTTGTATCGTAAAGAGGAACTTAGGGATACGATGTTGTGGTGCAATCAAGACCAGTGAGTTAACGCGGTCAGATGATCAATAGCGTAATTCAGAGATAAAATTGCCCCTAGCGAAAGTCCACACAACTGGATTGGTGCTTTGTATTCTAAGCACATAGTCTCAAAATCTTTATAAAGTGCTTGATATGTGAGTTGCTGTACACCAGTAGGCTTCGTTAAACTTGGAACACGAAGTGTAAGTGCACCTGACATTGCTTTTAGGACATCATTCCATGCCGTCGCATCTTGGCCTAAGCCATGTACAAAAACCATCGTGTTTTCGTCCTGTGCCATGATTAAATATCCATTTCTTTGTAAAACTGATCTTTAAACGCCTGCATAACATCGTGACGCTCCTGCGCCATACGTTTACCCTCAGGCGTTTTAATCCAGTCAATGAGCTTTAATAGTTTTTCATCAAAGTGATCAATAGCATTACGTTGCACATTGCGATAGTCATCATAACTCTCGATTGTGACACCTTTGAGCGAAGGATCATAAATCGGTGTTCCTTTGGATCCTGCATAATAAAAGGTTCGCGCAATGCCGATTGCACCCATTGAGTCAATCATATCTGCATCACTCACATACTGAGCCGCATACGTTTTATTTACAACGCCATGTCCACCCTTGTAACCAATTTGTGCGACACCATCAATTATTTCGGATTCTAGTCCTTCAAAGTCAAGATTCCATGATTTAAACAACTCGCGTAACGAGCTATCTAAGTCATCTGTTGGATTGACTTTGTCATCAAAAACATCATGAAAATACGCAATCAGAAGTGCCAAATATCGGGCCTCGTCCTCTAAAGCAATTAAGCGTGAAGTGATATCCACAACACGCTTAATATGATAGTAATCATGACCACTCGTTTCATTTTGAAAATAATCAAAAATATGAGTGTCGATATTTGATAAAACTGATTGTTCGTGCTTACTTAACATTTGCAGCCAATAACTCAAGAACATCTTCAGTTGTTGGCATATCTAATGCTTTAGTAGCTAAGTCTTGCATTTCAGCAAAGCTTAAGTCACGGATAATACGACGTGCTTCAAGAATTGATGATGCTGACATTGAGAATTCGTCAAGTCCAAGTCCTAATAACAATGGAATTGCACGCTCATCTCCTGCCATCTCTCCACACATTCCGACCCATTTCCCTTCTTTATGTCCACCATCAATCGTAAGTTTGATGAGGCGTAGAATGGATGGGCTATATGGTTGGTAAAGGTATGAAACTTTTTCGTTCATACGGTCTGCAGCCATTGAATATTGAATTAAGTCGTTCGTACCAATACTGAAGAAATCAGCTTCTTTAGCAAATTGGTCTGCTAACATTGCTGCTGCAGGAATTTCAACCATCATTCCTAATTCGATATCATCACTGAATGCAATACCTTCTTTTGATAGGTTTTTCTTTTCATCTTCAACAAGTGCTTTTGCTTGACGGAATTCTTGAATTGTCGCAATCATTGGGAACATGATGCTTAATTTTCCGAATACACTTGCGCGTAAGAGTGCACGTAATTGAACACGGAAGATATCTGGACGGTCTAGACATAGACGAATCGCACGGTATCCTAAGAACGGATTCATTTCGTGTGGGAATTTTAGATATGATAACTCTTTGTCACCACCAATGTCGAGTGTACGAACGACAACACGACCTGGGGCCATATTTTCAAGAACTGCTTTATAAGCTTGGAATTGATCTTCTTCGTTTGGGAGTTCTGATGCATCCATGTATAAGAATTCTGTACGGTATAATCCAACACCTTCTCCACCATTGTTGATAACACCCTCAACGTCTTTTGGTGTTCCGATGTTACCTGCAAGTTCAACGTGGTGTCCATCTGTTGTTACTGTTTCTGCATCTTTAAGTGCAAGTAAACTAGCTTTATGAGCTGCGAATGCTTGACCTTTTTCAGCATATTCAGTTTTTTGTGCTTCTGTAGGTTTGAAGATAATTGTTCCTTCGATTGCATCTAAGATTATTTCATCACCATGTTCGCATTTATCGAGTAATGTCCCTGCTCCTACAACAGCTGGAATTTCAAGGCTACGCGCCATAATTGCTGAGTGAGAAGTACGTCCACCAATTTCTGTTGCAAATCCTTTTACAAATTCACGGTTCAATTGAGCAGTGTCTGAAGGTGTTAAGTCTTCAGCTACAATCACGACTTCTTCATTGATTGCTGATAAATCAGGAATCATAAGTCCAAGTACGTGAACTTTGATACGGAATGTGACATCTTTGATATCGGCTGCACGTTCACGGAAATATTCATCTTCCATGCTTTCAAACATACCAATAAACATGTTTGAAACTTGTTCAACTGCAAATTCTGCGTTTACTGCGTCATTTTTGATCATTTCTTCGATTTGGCCAACAAATTCTGGGTCTTGTGAAACCATTAAGTGAGCATCAAAAATAGCAAGTTCCTCGTCAGCAAGGCGTCCTACCGCTTTTGCTTTAATCATTTCAATGTCTTTTTGTGTTGCAGCAATTGCATTGTGCAATTTCGCTAATTCTTCCTCAACGATTGCATCACGGCGTTCAATTACAAATTCTGGGTGTTGTAATTTGAATACTTTTGATACTGATACTCCTGCTGATGCAGCAATTCCTTTAATCATAAACTAATCTCCTTTTTCCTTATTACATCTTCTTCATTCTATCACTTTTATAGGTGCTTATCAAAGTCTTTTAAACTTGTATATTTGAGAATTTATTCTTAAATGTAAAAAGCAGCACAAATTGTGCTGCTAGAGTTTTTTTACCATCTTCATGCGCAGGAATTCCTCACGCTCTTTTTCTTCAAGGGCTTCTGAAATTGTTTTAATGTCCCGTTCAAGATTCGGAATAACAACACGATCCAGAGCATTCGCTCGTTTACGACTCTTTTCGATGGCTTTCGCCAAGCGATACATGCCATTATCAAGTTCTGCTAATTTCACGGTGTAATACTTTACAGTCCGCATTTTTAGGTAGACATCATCTAATTTTGAATTGGTAATTCCAAGAGAAAATGGAATTTCTAATGGTTTATCTTCCAGTGATACTTTGGGAATTTCAATTCCCATTACCGAACGATAGACGATTTTTATATCTTCTTCGACAGGCATTAATTGCGCAATGCGATCAATAACCCCATAACTTACGTTGGCTTTTTGAAGTGCAATATATGCTTCTTCGTATGCATTATCAATCACTTCACGTAAATCTTTAACATCATCCATCATTTTTGAAAGTTCTTGCATGAGAATGATACGTTTTCGATCCATTAGCTCATAGCCCAAATTCGCTAATCGAAGTGATTCTTTGCTTGCGAGTAAGTTACCTTTGGTAATTAACACTAGTTATTGCCTTCAAGAAGACTATCATCAATCACAGTTGGGCTATTAACTTTGAAATAGTTGATGGCTTCTTGATTATTGTAGAACGTTTCAAGTGTCTCTGCATCAAGACGATCTAAGTCGTATTTTGGCAATAGTGATAAAAGATGCCAACCAATATCTAAAGTTTCAGTGATTGGTCGGTTACTATTTCCACCTTGACCTACAAAGAAATGTTCGAAGAGACGACCAAACCCAAGATAGCGTTGATCATGGCGTGAAAGTTCATCCAGTCCAATGACAGACGCGAGGTTACGAACATCAATTACTTTCGCATAAGCTGCAAACAATTGTGCGGAAACACTGGAATGGTCTTTTCGCGTCAATCCTTCACCGATACCATCCTTCATCAAGCGTGATAATGATGGTAACACATTAATTGGTGGGTAGATACCTTGTTGGGTCATGCCTCGATCCAATACAATTTGACCTTCGGTAATGTAGCCCGTACAGTCTGGAATTGGATGTGAAATATCATCATTTGGCATCGTGAGAATTGGAATTTGTGTTAACGATCCCGTACTTCCTTCGATACATCCGGCACGTTCATACATCGATGCAAGGTCGGAGTAGAGGTATCCTGGATATCCTTTACGACCTGGAACTTCTTCTTTAGAGGAACTGTACTCACGCAGTGCCTCACAATACGACGTAATATCAGTCATAACAACAAGAATATGTTTGTTCTTTTCAAATGCTAAGTACTCAGCGGCCGTTAATGCAAAACGCGGCGTCAAAATTCTTTCAATAATTGGATCATTAGCGAGGTTGAGGAACATTGTAACGTGATCCATAACCCCGTGATCTAAAAATGTTTGTTTAAAGAAAGCCGCAACATCATGCTTAACACCCATTGCCGCAAAGACAATCGCAAAGTCTTCGCCAGAATCCCCGTGTAATTTCGCTTGACGCACAATTTGTGCCGCAAGTTCATTATGGGATAAACCACTTCCCGAGAAGATTGGTAGTTTTTGACCACGAATCAAGGTATTAAGTCCGTCTATAGCACTAATTCCTGTATTGATGAAGTTACGAGGATATGTTCGTGCGACTGGGTTGATAACACGGCCATTAATATCAGCATGTTTGTCAATAAAGACCGGACCAAGACCGTCAATTGGGGCACCCGAGCCATTGAAAGAACGCCCGAGAATTTCCTCAGATAATCCAATTTCAATCGGACGACCCGTTAATTTTGAGACAACATTATTTTTTGAGAGTCCTTCGGTACTCTCAAAGACTTGGATGAGGGCACGGTCTCCCTGAATTTCAATGATACGTCCCAGACGTGTGTGGTCATTTTCATCAATCAACTCAACAAGTTCATCGTAAGATGCCGTTTCAACACCCTCTATTGCAACAAGAGGACCATTGATACTTGATAATCCTTTAAAATAGATACTCATGAATGTCCTCCTATTCTATCGATGCAAGTGCTGCATCAATTTTGTCATAATAAGTTTTAAATTGTGATAAATCCTCATCGATAACATACTTCAGACCAATGATTTCTTCAAAGATACGTGTTTCGATAATCGCATTCATCGTTTTCTTTTGATCCAGTAATTTTTGACTTTGATCAAAAACATATTTAATTAATTTGAGCATTTCATATTGTTTTTGCAACGATACTGAACTATCAAATTTATGGAAAGCGTTTTGTTGAAGATATCCAACACGAATAACACGCGCGATTTCCAACACCAGTTTTTGACGGTCTGCAAGAACGTCTTGCCCAATCAATTTAACAATTTCCATTAAACTCGTCTCTTCATTAAGAATGGATAAAACCATTTGGCGAAGATCCAAATAATCTTCAGCTATGTTTACGGTATACCAATCTTGTAATTGGACTAAATATTCGGAATAGCTTTGGGTGTAGTTAATGGATGGGAAATGGCGAATATACGCCAATGATTTATCCAATGCCCAGAAACTTCCAATAAATCGTTGCGTGTTTTGAGTTACCGGTTCAGAGAAGTCCGCACCTTGAGGTGAAATTGCACCAACAATACTAATTGAACCAATATCTCCATTTAATGTGTTTACGAAAGAACTTCGTTCATAGAATTGCGCTAATCGTGATGCGAGATATGCTGGGAATCCTTCTTCCGCAGGCATTTCTTCCAATCGACCTGAAAGTTCACGCAAAGCTTCGGCCCAACGAGACGTTGAATCTGCCATTAAGGCAACATGATACCCCATGTCCCGATAGTACTCAGCAAATGTGATTCCGGTATAAATTGACGCTTCACGTGCAGCAACAGGCATGTTTGAGGTATTCGCAATTAAGATAGTCCGTTCAAGCATTGTACGTCCTGTCTTAGGGTCCACCAATTCGGAGAACTCTTCAAGAACTTGCGCCATTTCGTTACCACGCTCACCACAACCAATATAGACAATGATATCTGCATCACACCATTTTGCAAGTTGATGCTGGAGCATTGTTTTTCCAGCACCGAATCCACCAGGAATTGCGGCACTTCCACCTTTAACAATTGGGAACAATGTATCAATAACACGTTGTCCCGTAATAAGTGGCTCTTTTGCATCGATACGACTTGTTACAGGACGCTCGTGGCGAATTGGCCAATGTTCGGACATTGAGAGTGTTGTTCCATCTTCATAGTGTAAGACAACGTCATCAAGCCCGTATGGACCATCCACAGGGTCAATAGAAACAATTCCTTCGTGTGTTGCCATTAAACGGTGTTCTATAGAACCCGTTTCTTGAAAAACCGCATAAACTTGACCACGTTTGACAAAATCACCTTTCGCAACCTTGTATGTAACATTCCATTTTTTTGAGTCTGGAAGTGTTCGCATACTTTGACCAACTTCCAAATAAGAGCCATATTTTTCTGATAAACCTTTTAATGGACGGCCAATCCCATCATAAATATTTCCTAATAAACCTGGACCAAGTTCAACACTCAACGGTTTCCCAGTATGTGTAATGCTTTCACCCACACGCATTGATGTTGTTGATTCATAAACTTGGATGGTGACATACTCAGAATCAATTCCGATGACCTCACCCATAATGTGACTATTACCAACGTAAACCATTTCTGACATTACGAAGTTGTCAACATCACGACTTTTAATAATTGGACCATTTATCCAATATACTGTACTCATATTGACGCCTCCTAAATGTTTACTTTACTTTCATTGATAAATTCTGTCATTGCATTTTTAAACCGCGTTTCTAATGAAAAATCAAGAATACTATTTTCAAATTCACACATCAATCCGCCCATTTTTAAATCAGCATATTCTGCATGAACTTTACGATTCAAAAGTTCATAGTCTTGTTTACGAACCAAAATTTTGGCACGTGTTAAATCAATACGTGATTCTAAGTAGTCAAGGGTTCCGTTTAAATACGCACTATACCCGTAACTCTGTAAGAATCGAGCAAGATCATCTTTGAGTTCTTTCTCAAACTGTGCCAGTAATGCATTGCGTTTCTCACGCAACGCTTTTGCGACTTCAAAGCGCATTTCTGATTCAAGTTTAAATCGTTCACGATCGGCTTTGTCGCGCAGTGTTTCGAGTTTTGTATTAATAATACTTTCTTTTTTTTCTCGGTATTCATCCACTTCTTGTTGTAGGCGTTTATCAAAATGAGAATTAATGTCATTTGTTTCACGCTTTACATCCTCAATAATCGAATCAACGATATCTTGAGTAACTTTTGCTTTAATATTCTCCATTTAAACCACCTTTCCAACGATTTTAGAAATTGTCTCATCAATCATTGCTTGAACTTCATGGGACTTGTGACGGTCACTGATTTCAACAATTAATGGTTGTTTCAAAGTCAATTTCAAATCTAATATATGCTCACGATCCAAGTCGAAAAGTTTTGTTGTTAACAATAAGACACCAATGGTATCATCTTGCAAGACGTCTTGAATGGCTTCCTTAAGTTCATCTGCTTCATGAACAACGATTCCTTCAATACCCGCAAGACGTAATCCCATTTGAGTATCAATATTGTCGCTGATAAGAAACATTTTCATAATTTAGCAATAATTTGGATAGCGATTAGAAGTCCATAAATAGCAACCCCTTCAGCAAGCGCAACGAAAATCATTGCTTTACCAAAGTTTTCTGAGTTTTCTGAGATAGCACCGATAGCAGCAGGAGCAGCTTGACCTACGGCATAACCCGCACCCAATACTGAAGCACTAACGGCAATAGAAGCAGCAATGAATCCCATACCTTGGCCAAAACTTCCTTGGAACCCTGTTGCAACTTCTTCCGCAGCATAGGTAGCACCTGTAATTAATACTGTTCCAATCAATGCAACAAAGAACATTGATACTTGCATATAAACTCTAAATTTTGCATTACGGACATCAACTTTCCCTCTAAATACTGGAATGAGTGGTAACGTAATTACCGCGATTAACACTAGTGGTAAAATAATTTCTAATAAACTTAACATCGTCATATTCCTCCTTAGTTAACTGACTTAAACGGCTTACCGCCACCATCATAATAACGACTAAACATTTCGTAGTATTGTAGACGCAATGTCTGGATCCCTACGATTAGACCCTCGAGCCCGATGACAATGATATTACCGATAATAAAGACGATAAATCCCGCGCCACCTGACATATCTTTTAAAACCATAACGACACTCATCATCCCTGCGTGACTCAGGATAAACCCACCAACACGTAAGAACGATAATGTATTGGTCACAAATCCAAGTAAAACTTCAAACAATTCAAAGAATCCTTCCACTATATAACCACCCCAACCCTCTTGCGGCGTAACCTTCATTTTTGCAATAAGATTTGATAAAGGTTCGTGGAAGAGTATCGATAGAAGCGGAATAACAATGAACACACAAATTGTGAGGGGGTTCATAATTGAATATCCCAATGTCATTGTTACAATCCAAGCCATCATGAACCCATAAAACATGAGTCCGGCAAGTCCATTCTGTGAGAATAAAGCTCGGGTATAACGTTTATGCTTCAACGACACAATAATATTTATTAATATCGATCCTAGAATTAGGACAACCCCGATTCCAACTGTAGAAATCAAGAGGTTACTTGTAAAGTCTGGACTTGCAACATGAATTGGAAGCCCTAATGGTTTTAAGAATGGCGTCAGCAATTCTTCATTTCCAAACACTGATCCATAAATTATCCCAAAGAACATTGAGAAGAATCCCAATCGGAACATAATTCGCCCTAACATCATATCTTTTTTCTTAGCAAGCAAATATCCAACTAGGACAATCACAAGTCCTTGTCCAACATCTCCAAACATCATTCCGAATAGTAAGGAATACGTAATCGCAAAGTAACGCGTTGGATCATATTCCCCATATTTTGGAAGTCCATACATTTCAACAAGCATCTCAAACGGGTAAGAAAACCAATTATTCTTTAATGCTGTTGGCGCCAGAATTTCTTTTTGGATTTCTGGTGGGAAGTCATACGTTTTAACCCGATCATCGAATAATTGATCAAACGCTTCCAAGTTTCCTTCAGATACAAAACCAGTCATCGTTGTTTGACCGTTGTAAACCGAAATATACTTATAGAAAGCTTCACGTTCTGCTTGTTCTTTAACGTAGCCATAGGTTTCGTTAAGAAGTCCTGCAAAATCAAATGCAAGTGTTTTCTCACGCGATTCTGGAATCGCTATTGGTTCAAAATACATGGACTCAAAAAACTCAGCAAAATGCTCTTCTTTTGATTTAAGACATACATAGATAATCCACGCATTGTGCTTATTACGATGTAACTCTGTAAACACAAATTCTTCGTTATGATACAAAGTTAACTTTTGGAACGAATTAAGCGGCATCCGGCCAAATTTAAATGTAATGAAACCTTCATCCAATTCATCAAGGGGATAGGACTGCAAGTTCTCCAACGCAATCTTATCATCCTTGTGTAATGTTGAAATAGTCGTTGCAATCGCCACGTTCTTATCACACACTGCTTCCGCAGCTGCAATATTTTTTTCAACAGTTTCTAAATCCATATCTTTTACATATGTTGGTTTGATATGAATATCATATTCGTGTATTAAATGCTCAATCCTTGATAAATAAGCTTCATAGATATGATCTGCCACATACGGCTCACCACCATCATCGTTTGTCATGACATCCGTCGACAATTCGGGATGGAAATGCTCATACTCCTTAATTGCACTTATCATATTCAAGACATTGTCTGGCGTTGTCACAGTTAACACCAAACGCATCTTTTCAATTGCCACAGAAACACCTCCTACTTCGTAAGCAATTTCATAATTTCTTCAGAATTCATTTGATATCGAACACCTTCAATGACATCAATTATATTATCAATTTCAAAGCTTAGTAATGTCATATATGAAAGCATGGTTAAATTCGTATTCGTTGTAAATCGCAGATAGTGTTGCGCAATTAACTTACGAATATTGTTGAGATGCAATTCAATATTGACTTCTTCTGGTGCTTCGACGTATTTACCATATGGTGACTTATGAAAAGCATCTAAGAACTCTTCTGCATTCATGGTGCGAATCCATTTTTCCATACGCGCTACAGGGATGAGGTACGGTTCATAATGGATCATTGTAAGGATTTCTTCGGCAGGCGTATCATAATACTTTTTGAGACGGTACACATATCCAATTGTTTTTAATTCAATTTCAAGATTGAAGGCATCTTGAATATCTTTATTACTTGGTTCTTTCTGAATTAGTTTCTTAAAGAAATCTTGGTAATAAGCGTTCAGTTCATATTCACATTTCCCAATATCAACATTTTCATCAAGAAGTCCCGTCAAGACACCTCGATAATCTGTAAGTTCTAAAAAATCATGCAATGCAGAGAAGCTTTTTAGCTCTGCTAATTTATGTACGTCAAACGACAACATTTCATTAATATCATCAATGTAATAATTCACATGATGATCAACACCCGATTCAATCGAGTGTAAAACAAATAAAATTTGTTCAATCTCACGACGCTTTGTATAGTAGGAAAAGAAATTTACCCGATTAACTTTCACGTAATGCATTAACTTAACAAACTCAACCTGTCCCATGATACGAACTTTTTGTTCCAAAACCTCACGGTGAATCGACGATTCGTTGATGCCGTCCAATACCTGTGCATAGCGCGTATCATTTTTTAGATATGCTGCAATACTTGGGACATCTTTATAGTTTGTCATTATACGATATTGCTCAGCCGTTAAATGTTGAGAAAACAAAGAACGTGCCTTCGCAGCCATTGCATAATCACTTGCCATCTGGAAGGGTTATCCTTTCATACAGCTTTGAGTACCATTCGGATTTGGCACCATTAAATCGATCAACAAGGTTTGAGACACGCTCTTGATATTCTTGATCGTATTTGGGTTTCATCGATGCACGGTATGAATCTGTTTCATTTAAGATAGACTCAGTTTCTGTTGCTAAATATGTTTCCAATTCTTGATCAATTTTTTGTTTCATTTCTTTGATTGCTTCTAGCCCATCTGCATGAGAGTCAAGTGTGTCTTTCACTTGGTCTTTCGCTACTGAATTCGCTTTAAGAATCTGTAAAATGTAATCATCCATTAACTGTCCCTCCTTAAAAAGACAAAATCAATAATACTCCTAAGTTTTTTGAATTTCAAGAATATTATTCCATTTGATAATTATTTTTGCTATAATCATCACGTTGGAGAAATACCCAAGAGGCTGAAGGGGTCGGTCTCGAAAACCGATAGGAGTTCATAGCTCGCGAGGGTTCAAATCCCTCTTTCTCCGCCAATTAAACAATTCACCCACTTAAGAGTGGGTTTTTTTGTGCCTAAGAAGACTTTGAATTGGTATGCAAGTTCTAAAACCCAGCAAGCACCTCAAGATTTCTTACAAATTCCCTTCCCATTCAAAACTTGAATTTGCAACTTTGAGAACTCGTTTCACAAAAAATCAATATTGAATTGTGTTTTTCGTGTACATCTAAATTAAACCACTTGTATGCGATATAGTCAACTTATATAGCGGTTATCGTGCATCTAAACGCTTTCATCATGAATAATTTTTTGTCAAAAGAAAAAGCCATTGCTCACAAGCAATGGCTTTATGGTTTATTAACGCATGTAGTAAGGTTTTACTTGGCGTGGTAATCCTTTTTCATCACGCATGATTTCTGGTTGACCTACTAAGAGTGGTGCAAAGTAATCATGAGCTTCTTGAGTGATTCCAGCATATTCTGGTAAGATCCACTCTGTTGGGAAGTGACGTACATGGTTCGCAATGTTGCTTGATGCAGTTGCTAAGAATTCTACGTCGTATGTTTCGCCTTCAATACGTTTAACATATACAGTTTGTCCTGTAAATGATGGATCGATTGAACGCATGTGTGCTGACATTCCAAGTTTGAATGATTCTTCAACGTCAACTTTTGATTGCTCACTTGCATGTGAACGTTGTGCGTTGCTTAAGTCTTGAACTTTAGCACGTTCTGATACACCTGCTTCAAGGATCATTTCACGTAAGGCGTGACCTGAACCACCTAAAACAGCATGTCCGAATGTATCATTTTTTGATTCTCCAGCCGAAAGGTATGTTCCGTCTTCGTAACGTACCCCTTCACTGACAACGATGTAGCATTTGTTTTTTGCATCAACATGTTTCTTAACTGTTGCTAAGAATGATTCTTTATCGAATGGTACTTCTGGAAGAACGACCATATCAACGATACCTGAAACACATGCACTCGCTGCTAACCAACCTGCATCGCGTCCCATTGTTTCAAGAATGAAAACATCTTGACGCGTATAGACTGTTGAGTCCATCCATGTTTGGTAAGCTGTTGTTGCAATGAATTTAGCTGCTGAAGCAAATCCAGGAGCATGATCCATGACCATTAAGTCATTATCAACTGTTTTAGGGCATCCAACAAATTGGAAGCCTTCGATTCCGTTTGCTTTTGCATATTCGTCAAGCGCAGCAACTGTATCCATTGAGTCGTTACCACCTGTATAGAACATTGTACGGATATCGTGTTTTTCAAGGATTGCGAATAGTTTTTCGAAATCTGCTTTGTTTTCACGTTTTAATTTGTAACGGCATGATCCTAAAGCACTTGAAGGTGATTGACGTAACACACGGTTTTCGTCCTCACTCATGTGTGTGAGATCCACAAATAGTTCATCAAGAATTCCTTCGATTCCATGAAGACCACCTAAGACTGTGTCATAGACTGGGTTTAATTGGTTTGCTTTAACGACACCCGCAATGGTTGCGTTAATAACTGATGTTGGCCCACCTGATTGAGCCACTAAACATTTAGCCATATAGTATACCTACTCCTTTTTTTTCCATTCTCATTATACACAATAAAATCTAATTAACCAAGCCCTATCCGTTGTTACTCTCTTCTAAAGCCTCAGCAATCTCTGCCCACTCGATTTCAAGGTGTTTGATTTCATTATGAATACCGTCAATTACGGCATTAAGTTCATCCATTTTTTCGAAATCGTGATAATACTCGGGATCAAAACGCAATTCGCGATGCACTTCTAAATCTTCAGATAACTCAACAAGTTCTTCCTCGATTTTCTTAATGCGATTTTTCATTTTTTTAATATTTTGATATGAAAGCTTATTGATTTCTTTTTGCTCGTCAACTTGTTGCTTCGACTCCGCAAGGATTTCAGTCACTTTCTTTTCAGTATGTGTTATCGCACCATCTTTGATGACATATGTGTCTGTTGCCATCTTCTCGATAAAGTAACGATCGTGGGATACAAAAATCATCGTTCCGTCATAATCACTCAGCGCTTTTTCTAATGCTTCTTTCCCTTGGATATCCAAGTGGTTTGTCGGCTCATCAAGAATTAAAAGATTATCCTGTTTCAACATGAGCTTTACTAATGCCAAACGAACTCGCTCGCCCCCTGATAAAACACCTACCGATTTAAACACTTCTTCCCCTTTGAACAAGAATCGTCCTAACGCTGTGCGAATTTCAGTATGATCAAGTTCTGGAAAACCATCCCAGACCTCCTCAAGGACTGTTTTATTCATGTTAAACTCCAACAATTGTTGGTCAAAATATCCCATTTCAATTTGATGTCCCAAGAGGACCTCACCACTTAACGCTTCCATACGACCCGAAATAGTTTTAAGCAATGTTGATTTACCAGTCCCATTATCACCAATTATGGCATACCGCTTACCACGGTTAAAGATGCCACTGAACTCCAACAACGGTTTGTCATAACCAACTTGGAGTTCATTAGCAGTCAAGACATCTTTTCCACCGCGTAAACGTGCTTTAAAATCAGCTTTAAATTCACGTTTGGATTCCGTCTTCTTTTCAAGCTTGTCCATGCGATCGAGATATTTTATCTTCGACTGCGCAAATGCAGCTTTACTCCGTTTGTATCGGAACTTTTCGATAAGTTTCTCCAATCGCTCGATTTCACGTTGTTGATTCTCATATTTAACATTATGACGCTCAATCATGATTTCTTTTTGTTTGAGATAGCCTGAATAGTTCGACTCAAATCGCGTTGCTTGATAATCATCAATTTCAACTACAACATTACATACACGATCAAGAAATAAACGGTCGTGAGATACCACAACAACAGCACCGTCGTATTTATTCAAGTAACCTTCTAACCATTCGATCGTTGAGATGTCCAGATGGTTCGTCGGCTCATCTAAAAAAAGAATATCTGGTTTACTTAAAAGGAGTCTAATAAACGCCAACCGTGTTACTTGACCACCTGAAAATGTGCTTAACGAACGATTGAGATCTTCAACTGAGAAATTAAACTGTGTCAGAATTGTATGGATTTCTGTTTCGTAGGTATAGCCACCACGACGCAAGAACTCATGTTGAACACGGTCAAATTGTTTTAAGTTTTTCTCACTAGGATCCTCCTGAAGTATTCGTTCCAGTTCATTCAAACGGTTTTGAAGTTCGAAAACATCTTGGAAGACCTCATCAAAATAATCCTTAACGAGAATACTGTCCTGGGTTACATGAATCTGTTCAAGAAAACCTGTACGGACACCCGACTTCCAAAAGACATCTCCTTCATCTAACGAGATTTCTCCCGAAAGTACGTGAAAAAGTGTTGATTTACCAACACCGTTTGCACCAATAAGTGCTACTTTTTCATTTTCTTTGATCAACATATTAAGATCTTTAAACAGGTCTTGCGAACCAAATGATTTTGTAGCATTTCTAACTTGTACGATCATAATCTCACCTAACTTGCTAATTCAATGGCAATACCATCTGCAACAGCCTTCGCAATTTGATCAAACTCAGCGAACCAAGTTTCATAAGTTTTTGCGTCTTCGATGTAGCCAAATTCAATAACAGTTCCTTGCATTCCACGATTACTGTCTTTGGCAAAAGTATTCCATTCTCTAAATGCTTCGAGTACACCCGCACCCGTAAAACGACCACCAGCCTCACGAATTTTAGCATTATTATCATAACCATCTACTTTAGATGTCTGAACGATTCCTTCATGAGAACCATAGTCAAACAATTCAAGTGTTGTTTGAGCTTCCAGCTGTTTCGCAATGGTCGAGGCCATACGGCTTGTTGCATGACTCGAATATATAATTGATGCTCCTGTTTCTTTAGGATATGGTTGCTGCAACATTGTTAAATTAACATAATATTTTGCATCTGCTAAATAACCAGCATGAATACGCCCATTCACATCATTAGTATCGCGAGGTTTGTCTTTCTCACGAACGATTTTCACTTTATAACCAGCACTGGTCAGTTGTGCTTCAATAGCTTCTGCCATACGGTACATTTCTTTTGATTCAACAAAATCTTTAAATTCACTACCATGTAGAATCATGCCCATATCGTCATAAAGACCACTTGGGTCAAGTACTACATCATAAGTATTCGCATCTATTTGTGTATTTTTCACGTCTAAAAATGCATAGTGTTGATCCATAATTGTTTCTTCATCTGTATTAAATAAATTTTTGTTTGCGATTAAGCGTACTTCTCGTGCTTCTCCACTACGAGATGTAGCATGAAAGACTTCATCCATTTTTTCATCTGCAATAAGACGTGAACGTTCAAACCCAACACTAACTTCGATAATGTAGAATCCTGGATCTAACGCATTCATCGGAATTTTAGCATCTAACTCCGATCCCATAAGAAACACTTGCTCTGTGCCCGTGCAAAGGTTAGTTAGAAAGACAGTGCGTCCATTGAATGGGTCTGCAGTAGTTACTTGATAATCTGCACCATACAAGCCCAAAGATTGCCCGTAGACGCCATAATCGGAGAACTCAATCACATTGTCCGTTAAATTCTTTTTAATCACACTCCGTGACTCTTCTGGTGTCATGCGGCAAAATGCGAATTGTTCCTGATTTTCTACAGGTTTTGGACGTAAAGCATGAATCCCATAAACAATCAGTAACGCCAATACAAACAGAAAAGGAACTACAATTTTGTAGTTCACTTTTTTAGTCTTCGGAACATAGTTTGATCTATAGTCCATAGAAACCTCACGCTTAATATTCTAAATTTCTTGGTGTACGTGGGAATGGCACAACATCACGAATGTTTTGCATACCGGTAATGTACATGAGGAAACGGTCAAATCCGATTCCAAATCCCGCATGTTTAACGCCACCATAACGGCGTAAATCTAAGTACCACTGTAAGTGTTCTTTGGGTATGTTTAACTCATCCATACGTTCTTCAAGAAGATCCAAACGTTCTTCACGTTGTGATCCACCAACTAACTCCCCTACATAAGGAACCAGTAAGTCACATGCTGCTACCGTTTTTCCATCATCATTCAATCGCATGTAGAATGATTTAATGTCTTTCGGATAGTCTGTTAAGAACACAGGACCCTTAACAACTTCCTCACTCAAGTAACGCTCGTGCTCAGACTGAAGGTCACTTCCCCATTCAACTTTATACTCGAAACGATCGTTTACTTTTTCGAGGATTTCGATTGCTTCCGTATATGGCATACGTTTGAATTCGCTATTTACGATTCCATTGAGACGCTCAAGAAGCGTTCTATCAATACGTTCATTGAAGAATTTCATCTCCTCTGGAGCATTCTCTAAGACATACTCAATCGTATATTTTACAAGATCCTCAATAAGGTTCATGTTGTCCTCTAGATCAGCAAACGCAATTTCTGGTTCAATCATCCAGAATTCACTCGCATGACGTGCGGTATTTGATTTTTCCGCTCTAAATGTTGGCCCAAATGTATAGATGTCGCGGAATGCAAGCGCAAATGCTTCACCATGCAATTGTCCTGAAACTGTTAAACTCGCTTTTTTACCAAAGAAGTCTTCTTCATATTTATCATCATGACGGGTTGTAACTACAAAAGCCTCTCCCGCGCCCTCAGCGTCGTTTCCAGTAATAATTGGCGAATGAACATACACGAATCCCTGATTTTGGAAGAACTCATGAATTGCCATTGATAATACTGAACGTACTCTAAAGACAGCCATAAATGTATTAGTACGAGTGCGTAAGTGCGCAATCTCTCGTAAATATTCATAGCTATGACGTTTTTTTTGCATTGGGTAGTCTGACGAGGCAGCACCCTCTAAAATAACTTCAGTTACGTCAATTTCAAAAGGTTGACGACCATCTGGTGTACGCTTAAACTTTCCTGTAACTGTAATTGCAGTTCCAGTTCCGTATTTACCGATTTCATCATAATTGGAAATCTCAGCAGCATAAACACACTGGGCATTTTTAAAGTAAGTTCCATCATTCAATTCGATAAAACCAACATTTTTACCTTTACGATTGGTACGAATCCATCCTTGAAGTTGCACATACTCAATGGCATCTATCTCGATGTCTGATCCATAGGACATTAAGTCATAAATTTCTCTAATTGTTAAATACGATATCATTCTACACCTCTTATTATCGAATATTATTAGTTTGGAAGATTAGCTCCTGAATTGTCGAGACAACATCAACAGTTTTTACGACAACATCTTTAGGAACTTGAATATGCTCACTTGAAAAGTCAACAATCCCGACAATTCCTAAATCGACAAGTCGATCAATGGTCTCTTGCACATTTTTAGATACAGTTACTATTGCAATACGGCATCCTTTGGGAATCCGCTCCTCGAGCTCGCTCATATGGTAAATCGGGATATCCGATACTTCACCCAGTTTATTTGGGTCAATATCAAATGCACATGAAATTTCGCCGACTACATGGTTCCATCGGTTATAGTTCAAGATTGCACGCCCGAGATTCCCCGCTCCAACAAGAATTAATTCTTCATCAAAGCTAACCCCTAATAGGTTATCAAAGGTGTCAATAAGCGTCTTTACGTCATAGCCATAGCCTTGTTTTCCTAAAGATCCAATAAAGGAAAAGTCTCGTCGGATCGTTGTTGATTCGATATCAACAAACAACGACAACTCTCGAGATAAAATACGTTCTACACCCATATTATAGAGTTTTCGAAGCGCTTTAAGATATATTGGATAACGTTGCATTGTTGCTTTTGGTACATTATTTGAATTGATTTGATTAATCATGTTATCACCACCGTGTAAATCATATCACAAAGTCAGTGGTGATAGAATGTGAAAATATTAATAAGATTGGAGTTGTTTGTTAGATTGTGCTGTTAATTCACAAGTTGCACGGGCACCTTTTTCAAATGCCGTGAATGCCGCAAGACCAATCATTGCCGCTTGATCCATACATGCCCATAAAGGTGGTTGAAGAATGTTAAGTTCCGGATAAGTATCCTTCAATCCATTCATTTGCTTTCGAACCTCAGAGTTCGCAGCAACACCTCCTGCTAACGCGAGTGTCTTCACATCATACAAACTAAGTGCTTTTTTCACTCGTGACACCAATTCATTTACTGCTGCATGTTGAAATGCATAGGCAACATCTTCCACTATAACAGGACGATCGTTGCGTTCCTCACGTAACGTCAACTGACGAACCGCAGATTTAAGACCACTAAAAGAAAAGTCTAATGGATTATCTGTTTTTACTTTGGGCAAGATATAGTTTGCCTTACCCTGTTGCGCCATTTTATCGATGATAGGACCGCCAGGGTATGAAAGCCCAAGAAGACGTGCTACTTTATCATAAGCTTCCCCTACTGCATCATCTTGAGTTTTCCCAATGATTTCAAAATGATAATCACTTTCCATATAAATTAATTCAGTATGTCCACCAGAAACAACTAATGATAGGAGTGGAAATTCCAACGTACCCGAAAGTTTATTTGCATAAATATGTCCAGCAATGTGATGAACAGGGATAAGGGGCTTATCCAATGCCCATGCGAGTGATTTCGCTGCAGTTACCCCAACATGCAATGACCCCACTAGACCGGGACCTTCAGTAACGGCAATAGCATCGATATCGTCAAATGTTACATTCGCTTTTTCCAGCGATTCTTTTATTACAAAGTTTATTTTTTCAACATGTAGACGGGATGCAACTTCTGGAAACACACCACCAAATTGTTTATGTATATCTATTTGTGTTGAGACAACATTACTCAATACGTCTTGACCATTTTCGACAACCGCTGCTGAAGTTTCATCACAACTTGATTCAATTGCTAATATTTTCATTTTAAATCCTTCCTTAAGATATGTGCAGCCGTACCATCATCATAATAATTGTGACGCACGGTGATATCTTCAAAACCTAAATTTGTGTACAGTGCACGCGCACTGATATTATTTGAAGCCACTTCAAGAAATATAGAGCCTCGATACTGCATTTCCTGTTCAATATGCTTTAGCAGTCGAGTACCAATACCTTGACGTTGTTGCTGCGACGAAACTGCAATTTGTAATATTTCTGCCTCAGCACCAAGATTAAGCGCAACTACGAATCCATGGGTTGCCCCATTTTCTTCATAAACAAAAAACCAATAATTGTCATTGTTTATTGCATCATTATAGGACACTAGTGACCAATGATTATGAAGTGACTCTGTGTCAATCACAATAATTTTAGCTAGATCCTGTACCGTTGCTCGACGTATCATTTGAGATAATCGGGGACAAGGGTATCAATTGAATCTACTGGTTTCCATAAGTGTTGAATGGACACAATGTTCTCCAAAACCGAACCATATCGTTTCTCTTTATCGATTAAGTCTAAGTCACCATATAACTCCGTGTTTATTTGAGCTACTTCATCAATTGTGTAGACACGTTGGTCCCGAATGACGCCCTCGTCCACATAGGCTCCAAACGTACGTTTGGATCGCGCATCAATGAACACAAACCCAGAATTCCCACCGACAAGACTTGCAAGTGTATTCACGGTATAGACGTTCAAATTTGGATTCGCAATCGCAAAGGTCTTTACGAAAGTCATTCCAATTCTAAGTCCAGTATAACTTCCGGGTCCTACAGTTAAAACTACATTGTTAATCTCAAGTGGATTGATATCATGCGCTTTCAATGCAGCATCTACAATTGGAAGCAATTGCTCAGAGTGAGACTTATTAACTTGTTCTTGGTAATTGTAAACTAACGTCTCGTCAATAACCAATCCTACAGCTAACAAAGTATGTGATGTATCAATAATTAATGTATTCATGAAAGTTCCTCAATTCTAATCAAACGCTCATTTTCTGAAATATAGTCAATTGTTACGATATAATCTGGTACAAAATCAAGATCTTCCAAGAAATTGCTCCATTCCAATACCACAACATTCCCATCATCAATAAGATCAAATAAGCCTAAGGAGTCGGAATCAATCCCCTCTAATCGATAGGCGTCAATGTGTTTTAAGTTTAGACGGCCTTCGTATTCTTTGAGAAGCGTGAAAGTCGGACTCGTTACTGCTTCAGTAATATCAAGTCCTAATGCAATTCCTTTTGTGAATGCAGTTTTCCCTACTCCTAAATCACCAGCAAGAGCAATCAACGCTCCTGTTGTCAAAGTTTCTGTTAATCTCTTTCCGCACTGAATTGTCTCATCGACGGAATTTGTTTTATATTCTTTTATATTTTTCATAATATCACCATGTTAAATATTATATCATAATCACAAGTTCAGTAGTGCATTCAAACCTATAAAAAAAGACATCCAAATGGATGTCGAATTACCTGGCAATGAGCTATCTTCACTAACGCTTGGCTAGATATTGTCGCCGCTAAAGTGCTTAACTTCTGTGTTCGAGATGGGAACAGGTGTGACCA
>NZ_WTTA01000010.1:0-564 GCF_009828825.1 Erysipelothrix aquatica | reverse complement strand
CTTTCATTTTTCTTACCGATTATTGAGTCAATTTCAAGATGACCGATTTCATCTCGGGCCTCTATATAATTGGGTCTCAGACTAATTGGTAGCACAGTTCGATTTTCCAAATTCCATTGAAAGTGGTTCATCATTCCACTCATTCGCTTCTTTCGTCTACGTCTCTTGTAACACATCTTAAGTGGATCAATCGTAAGTTTTCCTTGGTTAATCCAGTTATACACTTGCTGAACGGATACACAGGGCTTATGAGGATGATACCTTTTATAATTGTTTAGGCAAACATCGATAGAACGGACTTTGGGATCATAACGAGAATTGAGGTAATCGATTAAATGGTTGTATTTATGTCGAATATCTATTTTTCTTTTCTTATAATGATTGCTTTTATACCTCGAAATAGTTGAATGTGAAATATTCAGTTCGCGTCCAACTTGTCGCATCGAATATCCTATACTTAATAAAATATCGATTTGGTCTTTTATTTTTTTATTTAATTGCTTATACTTCATATGGGAGCTCCTTTTAGTCGGGTGGGCTCCTTTTATTATACAAAAACAACCG